>NZ_BAAHYJ010000003.1:0-467472 GCF_054657615.1 Methylosoma difficile | reverse complement strand
AGCTACCTGCAGGCCAACATCACCGGCGGGGCGACCGTGGCTTTCAACGTCGGCGCGGATGCCTATGTGTTCCAGGATGACGGCAGCACCGACATGCTGGTGCAACTGCTGGGTGTAAACGCCAGCAGTGTCAACACCACCGGTTTGGGCGTGGGCGCGGTTTGGATTGCCTGATAGCTTGATCGGCTAAAAGCACTCGGTTGGGTTGCGCCTTGCAACCCAACCCACATTATTTTTGAAGCTTGTTTTGCGCGACTAACTCGATCAATTACCGCTAGCTGCTCAACAAGTGCTTACAGCGAGACCAAAGCACGGATTTTTTCCAGCAATTTAGGCCCCATGCCTTTAATTTTTAGCAGTGCTTCCCAAGAATCGATAGGGCGGGCTGCGACAATGCTTTCAGCCAAGCTTTTGGATACGCCTTTAATGGCGGCAACGTCTTTAATATCCGCTTCGTTCAAAGACACTGGCAATGGCGTTTCGCTGACAGTCTGCTTGGTTTTAACGGCAGGTTTGGCTTTTTTCGCGGTTGATTTTGCCGATGCTTTTTTGTTGTCAGGAAAGCTGACATTAATCACGTTGCTGTCTTCGTGGCGGATGATGGCGGGTTTGTTGTCAACCAGGTAAGGCACGGCAAAGTTCATGTAATCGCGCGTGACATAAGCGTCGCCCATCCATTCGCGCAACATCAGCACCAGTGTCCATTCACCTTCGCTTGGCTCTTGAAAATCCAATTCATAGCGGCAGTTGGCAAGATAATGCTGGTCGTACAGTTCGCCAATACAAGTACCCGCCAAAAACGAGCCACTAAAGTCACCACCGTTATAAGCGTGTGGCAAAGCCCATAATTCCACCGCCAATGTGCCGCTTATCATGCCTTGGTTACGGTTATTGGCGATTTCGGCAATGGTGATGATGGCTTGCTGGCCTATAATTTCGTAGCCGCAATCGCCAGCCATGACGAGGTCGGGGGTAAACAGGGGATCGGTTGTCATAAAGTGGGCGTTCATAAGCGTTCCTGAAGGGTAAAGAGATAATAAATCCGTTTATTTTCACCGTTATTTCATATAAAAACAATCGCTTGTAAATATTATGGCAATATCGCCGCGTTTATCATTGTCTCTCCGGCTGCTTTACACGCTGCCGGTTTAACGGCATTGACACTTTTTAACCTGAAATAGGGAACCCCATGCTGACCCTTTACCAATTTCCTGTCTCCCATTTTTGCGAAAAAGTCCGCTGGGCGTTGGCTTATAAACGTTTGGAATACCGCACCGTCAATTTATTGCCGGGCTTGCATGTCCGCACCACCAAGAAGCTTGCGCGTTTGTCGTCTGTGCCGATCTTGGTGCATGACGGCAAAGCTCTGCAAAACTCCAGCGACATACTGACTTATCTGGACGAAGTTTTTCCGCAATACCCGCTTTTGCCGGAAGACGGAACGTTACAACAAGAAGCACTGGCGTGGGAGCGTTTTGCCGATAAGGAAATTGGTCCGCCAGTCCGACATTTGTGTTACCACACCTTGCTTGACCACCCGAAGGTGTTAATCCCCTTCTTGACAGCCAATGGCTCTTGGTACGGCGGCTTGCTGATGAAGGCGTTCTATCCAAAATTAAGTACGATGATGCGCGCAAAAATGCGGATCAGCCCAGCCAGCACTGAAGCCGCGCAAGTCAAGCTAACGGCGGCAATCGACCGGATCCACGCCCGCTTGCAACAACAGGCTTTTTTAGTCGGCGGGCAATTTACCCGTGCCGACTTATCGGCAGCCGCTTTGTTGGCGCCGCTGGTCTTGCCTAGAAGCTACGGCTTGCCAGCGTCGGAAAGGATGCCCGAACCGTTGGCGGGCATGGTTGATGGCTATCGGGAAAAAATAGCTTGGGTGGATGAGGTTTATCGGCAATACCGCTGATTGCCAAAACGTTTAGTTGGCGGTCAGCGACAAAAAACTGCTCAATTGGTTATGGGTATCGGGCGGGTCAATGGCGGTGTCGAGGATGTAAATGCGGGCTTGGTCGATACCGCCTTTTTCGACCATATATTTGGCAATCGCCTGGGCGCGCCAAACCGCCAAACCTTTTAGCCGCTCTTCTTCCGGCTCGATGACCTCATAAAGCTTTTGTTTTGCCACTTCGTAAAAATCACCGGCTTTCGTGTTTTTTAGCATAGGTGTGCCAAAAAACGATTTGTCCGCCAACAGCGGGAATTTTTCAATGAACATATCCGCCAGCAAGCGTTTGTAATCGTCATCGCTCAACTCGACATATTCGGGGCGGATTTTCTTGGTGCTTTTTTTGTTCAGCTCGTCAGCACGACGGTTTTTCAGCTGGTCGAACAAGGCATCGTGGCGGATGGCAAGCCAATCTTGGTCTTGAAAAGCCGCCCCTTTAACCTCCAAACTCAGCGCTTTGCGCGCTTGCAAGGCTTTGGCGACTTTTTCCAATTTCTCAAGTTCTGTTGGTTCCAACTTGGCACTGCCAGGTGCAAAGTTGACGCTACTTAAGCTTTTCGCTTCACCGCCAAACAGCGAGGCAATGGCGTTAAAAGGCGATGCGGCTATTTTGGACAACGAGTTCATAAAGGCATCGGCGATCACCGCGCCCAAATTAAAACGCGGGTCTTCCAAACTGCCGGTGACAGGCACATCAAATTTGATTTTGCCGCTGCTGTCCTTTAACAAAGCCACCGCCAGCTTGATGGGGATAGTGACGGCGTTCGGGTTGTCGACTTTATCGCCCAATTCGAATTGGTCAATCATTAACTTGTTGGAGGCGGTCAGTTTTTTGTCGGCAACGCTGTAATTCAAATCGAGGGTCATTTTGCCTTTTTCCACCTTGTAACCGGCAAACTGCACCATGTAAGGCGACACCAGCGGCATCGGCAAACCATTAAAGCTGACTTGCACATCGTATTTGCCGATGGCGGGGCTGATTTCGCCTTTGATGGTTACCGGTGCCAGCTCATAAGCGTTACCGCTGAGCGCGACTTTAACCAAAGCCTCTTTTCCCGAAGCGATGCCTGTTGCTCCTCCGTCCAAACTTTTGATATGGGCAGCAAACGGCAATATCAGCGACAGGTCGGTAAAATCCGACGACCCCTCAATAATGTTGATTTTGGCAAGCTTAAATAAGATTTTATTGGCTTCGGGCGTTTTTGTTACGGTATCCGGTTTTGGCGCAGGGGTAGCGGCTGGCGCGTCTGTGACGATAAGGTTCTGAAAATTCATCGACTTATCTTTGCGGATTGTCACCCTGGCATAAGGTCTTTCCAAAGTCAGCGCATTGGCGGTATAACGGTTCGCGGCGGTATCGACATCCAGTTCTTGCAAACTGAAGTTTTTCCATTTGACGAAATCTTTATTGACTTTTTGATCACGCGTCAGCAAATCGGCAACGCTCACATTACCCCTAAACTTAAGCCCCATGTTGCCGGCTTGCGCAGGCTGTACCGCCAATGTGCCATCGATGTTTAGGCCGCCATCCAAAATGTCCACACGTATAAATTTGTCGTAATACGCTTGGTATTTTTCCAGCTCGATGTCCTGCACGGCAACGGTCATATCGGCGCTGGGCGGTTCAAGCGTGGCATTGCCATTCAATTTCACGGTGCCGGATTTGTTGATGCCTACGCTTAAGGCAAACGGCAATCGGCTGCCCGCTTGGTTATTCAGGTTATCAACCGACAGCTGGGCGGCTTTTATTTGGATGGTTGTTGGTTTTTTAAGGCTGCGGTCTTCAAAATTGGCATTGAAATTATCCACAAGCAAATGCCCAATAGTAACCGACCATTGGGGCTTGTCGGCAGCGACAACGGGATTGGCAGCCGTAGGAACAGCACCCGGCTGTGCGGCGGGCGTAGCGTGGGCCAACAATTCCGCCCAATTGAGTTGGCCTTCCGGTGTCAGCCATACTGACAAATCGGCATTTTTGGCAGTGACCTCTTTAATGGCAAGGCTTTGTTTGCCGAGATCAACCGCCAAACCTTGCACGTCAAAACGGGCCAATTTAAGCAATGGCTGTTGGGCGCCGGTTTCTTGCAGCTGCCAACCTTGGCTAAGCAAACGAGCCTGGGAAAGGTTGATTTGCAGGTTTTTGCCACTGCTGGCCTGAAAGGCGGTCTCGGCATTCAAGCTGGGCAATTTCAAATTCAATTTGCCGTATTGCGCTTGTAAATCTTGGCCGCCAAGCTTGCAGGTCTGGCTTTGCACTTGCCAGCCTTCGCCATTGGTGGTGATGGTCAAATCGGTTTCCAAGGTCAGGTTCGGCAAACTGACTTTGGCTGTATCTTGCTGCAATTGCAACGCTTGCAAGGCCAATTTGGCTTGCTTGATGCTGAGCTTCAATTGCTGATCGGCATAGCTGAATTGGTAATCGCTATCGACGGCGAGATTGCCCTGCACATCCAGCAAAGGCGCAAATGCCTTAATGCGAGCCAAGGCAATATTGTCGATTTTAATGCGCCCTTCCGAAACAATACCCGCCAGCTTGCCCGTGCCTTGCCAATCTATTTGCCCACCAGACAGCAAAGCCAAAGACAACTGCACCGAAAAAGGCTGATCGCCGCTGGTGCTGAGATTGGCGAGCTGCAAATTAATGGGCGTGATGGTTTCGCTGAACAGCTTGCCGTTAACGTTGGATTGCCAAGCCAACTTGCCTTCGGTGATTGCCAAACGGGCAATGTTGATGGGCAATGCAGGACTGCTGTCTTCCGGTGCGGTAGGTTCTTTATTGAGCAAATCTTGGAAATTGTAAGTGCCATCTTGGCTTTGGCTGATAGTGATGACGGGCTTTTGTAAGGCGATTTGCCCAATCATCACCTCGCCTCGGCTTAACGATTGCCAGGCATTGACTTGCACCTGCAAAGCATCAAAACCCACCAAGGCCTGACCATTGGCTTCTTGCAACTGCAACCCCTCAATGCCAACCTGCAAAGGCCACCATTGGATACGCACGCCGCCCAGCGTGGCTTTTCGGCCTGTGTGTTCTGCAAGCAATTGCGGCAATTGCGCTGTTAACCAAAAAGGCAGGGCAACCGCCGTACCGATGGCGATCAAAAGAATGACCAAGACCGAGATCGCCCAAGGCTTTACCCAAGCGGCACTTTTGCTTCGAATTTCCATAAAACCTTGGCTTAATGAATACGGTTGGATTGATCGGATTAAACGCAGACTAACATCAAAAACATTAACCTACCAAAACTGGCAACCATTATGCCATTAACATGCAACACCTTGTAAATCTTTGAAAAGATAAGTTAAGACAAGACCGTGGCAGGACACTTAACGGCGTTTTAAAACAATCTGATCCCTTTGGCAATCACTTGTTTGGCAATCACCTTATTGCCGCCGCCTTTCATCACCACAAAGCAAACGCCATCAATTTCCAACTCGGCAACGATGCGCTTCACCATCGCATTTTCACTGTTGTACAAATCTTTTTCAAAAGCCAGCACGTAGGTTTTTGATTCGGGGTAATGCTGCATCCTCTTTTCAGCCAACCACGCCCGCTTGATGCCCTTGATGGATTCAACTTGGGAATGGATCCGCTGGAATGCCGCTGCGGCCTGATCGGGCATCAGCAACTCGTCTTTTGCCGTCACCACATCGCGTTCGCGTTGTGCCGCTTGGTTGATGTCATACTGAAGCTCGGCCTGTTGCTGCCAATAGGCCGCTTGCTGCCCGTCATTTTGATTGCGGTAAAAATACACCAGCCACTCGCAAGCACTCAGCTTTAAGCTTTGCCGCTTTTCCATCACCTGCTGCATAAGCTCAACGCCGGCAATATCATTCGCCGCCAACAGCAAGCGAGCCAAGACAAAATCGGCATTGGCATCGTCAGGGTTTCGGTCTTTATACTGCTTGAACAAGGCAAAATAATCTTGGTCGGGCGCAAACTCTTCGGTCAACACGGCTTTTTGCCAAAGGCCGTCAGCATCCAATTGCTCTGGCGGCTGTTGGTTAAGTTCTGCCAATTTGGCGCGGCCTTGTTGGACATATTGATGGCGTTCTTGCCATGCGGAGGCGTTGCGTTCAAGCCATTGCTGGTCAAAATGGGCGATGATCGTCGGCAAACTGGCTGACAGCCATTGTTCGGCAGCAGAAACCGGTGCGGGAACTGGCGCGCTGGCGGCACATTGCAAAGCGGCAAGGCGGTCTTTTAAAGCCGGATGAGTGTCGAAATGGGCGGTTTTGACTTGCAATGCCTTGTCGAGATGGCTTTGTAAGGCGGTTTCGTCAAAACCTGTTTTTTGTAAGTAGTTTTGCAGCTGTTGGTAGGGCGAACCGTTCGGTTCAGCCCAATCATCGGCTTGTTTAAAGAAGGGTTGCCAATAGTGTTCATTCAAGACGTTATGGACAACGTGGCTGTTGACCAACGCATGGGCAATCGCTTCGCGGGATGTCAGTTGTGCGGCAATAGCATCGGCGCTGTATTCGTTGGCGCGCGCCAAGGCAAAGGAATAAGCGGCAAACGTAGGCGTATACCAGTCAAAAAAACGCCGCAACAATTGGGCGCCGAAATTATTTTGCTGGGATAAGCCGTGCATAATGCGTTCCCAGCTTTGGCGGACGCGGTAAATCCAACCGGAAAAACGGCTATGCTTGCCCGACAAATGACCCAGTTCGTGGGCAATCACCGAGCTGGCCTGCTCCGGCGACATGCTCAGCAATAATTCCAAGCCCAGGATCAGGCTGTTTTTGTGCCAACCCAACACACCCAGTCGTGGACTTTGCAGCAAGGCGGCATTGTATTCGGGAGTCAGGATGACTTGATGGACTTTCGGCGCTTTCAGCTTGCGGCTCAAGCGCCGCAGTTCGGCAAACAACAACGGATGCTGCTTGGGCTTTAAGCGATAACCGACAGGCTGCCCAAATTTGACCCACAAAGCCCGCAGCAACACATAAATCATCACCAACAGCGCAAAAATCAGCTTGGTTTTCACCAACACCAACAAGATTGCCGTATTGGCAAAAGCCGCCCAGCCGATGCCCGCCACTAACGCCAGCAAAAGGCTTAACGCGCCAAAAATGACCACATAACCCAAAACCGCTAAAGCCGCGACTTTGATGTTATATAAACGTGGGTTGGCTTGGATTTCTTGCTCTGCCGCTTCAATCAGTTGCTCAAAGCGCAGCCTGCGTTGGGTGGTTGACTGCATGGAAAATCTCCACAAACGGATGATGGCCCAATGCCGCTTGCTAAGCCGCCCGTTCGGAACATGCCACAGAATGAATGGAAGCCTTAACTTGGCAACATTGGCTGATAACCACCCTGCCGTTGCGGGTGGCAGTAAAGCGATAAGACAAGGGCATACGGAAACCCTGAAAACCGCCGTATGCCCTCGGTTAAATGGGATTAAACAGAAAGCTTACAAATCCAAATAACCGGTTTCTTCATGCAGTACCTGATCCAAGCCCTGCACTTCTTCATCGGGGCTGACCCTTAGACCCATCCAGCCATCCAAGCCTTTTAAGATCAGATAACTGAACAGCGCGCTCCAAACAATCGTCACCACGACAGCCAAAGCCTGCACGCCCACTTGGTCAAGGATGCTGACACCCTCTTTCAAGCCCATGCCGCCCAATTGGCTAGCGGCAAACACACCCGTCAACAGGGAGCCGGTGATACCACCGATGCCATGCACGGGAAACACGTCCAGCGAATCGTCGATTTTTAAACTGCGTTTGACGTATTGGGTGGCATAAAAACACACCACACCCGCCACTACACCAATCACAAGACCGCCCAATGGGCCGACAAAACCTGATGCAGGAGTAATCGTACCTAAGCCTGCCACCATACCGGTGACAATACCCAAAACGCTGGGCTTGCCGAAACGTTGCCATTCAATGAACATCCACGTCAACGCACCACTGGCGGCACCAATGTGGGTGACCAGCATGGTCATACCGGCTTTGCCGTCTGCGGTTAACGCGCTACCGGCGTTAAAACCGTACCAACCGACCCACAACATGCCAGCACCGGTCACGACCATGGTCATGTTATGCGGCGGCATCGCCGTATTGGGAAAGCCTTTGCGGTTACCCAGTACCAAAGCCGACACCAAAGCGGCAACACCGGCATTCACGTGGATGACGATACCACCGGCAAAATCCATCGCCCCCAATTGCGCCAGCCAACCGCCGCCCCAAATCCAATGGCAAATCGGCACATAGACAATCAGCAACCACAGCGTGCTAAACCAAAGCATGGCAGAAAACTTCATGCGTTCGGCAAACGCGCCAACGATCAAAGCAGGTGTGATAATGGCGAACGTCATCTGGAACATAAAATACACGGTTTCAGGAATATCGCCGGTGAGCGAAGCAGTATCCACACCCGCCAAAAAGACTTTGCTTAAACCACCCAGAAACGGTTGCCAAGCACCGCCATCGGCAAAAATAACGCTATAAACACCTGCCAACCACAACAGCGACACCACACAAGTAATGGCAAAACACTGCATCAATACCGACAACACGTTTTTGCTGCGCACCAAACCGCCATAAAACAGCGACAAGCCCGGCAATGTCATAAACAGCACCAAAGCGGTTGAAGTGAGTACCCAAGCCGTATTGGCGGCATTCAATTCGGCAGCAGCAGCCATCCCTGGAAGCATAAGCCCCAAGGACAGCAGAATAAATTTTAAAAACATGAGCTTTCCCTGCGGGTATTAAATGGCGTCCTCGCCTGTTTCACCGGTTCTGATTCTGATGACTTGGCCTAAATCAGCCACAAAAATTTTACCGTCGCCAATTTTGCCGGTGTTGGCAGAGCGCACAATATGCTCAACCACCTTATCCACCAAGCTATCGGCAACCGCTATTTCCAATTTCACTTTCGGTAAAAAATCGACCACGTACTCAGCGCCACGGTACAACTCGGTATGGCCTTTTTGACGACCAAAGCCTTTCACTTCCGTTGCCGTAATACCGGTCACGCCAATTTCCGACAAAGCCTCGCGGACATCGTCCAGCTTAAAAGGCTTGATAATGGCTGTTATCAGTTTCATAGACTCTCCTGTTTTTATTGGTTAATAAAGGCAATAACTGCAGGCATCATAGTGAATAATGGCTGAACATACAATTATTGGCACTTGCTGTCGCCACAATTGAGACAGGTCATACAGCCGTCCATCAGCACCACCGCCTTGGTTTGGCATTTGACACATAAAATGGCTTGGGCCGGATACGCGCCATCTTCATCCAAACTGGGGTCATCGCCATGAATCGCCTCAAATTCTTTACGTTTGGCGGCTAAAAACTGCTTTTGCTGATCGTCGAAATCTTTATCTTTAATCATACCAATCGACTTCAAATGCGATTCAATGGCATAACCAATTTCCGCCACCAACGACGGCATAAACACCCCGCCTTTCTTAAAATAACCGCCTTTCGGATCGAACACCGCTTTTAGCTCCTCCACCAAAAAGCAGGTATCGCCACCTTTACGGAACACCGCCGAAATAACCCGCGTCAACGCCAACACCCATTGAAAATGCTCCATATTTTTGGAATTGATGAACACCTCATAAGGGCGGCGCTCCTCGTGTTCGGTGCCTTGGTTCAAAATCATGTCATTAATGGTGATGTACAAAGCATGTTCCGACTGCGGTGTTTTAATCTTGTAAGTTGACCCGTACAAAATCTCCGGACGCGCCACGTTTTCGTGCATGCTCTCCAGCGAATTGACTTTAGCCTGGTCGGCCTGCTGTTCCGCCTGGGCTTTGTCTTCGGCAGTTAACACCTTATAGCCGGTAATTTTTTTATCTAATTTGTAAGTCATTGTTATAGTTTATAAAAGTAAATTAATAAGAAAAGCTTCCCGCATTAATCACCGCTATCTTTAAAAACCAGCAATTAAAAATAGGGTTCTAACACAAGCAAGCGTAGAATGATTGTTGACAATTTATTTTAAATAGAGAAACAATTATGAAACCCGTCAATCTTACCGCCCTTGCCTTGGCTTTGTGCTTATCCGCCCAACTGGCTTACGCCGACATCGCCATCACCTCAAAAGACGACATCAACGGCACATGGAAACTGCAATACACCAAAAACTCGCTCACCGCCAAAGAAACCATCCCACGGGTAGACACCTGGATATTTAAAGATGGCAAAGTCACCATCATGAACATCCCCCGCGAAGAAGGCCACTACAACCAAAACCCCATCAACTTCGAACTGGAAAACGGCAAACTTAAAGTACCGTATATCGGCCGCTCCGGCTTTGACACCTTCGCCCTCGTCGAACGCACCGACAACACCATGACGTTAAAAGGCAAGTTTGGTGAGCATTATTATTTTGTAAAAAAATAAGCCGTACAGAATGCGTACCGTTTTCAAATATTTTGGGTTAGTCTGTGTTTTTGTATCCCTGTAGAGTACGCATTGCGTACCTTTTAGAAGATGGGTTTAACATAAAAATTTGAGAAGGTACGCAATGCGTACCCTACGAATACCTAGGTTTAACCGCATTCACTCGCCTAAACATTCAATTTTTGACAACTCAACAAACTCCTCACCCGCCATCCCCCAATTGACTGGATAAGCCCCCTGCCCTACCCAACGATGGAACGAAGAATAAGGCCAATCCTGCACACGTTTAACCAAGCCATGTTTTACCGGATTAAAATGCAAATAATCAAAATGGTTTTGGTAATCCCGTTCGTCACGTAAAGCATGCTCCCAAAACCGCCGTTGCCAAACACCGCGCCGACGATGAAGTAAATTTGAAGCCGTGACCGCCTGTTCAGCACCGCCCAATACTAGCCACGATTGGGTAAAATGCTTTTTGATGATTCCCCAGCGTTTAGAATAATCGCAACTATCAGCCGGCAACGTCCAAATGCTATGCACATGATCGGGCATCATAACCAGCGCATCAACACGAAAGGGTAACTGCTGCTGGCAATGCCTGATTGCATGACGCAAACAATCCCGCGCCACATCATTCGCTAAAATCGCCGCCCGCCGCTCAGTCACCACCGTAAAAAAATACGACCCACCCGGCACATAACAACGACGGTAATCCGACATGGCAAACTCCGTAGGGTACGCATTGCGTACCTTTTAAAAGGTTGGTTTAACACAAAAATTTAAGAAGGTACGCGATGCGTACCCTACTTAACTACAGTCTAATCTCGCCATTTCTGATTTAATTCAAGAATCCTGGGATAATGGGTTCCAGCTCTAAATCTATCTTCATATTCCCTAATGGTAGAAGCTATGTAGTCTCGATAGCTTGTTTTCATTTCATCTTCAGGGAATTGACCTTTTAATATAGATGAAGCCAAGCGTTCCATTGCATTCAGGTAGCTTTCTTTCGCTTCTTCATAATAGCTTACTTGATGTTCCTCTGGTTCAGAGGAAGAGTTCAGTTTTTGCGCTATATCGCTAAAACGCTGGCGACGAGCGTTCATATCTTGTTCAAACGAAAGTAAAGCGTTCCATTTTGCACTTTCGAGCTGTTGTGCAATTTTACGCAATGTTAAAAATGCAAAGATGCCACCAACAATAGCAGCTACCAATGCACCTGCCGCTATAACATCAGCCCACCAATAGACATGATAAGTGTCAGTTGCAATTTGAAGCGACTGCGTTTCGTAGTCTGTCATTTTTTGTTTTCCTTTGGCTTTACACTATCTTTTTGTGCTTTTAAATTTTGTATAACTTGTTCTGCTTGGCGGGTATGCGCATGTAACGCTCCACAATCCTCAAGCCCAATATCGGTTTTTTCGACAATAAAAAGAGGTTGGGATAAATTGTCTTTGTCTTTTGTGCTGCTCATTTGAACCTTCTTAAGGGATTGAAGCCATGTAGGGTACGCATTGCGTACCTTTTAAAAGGTTGGTTTAACATCAAAATTAGAGAAGGTACGCAATGCGTACCCTACAAACTTGAAGAGACCTATCCATTCACCCAAACATTTAAAACTTCCCGTAATACCCCTCTTTCAACGCATCAAACAAATTGGCGGCGGAATGGATTTCGCCGTCGTATTCAATTTCGTCATTGCCTTTAAATTCCATGACCGAGCCGTCGTCCAAGGTGAATTGGTAGGTGGTGTTTTCTAGGTCGGATTCTTTGACTAATACACCTTGGAACACTTCGGGATTGAAGCGGAAGGTGGTGCAGCCTTTTAGGCCTTTTTCGTAGGCGTATTGGTAGATGGATTTGAAGTCTTCGTAAGGGAAATCGGTCGGTACGTTGGCGGTTTTGCTGATGGACGAGTCGATCCAGATTTGCGCAGCGGCTTGGATGTCGACGTGTTGTTTGGGCGTGACATCGTCGGCAGCAATAAAGTAATTGGGCAATTGCTGTTTCGGGTCGTCGCTGTAGGGCATGGCGTTGGGGTTGACGGCATGGCGGTAGGCGAGCAATTCGTAGGAGTAGACATCGACTTTTTCTTTGGATTTTTTACCGGCGCGGATGACGTTGCGCGAGTAGTGGTGGGCAAAGCTCGGTTCGATGCCGTTGCTGGCGTTGTTGGCAAGTGATAAGGAAATGGTGCCGGTCGGGGCAATGGAGCTGTGATGGCTGTAACGCGCGCCGGTTTCTGCCAATTGCGCGACCAGTTCCGGTTCCACTTGGGCAATTTTCTGCATGTAGCGGCTGTATTTGGCGTGCAAGATTTTGCCCGCGACTGGGTCGCCCACTTTGTAGCCATCGGCAATCATCTCGGGGCGTTGGTGCAGCATTTCGCCGGTCACGGTAAACAGTTGTTCCATGATGGGGGCTGGGCCTTTTTCTTTGGCTAAATCCAACGCGGCTTTCCAACCTTCCACTGCCAATACTTTGGTAACTTCTTCGGTAAATTCCAGCGAGCTGTCATCGCCGTATTTCATGCCCAACATGGTCACGGTTGAACCCAATCCCAAATAACCCATGCCGTGGCGGCGTTTGCTGGTGATTTCGTCGCGTTGTTGCGGCAACGGCAAGCCGTTCAATTCGACCACGTTGTCGAGCATACGGCTGAAGATGCGGATGGTTTTGCGGTAGGTTTCCCAATCGAAATAAGCGTCGGCGGTAAACGGTTTTTTCACAAAGCGGGTCAGGTTGATGGATCCCAGCAAGCAAGAACCGTAAGGCGGCAAGGGTTGTTCGCCGCAAGGGTTGGTGGCGCGGATTTTTTCGCAAAACCAGTTGTTGTTCATTTCGTTGACTTTGTCGATCAGGATGAAACCCGGTTCGGCGTAGTCATAGGTGGACGACATAATCATGTCCCACAAACGGCGTGCGGGCAGGGTTTTGGTAATGCGGCAGGCCACCAGGCCGTCGTCATTGACGATGTAACCGCGTTGGGTGGGGAATTCGCGCCAGATGATTTGTTTGCTGTCGTGCAAATCCAGTTGGTCGGCTTGCGCTTCTTTTTCAGTGACGGGGAAAGACAAGGCCCAAACTTGGTCGTTTTTGACCGCTTGCATAAATTCAGCAGTAATCAGCAACGATAAGTTGAACTGGCGCAAACGTCCGTCTTCGCGTTTGGCGCGGATGAATTCGACCACATCAGGATGCCCGATGTCGAATGTACCCATTTGCGCGCCACGGCGACCACCTGCCGAAGAAACGGTGAAACACATTTTGTCGTAAATATCCATAAACGACAGCGGCCCGGAGGTGTACGCGCCCGCGCCCGACACGTAAGCATCTTTGGGGCGCAAGGTGGAGAATTCATAGCCGATGCCACAACCAGCTTTCAGCGTCAGGCCCGCTTCGTGGACTTTGTGCAAAATGTCGTCCATGGAATCGTAAACGGTGCCGGACACGGTGCAGTTAATAGTGGACGTGGCAGGTTTGTGTTCTAACGCGCCAGCATTGGAGATGATGCGCCCCGCCGGAATCACGCCTTGGCGCAACGCCCATAAAAAATCTTTGTAGCATTGGTCTTGCTTGGCTTTGCCTTTTTCAACATCGGCAAGCGCCCTGGCAACGCGTTGGTAGGTTTCGTCGATGCTTTTATCGATAGGAACGCCTTCTTTGGTTTTCAAGCAATATTTTTTGTCCCAAATGTCCATGGACGCTTCTTGGAAAGGCGGTTCGGTAACAGTATGGGTGATTACTTGCAATTGTGCGGTCATGATTTAGCTCGAAAAAATAGGAAAAAGAAACAGAAAGAAAACGCGAAAAGGGTTGCTTAAAAACAGGGAATAGGCTAGCGATGCTATCGCCTAAAAACTATATGTAGTTTTTGTTTAAGGCTTAAACACAATATATAGTGCCATTTAAAAATCACCAACTGTTTTTTTTGAACCACCGCAAAAAAAATAATTCGCCTTTCTAGGTGGCTGTTTTTAAAAGGGCTATGGGGAGAACGGCAAAGGATTGCTTTTGTTTGGGCCACTTTTGGGTTGGGAAAAACGGTTCGTCAAGCCAACCGACCCAGCCGTTCGATGAGCGTAGCCGAAGCGAAACCACTGGGCTGTGGTAAACGGGAAACCAAAAACGTTACTGCGTAACATCAATTACAAATCCAAAAAATCACCACGCTGATGCTGCCACATGGCGAAATATTTGCCTTGCAATGCCAACAGTTCTGGGTGGCTGCCTTGTTCGATAATACGGCCTTGCTCCAACACCACTATCCTGTCCATGCTTAAAATGGTCGATAAGCGATGCGCGATGACAATGGCGGTTTTGTCTTTTATCAGCTCGAAAATCGCCACTTGAATTTGCTGTTCGGTTAACGAATCCAGCGCGCTGGTGGCTTCATCCAACACCACAATCGGCGCATCTTCAAGAAAAGCACGGGCAATGGCGATGCGTTGGCGTTCGCCGCCCGAAAGCTTAACGCCGCGTTCGCCCACCAAGGTGTCAAATTGTTCGGGCAGTTGTAGGATAAAGTCCAAGCAGCGGGCTTGTTGCGCCACTTCGTGCAGGCGGGCTTCGCTAATATCCGCGCCTAACGCAATGTTGTCGCGCACCGAGCGGTGGAACAGCTCAGGCTGCTGCGGCACCATACTGATCTGTTGGCGCAGCGCGCTTAAGGTGAAGCGGGAAGCGTCAATGCCATCGAACAGCAGCGCGCCTTGTTGCGGCTCAACAAAGCGGAACAGTAGCTTGGTCAAGGTCGATTTGCCGGAACCGGAATGCCCGACCAAGGCGACTTTTTCGCCGGCTTTGATGTGCAAATTGAAATCGGTAAACAAGGTTTGCGGGCTGTTGGCTTTGCCGTAAGCAAAATGCAGGTGTTGGAATGCAATCTCGCCACGCTGGATTTTGTGGTCTTGGGTATCCGGCGCATCATTTTCCAAATCGTGCTGGCGGAACACTTCTGCCATTTCCGAGGCATCAGCCAAGGCGGAAAAAAAGTTGCGGAAGTTGCGGCCAAATTCCCACAAGCGTTGGATGAGCATAATCATAATCGACTGGAACAGCACAAATTCGCCGATTTCGAAATGTCCGCCGCGCCATTGTTGGATCATCAGATAGACAAGCAACAACTCGATGGCAAAGGTCATCAAACCTTGCACGGCAAAGGACACAAACATCAACGTCCAAGCAATTCTCTTTTTTCTGAACACCGTATCGGAGGCTTGATCGACGCGGCTTTGCTCGCGTGCTTCCAAGGCAAAACTTTTCACGATAAAAATATTGCTGATGGCATCGGAATAGACGCCGCCCACGATGGAGTCGGCATCGGCAACGGCTTTGTCAAAACGCAGTTTCCAGATCGAATAGCCGACGCTCCAGCCCACAAACAGCACCACCCACACCAAAAAATAGAATGCAAACGTGGGTTGTTGGCGGTAAAAAATGCTGAAGGCAATACCGATTGCCAATACGTTCATAAAAAACTGGAACAAAAACCAATCTAAAATCGTTTCGAACGAACGCGAAAAGCGGCTGGCTTGTTTAATCAGGCTGCCGGAAAAGCGGTTTTCAAAAAAGCCGTACTTTTGCTGTTTTAAAACCGCAAAGCAGCGTTTTTCCAACAGATTGATTCCGCCGCCTTCAAGCGGGATCATGGCAATTTCCAAAAACCGCCACGATAGCCAAATGCCGCCGTAGATCATGGCAATGGTTTTTAGATTATCCATGAGCATTGCCAACGTGGCATCGGAATAAGGCAGGGCCAGGCCGTTGGCGATATTTTTGTAATAGAGCGGGCTTAATAGTTCTAAGCCGGTGGTAAAAATCAGCGCAATCAATGCCAGCAAAAACGGCCCTTTTTTTTGCCAGACCACTTTCAGGTATTCTTTAAAGATAATGTCCATACGCCCGCAAGGATAAAAACCCGGCCTGCCAAAGTTGAACGCCGGGTCTGTTGCTGTCAGACTAGCTGTTTTAACAGCCGCTTGGCATATCGACAAGGCTAATTTTGCTTAACACACCGTCACAGTCACGGCTGGGGCTTTGGCAAAAGCCAATAAGGAGATGCCGTAACGGTGTTTTTATTCGCCCAATGGCTTTGATTATTTAGGTTTGCCCTTCACCGCAGACACTGGGTGGAGGGGTGATGTTACGGTAAACTTAAGCCTATCGACCCTTTTTCAGGAAAACTTATGAACAATACCCAACCGACCTACCGAGTACTGGCTAGTTTTTGCCTGGCTCTGCTTAGCAGCCAAACTTTTGCCCAAGAAACGTTTAAAGTCTGTGCCGACCCGCTCAACCCGCCCTACTCCAGCAATAAAGAAGACGGTTTCGAAAATAAGATCGCCGAGCTGTTTGCCAAACAGCTCGGGCAAAAGCTGGAATACACATGGTTTCCACAACGCATTGGTTTTCTGCGCAATACCTTGAACGCACCGGTTAATGAAAAAGAAGTCGACAGCAAAAACTTTAAATGCGATGTCGTGATGAACATGCCCGCCGGTTCGGACATGGCCTTGACCACTGAACCCTACTACCGCTCCACTTACGTTTTGCTGATCGCCAAAGGCCGTGGTTGGGATAACATCCAAGCGCCCCAGCAATTGGCGGATTTGTTGCCAGAACAGCAAGAAAAATTAAAAATCGCCATGTTCGACCGCGGCCCCGGCACCACTTGGCTGCAACACAACGGGTTGTTGGAGCAAGGTGTCCCTTACCAATCGATGTCCGGTGATGATGACAACAACATCGCCATGCAATTGGACAAAGACCTGAAAGCCAAAAAAATCGATATGGTTATTTTATGGGGGCCGATTGCCGGACATATCATTTCGCAAAACGCCAAAAACAGCTTCACCCTGATCCCCATGCCCGCCAGCCCCGGCATCAAATTTGATTACCAAATGGCTATGGGCGTGCGCAATAACGACAAAGCCCGCAAAGCCCAGCTGGACAAGCTGATTGCCAGCAACGCCGAAGCCATCAAAAGCATTATCGAAAGCTATCAGATCCCGCTGTTGCCCATTGAAAAACTGGCAAAAAACAAAAATGATGACTAAGCTTTGCTAACAGAAAAAAACATCGGACAACCATTTTCAATGGCCCTTTATTGGTAGTGGTCAAGCGACATTCTATAAACCGTTTTATCAAAAAGGCCTAGCACCTTACCGGCATATCCCTATGAGCCAAGAGAGTGACGACTTTATTTTTGAAGATGAATCGCCCGCTGACGACGAGAATGCGTATCGGCCTTTATTTTGGAAAATACTGGTGGTGGACGATGATGAAGACGTGCATTTAGCCACCGTCCATGCCTTGCAAGACTTGGACATCCTAGGCCGCTTACCCAGCTTTCTACACGCCTACAGCGCTGCCGAATGCATTAGCCTGCTCAGCGTCCATAGCGATGTGGCGGTGGTCTTGCTTGATGTGGTCATGGAAAGCCAAGATGCGGGCTTAAAATTGGTCAGCGACATCCGCAACCAACTCAAACAAGCCATGCCACGTATTATTTTGCGTACGGGTCAGCCAGGCTACGCACCTGAACTGGATGCCATCCGCCAATACGACATTAATGATTACAAAACCAAAAGCGAACTCACCCGATCCAAATTATTCACCACCGTCTTGTCAGCCATACGCGCCTATCAGCAGCTGGAGTCAATGGCGACTTACCAACAAGGCCTGCAACATATCGTGCAAAGCTGTGATGCTTTGGTCAAGGCTAATGATTTTCAAAGCTTTAGCCAACAAGCCATTCAGCAACTCACTGACCTGTTAGGCGGCAAGGCAGATTATTTGGCTTGCTTCCAAGCAAGCCCTAGTGGAAAAGAAAACTTGATGATAGCCGCATCGGATAACTTTCCGCAGGATCAAGCGCACCACCTCATCCCTGTCACCGTCGCACACTGGCTTGGCAAGCGGGAACCTGTTTTTGATAACGGACATACGATGGCGTTCTTGCCCCTACTGGCAAACCCAGCGTTAATCCTCTACCTAAAAACCGTATCGGCCCTTTCTGATGAGGAATGCGCGCTGCTAAAAGTGTTTTGCAGCCATGCCGCCGTCTGCGCCGACAATGTCAAGCTCATGCTCGGTTTAAAAGACTCTGCCTATTACGACCATCAGGTTGCCCTACCTAACCGCCAAGCATTTGTGCAAGCCATTGATGACCGGCTAAAACAGGGCAACTCTAAACAATACAGTGTCATAATCTTGGATATTGACCATTTTGCCGAAATCAACAATGCCTTCGGGCATCACTTCGGCGATCAATTATTGTCAGCTTTTGCAAAACGGCTACATGACTTATTTGGACAACACTGTTTAATCGCGCGCATTGCTTGTGACATCTTTGCCCTGCTCGGCGATACCGACCTGCTTAAGCCGGCAAATTTGCGCCCGCTCATGCAACAAACCATTAATATTGACGGCATCGTGCATAACGTGGCGTTCAGTTCAGGCACGGTCAGCTTGGAAAACATCCAAATCGATGGTCATACCGTACTTAAAGATGCCAGCATTGCGCGCAAACTGGCACGGCAACAGGGCATCAACAGCGACGCTTATTACCAACCGGAAATGGGCTTACGGGCAAAACAGCGCACCCAGCTCCTGCAAAGTTTGCAAGAAGGTTTTCAAAAAGGGCAGTTATTTCCGGCCTTTCAGCCGCAATTCGATATGCGCGACCAAAGCCTGCTAGGCTTTGAGGTGCTGATGCGCTGGCGTACGGCAAGTGGTGAGCTGGTTCCGCCCGATCAATTTATCCCAATTGCCGAACAATCTGGGCTGATTGTTGAAATGGGCGCATGGATTCTAAAAGCCGCGCTTAACTTTTTACGCACCTTGGAAGATAAGGGCTGGAAAGGTTTGATGATGTCAGTCAATGTCTCCAATGTACAGTTCCAAGAAGCTGATTTCCTCTCCGTATTGCAACAAACCTTGGATGGCAGCGGCATTAACCCACTGCAATTAGAGCTGGAAATCACTGAATCGACCATGGCAGATCAGCACAATCTGTTAGACATGCTCCGAAAAATACGGCAGATGGGGATCAGCATTGCCGTCGATGATTTCGGCACGGGATTCTCATCACTATCGTATCTGCAAAGCTTGCCATTAAACCGTATTAAAATTGACCGTTCATTCGTCAATAACTTATGCGATGGCAAAGAAGGTCGGCACATTGCCAGTTTAATCATAGAATTGAGCCGCCGCCTAAACTTGGCGGTCATCGCAGAAGGCGTAGAAAATGAAGCGCAAGCCCTATGGCTGCAAGAACTCGGCTGCCATCTGGCACAAGGTTATTATTACGGTAAACCCATGACTGAAAACGATTTGCTCACCTGGCTGCAAAGCCAAATCGCTTCGCCAGCCCCTATGGTCAGCTTAACGCCGCAGGCCGGCAAGCCTTAACCATAACGTGATGCCCAAGCTTTTTTTGCCCATCAATAACCTACTGAACCGTTCCATTATTGGATTGGCGCTACTGTTGCTGCTGGCCTTACCGCTTGCTGCCGAACCGTTGGCAATCGTCACCCAAGACAGCCCCGAAGCCGCCCCCTTAACGCGCGAAGAAATCGCCGACCTATTTTTAGGCAAACGCAAAATCAGTCTTGCCGGCGTTAACTTAACCCCTGTAGACATCAGCGACGAAGCGTTGCGGGAAAGCTTTTACCAAGGCATTGCCGAAATGAGTACGGTGCGCGTCAACGCTTATTGGTCGCGACTGGTGTTTTCGGCACAAGGCCGACCGCCCCGCCAATTGCCGCTTGAAGAAGCGAAAGCGCTGGTTTTATCCACGCCAGGTATCATCACCTATATTCCCGATGCCCATAGCAACGGCTTTAAAATTCTGCTGAGGCTGCCATGAAACATATCAATGTGATAGCCCTTTTGGCACTGACCGCCAGCCTGTTAAGCACGAACAGCCAAGCGCTGGAATTGCTCGACAACGGCAAGCTCAGTTTACGCGGCTTTGGAACCATAGGTGGCGCTTGCTATACCGCCGACAACTATGACTTTAGCCGCGAAAACTTACCCGACGGCCCGGGCAAATCACGGCGTTGTGACCCGCAATTGGATTCCAAACTGGGTTTACAGTTAGATGCCGCACTCACGGATTCCCTGCAAGCCACCGTTCAAGGCATCAGTTACCACCGTGCTGACGGCAGCTTTACGCCGGAGCTGACCCAAGCCAATTTGCGTTGGGCGGTAAGTGACGACAGCAGCATCAGGCTGGGGCGTATGCAAACGCCATTGTTTTTCGTTTCCGAATACCGCAACGTGCTGCACGCCCAGCCATGGGTCCGCCCGCCAGTGGAGCTGTACAACCTTGTACCCATCTATTCGATTGATGGCTTAGAATTTGGACACCGCATCACTTGGTCATCTTGGCGTTTGCAACTGAATGTCGGTGGCGCCCATTCTGCATTCGATACGCCACGCGTTTTTGTCAGCGGGCAAACCGATCCTATCGAAGCGGGCATTGGTTATTTGGACATCCGTTTGGAACACCAAGCCTGGCTGTTCAAAGCTAATCTCATGGGCGGAAAAATGACTTACGATGCCAAACTGGTCAATGACCTACTGTTGTTTGTTGATAAAGCGCTGGCGAATGAACTGAACAACACCAATAAAGACTTTCTGTTGTTTGGCTTTGGCGCACGTTATGAAACCAATGAATGGTTGCTGCAAAGCGAATACTTGTTCCGCCGGATAGACTCGTTCTTCCGTGACCAGCAAGGCGCCTATCTGATGGCTGGGCGGCATTTTGGCAACTGGATGCCCTATGGCATTGTGGCGCGCCGCTGGAGCCAATCGCAAGGCAAGGAAAACCTTGCCGCCGACCCGTTCCAATACGCCATCGCCAAAAGCATTGTTGAAGTCACCTATACCGACCGCACCAGCTTTAGCTTAGGCTTATCACGCAGGCTCGGCGAACAGGCCATTGTTAAACTACAGACCGACTTTATCAAAGGCGATTCGGGTACAGCACAGGCGGGCGATTTTGAACAACTGGTGACTTTAAATTTGGACTTTGTCTTCTAAGCTTCGCCTATGCCCCAAGCACTTCCGGTAAAAAAAACCGCAAAAGTACGCCTCTACACCTTGCGGTTACGCTTGTTGGTGGTTGCCTTGGGCATACTGGTGTTGCTGGGCAGCACCATCCTTTATAACGGCTACCGAATTATCCATCAGGCCACCGTCGATAACGGGCGGGCGGCTGTCAAACAAACCTCGCAAATACTCAATCTTGCCGCCTCGCCTTATGCGGTCAATAATGAATTGAATTTGCTGGAAATTTATCTGACCGAACTGATTGTGGCAGATGCCGACAGCAGCGGCCTGATTTATGTCGCCATTGTTAACGATAACGGCTCGCTACTGCTTGATGTAGGCCATCACCCCACCTCGCCTTCGCAACCGCTTCCCACACCCGACTTACCACAGCATTACAATACCGCATTGGAGCGCGGCATTGTCCATGTCCGCCAACCCTTGCTGTTGGCAAACAATGCGGTCGGCTATTTGCAATATGGCCTGTCAACCGAACTGCTTAAAAATGCCACGCGCCAATCGCTTCAGCAAGGTACAGCTTTGGTTTTGCTCAGTTTATTGCTGGGTACGGTACTGGTCTTATCGTTAGGCATTCCCCTCACCCGCCGTATCGGCTTATTGATTGATGCCAGTGAAGCCATCGCCGCCGGTAATTATCTTCATACCGCACCTGAGCAAGGGCGTGATGAAATTGCTAAATTGGCCCATCATTTCAACATCATGGCGAATGCCATCCGACAACGGATTGATGCCCTTGAAGAAAGTCGTGCCGAGATCAGCCACCTCAATGCTAGCCTTGAACAACGCGTCGCCGAACGGACATCGCAATTGGCAACGCTTAACCGCACCTTAGAAGAAACCGTCACCCACCTGCAACAGACACAAGAATCCTTAATCCAATCGGAAAAGCTCGCCAGCTTAGGCACTTTAGTGGCTGGCGTGGCGCACGAACTGAACACGCCCATCGGCAATGCCCTCATGGTGGCAACCACACTGGAAGACAAAACCCACGAATTTGCCCCGCTGTTGTCAAAGGGGCTTAAACGTTCCGAGCTGGAGCAGTACTTAAATAACGTACAAGCCAGCGGTGTGTTAATTACCCGCAGCATTGCCCGTGCCGCCGATCTTATCGCCAGCTTCAAGCAAGTGGCGATTGACCAAACCAGCTCGCAACGCCGCCGCTTCGAGCTGCAACAAGTCTCCAAAGAAGTGGCAGACACCTTGGCTTACCGCCTAAAAAACACTGGTTACCAACTGCTGATAGACATCCCGGACGGCATTGCCATGGACAGTTACCCCGGCCCGTTCGGGCAAGTGCTGTCCAACCTGATTAATAATGCCTTGATACATGGTTTTAGCGGACGCCTTCAAGGAACGATTCGGATTACGGCCCGCGAACATCAAAACCAGCGGGTCTTGTTGGAATTTAGCGACGATGGCACCGGCATCAGCCCTGAAAACCTCAAACACATTTTTGACCCTTTTTTTACCACCCGGCTGGGTCAAGGCGGCAGCGGCTTGGGCTTAAATATTGTCCATAATATCGTTGAAGGCCTGCTGGGCGGACACTTGCAAATTGAATCGGCAGTTGGCAAAGGCACGCGTTTTTTAATCGACCTGCCTTTACAGGCCCCAAGCAACGCCAATAACCCGCACCAGCTCAAACAACAAATATAAAAGCCTTTGTTTGCATCCTATAAATGGCAAAGTTTCTTAGGGGTTTTATGGGATAATTTAAGTATCAACATAAAACAGGTTATCTGCCATGCATTACTACCCTACTATCGAACAGTTTGTCGGCAACACCCCCTTAGTGCGTTTGCAACGGCTGATTGCCAACAACAGCAATACCTTGTTGGTCAAACTGGAAGGCAACAACCCAGCGGGTTCGGTTAAAGACCGCCCCGCCTTAAGCATGATAAAACATGCCGAAGCGCGTGGCGAAATCAAGCCCGGCGACCGCCTGATTGAAGCCACCAGCGGCAACACCGGCATTGCCTTGGCGATGGCGGCGGCTATTAAGGGCTACAAAATGACCTTGATTATGCCCGACAACATGAGCGCGGAACGCAAAGCCTCAATGAAAGCCTATGGCGCAGAAATTATCCTGACACCCGCTGCCGGCAGTATGGAAGCCGCCATCGACTTGGCAAGGGCTATGCAAGCACGCGGCGAAGGTAAAATCCTCGACCAATTCGCCAACCCCGACAACCCGCGCGCCCATTACGAAGGCACGGGGCCGGAAATTTGGCGCGACACCCACGGCACGGTCACCCACTTTGTCAGCTCAATGGGGACAACCGGCACGATTATGGGCAACTCGCGGTATTTAAAAGAACAAAACCCCGACATCCAAATCATTGGCGTACAACCGGAAGGTGAATCGAAAATCCCTGGCATTCGCCGCTGGCCGCAAGAATATCTGCCGAAAATCTACCAAAACGAACGCGTCGACCGCATTATTGATGTTGACCAAGACTCCGCCGAACAAACCACCCGCGCCTTGGCGGCGCAAGAAGGCATTTTTGCGGGCGTATCGACTGGCGGCGCCGTTTATGTCGCCTTGCAATTGGCAGAAACTTTAGAAAACGCTGTCATCGTCGTCATCGCCTGTGACCGTGGCGACCGTTATTTATCAACCGGCGTATTCCCCGAATAAACCGCATAACGCGGCGTGATGTTTTTCGCGCCGCGCAACCAAATCCTCGCAACCTTAAAAAATCCAAAGCATGAAGCGCACCCGTTCCAGAAAGAAAAAACTCCCAGAAGAAGCCGTCAGAATCCACATTGAATCGCTCACCCACGATGGACGTGGCGTAGGCCACATCGATGGCAAAGCCATTTTTATCGACGAAGCCTTACCGGGCGAAGAAGTCGATTTCATCTACACCGATAGCCGTAAAGATTACGCCGAAGGCCGTGTGGTGGCCTTGCACAATCGCGCGCCCGAACGTGTCGATGCCGCCTGCCCGCACTATGGCGTCTGCGGCGGCTGTAGCTTCCAACATGTTGAAGCCAGTGCGCAAATCAGTATCAAACAAGGTTTGCTGGAAGAACAGTTCAAACGTATCGGCAAAGTTGACAGCCCCGAATTATGGCAACCCTTGACCGGCCCACATTGGGGCTATCGCCGCAAGGCTCGTATGGGCGTCAAATATGTGCAGAAGAAAGACCGCGTACTGGTCGGCTTTCGGGAAAAGCGCCATCCCTATTTGGCTGAAATTGACAGCTGCATCGTGATGCATGAGAGCGTCGGCACCCGCTTGACCGCCTTGGGCGAGATGATTGTACAACTCAGCATCCGTGAAAAAATCCCGCAAATTGAAGTCGCCATCGGTGATGAGGCTTGCGTGTTGGCCTTCCGTGTTTTAGAACCGCCGACCACCGCCGACCAAGCCATCATGCGGGCTTTTGGTCATGCGCATGGCCTGAGCATCTGCCTGCAATCCAAAGGCCCTGACACGATCGTGCCGCTGGATGGCGAACCGGAAGTCATCCCCACCTACAGCTTGCCGGACCATGGCATCACCTTTAAATTTCGTCCGGCAATGTTTACCCAAGTCAATTACGACATCAACCGGCAAATGATTAACCGCGTTTTGGAGACTTTGCAGCTCAACGCAAATGATACCGTTTTGGACTTGTTTTGCGGCCTCGGCAATTTCACCTTACCCATGGCCAAATACGCCGGACGCGTGATCGGCATTGAAGGTGACCAGCCGCTGGTCAACCACGCCAAAGCCAACGCGCAATTTAACGGCATCGACAATGTCGAGTTTTATGCCGCCGATTTAAGCAAAGACATTTCCGGCGAACCGTGGGCGCAGCATAAATTCAACAAAATCATGCTCGACCCTTCACGCGCCGGTGCCGCCGAAGTATTGCCGCTGTTTAAACGCTGGCAGCCGGAGCAAATTGTTTATGTATCGTGCAACCCGTCCACATTAGCGCGCGACGCGGGTATTTTAGTGAACGAGTTAGGCTATACTTTGGTGAAAGCAGGGGTTATGGACATGTTCCCACAAACCGGACACGTAGAATCCATTGCTTTGTTTTGCAAATAGCGGATATTTCTGGCTTAAGCAAAACATCCGTCAGGGGAAAAACACGCTTTCCCCTGCTATCAGCTTTTCATTGAATACATTAATACTTTGTAAAACTCAGATAAATGGCACACAACCTTATGAATAAAATTTTTGCTATCGGCTTGTTTGGCTTAACCTCAACAGCTGTTTTCGCCGCACCACCTGCACTCATCACATCCAGCTTTACCAAACACGATATTAGCTACGAAGATTGCCAAACCAGAACCCATGAAATTATGGAAAAAATGAATCTGGAAATTGAAGACCGTGGCAACGGCACTATCGGCGGGTTTGGCGAACAAAGCGTTGCCATCGTCAACTGCCACCTCTTGGATAAAACCACTTATGTGCAAATTGCCGTTTCCAGCCAAAAAGAAGAAGCTGCCCAGCTCATCATTGAGCATCTGATTAACCACTTAAAATCCAAACCTGTCGGCAAATAAGCGTAAACCTGCGGCGGCAGCCAAACTCAGGCTGACCGCCACAATTCATGGGTGATGTTAATGAAATATTTAAATTTAGTGATGTTGGCGTTGTTGGCTGGCTGTACGCCTGTTAACACGGTAAAAGAACCCGCTCTACCCCCTTTATCGTCGGTTGTGCCACGTGTGACCGAAGGCTTAAGTTTTTCGGAAGCCGAAAAAAACTTGTCAGGCCACCGCACCGTACACAAATTTAGCCAAGGCCAAGAAACCATCTGGGAAGTCCGCGAACGCAGCACGGACACCAAAGCCAATACCATCAACGCCAACAACTTACTCATCACTTTTGATGGCAATGGCAAAGTCAGGCAAACACTTTCTTCATTTTGTTTTTTGCCCGACCAAGAACCACCGCTTAAATCGACACCCGCCACCAACTGTTACCAAAAGCACCTGTTTCCGTTTGATAAGCAAACCACCTACGATGCCATCAAACGCCTGTTGATTATTTCCCATTACCAAGTTGACCATTCCGACGCGCAATCGGAACTGATTTCCGCCACCGGCACGCAACCGTTCGAAGGCGACGACGACAAAATGATGTTTATCAAACTATCCATCGCCTTCTCAAAAGCCCAAGGGCAAACCACTGAAGTAGTGATGTCCGCCAGCTTTAGTACATCGGAAAAGCAATCCACTTGGGTGCAGGCAGGCTTTGGCGGCGTCACCTTGCCAGTTCCCCTGCCCTTCCAAAGCAAAGAGGAATGGGTTGATACTGGTATTGTCACCCCCAAGTTTTACCTGAACTTTTACGATGCGTTAACCAACCTGATTGCCAACGAATATTTGCAGTACCATCCGATAGCTATCGCCTCGACTCCCGCCAAACCTGCTGTGGCGGTCAAACCTGTCCAACCGGTAGCCAAACCTTCCCTACCTGGCGACACCGGCATTATCAGCATGCCTCCGCATCCGAACAGCCTGATGCCCGAAGCGGACCCGCTGGACGAACTTGACGGCCCCATTGATGCCGAACCCAAGAAAAAAGGCAAAGCGAGCAAAGCGTCATCGTTACCCATAGACAGCGACAGCTTGGCTGATATTGATGACAAACCGATCGACAGCGTTGTTAAAAAACGCCGTAAATAACCCTGACTGACTTATGCCAGCACCAACCACGGTTATCAGCGAAACAGAAACTTACCTTGATGTGGACATCGCCCGCCAGCAATTGCGCGTGCTTGTCAACGGACAAACTGTGACCACTTATCCTGTGTCCACCGCCAAAAACGGTGCGGGTGAACGCAAGGGAAGTGAATGTACGCCCCGTGGCTGGCATAAAATCCGCGCCAAAATTGGTGCAGGCCAAGCATTGAACAGCGTGTTTATTGGCAGACGCCCCACCGGTGAAATCTATTCGCCAGCCTTGGCGGCAGACTATCCGCAGCGTGATTGGATATTGTCACGCATCCTTTGGCTGGGCGGCTTAGAACCTGGTGTTAACCGCTACGGTTCCGTAGACAGCACATGGCGCTACATCTATTTGCACGGCTGCCCCGACGAGCTGCTGGATGGGCAACCACGCTCCCACGGCTGCATCCGTATGGGCAATGCGGATATTGTTGAATTGTTTGACCGTATCGAGGCGGGTACCAAGGTGTTTATCCACCCATAACGCTACCCAAATTTTTCGATAGACACAAAAAAGCCCTGGCACACCAACGCATGCCAGGGCTTTTTTTATGGATCAATGCCGCCGATTAATGCGCGACATCCACTTTAGAACCTTTGGTCTGACCGATGTCTGCCAATAAGTCATCGAACCAAGCCAAGTTAATGTCAAACGGTTTGCCGCCTTTAATGCGCGGGAATTCAATCGCACGCAACACGCCACCCCGGTCTTCGTCATGACCGATCACACCGGGCTCACGGCGGAAAGCACATTCAACCGCCAAATCAGCGCAGGATTTAATTAAACGGATGTCGTTGGCGTTAGCAGCAGCTGCGCGGGCAAAATAACCCGATTTTTGGATCAAGGTTTTTTCTGCACCCAGCATCTCGGCGAACTGCTCGCCAAACCATTTGCCTGGATTGACGGCATCCAATTTCACGTGACCAAACGCATCGCGCGGCACTTCTTGGCCTTTGGCTTGCATTTCGGCAACAATCGATTCTACGCCTGCACCTTCTGAGACGAAGATATTGACGCAATCAACAGTATCCATCACTTCGCGCAAACGCGCCGCTTCGGCTGCTATGTCGATGTTCATTTCTGGGATAAATACGCCGTGTACTTCAAACGCTTTACGATCCAAGCCCAATTCAGGCAACCATTCGGCGCGGTCCAACAATTTACGGTATTCGACAGCAGTGGCAGCGGTCAACCAACCACAGCTGCGGCCCATGACTTCATGGACGATCAACATGCGTGGGTTGGCATTGTTTTCTGCGACGACGTTGGCAAAATATCGGGCGCCTTGTTCGGCAGCCGTCCAGGCACCTAAAGATTGTTTTATCGGGAAAACGTCGTTATCAACCGTTTTTGGCAAACCGATAACCGTCAACGGGTAATTGTTGCTGGCTAAGAAAGCTGCCAAATCAGCAGCGGCAGTGTTCGTGTCGTCACCACCAATAGTGTGCAGGATGTCCACACCGTCTTTAACCAATTGGTCTGCCGCCACTTTTTGTGGGTCTTGACCTTCTTGCACCAAACCGCGTTTGACACAGTCTTTTACGTTGGTCAATTTAACACGGCTGTTACCGATTAAAGAGCCGCCAAAATGTTGCAGCAAACCCGCTTTTTCACGCACAGTTTGGGTAACAGGATAAAAATCACCTAACAACAAGCCTTTGTAACCACTGCGGTAACAGATGATTTCAATGCTGGGATCGATTTCGTTATAACGCTCGATCAGGCTACCAATGGCTGAGTTAAGGCAAGGCGCTAAGCCGCCTGCAGTAAGAATCGCAACTTTTTTAGGTTTGTTCATAAGAGTTTGGGGTAATTAGGTTTAATGATTAAAAACGTGTGCAGTATTCTGTTTTTGTATCCAGCTCGCGCCAATTGGACATTTAACAGACCCAAAGGCAGTGCTGCGACAGCCGAAAATTTTATCATATTGGTTGGCATTCGCTTTGCTTTTGTTCAGCCTTAACCCCCACATTAGCAACCGTTTTCATGATTGCCCTAACATAACTTATCAATAACGATTAAAATGGCTAGCTTATTGCGCTGCACTGGTGCGGCCCAACTATTTTTGACTCAATAACCGGGGGATAACATGGCGGTAAGTGCCGATGACTTTAAACAAGCCTTGCAACTATGGGCAAGCGGCGTGACGGTAGTGACCACTCATTCAGAAAAGTACGGTACGCAAGGCATGACTGCGACGGCATTCAGCAGTGTTTCCGTCAATCCGCCACAAATCTTGGTGTGCATTAATGAAATGGCGGACACCGGTGAAGGCATTAACGAAAGCCAATGCTTTGCGGTGAATGTGTTAACTGCACAGCAGCAAGACGTGTCCGGACAATTTGCTGGTGGCAGCAGCCAAGCACAACGTTTTGCCGATAATGAATGGCAAGCTGGTATTAGTGGCGCGCCGATATTGACGCAAAGCTTAATGTCGCTGGATTGCAAAGTGGTCGAAAAGGTCCGCGCAGGCACGCATTGGATTATTATTGGCGAAGTGCAAGACGCCATCTGCCGCGAAGGTGAACCCTTGTTATATTACCGTGGTGCCTACCGTTTTTTGAACGCCCAATAAGTGTTGCAAGACGCATTGGAGATTTCGGCGGCTAACGCCGGAATCCTCAACCATTACATCAACCAGCCTTATCCGCCAAAAACTTGGCTTTAAACACCTGCCAAAACACTGGCAGCAACGACACGCCGATAATAGCAAACACGACCAACTCGAAGTTTTGCTTCACCACCGCAAGATTGCCAAAAAAGTAACCCAGCAGGGTCAGCGAAGGCACCCACAACAGCGCACCAATAATACAAAAAACGATGAATTTGCCATAAGCCATACTGCCTGCGCCCGCCACAAAAGGCGCAATGGTGCGGACGATGGGAATAAAACGCGCCATGATGACCGTTTTGCCGCCGTGCTTTGCATAAAAGGCTTCGGTTTTTAACAGATACTCCTGTTTTAAAAACAAAACCTGCTGGCGATTTTTGATCGTTTTACCGAAATATTTACCGACAAAATAATTGAGATTGTCGCCCAATAAAGCCGCCAACATTAACAAAGGGATCAGTAACCCAGGGTTAAGCGCTCCCGTCGAAGCCGCTACCGCGCCCGCCGCAAACAATAAGGAGTCGCCTGGCAGCAAGGGCATCACCACCAAACCGGTTTCCATAAAAACAATCAAAAAAAGGATGACATAAGTCAGTGTACCGTACTGGTGGACAAGTTGGTCTACGTTCAGTAAGTGCAAAAATTGCGTGATAATTTCCATAGTATGGGTTCTGCTAGAGTTCAAGAAAACGGTACGTTTAAATGAGCGATAAAACTCTCAAGCAAGTATAACGGGGATTTAGCAATCTAAGCCTAGAAATGCACCGGCGAACGATTGTTAGTGCTTTAATAATGGGGATTTTGTAGCCGAGATTTACGGCAAAGCGGCATGGTGATGCGGAAAAGGTGCTAAGGAAAGAATGAATCCATCCTTAGCCCTATTTGAATTAAACCGATTTGGCTTCTGAAGAAACTTTTTTCTTTTCTGATTCGTAAACTAGAATCGGGTCTGAATGTCCGTTGATGACACTTTCATCAACCACTACTTTGCTAATGCCTTCTGATGAGGGCAGTTCATACATGGTATTCAGCAAAATATTTTCGACAATGGTCCTAAGTCCTCTGGCACCGGTTTTTCTTTGCATGGATTTACGGGCAATTGCGCCAAGGCTTTCTTCCCTAAATTCCAATTCCGCGCCTTCCATTTCAAACAAATGTTTATACTGTTTGATTAATGCATTTTTAGGTTCGGTGAGGATTTTCACCAAGGCCGCTTCGTCCAATTCTTCCAAGGTAGCGACGATGGGCAAACGACCGACAAATTCAGGAATCAAGCCGTATTTGATGAGGTCTTCCGCTTCCACTTCGGCAAACAGTTCGCCGACGTTTTTGTCTTCTTCTTTGGATTTGACTTCCGCCGAGAAACCAATGCCACCTTTTTCTGAACGGGCTTTAATAATACGATCCAAACCAGCAAATGCGCCACCGACGATGAACAAAATATTGGCGGTGTTCACCTGCAAAAATTCTTGTTGCGGGTGTTTGCGACCACCTTGTGGCGGTACAGAAGCGACAGTACCCTCGATCAGCTTCAGCAACGCTTGCTGAACACCTTCGCCGGAAACATCCCGGGTGATGGACGGGTTATCTGATTTTCTGGAAATTTTGTCGATTTCGTCAATGTAAACAATGCCGGTTTCAGCCTTTTCGACATCGTAATCGCATTTTTGCAAGATCTTTTGGATGATGTTTTCAACATCTTCACCGACATAACCCGCTTCGGTCAGTGTGGTCGCATCGGCAATGGTGAACGGCACGTTCAGCAATCTCGCCAAAGTTTCTGCCAACAATGTTTTGCCAGATCCGGTCGGGCCAATCAGCAAAATATTGCTTTTTGCCAATTCGACCGTGTCTTTTTTACCTTTGCTGCGTAGGCGTTTGTAATGGTTATAAACGGCAACAGCCAAGGCTTTTTTGGCGCGTTCCTGACCAATCACATACGCATCAAGCTCAGCTTTAATTTCTTTGGGTTTGGGCAACTCGTTGCCGCTAAACGTAGTTGTTTCTTCTTGCAACTCATCTTTGATGATGTCGTTGCATAAATCAACGCATTCATCGCACACATAAACCGAAGGACCCGCGATAAGCTTACGCACTTCATGCTGGCTTTTGCCACAAAAAGAGCAATACAGTAGTTTATCGTCGATTTTATCTGTCATTCTTAACTCCCCTAAGCATCATATTGTTATGATGCACACCATAGGACAACAGCTGTTTTGACAGCTGATTATTGCTCAGATAAAGCACTGCGGTTAGTCAGCACCTTATCAATTAGGCCATAAGTGACAGCATCGTTGGCACTTAAAAAATTGTCCCTGTCGGTATCCATTTGAATTTTCTCAATGGGCTGACCGGTGTGATGGGATAAAATTTTGTTGAGTTTGTCACGGATCGACAAAATCTCTCTGGCATGGATGTCAATATCGGAGGCTTGACCTTGATAACCACCTAAAGGCTGGTGGATCATCATACGGGAATGAGGTAAGCAGTAACGTTTTCCCGCAGCACCACCTGCCAATAATAAGGCGCCCATACTGGCGGCCTGACCAATACACATGGTACTGACGTCAGGTTTAATGAACTGCATGGTATCGTAAATTGACATCCCTGCAGTCACTGACCCGCCAGGGGAATTGATATACAGATGGATGTCTTTATCAGGATTTTCTGATTCCAGAAACAGCAATTGTGCAACCACTAAGTTAGCCATGTAATCTTCAACTTGACCCACCAAGAAAATAACCCGCTCTTTCAGCAAGCGCGAGTAAATATCAAATGAACGTTCGCCACGGGCGGTTTGTTCAACAACGATAGGAACCAAGCCGCCAGCGGCTTGTATATCAAGTGTAGATTGCAAATTGGCTTGTTGTCTGTACATTAGGATTCCTTAGCGTGACTGCCGATCCATGACATCATTAAATTTAACCGGCTCATCGGTAACGGTCGCTTGGGCAAGCAACCACTCAACGGTTTGGTCTTCCAAGACCATTTGTTGAATATCGTTAAGACGGGATTCATCTGAATAGTACCATTTTACAACGTCTTCAGGGCGCTCATAGCTTTTTGACATGTCTTCAATCGTGGCACGGACTTTGTCTTTATCTAAGGTAATGTTATTTTTTTGGATGATTTCACCCAAAATCATACCTAAAGCAACCCGGCGCTTGGCTTGATCTTCGAACATTTCGCGTGGCAATTTTAAGTCTTCAGCTTTAACATTCTGACGTTTAGCCGTTTCCATGTAAGGCTTCATCAGGCTTTCAATCTCTTCATCAACCAGCGTATTGGGCAAGGTCAGTTGAATTTTTTCATACAAGGCATCCATCGCCGAAGTTTTCAATTTATTACGTAAAGCTTGCGCCAATTCGCGCTCCATGTTTTCTCTGACATCTTTACGGAAAGCGTCTAGGCTGCCGTCTTCAATGCCATAAAGTTTGACAAATTCTTCGTCAATTTCAGGAAAGCTTGGTTCTTCAATTTTAATGACATCAACCGCAAATTTCGCCGCTTTGCCTGCCAATTTGGTGTTGCCGTAATCTTCAGGGAAATTCAGTTCGAAGGTTTTTGAAGCGCCCACTTCAAGGCCGATCAGATTGTCTTCAAAGCCAGGGATCATTTGTTTTGCGCCCAGCTCCACTTGGTAATTTTCCACCAAACCATCGGTGAAGTTTTCGTCTTCTGAGGATCCGGTAAAGCTTACAGTAATACGGTCGCCGGTTTGCGAAGCGCGTGTCGCTTCCGCCCACTCTTTTCTTTGCTCGCGCAATTTTTGGATCATGGCATCGACATCTGACTCTTCAACGTCTGAAACCGCACGGGACACTTGCAATTGATCCAAGCCATCCAGTACCACCTCAGGATAGACCTCGAATACTGCCGTGTATTTGAAGCCTTGGCTTTCATCGACCGAATCAATGAAAGGCTGGCCTGCCGGCTTTAAGTCTTCTGTTTGAATAGCTTCGAAATAAGTAGTTTGGATCAAATCGCCCGCCACTTCACCACGAACGCGATCACCGTACAATTTTTTGACAACAGTTTGCGGCACTTTGCCTTTGCGAAAGCCATCGATTTTAACTTCACGCGCCAAAGACTTGAGTTTTTCAGCCATTTTCGCCTGAACCACTTCTTCAGGGACAACAACAGTCATTTTGCGGCTTAATTCCGATGTCTTTTCGACAGAAACTTGCATTCTTTCTACCTCAAATAGTTACGATGATTTTTGATGCCGATGGACGGGTCAAAATAATTGAAAAAATGGCGGGCGCCATTTTATAAAAAGGGTGGTACGAATGGGGAGACTCGAACTCCCACAGGGTTACCTACTGGAACCTAAATCCAGCGCGTCTACCAATTTCGCCACATTCGCACTGTGTATGAACCATGCATTATAATCGTTTGTAATATCAGCTAACAAGCCATAATTTCAAAAACATCAACAATTTCGGTCAAATGCTGACCGATACGTCATAATCCAGCGCCCTAACTGCCTCTGCAAGCCCTTGCAAAACGTCGGCAGGCATTGGGGTAATTCGGGATGCTTCCGGTTGTTTGGATTGCCTGGCAACGGTATAGAGCATCACCTTCCTTACCGAACAACGGCTTTTAATTTTGCCCAGCAAAGCCAAATAAGCGTCCTTTTCCTTTTCACTAAGACCTTGCTTATCCAAGTCAAACAAACAGGTTTGCAATTTTGTATTGCATAAACGACTGGAAACCAACAAATTTTCCACGCTGGCCTCACAACTTAAGCTGGCATTGTTAAACAAACGCCTACCCTCTTCGGTTGCGCTATCCAACTTGAACCAAACTTGCCCGCCGTAACGGTTTAAGGCCTGCAAACCTTGCTGAACTTTGGGTTGATGGATCAGACTGCCATTGGTAATCAAAACATAATCGCTGCTAGGAAACACGCCCATTTCAGTCGCAATTTTACCGATCAGCTCGACCGCTTCGGCAAATTGTTTAAGCGTGGTAGGTTCGCCATCACCGGCAATGGCAATGTCTTTGATGATGCGCTTGTCGGCATCGACGTCAAAACGGTCGTAAAAATTGCCGAACAAAACGTCGTTTAGAAAATAGCGCAACTCCCTTTCGAGCAACGCAAAATCTAATTCGGGCGCGGCACCCAATGTTAAATTGTTGACTTGGCAATACAAGCAACGCCAATTGCAGGCGTTGTTGGTATTAAAATTGATGCCGATGGACAAGCCACCTGCCCGTCTGGACAACACGGGGTAAATGTATTTCAATCCGACAACGTCGGAGCTGTGGTCGTTGGTGGATAACTTCGATACCATGTAATTGCTTGATCTGCCTTTTTTAAAGTTTTATGACTGTTTTATAGCACGAAAGATTCAAGCGTTTCTGGAAACCTAAAATTACCTTTGTGATTGAATGCGTTGTTTGAAGCTTAAGCACCCGCCAAATCCGCCAAAATCTTATCGCGCACCAACTGACCGGATAAGGTCACCATCGGCATTCCGCCACCAGGATTGACGCTGCCGCCAACAAAATACAAATTCTTCAACACTTTGCTGCGTTGGGCGTTTTTAAAACCTAAATTCTTGAAGCGGTCAGCGACCACGCCATAAATCGAGCCTTGATTGGAATAATATTTCGCTTGAATATCGACAGGCGTCCAGGTTTCTTCGCAAACGATATGTTTACGCAAATCGGTTAAACCCATGCGTTCCAATTTAATCAACACCCGCTCGCGCATCGCGGCGTAATCGTCGGCGGATAAGGGCTTTTCAGGATCAAGATGCGGGATATGCGGCAAGATTTTGATAATCTCGCAGCCGCTTGGTGCTTGGCTAGGATCGCTTTTGCACGGCGCGACCAGATAAATGGTTGGATCTTCCGATAAACGATGATCGTGGAAAATCGCTTTAAAATGCTCGCGTGGATGGTCGGAATAAAAGAAATTATGATGCGCGAGTTGCGGATAAATCGTATCCACACCCAAATGCAACACCAAGCCGGAACAGCTAGGTGCGAATTTTTCCACGCGACGTATTTCAGCTTCCTGCCCTTGCATCAAGTTTTTATACGCCGGAATCACTTCCATATTGGAGACGACAATATCTGCCGCCAACACCCTGCCGTCTGCCAAAAGCACAGCCGATGCACGTCCGCCTTCGTGCTGGATTTCGACTACTTCGGCATTCACCTGAATGTTAACGCCTAATTCCAACGCAAGTTTTTGCAAGCCTTGCGCCATACCGTACATGCCGCCTTTTATGTACCACAAGCCATAGCCAAATTGGATATACGGCAATAAATTCATCAAAGCAGGTGAATCGTAAGGTGAAGAGCCGACATATTTGATGAAGTAATTCAGCACATCGACCAATTTTGGATCTTTGATAAAGCGCTTTACGCCTTGATCCATAGAGCGAAAGACATCAAATTCCTGCAAACTTTTTACAGGCCCGTAGTGTTTGAGCAACTCCCAGAACGAATCCAAACCGTGGGCGAAATAACCATCTTCTGTAATGTCGCTAAGGCGTTTGGAATAGGCCAGAAATTCATCAAATTGCCGCGCGGTATCGGGGCCTAATTTGTCCAATTCCTGTTTCATCACCGCCGGATCAGAACTTAAATCGAGTGTGCTGCCGTCTTCAAAGAAATTGCGCCAATGCGGCTCAACGGTTTCGATACTGACGTAATCGGTCATATTTTTGCCGACCCGCTCAAACAGCTTACGGAAAATATGCGGCATGGTGAGGATGGATGGCCCCAAATCGAAGGTGAAACCGTCTTTTGCCAAGACATTTAATTTGCCGCCGACTTTGTCGTTTTTTTCCAGCAAATCGACGGTGAAACCTTCGGAAGCCAGCGAAATGGCAGCAGACAAACCGCCAAGTCCGGCGCCAATGACAACAACGTGGGTATTTTGATGGTCGCTCATAGCAATTCCCGTGCAATTTCCAAAGAGATGTAACGTTACGTTATAACAGACTTATCCGCCCGGGCAATCGGGGGCGGCGTTTGGACTATTGTCCGACAGGAGTGGGGCTACAAAAACTTCACCGCAGTTTTTGTAGCCATTTGACTGATAAAAAGCTGCCGCAACGGCATTGCAAAAACAGATCTTTTATTTCAAACCAGAATGATGACCCCAAGCCACAAAATCTAAACGCCCGCAAATTGAGGGCAAGGCGTTTAGACTTCATGGACTTTGGCATTGTTAAGCCAGAAAACCCTTACTTCAACAGACCTTCAACCCAAGCCAAAACGCCCGCCAACGCGCCATCCAATGCCGCCGGATTATTACCGCCTGCCTGCGCCAAATCAGGTTTGCCGCCGCCCTTACCACCGACTTGTTGGGCAACGAAATTGACCAAATCACCGGCTTTAATTTGCGCCATTTTGTCTTTGGATACGCCTGCCACCAAACTGACTTTGTCGCCGTCAACCACCGCCAGCAGCACCGCGCAGCTGCCCAGTTTGTTTTTGAGCTGTTCAGCCAAATCACGCAAGGCTTTAGGGTCTACGCCGTCCAATTTGGCGACCAGCACTTTGATTCCCCCAACTTCAACGGCTTTTGATGCCAACTCATCACCCGCCGAGCTGGCAAGTTTGGCATTCAGGCGTTCCAGTTGTTTTTCTAAGCCGCGGTTTTTTTCCAGCAACTGTTCGACTTTTTCGACGACTTTATCGGTCGAGCCGCGCAACAGACTGGAAATGTCCGTCAAGGCTTTGTCACGGGCGGCAATCCATTCAATACACGCGCCGCCAGTCACCGCTTCGATACGACGCACGCCAGAAGCGACGCCGGTTTCGCTGATGATTTTAAAGCAGCCGATGTCACCCGCGCGTTCAACATGGGTGCCACCGCACAGTTCAGTTGAGAACTCGCCAATCGTTAACACGCGGACTTCATCGCCGTATTTTTCGCCAAACAAAGCCATTGCACCGGCTTTAACCGCATCGTCTTTCGCCATCACTTGCGCTGAAACAGGGTTGTTAAGGCGAACTTGAGCATTGACCAAGCCTTCCAAAACAACAATTTCTTCTGGTGTCACCGGTTGAAAATGCGAGAAGTCAAATCGCAAGCGTTCAGGATTGACCAGCGAGCCTTTTTGCGCGACATGATCTCCCAAGGTTTGCCTTAAGGCAGCGTGGAGCAAATGCGTGGCGGAGTGGTTCAGTTCGGTAGCCTTGCGGTCTTCGGCACTGACGTTGGCATCGCAAACCGCGCCAACACTCAAGCTACCGCTGAGCAATTTGCCTTTGTGCAAGAACAGCGTGCCACCTTGCTTTTGCGTGTCGTTGACGGCAAACACTGCGCCATTGGCGGTGATTTGTCCGCAGTCGCCCACTTGTCCGCCCGACTCGGCGTAGAACGGTGTTTTGTCCAAGACCACCACGCCTTCGTCGCCAGCCGACAAGCTTTCAACCGGCTGGCCTTGTTGATACAAGGCGATGACGCTGACTTGGTCGTCCAATTGCGTGTAACCGGTAAATTCGGTTTCGCTGTCCAGCTTGATGTCTTGGTCGTAATCGGCATCGAACTGACTGGCAGCACGGGCGCGGTTGCGTTGTTCCGCCATGCACACTTCAAAGCCATCATGGTCAATGGTCAGATTATTTTCGCGGGCAAAATCAGCGGTCAAATCGACGGGGAAGCCGTAGGTGTCATACAACTGGAAGACAGTGTCGCCAGGGATAACCGTGACTGCCATTTTCGCCACACAAGCTTCCAAGATTTTCATGCCTTGGCCTAAAGTTTCGGCGAAACGCTCTTCTTCTTTTTTCAGCACACGCTCAACCTGTTCTTGCGCGGCTTTCAGTTCGGGATAGGCTTCACCCATCACTTCAACTAAAGGCGCAACCAATTTATGGAAGAACAAATCGTTGATGCCCAAGCGGTAACCGTGACGCAAGGCACGGCGCATGATGCGGCGCAGCACATAACCTCGGCCTTCGTTGGAAGGCATGACACCATCAGTAACCAAAAACGCACTGGAGCGGATATGGTCGGCGATAACGCGCAACGAGCTGTTAGTCAGGTCGTCGGTTTTTGCCAACGCAGCGGCGGCTTTCAGCAAACTTTGGAACAAGTCGATTTCGTAATTGCTGTGTACACCTTGCAAAATCGCCGAGATACGCTCCAAGCCCATGCCGGTATCGACCGATGGTTTGGGCAGCGGTGTCATGGTGCCATCAGCGGAACGGTCATATTGCATGAACACAAGGTTCCAAATTTCGATATAGCGGTCGCCATCTTCATCTGGACTGCCTGGTGGACCGCCGAAGATATGCTCGCCGTGGTCGTAGAAAATTTCCGTACACGGGCCACAAGGACCCACATCACCCATCGACCAGAAATTGTCTTTGGTGGCAATGCGCGAGAAGCGGTTGGGATCAATACCGATATGGTTCAGCCAAATGGCTTCGGCTTCTTTATCCTCGGCGTAGACCGTCACCCACAGCTTTTCGACAGGGATTTCCATTTCTTTGGTGAGAAATTCCCACGCATATTCAATGGCTTCTTTTTTGAAATAATCACCAAAACTGAAATTGCCGAGCATTTCAAAAAAGGTGTGATGCCGCGCGGTGTAGCCGACATTTTCCAAATCGTTATGTTTGCCGCCGGCACGAACGCAACGTTGACTGGTCGTAGCAGTTGTAAACGAGCGTTGTTCGCGGCCTAAGAACACATCCTTAAACTGCACCATGCCGGCATTGGTGAATAACAAAGTGGGATCGTTGCCAGGTACTAAGGAGCTGGAAGGCTCGACGGCATGACCACGTTGACGGAAAAAATCCAGAAAGGCGGCGCGCAGTTGTGCGCTAGTCATTGTCTTCATGAGGGTTCTTAAGGCTAAAAATCTATATCAAAGGTAATGTTTAAATGATCCAACAAGGTGGCGACCGATTCGCCAGAAAAGCCCCGCTGCAATAAAAACCGGCCGCGTTTTGCCCATTCATTGCGGCTTAAACGCTCAACCCCTGCACTGCCTGGGCGATATTTTTTGGCATACACTTGCGCCAGTAGCTCTAGCCAGCTATCGGCAAGATCGCCCATGATGGCATCCAAGTCAACGCCCTTTATGCCGTGTTGCTGCAATTCGTAAGCAATGGCAAGCGGCCCGAAGCCTTTACGGATGCGAAAGCGGGCATAACTTTCTGCATAACGGGCATCACTTTGCCAGCCTTGTTCGGCAAGCTCTGCCAAAACCGGCAAAATATCCGGCTTGGCAAAACCTTTGGCTTGGATTTTATCCACCAATTCTTTTTGGCTGTGTTCGCGCATTGCCAAGTAACGCAAGGCAATGGCTTTGATGTCAGCATAATTGGCAGTTGGTTCTTGCAACGGGAATCCGCCAGCTTATTGCTCGTCTTCCGCTTCTTCTTCCATCGTTGCCAAAAGTGGCGGCTTGGCTTTGCCAAACGCTTCGGCACGTATTTTGGCTTCCAAATCCTTGGCTTTATCCCGATGTTCTTTTAAGAATTGCTTGGCATTGTCTTTGCCCTGACCGATTTTTTCATCACCATAGGCATACCAAGAACCTGATTTTTGCACAAAGCCGAATTTAACGCCCAAATCGACCAATTCACCGAAGAACGACACACCTTCGCCGTACAAAATTTCAAATTCGGCTTCTTTAAACGGTGGTGAAACTTTGTTTTTGACGACTTTGACACGGGTTTCGTTGCCGATCACTTCATCGCCCTTTTTCACCGAACCGATACGGCGGATATCCAAACGGACGGAAGCATAAAACTTAAGTGCATTACCACCGGTAGTGGTTTCAGGATTGCCGAACATGACACCGATTTTCATACGGATTTGGTTGATGAAAATCACCAAGGTGTTGGAGCGTTTGATGTTGCCGGTCAGTTTCCGCAACGCCTGTGACATAAGCCGCGCTTGTAGACCCATGTGCGAATCGCCCATGTCGCCTTCAATTTCCGCTTTGGGCGTTAACGCCGCCACCGAGTCAACCACGACAATATCCACCGCGCCGGAACGCACCAACATATCGGTGATTTCCAAGGCTTGCTCGCCGGTATCCGGCTGGGAAACCAACAAATCGTCCAAATTGACGCCTAGCTTTTCCGCATAAGTCGGGTCAAGCGCATGCTCCGCATCAACAAACGCCGCCGTACCGCCCAACTTTTGCATTTCAGCAATCACTTGCAAAGCCAGTGTGGTTTTACCGGACGATTCAGGCCCGTAAATTTCCACCACCCGTCCGCGCGGCAAACCACCGCAACCCAAGGCAATATCCAAACCTAAAGAACCCGTGGAGACCACTTCAATATCGCGGAACGCAGCGACATCGCCCATGCGCATGACCGAGCCTTTGCCGAACTGTTTGTCAATCTGCATCAGCGCTGCGCTTAACGCCTTCTTTTTGTTCTCATCCATAGTGCCGCCCTTTTATGCTGTGAAAATCAGTTCTGTTTGATAGGTACTTCATTTAATTTGCAAAAATGCTACAAAATTAATGCCAACGCCAAAGCTGTTTATTATTACATACGGGCATGGCTTGGGGTAGTGTTGAATAGGTATTGCGTTCACGGTTTACGCATTTGCCGCCAACATCTGCAAAACCAATTCTGCCATATTTTTCGAACCGCCGCCCTGCCCTAGTTGTTGTTTGACGTGTTGAAGATTGGCACGCATTTGAGCTGCATAATCGGCATCGTTCAATATATGTAGGATTTCGGCGGCTAAGTTTTCAGGCGTGGCCTCGTGTTGGATCAGCTCTTTAATAATGGCTTTATCGGCGATGATATTGGGCAAGCCGATAAACGGGATTTTGACCAAGCGCTTGCCCAGCCAATAAGTGAGCGCAGCCAGTTTGTAGCAAATCACCATGGGTACATCCAGCAAGGCGATTTCTAAAGTTGCCGTGCCGGAGGTGGTCATGACCGCATCGCAGCATTGGATGACATCGTAAACTTGGTTTTTGATGACGATTATGTTGACGGACGTGGTTTGCAGGTAGCTGCCAAGCAATTCGTCGCTAATGCTGCTGGCTTGCGGCAGGATAAACTGGATGTCGGGCTGCTGCGCCTGCAGACGTTCAGCCGCCGCCAGCATCACCGGCAACAGGCGTTTGATTTCATTGACCCGGCTGCCGGGCAACACGCCAACCACCGGTTTATCGGCAACCAAGCCAAATTGTGCCATCGCGTCTGCGCGGCTGAACTGCGGCTGCACTTTATCAACGGACGGATGCCCAACATAGCGTACGGGGACATTTTCAGCTTCGTAATATTTTGTCTCAAACGGAAAGATAACCGCCATCATATCAATGACCTGCCCGTATTTTTTGACGCGGTCGGCACGCCAAGCCCAGACTTGCGGGCTGACGTAAAACAGGACTTTCACACCACATTTTTTGGCAAAACGCGCCAACTTGAAATTGAATTCTTTGTAATCGACACACACCAACAAATCCGGCTTTTCGTGCAGTAGCACTTGCTGCATTTGCTTTAACGCGCGGCGGATTTCGCCATAATGGCGGATAACTTCCACCACGCCGATCACGCCAATGCCTGCGGAATCGACATTCAGCCCGACACCCGCCGCCGCCATTTGGCTGCTGCCCATGCCGATGCCTTTTAGTGTCGGGTTGCGTTTTTTCAATTCCAAAAACAGATTGGCGGCATGGCGGTCACCGGACGATTCGCCTGCGCTGAACATGATGGTAGGGGATGGCGTTGACAAAAAAACCTCGGATACGGGCAATTAGGGGATGCGGCATTATAACCGTTCAGGCTAATGCCGCCATTTTGTCACTAAATCCAACAACTGTGCTTTGGTAATGGGCTTGTTGGCGTAGTCATTCATACCGGCTGCCAAACATTGCTCCCGATAGCCAGAAACGGCATGGGCGGTGATGGCAATAATGGGAATCTTAAGGGCTATGCCGCCTAAAAGCCGGATGCGGCGGGCGGCTTCCATGCCGTCCATATCGGGCATGGAGACATCCATAAAGATGAGGTCAAAATGCTGGTTTTTTACCGCCTCAATGGCCGCCAAACCGCAATCGACCGCATAAACATCGTGACCTCCGGTTTTTAAAAAGCTGGACAGCACCGCTTGGTTGACCAAACTGTCTTCAACCAACAAGATGCGGGTCACGCTTACTTGTGGCTGGGGTTTCGACAAAGATGTAACCACCTTGTTCACACTCACGCCCGGCTCGTCGCCAAAGCTAAACCAAAAGCGGCTGCCCACACCTTCTTGACTGTCAACACCAATATGTCCACCCCATAACTCCACCAAACTTTTGCAAATGGCCAACCCCAAACCGCTGCCGCCATAACGGCGGGTGTCGCTGCCATCTGCTTGGGTAAAGACCGTAAACAAGCGCGCCTGGGTGTCTTTGGCAATGCCAATACCGGTATCAATCACATCAATTTGCAGCAAACCATCAGCTTCCGTATGCGCGCGGGCAGACAAGTAAACGGTGACATGGCCCTGGTTGGTAAACTTGATCGCATTGGTCAGCAAATTGAGCAGCACCTGCCTTAAACGCCAAGGGTCGCCGCTGACGCGGGTCGACAAACCTGGCTCGACTTGGTAAGACAGTGGCAAATGCTTGGTTTCAGCCTTTTTTTCAACGACCCGCAACACTTCCTTGATAACTTGTTCGGCATCAAAATCAGTCAACTCCAAGACCAAGCGCCCCGCCTCCACTTTGGTTAAATCTAAAATATCATTGACCAACGCCAGCAAGGCATTTCCGGCTTCGTTAGCCACTTGCAAATAGTTCTTTTGTTGGTCATCCAAGGGCGTGTCCGCCAACAATTCTTGCGTGCCTAAAATAGCATTCAAAGGTGTGCGGATTTCATGGCTCATCATGGCTAGAAACTGTGACTTGACCAAGCTGGCCTGCTCGGCTTGCTCTTGACCCAAACGTAAGGCTTGCTGGGCTTGTTTGGATTCGGTGATGTCGCGCAAGAACACGCTAAAGAAAATTTCTTGACCGATATGGATGGGTGAAATCGACAATTCGATAGGAAATTCTTGCCCGGAGCGGCGTATGGCCATAATTTCATAGTGGCGTCCAAAGAAATGCTCTTCGCCGGTATCAACATAACGCCACAAGTTTAAACGGTGCGCCCTGCGATAATTTTCGCTAATGAACAAATCTGCCATGGGTTCGCCTAGCACTTCTTGCTGTTTATAGCCAAACAGGCGCGTTGCCGACTGGTTTAATTCACAAATTAAATCGTGCTTATCAATCATGACAATCGCTTCCAAACTGGTTTCCAGCATGGCTTTTTTCATGCTTTCGCTGGCGCAGAGCTGATCGTAAATCCGTTTGCTTTCGGTGGTATCACGCACCAATGCAATAAAGCCAGGCTCTTCTACTGCGTGCAGTTCGGTTAAGGACAAATCCATATGGAATACCGATCCGTTTTTGCGGCGCCCTTGCACCTCATAAACAACACCAATGGCCTGGTTAGTCATATTTGACCAGGACATGAGATGGTCGACAGGGTTAACAAGCAAAAGATTAAGATGCCTCCCTAATACCTCCCGTGCAGAGTAACCAAAAATACGCTCGGAAGCGTGATTGAACAAATTGATCAACCCTTCCTGATCGGTGACGATCAAGCCGTCAAGCTCGGAATCCATGACCGCCTGCAAGCGTTCGCCATGATTTTTGGCGGACGCCAATGCCAACTGTAATGCTTGGTAGGTTTCGCCCAATTGTGCAGCCATGCAGTTAAAGGCATTGGTGACCCGCGCCAATTCGTCGCGACCGCGCACTTTTAAAGGCTGGCTAAAATCGCCTTGGGCAATCGTTTTTGACGCGCTCTCCAAACCAGCCAGTTGGCGCGTCAGGTAACTGCCCAAAAGCCAAGAAAACAATGCCACCAACGCCATTTCCAAACCCGCCAACATCATAATGCGTTCCCTGGCTTCATCTATATAAGCTTGGATTGATCCAGTGGAAAGACCTATCTCGACGCGTCCATACTGTTGGCCGGCGGCTTCGATCGGCTTAAAGGTGTCGTAAATGCCGTCGTCAATGGATTCTAAAGCGCTGTCAGCATGAAAAGCGCGCTGCAATGCCGTGACGTCACCCGCTTTAACCAATACCCGATCCCGATCGGAAACACGTACGTAGACAATGCCTTTGTTGCTTAAAAAATCAGCAGACAGTTGTTCCAGACGCGCCAAATCGTAAGACAACACGGCATCGCTTGTGGCTGTGGCCAGCAACGTCACCACCGTAGCGGCGCGACGTTGCAGCTCTTCTTGGTTTGAAGTCCGTAAATAATCCAAACTGCTGATAGCTAAAGCCATCAGCAGACAAGCTTCGATACAGGCAATGCCAAGAATGGTTTTGAGGCGAAAGCTCATTACTGACAGATTAAATTAAAAAAGGCCATAATAACCCAGTTGCCATCAGAACCAAGTCTAGGCATACCATTTGCCCATTTTTCAGGTTATTTCTGAATGGGGGCATCGGCAATGTCTAATGGCATTTTGCGTAAATCATCCCAATCTTTATCTTGTGCGGGTTCCCAGCCTTTCATATTAAGGTTTTGCAAAATGCTTTGGCCTTCTGGCTGCGACGCCATGACATACATGGCTTTGGCAATCACCTGCAAAACTTTTTCCGGCACGCCTGGCTTAGCGGCAAAGGCATGGGGAATAAACGAATCGGTGCGCCATAGCACCTGTAACTGGTCGCGGACATCGGCAGGGGCAGAATTTAACGTCCGCACCACGCCCCCACCTGCCGGATAAATGCCACGCGCCACCGAAAAATAAACCGAGTCATGCGAAGCGACAAAATGGGGGGTGAAGGCAATCCCTTGTTTTTTCAGCTGTATACGCGGCAATACACTGGCAGCAAACGATGCTGGTGCCGGAAAAGCCAAATCTTTTCCGGCCAACTGGCTAATATCCGTAATATTGCTGTCTTTGCGCACCACCACAACACCTTGCAAACGCGTGTCTTTTTCCCGTGCAAAAGCAAGATAACCGACATCTTTGCTGAATACGACATAGTGATACGGGTTCATATAAGCAAAATCATATTCACCTTCCGCCAAACGTTTTTCAAATTCGGGAATGGTTGGCGCAGTCTTAAAGCGCAAAGCAACACCGGTGGCCTTTTCCAGGTACTGGAGCATCGGTGTCCAATTACGCGCCAACACAGCCGCCGCTTGCTGCGGAACAATGCCGACACTGTAAGCTTCCTGCGCCGAAGCGTTGCCTGCCAATAAGGCGCTTGCCAAAACCAGTATGACAGGTTTGAAATCCCTGATGACCCTACCTATAACCAACCAACCGCGTACCAGCGAACTCCAATAATTATTCATAGTCGTTTTAAAGGTAAATTGAGAGAAAGATAAACAGATGATTAGGCGAAAACGTCAGAACCATCTGAGCATTGATTTTGACAAGCAAATAGCAAGCCAACCATAATCAGATAAAACTATTGATTTTTATGACACATTCAACCTTAAGCAAAATCAACTTTGCATTTTGCAACGCATAATGCAAATAACAGCAAGCTGACGTTAAAACCATCTGCTGTACAAAAACCATCTGCAATGCTACAAATCAACTTAATACCTACCTTACGCCCAATCTATCATTCAAAACAGCCAACCAAATTGAGCAGGGGTTCTCCATTCCAATGATCTCAGACCTACAACCCCAAACCCGCCTGGACACCGCCTTCGCCCGCTTCCTAAGCCAGCGGACCGCGCTGACGACTGCACAAAAACGGGCTTTTGAAGCGATTGTCGCCAAGGTTTCTTACCAACAAAACCAAGGCCACAATTGTATTTTATTGGATGACGATAGCCGCGGATTGGTGCTGGCTTCTGGTTTGGCGCAGGAAAGCGAACCCACCGACAACACCCCGCCTTTGCCTTTGGTGGTGGAAAAGCAACGCCTGTACCTGCACCGATATTGGTTTTACGAACAACGTTTGGCGCGGCAGATCAAGGCCTTGTCAGAACGTGAACTGGCGGTCAGCCAAACCGATGCGCTACTGGATCTGTATTTTGGCAAAGCCAGCGATAACATTGACTGGCAGCGTGAAGCCGCCCAGCACGCCGTCAGCCAAGCCTTTTGCGTGATTACCGGCGGCCCCGGCACAGGCAAAACCACAACGGTGGTGAAAATTCTGGCGGCTTTGCAAACTTTAGCGGGAGCATCGCCGTTGCTGATCGCCTTGGCAGCACCCACCGGCAAAGCCGCCATGCGCCTGCAAGAAGCCATTGGTTTTAATAAGCAACAATTGCCGTGCAGCGACGGCATCAAGCAGCATATCCCCGAAACCGTCACCACCTTGCACCGGTTATTGGGCGCAAAACCAGCATCACCGTATTTTCGCCATCACAGCGGACGCCCTTTGGTGTATGACGTGGTGGTAGTCGATGAGGCTTCGATGGTCGATTTGGCGTTGATGAGCAAATTGGTCGATGCCTTAAAGCCCAATGCCCGCCTGATTTTATTGGGCGACAAAGACCAATTGGCTTCGGTGGAATCCGGGGCGGTGCTGGCGGACTTGACGCAAGCCCTGCCAAACCACACCGTGGAACTGCAGGTTTCGCACCGTTTCGACGGGCAAATCAAAAAACTTGCCGAAGCCATCAACCAGCAACAAGCCGAAACGGCGTGGGCTATTTTAAAAGCGGGCGACACCGACGTTAGCCTGCTCGACGAAGATTTGATCGCTTACATCAGCCAACACCAAGCGGTTTATCTAAAGTTGATGAAAGCAGGTGCGGATTTTCGGGAAATCTTTCACGCTTTTAGCCAGTTCCAAACCTTATGTGCCAACCGCCAAGGGCCGCTGAGCGTGGCGGACATCAACCAGCGCGTCGAGCAAGCATTGGCGGCGCAGAACCTCATCCACTTAACCGGTGCTTGGTATGCCGGCAGGCCGGTGATTGTCACGCAAAACAACGCCAGCTTGCAGCTTTACAATGGCGATATTGGCTTATGCGTGCCCGATGCCGAACAAAGCGGCAAGTTGATGGTGTTTTTTCAACGCGCTGACGGCAGCGTCAAAAAATACCTGCCTGCACGCGTTCCGGTTTGTGAAACGGTGTTTGCCATGACCATCCATAAAAGCCAAGGCTCGGAGTTTGCCGAAGTGCTGATCGTCTTGCCGGAGCAGATCAATCCGGTACTGACGAAAGAATTGCTTTACACCGCCATCACCCGCGCCAAAAAATCCGTGCGGCTCGTGGCAGAATCGGCGGTCTTTATGCAAACAGTTGCCCAAAAAGTGGCGCGGATAACTGGCTTGGCTGATAAGCTGGCTTGACTTTGCCAGATGTGGCTTATACTGGCCTCATCTCAAATTTGCCTTGTACTCACATGAAACCAACCCTCGAAATTTTCTCGCAAGGTGAAGAAATCGTCACCGGACAGATAGCCGACACCAACGCCGCTTGGCTTTCGCAACAAGCCGTGGAGCTGGGTTTTTTGGTCACCCGCCACACCGCCGTGGGCGATAAGCTGGACGATTTGGTGGCTTTGCTAAAAGAAATCGCCCAACGCGCCGATTGCTGTTTATGTACCGGTGGCTTGGGTCCGACCACCGACGACCTAACTGCCGAAGCAGTCGCTATGGCTTTCGATTTGCCGTTAGTGTTTGATGAAACGGCCTATGCGCAAATCCAAGCTTTTTTCGACCGGCGCAACCGCACCATGCCAGCCTCCAACCGCAAACAAGCCCTGCTGCCTAGCGGTGCGGTGCGCTTGGATAACGATTTGGGTACAGCACCAGGGTTTGCGGTGCAGGCAGGGCGTTGCTGGTTTGCCTTCATGCCCGGCGTACCATCGGAAATGCGCCACTTGTTCACCGACCGCATTCTGCCGTCACTACCCAGCCGTTTCCCACTGCAAGCGGACCGTCTTATCACCCTCAAAACCATTGGTTTGGGCGAGTCGAGCATCCAAGAACTGATCGCTCCGATTACCATTCCCGAATCCGTCAGTATCGGCTACCGGGCCAGTGTGGGCGAAGTGCAAGTCAAACTCTTGTTTCCGTATGGCTATCCCGATGCAGAAGCCAGCCAGCTGACAAATTTAATCAGCACAACATTGGACGCAGCGGTATTTGCCATCGACGACAGCAACAAAGCCAACAGCAGCGATATCATTAGCGTGATTGACGGACTGATGCGGCAACAGCAACTGACCCTCGCCGTGCAAGAAACCGCCAGCCACGGCTTGCTGAGCAGCCATTGCTTAGGTGCCGACTGGTTGCTCAGCAGCGGATATCAACACGCGTTTTCCTGCCCGCAAGACTTCGGAGACCCGCTCACCTATGCCCAACAACAGGCCAAAAGCTTGCAAAACAGCGGTGCAGATTGCGCTTTGATACAGATTATCGACCAACCGCAAGCCCAGCTTGCCGACAAAAACCAAACCGTCAATTTGTCCGTCTACTTGCAAACACCGGACGCAAACCATTTTGCCAGCTACCCGTTAAGCGGGCCGATCACCCGTAAACAGCAACAGGCGGCCTTATTGTCGTTAGATTTGCTCAGGCGGTATTTGCAAAAATGCATCAAACCGAGTTAAGCCCGCCAAGCAACTGCCGTATAATGCGCCGTAAAAACGCGTTTTTAAACACCTTACCGCCTTGCTTTACCCAAACCGACAACCCGGCCTTGCTGTTGTCGGTTCGCCCCCACCCGCGAGTAAAAGCCAACGCCATGATTAAGCCTTATTTTTCCGTTCCCGCCCTTGCTTTATCAAGCTTTTTGGCCTTGCCAAGCCAAGCCGCCGATAGCTGGAGCTACCAGCAGCAAAGCGACCCCTTAACCAACCAAAGCTACAGCTACGCGCAATCGCCAAGACCTGACCGCAGCTTGTACGACAACATCAAACTGCAAATTGTCTGCAAACAACAGCAGTTGCAAGTGGTGGTGGAAACCGAAAGCCTGATTGCCTCGCAAAACAGTCCGTTTGTGGTCGAGTATCAAATTGACCAGCAACCGGCACTTAAAATGAACCTGACCACCTTTGCCGATTCCAAACGCAAAGGCTTTAACCAAGAGAATGCCAAAGCCTTTGCCGACAGTTTGCTGACGGGGCAAAAAATCTTCATCCGGATCAACACCCTCATCAAAAAAACGTTGTCCAGTGAAATGCTTTTGACAGATGCCGCACCGGCTATCGGCAAAGTGCTTGGTGACTGCGGACTGTCGGCAGCTACCGCAAGCACCCCATACAGCTTGGCAGAATTTGAACAGGCTTTTGCCAAATTGCCGCCCGAACAACAGCAAAACATCCTGGTCAAATTGAAAAAAATCATCACGGAAGGACCTTAATGCTGAGATTATTTACCATCCACGAAGGCAAGCTGAAAGAACGCGCCACCCCGGACAACAACCCGCACAGCACCAAAACCTGGGCAAGCGCCGACTGGATAGACGCGCACGACCCCAGCGACGAAGAACGCCAACGCCTGCAAGCATTTTTACATACCGAACTGCCAGAATCGGACGATGTTGAAGAGATCGAATCGTCGGCACGCTATTTCAGTGATTCTATCGGCACCCACGTACGCTCGCTGTTTTTGGCGCAGCACGAAGGCCGCCACCATACCGCCACCGTTGCTTTCATCTTGCAAAACGACCGGCTTATCACTTTACGCGAAGGTGCGTTGGCCGATTTTAGACTGTTGAGGATGCGCGCCCGCAAAGGCCAAATCGAAGCGTTTTCGCCACAAGAACTGTTGGTGGTGATTTTTGAACAAAAAGTGGAAAACTTGGCAGACAATTTGGAAGACATCCACCGTAAACTGGAAGATGTCAGCTATTTGGTATTGGAAGAAATCGACTCCGATTTGGAATTGGCGATAGACCAACTGGCTCAATTGGAAGACAGTAATGGAAAAATCCGTCTGTGCCTGATGGACACGCAACGTTCGATTGCCTTTTTGCAACGGCATTTGCGCAATTTTCCTGAACTGCAAGAAACCGCACGGGAAATCGCCCGCGACGTGGATACATTGATGTCGCACACCACTTTTTTGTTCGACAAAATCAACTTCCTGATGGACTCCACGCAAGGTTTCATCAACATTGCCCAGAACAAAATCATCAAGATTTTCTCGATTGCCGCCGTGGTGTTTTTGCCGCCCACCTTGGTCGCCAGCATTTACGGTATGAATTTCCAACACATGCCGGAACTGAACATGCGTTTGGGCTATCCGGGCGCGCTGCTGATTATGTTGCTGGCGGGCATTGCGCCGTATTGGATTTTTAAGCGCAAGGGCTGGCTGTAATCCCTTATTGGCTTTCGCCAATGGGTGCGGCAAAGGCATCCGAAACCAATTCGTCCACATTGTCGCCAGTCAATGCCTGCATAAATGCCACCAAGTCGGCCTGCTCTTGCGCTGACAACGCCAATGGTTTTATCAAGCCATCCAAGTTTTCATTGGCAACGCCGCCTTGGTTGTAAAACGCCACCACTTGCGCCAAGGTCTGCAAACTGCCGTTATGCATGTAAGGCGCAGTCAGCACCAAATTGCGGAGGCTGGGCGTTTTGTATTGCCAGCGGTGCTGAGGGTTTTGGGTGATGGCGTAGCGGCCCAAGTCGTTGGCTTGGCGTTCGGAAACCGCACTCACTATCTGGCTGGACACTTGCGCAAACACCCCCGGTGCAATCTGCACGGGTTGTGGGCCTGCCGGTTTGCCCATCGCTTCTTGATAGCCAATGCCGGTATTGTGGTTGAGTTGGTCGGTCAACAACGCCGATTGCTTGCCAATCAGATGGCAATTTGCGCACCCTGCCTTTCCGGTAAACAAGCCGAAGCCACGCTGGGCATCCGCTGTCATTGCGTGGCTTTGTTTTTGGAAATACCAGCGGTCAAATGCTGAATTGCCAGAAATTAAAGCGCGTTCATAGCTGGCGATTGCCATGCCGATGGTTTCCATGTTGGCAGGTTTGCCAAATGCCGCTTTAAACAAATGCGGGTAATCCGGGTTTTCTTTAATCGTATCGACCACCGACGCTATCGCTGGATTAGCCATTTCGTTACGCGCCAACAATGGCCCCCAAACCTGCTGCTCCAAGGTGTTTTCACGGGCATCATGAAACAGGGTTTGGGCATAAGCGACATTAAACAAGCTAGGCGTATTGCGCCCGACGCTGCGCCCTTCCACGCCCACGGCAGTTGCCATTTCCTGACTGGTAAAACCTTGTTCGGGCAAATGGCACATCGCGCAAGAAAAGGTTTTGTTAAGCGATAAGCGGCGGTCGTAAAACAGTTTGCGCCCCAATGCAATTTTGGCGGCAGTGGGTGGATTGTCCTCCGGCACAGGAACAGGCGGCAAACCCAACGGTGCTTTACGGATGTTTGCCAACAAATCGGCAGCCTTGCCTTTGCGGTCGCTCAGGGCGATGGCATGGGTTTGGTAATCGGCCTGCTCGTAGCCTGTTTTGTTATCGCCCGCACTGAAAATACCGGTGGTTGACGGTACGGGTTTGGAAGGTGTCCGGCGCTTATGGTCGGCTGCCGTTGCCAACAACAAAGTCCTGACATCATTGATTAAGGTATCGGGATGCAAAAAATCCACGCTGTAAATATTGCGGATACGTTTGTTGGCATCAATCAGATAAACCCGTAACAAATGCGAAAACGTGCCGGTGAACTCGCCTTTGGCATTGTAAATTTTCTGGATGTTTTGTTGGTAATGGTCAAGAATGGGGTGCAAATCTTGCTCTGAATGGGTGGTCAAAAACTGCCACGACAAACCATCGCCCTGAAAACTTTGCCCGTAATGCTTCATCATCGCCGGCGTATCATGTTCGGGGTTAAAGCTGAGCGTCAGCAAATGCAGGTTTTTGGCAATATCCGGCTCTTTTTGCAGGCGGCTTTTAATTTTATGGAACACCATTGTCGATAACGGACAACCGTTAACATCGCTACAGGCGGCGTAAATGAAGCTCAGCAAACTGATCTGTCCCCGCTGTGCGCTGAGCAAGGCGTACAAAGTGGTTGGCCGGCTCTCGCTGTCCAGCACCGAGCCATCGGCGGCAAGACCTAAATCAGGCAGCTCGTAACTGCCCGGTTCCGGCAAGGCAAATGGCAATTGGGTATAACCCAGCGCCAGTTTGGGCGGACTTACTGCCGGTTCGGCCTGTAATTCGGCAGCACCCAGCGCCAAGCTTGCCAAGAGCATCCAGACTTGTGTTCTTTTCTTTAGATGAAGCATAAGTTTTTGTTTCTAATTTTTATTTTTAAAATACAGCCTAGCGTGCCCAGCTTTTGCCAAAACGCTAGCCGTTAAAATCATCATCCTGATTTTATTGGTCGTTTGCCCATCAATCGGATTGCCATTGTAGGTAACTGAATTTTGCCAAGCAAACAAATCCTAAAAGCCGGTAAAAATAGCCTGTACAAACCAGCCGCATGGCTTAAGAAAGCCTTCATCAGCTGTTACAATGCCAACGAAATTAACCACTCAAGGAAGCCTTAAATGGATGTGATCCAACGCATCGCCGAAGAACTCGCCGTCAATCCCAAACAAGTCGCCGCCGCCGTACAATTGCTGGACGAAGGCTCAACCGTACCGTTTATCGCCCGCTACCGCAAAGAAGCCACCGGCGGCCTTGACGACACGCAACTGCGGCAACTGGAAGACCGCTTAGGCTATTTGCGCGAACTGAACGACCGTCGAGCCAGCATTCTTGACAGCATCCGCAGCCAAGACAAACTCACGCCCGAACTGGAGTTGGCTATCAACGCCGCCGACAGCAAAACTCTGCTGGAAGATTTGTACCTGCCCTTCAAACCGCGTCGCCGTACCAAAGCACAAATCGCCCGTGAAGCAGGGCTTGAGCCGTTAGCCGATGCACTGCTAGCCGACCGTAGCCTGATCCCGAACCAAGCCGCATTGGCCTATGTGGATGCCGACAAAGGTGTCGGCGATGTCGCCGCCGCACTCGACGGCGCACGGCAAATCATCATGGAAAACATTTCCGAAGCCGCCGAATTGCTGGCGCAATTGCGCGAACGCATCTGGCAAAAAGGCATCATCCACACCACCGTGGTCAGCGGCAAAGAACAGGCAGCGGAAAAATTTAAGGATTATTTCGACTATCAGGAAGCCATCCACAAAATTCCTTCCCACCGCGCCTTGGCTTTGTTCCGGGGCCGTAACGAAGATTTCCTGAACCTGAACCTGTTGCCCGCCGCCGAAGAAAAAGCCGAACACGATGTGTGTGCCGGTTTGGTCGCACAACATTTAAAAATCACTGACATTCAAAGACCAGCCGATGCCTGGCTTGCCGAAACCGCGCGTTTCGCTTGGAAAATCAAGTTGTTCACCCGTATTGATTTGGACTTGAAGCAACGCCTGCGTGAGTCCGCAGAGCTGGAAGCCATCCGCGTCTTTTCCAGCAATTTGCGCGATTTGCTGCTAGCCGCCCCTGCCGGTGCAAAAACCACGATGGGGCTTGATCCGGGCATCCGCACCGGTGTCAAACTGGCGATTGTCGATGCCACCGGCAAATTGCTGGCGACCGATACACTTTATCCGCATCCGCCCCGTAAGCAATGGGACGAGTCGATTGCCCTTTTGGCAAAACTGATCCAGCAGCATCACGTTAATCTGGTCAGCATTGGCAACGGTACCGCCTCGCGTGAAACCGACCAATTGGTTGCCGATGTCATGAAGCGACATCCTGAATTGGTGTTCAATAAAATGACAGTGTCGGAAGCCGGTGCTTCGGTGTACTCGGCTTCGGAATTGGCTGCCAAGGAATTTCCTGAGCTGGACGTGTCGCTGCGTGGCGCGGTGTCCATCGCCAGACGCTTGCAAGACCCGTTGGCGGAATTGGTAAAAATTGAGCCGAAAGCCATTGGTGTGGGCCAGTATCAGCATGATGTCAACCAAGTGCAGTTGGCGCGTGGCTTGGACAATGTCGTTGAGGATTGCGTTAACGCCGTCGGCGTGGATGTGAATACTGCGTCGGTGGCGTTGCTAAAACAAGTGTCTGGCTTATCCGCCAGTGTCAGTGAAAATATCGTCGCTTTCCGCAACGACAACGGCCCGTTCCAAAACCGCAAACAGCTTAAAAAAGTGCCTCGTTTGGGCGATAAGGCTTACGAGCAGGCGGCGGGCTTCTTACGCGTCATGAGCGGCGATAACCCACTGGATGCCTCTGCCGTCCATCCGGAAGCCTATCCTGTCGTGGAAGCCATCATCAGCAAAACCGGCAAATCCATCCGTGATCTGATCGGGCAAAGCCAATTTTTACGTAGCTTGGATGCCAAGCAGTTCACCAACGAACATTTCGGCTTACCAACGGTCACGGATATTTTGCAAGAATTGGAAAAACCAGGCAGAGACCCCAGGCCAGAATTCAAAAGTGTGGCTTTTAAAGCGGGCATTGAAAAAATCACCGATTTGGAAGTGGGTATGCGCCTGGATGGCGTCGTCACTAACGTGGCTAATTTTGGCGCGTTTGTCGATATTGGTGTGCATCAAGACGGCTTGGTGCATATTTCACATTTGTCGGACACTTTTATAAAAGACCCGCGCGAAGCGGCCAAAACCGGTGATGTGGTCAAAGTGACGGTATTGGAAGTGGATGCGGCGCGCAAGCGTATTTCCTTGTCGATGAAGTCGGGCGTTGAAGTGGTTAAAACACGCCCGGAACGACAAGAGCGTCAAGACAAAAAACCTGACAAAACGATCAAACAGCCCGCTGTTTTAACCAACTCAATGGCGAACGCCTTTGCTAAAGCACTGAATAAGTAAATAATTATGACTCTGCTATACTGTCTGTAATTTAACCCTAACCCGCAGGATTCAATATGATTAAATTCAACCGTTTTGTTTCTTCACTGCTTTTAAGCGGACTGGTTTTAAGCCAAGCACCGTTGTCCCACGCAGATGAAATCAGAAGACCCGTTAGCTATGGACAGAAAGTAGAAGGTAAAGCCGTTCGTGCCTTTACCAACTTAACGACCGGTATATTGGAGTTACCGAAAAACGTCATTAATACCGCGAACGTTTCCAATGTGCTGTACGGCTTTGTTGGTGGTGGCGTGAAGGGTATGGTCAACTTTATCGGTCGTACCGGCGTTGGCGTACTCGACTTAATCACTATTCCCCTGCCCACCAAACCCGCTATCTCGCCCGACCCTATTTGGCGCGATTTTGATGTCGATACCGTATACTCGCCCATTTTCCGTTTAGATGATTCCGATGTTGTCGTAGAAAACACAACAACACCCGCAGCATTGCCTGCAACAGCCCCTACTGCGACTCCAACGGTTGTTCCTACCCAACCCCGTTTGCCAGTTGATTCATCCAGACTATACAACGAAGAAACGACCCATTCGATTGATAAAGCCTTCAAAGACAAAATGATGAAATAACACGCCACACATGTTAAGCACCCTTTTGCGAAGGGTGCTTAACATATTGTTATTAAATATATTTTTAATCACCCACCCTAAGTATTATCCGTTAATTGTTCAAACTGTTAAATGCATCGCATTTAATTAAACATAAGTTTGAAGCCGATCACAATCAGAAACTCATAGCTTAGCTATTGTTAATTCACCACAATGAATGACCGGAGCTAAGACAATGAAACGGATAAAAACAATAAAAACCACCGTCCTTTTAACACTTTTATTGGCCTTATTTGGTTCAGTTGAACAAGCCCAAGCAAAGCCAGCAAAAATGTACGGAAAGCACGCGCCATTTACTATCCGCGACCTACCCTCACAAAACGGATTCCGCAGACAGCTTGAAGGCTTACATCCACTTCACCAGCAAAAAGCCATCAAAAGGCTGCATAGCTTTTCCTTTCCTGAGGCGGATTTAGACCATTTAAATGTTGATCCAACAGGCGAAGTTTTATATAGCGACAGCGTTATCCTTCCCACCCAAAGCACTCTGACAACCAGCGGCACCAGCACATTAGCCACCAGCTTACCAGTGGTTGACACATTCGCATTTCACAGCCGACCCAATTCCAAAAATGTGCTTTATCTGGACTTTAACGGTGACAACATCACCGGCAGCGCATGGAACAGTACCGTCAACACCTATTATGCCGCCCCTTTTGACATTGACGGCATCCCTACTGATTTCAATAGCGATGAGAGAACACGGATTGCCGAAATTTGGCATCGCATTGCTGAAGATTTTTCTGCCTTTGATATTGACGTGACTACCGAAGAACCCGCCAGCTTTGGCCCTACAACCGGTCATTTGCTTTTCACCAAAAACGTTGACACCAAAGGCGTCGCAATGCCTTACAAATCAGCCGGAGGTGTTGCTTATGTCAACGTTTTTGGTGACACCAACTATGCCAGCTATTACTCACCTGCCCTCATCTACTACAACAACTTGGGCGGAGGATCAGCGCCTTATGCGGCTGAAGCGGGTGCCCATGAATTTGGTCATAACCTAGGCCTATCCCATGACGGCATCACTGATAAAACCTTAAACCCTAAGTGTTCAACTACCGCCGAATATTTCTGTGGTTTGGATACCAGCCTATCTTCTTGGGCACCTATTATGGGTGTCGGTTATTACACCAACGTCACCCAATGGAGCAAAGGCGAATATGCTGGTGCCAACAACCCCGAAGACGACATACTCCTAATTACTGAAAAGCTAAAACTTCGTGCTGACGACCAACAAAACGGCTTTGCCAATGCCACGGCTTTGGCTATTGAAAGCAACGGCAGCGTCCTCGTCACCACACCACAAGATGACCCCAGCAATGCCGACCCGGCCAATAAAGGCGTGATAGAAAGCCGTGACGATGTTGACATGTTCTGGTTTGAAGCCAGCAGCGGCACCATCAACGTGACCGTCAAACCTGCGTGGGCGGCATTTACCCGCACCTCAAAACGCGGTGCCAACTTGGACGTACAGGCAAAGCTCTACAACCAGCAAGGCGTGGAAATCGCCAGCAGCGCACCCGACACCGAAACCAGCGCCGTCATCAGCACCACGGTGACACCCGGCATTTACTACCTCAGCATTGCCGGTGTCGGCAACAGCCTCGTCCCTTACAGCGACTACGCCAGTAGCGGCGAATACTTCATCTCCGGCACTATCCCCGTACTGGACAAGACCGCACCTAACCCTGACCCGATGGGTTGGGCAAGCGCACCCACAGCCAAAAGCAAAAGTAGCATTGCCATGGTTGCCACTACCGCGACCGACGCATCCGGTACCGTGCAATACCAATTCCAATGTGTCGCAGGCGGGCTGGGCTGTGTCAGCAGTGCTTGGCAAACCAGCAGCAGCTATACCGCTACAGGCTTGGCAACCAGCACCAATTACAGCTTTACCGTAACGGCAAAAGACAGCAGCGGCAACATGACCGCGCCATCAACAATCACCAGCACTTCTACACTGGCAAACCAAGCACCGCTGGCAAGCGGCGAGAGCCTGACCGCCAATGAAGACAAATGGATTGCTGTTTACGCACTCAAAAATGACACAGATCCCGACGGTGATGTTTTAAGCATCAGTGCTGTAGGCACACCCGCCCATGGTGTTATTGTCAACAATGGAACATCAATGACTTATAAACCTGCACTTAACTATAACGGCAGTGACAGTTTCAGCTATACCGTAAGCGATGGCGCAGGCGGAACCGCTAGCGCCACTGTGAACATTACCTTGCTACCCGTCAACGATGCCCCACAGACCATTAACGATAAAGCCACCGTTTTGGTAAACAGCACCGCCACCATTGATGTGTTGGCAAATGACAAAGACGTTGAATTTAACCCTTTGACACTTGTTTCAACCTCCAGCCCCTCTTTGGGCAGCGCCGTCATCACCAACAACAAAATCGTCTACACCGCTGGCAGCCTAGTTGGCATAGACATTTTCAGCTATACCGTCAGCGATGGTAACGGCGGATCAAAAACCGCAACCATCACCGTCACCATTAAATAAACCGACTCCGGCAGCCATTGCCCTTGTAGAGACGCAGAAATAGCGTCTCTACTTTTTTATACCGCCCAATCCCCTCCACCCAAAATATCCGCAACAGCAACAGCCTTTCGAATGGCTGCCAGCCAACTGGGCATTGGCTGCTTTGTAAAAATCAATATCAACCAAGAACTTGTTCTATACTAAAAACAACCATTGTTCTCTCCCGCCATCCCGCATATGCAAAACACCATAGACCAGCTGCTGCTCGCCGCCAACCAGATCATTTTAGGCAAACAAGATAAAATCCACCTTGCAGTTTGCTGTCTGCTCGCCAAAGGCCATTTATTAATTGAAGATATTCCGGGGGTTGGCAAAACCACGTTGGCGCATACGCTGGCAAAGCTATTTGGCCTTCACTACCAACGCATCCAATTTACCAGCGACATTTTGCCCGCCGACATTCTGGGCGCATCGGTGTATGACGCCAATAACCATGAGTTCAAATTCCACCCAGGGCCGGTGTTTAACCAAATGGTCTTGGCGGATGAAATTAACCGCGCCACACCCAAGGCACAAAGTGCATTGCTGGAAGCCATGGAAGAACACCAAGTCACCATCGAAGGCAAAACCTACACCTTACCCAGCCCATTTTTTGTCATTGCCACACAAAACCCTTCCCATCAAATTGGCACGTTCCCATTGCCCGAATCGCAACTGGACCGCTTTTTAATGCGGATTGAACTAGGCTATCCTGACCCTAAAGCCGAACGCGCCCTGCTTAACGGTGAAACCCGCCAAAGCCTGATCGAAGCGCAAAGCGTGCAACTGCCGCCTGAACAGCTCTTGCCAATTCAGCAAGCCATAACCCAAGTCCATGCCTCACCTGCCCTGCTCGACTATTGCCAAGCGGTCATTAACTTTACCCGCGAATCACCCGACTATCCTTGCGGCCTGTCCCCACGCGGCGGCTTGGCATTGCTCAGAGCCGCCAAGGCGTGGGCTTTTATGGACAAGCGCGATGCCGTCATCCCTGAAGACATCCAAGCCGTTTTGGCAGCTGTCGCCGGCCACCGTCTCCGTGCTGGCAGCAGTCATTCCGAAACCATCGTTGCGCCCATTTTAGAAAAGGTGCCCGTCCATTGAGCGTTGACCCCAACAAAAATTTACCACCGTCCAGCCTAAAAGAACGCCTGCAAACGCACCGTTTTTTTCGTGGCGAACTGGCAAGTGATGCGCCTTACCGCCTTAACCAGCGGCGAATCTACATTTTGCCGACACAACGCGGCATCAATTTTGTATTGATGACCTTGTTATTGTTGTTGATCGCCTTTGTTTACAACAACAATCTGGCCTATATGCTAGCTTTTTTACTGGCAAGCATCTTCTTCATTGCCATTTTGCACACCTTCCGTACCCTAGCCGGCTTAACCGTGCAAACCACCCGCAACCCGCCAGTTTTTCTGGGCGAGTCGGCAGGCTTTGGCATTCTGTTGGATAACCCAAGCACTTTACCGCGCGTTTCGGTAAAAATCGGCTTTGATAAAGCCACACCGATCAACATCAACCTCAACGCCCGCAGCCATGTTGACTTGCTGCTGACCACGCCCAGCCAGCAACGCGGTTGGCAAACGGCAGGCAAAATCGTCGTTTCCAGCAGCTACCCTTTTGGTTTTTTCCGCGCGTGGTCGCCCATACGGTTCGAACAAAAAGTTCTGGTTTATCCCAAACCGGCAGCCTTTGCCAGTGCTTTCCCAGAAACCGCCAGCAGCGAATTAGGGCAAGGCGGTATCAGCAAAAATGCACCCGAAGACTTTTACGGCTTAAAAGAATACCAAGCCGGCGATGCGATCAAGCATATCCATTGGAAAGCTTTTGCCAAAGGCTTAGGCTTGTACAGCAAACAATATGGCGGACAAAGTAACGCAGAAATTTGCTTGGATTACGAACAAGCCTTAGGCCATTCACTGGAAGAACGCCTCAGCTGCCTATGCCGATGGGTGATAGAAGCCGAACAAGCCGGCATTCCCTACAGTTTCCGTTTACCAGGCTTACGTTTGGATGCTGCTTTAGGCGCGTCACATTACCGCCAATGTCTGGAAGCCTTAGCATTGTTTTAGCTTATGAAAACTCAATTTAACAAAAGCGTGATGATGTTTTTACTGGCCTCAATTGGCTTGATTGTGTTGCCGCATATCAACCATATACCTGCCAACTTGTTTGCTTTTTTTATCGTGTTATGGGGTTGGCGGTTTATTGGTATCTGGCGGCCCCAGTTTTTACCCAATAACCTGCTGTTGATGCTGATTGCCGTGGTTGGCATTGCCTTGTTTTATAACGAACATCAAGGCCTGTTCGGACGTGATGCCGGTACACGGCTGTTTTTGGTAGGCTTAAGCTTAAAGCTGATGGAAATCAAATCCGAACGCGATTTGTACCTGATTGTCTATTTGGCTTTTATTGTCGCATCGTCGCAATTTTTGTACGAACAAAGCCTGTTAATGGCAGGTTATATTTTGTTTGTCTGTTGTGTATTGCTGGCAACCTTAATCTGCCTCAATACCGACAAACCCGAAACGCAAGCCGCCTTAAAAACAGCCGGTACGATTTTGCTGCAAGCCTTACCACTTGCCATCGCCTTGTTTATCTTATTCCCCCGCCTTCAAGCACCTCGCTGGATGCTGCTTAACGACACCCATCAGGCCAGAACTGGCCTAAGTGACACCATGGAACCCGGTTCCATCACCGATTTGGGCATGTCTGACGAACTGGTGTTCCGCGCCAAATTTACCGGAGCCATCCCGCCCAACCAGCAACTGTATTGGCGCGGCCCTGTCTTTGCTTACACCGACGGCAAGCGTTGGGCACAAGTCAGCAATCTGCATTACGCGCGCTTTATGGACAAAATAAAAGTCTCCGGCACGCCTTACCAATACACCTTACTGATGGAACCGCAAAATAAAAACTGGGTGTTCGCACTGGACATGCCGGTCGAATATTACGGCGCGCTCAGCCAAAACGTTAACTACCAGCTGATTACTTCCGAAAATCCTGACAAACGCGCCGAATATAAAATATTTTCTTATCCGAACTACAACACCGGCTACATCACCCGCACCGAACATAAAGATGCCACGCAACTGCCAAGCGAGCCTTCAGCAAAAATCAAACAATTGGTCTCTCAGCTGCATGGCTTTGATAGTCCACCGGAAAATTTCATCAACCAATTGCTCAACCATTTCCGAAAAGAAGATTTCCATTACACCTTAACGCCTCCGGCAATGGAAAATAATCCGATCGAAACATTTTTGTTTGAACACCGCTACGGTTTTTGCAGCCACTACGCATCGGCTTTTGTATATTTGCTGCGCGTTTCCAAGATTCCGGCTCGGGTTGTTACCGGTTTTCAGGGCGGGGAGTTCAACAAAGTAGGCGGGTTTTTAGAAGTCCGCCAAGCCAACGCCCATGCTTGGGCGGAAGTCTGGCTGGAAAACAAGGGCTGGGTACGCTTTGATCCGACCGCCGCCATCGCACCAGAAAGGATAGAACGCAATATCAACCTTAACCAATTGGAAATAGGCGGGCTTATCAGTTATTTGCCGAATACTGACAGCTCGGCGGGCATTTACAGCTGGATGAGAAAAACACGGCAACTCTGGAGCAATGTCGATTACAACTGGCAACGTTGGGTCATTAACTACAGCACCGACAGCCAAGCCAAATTCCTCTCGTCTTTGGGTGTGGGTGACTTAAAAGCGATGTTGTATTGGCTGGGCAGCATTATTTCCGCCATTACTTTCTTGTTATGTTGGCTATTGCTGTACCAAAAAAAGGCACGTATTGATCCGGTTTTACAAAACTACCAGCGTTTTTGCCGAAAACTTGGCAACAGCGGCGTAAGCAAGCACCCCAGCGAAGGGGAAAAAACCTTTGCCTTGCGCGCCGCCGCACACCTACCCGAACACGCTGAAACGATCCTGCAGATTACCGACACTTTCATCAGGCTTCGTTATGGACGTAACCCAAGTACCGTCGAACTTAAAGACTTTTATCGCCAAGTCGCTGTGTTTAAAAACAAATAGCCGTTCCGGCTGCGCTAAGCATCAACTCAGACCACTAACTAAAAAAGGCAAAACCACCCAGTGCTTTCGCCTGATACATGGCCTTATCCGCACAAGAGACCAAGCTATCTGAGGTTTGCCCATCGCGCGGATAGAGGCTAATGCCAATACTGCAAGAAATATGCACTTCATACCCTTCAATAGGGAAAACCTGCTTCAAGCTATTGATGATTTTTGTACAAACCACCGCCACATCCTCCTCATCAGTCACACCACCCAGCACAATCACAAACTCGTCACCACCGATACGCGCCACCATATCATCCATTCGCACGCAATCTTGTAATCGCTCTGCGACCGCCACCAACAAAGCATCACCCATGCGATGCCCAAAAGTATCATTGACGGGCTTGAATTTGTTCAGATCGATAAACAAACAAGCCAGCAGGTTTGGACTGCGTTCAGCCTGCGAAATAATCCGGTTAAGATGATCTTCAAGCAGCAAGCGGCTGGGCAATCGTGTCAAATGGTCGTAATAGGCAATACGCTGTAACTGCTCGTTAGCCAATTGCAAGGAGGCCGCCAATTGCGCGTTTTTGGCGGCGAAATGCTCATCCAAAGCCGATGTCGCCAACATAATGACCAACACCAAAAAAGTGACCAAAGCCACGATGGCAGCTAGGGCAAACTGGTCAAGGCTTGTCGAATAACCGGCCACGCTGACGCTATGCGCAGCAAAATGAGCCGCCGCCATACCGGTGTAATGCATGCCAGCAATCGCACAGCCCAGCAGTAAAGCACTGCAAAGCTTCGTCACTACAACAACGCTGGAGCGTTGGTTTTGTAACAAGGTAACGGTACGCAACGCCACAAACGCGGCAAAAACAGCAATGCCAATTGAGAGTGCAACCAGTGGCAGGTCATAAACAATCGACGGCGACATCCGCATTGCCATCATGCCGGTATAATGCATCGCCGCAATGCCTAAACCGACAAACAGCGCACCGGCAGCCGTCGACGTTTTACTGAGTTCGGAAGATCGCATCAGCCACAAAGCCATTGCCGAGATTGCCACCGCTATCGCCAAAGATAAAAGTGTTATAACAGGGTCGTAACCTATTGAAATCGGCAGATGAAAAGCCAACATGCCGACAAAATGCATGGACCAAACCCCACCGCCCATCGCCAACGCACTACCCAGCATCCAAATCCAAAACGACTTCCGTGTCGACTGGTGCATATGCGACATTAAATCAAGCGCGGTATACGAAGCCACACAGGCGATCATGATTGACAGCATCACCAAGTTAAAATCGTACATGCCATCCATACTTTCAATCCTTTAAGGTGTTGTTAACAAAAATGTCAGCTTTACAACGCCCAAGCCTGACAGAAGCCATTCTATCTTGAACATCTCAGTTTTATGCACAGATATTGCGCCGGTTTGCCATCACAAAGCTTACCGCCGCCCGGCTTGTTCAAAATGCTGGAGAGCCTTCCCAAAAATTTTCATTTTATTGCATCCATTTTTAAGCGCAGGACGTATTAGTGAGTGATAGGAAAACTTATTTTCTACACCCCCAAAGCCTCGCCCCATTTTAGGAGAATATTATGAAATTAAACCACCCGCTTTCAGCACTGACGATGGCAATGGCGTTATCGCTGTCTACCCCCCTGTTTGCAGCCGACCACGCAGAAGCGCCTTTGGTTGAATCGGACGCCGCCAGCGACATCGCCGATGTTTATGCTTTTTTGGATCCAAATGACAACAGCAAGGCTATTTTGGCCTTCGATGTCCACGGTTTCATCGTACCCGGCGAAAACGGCAATTTAGGCGGCTTCGATCCTAGCGTCCGCTACCAATTCAATATTGAAAATACCGGCGATGCCAACCCTGACAAATTAATAACCATTATTTTCAATGAACAAACATCGCGCAGCAACCCGCAAAGTGCCCGTGTCCGTATCCTCGGTAAAGATGGTACTGACAAAATATTTAATGCCCCCACCACCGTCTCTTCAGCAACTGCCGAGAAAGCGCCCACGCCTTCGCTAAAAAAAGATGCCGCAACGGGAATCACTTTTTTTGCCGGTTTGGTTGATGATCCGTTCTTTTTCGATATTCCAGGGTTTAACCGCTTTGTCAGTACCGTACTAAGCGGCAGTCCTGATGTCAGCCAGCTCAATCGCGGACGCGATACATTTGCCGGTTATAACTCGCAAATGATCGTGCTCAGCGTACCGGTCAGCTTATTGAAAGGCTCTGCCGGTGACGTGATTGGCGTTAGTGCAACCACCTTACGTAACGCCCAAACGATTCGCTCGAAAACCGATGACCCTATCAACTCAGGGGTGTCTTATCCCATCGACCGCATGGGCGTACCCACCATCAACACCGTGTTGATCCCATTCCCACGCAAAAATGAATACAACCGAGCCAGCACCGCTGATGATGCCGCTGGCAAATTTGCAGGCGATATTGTCAGCACATTAACAGCGTTGGGTACGGATGCCGCGCATATCGGCATTCTGGCGGATGTGGCAGTTACCAAAGGCGATATGTTGCGTTTGAACACCGCCGTTGCCAACACAGGTAAACAAGGTGGTAATAATGCGGGCGCGGGTTTCCCGAATGGTCGCCGTCCGGTGGATGATGTCATCGACACGGTGTTGTTTTTGGTCACTAACGAAGGCTTAACCACTGGCGACAACGTCAATGCCAACGATAAAGTATTCCGCAACAGTTTCCCGTTTTTCGCCGCTTCCCACCAACCGCTGCCAACAGGTACGCTAGATGACAACACGCGCAATTAACCGCGCGTCCATTGCCATACTGGCTTTGGCTTTAGCTGCGTCGCCGCTGGTCGGCGGCGCGGCTGATGCCACCCGCGCATTCCTGGAAGCCCGTATCAAGCAAGACCCGCTGGATTTTACCGCGCAAAACCGCCTGTCCGCCGTGTACATTGGGCAACTGCGCGAGACTGGCGATTTGGCGTATTTGGACTTGGCGGCACAAGCTGCCAAAGCCTCACTAGCTGCCGTACCCGCACCGCCGAATGTCGGCGGTTTGGCGGCCTTGGCAATCACCGAATTTGAAAACCATCATTTCAATGAAGCTTTGCAATTGTCATCACAAGCTTACCAATTAGACCCGCGCAATCTGTCGGCTTTAGCGACCAGCGGCGACGCGCAATTGGAGTTGGGCAATATTGATGAAGCCCGCCAACTTTACGAAAAATTGGCGGCAGAACAACCGGGAAGTCCAAAACACAGGAGTCCAAAACCTGTTTTGGACGCCAGCTTACCCGTACTCGCCAGACTCGCCCGTTTGGCGGAATTACACGGTGATTTGCCGCAAGCGAAACAGTTATTGGAACGCGGCGGCAACGATGTTTGGTTCAAAATTCGCTTAGGCGAATTAGCTTTCCACGCAGGCGATTTCAAAACCGCCGACCAATACTATCAAACCGCGTTAAGCCTAAAACCCCAGCATTTTGTCGCCTTAGAACATCTTGCCGAACTAGCTGCCGCGCAAGGCCAATACGACGAAGCCATCAAACGCTACCAACAAGTCATCGCACAAACGCCCCGCGCAGAATTTTTCCAAGCCTTGGGCGATGTTTACGCGCTTATGGGCAAGCCCGAATTAGCCAAATCCTGGCATGAGAAAGCCTTGGCGGTTTATCAGCAATCGGTTGCTGCGGGCAATGCCCATTATCTGCACCATCTGGCGGGGTTTTATAGCGATTCGCAAGAAAACGCCGAGCAAGCAGTACGCTGGGCGCGGCAAGATTTGACCATCCGCCACAGCATTTACGCCTACGATGCTTTGGCGTGGGCCTTGTACAAACACGGCGATTTTGCCGAAGCCCGCGACACCATCGCCAAGGCCTTGATATTAAAAACCCGCGACGCGCATTTGTTGTACCACGCGGGTTTGATTTATTCACGGGCGGGCGATTTGCAGCAAGGTCGCCAATTCCTGCAACAAACGGTGGCGATCAACCCATCGTATAACGCCTTTCATGCCCATCGATGAAGCTACTTTTCTTGTTATTTTGGCTGCCCATACTGGCGTTTGCCCATCCCATTTCCCAAGGCGCGTTGACGATAGACCTTGCGCCGGACAAGCTCATCATCCATGCCCGCGTCTCCACGGAAGAAGTGTTGGTGACGGATGCCTTTGGCAACAACAACGCCGCATCGTTGGCGGAAGCGTGGCAATCGCACGGGCAATATTTCCTAAGCCATGTGAAAATCCAAGCCGATCAACAAGCGTTGACCGGACAAGTGCTGAAGGTCAGCGAATCCGGTGTTAACCATATTTTGTACGATCTGGAATACGCCTTGCCCAAGCCCGCCAAACAACTCAGCATCAGCCAAAATCTGTTGAATGAATTCCTGTACGCCCCAGGCAATCCGTGGGAAGCCAGTTTTGTAGTCAGCGTGCAGGAAAACGACAAAACCCAGCATCAAGGTTTGTTGCTGACTGCCAAACAACCGCTCGCCATTGCCTTAAATGGCGACAGCACCAATGATAATCGCCGCCTGTTCGTCGATTACCTGCACCACGGCCTGATGCACATCCTCACAGGTTACGACCATTTACTGTTTGTGATCGCCTTGGTGTTGGCGACCGCGACGCTGTGGGATTTGGTCAAAGTCATCAGCGTATTCACCTTGGCGCACACGCTGACCTTGACCTTATCCGTGCTGGACATCTTGCGCTTGCCGTCATCCGTCGTTGAACCGATGATTGCTGGCAGCATTGTTTTGGTGGCGTTGGTCAACGTTTTTTGGCCTCAGCAAAGTCGTGGCGCGTTGCGTTTGTTGACGGTGTTCTTTTTCGGCCTGTTTCACGGCTTGGGTTTTGCGGGTGGCTTATTGGAAGCGATGGCAGGATTACCCACCGAAACCATCGGCTTGGCGATTGTGGCTTTTAGTCTTGGCGTGGAATTCGGGCATCAAATCGTGGTGCTACCCGTGTTTTTTGCTTTACGGCAACTGGCGCGGTTTAAGTCTGCTGATAAAGCGCATGATTATCGGCTAGCAGTTACGCGGATCGGTTCGTTAGTGATTTCTGTAGCGGGTATGGTGTATTTTTGGGCGGCGTTGTAGTGGTTTAGGGGTGGAGTCCAAAACATGTTTTGGACTCCAAATTGACCATCGTTCCTACGCTCCAGCGTTACTGCCATTAAGTTAAGCTTGTAGGTTGGCATAAGGAACAAACCCCAACACATACGGTGACATCAATCGTTGGGGTTACTGATGCCACTACAACCTACGGGCTGTGTTTCAATTTCGTATTGGTTATGAACCCAGACCCCACATTTGCCAACAAAATAGGTGTGAAAGTCCTCCACCTCAAAGTTGTATACCCGCCGCTTGAGGTCTTCATTCATCTCTGCCGCACTACGGTTGATCGTGTCTTCGTCCGGTTGAGTGACCTTGACCTCCCCATTGCGCAAGTCAACGGTTGGCCCGTAGTCTTGCATGTCAACATTGTCGGTATTGCGTCTGCCTCCGGACCAGCCCACATCCGGCGTATCGGTGGCAAAGATTTGTGAAACTCGAAAAACCCAGGCTTCGTCAGCGGTGGTCGTGTCCGCGTCAATTATTACTAAACTATCACCTCCCCTCAGATTGTATACAGGGGTCCATCCCTGACGGTCAACCCAGACAGGGTGGTTGCCCGTCACCACCAGGGCATGGGTTCTCATTTCGTTACCAATGACGTATTCCACCAGCCAAACTTCCTGATCCTCCCGCACAAAGGTTTTGGTCACCCGTTTGTATTCCGGCTCGCCTTCGCCGCTGTCCGGTTTGGAAAGCACCCAGTCACCCACTTGGATTTGCTCGATGGGTTTCAGGCCCTCTTGGGTGTGAACTAAAGTGCCTGCGACAAAACAGTGGCTTTCACGTTCGGCTGAGGCGATTTTGCTCGGCAAAACCATCATAAAATCATTTTTGAGGTTGGCTGATTGGAGGGATTGTTTTCTTTCAAAGGTTGGCATTTGTGTTCACCAAAGTGTTGGTCGGGTAATTTTAGATACTTGCATATAGTGAGTAGCGTAGGGTATGCATTGCATACCTTTTATTGTGTTTCCGTTACACAAACCCTTAAAAAGGTACGAATTGCGTACCCTACCAGATTAATTGTTGCGATCACCAGAGGCATCTTAAAAATAAGTTTAGATGAACCCTATTTGACTGGAAGCCTCGTTATTTTTTAAGCAAGCAGCCGAGACCGAACGGTAACCCGTTGATTCCGTTCGTAAGGATATTATTGAAGCATGAATGGAATCAATGAGTTCAGTGATTTCTGTCGCGGGTATGGTGTATTTTTGGGTTGCGTTATAGCAGTTTAGATACCGGAGTCCAAAACATGTTTTGGACTCCATATTTTTTTCCCCACTCTGCATCCAATTTTAAAACCCATACGTATAGTCAATAAGCAGCACACAAACAATCACCCCTCAACCCCACAACCGATGATGATTCAATGAAAGCCCAACAACTCTGTTTAAGCTCATGAAGCCATCACCCGAACCTGTCATGCTGATGGATACCACGCTACTGAATGAGGACGAGCGCCAGTTACAATCGCTGGTAGCCCGTATCGTCGACCAAGACCAACAAGCGTTTGCCGAGTTGTACAAACAACTGCTCGAGCGGGTTTATGGCTTGGTGTTGCGGATTACCCGCCACAGACAACTTGCCGAAGAAGTCACTGAAGATGCTTTTTGGCAGGTTTGGCGACAAGCACCGCGATTTGATCCCGAACGCGGTTGCGTGCTGGTCTGGGTGCAAACCATTGCCCGCAGCCGCGCGTTGGATGCGATTCGCCGTCATGAACTCGACACCACCGAATTGGATGAGGTCGATGAATTAGCCGATTTATCAGAAGCCACGCCGCAGGATTTGTTATCGGCTTTTGAACAAAATAGCCAACTCCACGAAGCCCTGGCGCAATTGGAGCCGTTATCACGGCAATTAGTGGCCTTGGCATTCTTCCGTGGTTTAAGCCACGATGAAATCGCCAGCTTTATGCAATTGCCCTTAGGCAGTGTCAAGTCAACCATCCGCCGTACCTTAATCAAGCTTAAGGCCACGCTTGCCGATACCGCAGACTATGGAATTTAAAAAAATGGAAAGCAAACCTAAACGCCCAGATCCATCAGCAGACCGCAATACCGACCAAGACCACTTGGACAGGTTATTGAGCGCACACATCAAACCCTTAGGCTTACCGACGGACAGCTTGCAAACCCTCAGCGACCGCCTGCAATCGCGGATTGCCTTAAGCGCCGCCGAACACCAGCGGCTCTTGACCGTCAGGGCCAAGCAAGGCGTGTGGCGCACGTTAAAACAAGGTGTCCGCTATAAAACCTTGTGGGAAGGCAAACAAGGCAATTCGGTGCTGGTTGAATTTGCCCCCGGCGCGAGCCTGCCGCCACACCGCCATAATTGGCTGGAAGAGGGCATTGTGCTAGCGGGCGGGCTGCAAACCGAGTCGATGGAATTGGGCGTGTTTGATTATCAAGCCTCGCCAGCGGGTAGCCGTCATGGCGCTATCGCTTCGCGGCAAGGTGCGTTGGCGTATTTGCGCGGCACGTCCTTAGGCAAATCGGGTTATATCGGTAAAGAATTGTTGGGTGGATTGCTGCCATTTAGCAGCGCCAAAGGCCATACCGTATTCGCCTCGCCTTATAACGAATGGCAACCCTTGGCAACGGGCGTGTCGATAAAAATGCTGCACGACGATGGCGTTACCTCGTCCAGCCTGATCCGTTTGGACGCAGGCGCAGAAGTTGACAGCCACGCCCATAGCCAAGATGAGGAATGTATGATGCTGGCAGGGGAGTTGTTCTTAGGTGACATGTTGCTGATGGAAGGCGATTACCAATTGGCACCCGCTGGAACTGAACACGGCAAAATTTATAGCGATGTCGGCGCGTTGTTGTTTCGGCGTGGTTCAACGGATTATTGTTGATGTTACGCAGTAACTTGTTTTCCTCCCGTTTACCGCGCCGAGCACCGCAGGTTTTGTCGGGAATAGCCGGAAAGGGAGCGGCATGGAGGCCGCTCGTCGGTAGAGGGGCAGGAAGCCCCTTCTACCGACCCCCGACAAAACCGAGAAGCGCAAGGATGAAGCGGTAAAGGGCCGCCTTTTCTTTGGCTACTTTCTTTTGGCGGCGCAAAAGAAAGTAGCTCGCCGTCGGGTGCGAAAACCCGATTTAAAAAACATCGCGATAGCGATTCATCATTGGTATTTTTAAGCCATAAAAAATATCTTCCTAATATAGATGATATAAACCAATGCCTTATGCCCAAACCCAACCCACGCCTAAAACTCGCCTTGGTGATGGCAAGCACATTCGCTTGCCAAGCCCATGCTGATGAAATCACCTATACCAACAACATCATCGTGTTGCCGGAGGTTGAAGTCACCGAACGCGCCGATTCCCAAATCGGCCTTGCTGACAGCGCTTCGCAAGGCAATGTCGGTCAAGCGCAATTAAAATACCGCCCCATCAGCCGCCCGGGCGAAATATTGGAAACCGTTCCTGGCCTGATCGCCTCGCAACACAGCGGCGAAGGCAAAGCCAACCAATATTATTTGCGCGGTTTCAATCTCGACCACGGCACCGATTTTCTCACCCAAATCGACGGCGTACCCGTGAACATGACCTCGCACGCACACGGACAAGGTTGGACGGACACCAATTTCCTCATTCCTGAACTGATAAAAACCCTCAGCTATAAAAAAGGCAATTACGATGCCGCTGCGGGGGATTTTTCCAGCACGGGTTCTGCCAACATCCAATATTTCAACGAACTGCCGGAACACAGCATCAAGTTTACGGGCGGCAGTTTTGATTATTATCGCGGCTTGGTTACAGGCTCGCAGTCCGCAGGTGCAGGCCAGTTGTTGTATGCCGCCGAAACCGTGCATAACGATGGCCCGTGGACGGTCGGCAACGATTACCAGAAATTTAACGGCGTGTTGCGCTACAGCAAGGAACGCGGCGATACGCGCTGGAATATCACCGCGATGGCTTATCAGGCCGATTGGAAATCCACCGACCAAATCCCGCAACGCGCGGTCAATTCCGGTTTATTAAACCGCTTCGCCAGCATCGACCCGACCGATGGCGGCGCAAGCCAACGTTACAGCTTAACGGGTGACTGGCAACGGCAAACGGCAACAGGCATCAGCAAATTCATGGCTTACGGAATTTACAGCCAATTGCGGCTGTTTTCCAACTTTACCTATTTCTTGAATGATCCGGTACGCGGCGACCAATTCGCGCAACCCGATGACCGCTGGGTATCCGGCTTTAAAGCCAGCCACGGTTTTTATCATCAGATTGGCAAAGCCGAATCGGAAACCACTCTGGGCTTGCAAGTACGCAACGACAACATCCACAACAGCCTGCAACTCACGCAAGCGCAGCAAATTTACGCAACTGTCCGCGACGACCAGCTTTGGGTAACCAGCATCAGCCCGTATCTGGAAAACCATACCGAATGGACAGACTGGTTACGCAGCACCGTTGGCCTGCGTTTCGACGGTTTTCGTTTTAATGTCGCCGACAGCAACCGCGCCGAAAATAACGGCGACCGCTTAGACGGCTTAATCAGCCCCAAAGCCGGATTGGTGTTTGGCCCGTGGGCGGCGACCGAATTTTATCTGAACGGCGGCTTAGGCTTTCACAGCAATGATGCCCGTGGCGTGAACACGCGGGTTGATCCGGCGACTGGCTTGCCCACCGATGCCGATGGCAATGCCGTTAAACGCGCTGATCCTTTGGCGAGAACTTACGGTGCGGAAGTCGGTGTGCGGACTGCGTGGGTAGACAAGCTGGAAAGCACCTTGTCATTGTGGTGGTTGGATATTGATTCTGAGCTGCTGTTTGTCGGCGATGCGGGCAGCACCGAAGCCAGCCGCCCCAGCCGCCGTTATGGTGTGGAATGGGCGAATTATTATTCGCCTACGCAATGGCTGACTTTCGATGCCGACCTGAGCTATTGCAAAGCGCGTTTTCGTGGTGATGATCCGGCAGGCAATTTTATCCCTGGCTCGATAGAAACCGTAGTCGCCGCAGGCGCGACCGTCCACGATATATACGGCGGTTTTTTCGGCAGCACCCGCCTACGTTATTTTGGCCCCCGCCCGTTGATTGAAGACAATAGCGTGCGCTCAAAAGCCACGCTGTTGTTATCGGCGCTGGTCGGTTATGAATTCAACAAACACTGGACGCTACAAGCCGAAGCCTTCAATTTATTGGACAGCCAAAACAGCGCCATCGACTATTACTACCAATCGCAACTAAGCGGCGAAACCGCCCCCGTCAACGACATTCATTTTCATCCGGTTGAACCTGTGAGCTTTCGGCTGAGTTTGACTACGAAGTTTTGAAACCTGCCTGTGTTGGTATATGCCTGAGCGGCTTTGAAAGTATTCCGTTTTGGAGTAAAAAACATGTTTTTTATTCCGAGTCGAGTAGGTTGGGTTAACAGCTTTACCGTTAACCCAACACATCGAAGCCATTGATGTTGGGTTGCAAAAAACATGCAACCCAACCTACGATACTTGGTCAATCGCCGCCAAAGGGATGTCGCCCATCCAGATGCTTAATACAATGGTGTTAGCCGCCACATGGGATTTCAAATTCGGCGCAATGCCCGTTGGTTATTGCGCCTTACGGTCTTACATCACAAACACTAAATGGAATGGTATTCGGTTTTCCGTCCAATACTCAGCTGCCGCTAACCAGCTAGTCACGAAACGCCCCAGCACATATGAACTTTGAGACCAGCCTTTAGCACCATTTCGCAGAACCAACAAATAACCACCCGATGGCAACCACCATTCCATATCAGTCAGACAATCGTTAAGAGCATCCCAGTTATTTCCAAAATAGTCTGGAAACTTCATGGCGGTTGCAACAACAGCAAACAACTCTAGGTTTGTCCTTACATCCGCTACCGATCCCTCCATTACTTCCAATCCTAGAGAGGCCAGACCAGTCGCGTTAACTTCCTCAGGAAGAACAAAGTGAATTGAAACTGCTGACGCTTTTTTTAAATCGATCAGACGCATCGTTATTACCTCCTCTTCGGATCAATCTGAGTAAAGTTTTTATAATGATCGTCCGTGTAGTACGTCCTTCCTGTATCCGCATCTTGGACAATACGGCGAATTCCACGATTGCTAGCGCCCAGCGTATCTACTGTGTACTCGCGGTAATTTCCTTCCGGAAGTCTTCCTTCATCATTCCTAAAAATGGTTCCATCTTTCTTGTAAGGGAACGGCCCGCTCGATTCAATGCGATCAAGGGTCTTATTTATCTCTGTTAGACGATCCGCATCATTAATCGGCAGATTCCTTGTTCCCTTTGCAACATCCCAAACATCATCCGCCGCATTGAATCCCGCCTTGATCGACCCGATGCCAGGAATGCCCGGCAAAAGGCCGATTCCGTTCCCCAGCATGTCAAAGCCCTTGCCCCAGGAGGGGTCGCTGAAAAAATTGGCCACGCTTTCAGCAAAAAATCCAATATCCAGCACATCCCAAAATGTAGTCCCGGTCGGGTCAACAAAACTGACCGGGTTGCCATTGGCATACGTATACACATTAACCCCTCCCTCCAGTTTGATCAAGTCCGGTTGCAAGTAGCGGCCGGTGCGGGGCGAGAAATAACGGGTGTGGTTGTAGTGCAGGCCGGATTCGGCATCGTAATATTGACCGGGGAAACGTAAATTAAAGTTGATTTTAATTCGGTCACTATCCGGGTCTTCATTAGGGGCGACTTTACCATACGGCACCAAACTCCATTGCCAAACCGGCTTAGTTGTGTCACCAGAAGATCGGCGCAAATAACGGGGTGTATTGGTAAAATCAGTTTCAATGTAATAAATGGAAGATAATTCACCCGTACTGCTTTGATCGACTATTGCAAGTGGAATATCACCCAGCCATATATAGTTCCTCTGGCTGCCGTTTGCCGTTTGCTCGTAAATCAAATGGTTTCGGTTATCGTAAATATAACGGGTGTATCCATCGACTCCTGTTTTAAGCACCCTATGCCGCTCTGCGTCATAATCGTAGCGGGTGTCAACCCCGTTGCGGATATAGTGTTTCAATTGACGTGCGGCATCGTAAACATAACTAACATTGCCTTGTCCTATCACATAGCCAGATTTGTCATATCTGTAAGGGTCGCTAGAGCCATCCAAACCATCAGCGTTAGGGGCTGGACTTATAACCTCTTGGTCAAGTCGGTTATTATTTGAAGGATATAGTAAGTTGTCTGAATAAGATAAAACACCTTTTGTGTCAAAATTTTTAATAGTGAGAAGATTGCCGTTGAGATCATGTTCCAAATCAAAACGCCATAAATCACTGGTACGCCATTGACTTTTAAGATGATCCAAGTCGTCATATTCATAGCGGTTTGCGTTATATCCAGATACTCGATTACGGCTATCATATTTAACGGGAATTTTATAAATATTATTTTTTTGGGTATCGCGAAGTGATATAGCGATAATTCGCCCTCCAATATCCCTTTCCCGCTGATAAGTAAGATCATTACCAAACGCTAGCTTATCCAGCACATCTTTGTGCGGCTGCCAAGCGATTTCTTTAGCCAAAGTAGTCGTTGTGCCGCCTAAAATCATATCCAGTTGTAGAGGCTTGCCATCAGTACCGTAAGTGTAGCTAATTTTTAAACCACTGGGATAAGTGATTGTTTTCAGTTTTCCATTATCACCTGAACCCGCTACATAAGTGGCTTTGGTTGAAAGGGTTGGAAAACCTGTAATACTTTGGTATGAGGTACTAATATCTCCACGCCCGTTAAATCTAAACGAGTCAGTAACTACAATCTCCCCATCCTGATCGGCATTAGTACGTGACTGCTCTACCAGTTTTCCAGTATAAATTTTACTGGTAATTCCCTGAGGAGGAATATCCCAAATATTATTTATGCTTCCTCCATCAGAATAATCGATATGATCTAACCTATCTAATAGGTCAAAGTGTGAAGATGCTGAGTAATTGTCTTTGTCGACCGTATAAGTTTGGTTGCCTTGCTTATCATATTGGTTAGTGCGAACACCAAAATCTGGCGAGTTCTCTTTTATAAATAAGTCAATTTCGTTACTTGTAAGTTTATTTATTATTCCATTCGGATCTTTTACAGTATCCACCCTTCCTGCAGCATCATATCCAATATCTGTCAACAAAGTTTGATTGATGAAACTACCATCTGTTTTTAAATATGCATAGGATGTTGAACTGATCTTATCTAATAGATTATATCCAGTGAGCCGACAAAAATCTCCACTAATACAAAAATGCGTTTGCAAATTTATATCATTATACTTAAAGGTATTATCCCAATTGCCATTAGCATCTGAAACCTCAATTAAACGACCTAAGTCATCAAAACGTTGGTACTGTGTACTAATAATTTGGCCATTACGGGTAACCCTTGTTTCTAATATATTTCCTCTACTGTCTCGAAAATATTCTGTTTTATCCGTTGTATCACCGTATTTTTGCTCCAACGTTTTAACTGAACCAGCTGGATTATAAGTGTAATCCAGTGTTACACCGTCTGGCTGGGTTAGTGTTTTCAATCGCCCATCAACATAATAATCATACTTTGTTAAATCACTGCCTACCGTTACAGAAGTGGGTTGCAGCAACGCGTTATATGTTGTTTTTGTAGTACGGTTATCAATACCTCGTCGCTCTGTAATTTGACCATGCTCATTAACTGATATAACTTGTTCAACTTGTCCTAATGGATTAGTAATCGAGGATAGATCTCCATTTGGCTTGTATAAGGCTACAGTTTTTCCAGACTCTGCACGGGAACCTATTTGTACAGATCTAGTAACTATATTAGTAGCGGGGTCATAATCATATCCATAGTCAGTCTGATGACAAGTTTCCGAGACAACAGGACATTCGTTACCATTAACCAATGCTTCTGATTCTGGCCTTACAATTTCCCTGACCAATTGCCTGCGTTTATCATAAAAGCGATGCTTAACAATGCCCCCATGTGTTTCTGACCCCTTTAAAGGAAAACGTGGGTCGTAAGTGTAAACAACAGTGTCCTCCTCTTGCGTGCCGACAGCTTCAGTTCTAGTCAGAGGGAGTCCGTTCGAATCATTGGTAAATTTAGTCACCCGACCAAGAAGGTCGGTATATGTTAATAACTGGGCATTTTTTCTTGGGTCATAATAATATGTTTCGCTGCCACTTGGGCAACCATTACAACTATATGAAACAGTAGCAGGGACCGTTACACTGTCATTTATCCAATTCTTGTAATCCTCATCCCAACCCCAGTAACCATCATTTACATTAGCGTATTTTTTATATGTCGTTAAATAACGGTAATCTGACGTATCGGAATCAGAAAAACCTATAGTAAAGCTATCTTCTACTAAAATATTTCTTAATCCATTTGCATAATCTTGATATGGAGATCTCTTTGGCTGACTACGATTATAAATCAAAGGCTTCGAATTATGACCAGCAAGTGAAATATTAGAGTACCAAGTATTATTCGTTCTTGTACTACACAAAGTACTGCTAGGCAGAACATCAAATCCCCAAAACTTTGCATCCAATAATATCAGTGAGGCTTCAGAAATTTTATTTAAAATATTACTTGGTAATTTTTCTCCTGTATTCATATTGAAACATGAACCAAACTCATACTTACGAACCAACCCAGAGCCATCTGACTGAGTTGATGGGTAAGTAATAGTATTTACATCCGACCATCCCCTAACCCAGTCATATTTATACATTTGACCACTTGGATCCGTCATTGTTTTTAGGCTTAAATCATTTGCATATGTGAAACGAAGGTTTCGCCCACTAGCAACATGGGTTACTGATTCCACACGGTTATTTGCATTATATGACAGACGGTGTTCAATACCCAAACTATCAAAACGAGATAATAAACGTCCTTTATCGTCATATCCTTCACGAACCCCAGTTTTAAATTGGGTGTAAACCAAATAAAATGAAACACCATTAATTGTAATATTTCTTTCTAAAGTGTCATGCACATTTGGAAATCTTGGCCTTAAATCTGATGAATTAAATGTAGTACAAGCACCTTGAGTGCAAACTGATATGGTTCTATATTTTTCAAAAAACCGGTCAGTGTGACTAATAATACAACTTGTATAATTATTAGCCCAATCGTCTTGAACACATGGATAGTTATTGGGAGAGGAATAAAATCGTAAAAATATTAAAGGATATTGTCCTTCTCCTATATAATCAACTTCCTTTAAGGTAGCAGTATCACTTACTGGATCAGCTAAATATTCAACCTGAGGAATACGCTGATCATCACTTTGAAGCTTGTAAGGAGCTGACCCTGTAAACTCCTCATAAGGCAATGCTTTAACAATATGAAAACAGTCAAAGCCAACCAATACCAATAATACAAAAAATATTTTACGCAATCTCACACACTCCTCCAACAACACAAGAATTAATTAACCAATCAGTTAGACCAAAGATAATAATTTTTATTTAAAATAAAACTCTAGATATATTTGAACATATAAACACCTCGCTATAGCTGCCATAGATGCGAACAAGCTTAGAGGGTGGCTCACAGTGCGCCCTTCCAACATCCGAAGTTTTGTAAGATTTGAACCTAGACAAAATAAGGAAAGGTTCGGGCATCCTTAATAAAGGGTGGGTTATCTTATCGCTTTAATTTTAATTAATTATGACAACACAACATTAGCAAGCCTCAATTTTCCATATCTTGCTGCTGCAACGTAAACGGAAAACCTTCGTGGCTGGAAAAAATCTGGGCGGCGATGCGTTGGGTGGTGGGGGCTAGGATGCTGAAATGGTTGTGCTTGGCTGACTGCAAGCAGGTGATGTTGGGGTTTGTCTGATGGGTACACAGCGCACCAAAAGCTGCGGTGTTACTGGGGGCTTGTGCGCCTTCCAATAGGTATACGGGGCTGCTGATGCCATCCAACCAATAGATGGGCGAGCGCAGTTTGATTTCGTCGGCGCTGGAGTTGGCAGTCAGATCGACAGGCAATATGTCGCTGCCATAGTTGTTGATGGTATCAATTGGCCCGAAAGCGAAGACGGCCCGGAAGCGGTTGCTGTATTCGGCGACCAATAAGGCCAAAGTGCCACCGGTGCTGTGTCCGCCCAAATAGATGTGGTCGGCATCGACATAGGGTAAGGCCGACAAAAATTCTTGTGCAGCCAGCACGTCGTTCACTTCGCCATAAAAAAATTCTTTGGCACCTGGGTTGGTGTTGCCGCCCCGTAAAGACGGGAACATCATAATAATGCCTGCGTCACGGAAGGCTGAAGCCGATTGGTCGTTGTTTGGCGGGCCTGGCGTCCAAAAATAATCTAAGGTGTTGCTGTCGCCGCCGGTCAGCCAAATGATGGCGGGGTGCTTGTTACCATCTTCGGGGTCGGGCGTAATGAAGGCGGGTAACTGCAAGCCGTCGGCGCTGGGATAATCGTACTTGGCAAATAAGTGGCTTGGCGGGGTTGGTAAGGGGTGCCTTTTAGGATCTTGATAGGCCACTTGGGTGCTGAACTGGCTGCGGGCTTGTGCCAGTGTCACTATTTTTTGCGGGATAGGTTCTTCGGCGGGGTTTAAGTCGCTGGCCTTGTCGGGCAAGACCGCCTTTTGTTCCTGCACTTGGGCATAGCTGGTTTTGTCGATGCAATCAAATTGGTTGTTGATGGCATAGCCGTCGTTTAAGGCTTGTTGTCTAGCTTGCTCAGTTTTTAATGGCTGGCCTTGGCAGCTTTGTTGGTAAAGCGATGCGCCGATATTGGGCGCATCATCGTTCAACATCAGTTCCACAAATTTGAGAACCACCACGACCAATAACCCAAACACCCAGCGCATCATAGCGTTATACCTTTGTTGGCGACATTAATGGATGGGCCAAAAGCCCTGTAAATTTTAGAGCATGCGGCTGCACAAGCCGTTTGGATTTTGAAGGCTGGCTTGCGGACAAGCCAGCTGTGCAAGCTTAGCCGACTTTCTCGACGTCAAACACCGTGCCTCTGCTGGCAACCACTTTGACTTTACTGCCTAACGGGCAGTCTTCGCCGTGGACTTTCCAAAGCGTGTCATCGACCTTAATTTTGCCTTGTCCGTTTTCGATGGCTTCATAAAGATTGAAGACGCGCCCGACGTATTGCTGTCCGCGTTTGTTCAACAGCGGCTGGTCGGTTGCGCTGGAGACATTTTTAAAAAACTTTTTCCAGGCCACGATGGCGATAATCGAAAAGCTGGAAAAGATAAAAATTTGCATGTCCATGCTGAGCGCTGGTATTAACCAAAGCAGCAGACCCGTCAGCAAAGCCGATGCCGACATCCACAAAAAGAAAAAGCCCGGCACCAGCAGTTCAACCACCAGCAACGCCACCGCCAGTACCCACCAATACCAAAACACCACAACCAAGGCGTCCATGCTTACACCTTTTTGTTCATGGCTTCTTTGGCAAGTTCGGCAATGCCGCCCAATGCGCCAATCACGCTGGAAGAATCCAACGGCATGAGGATCAGTTTGCTGTTATCGGCGGCGGCAATGTCTTTCAGCGCTTCGATGTATTTTTGTGCGACAAAGTAGTTGATGGCTTGCAAATCGCCTTTGCTGATGGCTTCGGAAACCATTAAGGTGGCGCGTGCTTCGGCTTGTGCCAGACGTTCGCGGGCATCGGCGTCGCGGTAGGCGGCTTCTTTACGGCCTTCAGCATCTAAAATAGCGGCTTGTTGGGCGCCTTCAGCACGGAGGATTTCCGATTGCCGCAAGCCTTCGGCCTCTAAAATCGACGCCCGTTTCAGACGCTCGGCCTTCATTTGCCGGCCCATGGCTTCAACCAAGTCTTTTGGCGGAGCAATGTCTTTAATTTCGATACGGGTGGCTTTAATGCCCCATGGGGTGGTGGCATCGTCAACCACGGTCAGCAAACGCGCATTGATGTCATCGCGGCGCGACAGCAATTCGTCCAAATCCATCGAACCCATGACGGTACGGATGTTGGTCATCACCAAATTTAAGATCGCCCAATCCAGCTTGCTGACTTCGTAAGCGGCTTTGGCGGCATCCATCACTTGGAAAAATACCACACCATCGACTGTGACCATCGCGTTATCTTTGGTGATGACTTCTTGTGACGGCACGTCCATCACTTGTTCCATCATAATCATCTTCCTGCCGATGCGGTCGATGATGGGGATGATAATGTTCAAGCCCGGCGTGAGCGTATTGGTGTAGCGCCCAAACCGTTCAACGGTATATTCCATGCCTTGCGGCACCGACTTGACTCCCATAAACACCAGCACGACGGCAAACACGCCCAGCACCAACACAAATTCACCAAATCCACTCATAGCAACCCCCTCTGATTGAACCATCGGCACGGAATGCGCCAATTTAATGACCACAAAAAGCCTGTAAAACAGTTTTCGAACGCAAGCTTAACGATTAAACCGTTATAATCTGCACCAACCCCAGCACACAGCAAGCACAGTTGACGAAAAACAATAACATTGTAAGTTGTGCGTTGGGAAATGGGTCGGTCTGGCGCAGCCTGCATCGGCATTAGTCGGTTGCCGCCAGCAGCACAACTAAACAATAATAAAACGATTCAAATTACAGATTAACAGGTAAAGACATGACGTATCTCGCTATTAACTTAGGGATTTTGACCCTTGCATTTTTTGTACTGGGGATGATTAAACCACGCTGGCCGCTGTTTTTTATGAAAGCACCTACGCGTTTTAATATCGCCACTGGCACCACGATTTTGTTCATGATTGCCATGACTTTATTTGGTGAAGGCCACCGCCAAAATGAAGAAGCCAAAAAACTGAACAAAACCGAAGTGGAAAACCCTGCACCGGTTCCTGTACCCACACCCGAATCGGATGTACCCAAAGCCCCCGCACCTGCGGCTAAATAATTAAGTAAAAAAGTCTTTTTGCTGAGGAATGCAGCATCCGTTTTGCATTCCTCGCTTTCCCCATCGGCGATAGACAGCTGCTATTTGTTTATAATCGCCACGCCCCGCGCCAACTTAGGCAGCTTGCCTTCCAAACCCATCGCATTCCGCATCAACAAATTTTTGGCGGGCAACACCCGCTCCGCCAGCCCCAAACCTAAGTTACGCAAAAACTTGAGTGGTGCCACTTCATTGCTGAACACCTGATAGAAAACATCCATCACCGTCATCATTTTTAGGTTTTCATGGCGGCGCATCGCTTCATATTTTTTTAATACCGACAGATCGGCAATGTTTAAGTTTTTATCGGCTGCTTCCACCAAGACTTCCGCCAAAGCCGCCGCATCCAGCAAACCAATATTGACGCCCTGCCCTGCCAACGGGTTGATGGTATGCGCGGCATCACCCACCAAAACCACGCCTTGTTTGGCGTAGTGCTGCGCGTGTTGGCGACGTAATGGGAAACTGGTCACAGCCAAAATTTGCCTGATCTCGCCTAAGCAATCGGGGAAAGCGGCAAGCATTTCTTCTTTCAGCTGTTCAAAAGGCAAGCTTTTTAAGCGATTGACCTCATCCGGCGAGTGATACCAGACGATTGACCCGTAATGCCCTGGCAACGGTAAAAACGCTTGTGGGCCGCTGGGTACAAATCGCTGCCAAGTAATGTCTTGTTGCCCATAAGCGGTTTCCACATAGATAACCAAGGCGTGTTGCTGGTAATCCCAGCTGGTCACACCCAAGCCGACCGCTTGCCGGACTTTAGATTGCCCACCGTCTGCGGCAACCAACAGTTTTGCCACTAAGGTCCTGCCATCGGCCAAAACCAATTCGCTATCCGTACCGGGGTAATAATTAATCTTATTGATTTGAGTGGGGCAAATGAACTCAATATTGTCAAAAGCGGCAAAACGATCCAGCAACGCCAATTGGATCAGCCGGTTTTCGACGATATAGCCCAATTCGGGGAAATCAATGTCGTCACTGCAAAATTCGGTATCGCCCGCCGTTTCCCAGACCCGCATCCTGCGGAACGGGCATAAGCGGCGGTCAACAATGCCTTGCCACGCCCCCACGCCCTCCAGCAACGTTTTGGAGGCGATGCTCAGCGCAGAAACGCGCAAATCATGGGGCTGGTCGGCAGCGTAAGCTTCGGGTGGCATATGCTCCAACACCGCCACTTTTAAGGTGCTGTCGCCCAAGGCACAAGCCAAGGCCGCACCCACCATACCGCCACCGACAATGACGACATCAAAAAAATCTTTCATATTAATCCACTATAAAGTAATCTAAATTCAGGCAAATAGATTAAAATACCTGCACAGCCAAGGCGCATCAATGACAGAGGCCGCCAACTTGTATTACAATTGCCAAGTTTAGCTAAAATTTCCTCACACAGATTCGTAGCGACTTCATGCGCCAGTCTCGTATTTGACTCTATCACGCATTGACACAAAAAAGAACATTAAACGCTGGATTGCCCAGCCAAGACCTAGAACGGGCAGATTAATGAATAGACAATCCCGATTGGATAAAACCCCAATGCTTTATAACGCTGATTTGTCACAAGATAGTTGTGGCGTTGGTTTTATTACCCACAAACAAAGCCTGCAAACCCATGATTTGCTGGTCCTGTCGCATCAAGCTTTATGCACCATCCCCCATCGTGGCGGCATGAGTGCAGAAGGTATTGGCGATGGCGCAGGGGTCAACATTGATTTGTCGTTAACCTTTTTCCGCAAAGTCACGGGTGACAACACTTTAGAGTTGGGGCAATTTGGCGTTGCCAACTTCTTTTTCCCCGAAGACCATGAGCGCTACGATGCCGTCGCCCAAGAACTGGTCGAACGCCATATGGCGGCTGCAGGCCTGCCCATTTTGTTGTGGCGCGTTGTACCCGTTGACAAAAGCGTCATTAACGAAGCCGCCGCCAAAGCCCAGTTGACCATTAAACAATGTGTATTTGGTCGCCCTGAATCTTTACAAGACGCCAGCCACGACACCTTTGAAAAGCACATTCAAGCCACTTTGCTGACCATTGAAGCCGAAGGCTTCGCCCGCACTGAACTGAACGGTTTCTACCCGTTGTCGATGAGTTCACGCACCCAAGTTTACAAAGGCCGCTTAAATTCGTTTGAAGTCATCCCTTACTTTATCGACTTGTACGATAAAGACCACGAAATCAGCACCTTATTTTTCCACACCCGATTCTCAACCAATACCGCGCCCGCCACCATGATGGCGCAGCCGTTCCGCTATATGGCGCATAACGGCGAGCTGAACACCGACAAGAAAAACCGCTTGAGCGAAAACGCCATCGCCAGACAACACAACAAAACCATCGCCTTCCCTTGCGGACAATCGGATTCGGGTCGTTTGGACCAAACCTTGACCCGCCGCATCAATGAAGACGGCATGGACATCGTCACCGCCATTTTGGCTATGATGCCGCCCGCGTGGGAAAACGACAGCACGTTATCGCCCGAAGTGCGCGCCATGTTTGAATACTTCAGCCTCTACGAAGAAAAAAATGACGGCCCCGCCGCTTTAGTCTTCAACGACGGCATCCGTGTCGGCGCAAGGCTAGACCGCTTGGGCTTGCGCCCGTTGCGCTCAGTAGAAACGGGCGAGTATCTGGCAGTGATGTCCGAAGCCGGACAAATAGACTTCCCACCGAAAGATGTTATCAAACGCGGTCGTATCGAAGCGGGCGGTATGATTTACTTCGACCACAACACCGGCGAAGCCTACAACAGCCATGAAATCATGGAACGCTTGGCAAAAGAACAAGATTACCAAGCCCTGCTGAAAGAGCGCTGCGTGCATATGAGCGAATTGCCCAGTGTCGCCTTGTCTGAAATCAACAACGACCACAGCCTGAACGTTGACCAACGCCATACCGCCTACTCGCTCAACCAAGAAAGCTTCAAATTCTTGCTTGACCCCATGTTGACCACCGGCATGGAAAAAGTGTCGGCAATGGGTTATGGCATTGCGCCCAACGCCTTATCCAGCGCAGAAGGCGGCATGTCGCGCTACTTCAGCCAGCGTTTCGCGCAAGTCACCAACCCGCCGCTCGATTCCATCCGCGAAAGCGACGGCATGACTTTACGCGTCGCCTTAGGTGCAAAACCCAATTTCTCCGAACTGCCCAGCAAACAGCTGTTCATTGAAAGCCCTATTTTGCAACGCACCCAGCTTGAGCAAATCCGCAGGCAAACGGCTGTCAGCACGGTCACCTTGGACATGCTGTTCAAACCCGACTTTACCAATGCCAAAGCTAACGCTGACCATTTGGAACAAGCTTTATTGGCAGTGTGCCAGCAAGTTGAAGCGGCAGCCCGCAACAACACCGGCATCATCATTTTAAGTGACGTGAACATCTGTCCAGAACACGCGGCAATTCCTGCTTTGTTGATGATCTCTGCCGCCAACCAACACTTGGTCAAACAAGGTTTGCGCTTCAACTCTTCTTTGATTGCCGAAACCGGACAAGCCGCCAGCCCGCACGACATTGCCACCCTTTTGGGTTTTGGCGCATCAGCCATTTGCCCGATCAGTGTCCACAACCGTATCGCCAGCTTGTACCCAGCGGCTGACCAGCAAAAAATTCTCGACAAGTTCCAAAAAGGCACCGAGAAATCGCTGATGAAAACCATGGGGAAATTTGGCCTTTGTACGGTAGAAAGCTACATCGGTGGCGAGTTCTTTGAATCCAACTATCTGGATACCGACGAACCCAAACTCAGCCCCTACTTCCCGAACATCCACGCATCTGTCGGTGGCGTGCGTTTTGCCGACATTGCCGCCAGTGCCGCCGAATGGCATCACAAAGCCTTGTCTGTCACTGCCGAAAAAGACATTCCCTTCTTAGGTTTGTTTAAAGAACGCCAAGACGGCGCAGGCCATTCTTATGGCAACACCGCCATCCGTGAATACATCAATATGACCGACGAGGCCATTTTGTATATTCCGCAAGAGCAAGCACCCGTCGCCAGCGACACGGCTTATCTTGATACCGGTTACGAAAAACGCACGCCAGAGCAAATTGATAATTTCGGCATTACGCCTGCCTACCGCAGCTTTGCCAAAAATCTGTACTTGGAACGCGATGCCAGACCTGCGGCCCTACGCGACATTATGGATTTTCCGGCAGATGTCAGTGCAGCAAAAACGACTGCTGATTTTGACCGCATTTTAGGCAAACAAAACCTACGCGGAAACATCAATTATCTGATCCGTGGCTTAAGCGTGACCGAAGCCGCCAGCAATAGCTATGTGGTGCACCTGACCAACAATCCATCAGCTGAACGCCTGCAAAAACTGGCCAAGCATTTTAATAACCGTTTTGCCCACGAAACCTTTACGGTTGCTATTGAAGGCGACGCACTCGTTATTAAATCTACTGACAAAAGCCTGCTGTTAAACAACTATCTCGGTACACTTAAAACAGCACCTGAAGCCATTGCCTTAGCCGATGTGCAACCTGCGCATGAAATCACCAAAACCATCGCGTCTGGCGCGATGAGCCACGGTGCATTGATTGCCGAAGCCCACGAAGCGGTTGCTTTAGGCACTAACATCGTTGGCGCATTAAGCAACTCCGGTGAAGGCGGCGAACATTCCAGCCGTTTCAACACCTTGCGCTCGTGCAAAATTAAACAATTCGCCTCCGGTCGTTTTGGTGTTTGGGCAGGTTATTTGGCTGACCCCACCATTGAAGAAATCGAAATCAAAATTGCCCAAGGCGCAAAACCAGGCGAAGGCGGTCAGTTGCCTGCTGCAAAAGTGTCGGTTGAAATTGCCGCCTTACGTGGCGGTACACCTCGCGTAGAGCTGGTCAGCCCGCCACCGCACCACGACACCTATTCCATTGAAGACTTAGGCCAATTGATCCACGACGCCAAAGCCGCCCGTGTTCGGGTGGGCGTTAAATTGGTGTCTTCCGAAGGTATCGGCACTATTGCTGTGGGTGTTGCCAAAGCTGGAGCCGATGTTATCAACGTTGCCGGTAACACCGGCGGCACGGGCGCTGCGGCGGTCACCAGCTTGAAAAACAGTGGACGCTCACCGGAAATTGGCATTGCCGAAGTCCATCAAGCCTTATCAGCCAACGGTTTACGCGATAAAGTCATCCTGCGTTGCAGTGGCGCACATCAAAGCGGCACGGACGTTATTAAATCCGCCATTTTAGGTGCCGACTCGTTTGAATTTGGCACCACCGCGTTAATGATGCTGCGTTGCGTCATGGCGAAAAACTGCAACATCAAATGTCCCGCCGGTTTGACCACCACACATGAAGAATTCAAAGGCGATGCACGTGTATTGGCGCAATACTTTATGAACTTGGCGCATGAAGTACGTGAAATCCTTGCCTCGCTGGGTTATAAAAGTTTGGCTGACATTCGCGGGCAAACCGACTTGCTGCACCTGATTGACCATCCGGCTATGGTCGGTCAGCTCGACCTGAGCAAAATGTTGGCTTATGTCGATGTCGTCAAAATTGCCAAACCCATTTATTTAGAAGCGTATTTCAATATTGACGACAGCATTATTGATCGCGTCAAAAGTGAATTATTGAGTGGCAAAACCCAGCAGGTTGTTATTGAGGGCAGCGAGTTTAAACTCAACAACTGCAATAAAACCGTGGGCGGACAAGCATCCATCGATATTGAACGCATCCTCACCTACGGCCTAAGCGAACAACAAATTGCTGACAACAAAGCCATTTACACGTTCGTCACGGCTGATGGCAGAAAACGCCGTTACTTGGCACCCGACAGCGTCATTATCCGCACCCACGGTTCTGCCGGACAAAGCTATGGCGCATTCCTTAACGACGGTATGCGCTTGGAGCATTTGGGTACTTGTAACGACGGCGTTGGCAAATCGGCTTGCGGCGGCATTTTAGTGGTTGAATCCCCAGGCGGCGGTATCAAAACGCCAGGCAACAACGTGCTGATCGGCAACTTCGCCCTTTTTGGCGCAACTGGCGGCAAAGCCTTTATCAACGGCGAAGCCGGCGACCGCTTTGCCGTGCGCAACTCCGGTGCAATGGCGGTGGTTGAAGGCGTGGGGGATTTTGCTTGCGAATACATGACCAACGGTGCAGTGCTTAACATCGGCGGCTTTGGCAAAGGCTTCTGCAATGGCATGTCCGGAGGTAATGCTTACCAGTATGACCCTGAAAACCGTTTGGAAAAACTTTACGACAAATCGTCCGTAGCCCTGCACAGCCTAACCGAAGACAGCGAAACAGCACGCGCGCATGAATCGTTTATTAAAGCCATGCTGGAACAACATGCCGCTTACGCCAACTCCAGCAAAGCCAAAAACTTGTTGGCTAATTGGGAAAATGAGCGCGTCCACTTCAAATTTGCCTTGCCGTTGTGGTTAAACAAAACCCAATCTGCCCAATTCTTGCAACAAACCTTAGACCGCAAAGAAATGCTTGAAGAGTTGGCACAAGAATTGGCGCGGGTACAAATCGAACAAGTCAAAGTCGGTTACACAAAAGGGCAAGCCTTGTTTAACGGCGCTATCCCAAACTACGGTACAACCGATTCTGCACTGACCTTTAAACTGGTCAACAGCTTTGCCGTGTTGGAAAAATCCCAACAAGTCGCGCGCGAGATGTTAAAGCACTTGCCGGAAGCGCAACGCACCGCTGCGCATATCGAACAAGCGGCGCGTAAGTTGATTATCGAACGTCCACGTAAATTGCAAGAGGCTTTAGTCAAACTGACCCGCGAAGCCTACAGCAATTACCATGACGATCAATTGTCTTGGTTGCTGGCGGACAAACGCTTAAACGATTACAAAACAGCCTTGATTAATCGCTCTGTACAAAGCATTTACTCCATCGGCTCTACTGCTTGGATTATCGAACAGGAAAAAATCAACCAACAAGCCTTGGCTGACATTCCTTCTATTGATGAATATCTGGCAAGCTTGGTTGGCTTGGGCATCGTTCAACAAATGCTCAGCGGGCAAACCGCCTGATCTTCTCCATTATCAATTACACAGGCATCTTCATGACCAACATGAAGATGCCGCTACCCGAATAAATTTGTCAGTGATTTAAATGAATACACCTCATATCCCTTCAGACGCGCCTTACAGTGACAGCCAGCGGGCTTGGTTAAACGGCTTTTTTGCCGGCATGCACACGCAAATGATCCAAAGCGCAGGCTCCACCAATACCGACGATGCCCGCACCGTATATATTTTATACGGCAGCCAAACCGGCAATGCCGAATCCGTCGCCAATGATGCTGCCAATGTTGCCAAAGCCCACGGATTAAAACCCTTGGTAAAAAGCATGGGCGAAATTGAAGTCTCCGCTTTCGCCAGCATGGATTATTTGTTGATCGTCACCAGCACATACGGTGAAGGTGAAATGCCTGATAATGCGCAAATGCTTTGGGAAGCGGCGTGTACCGACGCCATGCCCAGACTAGATAACATGAAGTTTTCCGTGTTGGCGTTAGGCGACACCAGCTACGATCTGTTCTGCCAAGCCGGTAAAGATTGGGATGACAAACTGGCCGCCCAAGGTGCACAACGTTTGTATGAACGCGTCGATTGCGATGTCGATTTTGAAGAACCCGCCAACAGTTGGATTAGCGCCGTTATCCCACAAATGGCGGATGGTGCCAAAGCCGTCGTCGACACGACTGCAAAAGTGGACGATAAACCACAGTACAACCGCAAAAACCCTTTCCCTGCCAAATTATTGGTCAATCGCATTCTGACAGACGCCTCTTCCTCCAAAGAAACGCGTCATTACGAAATTTCAATTGCCAATTCAGGTTTAAGCTACGAAGCGGGCGATGCCCTGTGCGTTGTTCCAACCAACTGCCCCGAACTGGTCGCCGACATTTTAAAAGCCATTGGCTGTAAAGGCGATGAAGCGGAACCCGTCAACGGCGAGCTTATGCCTTTGCAAGAAGCCTTGCGTACACAATTTGAAATCAAATTGCCCAGCAAAGAATTTGTACAAGAAATTGCCAACCGCTCGGGCGACCAAGAACTCAATGGCATTTTAGCAAGCGGCGACAAAGAACAACTGAGCAACTATTTATGGGGGCGCGATACTTTAGATTTATTGCTACAGTTCCCGAACAGTGAGTTTTCAGCCTCCGAATTCTTAGCTTTGCTAAAACCGCTGCAACACCGTGCCTACTCCATTTCATCCAGCGGAAAAATGCATCCTGAAGCCGTGCATTTAACTGTTGCCAGCGTCCGCTATGATAGCCACAACCGCCACCACAAAGGGGTTTGCTCAACCTTCTTAGCCGATTTAGTCGACAACAGCACCGAGGTGCGTTGCTTCTTCACACCCAACAAAGTGTTTAGGGTACCGGAAGACAACAAGTTACCTATTATCATGGTAGGACCCGGTACAGGTGTTGCCCCCTTCCGCGCCTTCCTGCAAGAACGCCAATTCCGCAATGCAGAGGGTAAAAATTGGTTGTTCTTCGGAGACCGTAATGCCGCCACCGATTTCATCTATCAAGATGAACTGCTGGCACTACAGGAAAGCGGTTTTTTAACCCGCTTAGACTTGGCCTTCTCGCGGGATCAGGAAGAAAAAATCTACGTACAAGACCGCATGCATGAACACGGCGCGGAATTGTTTGCATGGTTGGAAGAAGGTGGTTATTTCTTCGTTTGCGGCGATGCATACCGCATGGCAAAAGATGTTGATAAAGCCTTACATGAGGTCATCGCCCAACATGGCAAACTGTCTGAACAAGCTGCAATTGACTACGTTAACCAATTGAAAAAAGATAAACGTTACGTCCGTGATGTCTATTAGGTGTCTACATAGCTGATCTGCATAGTATTACCGGTAAAGCATTTTTCCGGTAATACTATGCAATAGCTTGTTATAAAACAAAGGATTATTATGAAATTCAACCCGTCAATTGAACAGGACAACTTTATTAAGCAATAAATTTGCTGCGTATTTCCTCATCTAAACTATACTTACTAGCCAAATTTGCCTCATCATTTGAGACTGATAATTAAAAATAAATTTTACGGACATCAAAAATGTTTATTAAAAATTGGTGGCAGTCTCGGCAGAAAAAACAATCAAAAAAGCCCGGCGGTAGCACTTATTCCCTAGAAAAAGTATACACATCCGTCAATAGTCTTGAGCTAGGCATGTATATCGTTGAGCTGGACCGACCATGGCTAGACTCGCCTTTTTTATTTCAAGGCTTTGAATTAAAAAATCAAAATGATATACAAGCAGTAAAAAACGCCTGTAACTACGTTTATGTCGACATGACAAGAAAACGTAATGTAGCCCCTCAAAATCCAAACAGCCTCACCCACACCTTCCCTACTGTACTTAACGACCATTTCATACCCAAAAAGCTAGGATCGTTTGAACAGGAAATCCAAAGGGCTGAAAAAACCTTTGCCAATACGGAAGTCCTGATTTCGGACTTCATGCAAAAAGCCGCGAAAGGCGTTGAAATTGATGGTTGGCTAGCAAAAAAAGCCGTAGCCGAATGCGTAAACAGCGTCCTGCATTCGCCTGATGCCATGCTCTGGCTAACCCAATTGAAGGACAAGCACGAATATACCGTACAGCACAGTTTAAACGTCTGCGTGTTGTCCATTGTATTGGGTCGACATATCAATTTGCCTGAAAAAAACCTCAATATCTTGGGTTTGTGCGGCATGATGCACGATATTGGGAAAATGCTCATACCATTGGACATCCTTAACAAAAATGGTATTTACAACGAGGAAGAAATGCTCATCATGCAAACCCACACCACTTTGGGTTATGAGCTGCTGAAATCAACCAAGCATATCCATTCGAGCGCATCAGAAACTGCCCTGACCCATCATGAACGCCTTGATGGCAGCGGATACCCACGGCAAATCCGGCAAGCAGCCATTTCTGATTTTTCAAAAATCGTTGCCATTGCCGACACCTACGACTCAATCACCTCGACACGTTCTTATAAATCTGGAAAAAATCATCTCGAAGCAACCCAAATGATGATTAAAACAGCGGGGACGCTGCTTGACAGAAACTTAACCATCAAATTTATTGAAAGTATTGGCGTTTATCCTCCAGGCTGCTTAGTTATCATGACCAATGGCGCCATTGCCATCGTTGTTGAAGTCAACGAAAAATTGAAGCTGCGCCCTAAAATCATCATTATTCTGGATGAGGACAAAAACCCAGTCCCAGAAAGAATCATCGACTTATCAGAGATGGTTACCGATAAACGCGGTGTTTTGTACACTATAAAAAGCGTAACGCGCGCAGAAGAATGGGAGATTGATTGCCGTAAATATTACGAAAGGGGCGTTGTGCAAAAAAGCTTTGCAATGCAAAAAGAGAATCTCAAATAGACTTAAATATAAAGCCTTTGATAAAAAACTGAAACCAAGGCCGATCGCTTGGGTTATCTAAGCGGGAAAGTTGAGGAAAGCAATAGCCGCCGACCATTAATGGTCGGCGGCTATTTTTTTATTTCGCTTTATTGCGTTCGTTGACTTCTTTAATGACTTCGTCAGCAACGTTTTTCGGACATGGCATGTAGTGCGAGAACTCCATAGAGAACTGACCACGGCCTGATGTCATGGTACGCAAATCGCCAATGTAACCGAACATGTCGCTCAGTGGCACGTCAGCTTTAATACGCACACCGGTGATGCCTGGATCTTGTGATTTAATCATGCCACGGCGACGGTTTAAGTCACCAATCACGTCACCAACATGCGCATCTGGCGTAAACACGTCAACCTTCATGATTGGCTCCAACAATTGTGGACCCGCTTTCGGTAAGGTTTGACGATAAGCAGCACGGGCAGCAATTTCAAACGCGATAGATGACGAGTCAACTGCGTGGAAACCACCGTCGGTCAAAATCACTTTAAAATCCAAGCAAGGGAAACCTGCCAATACACCTTTGTCGATACAGGCTTTAAAGCCTTTATCAACGGCTGGCCAATATTCGCGCGGCACGTTACCACCGGTTACAGTCGATTCAAACACAAACCCAGAACCTGGCTCACCTGGCTCGATGATATAGTTGATTTTCGCGTACTGACCGGAACCACCAGATTGTTTCTTGTGGGTATATTCGTCTTCGATACGTTTGGTGATGGTCTCACGGTAAGCAACTTGTGGTTTACCGACATTAACTTCGATACCGTGGGTACGTTTCAAAATATCCACTTTAATATCTAAGTGCAACTCACCCATACCTTTGATAATGGTTTCACCACTATCTTCGTCAGTTTCAACGCGGAAAGACGGATCTTCTTGGATCATTTTACCCAAAGCGATACCCATTTTTTCTGAGCCCGCTTTATCTTTAGGTGAAATGGCGATAGAAATAACGGGATCAGGGAAAACCATTGGCTCCAAAGTCGCTGGTTTGTCTGGATCACACAAAGTATGTCCGGTTTGGACGTTTTTCAAACCAATCAAGGCGATAATATCGCCTGCTTGTGCTGATTCAATTTCAGAACGGTCATCAGCGTGCATTTCCACCATACGGCCAACACGTTCAGTTTTGCCAGTAAACGTGTTCAACAACGTGTCGCCTTTTTTCAGCGTGCCTGAGTAGATACGGACGAAGTTCAGTGCACCAAAACGATCATCCATGATTTTGAAAACCAAAGCACGAACTGGGCGGCTGGCATCAACAATGGCGTGTTCCCCAGTAGGATTACCTTCCAAGTCAACTTCAGGTTGTGGGCTGACTTCAGTTGGGCAAGGCAGATAATCAATAACGCCGTCCAGAACCAATTGCACGCCTTTGTTTTTGAAAGATGAACCACAGAAAGTTGGGAAGAAGTCCATTTTGATCGTACCGCTACGCAGGCAGCGCTTGATCTCTTCCAAAGTAGGTTCTTCACCTTCCAAATATTTTTCCATGATGTCGTCATACTGATCGGCAACCTGGTCGATCAATTTCGCACGCCATTTTTCCACATCCGCTTCCATATCGGCAGGCACGTCCTTGATTTCATATTTCAATGGATCTCCAGAATCGTCCCAGATCCAAGCTTTGCGGGTCAACAAATCAACAACGCCGGAGAATTGGTCTTCGCGGCCGATAGGCAATGTCATAACGACAGGCACTGCGCCCAAAACATCTTCAACTTGTTTGACAACGCGGTAAAAATCAGCACCCAATCTGTCCAACTTGTTAACATAAATGACACGGGCAACTTTAGAGTCGTTCGCATAACGCCAGTTGGTTTCAGATTGTGGCTCTACACCGCCGGAACCACAGAATACACCAACGCCGCCATCCAATACTTTCAAAGAACGGTATACTTCGATAGTAAAGTCAACGTGACCCGGGGTGTCGATGATGTTGAAACGATGGTCTTTCCAGAAACAGGTGGTTGCAGCCGATTGGATCGTGATACCACGTTCTTGCTCTTGCACCATGAAGTCGGTGGTTGCCGCGCCATCATGTACTTCACCGATTTTATGGATTTTACCGGTGAGCTTTAAAATACGCTCGGTGGTGGTTGTCTTACCGGCATCGACGTGCGCAAAAATACCGATGTTTCTGTATAACGATAGGTCTTTCATGTGATTACTCTAAGGTTGGACTTAAAAAACTTTTGGGTGGCTATTCGAAAGCCTGAAAACTCATGGAGCAATGGTTTGGCGCATCAATGTTATTGTTGTTCTTACATTGAAACGTTAGCCATAGCCTTCAAAAAAAGCGGGTACATTATTCGAACACATTTATTTGAATGGCTCAAAACACCGTAATCCGCCCAAAACACCATGAAAAGATGCTGGCACCCGAAAGCCGCCTATTTTAACCTAAAAATTGCTGTAAAAACATAGAAAACCCATATCTACTTGATAATGGCACGCACAAGGCTTACTATAAGCGGCTAAACAAAGGAAATCCCTTCCGCAAAAGACAACAAGGCAACAATATTTCTTCTCACTGTTGCCAAAACAAATTCTGTTGTTATAATACTGGATCTATTTTGTATAGGCACGTAGCTCAGTTGGTTAGAGCACCACCTTGACATGGTGGGGGTCGTTGGTTCGAGTCCAATCGTGCCTACCAGATTTCAAAAGCACTGCTAGCCAGTGCTTTTTTTATTGTATCAACACCAGAAAAATACTGCAGATGCCGCAAATTACCCTTCCAGATGGATCTCAGCGCGAGTTCGCACAAGCCGTCACTGTAATGGAAATTGCCCAATCTATTGGTTCTGGGTTGGCAAAAGCCACATTGGCAGGCAAAGTCAACGGCAAACTGGTTGATGCCAGCACAAGCATTGACTCAGATAGCAGCCTGCAAATCATCACCACGAAAGATGAAGAAGGCGTCGACGTCATCCGTCATTCATGCGCCCATTTGTTGGCACAAGCCGTCAAAGAATTGTTTCCAGAAGCGCAAGTCACTATCGGCCCGGTTATTGAAAACGGGTTTTACTATGACATCGCCTACCAACGCCCATTTACACCCGAAGATTTGGCTGCAATTGAAAAAAAAATGCAGCAACTATCCGATGCGGATTTCCCAATCAAGCGCACAGTAAAATCTAGGGACGAAGCCATAACTTTTTTCAAAGGTCTGGGTGAACACTATAAAGCCCAAATCATCGAATCCATCCCCGTTAACGAAGACCTTTCTTTATATGAACAAGGCGGCTTCATTGACTTATGCCGCGGCCCGCACGTACCCAGCACCGGAAAAATAAAAGCCTTCAAGCTAATGAAAATCGCCGGCGCTTATTGGCGCGGTGATGCCAAAAATGAAATGCTGCAACGCATTTACGGAACAGCATGGGGCGATAAAAAGGATTTGCAAGAATATTTGCACCGACTTGAAGAAGCCGAAAAACGCGACCACCGCAAGCTAGCAAAAACATTAGACCTCTTCCATACCCAGGAAGAAGCGCCCGGCATGGTATTCTGGCACGACAAGGGCTGGACTATTTACCAGCAGGTCGAACAATACATCCGCGAAAAACTACGCGTAAATGGCTATGGTGAAGTTAAAACCCCACAAGTAGTTGACCGTTCGCTATGGGAAAAATCCGGTCATTGGGATAAATTTGGCAACATGATTTTCACGACACATTCGGAGAATCGTGATTACGCCATCAAGCCCATGAACTGCCCTTGCCATATCCAAATTTATAACCAAGGCATCAAAAGTTACCGCGACTTGCCAATCCGCTTAGCGGAATTTGGCTCTTGCCACCGCAACGAGCCGTCCGGCACCTTGCACGGCCTGATGCGGGTCAGAAACTTTGTACAAGACGATGCCCACATCTTCTGTACCGAAGAACAAATACAAGACGAAGTTTCAACATTCATCGACTTGTTGTTTGCCGTCTATAAAGATTTTGGCTTTGAAGAAATCATCATCAAACTGTCTACCCGCCCTGAAAATCGCGTTGGTGACGACAGCGTTTGGGATAAAGCCGAATCTGCACTCGAGCTGGCCTTAAACAACAAAGGCTTAAAATGGGATTTGCAGCCTGGTGAAGGCGCATTCTATGGCCCGAAAATAGAGTTCTCTCTGAAAGACTGTATCGGGCGGGTTTGGCAATGCGGAACCATCCAGGTGGACTTCTCAATGCCCGGCAGATTAGGCGCAACCTACATCGCCGAAGACGGCTCCAAACAAGTGCCTGTCATGTTGCACCGTGCCGTCCTAGGTTCGCTGGAACGTTTCATTGGCATTTTGATTGAACAATTTGCCGGCACATTCCCGGTCTGGCTATCGCCTGTGCAAGTCGTGGTTATGACCATTGCGGATCGCCATGCCGAATATGCCAAAGAAGTACTTGGAACGTTTGAAACTCAAGGTATTAGAGTCAAAATCGACTTGAGAAATGAAAAAATCGGGTTTAAAATCCGCGAGCATTCCATGCTCAGAGTGCCTTATTTGCTAATTATTGGTGATAAAGAATTAGAACAACGTACCATCACCGTACGTACGCAAAAAGGCCAAGATTTAGGTAGTCTGTCCATCTCTGATTTTAGCCAGCAAATCAAACAAGAGATAACAGACAGAAAACAATAACATTGGAGGATTGAGATATCGCTGCTAAAAAAGATGAAGTTCGCCTGAATGACACCATAACCGCCAGACGGGTAAGGGTGACAGGCGCAGAGGGTGAATCATTAGGTATTATGTCGCTAGACGAAGCCAAGCAAATTGCCTATGCCGCTGATTTGGACTTAGTAGAAATATCACCCAATGCGGACCCTCCGGTTTGCAAAGTGATGAATTACGGCAAATTCCAGTTTGAGCAAAACAAAAAACTGGCGATTGCCAAAAAGAAGCAAAAGCAAATTCAGGTCAAAGAAATCAAATTCAGACCCGGTACCGATGAAGGCGATTATCAGGTAAAACTGCGCAGCCTCATTAAATTCCTTAACGATGGCGACAAAACAAAAATTACCGTCCGCTATCGGGGGCGCGAGATGGCTCACAAGGACATCGGTATGGATCAGCTGAAGCGCATCGAAAAAGATTTGGAAGAAATCGCCATTGTCGAACAATTTCCTAAATTGGAAGGTCGGCAAATGGTGATGGTGATGTCTCCCAAAAAGAAAAAATAACGGCTTTAACGAAGCCGTTTTTTCAGCAGAACAGGACGGACTGCCGATACCGTTTAGTGCGGTATTTATAAATCTTTCAGGGCCATGCATTTTGCCTTGCTAGGTTTTCTCAAGGATTTTTTTATTTTTAGTTGGAGCAAACAAATGCCAAAAATCAAGACCAACCGCGGTGCAGCCAAGCGTTTCAGACGCACTGGCAACGGCGGTTTCAAATGTGGTCATTCTTTCAAGCGTCATATCTTGACCAAGAAGTCCACCAAAAGAAAAAGACAAATGCGTCGGCCAATGGCTGTGCATCCATCTGACGTGCGTATGGCTTTACGCATGATGCCTTACAGTTAATTGAGGAGAAATCATGCCTAGAGTAAAACGTGGAGTTACCGCCAGAGCGCGTCATAAAAAAGTATTAAAGCAAGCGAAAGGTTACTACGGTGCCCGTAGCCGTATTTATCGCGTTGCTAAACAAGCAGTTATCAAAGCCGGACAATATGCATACCGCGACCGCAAACAAAGAAAACGTCAATTCCGCGCTTTGTGGATTGTGCGTATCAACGCGGCAGCGCGCCAGTTTGGCATTTCTTACAGCCGTTTAATCAATGGTTTGAGTAATGCAAACGTTGCTATTGACCGCAAAGTTTTGGCTGACATCGCCGTACGTGACATTGAAGCGTTCGGTAAAATTGCAGAAATCGCAAAAGCCAACCAAAGCCCATTGCAATAAACTAAGCTTTAAATAGGCCGCCCACTCTAAGGATGGAGAGGGCGGCTTTTAGCGTTTAGCGAAGTGCTTTTGGGTAACAATGCTGCTACACAGCAAGCCCATGAAAGTGTTATTGCGCAAATGATCCAGAACACTTTCATGGTCTTTAAGTAAATCTATCCAGACAAAGCCATTTAATCACTTACCTTTCCAACCTAACTCAGCGAGCTAAAAACGTGTCCGCTACCCTAGAAGAAATTCTCGCGCAGGCATTAAAAGAGCTTGCCGATGCACAAGACCTTACCCAACTTGACCAAGTCCGCGTCCAATATTTGGGCAAAAAAGGCTTGTTCACCCTGCAAATGAAAGAACTGGGCAGACTCGATCCTGAACAACGGCGCATCGTTGGGCAACAAGTCAACCAAGCCCGCGACAACTTCCAAGAACAACTCGAAGCCAAAAAAATATTCCTCGACAACGCAGCGCTGGTAGCACGCTTGGCAGGCGAACGTGTCGATGTCAGCTTGCCAGGCCGAGGACAAAACCTAGGTGGACTGCACCCAGTCACCACAACCTTAAGACGCATCACACAAATTTTTGCCAGCGTCGGCTTCCAAATGGTGGAAGGGCCTGAAATTGAAGATGATTACCATAACTTTGGCGCATTAAACATCCCCGACCACCATCCGGCACGGGCGATGCACGACACTTTTTATTTTGATGCCCACACCTTGCTGCGCACGCACACCTCACCCGTGCAAATCCGTGCCATGGAAACGCAAAAGCCACCGTTAAAAGTCATTGCACCTGGCCGCGTCTACCGTTGCGATTCCGATCTGACGCATACCCCCATGTTCCATCAAGTAGAAGGTTTTTTGGTGGACACCGATGTCAGCTTTGCCGACCTGAAAGGTGTGCTGTACGAATTCTTACGCGCGTTTTTTGAAAAAGACAGCCAAGTGCGTTTCCGCCCGTCATACTTCCCTTTCACCGAACCCTCTGCCGAAGTGGATATTGAATGCGTCATGTGTAACGGCGCAGGCTGCCGCGTGTGCGGTCAGACGGGCTGGCTGGAAGTGATGGGTTGCGGCATGATCCACCCCGAAGTGTTCAAATCGGTCAACATCGACAGCGAAAAATACAGCGGTTTTGCCTTTGGCATGGGGGTTGAACGCCTCGCCATGTTGCGCTATGGCATTAATGATTTGCGCTTATTTTTCGAAAACGATCTTAAATTCCTAGAACAATTTAACTAAGCGGGAAGTTTGAAACATGCTAATTAGTGAAGCTTGGCTGCGGGAAACCGTCAACCCCGCCATCAACACCGAACAACTCGTTGCCCAACTAACCATGGCGGGCCTGGAAGTGGATTCGGTAGAACCTGCCGCCGCCCAATTTAGTGGCGTCGTGGTCGGTGAAGTCTTGGCAATGGAGCAACACCCTGATGCCGATCGCCTGCGCGTCTGCCAAGTCAATGTCGGCACAGGTGAAGCTTTGCAAATTGTTTGTGGTGCCAGCAATGTCCGCGTCGGTTTAAAAATCCCTGCTGCCTTGGTGGGCGCAAAATTGCCGGGCGACTTCAACATTAAAAAATCGAAATTGCGGGGCGTTGAATCGCTCGGCATGTTGTGTTCGGAAAAAGAATTGGGCTTGGTCGCCGAAGCCAATGGCCTGATGGAATTGCCTACCGACGCGCCTGTAGGTGTCGATATTCGCGACTACCTGTCACTTAACGACAACATCATCGAAGTCGACCTGACCCCTAACCGCGCCGATTGCCTTAGCGTGGAAGGCATCGCCCGTGAAGTAGCGGTGTTAAATGAACTGGATTGGTCGGCAAACCCTATTGAAACTATTGAAGTTAGCCACGCCGACACCTTAAATGTCAGCGTTGCTGAACCCGCTGCTTGCCCACGTTACTTAGGCCGACTGATTAAAAACGTCAATGTCAAAGCCGAAACGCCGCTGTGGATGCAAGAACGACTGCGCCGTTCTGGTATCCGTAGCTTAGGGCCGGTGGTTGATGTTACCAATTACGTGCTGATCGAACTCGGTCAGCCCTTGCATGCTTTCGATGCCGACAAACTGAACGGCGGCATCAACGTCCGTTTTGGCAAAGCAGGCGAACCGTTGGCCTTGCTTAACGGGCAAACCATTAACTTAGATGGTGAAACATTGGTCATCGCCGACGACCAACAAGCCTTGGCATTGGCAGGCGTCATGGGCGGCAGTTCATCAGCCGTCTCTGATGACACCCAACATATCTTCTTGGAGTGCGCTTTTTTCACCCCGCGCAGCATTGCCGGTAAAGCCCGCCGTTTTGGTTTGCATACCGACTCTTCACACCGCTTCGAACGCGGCGTTGATGCCACCTTGCAAGCACGCGCCATCGCCCGCGCAACGCAACTGATCTTGGACATTGCCGGTGGTTCAGCTGGTGCCATCACCGAATGCAGCAGCGCTGAACACTTACCGCAACGCCCTGCTATCGCCTTAAGGAAACAACGTATCAGCAAAATGCTGGGTGTTAACTTGGAAGACGAAGCCGTCTCCGGCATTTTCCAGCGCTTAGGGATGCTGGTCAGTCCACAAGATGACGGCTGGTTGGTCACTCCGCCCGGCTTCCGTTTCGACATCAGCATTGAAGCGGACTTGATCGAAGAAATTGCCCGTATCTACGGCTACAACAACTTGCCTAACAGCAGTTTGTTGATGCGTGCCGAGCTGGGCTTGGCAACCGAATCCGTCGTCGATGTAGACCGCGTTAAAGATTTGCTGGTAGATAGGGGCTACCGTGAAGCCATCACCTACAGCTTCGTCGATGACGACATCCAAAAAACCATCGCGCCAAACGATGAAGTTATACGCTTGCAAAACCCCATCTCATCAGAATTGGCGGTGATGCGCACCACACTGTGGTGTGGCTTGCTGAAAGCGGCGCTGTACAACACCAACCGTCAACAAACCCGTGTCCGTTTGTTTGAAACAGGGCTGCGTTTTGTCGTGCAAGATGGTCAACTGCAACAACAAAAAATGTTGGCGGGCTTGGCATTAGGGAACGCCTACAGCCAGCAATGGGGCATGGCGACCCGAAAAATCGACTTTTTCGACATCAAAGCCGATGTCGAAGCCTTGTTTGGCTTAACCGGTTGCACGGCAACGTTTGCGCCCGCCGAACAATCCGCCCTACACCCAGGACAAAGTGCGGAAATTTTAAATGCCAATGGCGAACGCATCGGTTGGCTGGGCATGTTGCACCCGTTACTGGAAAGCCAATTAGGCTTTGACAGCCAAGTCTATTTGTTCGAACTCGACCAAGACTTGTTGCTCAACAAACAAATTCCGGCCTTCAAGCCGTTATCAAAATACCCGTCGGTGAGCCGCGACTTGGCTTTAATCGTTAATGAAACGGTCAACGCCGATGACATTGTCAACTGTATAAACCGTTGCAACGAACCTACGTTAAAAGGCATCACCCTGTTCGACATTTATCGAGGCAAGGGTGTTGACGAAGGCTACAAAAGCGTCGCGCTGAGCCTTAACTTACAAAATGAAAAACAAACACTTACAGATTCTGAAGTTGATGCTATATTAAACAGAATCTTAGAGAACCTGACGAACACCATTAATGCAAAACTGAGGGATTAATAATGGCATTGACCAAAGCGGATTTCGCTGAAAACTTATTTGATGAATTAGGCTTAAACAAACGCGAAGCCAAAGAAATGGTAGAACTGTTCTTCGAAGAAATCAAAAGCTCTTTAGAACAAGGCCAACAAGTCAAAATATCAGGTTTTGGAAAATTTGAATTACGTGATAAAAACAGCCGTCCAGGCAGAAACCCAAAAACCGGTGAAGAAATTCCCATCACGGCTAGGCGTGTCGTCACGTTCCGGTCAGGTCAAAAACTCAAAGCCCGAGTAGAAAGCTATGCTGGAGCCGAGCAATAACAACGAACTACCCGACATCCCCACCAAACGCTACTTCACCATTGGCGAAGTCAGCGAATTGTGTGATGTCAAACCGCACGTACTGCGTTACTGGGAACAGGAGTTTACCGAACTCAGCCCAGTAAAACGGCGCGGCAACCGCCGTTATTACCAGCGCCACGACGTGCTGGTCATCCGGCAAATCCGTTTTCTTTTGTACGATCAAGGCTATACCATTGGCGGAGCCAAAGCCCACCTGATGCACGGCAACAAAGAAGAAGCAGGTCGCAGCAAACAATTATTGAGCATGATGATTGCCGAACTGGAAGACATCTTGGAACTTCTCAAATAGTTCCCTTAAAGCCCGCCAATTGCTGTATAATGCGCGGCTTTCCTATAAGGCTTGCAATCCTTTTGCACAGCCACTCAAGCATCGGGGCGTAGCGCAGCTTGGTAGCGTACTTGTCTGGGGGACAAGTGGTCGCAGGTTCAAATCCTGTCGTCCCGACCAATTAAATCAATGAGATACAATATCTCATTTTTAGTAAAAATAGAAAAATTCCTTTTTGGGATAACGTTTGGGATAACATTTAAACGATTGCCTCAAATAAGTAGTTTTTTATCTTCGATACACCTCTTCCATAAAGTTTATTGTTAGTGGCCTTAGCGCATACTGGCAAAAACGAAATACGCAATACTTAAAACAGAACCAACTACCTTGAGTACAGAAAGCCGCTGATGGGCTGGTGGAGTGATTACATAGATCAGGCCGCTACTGGCAACATGAGCTTGGCGGGTAAAAAAGCCCTTAAGATAGTCCATCATTGATAACCTCCCGATTGTGAATTGTAGTGAGCCATTGCCTGAACAACCGCCTTGGCAATATCATCCGCGCTTTGGCTGACAACTGAAGGGCGAGGGTTTTTTAACTGCTGCAATATTTCCCCTTGCCGATGCTGTTGTACCTCGCCATAACTATAGAGCGTGGTCAACACCTCCTCATGGCCTAAGTTTTGGCTCCACGATTTAAACTCTTCCGGCGATAGGCAAAGCTGTTGCCCAAGCTTCACCAAAGTATTGCGGAAACTGTGCGGGTTAAAATACGGCAAATCCGCCGCTTCAAACGCTTGCCGAAAAATGGTGCGTATCGGTGAAGCGGTGCGCCAATGTTCCGGCTTAAAACCGGATGCGGTAAAAACCCTATCCTCGCTGTTAATCACATGGGTTTTAGGAAACAACGGATCATCATTACCCCACAGCAATTCTTCTTTCAGATAGCGCACCCAATCACAGACAATTTGTTGGATAGGTTCACCGACAGGAAAGAAAAACGTTGTGAATGTCTTGCTAAACTTGGTATCCACTTCCCTCGCATCCTGAAAGACACTACCGCCCACAATATCAATGTGCTTCAACTTCATGGAGGCAATGGCACTATCTCTTGCCCCCGTTAATAGGGTAAAAGCAATCAAGGCACGGTTACGCCGTTCAATGTCGGATTGGTTGGGCATGGTCTCAATCACATGCTTGATTTGCTCCATCGTCGGTACAGCCGTTACCCGCCGCGCCGTGGCAATACGCACATCCTTTTCAGACAAATTGAAATATTCAGTATCGGTGTAGCTAATGCGGGACTTATACCCCGGCTGCATCGCCAACCATTGAAAAAAGGCTTTCAACTGCCCCAAGGTCGAATACAACGTAGCCTTGCTTAGCTTTTCCCCCGTTTGCAGGTTGTTTTGTTTGGCAAGGTGGCTTTTAAACCCCACCGCCTGCTCAAAATGAAACGCCTTAAAATCACGGTGTTTGGTGTAGATTTCAAAGCGGCTGACCGCCTTGGCAACCGCATCAACGGAACTCTCGTTTTGCCGTTTGGCCTCCTTCAAAAAGATGAAATATTTGCGCTTGATACGCTCGTTTTCTGCATTGTGTTTAATCATGGTTTCAGCTCACTGTGTGAAGTCACTGTTTAGGAGGGGTTTGTCACTCTCGTTTATGTGTTTCAGTGCCTTCGTAAGCTGATGTCCAATTGGTGCTTGATTACCTCCAATTGGGCAAGGTTAAAGAATTTGTTGATGATGCCATTGCAGCTTGGGCAAAGGCCAATTAAACGCCCCATCACGTTATTGATAGGCTCATAATCGACCATATTTTCAGCGGGCAATTGTGGTAACCGACAGCGGACACAATAAATTTCAAAGGCACGACATTGACGTTTTGTAGCTGACTTTTTCGATTGCAGATATTGCCTCAAATCAGCACCTAAAATTAACATCGGCCTTTTGTCGTCATTCGTCGGTAAGCCTTCTTTAACCCATGAGCGCACCGTATTTTTATGGATGGAAAACAGATTGGCGACTTCCTCCACCGTATAATTACGGTGAATTTTTGCCAGATTGGGATTGGGACGCTTAGCCATTATTGTTTACCGTGGCTAGCTTTGGCGTTTTTGGTTTCGATACACAGATCATCATAGGCGGTGCTATAACCCACCACCTTGGCTGTCGATATAGGCTCTTATATCTTCTATTCTCCACGCAGTGGTGCGCGCACCCAATTTTACCGCTTTGGGGAATTTACCGGTTTTAACGCCTTGCCACCATGTTGTTTTTGATACGGGGATAAGTGCCGGAATCGGCGGATTGGCCTTTGGATTGCCTATAATTTGCGGCAATCGTAAAAAACCTGTTTCGGGAAGAGAAGCTAATACTACCATTATTGATCCTTTCCGCACGGTAGCGGATTTGATTAAACAGTGGTCAGTATCGAGCAAATTTAAGGTGCATTTGAAAACAGGGAGCAAAACTTGAATAAATAGCCGATTTGCTCCCTAGTTATTCAACTCATTCTATGAATAAGTCCATTCATCTTGCGGGTCATCATTTACGGCTTCCATTTCCTCTTGGATTGACCTAATAAGGGATAATGCCCTTATCTTGCTTTTTTCATCTGATAAATTACTCAGTAATTGCTCGGCGGCTTTCAAAACTTCTTGGTCATTTTGTAGCAACGCCTTTTCAAGGATAGGGGGATTTTTTGCCTGTACAGAGAAGCGATTGATGCTTTGTTGCGTGACCGTCTTGGCCTTGTTGTCAAATTCTCGTCTGGTGTTAGCTTTGATTTCTGCGTTTCTAAGCGAGTCGTCATCCATTACATAGCGAATTGATTTGGCATCGACATTTGCCCACGCCAACAGTACAACATCCCTGATAGCACTTTTTGATGGGGCTAAGGCAAACGAATAATAAAACTCCTCAAGCAGTTTGTTAATTAACCATCGCCGTACAGGGTCGCCGTGTCCGGTTATGCCTTTGGGCAAATCACGCGGTCTCCATAGTTGCAAATCGGCTAAGCCTTGCCTAAATAATGGATTGTTTGCCACGCCAGGTAAGGGAACATTGAGCGGTAAGATTTTATTGCCTTGACGCGCCCATTTCACCACATCCGTAACGCTTAACGGTGCAAAATGGGGGATTTGTGAATTGTCGAGTTCCGCCAAGGCAAGATAAGCCCGTGCTGCCAAAGCTGAAAACTCTGCGGCAACAAAAGTGGCTGGAAAAAATTGTTGTTTGTGCCAGCGTTTAAATCCGCCACCTTTATGGCATAGCACATGCCAATCGTCAGTTTCTATCTTGGCGTTTTTGGGTTTTGCTTGGAAAGCCTTACACAAAGGCAAGATTTCGTTTAACTTGTCCGGCAAACTAAGGCCTTGCGCGGTTTTGGAATTTTGTATCGCGGTTTTGCAGTTAATCATCGCACTCCTGTTGAGGTGTATAACATCCAAAAAAACCAAATTCATTGCCTATGCCATATAAGATATGACATAGGCAATTAGTTAATGGGACATTATAAGGCCTTAACGGACAATGTGATCCAAATCACACTTTTCTGTTTTAGCCACAACAAGAAAGCACAGAAAGATTATTTTTTAGCCACGATGATTTTCACCGTTTTATCAAAATCGCTTTCAAAAATGACATCTTGCACCACTCTGAACTTATCATATTCTTGATGAGCCAAGCGTTCCGCAATCGTATGGCTAACCTTTCCGGCATCCTGCAAAATCTCATAGCCGTTAAAAGCTAAAAAAGCATCTAGCTTTTCTATCCAATCCGCCATTTTCATAGGAATATTTCTGGAGGCTTGCAGTTCTGCATAATCCAAATACATCACCACAATCCGCTCCAGCTCCTTAATTTCCTTCTCAATCAAGTAGTTTTTGGCAACCGATACGTCACTTTTTAAAATCTTGCCGTTTGGAGCGTTTTTCCATGTTTGCAAGCCCATATTCGGCTGTTCAGCATTGGCGCGGGCGTGAATGATTTCAGCGGCGGTTTTACCCGTGATTGCCCATTCCAACTTGTTTTGCACCGTTTTATAAAAGGTCAGCGTTTGCGGATCATCCTTTGTATAATCCATGCTGCACTCTTTGTAAATATCAGTGATTTTCTGATAAAACCGCCGTTCACTGGCGCGGATTTCCCGAATCCGTTCCAATAGCTCATCAAAATAATCCTTACCGAAACGTTTGCCTTGCTTAAGCCTTTCATCATCCAGCACAAAGCCTTTGATGATAAATTCTTTCAGCGTTGCCGTTGCCCAAATCCTAAATTGCGTGGCGCGGTGGCTGTTGACGCGGTAGCCCACCGCGATAATGGCATCCAGATTGTAAAAATTAGTGTTGTATTTTTTTCCGTCCGTAGCAGTTATTCGGAATTTCCTAATAACTGAAGATTCTTCCAACTCGTTGGTTTTGAAAATATTCTGCAAATGCTCATTGATAGTCGGGACGCTCACATCAAACAGTTCCGCCATCTTCTTTTGACTAAGCCAAAACGATTCTTCCTCATAGATAACATCTATCTTCACCTTGCCGTTAATGTCGGTGTAAAGGAGGATGTCGTTAAATTCTAGTGACATAATTCGTGTTCCCCTGAAGCCATACCTTAAACACGTTGCTTGGCTTGCTCTATTTCGGTTGTCAACAAAGTTACAATAATCCGTTTATTTATTAAGGCTCAACTAACTTTATCTCAACATTTAAACCAACCGCTTTATTAATCAACCTCTTATCAAAGCTGACAAATTCACTAGCAGATGAGCTACAAGCAAGATGTAAAGCATCGGCAAAATCCATTCCTTGTTGATGCCATGCTAACGCGCTAAGCACAGCGGCCTTATGTTCAGTAATGACGTTATGCAATCCCAATAAACCCGACAAAGCATAACCAATACGATCAGACGGAAAACGGTAGCTGAAACGTAACACCCATTCCGTTTCTAAAATAACGGTAGTGGGGATAAAAAGCTGGGCGGATTCAGCAAAAATCCGGTAAGCCTTTTGATATTGGGCTTCATCGTCCTTGGTTAAAAACCGCACTATCACATTGGTGTCAACGGCGATCATCTTGTCCCCATTCAGCGGCAATGCCTTGTTGAATGGCCTCGTCCATTTCTTCAATGGTTTTTGCCTCGCCTTGATAAGCCAAGCAGCCTGCAATTGCGTCAATGGACGTATTTGGCATGATTTTTTTGGGCTTCAATAAAATGCCTTGCGGGGTAGATTCGATTTCCAATTCTTGCCCGATAGCCAAATGGTAAGCATCGCATATCGTTTTTGGAATGGTCACATGCCTTCGGCTAGATAAATGCGTGGTTTTCATGTTTGTTGTCCTTAAAGTATATTTTCAAGCGGCTATTATTATTTCAGTAAAGCTAACGTTTGTTGGGCGTTGTTGACCATTTCATTGACTAATTCAGGTTCGTAATCATAGATAGCTTCATTTTCAAGTTGTAATTTTTGAATGAAGGTCAATCGGTCATAACCTGCCAATTCGGCGGCTTTGCCTAATTGGTTAAGGTTGGTCTAGGTCACCAACTGAGATTGCTCAATAAAGAATCAGAATGACCAGTTTTTTAGTAAATCAGTCTTAATTAGCTATTTTGTATACCATTGATGCTCACGCTCACTGCTATTGAAGCCGTAGTATTTTTTTCTGAATGCATCCATCGCGGCCTCATATTGCGACAAAATTAATGTAACGTCACTTACTTGAGGTACATCGTCCTCATCAAGAAGGTCTAAAAACTCAATAGATTCTTCATCATTCAGTACAGTTCTTACTCTTGTTAGCAGTCGGTTAGTAATCTTGATCTTACTCTTGCTTACAGCAGCATCTGGTTTTTTCTTGGATAAATCCTTAAATTCCAAGTACATGGATTTTAAAAGCTCCACAGTCGTGTTGTAAGCCTGAACTTTATCAGTAGAGGTGTAAGCTTGCTCTTTTTCCATATTTATTCCTTAAATTTTTTAGGCTTTACGGTTCTAATAAGCACCATCCCGTCATCATCCAATGTATCTTCATCTTCGTCGCCTTTTACTCTCCAATACCAATTGCCATAAGACGGCACGATATTATCCGAACGTAGCTTTTCAAAGCACTGAAGGTATTGAGATAGGATAAACACAACATCGCTGTTATGTGGAACGTCATCTTCATCAAACGAGTCGAAATCATCGAAAGGCTTATAAGCTTCTGAAAGATATTCGTTACTTTCACTGATTAATTTGTTTATAAATTTGAGCTTAAATTTATTGACCGCATCGTTTGGGCTTTTCTTTGACAGCAAAGTCATTTCCTCGTAGACGCCTACAAGCTGACCATTAAGTTTTTCAAAGGTCTTAACATCTTCTCTATTCATTTCGTCTCCATTTAGGAAGGGCAATTTCGTCTAAACTCGATGTATTTTTTCTTCAATACATCAATAGGGGTTCGCTGTTTGCTTTCGTACACACTCACCATCAGCTTTAAATCTTCATCGGTAATAGCGATGATGCACTTTCTCTGCGAAGCCCATAAGTCAATAGTATTAGAATACATCGCCTTAGGTAAGGGATTCCTAGTCAGAAATATTCCGAAATTACCAATACCATTTTGTAAATAACGGTTTAGTTGGTTTATGTGGTCGCGCTCAATGTGATGAACATTCTTCATTTCAACAACTAGCTGTCTATTTCCATAATCCGTAAATATTTCATCTAAAAAATCTATGCCTCTGTTGTTATAAAAAATAAGGTCTCTGATATGACGGCCTGATTCCGTTCTGCTTTGAGTTTGTGCAAAATCGAGATGCGGGTAAAACAAAGACGCGAGCAAGTCTGCTGAAATTTCTTCATACTTCATATCCGCATTATCGCCTTTCCCTGTATTCAATTTTAGCAACTCAGTGAGTTTACGTTTCGCCGATAAAACAGGTATCTGACTAAAAAGCGGGTCGTTTTTGCAGTCTTCCGAGCTTCTTACTTTGTACTCGACATATCCCTCAATTACGCCGTAGTTTTCTCTATTAAAATTTAAAACTTTTACGCGATCTTCAGGTTCGTTAGGGTTAAAAATCTCGTCTCTGGGGCAATAGGTCTGAAAATAATCTTCAAAACTAATCCAAGGATTGAATCGTAACCACCTTTTAGGCGTAAAAATTAACGGTTCTTTAGTCGTAGGATTTACAGGAAGGTAAACTTTTTGATTTGTATCTAAAGTGTTGTTTTTATAATTATAAATTGAGTCGAGAATAACGCCTTCCATTGGTATATTGCTTAATTCACATTGCTCAATGGTGTAATCAATCAAGAAGGATTTTAAATAATTACAAGCAATGTCACTGATCCTATCCTTAGCTATTCCCGAAATATAAAGCTGAATAATTTCAAAATGGGTAAATCCGAATTGACTGTATTCTGGAATATCTGTGAAAAGGTCGAGTATTTTCTGAGCTTGAGCTTGACCGATTCGCACACCGTTGCGTGATTTTGATACGCCAAGCCCAACTTCTGGACATTCTGATAAATTTATCAAAATTGAAAGAGCTTGCTCTGACCGTCCCTTTTTTAACAGATAATTCAAATAATTAAACGAGTTTGTTATTACCGTGTGAAGTGCTTGATCTTGTTGTGAAGGTGATTTCCATAGAAGAAATGGATCAACGTACAGGGGAATGTCTTCATCAAAAAACTGTATTGCAAAATCCAAATCAGATTGGCTTTTATAAATCCCATGATGATCTGTCAATCTTGGTCTAATTAAGATAGGTGAGTTACTCATAATTTTGCAGTGTTAGAGTTGCGATATTATTTTTAAGATTGATCTAAAGTTGGGTGAGGCAGATTACATAATAATGCAATCAGTTGGTGATGGAGACGATATTAAAAGGTTAAGGGGAGGATTGGAGTTACGGTTGAATGCAGGGGCGATTATAGTCAATCTAGCGGCCTAAATGTCTTTGTCTCGCCTTAATCCTGACAAAGTAAAAGTTTACAGACTATTTTGCAGTGGATTTGTCAGGCTTTTGTCAGTGCTGGTAACCAGACATGATAAGGCTTACTGGTCATTTGTGACAAACTGGCAAAATAACTATTACCTTTTAATTGGAGCTTGCTTGCCTTTATCAAACCGCTTTCTTGAAGGCCATCATTTGCGCCTCGCTCTTTTGACTGTTGGTCTATTTAACTGTGCTGGCGTAGCATTACCACATTGGTGGCATCCATGTTCACCAACAAATTAAGCTTTTCCCCTAATGCTTGCCATGCTTCCGTTTGCTCTTCTTCCAAGCCTTGGCGTTGATAAATCCGTTTAACTTTGTTTTCTTCGGTATGGTTCAGGCATTTTTCAATCACATCACCTTGAATGCGAACGCCCCGAACGTACAATTTACCCATTAATGTCGCTCCTGTACGCCTTAGGTCATGGGGTGTCCAATTACCATCTGCCAACATCAGGGCTTGGGAGTCTTTGGCGCGATGACTGAGTAGGGCGGTTGTTTGTCGTCCGCGTATTTGTATGGTGATTGATTTCTCGCAGACATGGCTTGAATTGTCCCGATTAGGAAAAATCCATATATCACTTTTAGCGATCTGCTTTAAGAGTTTGAATTGTGCCAGCGCGAAGTCAGATAAGTAAATGGTGTGCGCCTTGCCGTTTTTGCTGTTTTCTTCGGGTATTTTCCAAGTCTTTGCTTCAAAATCAATGTGTGAAAATTGGGCTTTGGATAATTCCCCAATTCTGCAAAGGGTTGATAATGCAATCCAGATGGCGCACTCAGTTGACTTTAATAAATTGGCATCAGGCAACTGTCGCGCTAATGCCCTGATTTCAACCTCGCTTAACGTTCTTTCCCGCTCTGTAGGCGCGGTGGTTAGGCGCACTACGCTAAGGCTTGCTGTTGGGTCAAATTCGATAATGTCTCGGTCAACGGCGAACCGGAACATTTGCCGCATGAGTTTTAGGATATTTCGCGCCGTATGGACGGCATCACGCTGTTTCATGATGTCAACCACTTGCGTAACATGGCCTTTCCTAATGTCCTCGACAAAAAAACTGCCCATTATTGGCAACACATCTTTTTCAAACATGCGGATGATTTCTTTTATATCCTTGCGTTTGAGTAGATCGGTATCATGCCAGCGGGTAAACAAGTCGTTCACAGTAACCCGCGCCTTAAGTTTGGTTAAAGCTTCATGCTCTTCAAGCTGTTGTTGGCGGTTACGTTCTTTCTCTAGCTTTTTCTCAAGGTTTGGGTCAACGCCTGTTTTAAGCAGTTTTTTGTAAGCATCGCGTTCTGCCCGTGCATCCGGCAAATTCTTGGCTTTCAAATCCGCCCATTTTTGTTTGCCTTCAAATCGGTAAGTAAATCTGAACGAAACCCCACCACCTTTTGATACGGGTCGAATCCGCACAAATAAGCCACCGCCATCAGTAACCAATTGTTCCGAGTCGGTGGCCTTTAAATTTCTAAACGCCAGTTCTTTGAGTTTGTTGACAGCCATTAGTAATGTCCTTTAAAAAAGTTATCCCACAGTTTTTGGGATAACTTTTGGGATAACATTTATTTTGTATTTTAGCGTACGGTATTGTACATCGTCGGACACTAATTAAAAATAACTTAATGTAATTAAAGGATATTATTATGACTATTGAATCTGGTTGAATGGTAAAAAACTAATATTTACCATTCTGGGGGACAAGTGGTAGCAGGTTCAAATCCTGTCGTCCCGACCAATTTATCAAACTCCCTTTATCTTTTGATAAATCCATTTTCTGCAATCCTGAAAATCACCTAACGAAGCTGGTTTGTTATATTTTTTTGTCTAATGTTCTGATATGTTCATCGGTAATCGGACGCGCGTCAGAATAATATTACAGCCCATCCTAGCCCATCACATTTCAAAATTCGCTTCATTTAGAACGTAATTTATCTAAATAGAAAGCAAAAGCACCACCTTCCATTTCCCTTGTTGCAAGCTTGTTAACAATTAGGATACATTCCCACCAGAACTTTTACGTTTTATACGCTTAGTTTCCGCTATTACCCACCATTCGGCGAAAATGAAAAATACCACACTGATAGTATTGATGGCTGTTGCGAGTGGAATTTACCAAAACCGTGACAAAATCGACCACTGGCTTAATCCACTACCGCCAATTACTTATGGAAAGGGGCAAAACGAGGTCGTCTTATATTCGACGTCGTGGTGCGGCTATTGCGCCAAGACCCGCGCATATTTCGCAGAAAACCAGATTCCTTACACCGATTTGGATATAGAACAATCCGATATAGCCCATAGCGAATTTAAACGCTTAGGCGGGGTTGGCGTTCCTTTGGTGGTGGTCAATAATGGCAGACCGATCCGTGGTTACGACCCCAAGGCGATCAGACAGGCACTCACCCAACAATAGCTTGGCAAACCGAAGCGCTTTTACTTTTAACTCGGCAACGACTATGAACCCACTATCCGACGACCTCCCCGAAAGCCCAAACAAACAGGCCAACAACCCCTTGCATGGCATCACTTTAGAAACCATCGTCACCGAGCTGGTTGATTATTTCGGTTGGGAAGACTTGGCAGAACGCATTCCCATCCGCTGTTTTAGTGCCGACCCCAGCATCAGCTCAAGCTTAAAGTTTTTACGGAAAACCCCTTGGGCGCGTGAAAAAGTCGAAGGCCTGTACGGTTTCATGCAGCGTGAGATCAAGCGGCGCAAGGATTCATAAGCGCGTCACCGACAACCAAGACTCGCCATGGGGGTCTGTTATAATTGGCGCTTTTCAACCCCCTGCCCGCGCCAACCGCCCGGCTTTCCGCTGCTTGCAACCGCCATGACCAACAACCAAGCCTTTGTCAAAAGAGACCTTTCCGTATTGTGGCATCCCTGCACACAAATGAAAGACCACGAAACCCTGCCGCTCACCCCCATCAAAAAAGGCCAAGGCGTATGGCTGGAAGACTTTGACGGCAACCGCTATCTGGATGCCATCAGCTCGTGGTGGGTCAATCTGTTTGGACACGCCAACCCGCACATCAATGCCGCACTCAAAGACCAGCTCGATCACTTGGAACAGGTAATTTTCGCCGGTTTCAGCCACCAACCCGCCCTTGAGCTTGCCGAACAACTGGTCGCCATCACACCCCAAGGTTTGAACCGCTGTTTCTTTGCCGATAACGGTTCGGCAGCCGTTGAAGTGGCGCTAAAAATGAGTTTCCATTATTGGCTTAACCGTGGACAAACCCAGAAAACCCGATTTATCACGCTGGAAAACAGCTACCACGGCGAAACCTTAGGCGCCTTGGCAGTCGGCAATGTGGCCTTGTACAAACAAACCTACGCGCCCTTGTTGATGGACGTCATCACCGTACCCGGCCCGGACTGCTACTACCGCGAAGCTGGTGAATCGTGGGCGGACTACTCAACACGCCGTTTTGCATTGATGGCGCAAACGCTTGCCGAACAAGCCGATAATGTCTGCGCGGTCATCGTCGAACCCTTGGTGCAATGCGCGGGCGGCATGCGCATGTACGATCCGGTCTATTTAAAACTGTTGCGCGAAGCCTGCGACCAAAACGGCGTACACCTGATTGCCGATGAAATCGCCGTCGGCTTTGGGCGCAGCGGCACACTGTTCGCCTGCGAACAAGCTAACATCAGCCCGGACTTTATGTGCTTATCGAAAGGCCTGACTGGCGGTTACTTGCCCTTGGCAGCGGTCATGACCACCGACGACGTCTACCAAGCTTTCTACGCCGACTACCAAAACTTAACCGCCTTTTTGCATTCGCACAGCTACACCGGCAACCCCATCGCCTGCCGCGCCGGCGTCGCAACGCTGGAAATTTTCCGCCAGCACAACATCATCGAACAAAATAAAACCTTGGCGCAGCAGCTGACTAACATCAGCGCCCGTTTCCACGAACACCCGCACGTTGCCGAAGTCCGGCAAACCGGCCTGATTGTGGCAATCGAACTGGTCAAAAACAAAGCCACGCGCGAACCGTACCCGTGGCAAGAACGCCGGGGCGTAAAAGTCTACCAATACGCGCTCAGCCAAGGCGTATTGCTGCGCCCGCTGGGCAACGTCATCTACTTTATGCCGCCGTATGTCATTACCGAACCGGAACTGCAACTGATGGCGCAAGTGGCATGGGATGGCATCCAACAGGCTTGTCAGGATTAATCGTTGGCGTTAAATAATTTAAACTGGATTGAATAAGAGGAATAGCTAAGCCACTACCAAAAGGGAATAATTCAGGTCATAATGTCCGAAAATATTCCTAGGAAAGAACATGCACCAACCACAATCACTTGCTTTGTTAAGACAAGCCAGAATCCGCTATAGCCAAAGCGAAATAGCAAGTTTTCTTGATGTAGATACACGAACCGTAAGACGCTGGGAAATTGGCGAAAATGAACCGCCGACTTACTTAGCCGATGCTATACGCCAGCGCATACTCCCTTTGATTGATGCGGAACAAAAAAGCAATCATTTGTTTACTTTTATAGACTTATTTGCGGGTATTGGCGGTATTCGTCTTGGCTTTGAAGCCCACGGCGGGCATTGCGTATTCACCAGCGAATGGAACACGTTTTCCCAAAAAACCTATCTGGCGAATTTTCCACAAGACACACAGCATCTTTTTGTTGGCGACATCACCCAAATTGATGAAAACGATGTGCCAAACCATGATGTATTGTTGGCGGGCTTTCCTTGCCAACCGTTCAGTATTGCTGGCGTGTCCAAGAAAAATGCCCTAGGCCGTCCGCATGGCTTTGAATGCGCCACCCAAGGCACCTTGTTTTTTGATGTTGCCCGCATTATCGCCGCCAAACAACCCAAAGCGTTTTTGCTGGAAAATGTCAAAAACCTACTTTCCCACGACAAAGGCAATACGTTTAAAGTCATCCTGCAAACCCTGCGCGACGAATTGGGATACCACGTTTATTACAAAGTCATCGACGGGCAACGCTTTGTGCCGCAACACCGCGAGCGCATCATTCTTCTTGGTTTTCGGGATTTAACCGAATTTTCTTGGGACGACTTAGCCTTACCAACCCAAAGCCCACGTCTTGCCAGCATACTGCATCCGCAAGACGGCAGCGAAGCAGCCGAAGAACCTTACACCATCGGCGAAAAAGCCGTTATTAACCCCAAATACACCTTAACGCCAAAATTATGGGAATACTTGCAAGCCTATGCGGCAAAACATCGGGCGGCGGGGAATGGCTTTGGTTTTGGCTTGGTGACGGGCGATAGCGTGGCGCGTACATTGTCGGCGCGTTACTACAAAGACGGCTCGGAAATTCTGGTATCGCAAGGTGAAGGCAAACGGCCTAGGCGTTTGACGCCTAGGGAATGCGCTAGGTTAATGGGCTTTCCTGATACATTTAAGATTCCGGTTAGCGATACGCAGGCGTACCGCCAATTTGGTAATAGTGTTGTTATGCCTGTTATCCGCGAAGTTGCCAGAATTGTCGTGCCTAAAATTATTGAAAACTTACATCCTATCAACAAACCCTTAAGCAATTACTTTGAGGAGAAATAATATGAACACATCACGCATCCCTGATTTTGCCGATAACAGTTTTGACGGCATGTTAACGTGGTTTTCTGAAATGTCAGTTCGTGGCTTGCTGTTTCATCCGGATGACGAGCCGGAATCTATCGAATTATTTCACACACATGAAAGAATGTTTACAGATGGTGAGTGCAATAAATTAGAAAACATAATTTGCAATATGTTTGAACAGTTTGGCAATGAAGTTTATGAGGCCGCTTACCCAATATTTATGAAGTGCGCGGGTTGGAAGCTAGACGCATAAACATTAATCATTACAAGCAGGGAATAATGAAATGAAAAAAGGGTATCTTTCGCAGTATTTTGATGGCGTTGCCTTAAAGCGGCTTAGCACGGTTGAAGTGGACATAATGACTTCACACCAACATGAATTTAATGGTGTTGAGGGCTTGCGTGAAATACTCGGAGAGCCTGAAGGTAAAGTGAGATATGAAGCCAAATTTTTATATCTCACCGATTACGAAGATGATCCTATTGTCGAAGATGGTTTTCTGACTTGGTACGATGCAAGGCAAAAAGCGCGATTGGAAAGGGGCGTTATGCGTTGGGAATATCGCCTTTATTTCCCAACCAACCAAGTTTCTCAATGTGCGTCTGTTGGTGACTTACTGTTAATTGCAAAACGACCTGACAATACGCTGTTGGCAATAGTAGCAGAGCAAGAAACAACGATTGCAAAGCAAATTATGTGGCTATTTGGGTTTTCTGATGTAAGCCACCCTGGTTTTTCAATTCGTGAAGACTTGGAAACCGAACAGGATAGGATTGAATTTGCCTCTCGATTTATTCTTGAAAGCATTGGCGTTGTCGTAGAAACCAGCGAAGAAACGTGGCTGGATATAATGCTGGAGAAATTCAAAGGCAGTTTTCCCACTACAAAAGATTTTTCAGCGTTTGCACGATCTACTTTAAAAGACATTAACCCACAAGATGGCGCAGATGATGTTCTGATGGCTTGGTTAGAAAGGGAGGAGGTTTTATTCCGCACCCTAGAACGGCATTTTATCGGCGACAGACTAACCCAAGGCTTTGATGGCGATGTGGACGGTTTCATCAGTTTTTCCTTATCGGTACAAAACCGTCGTAAAAGCCGCGTTGGTCTAGCATTGGAAAATCACTTGGAACGAATTTTTGTCGAGTATGGTTTGCGCTATTCCAGAACCGCCGTCACCGAAAACAAAACTAAGCCGGATTTTTTGTTTCCTGGGCATACCGAATACCATAACCCTGAGTTTGATCCGTTTAAACTGACCATGCTAGGCGTAAAATCAACCTGCAAAGACCGTTGGCGGCAGGTGCTGGCAGAAGCCAACCGTATCGAACAAAAGCATCTTTTAACACTGGAAGCGGCAATCAGCGTTAACCAAACTAACGAAATGCAAGCTAAAAATTTACAATTGATTTTGCCAAGCCGACTCCATCCGTCTTATACACAAGAGCAACGTCAATGGCTTATAGATGTCACGTCATTTATCCAACTAGTAAAGCAACGACAGTTATAGTTTTCCAAACATTTCCTATTAAGTGCTGTTCTCTGTACACATAAAACCCACATGCGAACCTCCAGACTCTATGTACCCCTGCCCTTGTCAAACCACCAGCTGATCGAGCTGGACGACGACAGCGCCCACTATATCCGCACGGTGTTGCGCTTAAAAAAGGGCCAAAGCATTTTATTATTCGACGGCAGCGGCAGCGAATACTTGTGCAGCGTTGCCGAAGCCAGCCGCAAAACGGTCTCGGTGCAGGTTAACGAAAGCGTGGCGCGCAGTGTGGAATCGCCGTTGTCCGTCACGCTCGGCTTGGGCATTTCGCGGGGCGACCGCATGGATTGGTCGGTGCAAAAATCGGTGGAATTAGGGGCAAACCGCATCACGCCGTTGTTAACCGAGCGTTGCGTGGTGCAATTTAAAGACGAGAAAAAATCCCAACGTTTGCAGCATTGGCAAAAAATTGCCCAGCACGCTTGCGAGCAAAGCGGCAGGACGGTGTTACCGGCATTTGGCGATATTGAACAGTTGGAAAGCTGGGTAAGCCAGCAACAAGGTTTAAAAGTCTTCCTTGACCCCTACGCGGACACCACCTTAAACGCGCTGACGCCGGTTGGGCAACACGTCACCTTGTTGGCTGGGCCTGAAGGCGGCTTTACCGATGGCGAACGCGAACTTGCCAAAACTGCCGGTTTTATCCCCGTGCGTTTAGGCCAGCGCATCTTGCGCACCGAAACGGCGGCCCTCAGCGCGTTGGCGGCGGTGCAAATGTTGTGGGGAGATTTTGCCCTATGAAGCGTTATGCCGTGGCGCTCATCCCATTGGCGGTTTTGCTGACGGCAACGCTGTTGGCCTGCGTGGTCGGTTATTTCATCCAACTTGCCATTGGCGATACCCTGCCCTTTCGTAAAATCCTCAGCAAAACCACGCAAGTGTTTTTGGTGCTGAGCATTTTTCCATTTTTGGCTTATTTAAAAATGGGCAAAGCCGAGCTGGGGTTTGCGCCCCGCCCCGTGTTTTTTAAGCAACTGTGGCAAGGCTTTGCGTTGGGTTTGCTGACTTTATTGCCGGTATTTGCCGTACTCATCGCGCTGGACGTGCATGTGGTTGATGTGTCGCAACCTTGGACAGCGGCTTGGTTGCTGGAAAAAACCACCGTGTCTTTGCTGTTGGCCTTGCTGATTTCCGTGTTGGAAGAACCGTTGTTCCGTGGCCTGATTTTAATCGGCTTGGCAAGAAAACTACCGCTGGCCGCCGCGCTGGCGATCAGCGCGTTTTATTACGCCGCGCTGCATTTTATCGACAGTAAAACCGAAATTCCGGCTGCCGAGTTCAATTTCTTCAGCGGCTTTAAATTGCTGGGCGAAGCCTTTGCCAATTTGCTCAACCCCGACATCCAATCGGCGTTTTTGGCCTTGTTCATGGTCGGGCTTTTTTTAGGCTTGCTGCGTACGCGCCAAGCCACCAGCCTAGGCTGGTGCATTGGCTGCCACACCGCGTGGGTTTGGCTGATTAAACTCAGCAAAGCCTTATTCAACACCAACCCGCAGGCCGATTATTTTTATCTGGTCAGCAGTTATGACGGCGTGGTGGGCTATTTGGTGATGGTTTGGCTAGCCGGTGCAATGGCGGCTTTCGGCTTATTTCGGCGCGGGCAAACCGTCAAAAAAACCGCGTAGCCGCCGGTGTGGGGTTTAGAAGGTTTTCATCAAACCATCTAAAGTCAGGCTGCAACTGGGCGCGAACGTCTTCATAAAAAACAACACTTCCGGCTGTTGCGATTCGCCAATCACCAAGGCCAACTGCGCGGCGGCAGTGACAAATTCGGAATTACCCGCTTTTAATTCCGCTTGGCATTTGAGATAGGCGGAGATTTTGTCGGCGGCTTTTATCAGCTGCACATGCTCTTCGGGCAATTGCGCATGGCGGATCAGCGGCTCAAAATCTTGGCGCAACTCGGCAGGCAATTGGTTAAGCAATTCCATTTCCGCCTGCTGTTCAATTTGCTTGTAAGCGTTGCTGATGGCTTCGGAGTGGTATTTGATGGGCGTGGGCAAGTCGCCGGTAATGACTTCGGTCACGTCATGGTACAAGGCCGCCGTCGCCACGGCATTGGCATCGACACTGCCGTTGTAATAACGGTTTTTGATTAACGCCAAGGTGTGGGCAATCACTGACACTTCCCAGCTGTGTTCCATGACATTTTCATCGTGGGCGTTACGTTTCAAACCCCAACGCTTAATCCATCTTAAGCGTGACAAATAGGCGTAAAAGCTACTGCTGATTTCATTCTCGTGCATACTATGGGGTGGCTCCTATGGGTAGCTAGGGTTTGCAAACTTCTTTCCAACAATTTTAAGACCATCATACATCATGCTCATTCAGTGGTATCCCGGCCATATGCACAAGGCCAGCAAAGAACTTAAGGCCACCTTGCCGCAAGTCGATTTAATTATTGAGGTGCTGGACGCACGCATTCCTTTCAGCAGCCAAAACCCCATGCTAGCCAGCATTCGCGGCGACAAGCCGTGCATTAAGGTGCTAAGCAAAAGCGACCTTGCCGACCCCAACATGACCCAAATCTGGCAAAGCTATCTGGAACGCGAGCAAGGTGTCAAAACCATAGCCGTGACCATTGAGCAGCCCGACAGGATACGGCAGCTGACCGAGTTGTGCCACAAAATGCTGCCTGACAAAAACCCCGACAAACTCATCAACACCTTAATTATGGGCATCCCCAATGTCGGTAAATCGACGCTGATTAATATTTTGGCAGGCCGCATCATCGCCAAAACTGGCAATGAACCCGCCATTACCAAAATGCAGCAACGCATTGCCATCGACAACAATATTGTCTTGCTGGACACCCCCGGCATGTTGTGGCCTAACGTCGACAACAAAAACAGCGGCTATCGTTTAGCAACCACTGGCGCGATTAAAGACACCGCCATCCAACATGACGACATTGCCTTTTTTGCCGCCGCCTATTTCCTGGAACACTATGCCGATTGTCTGGTCAGTCGTTTCAACCTGCCACACACACCGGCAACCGAGCAAGAACTGTTGTCGCTGATCGGCAAAGCCCGTGGCTGTTTACGCACCGGCGGCGTGATTGACATGGATAAAGTCGCGAAAATTCTGCTTAACGAATTCCGCAGCGGCGCAATCGGCAGGATTACCTTAGAGTCGCCCGAGATGATGGAGCAAGAGTTGGTCGAACTGGCGCTCTTGCGCGAAGAAAAAGAAGCCAAGAAAAAAGCCCGTAAGCAAAAAGGCAGGAAAGGCTAAGCCGCTGCCCCCATTTTTTCGCTTTGCAAGGCTAATGGATAACTCTTATCGAAAACCTAAATATCCGTATCCAACACCACCGAAATGGCATCGACGTCGGGATCAATAAAACTGACACTCACTTCGTCAGGTTCGCCGCCTTGCACAGAGGAAGACAAGGATGTCACGCGGCAACGCAGGCTAAGGGCAAAATCGTCATCGACAAACAAGGCGATTTCACCTTCCTGACGCAATTGTTGTTCGCTGATTTTAGGTTGGCAAGTTCCCAAACAAGCGCCACCTAAGCTGATATTTTCTATCACACCACTGTAATCAACGCCGTTTAAAAGCAGTTGGTATTTCATCACGGTGTCAAAACGACCATTACTGCGCCGCTCGCCGGCAACAAAAAATTTTTTATACGAATCCGTAACTGGAATTGGCTTCATCATCCCCTCGATTTTAATTATTGTTATGGTCTATTACCGAGGCAATATCTGTCATATCGTATATTACCTACAAGAGGGGTATTCTTACAACAAGCCCCAATTTATTCAACAGTTTTTGGATTTAGCAAAGCGATCGTCGTCAATGACCAATTGGTTTATTGAATCTATAAATGAAACGCATACTCCCACATACAGAGAGCGCGGAAAAAAACAGCCAATAGAATCGTTAAGTGAATGTTAGATGACAAGCCAATAAGTTTCCAAATCAGCACAAACAACAGCTAACTGTTTAAATTAGATAAGCAATCACGCGCTATTGAATAGAACAAGCAGCGTTCTTCGCGGTTACGGGCGGAAGCCCAAACCAGACGTTCGTCGCACACCTCCATACCTAGTTTTTGCATGACTGCGAAAGAGGCATGATTTTCTAACTGCGCCCCTGCTTCTATCGCCATAAAATCCATCTTTGCAAACGCTACAGGCATCATTGCGGCTAAGGCTTCACCAACATAGCCAGCACCTTGATAAGCTTCACCTAGCCAATAACTTAAATCCCCTATCCTCTTATCATTTTTGCATCGTGACACGCTTGCCCAGCCAATTACTGCATCATCTATCTGCCGTTGCAGCAACAAATGCCATGCTTGATCCGTCATGTTATCGACATGGGCATTAGCAATTTTATGCGTCATACCTTGTATACCCATTGACTCAGGCCAGGCCGCTAGCCACTCGCTGACGGCTGGGGTAAGTAAATTAGCAAGTGTCGTGGCATCGTCCAGATGGGGTGTACGAAGCAGCAACCGTGCTGTCTTAAGCACGGGGAACGCTTCCTTGGTTGGTAAAATTGCCTGCTGCTTGACCAAAACATCCAACGTCAAATTATCTTGGCGAGGCGTACCAACGCCAGCATCAACCGGATAAGCCATCACTTTTCCGGTCTTTTGATAACCGCGCCGTAGATAAAAATCAAGCAGCTCCGTCCTTGCTGTCAATACCGCCATCACAAAGGCCTTCACTGCCCATTCGCTAGCGGCATGGTTTTCTGCATATGCCAACAGCCGCTTGCCGATACCCGCACACTGACCATCGGGTTTAACCGCCAACATACCAATATGGCAATCCGCCCCCTCTTTTTTAAGATGGACACAAGCGATCAAGACTGCCTGACGATACGCCAACAAAATACGTGAATCGCTTGCCGAGATTAAATCCAGCACTTGCCCTGAAGCAATTCTCTCCCCTGAAACCAAATGGCTTTCATGTGTCCAACTGGCTACCGCTGTTGATGGGCGATAAGCTTGGTTAACCAAGCTGGCAATAGCCTCTGCATCAGAAGCCAAGGCGATTTTGAAGCTGTCTATGGGCATCATTCAGATTAAGAACTGCACGACAACATCGAACAACCCGCGCGCGTCCGCGCCCAGTCTGGGCGTTTGGCGGCGTAGCGTTCCTTGCCAGGCTGTTCGTCGTAAGGATGGCGTAGTACGTCGAGCAATTCATTCACGCCAGAAAAATCGCCTTGTTCGGCCTGGTCTATCGCCAATTGTGCCAAGTAGTTGCGCAATACGAATTTGGGATTGACCGCATTCATGGCGGTGCGGCGTTGTTGGTCGGTTTGCGGTTCGGCTTGCAAACGCGCCAAGTAACGCCTTAGCCAGCTGCCTAGACGGTTTTTATAGGCGTCGTCCAATTGTTCCGGCACATAGTAAGCATCCAACAGCGGCGCGATGAGCGCAGCGTCGGTGTCATCAGCCTTGGCTTTTTCCAGATTCGCCAAGTTGCGGAAGAACAACGTCATATCGGTTTCCACTTGCGGCAACAAACTGAGCAAATCGGCATATAAATCATCATCCGTTTCGGCTTGGTAACTTGCCAGGCCGAGTTTGTCCGCCATCATGGTTTGCCAGCCTGCACCAAAAGCCTGGGTGTATTCATCTAAGGCCTGTTTTAACGGTTCGGCGCGTTTGACTAAGAGATATAAGGCATTCGCCAATTGCCCCAAATTCCAAAAAGCAATTTGCGGCTGGTTGCCGTAGCGGTAGCGGCGTTCGCCAGCGTCGGTGGTATTGGGTGTCCAATTGGGATCGTAATCTTCTAACCAGCCGTAAGGACCGTAGTCGATGGTTAAACCGAGGATGGACATATTGTCGGTGTTCATCACGCCATGCACGAAACCGACGCGTTGCCAGTGTACGATCATCGCGGCGGTGCGTCGGCAAACTTCAGCAAACCATTGGCAATACAGATTAGTGTTCCATTCGGCATCAGCTGGCAACCAATCGGCAAAATCGGTGCGGATGGTGTAATCGAGCAGTTGCTTAAGCAAATCGAAATCATCACGTGATGCCGGCAGCTGAAAACTGCCAAAGCGCGTGAATGAAGGTGCCACACGGCAGACGATTGCTCCTAGTTCGCGTTGTGGATTACCGTTGTAGAACATATCGCGGACGACCGTTTCACCGGTCAACACCAAACTGAGGGCGCGGGTCGTGGGAACACCCAAGTGATGCATGGCCTCGCTGCATAAAAACTCCCGCACCGACGAGCGCAGCACCGCCAAACCATCGGCACTGCGCGAGTACGGTGTCAGCCCCGCGCCTTTTAGCTGCAAAGCCCAGCGCTGGCCTTGTCCGTTAAGGATTTCCCCCAAATTGATGGCGCGCCCATCACCCAGCTGCCCCGCCCAATAGCCAAACTGATGGCCTCCGTAACAGGTGGCGTAAGGAGCCATGCCATCCACCAAAAGATTACCGGCAAATATTTCAGTAAAGGCTTCGGATTGGCAATCTTCTGCGTTTAAGCCCAACAAGTTGGCAACTTCCAAGCTATAAGACACCAACTGTGGTTTTTTAACGGGCGTTGGCAAAACTTTGGAATAACTGGCACCGTAGACTTGACGGCGGAAGTTGTCCTGCTCTTCATCGCCTGGCAAAGTGGCGACAAATCGGTTATCAAAATGAAGTTTGCGGGAAAAAACGTGGGTCGTTGAGCTTGTCATAAAATTGTCCGCTGAGGATAGAAGCTGCATTTCAAAAAATAGCGTGTTTTCAGTCTACTTGAATATAGTTATATGTGATAAATTACCATTAAATACTATTGGAACCGCCTAAACTTCCAATATATTCACCAACAAACCTTAACACTACCCCTTGCTAAAGCTGAACTTTACACCTATAAAGCCCTATAAACCTACCTAATCAGTCAGTATCTAACGGAGCTTTTTGCATGTTAGCGTCACCAGCCGAACAAATAGAGCAACAACGCTTGCAAGCGTTGGCGGCTATGAATGTGCTGGATTCAGATTTTGAACCCACTTACGACACCATTGCCAAACTCGCTGCCGATATTTGTGGCACATCAATGGCTTTCATTAGCTTTGCCGATGCCGATCGCTATTGGTGTAAGGCTGTTGTGGGTGTCAGCAATTTCCGTGAAATATCCAAGGCATCATCATTTTGCAACCACATATTGGAGTCACAAGACTTTTTTACCGTCACCGACACCCATCAAGACGAACGTTTCATTAACAACCCGTTAGTCACAAACGCACCCTATCTGCGTTTTTATGCGGGCATGCCGCTGGTTGACAAGCAAAAATTCATCTTAGGTTCGCTGAGTGTCGCCGATACCCAGCCACGCCAACTCAGCAACGAGCAACAATCCCGTCTGAGGATGTTGGCGGATTTGGTAATGCACATCACGCAAAATCGTTCCATTCGCCTTAACTTAACCCAACATGCTTTAGATCGCGAAAAAGACGCGCTCAGACTCTACCGTGAAACGCCGGTGATGATGTACTCCATCGACGCACAGGGCAACTTGCTGCAAGTCAGCAACTATTGGTGCAAAGTGCTGGGCTACACTTGGCAAGAAGTATTGGGCAAACGCGCCCTTAACTTTTTCACAAAAGCTTCGCGCCGCGACTTGCTCGATTTCGTCTTTCCAGCGTTCTTAAAAACCGGACAATGCGTAGAAGCGCCGTTCCAAATGCTAAAAAAAGACGGCAGCATTATTGACGTGCTGTTATCCGCTTCGGCTGATTACGACAGCCACCACAACATTATCCGTACTTGGGCGGTATTGGTGGATGTAACCGAAAGCAACCGCTTGGCTCAAGCCTTGCAATCAGAAAAAGAACGCGCCCAAGTTACCTTACATTCCATTGGTGACGCCGTCATCACCACCGACATCGAACTGGTTGTCGATTATATTAACCACGCCGCTGAATACCTCACCGGCTGGACATTGGCGGAAGCCAAGGGTAAGCCGCTGTCGGAAATCTTCACCATTATCAACGAAAACACCCGCGAGCCGTCAATTGCATCGGCTTTGCGCTGCATCGAAGAAGGGCAAACGTTTGGCTTGGCACACGAAAGCATCTTGATTGACCGACACGGCAAAGAAAGGTTTGTCGAAGACACCGCCGCGCCCATCCGCAGCAGCCACGGCGACATTGTCGGTGCCGTTTTGGTTTTCCACGATGTCACCGAACAACGGCATATGCTTGAAAAAATTGCCTATCAAGCCCGCTATGATGGCTTGACGGGGCTTGTCAACCGCTATGCTTTTACCGAACAACTCAAACATCTGCTCTTTGATACCGTCGCCACCCAAGACGTACACGCTTTCTGTTACCTCGACCTCGACCAATTCAAACTGGTCAACGATACCTGCGGACATGCAGCGGGTGACGAATTGCTGAAGCAAATATCAGCTTTAATAAAAAACATCATCCGCAAAGGCGATACGCTCGCCCGATTAGGCGGTGACGAGTTTGGTTTGCTGCTGCCCCACTGCAGTCAAGCCAATGCCTACGCCATTGCCCAAAACATCTTCAAAATAGTCGAAGAGTACCGTTTTTTGCATGGCGACAAACGCTTTAAAATTGGCGTTTCCATTGGTGTTGTCCCCATTACCGCCACCAGCCACAGCGCCGACAGCATCCTGCAAACGGGCGATACCGCCTGTTACGCTGCCAAAGAAGCCGGACGCAACCAAATTTATCTGCTTCGCGAAGAAGACCAAGCCATCGCCCACCGCTTTGTAGAAATGCAATGGTTTAGCCGTATTCCGCAGGCATTGGAAGATAACCGTTTTGTACTTTATGCACAACCCATCAAGCGCATCCTTTCCGAAGCCGACAACGACGACAGCAGCACCCGTACACAAGAACCTCTATATTTTGAAATATTACTACGTTTACAGAGCGAGAACGGTGAACTAATTGCCCCAGGCGCCTTCATGAGCGCCGCCGAACGCTACAACATGGCTGCCAGCATTGACCGCTGGGTGATCGAAAACACCTTAAAATGGCTGTCAGAAAACCCCAGTGTGGTGGAAAACTTACACCTATGCTCCATCAACCTGTCAGGGCAATCGTTCAGCGACACCAACTTGTACTTGTTTGTACAAAAACAACTGCACGTACGGAAAATACCCGCACACAAAATCTGCTTCGAAATTACCGAAACTGCCGCCATCGCCAACCTCAACAATGCCGTCAGCTTTATGAAAAAGCTTGGCAAAAAAGGCTGCCGCTTTGCGCTGGATGACTTTGGCAGCGGCTTGTCATCCTTGGGCTATTTAAAAAATCTGCCCGTGGACATCTTAAAAATCGACGGCCTGTTTGTGCGCGACATCGTTGACGACCCCATCGACTTTGCCTTGGTGCGCTCCATCCACGAAATTGCCCAATTGCTCGGCAAAAAAACCGTCGCCGAATATGTCGAAAACCAAGCCATTTGGGACAAACTGCAAAAACTGGGTGTCGATTACGCCCAAGGTTATGGCCTAGGCAAACCCGTGTTGCTCAGCAGTTTGAGCCAGGATCATTTCGGAGGACAACAAGATTTTTTCAACGCCAGCCTGACCGCCTACTAATCAACAAAAGCAAAACCAGCAATCGCGTATAATGCCTTCATTTTTTTGATTGCCTTAATGTCCCTCCAAGAACAGCTTCGCCAGTTACAAACGCAACTGGCTTATTGTCTTAGCCAAGACCGCCACGCCTTAAAACGCCAACTTGACCGTTGCCAAAGCGAAATCAAAAAAGGCAAAGGCTCGCCTGAACAAGTCGCCGCCTTAACAGCGCGCATCGAAAAATCTGCCACTGGCTATCAAAAACGCCTCGCCAGCATTCCGCCGCTCAACTTCCCCGACTTGCCCGTCACCGGCAAAAAAGATGACATTGCCGAACTGATCGCCAAACACCAAGTCGTCATTGTCTGCGGCGAAACCGGCTCTGGAAAAACCACGCAATTGCCGAAGATTTGCCTGTCGCTAGGCCGTGGCGCGGCTGGTTTTATCGGTCACACCCAACCACGCCGCATTGCCGCGCGCACGGTGGCAGACCGCATTGCCGAAGAGCTGGGCGAAGCGCTGGGCAAATCGGTCGGTTACAAAATCCGCTTTAACGACAAAACCCACGCCGAATCGCTGGTCAAACTGATGACCGACGGCATCATTTTGGCAGAAACGCAAAATGACCCGTACTTAAGCCAATACGACACCCTAATCATCGACGAAGCGCACGAGCGCAGCCTGAACATCGATTTTTTAATCGGCTACATGAAATGGCTACTGCCAAAACGGCCTGATTTAAAGCTGATCGTCACCTCCGCCACCATCGACACCCAACGCTTTTCCGACCATTTCGGTGGCGCGCCGATTATTGAAGTTTCAGGCCGTACTTATCCGGTTGATGTCCGTTATCGTCCGCTTGAAGCCAAAGACGACGACAAGGAAGAAGAGGACGAAACCACCGACGATTTACAAAACGCCATCCTCGATGCCGTCGATGAGCTCTACCGCGACTTGCGTGGCGATATCCTGATTTTTTTAAGCGGCGAACGCGAAATCCGCGAAACCACCGATTCGCTCAAAAAACATCACGGCACCCGCTACGAGATTTTGCCGCTGTATTCCAAGCTTAGCGTCAGCGAACAAGAACGCGTGTTCAATCCCAAAGGCGGCAAAATCCGCATTGTATTGGCGACCAACGTGGCGGAAACCTCATTAACCGTGCCGGGCATCCGCTGCGTGATCGACACCGGACACGCGCGCATCAGCCGTTATAGCCATAAAAGCAAAATCCAGCGGCTGCCAATTGAGCGTGTCTCGCAATCCAGCGCCAACCAGCGCGCCGGACGTTGCGGGCGGGTTGCCGAAGGGATTTGTATCCGCCTGTATTCGCAAGACGATTATCTCGCCAGACCGGAATTTACCGAACCGGAAATCATGCGAACCAATTTGTCGGCGGTGATTTTGCAGATGATTTCGCTCAACTTGGGCGATATTGAAGACTTCCCATTTATCGAGCCGCCCGACGAGAAAATGATCCGCGACGGCAAAACCGTGTTGCAGGAAGTCAATGCGCTGGACAAATCCGGCAAGCTGACCGAAGTCGGCAAACAGCTCGCCAAAGTGCCGACCGACCCCAAACTGGCGCGGATGTTATTGGCAGCCAAAGAAGAGCATTGCCTGACTGAAGTGGCGATTATCGTGTCCGCGTTGAGCATTCAGGATCCGCGCGAAAAACCTGCCGATAAAATCCCGCAAGCCGATGCCAAACACGCCGCCTTCCGCCACCCTGAATCGGATTTTTTAACGCTGCTGAATATTTGGAACACCTTCGAGGAACAGAAAAAACATCTCTCCAACAGCAAGTTAAGAAAATATTGCAGCGAGAATTTTTTGTCGTATATCCGTATGCGCGAATGGTTCGACATCCACGAGCAAATCATGCAAGTGGTGAAAGGCGAGCTGAAAATGCACCTGAACACCGACGAAGCGGGCTATGAAAAAATCCATCGTGCCTTGCTGACCGGCTTGCTTTCAAACATCGGTTTCCGTCATGAGCCTTACGAATATCTGGGCGCGCGCGGCCTGAAGTTTTTCATCTTCCCCGGTTCCGGCCTGCACAAAGTGCGTCCGAAATGGATCATGGCGGCGGAGCAGGTGGAAACCAGCAAAGTCTACGCACGCACCGTGGCACGTATCGAACCGGAATGGATAGAAGCCTGCGCGGGGCATTTGGTCAAGCATTCTTACTACGACCCGCATTGGGAGAAGAAAAGTGCCCGCAACATGGTCTCGCAACGCACCTTGTTGTACGGCCTGACGTTACAGGCAGGGCGCAAAATCCCGTACGACCATGTCGATGCCAAAGGGGCGCGGCAAATGTTCATAGTAAACGCGCTGATCGAACACGATTACCACAGCAATGCGCCGTTTTATGTCGCCAACCAAAAGCTGCTGGAAGAAGTCGGCGTCATCCAACACAAAGGCCGCCGCGTCGATTTGGTGGAAGACGAACAATGGCTGTACCAGTTTTATGACAGCAAATTGCCCGATGACATTGTCAGCGGCGTTGCGCTGGATACCTGGCGCAAAACCGCCGAACGCGCCACCCCGAAAATCTTGTTTTTGACCAAAGAAGATTTGACGCGCGAACAGGAAGGTTTTGTCAACGAATGGGATTTTCCTGACACCTTCCCAAGCAAGAACTTAGGAACCAGGGCCAACCTGACCATCGCCCTGCAATACCGTTTCGAGCCAGGCCACGATGAAGACGGGGTGACAGCGATTATCCCCGTGCATCAGCTTAACCAGCTTGCGCCGATGCCGTTCGAATGGCTGGTGCCGGGCTTGTTGGCAGAAAAATGTGCGGCGCTGATTAAGGCATTGCCCAAGCAAACCCGCAAACACTTTGTGCCGGTTCCGGATTATGTGAAACGTTGTTTGGAAATTGAACCCGATTTTAAAGGCAGCGTCACCGAGTGGCTGGGCTACCGGCTGCGAAAACTGACCGACGAAGCCATCCCGCTGACCGCGTGGAATCTGGATGCCGTGCCTGAGCATTTGAAAATGAATTTCCGCGTCATTGACGAGCAGGGCAAATTGCTCGATTACGGACGCGACTTAGCCAAACTGCAAGCCAAACACAGCAGCCAAGCCGTGGATAGCTTTGAACAAATCGCCATTGACGAATTGCACCACACCGGCTGCATCCAATGGGCGTTTGATGATTTGCCGGACACTTACCAATTCATCCAAAAAGGCCAAAACTTTATCGGCTTCCCGGCCCTTATCGACGAAGGCGATGCCGTCGGAGTACGGATTTTTGACACCCGCGAAAAAGCCGAACAACAACACCAAGCCGGTTTAATCCGCCTTTGCCAATTGCAAATGCGCAAGGATTGCACCTATGTGCAAAAAAACCTGCCACAATCGGCGGCGGGCGAATTGGCCTATAACCGCTTGCCCAAACACCCGTTGCTGGATTACGGCAGCAACACGTCCTACAAAGACGATATGCTGAGCGTGGTGCTGCACCATCTGTTTGTTGAAGGCCGCAGCATCCGCACCCAGCAAGCGTTTGAAAACAACCTGAAGCAACACAAAGGCGAGCTGGTCAGCAAAGCCAACGAAGCGGGTAAAATCGCCTTGGACATCATGACCACTTACAACGCCATCAAAAACCAACTCAGCCGCCTGAACGGCAATGATGCGCTGGCAAAAGACCTCAACGAACAACTGGATTTGTTGATTTACGCCGGTTTTATTCGCCACACGCCTTACGAACACCTGAAAGCCATCCCGCGTTATCTGAAAGCCGCGCAATATCGGCTGGACAAATACGACAACAACCTGCAAAAAAGCCAAGAAATTAGCCGCTGCTGCCTACGCTTTTGGAAAGACATTGAGAAAAACGCCAAAAAGCCACGACGCTTTCCTGAGCAAGACCCGTACCGCTGGATGTTGGAAGAATACCGCGTCTCGCTCTACGCCCAGCAACTGAAAACCCCCTACCCCGTCTCCGGCAAACGTTTGGATAAGGCGTGGGCGGAGCGGAACTAATTTTATTGGTGCAATAGACAATGCTGATAAGCGACACTAAATTTGGGCGGATTAAAATAGTGGGTTTAATTACACTATTTTCAATCGTGACATCGGAGCTTATCACCTCGGTCGCCATGTATTTTTTTGACTGTGAAATCGATAAGGTAACGATTTTTATCGCAGGCTTGGTTCCCGCTATCGTAGCACCTTGCGCGTCTTGGTATATTGTTGGTTTAACAATAAAAATCAATAGCCTGCAAGAAGAAATGCGGATGATTGCCAACTATGACAAGCTAACCGGCACGATGACAAGAGGCGCATTCCTTAGCCAATGTGAGAATGCTTATGAAATTGCGCACCGCACGCATACCCGCTTAGCCATCCTTTACATTGATATTGATGACTTTAAAAAAATCAACGACACCTTTGGGCATCCTGGTGGCGATGAAGTCTTAAAAATGTTTGGCGACGTACTAAACAGCAGCTTAAGCAAAAATGACTTGTCAGGCCGTATTGGTGGGGAAGAATTTGCCTTGGCCCTACCCCATGCAAACCTGTCAGACGCGACCCAGCTTGCCGAATACATCTTAACCTCAATAAAAAACAATGTGGTGACCTATGCGGGCCAAAACCTCGGCTACACTGCCAGCATTGGCTTATCGCTCTACCAACCCAGCAACCACGTCACATTAGAAGAATTGTTCAAACAAGCCGACCACGCACTTTACCAAGCCAAAGAGAAAGGCAAAGATTGCGTGGTGGTGTACACAGACACTTTGTCGCTCACCTAATACACATACCGGAAGACCTTACTTAACATCCGGCGTTTGAGTCTGCGCTTCTGCCTTTTGGTGTTGCGAGATCAGCGTGCCCGCCATAATGAAGGTAAAAACAACAAGGTAAAAAACAGCTGCGACATAGCGGGCTTTTTTGCTGTTGTGGTAATCGTTCATGGTTTTTCTCCGCGTTAAAAACTAAAAATTATTCAAAAAATCGTTTTAAATACAAACCCGTATGCGATTTTTTGCAGGTAGTGATTTGCTTGGGCGTACCTTCGGCTATCAACAAACCGCCGCCGTCACCGCCTTCCGGTCCCATGTCGATAATCCAATCGGCGGTTTTTATCACATCCAAATTATGTTCGATGACGATGACGGTGTTGCCGTGGTCGCGCAGCGCGTGCAGGACTTTCAGCAATTGTTGGATGTCATGGAAATGCAGGCCGGTGGTCGGTTCGTCCAAGATGTACAAGGTTTTGCCGGTGTCGCGTTTGGACAATTCCTTAGCCAGCTTGACACGCTGCGCTTCACCGCCCGATAACGTGGTCGCGTTTTGCCCTAGGGTGATGTAGCTTAAGCCGACTTCCATCAAGGTGTGTAATTTCCGCGCCAACGACGGCACGGCGCTGAAAAACTCGGCGGCATCTTCAACCGTCATAGCCAGCACTTGGCTGATGGTTTTGCCTTTGTAGCGAATTTCCAAGGTTTCGCGGTTGTAACGGTTGCCGTGGCAGTTGTCGCAATTGACGTAAATATCCGGCAAAAAATGCATTTCCACTTTAATCATGCCATCGCCCGCGCAGGCTTCGCAGCGTCCGCCTTTTACGTTAAAACTGAAGCGGCCCGGCGTGTAGCCGCGCGAGCGGGCTTCCGGCGTGGCGGCAAACAGTTCGCGTATCGGCGTGAACAAGCCCGTGTAAGTGGCGGGATTTGAGCGCGGTGTACGGCCTATCGGGCTTTGGTCAATATCGACGATTTTGTCGAAATGTTCCAAGCCGTCAATGCCCTCGCAAGGTGCAGGCACGACACTCGCCCCATTGATAAGCCGCGCGGCGTGGCTGTACAAGGTATCGTTGACCAGCGTCGATTTGCCGGAGCCAGACACGCCAGTGACGCACGTCAGCAAACCGATCGGAAAGGCAATATCGACATTTTTAAGATTGTTGCCACTGGCTTGGCGAATGACGATTTGTTTGTCAGGATTCGGCGGCGTCAACGTTTCCGGCACGATAATGCCCAGTTTGCCGGACAGGTATTGTCCGGTCAGTGACGCTTCGCTGTTCAGTATGTCCGCCAACTGGCCTTGGGCAATGATTTGCCCGCCATGTACACCCGCACCGGGGCCAATATCGACAATATGGTCGGCGGCGCGGATGGCATCTTCATCATGTTCGACAACGATAACGGTGTTGCCCAAATCGCGCAGGCGGAATAAGGTGTTCAGCAGCCGTTCGTTATCGCGCTGGTGCAAGCCGATGGATGGCTCGTCCAAGACATACATCACGCCGACCAAACCCGCGCCAATTTGGCTGGCCAGGCGGATGCGTTGCGCTTCACCACCCGATAGCGTATCGGCGCTGCGGTCTAGGGTTAAATAATCCAAACCCACATTGACTAAAAACTCCAAACGCTCCTGAATTTCTTTAATGATTTTGACCGAAATTTCACCGCGCTTGCCGGGCAGGTTCAAGCCTTGGAAAAAGCCCAGCGAGCTGCGGATGGGCAAGCGGGTAATTTTCTGGATGGGTTGGTTGTCAACAAAGACATTGCGGGCAGCAACATTCAAGCGTGCGCCGTTACAAACCGTGCAGACTTTCTGCGACAAATATTTCGCCAGCTCTTCGCGTACCGCTTGCGAGTCGGTTTCATGGTAGCGGCGCTCCATATTGGCGATGACGCCTTCAAAGGGATAGCGTTTCTTTTTGCTGGATTCGCTGCCGTTAAAAAAGTTGAATTCAATGCTTTCGTCGCCGCTGCCAAATAAGATGACGGCTTGGTGAGCTTTGGATAGTTGGTTGAACGGCGCATCCAAATCAAAGCCGTAATGCTGCGCCAGCGAACAAATCAGTTGGTAATAATATCCGTTGCGCTTGTCCCAACCGCGCACCGCACCTGCCGCCAAACTGATGTCGGGGTTATGGATGACCAATTCAGGGTCAAAATGCTGGCGCACGCCCAAACCGTCGCAAGAACTGCACGCGCCTTTCGGGTTGTTGAAGGAAAAAATGCGCGGCTCCAATTCGCTGAGGCTGTAGCCGCAATGCGGGCAGGCGTAGCGTTCGGAGAACATGATTTCGGTGTCGTCTTCCAAGCTGACGGCAATGGCAATGCCATCGGCGATACGCAAAGCGGTTTCGAACGATTCCGCCAAGCGCAACGCCAAGTCCGGGCGGATTTTAAAGCGGTCAACAATGACTTCAATGGTGTGTTTCTTTTTTAAGTCCAGTTTGGGGGCTTCGTCCAAATCGTACACCCCGCCGTCGATGCGGGCGCGGATGAAGCCTTGCGCGCGCAAGTCGTCGAACACTTGCAGATGCTCGCCTTTGCGGGCTTTGACCACCGGCGCAAGCAGCATCCAGCGCTGTTCTTGCGGTTGCGCCAGCATTTGGTCAACCATTTGGCTGATGGTTTGCGCTTCCAGCGAGACTTTGTGTTCCGGGCAACGGGGTGTTCCGGCACGCGCGTACAACAAGCGCAGGTAATCGTAAATTTCGGTAATGGTGCCTACCGTGGAGCGTGGATTGTGCGAGGTGGATTTTTGTTCGATGGAAATGGCAGGGGATAAGCCCTCAATGTGGTCAACATCGGGCTTTTCCATCATCGACAAAAACTGCCGCGCATAGGCGGACAAGGATTCGACATAACGGCGTTGGCCTTCGGCGTAAATGGTGTCAAATGCCAAGGAGGATTTGCCGGAACCGGACAATCCGGTAATGATGATGAGCTTGTCGCGGGGTAGGTCGAGGTCGATATTTTTTAGGTTATGGGTTCTGGCGCCGCGTATGCTGATGGTATCCATGAAGGTATCCGTAATTGATGCAGGCCTAATGATATACGCTTAAGGAAGCGGCAAACAAGCGGATTGAGCGGTAAAGTCACTAGCAGGGATGATTGCAACTGATTAATTTCATTTTAATATTTTGACTTTAGCCAAGCTGGGCTATATTGCTTGTACATGAGAAATGTTCCACAGGCATTTTCTGCCCTTCAATTTAAAATAAAAGCATACTACCGGTAATAAATTGCCATCAGCGCCGACCAATTGGAAAACGCAAGCCACACCCTATTAAGGAGATCATCGATGCCAAGTTATAAAGCCCCAACCGTACCCAGTTCTGAAATCACCCCGCGCGATCTGTTCTACGCGCGCCGTAAGTTTATGCAAATGGGGGCTGGCGCAACGCTCGCCGCTTTGATGCCGCCTGCTTTATGGGCAGGGGAAAAATTGTCGGGCGTAAAAAAATCGGTTTATAACGTGCCGGAAGAATTGACGCCTTATAAAAATGTCACCACATACAACAATTTTTACGAATTTGGCACCAGCAAGGAAGACCCCGCCAATCACGCCGGCACGCTAAAAACCCGACCTTGGAGCATCAGCATTGAAGGCGAAGTCAGCAAGCCGAAGGTGTTCGACATTGAGACTTTGCTAAAAATGGCGCCGCTGGAAGAGCGCGTTTACCGGCTGCGTTGTGTCGAAGCGTGGTCCATGGTGGTGCCTTGGCTGGGCTTTTCACTGACGGAATTAATCAAGCAAGTGGAACCCACCAGCAAAGCCAAATATGTTGAGTTCATCAGTTTAAAAGATAACGAACAAATGCCGGGGCAAAACTCAGCCGTTTTGGAATGGCCTTACCGCGAAGGTTTGCGGATGGATGAGGCGATGCACCCGCTCACGTTGCTGACTTTTGGCTTGTATGGCGAGTTGTTGCCCAACCAAAACGGCGCGCCGGTGCGTATCGTTGTGCCATGGAAATACGGCTTCAAAAGCGCGAAGTCGATTGTCACCATCCGCTTTACCGAACAACAACCCGTCTCAAGCTGGATGCAAGCAGGTCCTGGGGAATACGGCTTTTATTCCAACGTGAACCCGGATGTCGACCACGCTCGCTGGAGTCAAGCCAAAGAACGCCGTTTAGGTGAGTTTTTACGGCGCAATACCCTTATGTTCAATGGCTACACTGACGAGGTTGCCCATTTGTATACGGGCATGGATCTTAAGCAGTATTTTTAAGGGGGTCGCCATGAAAACTATCGACAACAAAACCTTGGCTTGGTTAAAAGTCGCCGTCTTCATACTGGCCTGCATGCCCTTGGCACGTCTGGTGTTTGCTGCGTTTACGGATGATTTGGGTGCCAATCCCATTGAAAAAATTACCCGCATTACAGGCTATTGGACGTTAGTGTTACTAATGGTCTCGCTTAGCATCACGCCGCTGCGCAAATTATCGGGTTGGTCTTGGCTGGTACGTTTGCGGCGCATGCTGGGGTTGTTCGCATTTTTTTACGCGTGCCTGCACTTTTCGACGTATTTGGTGTTGGATCAGTTTTTCGATTGGGCGAGCATCGGCAAAGACATTTTGAAGCGGCCTTACATTACCGTCGGTTTTCCGGCCTTTTTGCTGATGATCCCACTTGCCGTGACCTCAACCGATGGCATGATCCGCCGTTTGGGTGGTAAACGTTGGCGAAATCTGCACCGCTCCGTGTATGCCTGTGCAATAGGCGGCGTAGTGCATTATTGGTGGTTGGTAAAAAAGGACCTGAGCAACCCTAAAGCTTTCGCGCTCATTCTGGCGGTGTTGCTGGGGCTGCGGGTGTATAACTGGCTGGTCAGCTTGCGGAAACAACCACTGATGGCGCAACCGCTGAAACTTTAAATATTAAGTTTTAATTGCTGACCTATTTGATTTGGTTTATAAAATAAACATTTAGCCATTTTCTTAGAGATCGCATGAAAAAACTCGTCATCATTAAAACCGGTTCTACTTTACCGGGCATACAAGCGCGTTATGGTGATTTTGAACAGTGGATGGTGGCTGCCAGCGGGCTGACTGAAGATCAGGCCATCACTATCAATGTACAGGCGGGGCAAGCATTGCCGAATTTGCAGGAGGTAAGCGGGATTATTATCACGGGGTCGCCGGCGATGCTCACCGACCAAGAAGCCTGGATGCTGCGATTACAAGCGTGGCTGCCACAAGTCTTGATGCAGGCCATTCCTGTGCTGGGAATTTGTTTTGGACACCAAATATTGGCGCAAGCGATGGGTGGGCAGGTTGCGTACCATCCGCAAGGGCGCGAGATCGGCACGGTGGCTATCGAATTGACTGCAGATGGACAACAAGACCCGTTGTTAAGCTTTTTGCCACCGGCGTTTTTTGCCCACACCACGCACGCGCAAACGGTGCTGGAATTGCCCGAACACGCCGTGCTGCTGGCGAGCAATGCTTTTGAGCCGCACCATGCTTTTCGGTTAGGGGATAGGGCTTGGGGATTGCAATTCCATCCTGAATTTTCCACCGACATTATGTCGGCTTATATCAGCGAATTGGCAGAAAGCCTAAGCGGGCAAGGCCAAGATGTAGCGGCTTTGCAAGCATCTGTCACAATGACAAATGCCGTTAATTTGTTGCTGAAGCGCTTTGTGGCATTGCTTTAAGCATCGAGCCACCCAAACTTTGTTGATCGGTTTAAACGGTTTTCTTTAACAAAACCACAAAATACCGATCAACTATTACGATTTTCCAACGTATTCAGCAAAAAAACCTCCAGCTCCTCAGCTTTAACAGGTTCACAAAACCAAAAGCCCTGCACTTCTTGGCAACGTTTATTTTTTAGGAACTTCAGCTGGTCAGCCGTCTCAACACCTTCGGCAAGCACTTTCATGCCCATACCTTCCGCCATTTCGATAATGGCGCTAACAATGGCGGCACTATTCGTATCTTCAATGATGTCGGTGATAAAACTTTGGTCTATTTTCAAGCGCCCTACCGGAAAGTGCTTTAACCTTCTTAAGCTGGAATAACCCGTACCAAAATCGTCAATAGCCAAACCAATCCCCATATTTTTTAAGGTTTGAAGAGCCGTTATCACCGCTGTCTCATCGGAAGTTATCGCGCTTTCTGTCAGTTCAAACTCCAATAAATAAGGGGCTAAACCGGTTTCGGCAAGAACACCGGCAACCATCTCTGTAAAACCATCTTGTAATAACTGTACAGTAGAAATATTAATGGCCATGCGTTTAAACAACAAACCATCATTGTGCCAACGCTTAGCCTGATAGCAGGCTGTCTTTAAAACCCATTCGCCAAAGCTGACAATCATTCCGCTGGCTTCAGCATGGGGAATGAATTCGTTAGGCGCAACGCCATTCAACTCCGCACTGTTCCATCTTAACAACGCCTCAACGCCAGTACAGCGTCCTGTCAGGGTATCCATTTGCGGCTGGTAGACTAAAGACAACTCATTATTTTCAATGGCTTTACGCAAACATTTGTCCATATTTAATGACTGGATTGCCGCTTTCGCCATGTGTTTAGAAAAAAACTGATAGCTATTGCCGCCCGAACGTTTGGAGTAATACATAGCCATATCGGCGTTTTGCAAAAGCATTTCTGCGGTTTCGCCGTCATCGGGGTAAACAGCAATGCCGATGCTGGTGGTGGTGTAAAGCTCGTGATTATCGATGGCAAAGAGATGGGAAAAATTGCTGATGATGCGTTGGGCAACGACAGCTGCCGCCTGATGATTATCAATCCCTGTCAGCAATAAAGTGAACTCATCACCCCCTAAACGGGCTAAAGAGCTTCCTTCTTGAGAAGCATTCTTCGGAACAAGCAAATCTTTAGCGCGTAAACTGGCTTGCAAGCGCTTGCTGGCGGCTTGCAAAACCTTATCACCATAATGATGGCCTAAAGTATCATTGATACGCTTAAAGCCATCCAAATCTAAAAATAACACCGCCAATTTCTGTTGTTTGCGCGCCGCCACCGCCACCATAAAATGTAAGTGTTCACGAAAAAACTGACGGTTGGGCAACCCCGTCAAGGTGTCAAAATAAGCCATGCTATGCAAACGCTGCTGGCTTTCCAATAGCTGGCGGGTGGTTTTGCTCCCCCTGAGCATGTAGCGGATGCGGTGGCTTAACAGGTTGATATTGATGGGTTTGGTGATAAAGTCGGTGGCCCCGCACTCAAAGGCGCGCGTGATCGAATCTATATCATCCAACCCTGTCATCATAAGAATGGGTAAATGCTTGCCAGTGATTTGGGATCTGATCTCGCGGCAAGTGGCAAACCCATCCAACCCACCTGGCATAATCACATCCAAAAGCACGGCATCGATGCGTTGCTCATTAAAGAATTCCAAACCCTCTTCGCCGCTGCCAGCCTCTTCAATAGACATGCCAACAGACTGCAAGGCTTTGCTAATTAGCAATCTCACCAATGAATCATCATCAATAACAAGAATGCGTGGGGATTCGGGCATTTTAGTCTCCATGTTGCTGGTCGTATTTATCAAGGTAACGCATCAGTGCCGCCCGGGTTAAAGTAAACTCTTGTTTAATGTGTCCAAGCACGGCGATCTGCAAATCCGGCTTGGTCTGCCTGGTTTCAAACTCAAGTTTCCGGCAAAGTTCAGCCAAACTGCTCGCCCCCATTTGGCTGGACGTTGACTTAAGGGTATGGCTGGCAATACGGAGATTCTCAATATCCATTGCTGACCAGCTGGTTTCCAAATTTTGCAGCAACTTTTCAGCGTTGTCCAAGTATAGATTGATAACTTGCTTGAGCAAGCCATCGCCGCCATTTTGGTCAAGTTTTTGTATGTTTTCGAGCAAAGCTTCTTTGATGTAGCTTTCTCCATGCGTGTCGGTGCTGCGCTCTACCGGCAAGACTTCCATGCCTACCGATTGGATCGGGGTATTCAACCAACTGTTTAACACATCATGCAGGCGATGGGCATTAAACGGCTTGCTGACATAGCCATCCATACCGGCCTGCAAGCACCTTTCCTGGTCGCCTTCCACCGCATTTGCCGTGATGGCAATAATGGGAAAATAACCAACTCCCCCTTCACGTTGCAAGCCCCTGATGGCGGCGGTGGCCTCGTAACCATCCATTTCCGGCATCATACAATCCATAAACACCAAATCGAAGGCTTTTTCTTTGACGATCTGCAAAGCCTCCAAACCATTTTGGGCAATATCAACACCGCAGCCAAAGCTCTCCAGCATAAGCCTGCCCACTTCCTGATTGACCGGATTGTCCTCGACCAACAACAAATTCGCTGTCAATAGCGGTGTCTCCGAACAAACATCGGCATCTTGATCTTTCTCCTCTTTAGGATTCAGATAAGCCCTCAACAAACCGCCATACAGACTTAACTTACTGATTGGTTTGAAAAGATAAGCAGAAAAACCATATTTTTTCTTTAGCGTGCTTTCCTCTTCTTCCAAACTGGAGGCCAACAAAACCAACGGGCATTGGTACAAATCCGCATCTTTATAAATACACCCGCCCAAATCCAAGCCGTTAATTTCAGACAAAGCCATATCTATCAAAACCAATTGATAAGGCTTGCCATCGGCTTTAGCCGCCTTCAGTTTGTCAATTGCGGCATCGGGGTGGCTTTCCTCATCGACATCCATCCGCCAAAACAGGCAGTATTCTTTAATGATTTGCGACCAAGCGGCATTAGCCTCAACCAACAAGAGCTTGACACCGGCAAGTTGCGTGTAGTCCTGAGGTATATATTGGACGGGCGGCTTGCAAACTTTTAACGGCAAAGCAAACCAAAATTGCGACCCCCTGCCGATTTCGGAAGACACGCCCATCCGGCCTTTCATCAGCTCCACCAGTTGCCGGCAAATCGCCAAGCCCAAACCTGTGCCGCCATATTTGCGGGTTGTCGAACCATCCGCCTGACTGAAAGCCTTAAATAACTTCGGCATAACGTCTTTTTTAATGCCAATCCCCGAATCGTTGACTTCAAAACGGACCAGCGGCGGCGCTGAATCGGCGTGTTTAAGCAAAAAGACATTGACGATAATATCGCCCGCCTTAGTAAACTTGATGGCATTACCCAGCAGATTGTTAAGCACTTGTTGGATACGGGTAGGATCACCGGTCACAAATTCCGGTACATCAGCTGCAATGCGGTAGCTCAACTCCAAGCCTTTGCCATAGGCGGCTTCTGCTGACAGCTCCAAAACATCACCCACCAATTGGTGCAAATTAAAATCCAGATTTTCAAGCTCCATCCGCCCCGCTTCAATTTTGGAAAAGTCGAGGATTTTGTTTATGAGCATCAGCAACGATTCACCTGATTTGTGGCTGGTCAGGGCGTAATGGCGTTGCTTTTCGTTTAACTCGGTGTTCAACAGCAACTGCGACATACCCAGCAAGCCGTTCATTGGTGTGCGTATTTCATGGCTGATCGTGGCTAAAAATTGTGATTTCGCCAAGTTTGCCGCCTCCGCTTCCTTTTGGGCTTGTAACGCCTCTTGAATGGCGGCTTCCAAGTCGGCATTTTTCTTGGACAATTGTCGGGTGCGGGCCAACACTTGCTTTTCCAAATGCGACCGGTAACGTAACAATTGTTCGTCACGCTCTTGAATTTCGGTCAGCATGGCGTTAAAAACCGTCGCCATTTCGCCAAACTCATCGGTACTGGCAGGCCAAATCCGGCGGTTGAATTTTTTCTCTAAGGTAACGGAACGCATGGCTTGCATCATTTCTAACAAGGGCGCCAAAAACACGCGTTGCAACTTGGTAGAAACAAAAAAGATGGTGATACACGTAAAAATAAAAATGACGCCTATCAGCCCATAAAAACGTTGCAGCAAAGCATTGAGTTCGCTTTGGTCATCGGCCAAGTGCAAAACTCCCTGTAATTCACCATCCAATAACACGGGCCGGAGCAAATGCAGGTTGTTATCTTGATCGTAAACAATGGCTTGCTGGTAACCGGATGACTCGGCTTTTTGTGGCGTGCTTGTCAATGATCTGAACCACGCTAACAAGCCTTTGCGCTCAATTGCAGGCTCACCTTCCGGAACAAGCACATAGCTTTTTGCCTGCACGCCTTCCCATACCGGCTTTGCCAGATATTCCGTATGGTAAGTCGCAAAGACTGCATTGTATTTGTCAAACAATTGGGCGTAACGCAAACTCGGCTGGCTGCCCAGGCCATCAAGCATTTCTTGGGCAGTGGGCGCATCGTTAAACGCCAAGGAGGCGCTACTGTTCCAAGCAATTATATCCGCCATCAATTCCAAGCGTTTTTCGGTATCGGCTTTTTTGGTCAGGTATTCATTGATAACTACCGCCGCCGTCAGCAACAATAAAGCCATCATTGCCGTCAAAGTCATGATCGAAATCAGCTTGATACGGATAGGTGCATTATTAAACCAATGCTTCATGGTTGCCGGGGTTCTTCAATTATTTTAGCCAAGGTCAGCAATCTGGCGCTGATGTTTAAACGGGCCGTATGTACAGCATCCAGATTAACAATTAAATGAACTTTGCCTTCACTGCTGTCTAGCCCCACCATGCCGCCTTGGCTGGCAAAATCATAGCTTTCACCGATGGTCAGCAGTGGATGGACTTTCATGTCTTGCAACAATTGCAGCAGCGCACCCGCTGACAAGGTATCTTGGCTATTGGCAACATAGAGGACATGGCATTGCTCCACATTACGGATACGGCTAAGATTGATGACATGCAGGGTACGGTCGTGTGCGATTTTGTTGTCAATATCGGCAAAGGATTGTTGGGTAACGTTATCACCCACCACGCAAAAGTCGATGCTACCTTGCGTCTGCATTTGTGTTTCTGTGTCAGGCGGCCAATGGGCGAAGCGGACAATATTTAACGCCAACGCAGCAAACACCTTGCCTTCTTCCAATGTTTGCGAACAAGCGGATGTACTGCCGAGCATTAAGCCCAAGCCGAGTAAGCGCAATAGATAGCGTTGTAAGTTTTTCATCTATTGTCAATCAAAGATGGTTTAAAACGACCAGCTAACTTTGCCGTAAAAACCACGATCAATAAGCGTTGATGTGGTTTGGAACTCCTGAACATACTCCAGATGACTGGAGTTGACCAAATTTTGTCCAACCACTGCCAACTCCAACTGCCGATAAGGCCGCCAAGCCATGCGTAAATCTAACGTGACATAAGAGTCTATGTTCTGAGAACCCGATTCGGTAACAATAAAGTTTTTGTCCACGTAACGTAGCCAAGCATCCAAATCAACATCATTCCTGGGCGAAAACGCAGCCCTTAAGGAGATACGGTGTTCTGGGCTGATAGCGGTGCTACTGGGGACGCCTTCGTGAATATGGGTTCGCAGCCAGCTGTAGTTTAAATCCCAGCGCCACCACTCAACCATTTGCCATATTGTTGATGCTTCAAATCCATAGGTTTCTGCTCTGCCACTGTTACGGATTATCACAGGCAATTGCCAAGGAAAGCCGTTTATATCTAACGCGCTAGGCTCACCAAACCGCAAGCCTTTGTATTCGTTATAAAATAAAGTAGCATCTAACGATACATTCTTATTAAAGCTGGTACGGTAACCCGCTTCATAGGTCAGTACTTGTTCGCTTTTAAAGCCGCTGTTGCCTTGTAATTGCGTGACAATCGGCGGCGAGGTAAACGGCGGAAACGGCAAGGCCTGTGGCGGGGTGACGTTGATTAATAAATCGAAGGCTTTTTCAGCACGGGAAGGCGTCCGTACCGATCGGGATACGCCCGCCCAAAACCGGTGTTGATGGTAGGGCGCCCACATAACACGGGCAGAAGGCTGGCCTTCAAAACCACTGTAGTCATTGTGTTCAAACTTGGAGCCTAGCGTTAACCACAATTTATTGTCCACCAAAGTCAGTTCGTCTTGAATAAAGCCGCTGAACAACTGGTCATTCACGCTCGTTGGTGTAATGTCGAAAATAGCCGAGCCGTTTGCCAACGTGGTGCCTTTAATAAAATCATGTCCATAACGGTAGTTAAGCCCCCAGACAATTTGCTGCCAATCCAAAAAACCAAAACGATGTTGGAAATCGACATCTAAGGTGTCGCGGCTATCGGTGTATTGGATTTCGTTGCGGGTGTAGGTATCGTAATAAACTTGCAGGGAGTAATCGGAAGTGGCAGAAAAAGTATGTTGCAAACGCCCTAGGAGGTTGCCGCCGGCACTGGGAATCGTGCCGGTTTGTTCAAAACTATAAGGTGCAGCCAATTGCTTGTAGGTGGAGGTTTGGCTGGCGTTGGATTGGTAAACATCGCCTTGAAAGGTTAAGGCATTGTGCTTATCCAGCTGCGAATCAATACGGAAACCGCCTTGTACCTTATCCCAGTCATCCCCTGCCCCACCGCCCGTCAGACGCGTATTTTGGTCGCGGTTAAAACCTTTTACATACGCCCTGCCCGTCGTATCGTCACCCCATTTAGCGCCATACCGGAAGGAACCAAAACCCAGCTCTTTCGAACCACCACCCACATTGAGTGATCCGCCTTGGGTTTGGGAAGAATGTTTGCTGATGATATTGATAACACCGTTTACCGCATTCGCCCCCCATAAGGTGGCGCCCGGGCCTCGGATGACTTCGATGCGGTCAACGTCTTCCATCATGACATCTTGGTTTTCCCAATACACGCCACTGAAGGAACGGGTATAAGCACTGCGCCCATCGATCAGCACCAATAATTTATTGGCAAAGCGACCATTAAAGCCGCGCGAGCTGACCGCCCATTTGTTCGAGTCTATCCTTGCCACATCCAAACCTGGTGCCAAACGCAACGCATCGGGAATGCTGGTGGCGCCCGACCGCTTAATGTCTTCACCGCTAATCACGAACACCGCTGCAGGAGCGTTATTAAGCGCTTGGGCTTTTTTACTGACCGAGGTGACTTCAACATTGAGCAAGTCTTCCACACTCATATCCAGTGCTTCGTTTTTATCGGCAGCAGCGGCTGTCAGCCCCTGCGCCATCAACGATAATAACAGGCCAAATTGCGTAAATTTTATTATTGTTCTCATACTACGCGTCCGTGGGTAAAACATAACTATGCCAGCTTAACTTTTATATATTCTAATAAGCAATTTTAGCCTAAGAGGCAATTAAAACCAGTCTGTCACCTATGAAAACCCATATAAAAATAACAAATAAAACGCAGTGAAAGGTCTTAGCGTTCCAGCAAGTCTTCCGGTTTTGCCGTCAAAAATCGCGCCGGTGGAGGAAATGAACCTGGCACATAATGATGCGCCCAAAGCCCTAGCTGTTGAATGACAGGTAACAAATCGGCACCTTTACGTGTTAACACATAGTCGTAGCGCGGCGGTTTGCTTTGGTAAGGTATTTTTTCGATGAGGCCATTATCTTCCAGCTGCCGTAACCGGCTCGCCAAAATATTCGTGGTAATGCCTTCGGGTGAGTTTTGGAAATCGCCGTACTTACGCTTACCCATGCACATATCGCGGATAATCAAAAGGCTCCATTTATCGCCAATCATATCCAGAGCGGTCGATAACGGGCAAAGTGAGCGGTAGTTTTGGTCTAAATTTTTCATCGGTCAACTTTAACAGAACTGTTACTTGTAAAAGAAAAGTGTCCATGCAACAATGCTGTCACTTGCTATTTGCAAGTAACAAAACCTCTACCCCACGCTAAATAAAAGGCTCATATGAAACTGTATCACTTCCCCATTTCCCCTAACTCACGCCGTGTCGTCGCCACCTTGCATCAGTTAGGTCTTGACTGCGAGCTGCACGTTGTCGACTTAAGGAAACGCGAGCAAATGCAGGCAGAATTTTTGCAGCTAAACCCTAACCATATGATTCCAATCTTAGAGGATGGTGACTTTGTACTGTGGGAATCGAATGCCATTATGCAGTACCTGTGCAGCAAAGTTCCAGGCAATTCCCTGTTACCGGCTGATGCCAAAACCCAAGCTGACATCAGCCGCTGGCAATTCTGGCAAAGCGCCCATTTTGGTAGTGCTTGCGGCATTTTCATTTCTGAAAATGTGATTAAACCGGCCTTTGGCCTTGGCGAACCCGACCTTGTAGAAGTCGCCAAAGGTGAAGAACGTTTCCACCGTTTTGCCAAAGTTTTGGATGCGCATCTGGTCGGCCGCGATTGGATGGTAGGCGATGCCGCTACTTTGGCGGACTTTTCAGTGGGCTCGTTATTGGCACTGGCAGAAATGGCCAAATATCCGGTTGAGCCTTATACCGAAATTAAACGTTGGTACGCAGGCATTGAAAAACTTTCCGTTTGGCAAAGCTCTGCGCCAAGATAAGCCTAACCGGAATCCATCACACGGCGTATAAATCGCACGTGTGGCTACTTCCAAATACGGACGATGTTGGTAAAGTCGTCCGTCCAGGTCGGCATATCAAAATACAAAGGCATTTTTTGCCATTGTCCCAAAGCACTTTGCGCCAAGGGTTCTAAAGTGGCTTCTTGCCTTGCCATCACCAACCAGTCAGTGGCAACCACCAAGGGCTGTTCTTGAAGCGGCACAAACTCTTGCACTAAAGCCGCGAGGTGTTGCTGTTCGGCATGGATGGACAAAACTTTTTTCAGCAGCAAATGGCGGTTGGTGATGTGGAAGGCCAAAATGCCATTCGGCTTCAGTTTTTTGAAATACAACTGCAAAGCTTCTTGGGTAAGCAAGTGTGTTGGCACAGCATCGGAGCTGAAAGCATCCATCACCAACAAATCAAAACTTTGGTCGGGTTCTTTGGCTAACGATAAGCGGGCATCGGCAACGCTCATTTTGGCATTGGGCGCGCATTGGCTCAGGTAGCTGAAATACTGGGTATTTTTGGCGATGTCCACCACCAGCGGGTCAATTTCGTAAAACGTCCACGTTTGGCTGGGTTTGGCATAACAGGCCAAAGCGCCCGCGCCTAAACCCACCACGCCGATATGCCAATCTGCATTGCTGGCATCGTATTCCTTAAACAACTGCCCCATAGGTCCCGGTTGGCTGTAATACGTCAGCGGAATTTTGCTTAAGCTGGCGGGCAAGCGCTGTGCGCCATGTTTGGTCGTGCCGTGGAACAGTTCATGGTAGCGTTCAGGTTGGCCCTGCGCGTCGGTCAATTCGCTTTCTCGTACCGACAGCACACCAAAAAAAGTCCGCTCCTGATACAAGGTGTGCGATGACAAGCCGTGTACTCCCAAAGCCAGGAAAATAATCACACCATTCACCAACGCGTAAGCCATAGGACGCTTTCTGACCATAAAATTAAGTACGGTCAAGAAAATCAAGGTCAGCACAATCACGTCAAAATAATCGAGCAGATTATCAACCCAAGCATAAGTGGATAAGCCGCAAACCAATAAGACCAACGGTGCGCTCAGCTCGGTCAACAAACGGCTACCCGCTGGCAAATGCAAGCCAGGACGCAGCAACAGCGCGGCAACAATCATAATGGGGTATTCGTACACGCCATTAAACAAAACCGGCGCGACAAAGGTATTGAACAGACCACCTAACATGCCGGCAAACGACATAATCAAGTAGTAGCGGGTGAGATGTGCGGTGTGCGGACGGCGGTTGGCCAATTCGCCATGACAGACCATAATGGCAAAAAAGAAGGCCAGCAAATGCAAGATCAGATACATCCAATACGGCAAATCAGCCGGATTGATAAACGAGTAGGCAATAAACGGCACCAAAAATAGCGCCTGCGCCTTGACCATCAACGGATGGATGCGGACGTTCCAATTGGAAAACACCAAAATGAACGACAACAAGTAAAAGGTCAGCGGAATAATCCACAACAGCGGTACCGAAGCAATATCGGTACTGATGAAATTGGTCAAGCCCAGCAATAAGCTGGATGGCACAAACGCCAACGCTAACCAATACGCTTGCGTTGCCACGCTGAGCGGCGGCGGCGCATTATCATCTGCTGTTGCTACCGCACCAGCCGCTTGGTTTTTCCATAACACCGTCGCGCAAGCCGCCACTAACAAGCACAGCAAGACAAAACCGATGCTCCAAAAAGATTGTTGCGCCGCCAACCCCACCTGCGGTTCGATGACAAAAGGATAGGCTAATAGGGCTAAGAGACTGCCGACATTGCTGGCAGCATAGAGAAAATAAGGGTCATCGCTATTTTTGTGTCCGCTTTGGGCAAACCATTTCTGCAACAGCGGCGAAGTGGTCGAAACCACAAAAAACGGCAAGCCTATCGACAGTAACAAAATCCACAGCAACCAAAAGCTGGGGTTGCCTTCGGTGGGCGGTTGCAAATCATCGGGTAAAGCCACCGGCAAAGCGACAAAACTGAGCAGCAAAACCAAACCATGCACAAGGATTTGCTGACGCGCCTGTAAACGCGTGGACACTAAATGCGCGTACAAATAACCAAAAAACAACACGCTTTGGTAAAACACCATGCAGGTGTTCCATACGGCTGGCGAACCGCCCAGCAAAGGCAGGAGCAATTTTCCAAACAATGGCTGCAACACAAACATCAGCGAGGCGCTGATAAATAAGGTGCAGGCAAACATGAGGATCAGGGGTAAGGCGCGGGAGGTTTGGGCAGCTGGCTTCATGGTCATGCTTTATAGTTATTCTTAGCAGTCAAGATGCGCTAATGATAAAGCATTTAAAGGAATAATAAGCAGCAATTACAAGATAGGCCAAGACAATTGATAAAGCGGCAAACCATTTGGGTTTGCCGCCGTTCGCCAGGCAAAACGTAAAGCTTATTGGCGTTTACGTTTTGCCGTCGCAACCAAACCGGCAAAAGCCGAACCAAACAACCAAATGGCAGCCGGAACGGGTGTCGCATAAGATTGGGCAGAAGAAGAAAGGAATTCAGCACGAAGGCCGATAGGATTTCCGGCATCTTGCTTGTTGTTTTTCACAACAAAATCAAGCGTATTCAAACCCACTTTGAACAAACCGCTCGTTGCAGCAAACGAATACCATTGGGTAAAACCTGAAGCCGTACCAATTTGTACACCATTCAAATAAGCAACCGCTGAATTATCCGCAGCAAAATGACCGGTAAATGCAGCCGTTGACGCATCTAAACCTGTCAGGCTGAAGCTTAAAGACCACTTCCAATAACCATCGCCATTGGCAACGGGGTCATAGGACTCCGATCTGTTTGCGCTAGGCGTCAACCAATGCGAGCTTGAGCTATCCGCCAACCAAGGGCCGATAGGAAAACCAGAACCCACTTGCGCGTAACTGTATCCGTAGTTGGTACCGGCATCTTTGCCCGCCACTTTAGTTAACGTGTAATTAGTATCTTGAGTGCCTGAAACCGTAATACCGGCACCTGTGTTAAACAAGCCAGGAATAGAAGCCGCATTGGCACTGATAGGATTAACAGCCAACCAAGCCGCTGCCAAACCGATAAAAGCTAATGATTTAACGTTCATTAAAAACCTTTTTAAAAAATAAAAAAACGATAGAGATATTAAAAACCTACGGCGGATTATACAGAAATAGATAAATATGTGAACTCAATCACAGAAATTTTTTTGCTATTTACGCACCAACAATGCTAGTGCAAACATAAAATACCCTCGCCTTCCTTAACCTAAGCAAAACCAACACTCCCATTTCTATGTTTTTTTAGGAACCCGCTTATTCAAACCCCATCTTGGCTTCCTTAAGCCTGCCCAAAGCCTCCTCACAACCACCCTATTCCAGCCTTTTAAATACGTGCTTAGTATTAATACCCCGACCAGCGTTATAATGCCGCCTTCGAATTTTTTTTGCCGTTGTTGTCGCCAGCATTGCTCACCTTATGAAAATACTTAATATTTATTTCAAAAATATCAACGCATTAGAAGGTGAAAACCGCATCAACTTCGAGCAACCACCGTTTTCCGACACCGGCGTGTTTGCCATCACCGGCCCCAACGGCTCCGGTAAATCCAGTATTCTCGACGCCATCACCCTAGGCTTATACGGCGAAACGTTCCGCTTTGACCGCCCCGCCAGCTTTGTGATGACGAAACGGACAGCAGAATCGTTTGCCATTGTTGAATTTGCCCTAGGCCCACAAAAATATCGCTCCAGTTGGCGGGTACAGCGCGAAGGCGGCTTGGCTGACGGCGACTTATTGCCCGCAGAAATGCAATTGCTGCGCCTTGATGACGGCGCATTGCTGGCTGACAACACGGCTAATGTCTGCAACCGCATGCTGGAAATCACTGGCCTTAATTTCCGCAACTTCACACGCTCGGTTTTGTTGGCACAAGGCGATTTCGCGACCTTCTTAAATGCGCTGGACAACGAACGCATGGATATTCTGGAAAATATCCTCAGTACCGACATCTACAGCGATTACAAAAACGAAGCCAACCAAAAAGCCGAACAAGCCCTCACCATTATTAATGGCCTGAACCAGCAGTTGAAAGACATCCCGTTGCTCGACACCGTCAAGCTTGATGCCGCACAAGAAGACTTGCAGGACTTCATCGAACAAACCCAAACTTTAAAAAGCGAGCAAAAACAGCTACAAAATCAACAGCAAGTTGTCTCCAGCATCAGCAGCTTCCAAGAGCAGATCAGCAAACAGAAGCAAGCGCTAAAAGACACCAAAGCGCAATTGCAAAGCACCCAGCAAGCCTTGGCTGAAGTCGATGCCGTCCAAGCCGCTGCCACCTTCGCCGATGATGTCGCCACCTTGGCAAACAAAGATAAAGACGTGAAACGCACCCGCAGCTCATTGGCAAGCCTGCACGACGAGCTGCAACAAATCAGCCTTCGCCTTGGCAACCACCCCATTAGCGAAACTGACAAGCTCAGACCGTTTGCCCAACAAATGCAAACCATTAGCGAGCTTAAAGAACAAGTCAACTTCCACGCCGCCAACCGGCAATCGGAAACTAGCTTGTGGCAATCACTAGGCATTCAAATCAATGAAAAAAAATCCGCCTTGACCAGCGTCGAAAACTGGCTGCAAGACCATACCAATGATGCCATCTTGCTGGAAAAATTTCCGGAAACGGCGCGTTTGAAAACGCTGCGCAATGAATGGGTGGAGTTAAGCGAACGGCAAAAACTGCTGGGCAAGGCCTCGAAAAAAACCTATTCCACCCTGCAAAGCAGCCAATCGTCATTAAGCAAAACTGACAACAAACTCAAACTGCTGGAACAACAACTGGCAAACGCCGAAGAACAGCTGGAAGCCCTCGCGCCCGGCAAAACCTTCGCCGATCTGGAAGCCTTACGGCAAGAACAACAGCAGCGCCTAAAAGACTTCACCTTATTGAACAATTTGACGATAGGCCACCGCAACCTTGTCGGCAGCAGTGGTTTTCTTGGTTTTTTTGCCACCAAGGACGAAACCGTCCCTGACCCTGATGCCTTGGAACGCGATCTGGAAAACCTTAGACAAGAGCTAAAGCGCGAAGAGAATATTGGCTTGGCGCTTGAAGATGCCGTATTCCGCGAAAGCCAGTTTAAAAAAATGCACGCTGACCGTCGGCACTTGCAAGACGGCAAGCCTTGTCCGTTGTGCGGATCAAACCAGCATCCTTACGCCAAAAGACTGCCGATAGCGGCGGATTCGGTCAAAGCCCTTGCCGACCAACACGTCAAGCTTAAATTTTTGGCGGTGCGCATTGAAAACACTGAAAAAGCCATTGTCGTCGCCAAAAAGCAGCTGGAAAAATACCAAGCCAAACAAGTCCGCATCCAACAAATCAAAGGCCAATGGACAGCCCTTTGCAACCGCCTGAACATTGCCAACCCTGACCTGACCATTGAACGCTTGGGAAAAATCAAGCATCTGTTGCAAGTTGAAACCCACCAGTTGCAAGAAATCAACGCCTTGGTTAGCCGCTACCGCAGCCAACAAGCCAGTATTACCAAACTTAAAGCGCGTCTTACGAAAAACACTGACTTGCAAGAACGCCTGCAAAACAATAGCCAAGCGTTGGATTCCGCATGGCAAGGCCGCTCCAGCGAACAACTGGCTAACGATGCCGCCTTGTTAAAATGCCAGCAAGAAGAAAAGGAAGTGACCGAACGGGTCACCGCGCAACTGGCGGCACTGGGTGAAAAAATGCCCGCCAAAGGCCAAGAGGATGAATTGTTTGAACGGCTTAACCTGCGCCGGCAAACCTATCTGGAATACAGCGGACGGCGCAGTACCCTCACCGATGACTTGGCAATCCTGACCGCCAAACAAGCAACTTGCCAAACCGAAATTGACAACTGCAACCAGCAATTGGGCATCTACAGCAACCAACTGCAAAATGAAGAATTCATCGGCCTGCATTTGACCTTAACCGAAAAACAAAAACTGGTCGCCGCCCAAGAACAGCTGCTAACACAACACGAAGTCAGCGAATACAACTTAAAGCAAGCCTTGTACAACCGCTTGCAGGACAGCCCGTTCGCCGACCTGAACGAACTGACCGCTGCACTCGAACTGCTGGAAACAAGACCGAAATTGCTAAAAAAACAAATCGAGCTGGAAACAGGGGTCGCGCAAAAAACGGCGGAACTGGAACGCGATGCCGCGCAATTGGAAAAAGACTTTATCACTGCCGAACAAGCGCCCAGCGCAGAAGAGCTTACCGCATCCATAAAACGCAATGGCGAACAGCTGGACATTGCCCAACTGGAAGCCCAGCGCCTGCAAAAATTGCTGCAAGAACAAAAACAATGGCAGCAACAACACGATAGCTTAACAACCGAACTGCGCAAACAAGAAGCGCTAGCCCAACCGCTTTTGGACGAGGCCGAACGCATCCGCAACGAAAGCGGCATGGCCTTCCGCCGCCGCGTACAAATGCGCGTCGCCGAACGCTTGTTGTCGCAAACCAATGCCATGCTGGAAAAAATCAGCGGACGTTACTATTTGCGGCAAGCCGACAGTGAACAAGGCCTGGCCCTAGAAATTGAAGACACGCTGCAAGGCAACGCCAGACGCCTGCCCAAAACCCTATCAGGCGGAGAAAGTTTTGTCGTCAGCTTGGCCTTGGCCTTAGGCTTGTCCGAACTCGCCAGCAACGGCAAATCGGTGGATTCGCTATTCCTTGACGAAGGCTTCGGCAACTTGGATTCCGAAGCCCTGTTCACCGTCATCACCACCCTGGAAAGGCTGCACACGCATGGCAAAATGGTGGGCGTCATTTCGCATGTCGATGTCGTGAAAAAACGCTTCAAAGCGCAATTGCAATTGGTGAAAAAACCCAATGGCTTAGGCGCATTGAAAAAGGCCTCGTAATAAGCCTAGCGACGGGCGCAAATTTGCAGCGGCATTACGTTCGTCAGGCAACAACGAATGCCTCTGCAAATCTAAACCTAGATAGCGCCGTCAGTCGTTTTTAAAATGACCCGCCACTGATACAAATAACACGGGTTTTATACAGATTCACAGCCAGACTTGTTATCATAAGCCATTGAATGCTGGCACTTCGCCGCTGTTCGCCTGACCAAAGAGCTTTTTGTGACTACCGCCTTTTCCACGTTACCCCTAAACCCCGCCTTACTCGACAATATCGCCTCGCTAGGCTACACGCAACTCACCCCCATCCAAGCGGAAGCCTTGCCGCATATTTTGGACGGCAAAGACATCATCGCCCAAGCCAAAACCGGCAGTGGCAAAACCGCCGCCTTCGGTATCGGCTTGCTATCGCGCATCGACTTCAGCCGTTTTAGCGTGCAAGCCTTGGTGATTTGTCCAACCCGCGAGCTGGCAGATCAAGTCTGCAAAGAACTGCGCTTGCTGGCGCGGTTTACCCAAAACGTGAAAATCTTATCGTTGTGCGGGGGTGTTCCGAGCCGACCACAAGTTGATTCATTGGAACACGGCGTACATATCGTGGTGGGTACGCCAGGCCGCTTGCAGGAACATCTCCGCAAACGCAACCTGCGCCTTAACCATTTGCAAACCTTGGTGCTGGATGAAGCTGACCGCATGTTGGACATGGGCTTTGCCGATGCCATATCGGATGTCATTTCCTACGCCCCCAAACAACGGCAAACCTTGCTGTTTTCGGCGACCTATTCCGACCCTATCCGCGACATCAGCAAGCGCTTCCAAAACCAGCCGATCAGCGTCAGCATCGACAACACCCATCTCGACAGTGTTATCGAACAGCGTTTTTTCCGTGTTGACAAAGCCAAACGGATGAATGCCTTAGGCTATTTGTTAGCCTATCACCGACCTGAATCGACTGTGGTTTTCTGCAACACCAAACGCGAATGCCAAGACATTACCAGCGCTTTGGACAATTGCGGCTTTTCCGTACAAGCCTTGCACGGCGATTTAGAGCAAAAACAGCGCGACCAAGTGCTGGTGCGTTTCGCCAATAAAAGCTGCTCGATTTTAGTCGCCACCGATGTTGCCGCCCGTGGTTTGGATATTAAAGACTTGCAAGCGGTCATCAATTACGAATTGCCGTGGGATCCGGAAATTTATGTGCACCGCATAGGGCGTACCGGACGTGCAGGCAAACAAGGTTTGGCGTTAAGTTTGTGCCTTGAAACCGAAATGGAGCGCGTTAAAGCAGTGGAAGAATATTTGAAAATCACCGCCAAATGGGACGAAGTCGCGCCTTTCCAATTGGATGACCAAGAACGTTTCCAACCACCCATGGCGACCTTATGGATAGACGGCGGACGTAAAAACAAACTCCGCCCGGGTGATATTTTGGGCGCATTAACCGGCGAAGGCGGTATTGCAGGCAGTGACATCGGCAAAATTACTATTTTTGACGATCAAGCTTATGTGGCGGTCAGCCAAGAAAGCGTCGATGCCGCCTTGGCATGGCTGAAGCAAGGCAAGATTAAAGGCAAGAATTTTATGGTACGGAAATCGAAATAAAAACGGGCATTGCTGCAAGAAAGCTTTATCGGCTTTAAGGCAAATTGCCCCGCAATTGGGCTTCCAACATTTTAGTTTCGGTAATATCAATCAAGGTAATTACCACGCCATCAATCACGTTGTTTTGGGTGCGGTACGGCATGATGCGTACCTTATAAAAAAACTGCCCGTCGCGGGTTTTGATTTGTTTTTCAATAAACACCAGGGTGTGCAACACGCTTTGCGCGTCCTGATACAATTGCGGATAATCAAGGTCGGTCACAATATCCGTCAATGGGCGTCCGACATCACTGGCAATCAGCTTGTACAAGTGAGTTACATGATTGGTGAAGCGGCGGATATTAAGGGCATCATCCAAAAATATGGTGGCGATTTCCATACTATTGAGCAGATTGTTCATGTCGTTGTTCACCCACGACAGGTCGGTAACCTTGGCTTGTAGCTCGGCATTCACGGTTTGCAATTCTTCGTTCAAGGATTGCATTTCTTCTTTGGAAGTCGTCAGTTCTTCATTGGCGGATTGCAGTTCTTCGTTAGTCGACTGCAATTCTTCAATGGCGGAAGTCAATTCTTCTTGTGATGTTTGCGCGGCTTCCATCAAGCTTTGGATTTTTTCTAAGGCTTTATCCAGCTCGTCTTGCAGAGTCTGTAAATCGGCACTGGGTGAATGGCGGACGCGTTTTCTAATTTTAGGCGTTGCAACATCACTAAAGATGACCAGTGCCAACCCCTTTAAGGATTCGGGGCTGCTAAAAACCTGCACGGTGAGGTCGATCATTTGGCTGCCGCCATTGGTACCCACCATCAAGCTTCGTAATACAACTGCCTCAGATTGTTGTTGAGCCTGCTTTAATGCACCAAAGAGTTCATTCCGTAAGCCTTCACGGGACATGGCATGAATATTCAAATTGGCTTTTCCCACAGCCGTCTCCAGATACTTGCCCGTCCGTCCATGGACATAGAGAATGTCACCTTCGGCATTGACCACCACCGCTGCAGGTGAATATTTGTCCAGTAAACGCCGCTCAACCTGGCTTTGCAGATTTATAATGGGTTTTGTTGCCACTGTCTTTGACTGAGTCATGGTTGCTGAAGGTAAATATTTGGTGGGGAATTCGATGTCTGTGATAGGCAGGTTTTTTTCAATTCGCTGGTACAAATGCGACGGGCTATCGATGACGGCAAACAAGTCAGTTAAGCTACCGATGGTTTCGGCGCTACCCAGCAATAACAAGCCGTGGGCAGCCAAGGCATAATGAAATAGGGGGATGAGTTTTTTCTGTAGCTCCGGGCTTAAATAAATCAGCAGGTTGCGACAGAAGAGCATATCCAGCTTGGTGAAGGGTGGATCCATGATAATGTTTTGTTTGGCAAAAATTACCATTTCACGGATTTCTTTATTGATGCGGTAGCCATTGTCTTGCACCTCAAAAAAGCGGCCCAACCGCTCTGGCGAGACATTACCGGCAATATTTGAGGGGTAAACCCCATGACGGGCTTTCCCAACCGCATCGTCATCGAGATCGGTAGCGAAAACCTGCAATTTAAACTTATATTCAAGCTGGCATTCCACTAAGACTTCCTTAAACAGCATCGCCAGCGAATAAGCTTCTTCGCCGGTCGAGCAAGCCGGTATCCAAGCTCGCATTTCCTTGCCAAATGGGTATTTCGCCAGCAGCGCCGGGATAGCGTTACTTTTAAGTTGTTCCCATACCACCGTATCACGAAAGAAATGGGTGACACCAATCAGCAATTCCTTAAAGAGTAAATCCAGTTCCTGTGGGTTTTCACGCAGAAAGCTGACATAGTTAGTGATGATGCCAATCTGATGAATGCCCATGCGCCGTTCAATCCGGCGATAGAGGGTATGCTTTTTATAAAGAGAAAAGTCGTTACCGGTTCGCGTGTGCAGTAACATCACGATTTGTTCCAGCGCGCTTTTTGATTTAATGTCCGTTACCGGCGTTGGAACCGTAAACCACCCCTCCCTACTTTGCTGGAGACAAGCGGCTATTTTTTCCCAGAGCGTTTCCGGGGCGGCGATAATATCCGCCAATCCTGCATTGATGGCGCTAAGCGGCATGGCATCGAATTTTGCGGAATCTGGCGATTGGGCGAATACCAACCCTGATTTTTCCTTGATAGCACGTAGGCCAAGCGTACCGTCTGAACCCATGCCCGACAATACGATGCCGATAGCCCGCTCGTGTTGGTCATCCGCCAGCGCTTGGAAGAAAAAATCAATTGGCAGACGCAATCCGCGTGGGGCGCTGGGGGCAAGCAGATGTAGCTTGCCTTGCCGTATAGACAGGTCTTTATTGGGAGGGATCACATATACGCAATCCATCTCAACACTGACGCCTTCGACGACCTGCGTAACTTTCATCGCGGTCACGCGTTGCAATAATTCCGGCAGAATGCCTTGGTGGGTGGGGTCAAGATGCTGTATGACCACAAATCCCGCCCCACTGCCGAGCGGAACATGGGTAAAAAATTGTTCGAGGGCTTCCAATCCACCCGCCGATGCACCAATGCCGATAATAATGGGCGTGCTTTCTGGATTCACAGATGTGTGATGGGCAGATCCGGAATCTGCAATTTTTCAAATGTCATCTGCTAGTCCAGTCTGGATTAGACTGCTGGAAAACCTTGACCATCGCTATCTTCCTGAAAATAAGTATGGCTGTGATGCTATCACCGAAAGAAAGGAAAAACTAATGGTAATGACGTTGTCCATTACATTAGACAGCGGCATCGGACGTTGATGACCACTGATTAATGAGAAAATCTGTTCAATTTGGTAAGGATGCCAACAATTGCGCCCTGCCAAAACTATTGCCAATAAAGCTAATTAAAAGCGTATCTTTTTGAAGATACGCTAATTATCAAGCCTTCTTACTAGCGCAATAAATCCATAACGCCTTTATTGATCTCTTGTTGCGCTCTTTCTTTGGCCATTTGCTTTGCTGCGTCCGCAGGATTAGCGGCTAAACTTTTCAACTGGTTAGCTTGATCCAAAACCTGTTGAGCAGCTCCCAAATTCTGTACAGCATTCGGGGCAATACCACCAACAGCGTTCGTGATTTTGTCTTTAACTACATCCGCCGCGCGTTGCTCGATAGCATTTTGGATGATATTGCCGGCATTCGGTACGCCATTTTTAAGCTGTTGGACTTGTTCAACAACTTGGCTGGCAGCACCCAAGTTTTGCACGGCATTCGGGGCAATACCACCAACAGCGTTCGTGATTTTGTCTTTAACTACATCCGCCGCGCGTTGCTCGACGGCATTTTGGATGATATTACCGGCATTCGGCACGCCATTTTTAAGCTGTTGGGCTTGCTCAACAACTTGGACGGCGGCACCCAAATTCTGTACGGCGTTCGGGGCAATGCCGCCAACAGCGTTTGTGATTTTGTCTTTAACCACTTCCGTGGCCTGTTGCTTAACGGCATTTTGGATGATGCTAGCGGCGTTCGGTACGCCATTTTTAAGCTGTTGGGCTTGTTCGACTGCCTGGCTGGCAGCCTCGACATTTTTGACTGTTTCTGGTGCGGCGTTGGTGGCGGCATTTTTTAGTAATTGTTTGCCTGCACTTTCCAACAAATTGAAATCCGCCAGTACCGCTGGCGAGGCCAATAAAGCGGAAACCAATAAAATTGTATTGTTTTTCATGCGTACATCCTCCGTAGGGTGGTTCGAACGAGCAGCATACTACACTTCGACCATCCGAAAACCATTAATCATTAGGTTAACCATGCCTTCTGCCCATAAAAAAACCCGATATTGCCAAGCAATATCGGGTTTTTGTTTAAGGCTAATTTAGCTTAGTTTTTAGCCGTTGTTTTTTTCTTGCCACGCCCATCATCGCCAAAAATGCCGAGCCAAATAGCCAAACGGCTCCTGGAATAGGTGTTGGATAGCCGCCATCAACAGGTTTGTCATTAACAAACGAATCCGAATCGTCTTTACAACCCTCTGACGCGATAGATCTGACGTGTAAACCAACGCGGATTTTTTCATGGATAAAGGCGGATTGCACATCGTTAAATGCACTGCCTGTTTTTAATTTAATAACAATTCCCAAAATATCATTGTTGCTGTTAACGCCGTTTGAAGGACCGCCATTACCTACATCTGCACCAAATCCACTGGTTGCACCAAATGGATTGGCAAGGCTATTGCCGGATGGCAAATTGGACGGATTAAGTCTTGAGCCGAAATTGGTAAAACCGCTAATGCTGTTGATTATTTTTGTTTGACTTAAAAAAATGTGGTTGGTCGTATCGTCATCAAAATAAACCTCACTAATGTTCGAGGCATTACCTACTGCATTAGTGAAAGTAAATAAGATTTCATTAGAGGCAATAGTTTTGCCAAACAATGTTGCAGCACTGGCTTGGTCGCTTACTGACATTTTAAGCTGATTAGCTATGTTGTTTGTGCTGTTCGACGTAATTCTGCTGAAAGATAAAGTAATTGAGCTGGCATAAGCGTTGGCAGAAAACACAAAAGCAACCAGCAAAGCCACCAAAAAAGAAGCGGTGTTGATAGTTTTCATAAAATAGATCTCTTTTCATTTTAAGTGAAACTAAACATCGGCAAGCCGCACTGAAAGGTGGCGTTATTTGCTGAATTGTCTAGATAATTAAAGTGATTTTCTTGCACCCCTACCTAACGTTTAGAAAACGGGGCATGTTTAAAAATCAATATGTGGCAACTATAACATATTTTTTAAAAATGCTAAAGCCATCACATTTTTTATATTTAATTATTTACATAAAATAAATTATATGTATGACAATACATCTCAACCCCTTTCTCAGGGACAAAAAAAAGGCTTTGGTCATAAACCAAAGCCTTTATTAAAAAACGGATGAATAACTATTAGGACACAGGGGAAGAAACCGGCCCTTGCACATCAGCAGGATCGCCCTCATAGGGGGTGGCGTATTTGCAGTCTTTCTGCGGGCAGACTTTTTCCACACCACGCCGCTTGGTCTCTTTAACCGTCAAGATAGGCCAATGGCAACTTGGGCAACTTTCTTTGACGGGCGCATTCCATAACGCGTAATCGCATTTTGGATAACCAGAACAGGAGTAAAAAATCTTTCCGTTTCGCGATTTGCGCTTGAGAATGCTGCCCGTTTTGCATTGCGGGCATTCGACACCGGTATCCATCGGCTTTTCCAGTGGCTCGATATAACGGCACTTAGGGTAAGCACTACAACCAATAAATTTGCCATACCGCCCTGCTTTCAGCACCAATGGCGAACTGCAAGTCGGACACGCGCGCCCTTCCAGCACTTCGGGTTCGTCAGCGGTCGTGCCATCTTCATTCAGATTGCGGGTATAGGAACATTCAGGGTAATGGGTACAGCCAATAAATCGCCCGTTTCTGCCCAAACGGATAGACAGCGCATTGCCGCATTCTGGACATTTTTCGTCCATCGCTTCTTGAGTAACATCTTTGCGCTGGACGCTTTCCTCTTTTTCGCTTATCAACGTGGTGAACGGCTGCCAAAAAGCGCGCATCAACGGAATCCAATCTTTCTCGCCACGCGAGACAGCATCCAGCTCGTCTTCCAAATTGGCAGTAAAATCGTAATCAACGTAAGCGGTAAAATGTTCCGTCAAGAATTTATTGACAATACGCCCCACGTCAGTGGGATAAAAGCGCTTACTGTCGAGCGTGACATACTCGCGGTTTTGCAACGTGGAGATAATGGTCGCATAGGTTGAAGGACGCCCAATGCCATGCTCTTCCAATGCTTTAACCAAACTGGCTTCGCCGTAGCGCGGCGGTGGTTCGGTAAAATGCTGTCCGGCGACAATATCGTTTAAGTCAACAGGACGACCTTCTTCCAAGGGCGGCAAAAAACTTTCCTTATCATCACTTTCTTTATTATCGTCCTTGCCTTCAAGATACACCGCCATAAATCCGGGGCTGGCAATGGTCGAGCCGCTGGCCCTGAACATATGCAAGCCATCGCCACAACTCAAGTCAACCGCAATCATGTCTAATGTGGCATGGATCATCTGGCAAGCAATCGTACGCTTCCAAATTAAATCATAGAGTTTGAACTGTTCGGCGGTCAGATAATTTTTGATTTGCGCCGGTAGATAACGCGGATAAGTCGGACGGATCGCCTCATGGGCTTCTTGGGCGTTTTTGGATTTGGTCTTAAAGACGCGCGGCTCTTTAGGCACGTTGCCGATACCGTAGTTTTCGGCAATTAATTCGCGTATGTCCGCTACCGCCTCTACCGACAAGTTAACAGAATCGGTACGCATGTATGTAATCAGACCGGCGGTTTCGCCGCCGATGTCGATGCCTTCGTAAAGTTGTTGGGCGACCATCATGGTTCGCTTAGTCGTGAAACCCAATTTGCGCGAGGCTTCTTGTTGCAGCGTAGAGGTGATAAACGGCGGCGCTGGATTACGCTTTTGCTGCTTTTTTTCCAGCTTGCTGACAATCAGCTTGCCGTCGGCAGCATTGAGCAATGTTTGCTTGGCGGCCTCGGCTTCGGCTTGGTTGGTAATACTAAATTGACTTTGTTTAGCACCATCCAATTGCGTCAAACGCGCTTTAAATGCTTGTTCGTGAGCCGTCAACGCCGCTTCAATTGTCCAATATTCGCGGCTTTTGAAGGCTTCAATTTCCAATTCCCGCTCAACGATCATGCGTAAAGCCGGACTTTGCACGCGACCTGCGGACAGACCGCGACGGATTTTTTTCCAAAGCAACGGCGACAAATTGAAGCCCACCAAATAATCCAAAGCTCGTCGGGCTTGTTGGGCGTTAATCAGGTTGATCGCCAACTCTTCAGGATGGGCAATCGCATCAGTGACCGCCTTTTTGGTGATCTCATGAAAAACCACCCGATGCACCGCTTTGTTTTTTAGCTGCTTTTTGTCGTTAAGCAATTCGTACAAATGCCAAGAAATGGCCTCACCTTCGCGGTCAGGGTCAGTGGCTAGATAAAGGGTGTCGGCTGTTTTTAAGGCCTTACTGATCGCTTGGACATGACGCTGGTTGCGCTCGATAACCTCGTATTTCATGGCAAAATCGTTGGCAGGATCTACCGCACCTTCTTTCGGCACCAAATCGCGGACGTGTCCGTATGAAGCCAGCACCTGAAAATCCTTGCCCAGATATTTTTCAATGGTTTTGGCTTTGGCGGGTGATTCTACAATAACTAGGTTCTTGCTCATTTGCTCACTATGCTGTCGGTATCAATTTGGCAGGGCATTAGTGCAAATACATCGGCACCAGATCGTAAACAATATCTTCCATTCTGGAAAAAGCAATTTCTTCATTGGGTTGGCTAAGCAAAACCATCAGCACAATCCATTTCAGTTTTTCGAGTGATATTTCTTCATTTTCCAAGGCCATGGCGCGGTCTATCACGATCTCGCGGTTAGCTGAACTCAAAATGCCGCCCTGCTCCAGAAACATAATAAAGTTGCGTGATTCCAAATCAAGCTTGGCAATTTCTTGGCTACAAAAAATACGGAAAGCCGGCGACACAGTCGGTGCAATCGCGCGCTGTAGGCTTAACGACTCGAGCCAATCAAAGGCCTTATTGACTTCGTAAGATTCAAATCCGGCTTCTTGCAATTCTACTTTGATGGCATCACTGTCCGGAAGAATCTCAATTTCGTCTTCCATGTAGTTTTCAAACAAGTACATCAGGACATCAAAAATATTTTCTTTCATTAATAGGATATAAGTTGATTATTTGATACGGGTATAGCAACCACCCGCGGTTGCCTCGATATAACCTTGCAATTCCAGAATCAGTAGCATTGAAGAGACGGTTTCAACAGAAAACCCGGTGTTTTCAACTAAATTATCCATTGATGTGGGGCTGAACATGACTAGATTCAATAATTTTTGTTGCTCTAGGTCAAGCATTGATTGTGTTACAACTTCGGGTACGAAGTCATCTGCTTGATAATACTGGCTTAATTCTTCGAGAATATCTTGCGTGGTTTCTACTAATTTTGCACCATCACGGATCAAAGCATTACACCCGCGCGCCAAAGGATTGTGGATTGAACCCGGAATAGCAAAGACTTCGCGATTTTGTTCCAAAGCCATACGGGCTGTAATCAACGAACCACTTTGTTTGGCAGCCTCAACCACCAACAGGCCTTGGCAAAGTCCGCTAATAATGCGGTTACGACGAGGAAAGTGATTGGGTTTTGCAGTTGTGCCGGGAGGGAACTCAGAAATAATGGCGCCGGTTTTGACAATCGCCAGCGCCAAATCTTTATTTTGTGCGGGATACACCCGATCCAACCCTGTGCCTGCCACGGCAATAGTCAAGCCAGAGGCAGCCAGCGCCCCTTGATGGCTGGCAGCGTCAATACCTAAGGCCAAGCCGCTGGTAATGACAAAACCCTGCTGACTGAGCAATTTGGCAAAGTCAAAGGCTGTTTCTTTACCCTGCGTGGAAGGGTTACGGCTACCCACCATAGCAAGCTGCGGCGCTTGCAATAATTTGGCATTACCACGCACAAACAACAGCGGTGGCGGATCGGCAATTTCCTTAAGCTGGGCAGGGTAACCAGGACTGGTTAAAGGGATAATCGAATTATCAGGCAAAGCCAACCAGTCAAGGTCAGCGTCTAACAGTGTCCAATCAAAATTTTTGATGGCATGGGCGAGATCGCTTTTTAAACCCAAAGCGATTAATGCGGACAAGGACTCCTCAAATAACTGCGGTGGCGTATGGCTTTGCAGAATTTTTAGGAACGTACGGCAACCAAGCCCCGGCACGCGCAACAACGCGAGCCAGAACTTGAGGTTTTCTACGCTTGGATCATTTAAAACGTTCAGGGCTTTTTACTTTGTCAAAGGCGTGGACAGCATGCTTGGCCTTCATCACCAAGGCATAGCTGACGCGTTCAAAAGTACGGAACACCATGAGTTTGCCGGCGTATTCGTCAGGCAATTCAACCGAATCGTTGGTTACTTTACTGTAACTATCCCTTGCCGTACGACCTTTGTTATAAATATCCAGCTGATGACCAATTTGCAGACCATCTTTTAAACCCTTATCGATAACCACCGCATCGAATTGACCCACTTGGGAAACGCCTTTCATCAAGCTTATGATGTTTCCTTGCACGGGCTTTTCTGGTGGCCTTGGAAAATAATGCAAGGCCAAGTCCTCTTTGCCATTCGGCATGATACGGTCGCCAATGCCGATCTCATAATCTGACTTATCTATCTCAAGCGTTGCCGGATCACCTTCCGCCACCAAAGTAGCCTCAGCAATATACTTGGCTTCGTAGCCCAATATTTCACCGGTTACAGGATTTTTGTAAGTGTCACCCGCCCGATAAACAGTAAAAGAACGGGTTGGCGAATCCTTAATTGCGCGCACGTAAATACGGTCTCCAGCACCCACCACCAAATGTTCGTCAGCAAGGTCAACCACATAAGGCGCCAGCGTAATCTGATTTTCGCTCAACACTTTGGGGGATGACAAATACTTGGCGATACGGTCACTTGGGATGATTTCAATGGCTTTTTTATATTCTGACACCCTAATGCAAGGTAAAACCTTACCATCACTATCCAAAGCAAAACTTGAGCGACCATTTTTATATTCGCTTTCGTTTAGGACACAAGGCTGTTCGACCCCCATTGAAGAGGCTTGCCAATCGCGGCTTAAGCTTAATTGTGGCCTGCCATTTACAAGCGAAAAATAAATGGTATCACCAGGGTAAATCAGATGCGGATTTTGGATTTGCGAATTGTTCTGCCACAACTCTGGCCATTGCCAAGGGTGCTGCAAAAACTTTTCGGAAATATCCCATAAATTATCGCCCGGGACGACGGTGTATTGGTCTGGATGGGACGGGTTGATTTGTATTGGTTCTGCAGTTGCCATAAAACTGCTTAAGAGCAACGCGGTCAAGCCTAAATTTTTACGAAAAGCCATAGTGATTCCCAAGGACGCCTTTATTAGTCTGATTGCATTCAAAGTTTAGATGAATTCAGATAGAATTCCACTATTACATTATTATAAGGGAGAGTTTGTTGAGCATTCTAACTATTCTCGAGTTTCCTGATGAGCGTTTGCGAAAAAAAGCCGCACCAGTCAACTCTGTGGACAACACGATCAGAAAGCTGGTCGATGACATGTTTGAAACCATGTATGCCGCCAAAGGTGTAGGCCTTGCCGCCACCCAAGTCAATATCCACCAGCAAATCATCGTCATTGATGTCAGTGAAGAAAAAACAGCGCCATTATGCCTGATAAACCCACAAATCATCGAAAAAGATGGGCTTAAAGAATCTGAGGAAGGTTGCTTGTCCGTTCCCAGCTTCTACGAAAAGGTCAAACGCGCCGAACACATCAAAGTAAGGGCTTTAGACCGTGACGGACAGCCATTCGAGTTCGAAGCCACCGACCTCCTGTGCATTTGTGTGCAACACGAAATGGATCACTTACAAGGCAAGCTCTTTGTTGACTATTTGTCCGCACTCAAACGCCAGCTTATCAAGAAAAAGCTGGAAAAAATCCACAAAGGAAAATAACCAATCATGAAGATTGTCTTTGCGGGAACGCCAGAATTTGCCGTTCCCACGCTGCAAATGCTGCTCGCCTCCGAACACGAAGTCTGCGCCGCTTACACCCAACCCGACCGGCCTGCAGGACGCGGACGCAAGCTGCAGCCGCCGCCGGTGAAGGTATTGGCAGAAACGGCAGGCATTCCTGTTTACCAGCCACTATCGCTAAAAAACGCTGACGACTTCCAACAACTTAAAGATTTGCAGGCCGACTTGATGGTTGTTGTTGCCTACGGCATGATTTTGCCACAAACGGTGATCGACTTGTTCCCTTTTGGCTGTATCAATGTCCACGGTTCTTTGCTACCGCGTTGGCGTGGTGCCGCACCCATCCAACGGGCCATCATGGCGGGCGACACAAAAACCGGCGTCACCATCATGAAAATAGCCTTGAAACTGGATGCTGGCGACATGCTTCTCAAAGAGGAATATGCCATCACTCCGCAAGACACTTCAAGTAGCGTCCACGACCAATTGTCGCAACTCGGCCCCATCGGCTTGGCAAAAGTTTTGCAGCTTTTGGAAAATGGTACGGCGATTTCCGAGGTGCAAGACGAAGCGCAGGTCACTTATGCGGAAAAGTTGGATAAATCCGAAGCCCTGTTAGACTGGTCACAAACCGCAGAACAGCTTGACCGCAAGGTGCGTGGCTTAAATGCCTGGCCGGTGGCACAAACACTGTGCCAAGGCCAAGTCTTGCGGATTTGGCAAGCGGAACCGATTGCCGGCAATGCCCAGCAGCCAGCAGGTACGGTCGTCTGCGCCGACAAGCATTTCGACGTTGCCGCCGGTAATGGCTGGTTACGCTTGCTTGAAGTACAACTACCTGGCGGCAAGCGCATCAGCAGCCAAGCATTCCTCAATTCCCACGCCATCGACGGCATAACCTTAGGCTAACATCTGGTGAATATACGTTTAATTGCAGCACGCATCTTAATGAAAGTCATTTATGACGGACAATCATTGACCACCGCACTGGAGAATGCCTTCACCAGCATTGAATCCGCCAAGGACAAAGCCTTTATCCAAGCCCTTTGTTATGGCGTTTGCCGAAACTTCCACCGCTTGGATTTTATTCTGTCCGAATTGCTGGACAAGCCGCTTAAAGACAAAGAAGTCAAAATATTAACCTTAGCGGGCCTGTACCAACTGGCCTTTATGCGGGTCAAATCTTACGCCGCCGTTTCCGAAACAGTGATGGCAGCCAGCAAAAAACCCTGGGCAAAAGCGGTTATCAACGCCATTTTAAGAAATTATCTCCGCGAACAAGCCAACCTGGAACTCAAAGCCAACAACAACGATTCGGCAGCTACCAGCCATCCGGATTGGTTGGTCGGGCGCATTCGCCAAGACTGGCCCGAACAAGCGCAGGACATCTTCCAGCAAAACAACCAACAGCCACCCATGGCCTTACGGGTTAACTTGGCAAAAACCAGCCTGGAAAATTACATCGGACAATTGGTGGAGCATAAACAAAGTGGCAACACAGTGGGATTTTGCCCGTCGGCAATCATCTTGCAACGCCCTGTTGCCGTGGACTTATTGCCAGGCTTTGCCGAAGGCTTGGTTTCGGTACAAGACACCGCCGCGCAAATGGCGGCTTGGTTGCTGGACGTTCAAGCCGGGCAGCGGGTATTGGATATTTGCGCCGCACCGGGCGGCAAAACTTCGCATATTTTAGAAATGCAGCCACAGCTTAAAGAATTGGTCGCCGTCGATATCGAAGAAAACCGCATGGCGCAAGTGCAAGACAATCTGCAACGTTTAGGCTTGCAAGCCACCTTAAAAGTAGGTGATGCCAGCCAACCGGACAGCTGGTGGGACGGGCAACTGTTTGACCGCATCCTGCTGGACGCGCCTTGCTCAGCGACCGGCGTTATCCGCCGCCACCCAGACATCAAATTGTTGCGCCGCGCCGATGACATTGATGCCTTGGCGCAATTGCAACAAAGTATTTTACGCGCCGCCTGGATCATGCTGGCACCCGGCGGGCTGTTGCTTTACGCCACCTGCTCCATTTTTAAGCAAGAAAACGAACTGCAAATTGCAGCATTTCTGGCAGATCACAACGATGCCAGCGAACAAGCACTCCCTGCCACCGGCGACGGCAGCCAGTGGGGATTGGCAAGACCGCACGGACGGCAAGTGATCACCGGCACAGCAGCAATGGATGGTTTTTATTATGCGCTGCTGCGTAAGCACTAAAGTCTTATTATTTTGCCTACTTGGGCTGGCGGCACCAATGGGTAACGCCAACCCTTACGCTGCGACAATCAGCCATGCCGAGTTGCAAGCAGACCCTACTGGGATCGCATTAAACGCCAATATCAATTATGCCCTGAGCGACAAAGCCAAAACAGCCTTGGCAAATGGCGTGCCGCTGTTTTGGGAGCTGCAGATCAGGCTCAAACAACCGCGCCGCTGGTTATGGGATGAAACCCTATTTGAAAAGCAGCAACGTTTTCGGATTGAATACCATGCCCTGCTCAATATGTACCGGTTTTGCGATCAGGACACTGGCAACAGCGAAAACTTCTCGACACTTGCCGGTGCAATGGCCTCCATGTCCAACATCCGCAAACTGAAGCTAACCCGCAGCAATCCTGACGGCTTGGCGTTACCCGCAGATGCTTATGTCGAATTGAAAATGGCTTTTGACAGCAACGCCCTGCCCTTGCCGCTCCGACCCATTGCCGCCATCGACCCGCAATGGGATTTATCCAGCCCGTGGACACTATGGCCCCTGACAAAATAAAACTACCGGCAAACCTTTCGGTCCTGACTTTATTCGGCATCGTCCTGTTGCTACTGCAACTGATGAGCAGCGCCACCCAAGAAGCTTCCGAACTCAGTGGCATGTACACCTGGCTACTGCTTGTCAACGGTATTGGCTCGATCATTTTGCTGGCTTTGGTGGGTGCCAACATCTACACCATGACGCTACAGCTAAAAAAGCGCGAGGCTGGGTCGCGCCTGACTTTACGCATGGTGTCACTGTTTGTGGTGCTGGCTTTGTCGCCTGCCGCCATCGTGTTCTATTTCTCCATGCAGTTTTTGCATCAGGGCATCGACAGCTGGTTTAACGTGGAAATTGACCGTGCCATGGAAGACGCGCTGGAACTCAGCCAAGCCTCGCTGGACCAACGCATGCGCTGGCACTTAAAGCAAACCAAAGAATTGGCGGAAAACCTAGAAGCCAGCTCGGAAAACCTCGCCACGCTCAAACTGGAAAACCTGCGGGAAAGCTCCGATGCCGCCGAAATGACGCTGTTCTCGCGCCCTGAACGCATCATCGCCTCCAGCAGCAGCAATCCCAGTGAAATTTTGCCCGACATGCCCGACAAAAACACGTGGCTGCAATTGCGGCAAAACCACGAATTCGTCGCCCTCACACCAGAACGCGAAGGCCAGCTGATGATCCGCGTGATTATCCCCATCAACGGCGAAAACCCGGAATACTTGCAAGCCTTGTACCCCGTTCCCGTGCGCATTGCCGACTTGGCCGACTCGGTTGAGTTTGAGTTTATCCGCTACCAAGAAATGAATTTTCTGCGCGATTCGCTAAAAATTAGCTTCACACTGGCCTTGTCGCTGGTCTTGCTGATGAGCATGCTGGCCGCTATCTGGGTATCGTTTTTCAGCATCCGCAACATCATCGCGCCGGTCAAAGCCTTGGTAAAAGGCACGCAAGCGGTCGCCTCAGGCCATTATGACCAACAACTGCCCGTTATCAGCCAAGACGACTTGGGCTTTTTGGTGGAATCTTTCAACGAAATGACCTTGCGGATTGCCCGTGCCAGCTTGGAGTCGCGGGTTGCCGGACAAGAAGTGGAAAACCAACGCGCCTATCTGGAAACCATTCTCGCCAACCTGACGGCGGGCGTCATCAGCTTTGATGCCGATGCCAAAATCCGTACCGCCAACCAAGCTGCCTACCGAATTTTCCGCATCCCTGTCAACCACTTCATCGACCACAGCTTGCTGGAATTGGCCAGCGGTTATTCTGAACTGAACGAACCGCTCAAATCCATCCATCGCTTAATGGAACAAGCCGATGACATTTGGCAACAACGGATTGCCTTTTTAGGTGCCAATGGTCGCCAAGAACTGCTCTGCCGCGGTACGCCGCTGTTTTCGCAAGAAGGCCAACGCGTCGGCGCCGTCATCGTTTTTGACGATGTCACCGACCTTATTCAAGCACAAAAAAATGCCGCCTGGGGAGAAGTAGCCCGACGCTTGGCGCATGAGATCAAAAATCCTCTCACTCCTATCCAACTGTCTGCCGAACGCCTGCAACGCAAGCTTGCCGGACAACTGGAAGGGGATTATGCCGACATTTTGCAACGCTCGACCAAAACCATCGTCCAGCAAGTGGAAGCCATGAAGGAGATGGTGGATGATTTTTCAGAATACGCAAAACCATCAAAAAAACAAACCGTTGCCATCAACTTGCCGGAATTGATCCAAGAAGTGCTGGCGCTTTATGTGGTTAGGAAAGCCGTCAACTTCAGCACCGATTTTGCCCAAGAACCGCTCACCATCCAAGGCGATCCCGTCAGCATCCGCCAGGTATTGCACAATATGCTCAAAAATGCCTTGGAAGCGATTGAAGGTAAAGGTAATATCGAGATAGGCGTACATCGTGTGCAAAAAAACAACACCGATTTTATCGAACTAGCGTTGTTTGACGATGGCCCCGGCATTAAAGAAGAGCAAATTGAGCAGATTTTTGAGCCTTACGTGACCACTAAAGCCAAAGGTACGGGCTTAGGGCTTGCCATTGTCAAAAAAATTATTGAAGAACACGGCGGCGCCATTTGGGTTGACAGCAGCCGCAGCCAAGGCGCAGGCTTTATCTTACAACTGCCCGCCAGTCACTTATAACCCGTTATTATCCTTATGAACACACAAGCACCCCTGATTTTAGTTATTGATGACGAACCTGATATTCGCCGCTTGGTTGGCGAAATCCTCGAAGATGAAGGCTATCAAGTGGTGATGGCAGAAAATGCCGTCACCGCACGCGAACTGAAAAACGCCAACCGCCCCCATCTGATTTTGCTGGACATTTGGATGCCCGACACCGATGGCATAACCTTGCTAAAAGAATGGGTTGCCGAAGACAGCATTTTATGCCCCGTCATCATGATGTCAGGGCACGGTTCAGTAGAAACAGCGGTCGAAGCCACGCGCCTAGGTGCTTACGATTTTCTGGAAAAGCCTCTATCGCTGGCAAAATTGTTATTGATTGTTGAACGCGCACTGGAAACCAGCCAGCTGCAACAGGAAAACGCCGGATTGAAACAACAATTGGTGTCCGATATTGAACCAGTCGGCAAAAGCGCCTCGATTGCCCGCACCAAAGACCAACTGAAACGTCTGGCCCAACACAACACCCGTGTGCTGTTCGTTGGCGAAGCCGGTGTCGGCAAAGAGCTGTTCGCCCGCTATCTGCATAACAACAGCGCACACCGTGACGGACCGTTCATCAACGTTTCGGTCGGCAGCATTTCGCCTGAAAACTCGGCGGTGGAATTTTTTGGCAAAGAAAGCGCCGGAAAAATCTACCCCGGCTTACTGGAACGCGCCCACCGTGGCACTTTATTTTTGGGCGAAATCGGTGGCATGGACAAGGAAACCCAATTGAAGCTGCTTAGTGCCTTGGAATCCAGCTCATTCTTGCGGGCAGGCGGCAGCGAAGCGGTGCGTGTTGATGTCAGGGTCATTGCCTCAACACGGATCCCACTGGACGAAGAAGTCAAAGCCGGACGTTTCCGCCAGGATTTGTACTATCTGCTTAACGAAGTCACCCTGACCATCCAACCTTTGCGTGAACACAGCGAAGATGTGCCCAGCCTACTCGGTTTTTATGTCGACTATTACGTCAACCAAGACAAACTGCCATTCCGGCGTTTCTCAATGGCGGCACAAAATTTCTTACGCAATTACAGCTGGCGCGGCAACGTCCGTGAGCTAAAGAATTTGGTGCAACGCCTGATGATCTTAGGTGTCGGCGAAGACATCGAACTGGAAGAAGTCAAATCTGCTTTAGGCAACGTGGTGGGGGAAACCGTCAGCGCCGCCAGCGCACCGGATTTTTTCAACTTGCCACTGAAAGAAGCCCGCGACCATTTCGAAAAAGCCTATCTGGAATACCATTTTGAACGCACGGGCGGCAGCGTCGCCAAGCTATCGGCAGCTGTTGGCATGGAGCGTACGCACCTTTACAGAAAACTGCATTCGCTAAACATCAAGCTCTAATTATTCAATGGAAAGCAGACGGAACAACCTGACAATTGCAGTAAAATGAAAAAAACCATTGACCAAACAAAATTGCTCAAGTAGAATTCTCGCTCTTTATACATTGTGCCTTTTACAGAAAGACTAAGTAACGATGAAAACATTTAGTGCAAAACCAGCTGAAGTAAAGCGAGATTGGTACGTAGTTGATGCAGATGGAAAGACGCTAGGCCGCCTTGCTTCTGAAATTGCACTGCGTCTTCGCGGCAAACATAAACCAGAATATACCCCGCACGTTGACACAGGCGATTATATTATTGTCATCAACGTTGAAAAAATCGGCGTGACCGGCAATAAAGAAAAAGACAAACTTTATCACCATCACACCGGCTACACAGGTAACTTGAAGACTGTTGCTTTGGGAAAATTAAGACAAACATTCCCAGACCGCATCCTCACTACCGCTGTCAAAGGCATGTTACCTAAAAATCCATTAGGTCGTGCAATGTTCAAAAAGCTGAAAGTATACGCCGGCCCTGAACATGACCATCAGGCGCAACAGCCAAAAACTTTAGACTTTTAAGCGAGTAGATCATGGCAGCAGCAGCTCAGTATTACGGAACAGGTCGTCGCAAAAGCGCAATTGCCCGCGTTTATGCAACCAAAGGTACCGGAAAAATCATTATCAACACCAAAAGCATAGAAGAATATTTTGGTCGTAAAACCGACCAAATGGTTTCCCGTCAACCGCTTGAGTGTGTTGAATTGGAAGGCCAGTTTGATATTAACGTGATTGTCAAAGGCGGCGGCCCATCAGGCCAAGCCGGTGCTATCCGTCACGGATTATCACGCGCTTTGATGGCATATGACGAAGCCTTGCGCCCTGCTCTACGCAAAGCAGGCTTTGTAACCCGCGACTCCCGTATTGTGGAACGTAAAAAAGTGGGCTTACACAAAGCGAGAAAGCGTCCTCAGTACTCAAAACGTTAATCGTTTACAGTATTCAAAAAGCCGCTATCCAAATTGGAAAGCGGCTTTTTTTATGTCCGCACACTTTATTTCCCAACAACAACCCAAGCATTTGGCAATGCTATTGGAGCCTAATTTGTTATATCGCAGCTGAAAAATGATTTTTTTTTTCAGCAATGTTAGAATCGGCTTAACCTCTCTGACTAACCAGACTCCACGGATGCCGACGGAACCACAACAACAGCATAGCGGCCCTACGCTAGAATTTAAAACCAGCACTTTTTCTGCACCTGTTTTAGTCATCGCGACAGACGACTTGAACAGCATAGAGCAACAACTCCAAGAAAAAATTGAAAAAGCGCCTGACTTTTTTAAAAACTCCCCTATTATTTTGGATGTTCAAGGAGCAAACAAAAAAAACCTAAACATTGACATTGGCCTGCTTTGCCAGCTTGTACGCAAATTAAAGCTACTGCCTATTGGCATTCGTGGGGGCAATGACGAGCAAAATAGCACAGCTCTTAAATATTTTGTACCCAACTACTCCATTCACCATCCGGTCAATGCTGGCGGTGAAAGCAAACAAACGAAAAGCCCCGCACCCAAAGAAGAAGCTCCACGCCCCAATACCTTAACCATTAACCAACCAGTACGTTCAGGGCAGCGCATTTATGCACAGGGTGATTTAATTATTTTGGCTCCTGTTAATGCCGGCGCGGAGGTAATTGCCGAAGGCAACATCCATATTTACAGCAGCTTGCGCGGCAAAGCGCTAGCCGGTGTCCCTGAAAACACCGAAGCAAGAATCTATTGTTCGGACTTGCAAGCCGAACTGATCTCCATTGCAGGCCATTATCAAGTCAACGACCAGACTGTGCCTTCTAAAGTGAAAGGCAAGCCCGTACAAATCTATTTACAAGAACACGCTCTTATCATTAAAGATATTTAATCATTTTCAGCTACACTGGAGGAAAGTTTGTGGCAAGAATCATTGTTGTAACATCAGGTAAAGGCGGCGTAGGCAAAACCACGACCAGTGCTGCTATCGCTATGGGATTGGCAAAAAAAGGTCACAAAACAGCTGTTATCGACTTTGATGTCGGCTTAAGGAACTTAGACTTGATTATGGGTTGCGAACGCCGCGTAGTTTATGACTTCATCAACGTCATTAACGGCGAAGCCTCACTCAACCAAGCCTTAATCCGCGACAAAAACTGTAACCAATTATATATCCTGCCTGCTTCACAAACCCGTGACAAGGATGCATTAAGCCAAGAAGGGGTTGGCAAAATCCTTGAAGAGCTTAGCAAAGATTTCCAATACATTGTCTGCGACTCTCCAGCCGGTATTGAAAAAGGCGCACATCTGGCGATGTATTACGCCGATGATGCCTTTGTGGTCACCAACCCTGAAGTATCATCAGTGCGTGACTCTGATCGCATGTTAGGTATCTTATCAAGCAAATCGCGCCGCGCAGAAACCAACCAAGAACCTATCAAAGAATACCTATTATTGACCCGCTACTCACCAGAACGGGTCAAATTAGGCGAGATGCTGAGCGTTGATGACGTACAGGAAATTTTATCACTGCATTTGCTGGGTGTTATCCCTGAATCGAAATCGGTATTGAACGCATCGAACGCAGGCTTACCTGTCATTCTTGACGAGAAAAGCGACGCAGGACAAGCTTACCAAGACATCGTGGCGCGTTATTTGGGTGAAGAACGCCCGCACCGCTTTATTGATGAAAAGAAAGGCTTATTTGGAAAACTTTTCGGAGGTAAATAATGAGCTTGCTGGATTATTTCAGAATATCAAAAACCAGTTCGGCATCACTTGCCAAAGAGCGGCTGCAAATATTAGTGGCACATGAACGCACCTCGCGCAACCAACCCTCTTACCTTCCGCAACTGCAAAAAGAGTTGCTGGACGTAATACGCAAATATGTCAATGTTGACCAAGATGCCATTTCAGTCAATTTTGAACAAGATGAAACTCAGGAAACTTTAGAATTGAATATTGTGTTGCCTGACTACCAACCCAAAACCCCTTAATCTCTATCCCTCAACTCCCCAAAGGTGAATGACATGCTAAGTGAAATCGGTGACGCAGCAGGTAAAGTTTGGCTTTATCTGGATGCGAATGGCCCATCCAGTGTTACCAAAATTACCTCAGAAACAGGTCTGGGCAAAAATGAAATCCAGCGCGCTATTGGCTGGCTGGCAAAAGAAGACAAATTGGATGTCGAATTGAAAGGCCGTATTGAAACTTTATCTTTGAAGTAACACAATAACATTCCTAAAGCCCAATCGCTCTAACGATTGGGCTTTTTTTGTGTCCAGCAAAACTTAATGCAATTCCCGGTGACGGATAATGACATTCAAACCAGGGCTTTTAAATTTCTTCGCCAAAGCATCAACCAGATACACCGAGCGATGCTGCCCGCCTGTACAACCGATTGCAATGGTCAGATAACTCCTACCCTCTTTTTCAAAGCGTGGAATCCACTTATCAATAAACGCATGAATATCGGCAAACAGCTCATTCACAAACAATTGTTCTTTTAAGAAATCCATAACCGCTTGGTCTTTTCCAGTCAAGGAACGTAATTCAGGTATCCAATAAGGGTTTGGTAAACTACGGGCATCAAATACAAAATCGGCATCTAAGGGTACGCCGTGTTTGTAGCCGAAAGACTGGAATTGCAAAGAGATATGCCGGTAATCGCGCTCAACGATTTGGTCTTTAATAAGTTCGCGCAATTGGTGGTATTGGGTGCGGCTGGTGTCAATCACCACATTGGCATGACGGGCAATGGGCGTCAACATTTCCCGCTCAATCAGCAACGCTTCTTTTAACGGGATATTGTAATCAGTGAGCGGGTGGCGGCGGCGGGTTTCGCTGTAACGCTTAAGCAGCGTCGCTTCCTCGGCCTGCATGAAGATCACTTCACAATCAATGCCTTTGGAGCGGATGAGATTGATATTTTCAGAGAAATTGCTAAGACTCTCGCTTTGGTTCCTGGCATCGATACCAATAGCGGTTTTGGCGTAAGTATTGCGGTCGACCAGCATAACGTTGTTGATGAAATCTTCCAGCAATGTCACCGGCAAATTGTCAATGCAGTAGTAACCGCAATCCTCCAAAGTATCGAGGGCGATGCTTTTGCCTGATCCTGATAATGCACTGACAATGAGCAGTTTCATAATGGGTGCGGCGCTACCGCCAAGCAACGCCGCCCTCCCTGAAATTAACGGTGGCTACTGGTTTTTTCTTTGTGTTTGGTGATCTGACGATCCAACTTGTCCACCATATTGTCAATGGCAACATACATGTCTTCTTGATCGTCTTCAGCAAACAATTTTGCACCGCTGATTTGCAAAGTCGCTTCCGCTTTTTGCGACAGTTTTTCCACGCTTAAAATAACGTGGACATCAGTAACATTGTCAAAATGACGCGCCAGTTTTTCAAATTTGGCATCTACGTGGGCTTTTAAAGATTCGGTTACTTCAAGGTGATGTCCTGTTACGATTACATGCATGGTATTGCTCCTTAAAAATGAATGGGTATTTTTGACGGCCTAAAGGATACGCTTCCTTTGGCTGGAGGGTGAAATAAGCATTGCCTCGCGATATTTAGCAATGGTTCGACGGGCAACATTAATGCCCTTTTCTTTTAAAAACTCGGCGATTTTGCTGTCGCTAAGTGGTTTTGACAAATCTTCATTGCCAATCAGCTCTTTAATAAGCGCACGGATGGCGGTTGATGAGCATTCACCACCACCTTCAGTGGAAACATGGCTGGAGAAGAAGTATTTGAATTCAATGATGCCATTGGGCGTATGCATGTATTTTTGCGTGGTCACCCTAGAAATGGTCGATTCGTGCAATTCCAGCTCTTCGGCAATATCACGTAAGACCATTGGCTTCATGGCGATGGAGCCGTGTTCAAGAAACCCCGTTTGCTTTTCAACAATCGACCGCGCCACCCTCAACAAGGTGTCATTACGGCTATGCAAGCTTTTGATAAACCAGCGCGCCTCTTGCAGATGGTCTTTCATGCAAGCGTTGTCACGGCTGTTGTCGGCACGTTTTATCATTGCCGAATAGTACGGGTTGATGCGCAATTTTGGCGAAATGTCAGGATTGAGGTTAACCTGCCATTTGTCATTTTGTTTAGTGACGTACACATCAGGGATCACGTATTCAGAGTCGCTTTCCTGAATGCTGGCACCCGGTTTAGGATCCAAGGTTCTGATTAATGACACGACAGCATCAAGCTGGCGTTCGGTTAAACCCAGTCGACGCATCAGTTTGGATTGCTCATGCGTCGCCAATAAGTCTAAATATTGGTTGACCACCACTAAGGCTTGTTCGCGACAGGGTGTGCTTTCGGGCATCTGCTCCAATTGTAAGCGCAAGCAGTCACTAAGGTTTTGTGCGCCTACGCCCACAGGATCAAAGTATTGGATACGGTGCAATACCGCCATCACCTCATCCAGCTCCAATTCATCTAACTGGCTTAGCAAGCCTTGATGGATGTCTTCGGGAGGGCTGGTCAGATAACCATCGGCATTGATGGAGTCAATAATGGCCATCGCAATGGCATGGTCACGCTCGGAAAAGGGCGTGAGTTCCAATTGCCAAAGCAAATGGTCAAACAAACTATCAGCCTGGCTTCGTTGCGATTCAAATTCGACGGTTTCTGCACTGCTACTGCCAGATTCCATGACCGTGTCATAAATGTCGTCCCAGGTAGAATCAACCGGCAATTCGTCGGGGATTTCAGTTTGCGAGCCTTCGCTAGTAACGGTGTCTTCGTGGTCGGTTTTTTTCTCAGGCAATGCCTCCATTACAGGCGCAGACGATTCTTCTTCGCTAATTTCCAGCATCATGTTGGATTCTAGCGCTTGCTGGATCTCTTGCTGCAAATCAAGCGTCGACATTTGCAGCAACTTAATGGCTTGCTGCAATTGCGGGGTCATAGTCAGGTTAAGACCTTGACGAAGATGTAATGACTGTTTCATGGCAAGCTAATCTTTGGTAAGAATTCCGTTACAGACTAAAGTTGTTACCCAAATAAACCTTTCGCACTTCTTCGTTGGCAACAATGGCTTCCGCACCACCTTCTGCAATAACTTTGCCGTCACTGAGAATATAGGCTCTATCACAAATACCTAAAGTTTCGCGGACATTATGCTCGGTAATGAGTACACCGATACCACGGTTCTTTAAATGTTCGATAATTTTTTTAATATCTTCCACCGAAATCGGATCAACCCCTGCAAATGGCTCATCCAATAACATAAACGACGGATTGCTCGCTAAAGCCCTAGCAATTTCCAAACGCCTGCGCTCGCCACCCGACAAGCTTAGTGCAATTTGATCCCGCAAGTGGGGAATATTGAATTCCTCCAGCAGCTCATCAATAGTATCCTCAATCTGATCGCGCGTCAGCCCTTGCCTGATTTCCAGCACCGCCCGTAGATTGTCGGCAACGCTAAGCTTACGGAACACCGATGGCTCTTGCGGCAAATACCCAACGCCTTTGGCAGCACGCACATGCATAGGATCATGGGTTATCTGTTGGCCATCCAACTCAATCTGACCACTATCAGGCTTGATAAGACCGACCAACATATAAAAACTGGTGGTTTTACCTGCGCCGTTAGGGCCTAACAAACCTACAATCTCGCCCGTGTTAACCGAAAACGAGACACCATTAACAACGTTACGTTTATTATAGGTTTTAACCAGCTGTTTTGCTGACAAGCTTGGCATATTTTTATTGTGCTGCTTTAGGTTTCAAAATGACATGCACACGTTTGGATGACGAGGCTTTCTCGCCTGCCATCACCACCGAACGCTTGCTGTCATACTCGATGAATTGGCTGGAGTAGGTGGCGTTGCCTTGGCGCACCGATGCTTTGTCAATCAGCACCAACAAGTTTTTTTTCGGATAATACTCGCCTGTTAAAGCTTCGCCAATAATATCGTCACTGCCCGCACTGGGCGTTTGTTTGAATCGTGCAGGCGTTCCAGTGAACACCAGTTTTTCAGGATCGCCCGCTTGTAAATACACGACCAACTTGTCGGAATTGACGCGGATGCTGCCTTGCGTGGAAACAACATTGCCGGAATAGGTACTCGTACCAGAAGCATCATCGTAAGTGGCTGTATTGGAGTCGATGGTAATAGCTTGTTCGGAGTCGCTTTCTAAAGCGGATACCTCCATTGTTACCGAGAGCGCACAAAGCAAAACAATCATCCTAAAACGTGGCTGTCCTTTATTATTTTTTTTCATAGTTACCTTTAACATTACCAAGCAATTCTAGGTGAATTGGCTCGACAAAAACCAGTTTCATTCCTATTCCTGTTGTCAAATTGGGTGGGCTTATTAATTGTGCAGCATCTTTAGTTTCGGCAGTATTCGTGGCAGGGTTTACCTTTAAATTCGAGGTATTGATCTTAAGGCCACGCGTTTGCGCAGACTTAGCCCTATCAATGAAAACCTTACCGTTTAATAAAAGTTCCTTGCCATCGGCAGATAAAATGCCGGTTTCAGAGGCAATCTCCCACGGAGCCGCCTGACCATTGTGAAAATAAATCAATGGTTTTTGCAAATGGGTCACACCGTCATCGCTGTAATGGATAATGGCTTCGGTCAGCAAACGCTTTTTAACTTCGCCTTGGCTGTCCATTTCCCATTTTCGGTAATCTTTGCTAAAAAAGTCGGGGCTATGAGGTGGAACGGGAATGCTTTGGCTAACACCAAAATCCGTCAGCTGTACTAGCCACCAGCTAAATAAGGCCAATATGCCGGTATAAATCAGACCGTAATATTGGGAAGTGTTCATGCTTGCAGATAACTGTTCAGCATGGCGTCAAACGTGCCTTGGGCTTGCATGATGAAGTCACAAACCTCGCGCACTGCACCTTGCCCGCCTGGCAAGCGGGTACACCAATCAGCGTATTCCTTGACAGCAAAATTGGCATCACTGACAGCAATGGCAAGGCCGGCGCGGCGCATCAGCGGCAAATCCAACAAATCATCACCCACATGCGCGGCTTGTTCGGCGCTAATCCCCAGCTTGTGCAAAATTTCTTCAAAAGCAACAACCTTATGTTCGTGACCCTGATAAACCAGCTCAATACCCAAACTTTGCATACGCAAGGCCACCGAATTGGATTTCCGTCCTGAAATCACTGCCACTTCAACACCGCTTTGCCTCAACAGCTTAATACCGTGGCCATCGCGAGCATGAAAGCATTTGTATTCTTTACCTTGATCGTCAAAAAATAATTTGCCGTCGGTCAGCACGCCATCAACATCCAGCACCAAGAGCTTAAGGCCTTTAGCTTTGGCTAAAACTTCTGCATGATCGATTGCCATTAGACGATGCCTGCTTGGATCAAGTCATGCATGTTTAACGCACCGACAGCGCATTGCTGGTCATCAACAACAATCAGGGCATTAATTTTCTTTTGCTCCATGATCTTCATTGCCTCCGCTGCCAGTATCTCAGGGGAGATGACCGCGCAATGCGGCGTCATCACCTCGGTAATCGGTGTACTGTTAATATCCAAATTTCTGCCCAGCATGCGCCGTAAGTCACCGTCGGTAAAAATACCGATCACGCGATTATTACCTTCAACAATGGCGGTCATACCCAACTGCTTTTCAGTCATTTCCAGCAAGGCATGGCTGATAAGCGCCGTTTCCGGCACTGATGGCAAGGCGGTGCCGACGTGCATAATATCTTTAACCCGCAGCAATAACCGTTTGCCCAAACTACCGCCAGGATGCGATAAGGCAAAGTCGTCACGGGTAAATCCGCGCGCTTCCAGCAAAGACACCGCCAAAGCATCGCCCATCACCAAAGCGGCAGTAGTACTGGAGGTTGGCGCAAGACCCAACGGGCAGGCTTCTTGCTGTACCGCGACATTGATAAACGTATCGGAAAATCTCGCCAAGGTTGAATTGGAATTGCCGGTCATGGCAATCAACGGCACACCTAAGCGTTTGATAATCGGCAGCAACGTCAATACTTCATTAGTTTCGCCAGAATTGGATAAAGCCAAAACCACGTCTTGCTGGGTAATCATGCCTAAATCGCCATGGCTGGCTTCACCCGGGTGTACGAAAAAGGCCGGTGTGCCGGTGCTGGCAAGGGTAGCGGCGATTTTGCCGCCAATATGCCCTGATTTGCCCATACCAATCACCACAACACGGCCTTTGCAGTTAAACAGTAATTTACAGGCCATGACAAAATTGCCATTGATTTGGGCAGACAAATCGGCGATGGCCTGCGCTTCAACCTGAATAACCGCCCTGCCCAACTCGCAAAGCTTACTATCATTGAGTTTCATATTCGGTGTCCAAAGTTAGTTAACGCTTCACTATAAAATCAAAAACCCAACTACAAACTGAACAAAAGGCAACAAACACAACTTAGCTACCTTTAAAAAACCTGGGTTTTACGCCCTAAAACGGGTCATTATGCCACGCCTGCACAAAATATGCCCACCGTCATGATCCCTGGCGGCGGAGTTGATAATCAACACATTGTTTATAAACTCTTAATAGGAGCCGTTTGCAACAAACCACGGATACTGGCAACACCTTGCCCTCCCAACTCGCGTGCGGTCGCCAAATGGACTGCCGTTAAGCCGCCTAAAGCATAAACCGGTATATTCACTTCATCGACATATTGGGCAAAGACCTGCCATGTCAAGGGCACGGCTTTGGGATGGCTGAGAGTGACTTGTACGGGCGACAAGACAACAAAATCCACACCAATCGTTTGCGCGTGCCGCAATTCTTTAGGGTTATGGCAAGAAGCCGCCACCCAACCGGAGGTTTCAGGCCGTTGCTGGCAAGCTAGCAGCGCTTTGCGGGTCAAATGCACCCCATCGCAGGCCATGCCATCGGCCTCCTCGACATCGGAATTAATCAGCAACCACGCACCTTCTTGTTGGCAGCGCTGATGAATGTGTGCAATCAGCGGTTTGGCTATTTCCACCGGCAGGGACTTGAAACGGGCTTGAATTAGTTTAATGCCCTTAGCAAGCAGCCTTTCCAATTGCGGCAAAATCAAATCGTCACGGGTATCATCCAAGATCGCATACAACGGCGGCAACCTTACCGCAGTGACGATGGCTTGGTTGGCGGCAGGAAACGGATACTGGGCCAGCTCTTCAGGCAGAACCCATAAACAGGTTTGCCCTAAAGTGCTTGCGACTTCGCCGGCAAAGGCATGCACCCAAAACACATGCAGTTGCACCGACACATCGGGGTAATGGTGCTTAACTGTGATGAGCGGCTGCACCGCCAGCATCACAATGCCAAGCTCTTCTTCCAATTCGCGGCACAAAGCCTGTTCGGCGGTTTCGCCCGGCTCAAACTTGCCGCCAGGAAACTCCCAAAGCCCGCCCAAAGGCAATGATTCGGCGCGCTGCGAAATCAAAATCCGCCCTTGGGCATTTCTGATAACGCCTACAGCGACTTGCAGATAATTCGTCTGGCTCATGATTTTGCTGACTTAGGTGGGATTAGGTCCGGTACTCGGCATTGATTTTTACGTAGTCATAGGAAAAATCGCAGGTCAACACCTCTTGTACTGCCGCACCGCGTCCTAATTTGACGGTGACAGTAATTTCCGCTTTGTCCATCACCTGTTGCCCTGCTTCTTCGGTATAACTGCCGGCGCGTCCGCCGTTTTCGACGATGCACACGTCATCCAAGAAAATTTGCACATCTTCCAATACTAAATTGACCACACCGGCTCGGCCTACCGCCGCCAATATCCGTCCCCAGTTTGGATCGCTGGCGAAAAAGGCGGTTTTTACCAGCGGCGAATGGGCAATAGTTTTGCCGACTTGCACGGCTTCGGCATCATCCAAGGCTTCTTTTACAACAATCCGCATCAGCTTGGTTGCGCCTTCGCCATCGCGGATAATCAATTCCGCCAATTGCTTCATCACCGATAAAACCGCATCGGCAAAGCGTTGGTAATGTTCTGTACCCACCACCAATTCCGGCGCCGAAGAACAGCCGCTCGCCATCAAGACGCACGCGTCGTTGGTCGAGGTATCGCCATCGACGCTGATGCGGTTAAACGACTGTTCGGCAGCAAAGGCCAAACAGTCTTGCAACAAAGCCTGTCCGATACACGCATCGGTGCCGACATAGGCCAGCAGCGTCGCCATATTGGGCTGGATCATGCCAGCACCTTTGCTGATGCCGTTAATCGTGATGCTATGCCCATCAATGAAGATTTGCTGGCTGACACCTTTGGCAAAGGTATCGGTCGTCATGATGGCTTGCGCAGCTTGTGACCAGTGATCTTCAGCAAGATTGACCTGTGCTTTGGGCAGCGCTGCGGCAATTTTTTCGACCGGCAAAGGCATACCGATAACACCGGTTGAAAACGGCAGCACTTGGCGGGCATCGCCACCAGTCAGCTTGCCCACTTCGGCGCAGCAAAACAACGCATCTTGCAGGCCTTGTGTACCCGTGCCGGCATTAGCATTGCCGGAATTAACCAACAGCCAACGCGGCGCATGTGGCAAGTTTTCTTTAGCGACACGCACCGGCGCGGCACAGAAAGCGTTTTGGGTAAAAACCGCCGCCACGCTGGCTGATGCCGGCAGTTCGACCAGCAAAAGATCATCGCGCAGCGTTTGTTTGATACCCGCACACGCCGTACCCAAGCGGATACCGGCAATCGCGGGCATGGCCGGAAAAATGGTGGTTGCGTCTAATCCTTGCGGGAAAACTGCCATGCTTTACTCTCCATTACGCTTTAAAAAATAAAAATACATTGTCGATCTTGCGCTCTTTAGCCACCATACGCCGACTTTGCTGTTTAAGCGTCAGCAAACTATGCGGCTCTTCGCTTAAAACCAGCGGAAATACGATTTCCACTTCGATTTGCCCATCTAAGTAGTGAATCCGAAAATCTTCAATGTGGTGTTTGGCATCGGCAAAATAGCGTTCCAGCAAACGTTTGACATCACTGCGCTTAAGCGGCTTGCCGTGTTCGAACAAGCCTTCGTCATCTTCAGGATCGACATGCACCAGCACATCCATGACATCATCAAAACGGCCTATCAACTCATCGCGCACGCTGTCGCCAATGCAATGGCCTTCAGAAACGGTAATGCGCGGGTCAACCACAATATGGGCATCAATCAGCGCATCTTCACCCATCTGGCGGCTACGCAACAGATGGATGCCTTCCACACCGTCTATCGCCATGATGGTTGAGCGGATTTCCGCAACCAAGGTGGGCGGCAATGAGGTGTCGACCAGTTCTTTAATGCTGTCGAACAACAAATTGAGGCCAATTTTGACCACCATTAAGGCCACCACAATGGCGGCAATCGCATCCGCCAGCGGATAGCCCAACATGACCGCGCCAATGCCGAACAACACCACGAATGAGGAAATGGCATCGCTGCGTTGATGCCAAGCGTTGGCCATCAGCAACTTGGAACGGGTCAACCGGGCGATATGTTTGGTGTAATGGAACAAACCTTCGTTAATCAGGATGGAAACGCCCGCAATCACCAGGCTTAAATAATTGGGCATTGGCAAATGCTCGGGCGTTGCCATGCGCTCCATGACTGACCAAGCAATCGCACCACCAATCGCCACCAAACTGATGCCTAAGATGCCCGTGGCAATGGTCTCAAAACGGCGATGCCCGTAAGGATGATCCAAATCCGCTTTGCGGCTGCCCAAGCGAACCGCAATAATCACCAGCAAATCGCTTAATAAATCCGATAAAGAATGGATGCCGTCGGCAATTAAAGCCGCCGACTGCCCTAAGATGCCAAAACCTATCTTAATGCCCGCTTGCAGGATATTCATCGCCGCGCCGACCAAGCTGGCGCGGTTTTTTAACCGCTCGGCACGCAAGGCATCCAAGGTTTCAGCCATTAGCCGCCCACTTCCAAAATAATGAAATATTCATGATCGCCCGCCCGCGTTTCCAAGACCTTATGCCCATTAATGCGGCACCAAGCAGGAATGTCGTGCATCACGCCCGGATCGGTGCACTGCACTTCCAGCTGTTCGCCGGGGTGCATGTGTTTGACTTTATCTTGAGTGCGGATGACTGGCATCGGGCAAAGCAACCGTTTGGCATTGAGCACAGCCCGCGTCATATGTACCACTCCTTGGGGAAATCTTCTTTTTTGATTGGCTTGACCTGCAAACTGCGCACCGAACCGTCTTGGAAAGTGATGTCAACAGCCACCTGCTCGGCTTCGCGGCCTTGACCGAAACGGGCGGTAATGCTCGCCGCCAAAAACAAATCTTCCGCAGAAGGCTCGCCGTCGAGCAACACCAACGGACCATTGTGGCTACTGGATAACAGACTGATAAATTCTTTTTGATAGCCTTGCAAAAAGCGGCCTTCGCCTTCTTCGCGGGCGACAATCAATTTGAAATTAGGCGCAGGACGGATATGCCTGCCGACTTTTAAGAGCATGACATCGTCAAACTCATAATCTTTTGTGCCTTGCGCCTGCCACAAATCGACCAATTTGGCGGAATAGTTTTTATCAACCAAAAAACAGCAACCGCCGGCAGGTTGTGAATAATCGACAAAACCGAATTTTTCCGCCATCGACATCTGCGGTTTGCGCGAGCGTCCGGTAATGTCGTGCAATTTTTCCCTATCGACCCAACCTTCACGCTCCGGCAAGGTGGCGGGCAGGTTTTTGGCACACAACGGACGCAGCAGCAAATCGTCGGCACCGGATTCTTTAGCCACAATCGGCATGGTGCTTTTACGTTGCGACATCGGACGCTGTCCCATAACTTCGCCGGTGATGATAAAGTCAAAACCGTTTTCGGCAATCCATTGCTTGGCTTTATTCACCATAAAAATCTTGCAATCCAAACACGGGTTAAGGTGCGCACCGTAGCCATGTTTAGGATTAATTAGCACTTTTTTGTATTCTTCGATAACATCCACAATATGCAACTTGATGCCCAACTGCTCGGCAACCCACAAGGAATTGTTGCGTTTGGGCTTGGTGTTGTCCTTTTCACGGATGGCGTGGGTGTGGCCTTCAACGCAAAAGCCGGTAAAAAAATTGATGCCTTCCACATGGATGCCCTGCTCCATGACCGTTTTGGCTGCCAACATGGAATCTAACCCGCCGGAAATCAGGGCCACCGCTTTTCTTTGCTGTGTCATTTTCTGAATGTTTAACTAAAAATTTGCCATTATACGCGTTAATCGCCTTCATTGACTGCAACTTAAGCTGCCCTCAGCTAAGCTTGCCTTTTTAATTTTACCCTAAAGAAGCACTGACTATGGAATTCAAAGACTATCTCAAAATTCTGGTAAAACACGATGGTTCAGACCTTTACCTCACCGTAGGCGCACCGCCCAGTGCAAAATTCCAAGGTGTATTGAAGCCATTAGAAAACATTATCCTCAGCACCGAACGCGTCAAAGAAATTGCTTACGGCTTAATGGATGCCGAACAAAAACAAGCCTTTGACAAAATACCCGAACTTAATCTAGCCGTCTCCGAACCGGGAATCGGACGTTTTCGGGTTAACATTTTTAAACAACGCTATAGTTTGGCGCTGGTCATCCGTAACATCAAAACCGACATCCCCAACATAGACGCATTGGGCTTACCGCCCGTGCTGAAAAAGATCATCATGGAAAAGCGCGGCCTGGTGTTGTTCGTGGGCGGTACGGGTTCGGGCAAATCAACATCACTGGCATCGTTGATCGATTACCGCAACACCAACTCGTCAGGCCACATCATCACCATTGAAGACCCTATCGAATATGTCCACGACCACAAAAAATCGCTGGTCAACCAGCGCGAAGTGGGCGTTGACACCGCCTGCTATGAAGACGCGCTGAAAAACACCTTGCGGCAAGCACCCGACGTTATCCTGATTGGCGAGATCCGCACCCGCGAAACCATGGAACACGCCCTTGCCTTCGCCGAAACCGGTCATTTGTGCTTGTCGACGCTACATGCCAACAACGCCAACCAAGCCCTTGACCGGATCATCAACTTCTTCCCCGAAGAGCGCCGCAACCAACTGCTGTTGGATTTGTCGCTCAACCTCAAAGCCTTCATCTCGCAACGTTTAGTGCCAACATTGGCGGGTAAACGTACCGCCGCCATTGAAATTTTGCTGGGTACACAACTCATCCGCGACCTGATTTTAAAAGGCGATATCCACGCCATTAAAGAAGTCATGGAAAAATCCGAAAACGTCGGCATGCAAACCTTCGACAGCCATTTGATGCGCTTGTTTAAAGACGGTGTCATTTCTCTGGACGAAGCCCTTCATAACTCCGATTCGCCCAACAACCTGAAATTAAAAATCAATCTCAGCGAAGGTCTAGGCTCATTAACCGAAGACTTGTCAAAAACAGAAAGCAAAGGCTCACTCAGCGGCCTATCGCTACAAGCCATAGAAAGCGAAGAAGAACCTCAATCCGAAGGGCACGACATTGACGTCGGTGTGCTGCTGACCGTAAAACCGATTGCCAAAAAATAACCGCTTGCCAATGGCTTTGTCACCACAACAAAGCCATTGGCAAGCACGATGCCGTAAGCCAGCCCCCATTTTTTACGTTATAATCGGCTTTTTTCCAAACAACCTAAATTGCCTGCCGTGTCGAGTAAAAACAACGATTTATCTACTTTTCAAGGACTTATCCTTGCGCTGCAATCCTACTGGTCAGACCAAGGCTGCATTTTATTGCAGCCCTTAGACCAAGAAGTCGGCGCAGGCACTTTCCATCCTGCCACCTTCTTACGCGCCATCGGCCCTGAGCCGTGGAACGCCGCCTACGTGCAGCCATCGCGCCGCCCCACCGACGGACGTTTTGGCGAAAACCCCAACCGTTTACAGCATTACTACCAATACCAAGTCATGCTCAAACCGTCGCCGGACAATATCCAAGAACTGTATTTAGGTTCGTTGACCGCGCTGGGTTTTGATTTGCTCGAACACGACATCCGTTTCGTTGAAGACAATTGGGAATCACCCACGCTAGGCGCTTGGGGTTTGGGCTGGGAAGTTTGGCTGAACGGCATGGAGGTTACGCAATTTACTTACTTCCAACAAGTCGGCGGTTTGGAATGTCGCCCCGTCACAGGCGAAATCACCTACGGTTTGGAACGCTTGGCGATGTATTTGCAAGGCGTAAAAAGCGTGTACGACTTGGTCTGGACACGCACGCCACATGGCATTGTTACCTACGGCGACGTGTTCCACCAAAACGAAGTGGAAATGTCATCGTTCAACTTCGACCACGCCAACGTACCGTTTTTGTTCCAATGTTTCGACACTTACGAGCAAGAATGCGTCAAGTTGATTGAGTTAGGTCTGCCACTGCCAGCCTACGAAATGGTCTTAAAAGCTTCACACACCTTCAACCTGCTCGATGCCCGCCACGCCATTTCCGTCACCGAACGCCAACGTTATATCTTGCGGGTGCGGACTTTGTCACGTTCGGTCGCTGAAGCTTATTATGCGCGGCGTGAGTCTTTGGGTTTTCCGATGTGCCAAACCAGCTAAAGGTTATCTGCTATGTTAAAAAGACTGTATATTCATAATTACAAATGCTTAGTTAATTTTGAAATTAACTTTGAAAAGGATATTAGTCTTTTTTTGGGGGCGAATGGATCGGGGAAATCTACGGTTTTTGAGGTTTTGGCGAAGTTAAAGCGGGTGATTGTCGAAGAGGAAAAAATAGCAAATATTTTTGATAAAAATGATAAACCCCGTTGGTTGAAATCTAATTCCCCAGGATTGGATTTGATTCGCTTTGAACTCGATATTGAATTAAAAAATGCTTTATTCAGATACATATTAATCATATCTTTTGATGACTGGGATGACGAGGCCAGTATAAAGGAAGAGTCTCTTGCTCTTAACGATATGATGTTTCTTCAATCAAAAGATGAGATAACCAGTTTTCTAATAAAAAAACAGGAATTTTCATTTGATAACGCTCGATCCAGCATAAATCGCTATCTATCAAGCGTAGGTTTTGTACAGTATTTAAGTTCATTGTTCATAGTTCGCATAAATCCATATGCAATGTCCTCGATCATTAATAAAGCTACTACAGAAGTTAAAACAGATTTTTCAAATTACGCTGAATGGTTTGCTCATCTAAATGAAAAAAGCAGAAGAGAAGTGTCAACATTTGAAAGCATGGCCCGTGATATTCTTTATGGCTTTGATTATTTTAGGATTGAGCAGGCAGGGCAAGCCAAAGTATTGCAGGTTGAATTTAAAGATCAATCCAACAAAAAAGACATTATTACTTACTACTTTAATGAGCTTTCAGAAGGCCAAAAAGTATTAATCGCCCTTTACGCTTTGGCCTATTGTGCCCCTGAAAACTCGCTAATTTGTATAGACGAACCAGAAAACTTCTTAGCCTTACCAGAAATCCAACCTTGGTTCGATACACTCTACGACCAATGCGCCGAAAGAGGTTTGCAAGCTTTGCTAATTTCCCATCATCCCAGAATTATCAATTACCTAGCAGGTGACTCTGGTTATTGGTTTTACAGGGAAAGCAATTTAACTAGGATCAAACAAATAACCGCCGAAAATGAAGACGGGCTTTCAATTGCGGAATTAGTGGAAAGAGGCTGGATTGATGATCTGTAATGCCGAAGTTTTCATCTTATGTGAAGACACCGTACATTATCATTTCACGAGAAAGTATTTGCAGTCACTAGGGTTCACAAGAATACGTGGCGATTACAAACCTAAAGGTCGAAGCACGGGTTCTGGCGCAGAATTTGTCAAAAAGCAATTTGAAAAAGAACTGCAAACTTATCTACGTAAAAAGAACCACTTAAATTATATTTTAGTTGTTGTAATTGATGATGACACCAAAGCCCATGCTAAAAAATTGCACCAACATTATTCGCGGTTGCCTAGCGATACCATCTTGATTTTTTCGCCAAAACGAAACATTGAATCTTGGTTTCACTACATTGAGGGTAACATTGTTGACGAAACTGAAGATTATAAAAGATTGTATCAGCCGTCAGAGCCATCCAAATTCGCTAAAAAATTAAAACAAAACATTTGTTCGGTATCTCTGCCGAATGATGCCCCAAGCTCATTACACCACGCCTGCACCGAACTAAACCGTCTGAAAAACTAAAGAGATTACCGTGACTGACCAACAACACTTACTTTTCGAATTAGGCTCAGAAGAATTGCCGCCTAAAACCTTGTTAAAACTCAGCAACGCCTTGCTGGACGGCATCGTCGCGGGCTTGAAAGCTGCCGATTTACACTTTACCGCCAGCAAAGCCTTAGCCACGCCGCGCCGTTTGGCGGTGTTGATTGAAAACTTGCAAACCGCCCAACCTGACAAAACGGTTGAAAAACGCGGCCCGGCGATTCAGGCGGCGTTTGCGCCTGATGGTTCGCCTAGTAAAGCGGCCTTAGGTTTTGCGACTAGCTGCGGCACAAGTTTCGATCAGTTGGAACGTTTGAAAACCGACAAAGGCGAGTGGTTAAGCTACACCCAAGCCGTCAAAGGCCAAACCACCGCCGAAATTATCCCTGACATTATCCGCGCCGCCATTGCCGCGTTGCCGATTGCCAAACGGATGCGCTGGGGCAGTTTCGCCACCGAATTTGTCCGGCCTGTGCATTGGGCGGTGTTGTTGTTTGGCGATAAAGTCATCGCAACTGAAATTCTCGGCCTGACCACAGGCAACAGCACCCTAGGCCACCGTTTCCACGCGCCACAAGCTATCAGTTTGGGCAAGCCGGACGATTACCAAGCGGCGTTATTCGATCAAGGCAAAGTCATTGCCGATATTGAACAACGCAAAGCTATCATCCGCGAAAAAGCCGAACAAGCCGCCGCCAAAGTGGGCGGTATCGCGCATATTGAAGAAGATTTGCTTGAAGAAATCGCCGCGCTGAACGAATGGCCTGTGCCGGTGACGGGCAACTTCGACCCGCGTTTTTTGGCTTTGCCTGCCGAAGTGCTGATTACCACCATGCAAACCAACCAGAAATATTTTCCGGTGAAAAATGCCGACGGCGGTTTGCTGGCGCATTTCATCACCTTCAGCAATATCGAAAGCAAACGGCCTGAATCCATCCAACACGGTAACGAGCGCGTGGTTACGCCACGACTGGCGGATGCGGAATTTTTCTGGAACCAAGACCGCAAACAAACTTTGGCGGATCGCGTTGATAGTTTGAAAACCATTGTGTTCCAAGAAAAACTCGGCACGGTTTACGAAAAATCGGTACGCGTCAGCAAACTCGCCGAACGCATTGCCAGCCAATTGAATGCTAACGCCGAACACGCCACTCGCGCCGCCTTGCTGGCAAAAACCGATTTGATGACCAATATGGTCGGTGAATTCGGCAACTTGCAAGGTTTGATGGGGCGTTATTACGCGCTGGTCGAAGGTGAAGCAACGGAAGTCGCTTGGGGTTTGGAAGAGCAGTATTTCCCCAAACAATCCGGTAGCGAAACCGCGCCTAGCACCATCGGGCAAGTGTTGGCGATTGCTGAAAAATTGGACACGCTGACGGGTATTTTCAGCGCAGGCCTGATTCCAACGGGCGACAAAGACCCGTACGCCTTACGCCGTGCGGCTTTAGGCACGTTGCGGACGATGATCGAAAACAATCTGGGCCTGAATATCCCTGAATTATGCGCGTTTGCTTTGGAGCAATTCGCACACAGTTTCGACAAAACCGCCACGCACACCGCAGTGGTCGAGTTCATTTTTGACCGTTTGAAAGGCTATTGTTTGGACAAAGGCTATAGCGCGGACGAGTTTGATGCCGTGATGACCTTAGCCCCTGCCGAACCGTTGGATTTTATGCAGCGCATCGCGGCAGTGAAGGCTTTCCGCCAATTACCGGAAGCTGACAGTTTGGCGGCGGCAAACAAACGTATCCGCAATATCCTGAAAAAATCTGACTCAGCTCCTGCGGCGAACGTCGGTAAGTTGGTGGAAGTGTCTGAAATCGCTCTGTTAGCTGCCGCTGAACAATCGGCACGAGATATTCAACCCTTATTGGCACAGCACGATTACCAAGCAACTTTAAACCGTTTGGCAAGCTTGCGCGAAGTGGTCGATGCGTTTTTTGATAACGTCATGGTGATGACCGATGACGCGGAATTGCGCGCTAGCCGTTTGGCGTTGTTGAATCTGTTGTCCGAGCAGTTTTTGACTTGCGCGGATTTAGCGAAATTGCAGTCGTAATCTCGTTAGCCCATTGCCACTATCCAGATTCAATAATGGAAACCAATAGGATCCGCTCATTAGGCAGCTTTAGCCGAGATATGGCATTGGCGCTGCTAATGGTGTTGGGGGCAGCGACGGCATTATGGGGCGTTATTAATTACGTCAGCTTTAAACCGTTATTGCCTAACGACCAACGCCTTTTCGTGCTGGCCCTTCTGGCGCTAAGTGTGCCGCCGCTGTTGTATTATTTTATCCTGACCCGCACTGGGCGACTGGCAGGGGCTATTAGTGCCGCGCTATTGGTAAATTGTTGTGCTTATGCCGTCATCAATCACTTTGTTGAAAACGGCAAACAAGACCTTTCCGCGCCTGTAAATTATGCAGCAAAGGTTTTGGCAAAACATCAGCACCCACGCTATCCAAGCTACACCTTGGCAATACCGCATCCTAGCGGAGAATTGACGGTTGACTGGACGGCCTCGCCATTAATCAATTTACCCATTAGCAGCCCTATTATTGTCACAACCAAACCGGGTGTTCATCAAATGGAATGGATTGTCGGCATCCACAAGACTCAGGATGCACCATGATCCGGCGCTTTGTTTTGCTAGATCGCGACGGTGTCATCAACCAAGATTCCCACGATTACATCAAATCGCCGGAAGAATGGCAGCCGATTGTCGGCAGCTTAGAAGCCATTGCTTTGCTCAACCAGCATGGCTACCAAGTCGCCGTCATCACCAACCAATCCGGTTTGGCGCGGGGCATGTTTGACGAGGTCGATTTGGCGCAAATCCACGCCAAAATGCAGCGTATGGCGGTTGAATACGGCGGCAACATCAGCGCGATTTATTATTGCCCGCATGGTCCTGACAGCACTTGCAATTGCCGCAAACCTAAACCAGGCTTGTTGTTGCAATGCGCTGCCGACCAGCAAATCGACTTGTCTGCAACGTGGATGATTGGTGATTCTTACCGTGATTTACAAGCTGGCATTGCCGCTGGCGCCCAGCCGGTGCTGGTGAAAACAGGCAATGGCCTAAAAACCTTAACCGAACACCCAAACCTCAACTGCCCAATCTTTGACTCTCTTTATGACGCAGCCCAATACCTCACCTCAGGCCAATAAATTTCGCGTGTATTTAGGTTCCTCCATTTTTTTCGTCGCCATTATGCTGTCGCCGTTGGTGTTTGGAACGCTCATTATCCTATGCGCCTTCTTCCCTTTTTCAATACGCTATAAGATTTCGCAAATGTGGGTACACACCATACTGTGGGGCGCTAAGATTTTCTGCGGCTTGGATTACCAAGTGGAAGGTTTGGAAAATCTTCGGGGCATTCCGGCGGCAATCGCGCTCAGCAAACACGAATCAGCATGGGAAACCTTGGCATTGCGCGTCATCCTGCCGCCACAATCAGTACTGCTGAAACGATCCTTGCTTAGAGTACCCGTCTGGGGCTGGGCTATGTCGCTGTTAAAGCCGATTGCCATTGACCGTTCGCAAAAACGGGCGGCGTTAAAATTATTGCTCGACAAAGGTAGCCAGTTTTTACAAGAAGGTGTTTGGGTGTTGGTATTCCCTGAAGGCACCCGCGCAGCGCCCGGCGAAGCGCTTAAATTTAATGTTGGCGGTGCCATGTTGGCAGAAAAAACCGGCTATCCGGTCATTCCTATTGCACTAAATTCCGGTTCATATTGGCCTCGTTACAGCTTTTTAAAATACCCCGGTACGATTAAAGTGAAAATCGGCCCGCCGATCAGTAGCGAAAACCGTAAAGCCACCGACATCAATAATGAAGCTTCCGCTTGGATTAGTGAAGCAATGTCAACACTGTAAGCTTACGATTAGCGTAATTACCCAAGCTGGGTATAATGGCTAATTAATCCGATTGCCTTTATTAGAGTGAAAGAAATGAAAAAACTGCTGTTAATCGTCGTGTCTGCCTTGTTGCTGCCCGCATGTGCCGATAAAAATCAATATGAACAAGCCGTGCTTGAGCAAATGCTTAAAGAGCAAGACATTAAAGATTATAAAATTGACCCTGAACGCATGGCAAAATGCGTGGTTGACACCAGCAGCGGCAAAATGCCGGGTCTATTCGCTTTTGACCCTGCGCGTATGACCGCTTATCGCAATTATTCAAAAATGTTGACGCTGTCAAAAGCGGAAGACCCCAAAAAAACCTTAGAAGCTTTGCGGACTGATTTTGGCTCGGCGAAAGACTTGAGCGATGCCCATAACAATTACACCGAAAGTTTGGTCGAATGCTATACCGCATTAATTTCATCGTCTGATGCTGATGCGAAAAAAGCACCTTAAACCAATGGCTCGTTTAGTTTTTGCCCGTATTGAATACGACCACTCGGCAACTGATTAATACCCGATAGACATTGGCGAAAACGGTACTACAGGGATGTAAACCGTTAATCGTCATTTTTCAAAACCCCTGTAAAAATATCGTTCAACTTAGGGTATCGGACAATCGCTGGCGTTGCTGCCGATAATAATACCCGTTTGGGTAATCGTCAAAACCCCACAAACATCCTCACTTTGCCCTCCTTTAGACTGAGGCGTGGCGGTCATTTCGTAAGACGCGCCATCGCTACCTGCCACTTCAAAAGCATAATAATCACTGACAACCGCCCCGCCAATATCTGCCAGATTGCCGTAGCGGGTATGTGTCAATCGATATTTTTCTTGCGCCTGTGCCAGGCTTATCAACCCAGCCTTAGCATCTCCCCGGCGGGCTTTTAAAAGCGAGCTTTGATAAGCGGGAATAGCAATCGTCGCAAGAATACCCACAATAGCCACCGCCACCAACAATTCAATTAAGGTAAAACCTTTGCTTCTATATAAATTCAAAAACAAGAACCAGTCCTCATAAAATTTAAACAATCTGTATTAAGATTTATTCCACAGCAAAACACTACGAAATAAAACTTAATCACCTATGTTAAAAAATAACTTTCAACTTGGCTTTAGTCTAACAGAATTATTAATTGTTATTGGTGTTATCGGCATACTTGCCAGCATAGCCATCCCTTCTTTCGATGAAATGCTTGAACGGCGCAAACTTATTGACGCTGCCGAAGCTATTCTGGCGGACTTGCGCTGGGCAAAGGCCGAAGCCATCAAACGCAATATTGACGTCACGGTCACCTTTACCGATGGCAATAATGGCTCATGGGCTTATTGGGTTAATCCGGGCAATAAAGCCTTGGAAGCTTCAACCCGCGCCGATTTTAAAGAAATTGGCTTAAGCCAAAACTTTGGCAGCAACGACACCAGTTTCGATTATATTCGCGGCGGTTCAGAAAATGGCACGATCACACTCAGCTCACCCAACTACCAATTAAAAGTCATCTTAAGCGTAATGGGCAGGAGTAGGGTTTGCGCGGTTGATAACCACATTGGGGACTATGAAATATGTGTGTAGCGCATAAACAGCACGGTATTTCATTGATTGAAATACTTATTGGTATGCTAGTCGGCGTTATTATCACAGGCGGCGCGGTAAGCGTCTTCAACAATAGCCTAAAAAGCAGCACCAACAACATTAGGGTCACGCGGCTAAGTCAAGATTTACGTGCCATTATGGATATGATGATCCGCGACCTGCGCCGCGCCGGCTATGTCAGTTCCGACCCGAATCTGAACGACAACAATGGCGACACCCTTAACGATGCTCTAATCAACAATCCCTTTGCTGCCATGGCTGTAGAAAACGGCGGCACGTGCATTGTTTATGCTTACAACCGCGATTATGCCGACGACAACGGCAGCAGCTCACCCAGCGGCAAAGAAACGACACCCGTGGTCGACAACCGTGAACGCTTAGGTTTTAAGCTGGACGACACAGCTATCAAAATGCGCAATAGTTCGCCCGCCCTAAGCTGCGCCAGCGGCGGTACAGGCTGGCAGACAGTGACAGATCCCGACATAGAAATCACTGATTTGCGATTTTCCCTGATCGTGCAAACGCTAAACATCACCAGCATGATGACCGACAGCAACCACGATGGTGTTAAAGATGGCGATGACAATGGCAACGCCGCTTGTGACGCAGGCGAAGCTTGCAACACTTGCAACCAAGGCGCGTCTCCTAGGCCAGCTTGCTTGAATATCCGTAAAGTAATTATCAGCCTAAGCGGTCGGACAGCGGATGACCACAACATTGCACAAAACCTAACCGATGAAGTTCGTATCCGTAACGACGAATTTGTCCCTTAAAAAGGGTCTGCTACAAACTGTTGGAAACCAAGCCCATGCATAACAAAACAACTTATTATCCTAGAAACATAGGTCAGCAACGTGGCGCTGTCACACTACTCACTGCATTGATGCTTTTAATGGGCTTAACATTAATGACCTTAACCACATCGCGCACCAACCTGATTGACTTGCAAATCACCGGTAACGACATCCGCTCACGCGAAGCAAAAGAAGCCGCCGAAGCGGGTCTGGAATACGGCATTGCATGGGGCAGCAGAAACCTCATTGCCACGGGCGAGACCCACTGCCCCAATGCGCCCGGATGTCCGGCGCTCGAACCCATCACTGGGCTTACCTCTGGCGAAACCTATCAAATCACTGATTTGGTATTCAACAAAAGCAATAACTTCATAAAGGTGACATCAACAGCAACGGGGTCGGATGCCAACATCACGGCAACGGCAGAAAGCTTTATCGCCCAAGCCCGCAATCAAAAACTGTTTAAGGCCCAAAGCAGCTCACCACCACCGTGGGTTATTGCAAGCTGCATCACTACGCCTGCCACCGGCAATCCGGGCATATATTTAAGCAACGCCGGTAATCCGGCAGTCATCAGCGGAACTTCCGCCAACTCGGCTTGCCTGCCTGCGGGTCATCTAAACACTTATTTATGGACTGATGATGATCTTGATGGCGTAAAAGAAGACAATGAACAAGGTGCAAATACGCCTTTTATAACCAACACATTTTCGGGCTGCCCCGGTGGCAGTTGCGCATGGCTTCATACCTTTGACATGAGCTTAGCCGATGCCAAACAAGCCGCCTCCGATGCAGGACATGTTTTCTCCGGCAGCATTCCCTGCGGCGCAAGTGCAGAACCTTCCATTTACGTCATCGATAACTCAGGCTCCATCAACCGTGCCGATATTTCCGGAGGCTGCCTCTCCAATGGCGATGCAAACTTGGGTACGGCATCAGAACCGGTCTTGATTATTGTTCCTGCCAGCGCCGGCTGCCCAACATTTAATGGCGGCATCACCATTTACGGCATTGTCTACTACGAAACCACCAGCGCATGTGCCAGCCAAGGCTGGGGAGGCGCCAGCGTTTACGGCTCTGTTATTTGGGAAGGTAACGTTGATCGGCCTAACGCCAATTCGGTATTTGTTGAAAGCAATTACGGCAACGATGGCGAGACTTTGGACAGCCGCTTTAAGTTTGGCAACATTAGCCAAGCCAATCGCCTGCCTGGCACATGGAAAGACTTTTAGCGCCCATAAATTATTTTTACCGACTGAAACAATAATGGACAAACAATCCTACAAACAAAATAGCGGCTTTACGCTGATTGAAGCCTTAATTGCCGCGTTGGTAGTTGGCATTGGCATGATGGGTTTGGCAAAACTGCAAGGGCAGTTCTTTTTAGCGGGTTCGGACGCGCGAATGCGAACTCAAGCCATTAATTTGGCACAAGAAAAAATTGAAGCCTTAAGAAATTTTGCCAACAAAAACACCTACACGGCTTTTGCCAGCGGCAGCAATGAAGAAATCATACAAAACAGCTCAAGCGCCAACTTTACCCGAAGCTGGGAAATCGGTGATTGCCCCAATACCGTCAACTGCAAAAATATTGAAGTAAGCGTACGCTGGACAGATCCACAAGACCAAACACAAACGGTACAGCTTAATTCTTATATTGCCGAAGCCGACCCTGTCAGATCGGGCATTATTTTGGCATCCGCCACCACCAGCACAACGACGACGACCACAGCCGCTCCAAGCTCCACGACCGTATCCACGACGACAACGACAAGCTCTAGCTCTTCGACAACCAGCACGACCCGCTCAAGCACTTCATCAAGCACCAGCACAACGGGCTCGTCATCCTCAACCAGTTCATCAACCACATCCAGCAGCACGCCCAGCACTTCCACCACACTCAGAAGCTGCAGCGTCATTGTGCAAGGCACTATCAGTAAGGCGACTGACAACGGCGGCAAAAATGCCAACAGCAGCGCTGTCAGCGTGACCGCCACGCCAGGAGGCAAGTGTTCCAAATCCTCCGCGACCACCGCATCGGGCATCTATACTTGCCCCGCAGCAACCGTGGTTTCCGGCACGGCCATCATCATCAGCGGCAATAAAATATCCGGCGACACAGCGGTTAACGTTACGTGCACCGGCACAGCACTTGCCATTGCAGGCCCCAGCCTGTTCACCACACCCTAGCCAGAGGCTAGCGGTGCAAGATCAGCTCCAGTACCAACTTAGTACCAAAATACGCCAACATTAATAACGCAAAGCCTGTCAGAGTCCATTTGATCGCGGTTTTACCGCGCCATCCATAAAGCTTACGCCCCGCCAGTAAGCAAGAAAAAATCAACCAAGCGACAATCGACAGCACCGTTTTATGCACCAGATGTTGGGCGAACAAATCTTCAATAAACGCAAAACCACTTGCCAAAGCGACGGTCAAAAAAACCAACCCTGTCGCCAGCATCTGGAACAATAACGACTCCATTGTCTGCAAAGACGGCAAAGCCCTTATAAACCGCTGTGGCGAGTGACTTTTAATTTGCTTATCTTGAATTGCCAGCAATACTGCCTGTAATGCAGCAATATTCAAAAGACTGTAGGCAATAATCGAAGTGAGGATATGAACGCTCATTGCCCAACTGTAACTAGGCAAATGCGGTGATCTTGCGGAAAATAGGACATCAAAAGCCAACATCAAGGCGGCGATGGGGAAAATGGCAATACCCAACTTTTCAACAGGCTTATTCAGGCTTGCCAACAAAAGTAACGAAGCCACAATCATTGCCACCAAGGCGGCGGTATTAAAAAAGCCAAAACTAAAGCCCCCATACTGATGGCAATGTAAACCGATATAAACCATTTGCATGGCAACCGCAATCCAAGCTAACGCCACCGGCAACTTATTGCCCTGGCCTTGGCAAAGGTGGCGAACCAATAACCCACAAGCAACCAGATAAGCGGTAATGGAAAAAAAGGCAAATACGTCAGTCATCATTGGCGGGGCTTTCAAAATGGGTTTAAAAATGCTTGGCTTTAGGTCTTGCAGGCTTTCAAAACGCCAAAGGCTTAAATAGCCAATTATTTGCACTGTGCAAACATCAAAGCCTCTTTTCAGCCAGTGCAAGGCATTGAAGCCTATGTTAAACTATCCCGTTTTACGGTTCTAGTGCAGCCCTTCGTTTAAGCCTGCCACTGCCGCACGCACAGCTGGATTTTGCATTGCATGCCACTGTGCGCCAAAACACCAACCTTTACCACTAAAATAACTATAAAGCAGCCATGTTTGACAACTTAACCGACCGACTCAGCAGTACGCTTAAAAAACTTAAAGGCCAAGCACGCCTGTCCGAAGACAATATCAAAGACACCCTGCGCGAAGTACGCATGGCTTTGCTGGAAGCTGACGTAGCGCTGGCTGTCGTCAATGATTTCATCGAAAGCGTAAGACAAGGTGCGTTGGGTCAAGAAGTACAAAGCAGCCTCACACCAGGCCAAGCAATGGTCAAACTGGTGCAGGCCGAGTTAGTCAAAACCATGGGTGCCGCTAACGAAGGCTTGGATTTAAAAGCCGTACCACCCGCCGTCATTTTAATGGCAGGCTTGCAAGGTGCCGGTAAAACCACCACCGTTGCCAAATTGGGACGCTGGCTGAAAGAAAACCAAAAGAAAAAAGTCGGCGTGGTCAGTGCTGACGTCTACCGCCCGGCGGCCATCAAACAATTGGAAACCTTGGCTAACGACTTATCGTTGGATTTCTTCCCCAGTGACATCAGCCAAAATCCAGTTGACATTGCCAAAAATGCCATCGATGCCGCGAAACGTAAATTCTTAGATGTCATCATCATCGACACCGCAGGCCGTTTGCACATTGACGATGAAATGATGGGGGAAATTAAAGCCCTGCACGCCGCCATCAACCCTATCGAAACACTGTTCGTTGTCGATAGCATGACAGGCCAAGACGCCGCCATTACCGCCAAAGCGTTTAACGACGCGTTACCGTTAACCGGCGTCATTTTAACCAAAGCCGACGGCGATGCCCGTGGCGGTGCCGCCCTATCTATCCGCCACATTACCGGCAAACCGATCAAATTTATCGGTATGGGCGAAAAAACCGACGCATTGGAACCCTTCCACCCCGATCGTATCGCCTCGCGTATCTTGGACATGGGCGACATGCTCAGCCTGATTGAAGAAATTGAGCGTAAAGTCGATAAAGAAAAAGCCGAAAAATTGGCGCGCAAAATCCAAAAAGGCAAAGGCTTCGACCTTGAAGATTTCCGCGAACAACTGCAACAAATGCAAGATATGGGCGGCATTGGTTCGATGTTAGAGAAACTGCCCGGCATCAAAAGTGTACCCAAAGACATGAAAGAGCAAATCAACGACAAAATGTTGGCTAGGCAAATCGCCGTCATTTGCTCGATGACTATGCAAGAGCGGCGCTTTCCAGACCTCATCAAAGGCAACCGCAAAAAACGCATCGCCGCCGGCTGCGGGCAAGAATTGCAAGATGTCAACCGCCTGTTAAAGCAATTTTTGATGATGCAAAAAATGATGAAAAAAATGAAAAACGGCAATTTAACCAACATGATGCGCGGAGCCAAAAGCAATATCCGCGGATTGAGAAGATAACACCTAGCCTGCCAATCTCGGCAGGCTGTTTTTTTTTGGTCGATTGGCTTGATGTGTCGAGGTTATCAACTAAAATCGATGTTGAAAACTTCACAAATTCCACACAAAATGATTCTGAACGCTAAACTTAATTTCTTAACGAACAATTAGAGGTTTGCAACATGGCTACTTATAAATATTCCACTTATGCTGCCGCCAGCAGCACATCATTTACAGGTAGTTCAGGTTCAGCACCCTTCACAACCAGCGACATATTCAGCTTTGATGACGAAACCCTTACGGCCTCAAGCATTGTCATCGACAATACGGTCGTCACCAGCCCCAAAATCACCATTGGCGGTAAATCGTTTACGTTTGTCAACTTCAGCATTCAGAACATATCAATAACCAATTTCCTTTTTGGAAACGGCAGCAAGTTCCAAATAGGTGACGGCACATCCGGCACCCTTAACGATGATTCACCAAACGTCATTACGGGCACTGACTTCAACGACTACCTTGATGGCTTAGGTGGCATAGACACCGTCTCTTACGCTAGCGCATCGTGGGGCGTTACCATCAACCTCCTCACAGGCGTAACGGCGGGTGGCGCGGGCGTTGACAAATTGCTCAACATAGAAAACGCGACGGGTTCTGCATACAGTGACATACTGACCGCCAGCAATGCCGGTAGCATTCTTGACGGCGGCCTTGGCGTTGATACGCTTACCGGCGGCACCGGCAACGATACTTATATGGTAGATGCCGGTGACGTGGTCAGCGAAACTTCCACAGCCACCACATCCAGTTCTGACCTAGTCATCAGTAGCGTCAACTACGCTTTGACCGCTAACGTAGAAAACCTAACACTGACCGGCAATGCCATCCAAGGTATCGGCAACTCCCTCAACAACATCCTTATCGGCACAACCGGCAATAACATTTTGGACGGTGGTACCGGCAACGATGCCATGACCGGTGGTTCAGGCGACGACACCTACTTTGTCGACAGCACACTGGATACCGTCACAGAACTGACCAATGGCGGCACGGACATTATCTATTCAACCGTCTCCTATACTTTAGGTTCAAACATTGAAAACTTGCGCTTGTTATCAGGTGCTATCAATGGCAAAGGTAACGACTTAAACAATATTATTTATGCCAGCAGCGGCAGTAACACCCTAGACGGAGGCTCCACAACCGCCACTGATATAGATACGCTGTCTTACCAATATGGCGCAACCGCTGGCGTTACCGTATCACTGACAACAACAACCGCACAAGCCACGGGCGGTTCCGGTTCTGACACCATCTCAAACTTCGAAAACTTAACCGGCAGCGGCTACAGTGACAACCTAACGGGTACGTCAGGCAATAACACCATCATGGGCGGTGCGGGCAACGACACCATCACGGGCTTAGGCGGCACAGACAAACTGGATGGTGGCGCAGGCAATGACACTTACGTACTCACCACCGTTACTGGCGTAACGTTTACCGACGCATCGGGTATCGACACCGTTAAAATCAGTGAAACTTCATCGATTGCCACTTACACGTTCCTGGAAAACCTTACCCTCACCGGCACAACCAACATCAACGGCACAGGTAACGGCAACGCTAACACCTTGCTGGGCAACAGCGGCAACAACACGCTAGATGGCGGCGCGGGCAACGACTTTTTAAAAGGCAACGGCGGCACCGACATCCTGATGGGCAACACAGGTGATGATACTTACATTATTACCAATGCCAGCCCCGGCACTATTTCAGAACTGGCCAGTGCAGGTACCGACTTGGTTATCACCAACGTCAGCGGCACAATATTGGCCGATAATGTTGAAAACCTTACTTATGGCTCAGTCACCATAGACAGCTTCGGTGTCGTATCTGCCATTACAACAGGGTCAGTGGCCTTCACCGCCACAGGCAATGCCTCCAAAAATATAATGACCGGCGGAACAGCCAACAACACCTTATACGGACTGGCTGACAACGACACATTAATAGGCAATATCGGCAATGACTACCTAGATGGCGGCACGGGCAATGATGCCATGAGCGGCGGCGCAGGCAATGACACGTATATTGTCGACAGCACAGCCGACACCCTCACCGAAGCCAGCGACGGCGGAACAGACACTGTCCAATCCAGCATCACTTACACCCTTGTCAGCAACTTGGAGAACCTGACACTCACCGGCACCACAGCCATCAACGGCACTGGCAGCAGCGACAACAACACATTATTGGGCAACAGCAACAACAATGTTTTAGATGGCGGCTTGGGCAATGATTCCATGGGCGGTGGTTTGGGCGACGACACCTACATACTGGACAACTCCTCTGATACCGTCACCGAAGTTGCCAGTGCCGGCACCGATACCATCCAAGCGGGCTTCACTTACACACTATTGACTAACTTTGAAAACCTGACATTAACCGGCACGGCAACCATTAACGGTACCGGCAACAGCGTCAGTAACGTGCTTGTTGGTAACGCCGCCAACAACACCTTAGATGGCGGCACAGGTGCTGACTCCATGAGCGGCGGCCTGGGTAGCGACACCTATGTCGTTGATAACACAGGCGATTCCGTTACCGAAGCAACCGGCACAGGCTCAGGTATAGACCTCGTCCAATCCAGTGTTACCTATACCATCACCGACACCAACATTGAAAACCTAACCCTAACCGGCACGCTTGCCATCAACGGCACCGGCAACAGCGCCGCCAACACGCTCACCGGCAACTCAGGCGACAACATATTGGACGCAGGTGTGGGTGCAGACGCGATGATCGGCGGTACAGGCAACGACACCTACGTGGTTGACAACACTGGCGACACCGTCACCGAAGCAACCAGCGCCGGTACGGATACCGTACAATCCAGCATCACTTACACGCTGGGATCAAACCTGGAAAACCTAACCTTAACCGGCACCGCAACCATTAACGGCACAGGTAACAGCGACGGGAACATCCTCATTGGCAACACCGCCAACAACACGCTGAGTGGCGGCGCAGGTGCCGATAGCATGAGCGGCGGCACAGGTGACGATACTTATGTGGTTGACAATACCGGCGACACCATTACCGAAGCAACCAGCGCAGGCACCGATGCCGTTCAGTCCAGCATCACTTACACCTTGGGTGCCAACGTAGAAAACCTAACATTAACAGGCACCGATGTCATCAATGGCACGGGCAACAGCAACAATAACGTATTGGTTGGCAATACCGCCGCCAACACCTTAGACGGCAGCACCGGCGCAGATGGCATGAGCGGCGGCACCGGCAACGACACCTACATCATTGACAACACCGGCGATACCGTTACCGAGGCCGCCAGTGCAGGAACAGACACGGTTCAATCCGGCATCACTTACACCTTGGGTACAAACCTAGAAAACCTGACACTCACCGGCACGGCAGCCATCAACGGCACTGGCAACAGCGTAGGCAACACCCTCACAGGCAATACCGCCAACAACACCTTAGACGGCAGCACGGGGGCAGATGCCATGAGTGGCGGCACCGGCAACGACACTTACGTGGTTGACAACACCGGCGATACCGTTACCGAAGCAACCAGTGCCGGTACGGATACCGTTCAATCCAGCATTACCTACACATTGGGCGCGAACCTAGAAAACCTGACACTCACCAGCACCGCTGCCATCAATGGCACGGGCAACAGCATCAATAACATCCTAACGGGCAATACCGGCGCCAACACCCTAGACGGCAGCACCGGAGCTGACTCCATGAGCGGCAACACCGGCAACGACATCTATATTGTTGACAACATTGACGACACCGTCACCGAGGTTGCCAGCGGCGGCACCGACACTGTCCAATCTGGCGTGACTTACACTATCTCGGACGTCAATATCGAAAACTTAACGCTGACCGGCACACTCGCCATCAACGGCACCGGCAACAGCCTAGGCAATGTATTGGTTGGCAACACCGCTGACAACAGGCTGGATGGCAGCACCGGCGCAGACGGCATGAGCGGCGGCACAGGCAACGACACCTATATCGTTGACAATACCAGCGACACCATTACCGAGTCCGCCAGCTCAGGAACAGATAAGGTTGAAGCCAGCGTAACCTACACATTAACCAGTACCAACCTTGAAAACCTGACGCTAACGGGCACTTTAGCCATCAACGGCACGGGCAATAGCTTAGGCAATACACTCACCGGCAATACCGCCGACAACGTCCTTAACGGCAGCACCGGCGCAGACGGCATGAGCGGTGGCACAGGCAACGACACTTACGTGGTTGATGATACTGGCGATACGGTTACCGAAGCAGCCAGTGCCGGTTCTGACACCGTGCAATCCGGCATCACTTATACCTTGGGTTCAAACTTAGAAAACCTGACACTCACCAGCACCGCTTCCATCAATGGCACGGGCAACAGCACCAACAACACCTTAACTGGCAATACCGGTGCCAATACCCTAGACGGCAGCACCGGCGCAGACTCCATGAGCGGCGGTACAGGCAACGACACCTACGTGGTTGACAACACCGGCGACACTGTCACCGAGGTTGCCAGCGGCGGCACCGACACAGTCCAATCAGCTGTTACCTACACCCTATCTGATGTCAATGTCGAAAACTTAACACTGACCGGCACTGCCGCCATCAACGGCACCGGCAACAGCCTAGGCAACACCTTAATAGGTAACACAGGCAACAACATCCTAACTGGCGGTGCAGGCAAAGACACCCTGACAGGCGGCACAGGTGCAGACACCTTCAGGTTTACTGCCGCATCTGAATCTACAACCGCAACACCCGATGTCATCTCCGACTTTAATCGCACAGAGGGCGATAAAATTGACGTCAATAGCATTTTTACCGCTGCGGCCCCAACAACATTAAGAACGACCGCATTCACCAACACCGGCACACCACAAGTGAACTATATCAGCGGAAAAATTAGCTTTGATATTACCGGCGATGGAGTTACCGATTTTGCAATCACCTTAACGGGTACACCGACATTGACATTAAGTGATTTTATTTTTTAATCACAGCCATCATCAACGGCAGAAAATATGAATATATTGACCATTAATTTTGGCTTCACCGAATATGAAAATATTTGGTGTACCCAAATAATGAAAAGCCCAAGGTGGTCAATATTGCAGCAAAGTTGTAAACAACAAAATAATGTGAAAAATTCACATTATTTTGTTGCAACATCAACAACTTGATTTATACTCAATCCATATATTTAAAGCTGCTAACGATATGAATTACTTATTAAACTATGTCTTTCGCGAACGTGCTTCAATAAGAAAAAGCAGCGGCTTTACTTTAATCGAAGTTTTAGTTTCTATGATTATCATCGCCATCGGTATTCTGGGAACTGTCGCCTTACAAGCACGTAGCTTAATGGATAACCAAGATGCCTATTTGCGTACCCAAGCCATTTATTTGGCTTACGACATGAGTGACCGAATAAGGGCGAATGTAACTGGCTGGAGTGATGTTCCGTTCCCTAACGCCAACGATTGCACCGCACAATTTGGTCTTTGTAGCTCAAGACAAATGGCAGAATATGACATTTGGCGTTGGCAATCCAACGTAACCAATACATTGCCTAATGCCACCAGCAATATAACCCTTTATGGAGAGATGTGTTCAAGTGGCGTTTATGCCAGAGGATTTAGCATCGAAGTCAGATGGACAAGAGCCAATAAAACACTAAACGAGAAAATAGGCGATGCGTGTTATTCGATGGACGTAGCAATATGAAATCGAAATTGTCAGGTTTTACACTTATTGAGCTAATGGTTGCCATATTACTTGGCTCTTTGCTGGTTGCCGGCATTTCTGTGATTTTTTTACAAAGCAAAAGAACTTTTGAAAAACAGCAATCATTAAGCTACATGGTAGAAGATGGTCGCTATGCGCTTGAGATATTTGGGAAAGAATTCCGAAGAAGGGGTTTTTTAGTTAACAAGCAAATAGCAGGACAAGAAGCAAAGAACATTTTTTTAACAAAAGCCAATGCGGCTGAATCAGGAATGACCTTAAACGAGGCGGAAAGTATTACGGGTACATACAACGCCGCCGGAATTAATAACGCTTACGATACCAATCATGTGGTTTTTCGTTACCAATTGGAACCTGGCGGGAGTTGCAGCGATACATTTTTCGAAAATAAGGGAGACTGCCAAAACAATGGGGCAATATGGAACCAGAATAATAACGACAAAGATGAGGGTTTATCAGCTTGTAGCAGCCAAGTATCTGATCAAGCCGGAGGCGTGACCGCAAATTTAAAGACTATCGCCTTCTATGTCGCCAACGATGCCAGTGGAACGCCGACTTTATACTGCAACTCGGAGTCAACTAAAAAAGACGGCACGCGTGTCGACTTCGCCAACAATATTGAACTGGTTTCGAATGTAGAAAGGCTGCTCATCGTTTATGGATTGGATACCGATGATGATGGCGACGCTAACAAATACCTTCCTGCCGATCAAATAATTCTTTGGTCTAATATAGTAAGTATAAGAATCTATTTGGTGTTGATGAGTGACCAGACTAATTTAAACAAAAGCACCCCCAGCTTTCAGATTGACGATACCGTTTTCAACGTCAACGATGCATCGTCTAAACGTTTATATCGCGTCTTTAGCACCACTATTGCGTTCAGGAATTAACAATGAAACGGTTTTTGAAACAGCAAAAAGGCATGATTTTAGTTTTTAGCTTGGTGTTCCTGCTGCTGATTTTATTGCTCAGCGTCAGCCTAGTACAACAAAACCGAATGCAGTTTTTAATGGTCAGCAACACACAAGGTCAAGCCAGTGAAATTGCAAATTTAGAAATTGCGCTATGGGCAACTGAAAAATATATCGACAGCAAGCGCTACGAAAAGGGTTCACTACCAAACAAAGCCGCTGGAGAGCCACAAATATGCCAGTCATCCGGCGGGTTCTATAACCAATTAAGCCCCGGTCAATTGTCAAGTTCAGACATCAATGTCGATTTACCTAACGGTTCTAGCGTAGAAATCACAAAAACAGCTTGCCTGAATGGAAACGGAAATCAACTCAATGAAACGGATTGTTCCTGGCTTGTTAATGATTGTAACAAACCAACAACAGCAACCAATCCATGTGATGTTGAAATTTATACTATTGCAATAACTATGAAAAATTCGACGAACAACGAACGCTCCGTTGTTTCAAGATATGCTGTGAACTGTAAGGATCAGTAAACAATAAAAGGAATTACAACATTAATGACTATTTATATTTTTTATTTTTAGAGGTAACTAACCATGAAGAAAAAAACACTTATCAACGCTGCTATAGCAGCCACCACCCTTATTGGTGCCACCGCTGTTTTTAGCGCGACCTATGGTAAAGAATGGGTTTATGCTGTCAGCTACAGCTCAAGCGGCGTTCCTGCAGGCATGACCAATTTGGCCAGCCAATTTCCAACCAACTTGGTTAGCAGCATATTAACCGTATTACCAGAAAGTAGAGTCGTCTCACCATCGTTAATTACTGACGACCACGGCGCTAACCTATTTTTGAAAAAAGATGCCCATATTAGGATTGCCTATGTAACGGAAGGCGCCGGCTATAGGAACGCTCTTGGATTTTTCCAATTCATACCATCAGACTTAAACAACGCGGCTTTTGTACCCAGCACCAAAATCATGTTCCCTGACTATTCTAGCGACAAACTGACTAGTGGCGATTCTGTCGATTTAGGCACATTCAGCGCCGGTACCGCTATCGGCTTTACTGTCGTCGCCAATGGTTGGAATGGGACTAAAGTCAACCCTAGCCAAGACCTTAAAAACATCTACTATACCATTAAAGGCTTGAACCCAGAGACAGACGCGAACTACAAACCCCACACCGTTTTGCTCTCCAGCCCACAAGATGAGTTATTGGTATTGGGTATTGAAGACTTATACCGTATGCCAGGTTCAGGAAGTGACGAAGACTTTAACGATGCCGTTATCGCCATTTTTGTAGAGCCTTTTGATGCGGTGGACAGAGGAAATATCACCACATTCGACACGTCGACACCTGACACACCTAGCACAGAAACTTCAGAAACAAAAGGCTTCAGCGGACGTTTAAACTGGCGCGAAAAAGCCGACCAAAAAACCACTTCAACTGACGTCAATCAAACCCGTTAATTTTGGGTGAAGGAAGTAGAGGTTATAATCCATAACTTTTTACTTCCTAAAACTTGGGTTGCCCTAAAGCAACCCAAGATTTTTAAATTGCTAGAGTTAAATTATGAAAACCAATTGCACAAGGCTCGTTTTAAAAGAATTTGGTTTTTCCTACCTAGAACTGTTAGTGACCTTGGCAATAGCGGCTATTTTGGCGGGATCTGCTTTACCCAATCTTAATGACCTAATCAGAAGCGGGCGCTTGACTGAACAAACTAACAATATTGTTGATGCATTGATGACGGCACGCAACAAATCGGTAACAACTCATTACAATGCTATTGTTGCCCCAGTCTCAAGCTGGACGGGTGATATTCGCGTGTTTTTGGACAAAAACGGCAACAATAGCTTTAATGACGGTATTGATGAAGTCATACAGAAATACCAAGCCTCAGCAAGCGGTGAAATGAGCATTAGCAGTACAGCCCAACAATTCGTTTTTACCTCTGATGGGCGAGCATTAACATCTGGCGATGTTAATATTAGTAACAGGGGAAATAATGCAAAAAAAATCACTGTGTCGCCTACAGGCCGTTTAAAAACAGAAACCGTACAAAATACAACAAATTACTAAAGCCTGATTTGTCTTTAGTAAAAGTTTTCGACCCTGTTGCTTTAAACCCTAGACAATAAAAATGAAAGAAAGAAATCCGCTTGGTTTTACACTCATCGAACTTATAATTGCCCTAGCCATTGTGGGCATATTGTCTGCTATTGCATATCCTTCCTATAAAAACAATATCGATCAAGGCAAAGAGTCAGAAGCCAAAACAGCGCTAATATCCTTATCGGTAGCGCTTAACCAACTGTATTTGGATAACAATTCTTACCTTTTAAATGGCGCGCAACCCTCTGCTGGCGACATTTTCAGTTCAGTTGTACCGGTTAGTGGCGGCACCAAAACCTATGACCTGAACATTTCAGCAATAACAGCCACCACCTATTCAATCACAGCAACGCCAGTAGACAGCACATTGGCCAGCTACACGCTCGACGAAGCAGGCAATAAAACGCAGACAAAAAAAGGATCGACCCTTAGTTACTGGGAATGACTTGGCAGACTTGCGTTACCATCCCTCACACCTTTAGATTTAAAACATTGCCCACCAAGGTAAGCTGGTTCAGGGCGGGGTCAGTTTCGTGAACCGCTAGCATATTAATCCCAATATCAAAAACCCTGTAGCCCAGCGCTTCAACAAAAGCCATCAGGATATTTCGGTCCGATTTTATCGTCTCTATCACTAAAATCGGACGATGCTGTACTAAAAGACCTTGACCACCCAACAGCACTTCCTGCTCCATCCCCTCAACATCCAACTTGAGCAAATCCAAACGATCAAGGTCTAGCGCGTCCAAATTAACCATGGGTATGGCTACACAAGCATTTGGATGATAGGAAATGGCTTGACCAATAAATTCACTATTGCTGCGCTGGCGCATTTCTAAACTACCAAAGCTTGACGCTTTAAAATAATCGGGCTGTGGAACAAGCAATTCGCCACTGCACTGCCCTAACGCCGCATGGCGGACACGGGCGTTTAAACAATTATTTAAAACCACATTGCCCGCCAAAGCGTAAAAAATAACTTCTTGCGCTTCAAAAGCTATCACACGCCCCCAGCCGTACATATGTCGCGCCCACTCAACGGTATGCACACCAATATTGGCGCCACCATCAATGGCGACCACTCCATCACCGAAGTGCTGCCGCCGGCAATTGAGCAAGCCCAACACAAAACCAACTTCGTTTTCATCAAAACAAGAGGTGTTAAACAATTGATAACCAACGCCGTAACCACGATTTTCATCAACCATACGTTGGTCATTACGATTGACGATCATTGTTCCATGGTTGGTGGCAGACAAGACAAAAGCCAACGGGCGTTTTGGAAAAGACATAAAAAATTACCGAAAAGGTTGCAATAATTTGAAGAAAGGATTGCCACCAGCTTTTGTTTAGAAAAACTGTTACGAGCTTGCCCAAGCTTCCAAATGTGAACGGACAGATACCAAGACATCCGCCCATTCTCCGGGTTGGTTTTGCCTAAAAAGCTTAAGGCTTGGATACCAAGGGCTATCAACACGATTAAGCAACCAGCGCCAATCCGCAGCAAACGGCAATAACACCCACACAGGCTTACCCAAAGCCCCCGCAAGATGTGCAGCCACCGTATCAACGCAGATAACTAAATCAAGCTGCGCAATAATAGCCGCAGTATCGGCAAAGTCTTGAATGGCAGAACCTAAATGTGTCAACGGCATTCCAAGCGCCTCATCTTCACCCTGCCCTTTTTGTAAACTGACAAATGCGATATTTGGAATGTCGAACAAAGGTGACAACATCTTTAAATGGGCGAGCGAACGGTTAAGATCATTTTTGTGCAAACGGGCGCCTTTCCACACCAAGCCCACTCGTAAGCTTGCCTTGGGTAGTTTAGGTTTCCAAAACTCAATCCGCTCAGGTAATGCCGACAAATAATGGGGATAAACAGGGATGCTATCGAGCGTGGTTTGGCAATACAAGGGAATACTCAATAAAAACACCCAAAAATCATGGTGTTTTACCGCTACCGAATCAGCCGACAACAACTGGTCTACGCCCGGCAACGTTTCAAATAAAGGCTTCAACGGTTTTTTGCAGACTAAGGTCACCTGCGCCGCACCCCTATTTTTTAATACCTGTGCGTATCGGCAAAATTGAACCTCATCGCCAAAACCTTGCTCAGGCCAAATTAAGATAGATTTCCCAAACAACAGCTCACCCTGCCATTGCTTAAAAGGCACATTCGGCGGTACTGTATTCCTGTTTTTCCTATCAGGGTGGTATCGGCTTTCGTAATGCCGCCACCCCTCCTGAAACTCGCCAAACTTAAGCAACAACAACGCCAGCGTATGTTGTAAATCGACATAATCAGGCTTTAAAGCAATCGCATTCCGATAACAGGCAATCGCTTTATCAAGCTCGCCAGCCGCCTCATAAACCCTACCTAAGTTATTGTAAGCAGGTGCGTACTCTGGATTGATAGCAATAGCTCGCTGATGGCTCTCTGCAGCCAAAAACAAATTACCCAAGTCATTGTAACAAGAGCCTAAATTGCTGTGCGCTTCAACATAATCCGGCTCAAATGCCAAAGCTTTTTTAAAATTGCCAATAGCGCCTTCCAAGTCGCCCTGCTCTTTTTGCAAGGCGGCAAGATTATTGTAAGCTTGGGCATAATTACTTTTCAGTGCAATAGCTTTTTGGTAATTGTCCCTAGCCTCATCGACTTTATCCTGCTCCTTAAAAGCAATACCCAAATTATTGTATAAAAAAGGATTATTGGGTTGGATAACCATCGCCATGGAAATCAACCGTATTGCTAAGGGATAATTCTTTACCTGATGGGCAAGCAATCCTAACAAATGCAAAGCATCAGGATGCGCGGGTTCCACCAGCAAAACATGGCGGTAAATGGCTTCTGCCTCGGAAAGCCGCCCTTCTTGCTGGTGCGCCAATCCACTTTGCAGCAACGACCCAGAATTAATTGCAACTATTGGCGTATTGGGAAGACTATCCATTTTAGAATCTCTTAAATTTCCACATCCAAGCAAACTTTTTATGTCAAAAAACAACCTTAAGGCGTACTTATTTTAAAAGCACTATAACAATGCAAGTCGCTAACAACAACTGGCGATTTTATGTCTAACACCTTATCCTCTACCCCATTCTAGCCTTATAGGACTACCCAATAAGGATTGAAACAGAACGAATGAACACGTAACAATCAGCTTTTGTGCGGATTTTTTATATTAATCCTTCACATATCAAAAAATTCGCGTAAAATAGGCGGATTAACAATTATTGAAAGTTTTTGAGGAACATAGATGGTAACCATTCGTCTTTCCAGAGGTGGTGCAAAAAATCGCCCTTTTTACCAAGTCGTTGTCACTGATAGCAGAAGTGGTCGCGATGGTCGTTATATTGAACGCGTTGGCTTCTTCAACCCGCTGGCACGCGGCAATGAAGAACGTTTGCGTTTGGATAACGAACGTGTTGCATACTGGCAGTCTCAAGGCGCACAACCTTCCGAACGTGTTGCCAAATTGATTAAAGATTCTTTAAAGGCTGCCGCTTAAGCTGTTTTGCCAAAGCAAGAGCTTATCAGCGTCGGCAAAATTTCCGGCGTTTTTGGTGTTAAAGGTTGGATTAAGGTTTATTCCTTTACCGATATTCGCGAATCTATACTCGAATATTCGCCTTGGCTATTAATGAAAGCTGGCAACAACAAAACCATTGAAGTTGCTGATGCGGCTATTCAAGGTAAAGCGTTGATTGCCCAGTTAAAAGGCATCAATGACAGAACAACGGCAGAAGCGTTGGTTGGTTGGGAGATTTTCATCAGACCTGAACAGCTGCCCGAACTTTCCGAAGGCGAATACTACTGGTCTGACTTAATCGGCCTAAATGTTGAAACTCAAGAAGGCGTGGCATTAGGCATGGTTGATGGCCTGCTAGAAACAGGAGCCAATGATGTCATGATGGTAAAAGGCGAAAAGGACAGAGCCATTCCTTTTCTACAAGGACAAACCATCCTCAGCATCGATTTAACTGCCAGAAAAATGATTGTCGATTGGGATCCTGAATTTTGACCCGCCAGCATGCGTTTTGATGTCATCACACTGTTCCCAGAGATGGTGGAAACCGCCGCTGGTTTCGGCGTAACAGGCAAAGCAATAGAAAAAAATCATGTGCAATTATCGGTGTGGAATCCTAGGGATTACACCCATGACAGGCACAGAACCGTAGATGACCGCCCTTACGGGGGTGGGCCGGGTATGGTAATGAAATACCAACCTTTGCACGATGCCGTCTTAGCTGCTAAAGCAATAGGCAGTAACCAGGCGAAAGTAGTTTATTTAAGCCCACAAGGCAAACCACTTAGCCAAGCCTTATTTGCAGAAGCTAGCCAACTTTCGCAATTGATCTTGGTCGCCGGACGCTATGAAGGCATCGACGAACGCTTTATCCAATTGGATTGCGACGAAGAATGGTCGGCTGGTGATTATGTCATTAGCGGCGGCGAGTTGGCAGCCTTAATTGTCATCGATGGTATAACCCGTTTATTGCCTAATGTACTGGGTGATGAAGAATCGGCCAATCAGGACTCGCACAGCGACGGCTTGTTGGAATACCCGCAGTTTACCCGCCCCGAACACGTAGAAGGCCTTTCGGTGCCCAAAGTGTTAATGGGTGGCAACCATGCCGATATTGAATGTTGGCGACTAAAACAGGCATTAGGCAGAACTTGGCAAAAGCGGCCTGATTTGTTAGAAAAAAAACAATTGAACGCAGAACAGGCGAGTCTGCTGCAACAATTTAAAAATGAACTTGATGTGAAAGGGTGTAGTGATGAGTAATATTATTGATGTATTGGAAGCGCAGCAACTGAAGCAAATTCCTGAATTTAACCCAGGTGACACTGTTGTTGTACAAGTAAAAGTAAAAGAAGGTGAGCGCGAAAGGATTCAGGCGTTTGAAGGCGTTGTCATTGCCAAACGTAACCGTGGCTTAAACTCTGCCTTTACGGTCAGAAAAATCTCACACGGCACAGGTGTTGAGCGTGTTTTCCAAACCCACAGCCCCATGATTAGCGAAATTGTCGTTAAACGCCGTGGTGCTGTACGCCGCGCCAAATTGTATTACTTACGCAACTTGACCGGTAAAGCAGCCCGTATTAAAGAAAAACTTTAATCTTTAATTATCTGCGGAATAAAAAATAAAAAAGCAGCTTTAAGCTGCTTTTTTTATGCCTAGCGTTTAGACAATCACCCAATCCTCGCGTTTATTTTGGCATTGTCACACTTAAAACACGATTAATCCTATATGATGGTGGAGGGTAGCTTATAACACCCATTCACACACTCTCAGCAATCAAAACCAATTTAATCAAAATGACAATTTTTAAAAACATCCTAGCAGCTTGTGTTATGACTCTTTCCTTGACTGCAACAGGAACGGTTTCTGCTGAAGACGCAGCCGGTGCAGCAACAACGGGCTTAAGCGAAACGATCGCCAATATTGAACAAGCCCTAATAGACGTCAACCACAGTGACTTTGCCAGCGCACGCTTACACATCAAAACTGCCCGCATGGGTGCCGAGGCCCTTACTGGCGACCACGCTAAAATTAACGACGCAGTATCCAACATTGTCCAAGGCCAAATCCAAGCTAACCGTGGCAACAGCAAAGAATCTGCTGACTATTTAGCTAAAGCTTTAAGCACTTTTAAAGCCTTGTAAACCAGCACCATAAAAAGACACGGAAACTTGATTACACCGTGTCTTTCTTAGGTAAAACACCTGTCACCACCAGCTTTTGGGCTGGATTTCGTATACACTAAGCCCTCAAACGCCAAACCATAAACGCCAGACGGACGGTTACCGGCTAGCAGGCATTCATCATCACTTCAGCCTTAGTAACTAAACTAAACCCTCACCAGTAATCGGGCTTTGCAGGCCAACATCCCCACGACCAGCAACGGGCAACTCAGCTATGGAAACGCCAGAAAAACTCGATACCAAACAGTTTTTGCAGCAACAGCTCGACGACATACTGACGCTGCTGGAAAAACAACAACTGGAAAAATCCCTAGTCGAACGCGGGCCTGCCACCAACCACGAGTTGGTCGAAACCATGCTGCACAAGCAGCACCAAACACGCATTCAAGAAAAACTTGCCCACCTGCACCCAGCCGACATTGCCTATATTTTAGAGTCGCTGCCATTAAACCAGCGCAAAAACATTTGGGATGCCATCAAAACCGAACATGACGGACAAGTCCTGTTAGAAGTCTCCGATGCGGTCAGGCAAACACTCATTTCCGGTATGGAAGCCGAAGAACTCGCCAGCGTCGCGGGCAATTTGGATACCGACGAACTTGCTGAACTGGCTGCCGACATCCCCAAACGCGCCATGTTAAAAATCTTGCGGTCGCTCAACAGCGATGAACGCAGCCACTTAGACGCACTGCTGTCTTACCAAGACAACCAAGTCGGCGCGTTCATGGATTTTGGCATGATTACCATCCGCGACGACATCAACCTAAAAGCCATTTGTGCTTATATCCGCAAACTGGGCAAACTACCCGGGCAAACCGACAAACTGTTCGTAGTTGACCAGCACAACCGCATCAAAGGCACCCTGCCCTTGCAACGGCTACTGACGCATTCACCCTCGCAGCCGGTATCAGAAGTGATGGTCACGGACTACATTGCTTTTGAGACAACGCAAGACATTGCCGATGTGGCACGGGCATTTGAACGCTATGATTTGGTCTCGGCACCCGTCATCGATACCAACGGCGAACTCAAAGGCCGTTTGTGCGTAGACAGTATTTTGGATTTTATCCGCGAAAAAACCGACGAAGACATGCTCAGCCAAGCCGGTGTCACGGAAGAAGAAGACCTGTTTTCCAGCGTCTGGAAAAGCGCGCGCAACCGCTGGGGCTGGCTGCTGATTAACATCGCCACCGCATTTGCCTCCACGCGTATCATTGGCTTGTTTGAAGACGTGATCCTACAATTGGTTGCGCTGGCCTCGCTGATGCCGATTGTTGCTGCCATGGGTGGCAACACCGGTAACCAAACCAGCATGCTGATTATCCGCTCCTTGGCTTTAGGGCAAATCACCCCCTCCAACGTGCAACGCTTAATCCGCAAAGAATTAACTTTAGCCTTACTCAACGGCAGTTTTATCGGCCTGATTATGGGCTTGTTAAGCCTGCTGTTGTATCAAGATTGGGCATTGTCGGCAGTCATGGCCAGCGCCATGTTCATCAACATGCTAGTAGCGGTTTGTGTCGGCTTGGGAATCCCCTTGGTTCGCCATCGCTGGGGCAAAGATCCCGCCGTTGGGACAAGTATTATCCTCACCTCAATTACCGATTCAATGGGATTTTTTATCTTTTTAGGATTAGCGAGCCTGTTCCTGATTGGCAAATAGCCATCACCAACCACTCTCGTTATCATCATACGGCTGAGGCTTAATGTCTTTAGGGATTTTCGGCAGTTTTGCCGAACGCAGCAAGATTAACGCACTACCCAACACAAACATAAAAGCAACGATAAAAATAACAACCCACATCATAAGCCCCCATAAACCGTAGAAAAAAGAAATGCGGACGGTTACCGCCCTACTTTAAAGGACAGGAAGCTAGGGCTTGGGTTCAAGCATGGAAATGCCCCGATACCCCGATGTAATCGGATAGCGCCGATCCCGACCAAACGCCCGAGTGGTAATTTTAATCCCAAGCGGCGATTGGCGGCGTTTGTACTCATTCCTATCCACCAAACTGATCGCCCGCGCTACGTCTGCTGGACTAAAACCAGCGGCAACAATATCTTCCGCCGACTCGTCTAATTCCACATAGCGCTCTAAAATCGGGTCAAGCACATCATAAGGTGGCAAGGAATCTTCGTCTTTTTGGTCAGGAGCCAATTCAGCGGAAGGTGCACGGATAATCACCCGCTCAGGTATCACCGGCGACAAGCTGTTACGATAATTCGCCAATTGGTAAACCAACAATTTCGGCACATCTTTAATCGGCGCGAAACCACCCGCCATATCGCCGTACAACGTCGCATAACCGACGCTCATCTCACTTTTATTGCCCGTGGTCAGCAGCAACTTGCCTTGTTTATTGGACATTGCCATCAAAATCACGCCCCGGCAGCGGGCTTGAATATTTTCTTCCGTCGTATCCTTGCGCGAACCTGCAAACACATCAGCCAGCATTCCGGTAAACGCATTTACGGCAGGTTCGATAGGGATAATATGATGCTTAACGCCCAAGGCTTCGGCTTCTAAAACCGCATCTTCGTTGCTCATGTCTTGCGTATAACGCGATGGCATCAACACACATTCGACATGTTCCGCACCCAGCGCATCGACCGCCAACGCCAACACCAAGGCCGAATCAATACCGCCCGACAAACCCAACAACGCGCCTTGGAAACCATTTTTGCGGACATAATCCTTAACGCCCAACACCAAAGCCTGATACACGCCAGCGATAGGTTCGTATAAAGGCTCACAAACGCTGGCTTGCGGCTGGTTGCCGTGAAATTCGACCACGCTGATTTGCTCGGCAAATTCCACGGCACGGAAGACAATCTCGCCATTGCCATCAGCGACAAACGATGCGCCATCAAAAATCAATTCATCTTGCCCACCGATTTGGTTGACATACACCAATGGAATGCCCGCTGCTTTGATTTGCTGGCAAATCACTGCCTCGCGCTGATGGATTTTTCCGGCATTAAACGGCGAAGCGTTTAACGTCAAAATCAACTCCGCGCCTGCTTGTTGCGTGGCTTCGATAATACCTTCGCGCCAGACATCTTCACAAATGGTCAGTCCAATAAACGTGCCGTTAAACTCAAACACACACGGCGCATCGCCAGCAGTGAAGTAACGTTGCTCATCAAACACGCCATAATTGGGCAAGGCTTGTTTGCGGTACTTGGCGAGCATCACGCCGTCGTACAACACCACCGCGCTGTTATACAGCTTATCGCCATCCAACTCAGGAAATCCGACGACCATCGCAATACCGCTGACAGCATCGGCGAGCTGGTAAATCGCGTTATTGGCGGCGGCGACAAAATCAGCGCGGAGCAATAAATCTTCGGCGGGATAGCCGATGATGCTCAGTTCAGGGAAAACAACCAAATCGGCTTTTAACCCGTCACGGGCGTGAATGGCGGCAGCGATGATGTTATCAACATTAGCGGCAATATTACCGACTAGAAAATTGGTTTGGGCTAGGGCGATCTTTAGGGGCATGAAAATAAAAATATAAGGCGAAAAAACGCGAGAGTTATCAATAGTTAATAAAGCGGCGAAACCGTCACTCTTGGCATGGCACAGTTGATGGGCTTCCTTGCGTCAGCCCATCCTACGATTTTAAGTTTCGTAGGACGCATTAGCGATATGCTTAATGCGCCGGTTCTGTAGATCCATCATGCGGTTCAATAAGGCTATCGCCTATTGCATTGGCTTTGGGTTCATGTTCGTCATGTTCGTCATCTTGTTCATGTTCGTCATGTTGTTCATGATGATTTTCATGCCCAATAATATGTTCTACTAACTCGAACAACATGTAAGTCGTTAAAAAACCTTGATTAATCGTTAAAAACGTAATGAACACTATCGTGCAATTTAAACTCGCATCCAGATATTTTTTTATCATCAATGTGGTTATTGCAACGCCCAAAATTAACGGTGTTGTGTAAAAAATTAGCTCAATCACCCATTCTTGGTGAAAAATGATGATGAGTAGCTCAAACACATAAAAAATAGCAAAACCAAAAACTATATTTTTATAGTATTCCCACAAATAACTTAAGTTTTCAAACAGCATTTTTTCTCCTGCGCACGTTACGTTGTCCCGATTTAACCATGGTGGTTTAAATCTGTCACCCCCCTACAAGCCTCGGCTTGTACTCCAAACAACCCATTTAACCAACATACGACAACTTTAGCGGCTACCACATAAAGTAATGCGCCTAACTTACACCACACTTAAAGACACGAGGTCTTTATTCATTTAAAGCCCAATAGCGTAAGCACCGCGTAGCGTACTTAAAAAAAGAAAACTTATAGCTCATTCAGCTCGGTAGGATGGGCTGACGTTTGGAAGCCCATCATTTGGCAGTGTATTTCGATGGGCTTTCTGTCGTCAGCCCATCCTAAGATTTCCGCTAGTTCCCAAGCTCCGTCTTTACCGCCATCAAGATAAGGAAAAACATCAATAACGCAAATAATTATAGTGATAAATCCTTCTTCGCCCGCCTTTTTCAAAGGGGTGATTAACATTTTTTTCGCTGAGATTGTAAAGAAACGATCTTCCTCGTTTGAAAAAGCACCTAAGGGCATAAAGGGGATCGAGGGGAATTTTTAAAATCTACAATTTAATGATTTTATGGTGTTACTTCTTAACTTAATGGCAGTGAAGCTCCAGCTTGAGAACGAGCGGTGTTTTTTATGTACGTAAAAAGCCCAGCTCAAACACTTGTGGTTGAAGTTTTTCCGTTAGGGTTTTGTAGGCACTTTCAAATGTGCTGAAATCCACGGATAAGCCGTCGCCGTTGGTGTTTCTAAGCTTTAGGGCGTTGCGGATTTGATACCAGCCGACATCGGGGCAGTTGAGTTTGTAGTCTTCGCGGACGCTATAAACATCGGTTTGGGCAAAATAGGCTTGCCAGAGGCTGCGGCCTGCGTCTAACAAGGCATTCACAGTGCTGATGAATTCGTCTTCGTGCGTGGCGATGCGGAAGGAGACAAAGTGTGTGCCGATGTGCGCGGAGACTTCGGCCAAGGCTTCTTTGGGATATTGGCTGGCGGATTTGTCCCATTTGACGGTTTCTTTGGCAAGGAAGGGAAGCACGTCAGCTGTTTTCATAATCGCAGCTTTTTCGGTGTCGATGACGGCTAAAAACGGCGGTACGGTTTCGCCTTTGTTGAGGCCGTCTTGCGCATAATGCAGCAGCTGAGTGAACATGGCGTAGCTGGAGTTTTTGGCGGTGTCTTTGGCTTCAAACCAGATTTCTTTGGTGCAGATGTCGATTAAGTCTTTGCTGTAACTTTTTAAGCCCAGAGCTTTGATGTAAATGTCTTTTACATCTTCTTCGCTACGGGCTTGTTTGAGTTTTTCGTGGAGGGTTTGCATGGTTTTTGGAGGCGGCGGTTGTTTGATTGGGTGTAAAGCGTGGTGAAATTAAACCCTGTGTTGCCAACAATCAGGCTCTCTATGTAAGTGCATAACGGCAATTATATAAATGTTGTCATTTTCTTCGGCATACAAAACCCCGTAAGGGAAACGCCTGACCAGCGACCGTCTAATTTCGCCGTCTATAACTGTCCACGCTTTTGGAAAAGCGGCAATGCGTTCAATGGTTGCTTGAATTTCTACGGCAAAGTCGTAGCCCAAACGGTTTTCGATGGCTTGGTAATAATCAATGGCGGCATTAAATTCAACTTCCGCCTCAGGGTGAAAAACGATATTCACTACTGAAATCTATCGGCTATTTTTTTAAATACTTCGGCACTGGGAATGGCTGTCACTTCGCCGGATTGCAGTTGTTGCAGCCGATGTTTGGCAACTTCAACCCATTTTTTATCCAGCTCGGCTTCGGGCGTGTTTAAGCTGCGAAGTAGTGAATCGACGACTTTCGCGCGTTCGTCGATGGGTAAGGATACGGCTTCTGCGATAAGGTCTTGGGTTTTCATGGTTGCTCCTTCATATTTTTTGGAGTCCAAAACATGTTTTGGACTCCTCGTAAAATCTTAAAAACACGCCTTCATCGCCACGCCAATATCCGTCGGCGAACTCACCACTTCAATCCCCGCCGCTTTCAACGCGGCAATCTTACCCGCCGCTGTGCCTTTGCCGCCTGTGACGATTGCGCCCGCATGACCCATACGTTTACCCGCTGGCGCGGTTTGTCCGGCGATATAAGCTACGACAGGTTTAGTGACGTGGGCTTTGATGTAGTCTGCTGCGTCTTCTTCTTCGCCGCCGCCGATTTCGCCGACCATGACGATGCCTTTGGTTTGCTCGTCAGCTTGGAAACGGCTTAAGACATCAACGAAGTTCATGCCATGTACGGGATCGCCGCCGATGCCGACGCAGGTGCTTTGGCCTAAGCCTTGGGCGGTGGTTTGGTGGACGGATTCGTAAGTTAATGTGCCGGAACGCGAGACGATGCCTATCGAGCCGGGCAAGTGAATTTTTGCAGGCATGATGCCGATTTTGCATTCTCCGGGCGTGATGATGCCGGGGCAGTTGGGGCCGATCAGCAATGCGCCTGTGCCTGCCATCGCGGCTTTCACGCGCAGCATTTGCAGGATGGGGATGCCTTCGGTGATGCAGACGATGAGCTTGATTCCTGCATCGACGGCTTCAAGAATTGCGTCGGCGGCGTAGAACGGTGGCACATAGATGACGCTGGCGGTTGCGCCCGTGCTGTCTACCGCCGCTTGTACGGTGTTGAATACCGGCAAGCCCAAATGGCTTTCGCCGCCGCGTTCGGGGGTTACGCCGCCGACCAGTTGCGTGCCGTAATCTAACGCTTGTTGGGAGTGGAATGTGCCTTGTTTGCCTGTGAAACCTTGGCAGATAACTTTGGTGGTTTTGTCGATTAAGATGCTCATGTTATGCCTTTGCTGCGAGTAAGTGGCGTGTGTTGGAGTAAAAAAACATGTTTTTTTACTCCTTTGCTAAAGCGACAACTTGCTCTGCCGCGTGCGCCAAATCATCGGCAGCGTATAAATTCAGTCCGGTGTCTTTTAACAAGGCTTTGCCTTCTTCAACATTCGTGCCTTCCAAACGCACCACCACAGGCACGGCGACATGGATTTGTTTGATGGCTTCCAAAATCCCTTGGGCAATGACATCACATTTGACGATGCCGCCGAAGATATTCACCAACACGGCTTTAACATTGCCATCCGCCAAAATCAGTTTGAAAGCTTCGCAGACTTTTTCGACCGTTGTGCCGCCGCCGACATCCAAGAAATTGGCGGGCAAACCGCCTTTCAGTTTGACCAAGTCCATCGTCGCCATCGCCAAACCTGCGCCATTGACCATGCAGCCGATATTGCCGTCTAAGGTGATGTAATTCAGGCCAAATTGTTGCGCTTCGTTTTCTTTGTCATCTTCTTGCGCGGGGTCTTTCATTGCCAAAATATCGGGGTGCAAAGCGATGGCATTATCATCAAAATTGATTTTGGCATCCAAAGCCATCAGTTCGCCGCTGTCGGTTTCTATCAGCGGGTTGATTTCAATTTGGCTGGCATCTTTGGCTAAAAATAAGTTGTACATGCCGTGCATAATGGTCGCCAAGGCTTTGTGCTGTGTGCCGTGCAAACCTAAGGCGTAGGCGACATTGCGGCATTGGTAGCCTTGCAAACCCGCTGCCGGATGCACGGGGACGGTGAGGATTTTTTCTGGGGTTTCATGGGCGACGGTTTCAATGTCCATACCGCCTGCCGCTGAGGCGATGAAGATTAGCCGCTCGCTACCGCGATCCAATACCAAACTTAAATACAACTCGCGTTTGATGGGGTAAGTTTTTTCGACTAGCACCGCGTCTATCGGTAAACCTATGGCGTCGGTTTGTTGGGTGACTAAACGTTTGCCGAGCAAATCCGCCGTAAATTCTGTAACTTCCGTAATCGATTTTGCTAATTTGACACCGCCCGCTTTGCCACGACCACCGGCATGGACTTGTGCCTTGACCACCCAGCTATCGCCCGCCAATTCGGTTGCCATTTGTTCAGTATTATCCGCTGATGCCACATAGCCAGCCGGTACGGGGATGGCAAACTGCCGAAATAACTGTTTGGCCTGATATTCATGAATATTCATTGCTTGCTCCAGATAAGCTGATTAACCCTGCGGGCGTTTTTTGCGGCGTGCTTCAATGCTATGATGGCTTGAAATTCAGTATTCTAGCCAAGTCCTTATAAAACACCATGCTTAATTGACCATGTCAGGAAAATCCCCCGAAATTGTTTTCCCCTGCCCATTATCGAAAGGTTACGGGCTTGCCATCCACCAAGCTTGGCAACTGCTTAAGGTTTTTTTAGTTTATCGGCTGATTCTGTCAGGGCTTTTTATCGCGCTGCTCTACAACCCGCTGCACGATAACTTAGATAGCCAATTCGATAGCTTGCTTTTTGTCTATAGCACGCGCTGTTATTTATTGTTGACCGCCCTTTCGGCCCTTTGCATCTGGCGCAAATGGCTCAGTTATACAAGCCAATCGCAACTGCTGATTTTCTCGGACATCATCCTCATCACGGTACTGATGCACGCTTGCGGCGGTGTCAAAAGCGGCATTGGCATTTTATTAGCTGTATCAATCGGTTCGGGGGGGTTACTGATTGGCGGCATTTGCGCCTTGCTGTTTGCTGCCTTAGCCAGCTTAGCTGTGTTAACCGAACAGTTTTACAGCGATGCGATACTTAATTTAAGTAACACCTCCTACAGCTATGCCGGTATGTTGGGCGTGGCATTTTTTACGATCGCCCTGCTTTCTTATGTGTTGGCAAAACGTAGCGAAGAAAACTTTCTGCTGGCGAGCGAACAAAAGCAAACCATTATTAAGCTAGAAGAACTTAACCAATACATTATCCAGCACTTGCAATCGGGGATTTTAATTACCGATAGGAACGAAAAGGTGCAAATGGTCAACGAAGCCGCACTTCGCCTGACCGACCAGAAGAAAATGCCAGCCAATCTGAATGCCATTTCCAAACATCTATCGTTGGCGTTTCAGGATTGGCAGGCTGACTCGGCGCAAGACTTTGTCATTCTCAGCTTCCAAAACCAGCCGGAGATTTACAGCCGCTTTACCCGTTTGGCGACCGGGCTTGAGTCGTTGTATATGGTTATTTTTGAAGACAGCACGCTTTACAACCAACGTTTGCAGCAAAGCAAACTGGCTTCGTTAGGGCAGCTTACCGCCAGCATTGCCCATGAAATCCGCAACCCACTGGCCGCCATTAGCCATGCCAGCCAGCTGCTGTTGGAAAACCCCGATATGTCCTTGCAAGATAAGCGCATGGCAGAAATCATCCAAAACCATTGCTTACGGGTCAACCACATCATTGAAGATGTTTTACAACTCTCGCGCCGCAGTGACTCGCGCCGCGAGAAAATTTATTTGCAGCAATGGCTGGAAAATTATTTGCTGAACTTGGAGCTGGAAGCCTATGAACACGTTGGCACATTCAAAATTGAAAACCAGCAAAGCGAACCGGTAAGCATTTATTTTGACCCCAGCCACCTCAAACAAATCTTAGATAATTTATGCCAAAACGCTTTGCGCTACGGCAAACCAGAACTGGGGCAAATTATTCTCCATATTGGCAGAACCTCGCACGCCCCTTATATAGAAGTGATTGATAATGGCACGGGCATCAGCCACGAACATCTCAAACATCTGTTTTCGCCTTTTTTTACCACGTCCCAAAACGGTACGGGCTTAGGACTGTATATTTCAAAGGAATTAGCAGAGTTAAACCAAGGCAAATTGAGTTATCATTTATCAGATAAACAACGCAGCTGCTTCAGGCTCACCCTGCTAGACGCTGAAAAAAACCTAATTGAGATATGAAAGAACAAAGCGCTTTAATTGTTGACGACGAACCGGACATCCGTGAACTGTTGGAAATCACCCTCAACCGCATGGGCATCCAAACCCTCTGCGCAGAAAGTGTTGACCAAGCAAAAACCTTAATCAGCCAACAATCTTTTGATATTTGCCTTACCGATATGCGCTTACCTGACGGCAATGGTTTGGAGCTGGTCGATTTTATGCAAACGTTTAGCAAGCCTACGCCCATTGCTGTCATTACCGCACACGGCAATATGGATACGGCCATTACAGCAATGAAGAAGGGGGCGTTTGATTTCTTATCCAAACCCGTTGACCTGTTCACACTGAGGCAATTGGTCAGTAGCGCCTTAAAAATTTCCGATCCGATCCAACCTCCCAAGGAACGCCGCACACGTCATATACTGTTAGGCGAATCCATACAAATGCGCGAAATTCGCTCCAAAATCGGCAAACTGGCGCGCAGCCAAGCGCCGGTTTATATCAGCGGCGAATCAGGATCGGGTAAGGAGTTGGTGGCAAGGTTAATCCACCAGCAAAGTTCGCGGAGCGAAAGTCCCTTTATTGCCATCAACTGCGGAGCAATCCCTTATGAGCTGATGGAAAGCGAGTTTTTCGGTCACAAAAAAGGCAGTTTTACCGGTGCCGTCACCGACAAAAAAGGTTTGTTCCAAGCCGCAGAAGGCGGCACTTTGTTTTTGGATGAAATTGCCGATCTGCCACAAGCTTTGCAAGTGAAGCTGTTGCGGGCCTTGCAAGAGAAAAAAATCCGCCCTGTTGGCGAGCAAGTCGAAATACCGGTTGATATTCGCCTGCTCAGCGCCACCCACCGCAATCTTGCAGAAATGGTCCAAGCCGGCACTTTCCGGCAAGATTTGTATTACCGCATCAATGTGATTGACCTGAATATTCCACCCTTGCGTGAACGAAGCACGGATATTCCCTTATTGACCTATCACATTTTAAACAACCTGACTAAAGGCGAAGCCAGTACCCCTACCCTTTCGCAATCGGCCTTGGCAGCATTGCAAGCTTATCAATTCCCTGGCAACGTTAGGGAACTTGAAAATATTATGGAAAGGGCTTTGGCCTTGTACGATGGCAAAACCATCGATAAAGATGATCTTAACTTACCCTTGCTCAACGACAGTGAGCTTCACCATCAGAATTACGACCCTGCAATGGGGTCTTTAGAAGATTTTCTGGAAGATATTGAAAAGAAAGCCATTTCCAAAGCCTTGGAAGATAACAAATGGAACAAGACAGCCGCAGCCAAACAGCTGGGGCTGTCTTTTAGATCGTTCCGTTATCGCCTGAAAAAGCTCAATATGGAAGATTAGCCTTGGTATTTGTCCATGGCTTCCAATTTTGCCATCGCTTCTTTGATTAAAACCTCTGTTTCGGCATCCAGCTCATTGTTTTTATATACTTTGGGCAACAAACCTTCGATCACCATTGCATCTTTAATCCAACGCTTAGTAAAACGGTAATTGGCAACAATACTGGAAACCTCGCCGGTTTTAGGATCACGTACCGTACCTTTGGCTGACGACGGTGTTGGCGCAATCACTTTAGGCTTAGCGGCTTTAGGTGCGGCAGTTGGGGCTGTTTTTTCTACAGGCGGCGGGGCAACAGGCTCTTCCATTTTGGCAACAGGCTCTTCCATTTTGGCAACCGCATCTTTAACATCTACATTAACAATTGCTTCTGGTTCTGCTGCCACCGCCTGAACATCAGGGCTTGCGTGGTGAGTAGCTGTGTCGCCCGTTTGACTGCTGTTGAATACTGAATACGCTACATAAGCCACATAAACAGTCGTCAATACAAACAAAATTTCCGTCATTAATCCCCCTTATAATAATTTTTCGTACCTTTCTTAGATTGGATACGTAATTTAATGAAACTGCAAAGTTTTTGAAATAAAAGGGAATATACCAGATGCATAGGAGGCAGGTAAACTATAAATCCATTAACAAAACAATTGCTTGTTATTGCTTTTTGACGCTCTTTTTTACCTACCAAGCAAATAAGAATCATTTGCATCTTAAAACTCATTTGACCTATAATCCCCATAACCCATCTATTTTTGAGGATTTAGCAAATGAATCATGAAAAGCATTGTTTTGTTAAGACGCTGCTCGTCACCAGCCTGCTTTCGCTAAGCTATTCTGCACAGGCTTTAGAAAAACCACAGAGCATGGAAGAAATGTGGAAAATCATCCAAGCCCAGCAAAAGCAGATTGATGAAATGAAATCTGCAATGGAGAAAGCGCCCGCCAAACCAGCCGCAACAGCAAGCAACGACGTAAAAACACTGGAAAGAAAAACCGACGTGTTAAGCAAAGAAGTTGAAAAGCTACGCACCAACCTCACCATTCCTGATGATATCAAATACAAAAGTGCTTACGGCTTAGGCCCCGCCGCTTCCAAGGTTTACCAAGTCGGCAAAGGCCTGTCGATTGGCGGTTATGGCGAAGCCAATTACCAAGCTTATGTGGATGACAAAGGCACCAATAAAAACAATGCCGATATGGAACGCTTGGTGTTGTATACCGGTTATAAATTCAGCGACAGCATTTTGTTCAACAGTGAGTTGGAATTTGAACATGGAACAACAGGCAAGAACGGCGAAGTTTCCGTTGAATTTGCCGCGTTAGACTTTTTCATCGACCCGATTGCCAATATCCGCGCCGGTATGGTATTGATGCCGATGGGCTTCATCAACCAAATCCACGAGCCGCCATTCTTCTTCGGCAACAACCGCCCGGAAGTTGAACGCAGGATTATTCCTAGCACCTGGCGTGAAATCGGTGTCGGCTTATTCGGACAAATCACGCCGGAGTTAACTTATACCGCTTATATCGTTAATGGCTTGGATGCCAGTCGCTTTAGCTCAAACGGCATCCGCGATGCACGCCAAGCCGGCAGCGAAGCCACAGCCGAAGATTTTGGTCATGTGGTTCGCCTTGATTACACCCCTGGCTATTTGCCGGGCGTAACGGTAGGTGGCTCCGCTTATGTTGGCAATTCGGGGCAAAATATCCCTAACATTGACGCCTTCACCCAATTGTACGAAGGCCATGTGCAATGGAAATATCGCGGCTTAGAATTCCGCACCTTAGGTTCTTGGGGGCATATTGATGATGCCGCAGCCTTAAGCAAGCATAACAGCAGCACTATCGGCTCAGAAAACTACGGCTGGTATACCGAAGCGGGCTATGATGTGCTTCCATTATTAATGCCATCAACCACGCAATATCTGGCTCCGTTTTTCCGTTATGAACAACTCGACACCTTGGCAAGCGTGCCAGTGGGCTTTGTCGATGACGAAAGCAAAGACCGTTACATCTACCAATTTGGCCTGCAATACAAACCCATCCCCAACGTCGTTATCAAAGCCGATTACCGCAACTTCAACGCCAAAAAAGGCATATTGGGCGATGATGTCAACTTAGGCTTTGGCTTTATATTCTAATCATCGTCGCTGGTAACGCGTTTGCGGCTGCAAACGGCACGGCAACATCGTGTATGATAATGCTAACGCCAGCCTCCGGGCTGGCAATTTAGCTTAGATCGGATCACTTCTGCCATGAAAAAAAAACCAACTTATTACCGTCTGTTACTTTGCTGCTGCTTACTCGGCAACTTAAGCAACGCCTGTGCGGAAATTTTTTACAGCAAAAACGAAGCAATGGAGTTGGCTTTTGGTAAAGGCGCGCAAATCGAAACACTATCCCTGTTTCCTGATGACGCGCAAACCCAACAAATCCAACAAGCCACCCGCGCCAAACTGGAATCTGGGCTGTTCACCTTATATGTCGGCAAACAAGGTGAAAAGCTACTGGGTTATGCGGCAATAGAAACGGAAACCGTCCGTACCAAGCCCGAAACATTAATGATTGTGTTAAACCCTGAAGGGGAATTGACCAAAGTTTTAACCTTGGCATTCCACGAACCTCGCGAATACCAACCACCTGAAAGCTGGTTTGAAAGGCTCTACAAGCGGCCTTTATCGGAAATGGATTTCAACAAAGGTGTCGATGGCATTAGCGGAGCCACTTTAAGCACCCGCTCATCGCTCACCAGTATCCGCAAAGTGATGAGCATCTATCAAATAATGGTCAAAAACCAGGAAAAACCCTAATGCGTTATTTTGTCAACGGCGAACAACACCGTAAATCGCTGCTCAACGCACTGGTGCTGATGTTTTTGGGCTATGTTGCACTGCTGTGGCTCAGTAACGGCCTGATGTACTTTCACCATATGAATTTGAGTGCGGATTCGGTGATCGCCTACTATTTAGGCTCAGAAGCACAGTTCACACAACCGCGCAGTTACCAAGGCATGTTGGAAGTATCACACTTCCATTTGTTTTCGATGGGGATGTTGGTGGTCACCTTAACGCATTTAATGCTGATGACCGAATTTTCGGTGCGGCTAAAAATTTGGTTGAGCGTATCAACGTATCTTTCCGCTATTGCAGATGAGGCGGGCGGATGGCTGGTACGTTTCGTCCACCCGCTGTTTGCCTACTTTAAAATCGCCTCGTTCCTGATTTTGGAACTGTCCTTGGCGGCTTTGGTTGTTGCCGTGACGATTGCCTTATTACGGGCCCGTCAACGCATGAAAAGCAACAACCTCAATGACATCAGCTAACCGGCTTACTTTTCCAGCAAATCCAACTTGCCTTCTTTGCCGTTCCATTCATCAGCATCCGGCAAAGCATCCTGCACGCTAGTGATTGACGGCCAAGTTTTGGACAGCTCGGCATTCAATTTAATAAAGATTTCTTGGTTTTCCGGCACTTCATCTTCAGCAAAAATGGCATTGGCAGGGCATTCTGGCTCACATAACGTACAATCAATGCATTCATCTGGATCAATGACCAAGAAATTCGGGCCTTCATGAAAGCAGTCAACAGGACAAACGTCGACACAATCAGTAAATTTACATTTAATACAATTTTCAGTGACTACAAACGCCATAATTATTACCGGAATAGTTTTAAGGAAAGTCTAAATAAGAGGAATATCTTAGCAGAAAGGGGCTGCTCTTAGAACACCGATTGTAAAAGCAACACGCTTATAAGTTTGAAGCTTATTTTCTGGATATTGGCTCGGAAAGGGACAGGTCATCACCGATGGCGTCAGCCTCTTGATGTTGCGCTTTTTGTAAAGCCAACTTGGCCTCTTCTTTGAGTTTTTTATCGGTGTATGTCAAATTTGGCTGCGAAATCGATAAGGCATGCTTTAAATAAGCTTCGGCTTCTTTGATGCGGTTTTCTGAAAGCAAAAAGTCACCGTAAAAATAATTGGCGTCGACACCTTCAGGGTTCACTTTTAAGCCAGCCTTTAATAGCTCCTCCGCCTTTTCATCATTTCCGAATGCCACAGGCCATGCCGGTACTTTATAATAAAGCGTACCTAAAGTGACATAACCGGAGCCATTCATCACTTTAGGGTTGAGCTTGATGGATTTTTCCAACAAATCGCGTGATTCGTAAATAGCATCGAGGGCCGAAACAGGGTCAAGATGCTCTGCGTAGGAAGACTTGATAACGGCTTGCCAATAGATGACATCGGCCTGGCTGGGATTGCCTTTAGATAAACCTGCTACGTATTCCAGCAGGGCTTGATAAGCTGAGGATTGCTGCGCTTTTGCAGTATTGTAGTAAATCGTTGCCCAGCGCTGTTCGATGTCGGCAATTGAATCAGTAAGATTCTCTGCAACACACTGGGCTGATAGTAGCAATAATGCAACAAACGTTGTTTTTTTCATACATCAACTATAGTCCAATTACTTTGTTTTTTCAACAGCAACGGCTATTTTTAATATGATTTTTTGTGAGCAATAAGGCAATAAATAATTGATCACCAATGTTTTTTAGCGTGACAACCCATCATTGCCCATCACGCCATTGGCTATACGGATAACGGACCAAATTATTGTTGTAATAACGCAAATCTTCGGTCACTTCCTGACCCAGCCACTCAGGCCTTTGAAATACTTCACCTTCTTCGGACAATTCTATTTCAGCGACGATTAAACCGGCATTATCCCCTTCAAATTCGTCAATCTCCCAAAGATGCCCGCCGTGTTCAACAAAGTGGCGAATTTTTTCAATTAATGGCCTTTGGCATAAATTGCTTATCATCTCATCGGCATCTTGCAGTGGAATCTCGTACTCGTACTCGTGGCGCTGTGTGCCAATCACTGCGCTTTTGATATTCAGCCACGCCTGATCCTGACTGGTTCTAACACGTATCGAAGTGGTAGGCAGTGCGCTTAAATAGCCTTGCCGATAACGCACTGACTGACTGACATGTTCGCGCCAAGCATCATTAGCCAATAAAAACTTATGTTCAACTTCAATAGCCATAGCAATTCCTTAAGCACTCCAAGACGCCAATAAAGCGCATTAGAAGCCCTGATAGTTTATAAATGTGGGTAGTTTTTGGAAAAGAAGGGCAGTTTAGGCTTTGCCACAAGCGCGTTGCAAGGGGAAATGGCAACTAAAGCAGCTGCCCTTGCCCAGTTCGCTGGCAATTTCCAGTCGACCATCATGGCGCATCATGACGTGCTTAACAATAGCAAGACCCAAGCCCGTACCATGGACTTTTTTATGGCGCTTGCCTTCTACACGATAGAAGCGTTCGGTAACGCGGGGTATATCCAAGGTGGAAATGCCTTCGCCAAAATCTTCAACTTCCAAGACAAAAGCCGTGCTTGATTGAAACCAACGCACCTTTACAGGCGAATCATCAGGTGAATACTTCAATGCATTGCCAAGCAGATTCGTAAAAGCACTGCGTAATTCTTGCTCTTCACCATAGATATGCGTGCCAGTCTCTAAGGTCAGCTCGATACGTCTGTCGGCGTTTTCCAGCGCGTCGCCTTCTTTGCAAATTTGGCTCAACATGGAAGGCACATCAACACAAACCGCTTTTTTCTGTTTAGTTTCCAATCGTGTGAGAAGCAGCAAATCATCCACCAAATGCTGCATGCGCTCGGTTTGGCCTTGCATTTCTTTAAACGACGCGGTCAATAACGGTGAATTGCCTTCATCCAAATCTTGCACCGTTTCCAGATAACCTTTGAGAACGGTTAGCGGCGTCCTTAACTCATGGGAAACATTGGCGACAAAATCTTTGCGCATGGTTTCCATTTTTTTGAGCTGGGTAACATCTTGCGCCAGCAATAAGCGCAAACCAGCGCCGTAAGCGACAATGCGGATTGCAAGGATGATGCGGCTATTGACCGGTGATGGCAAGATGACCGGCTCACTGTAGTCACCAAATTTAAGATAACGGATAAACTCTGGGAATCGAATCAGATAAGGGATGCGTTGGCCTTTATCGGATTGCTGCAAGCCTAACACCTCACGGGCGGTTTTGTTCGTCCATTCAATTTGGTCGTTCGCACCCAGTACTACCGCTGCGTCAGGCAGGGCTTCGATAGACTCACGGAATTGTTTAAGCATGCGCCGCTGCTTTTTCTTGCGGCGTTTTTCGGCTTTTTTAAGCTGGTAAACATGGTAATAAATTTCTTCCCAGATACCGCTCACGCGCGGGTATTCTTGACGACCACCCGCACCAATCCATTTTTCAAAGCGGCTGATTTGCCGGGTTTGCCGAATCTGGACAATCACCAAAAAAAGGCTAATCGCCTGCCAGAAATGCCCAGTCAAGCCACCAGCAATGGCTGCAAAAAACAGCAGCAACAGAAATTTGCCGATGTCTATTTTCCATGCACCCATTCTCTGCTTATTCCATTAATGAAAACCGGTAGCCGAAGCCACGCACAGTCTGCACCCAATCTTCACGTCCGTATTCGCCTAAAATTTTTCTTAACCGGCGGATATGGACATCAATGGTGCGTTCTTCAATGTATACACTGCGCCCCCAGACTTGATCAAGCAACTGGGTGCGGCTGTAAACCTTGTCAGGATGAGTCATGAAGAATTGCATCAAACGGAATTCAGTAGGGCTGACTTCCAGCTGTTTATCGCCAATAGTCAGGCGATGCTGTTCGGTATCCAAAGTGAGATCCCCCAGTGTGATCTGGGCAACACCTTGAATCCTGCCGCTACGTCTCAATACGGCACGGACGCGGGCAATCAGCTCTTTAGGCGAAAACGGTTTGGTGATGTAATCATCCGCACCAATTTCCAATCCTCGAACTTTATCTTCTTCTTCCCCGCGTGCAGTCAGGAGAATAATGGGCAACTCACGGTAAGCAGGTTCCTTTTTTAGGCGTCTTGCCCATTCCACACCGCTAATACCCGGCAACATCCAGTCTAATAAAATTAAATCCGGTGAAATTTCACCCAAAGCTTTTTGCGCTTCTTCGGCATCGGCAGCGGCAATTGACTTAAAACCGGCTTGCTCTAAAACCATCACCAACATGCCACGAATGGCATCTTCATCTTCAACAACAAGAATATTTAGTCTGGACATAATTCAATAACGAGTGAAGGACACTGGATTGTAACAAACGCATTGTTACGCTTTTGTGAAAAACTGACCGAAAAGGACGACAATAACATCTAAGCAGCAAATTACCGCTAGATAAAGAAAGTTAGCCACTATTTTTACTCAAAGTTTTTGCGGGGGCGACGTATATAAAGCATTGCATTCCTGCTCCAAAATACCGCCAATGATTTCCACTTTCCGAAACGTGGCCAACGCTATCAACGCTTGCGCCCGCAAGTCAATTTGCCACCAACCTAGTGCTTGTAAATAGGGAATCGAAGCGCCGTAATAGACCCGACCAATACCTGCCCAAATTATCGCCGATTGGCACATGGGACAAGGTTCAGCGGTAGTATATAAATCCAAACCTCGCCAATCCTTAGGCTTATGAAGGGCGGCGCATTGGTTGATGGCAACTATTTCGCCGTGCAGAACAGGATTAGCACTCGATTGATTATAACCTTCCGCAACAATAACACCGCTGTCGCGATTAACGATTACCGCCCCAAACGGATAGCACGGCGATTTTAAGGCCTGCTCAAGGGCTTTGCGCATGAAATGGTCGCTATTCATAGTTTTTTATGATTTGGAGAGCTTCAATGGTAGGCTAATCTGAAATTTTTGCTAGGCGCTGCACAGTTTTCGGTTAAAAATATACTTGCAATAAGCAATTTTTTTAACTATCCAAGAGTCAACAGCATGAGCATTATTCAAGAATTTAAAGACTTTGCCATTAAAGGCAATGCAGTGGATATGGCGGTCGGTATTATTGTCGGTGCAGCGTTTGGCAAAATCATTACCTCGCTAGTTGCTGATGTATTTATGCCACCGATAGGCTTGTTGATTGGCGGCGTTGATTTTAGCGATCTGGCAATCACCTTAAAAGCTGCTTCCGATGGCGCACCTGCCGTTTTACTGAATTATGGCAAATTCATCCAATCGATTGTCGATTTTACAATCATTGCCTTTGCCATTTTTATGTTTGTAAAAGTATTGAATAACCTTAAGAAAAAACAAGAAGCCAAACCTGCCGCACCGGCAGAGCCTAGCCCACAAGAAGTGTTGTTGACTGAAATCCGCGACCTACTGAAACAACAAAGCAAAAGCTTATAAAACCAAAAGGCGGGACAGCACCTGCTGCCCCGCCAAAGTAACTAAGCTTTTTGGAATTGCAACAAACCGTCTGCTACATCAACACGGATGGTATCACCAGACATGAATTGCCCCGACAACAGCATTTGCGCCAACGGATTTTCCAATTGTTGCTGGATTGCCCGTTTCATGGGTCTTGCGCCATAAACCGGATCAAAACCCACCTCGCCCAACAGATCCAAAGCAGCATCGGCAATAATCAAACCAATCTCACGATCTTGCAGGCGTTTGCGTAAAAAGTCGAGCTGGATGCTGGAAATGGCCCGCACTTGTTCGCGTCCTAAAGGATGGAACACCACCACTTCGTCGATACGGTTGATAAACTCCGGCTTGAAGGCTTGGCTGACAATCTCCATCACCGCCGCTTTCATAACCGGATATAGCGTTTCCCCCGCCAATTTTTGGATGACATCGGAACCTAAGTTGGATGTCATGACAATCACGGTATTCCTAAAATCCACCGTCCTGCCCTGCCCATCGGTTAAGCGCCCATCATCCAACACTTGCAGCAACACATTGAAGACATCAGGATGGGCTTTTTCAATCTCATCCATCAAGATCACTGAATACGGTTTGCGCCGCACCAGCTCGGTCAAATAACCGCCTTCTTCATAACCGACATAACCCGGAGGTGCGCCAATCAGACGCGCCACGGAATGTTTTTCCATAAATTCGGACATATCAATCCGCACCATGGCATCGGTGGTGTCGAACAAAAACTCCGCCAACGCCTTGCAAAGTTCGGTCTTACCCACACCCGTCGGCCCTAAGAACAAGAACGAACCGTTTGGACGGTTCGGGTCGGACAAACCAGCGCGCGAACGGCGAATGGCATTGCTGACCGCTTTTAAGGCTTCTTCCTGACCGATCACACGCTTAGCCAATTGCGCTTCCATGTTCAGCAGTTTTTCGCGCTCGCCTTCCAGCATTTTCGACACCGGAATGCCCGTCCATTTGCTGACCACTTCGGCAATTTCCTCTTCGGTGACTTTATTGCGCAACAACGTCATTTTATGGTTTTCGGTCGAATCGCTCAGTGCCAATTGTTTTTCTAAAGCGGGGATGATGCCATATTGCAGCTCGGACATTTTTGCCAGATCATTCACACGCCGAGCCGCCTCCAGCTCAATCCTCGCGTGTTCAAGCTTTTCCTTAATCGTCGCCGAGCCTTGCAGCATAGCTTTTTCGGCTTTCCAGACCTCCTCCAAATCGGAATAGGATTTTTCCAGTTCGGCTATGTCATCTTCCAAGATTTCCAAACGTTTTTTCGAAGCCGCATCCTTTTCTTTTTTCAGCGCGACTTGCTCTATTTTAAGCTGGATTAAACGCCGGTAGAGCTTGTCCATTTCTTCCGGTTTGGAATCCATTTCCATACGGATACGGCTGGCCGCTTCGTCAATCAGGTCGATGGCTTTGTCGGGCAGCTGCCGGTCAGCTATGTAACGGTACGACAGGTTTGCCGCCGCGATAATCGCCGGATCGGTAATATCCACGCCATGATGCACTTCGTATTTTTCTTTCAAGCCACGCAAAATGGCGATGGTGTCTTCAACAGACGGTTGGTCGACCATAACTTTTTGGAAGCGGCGCTCTAAGGCCGCGTCTTTTTCGACATATTTGCGGTATTCGTCCAGCGTGGTGGCGCCCACGCAATGCAGCTCGCCACGCGCCAAGGCGGGTTTGAGCATATTGCCCGCATCCATCGCACCTTCCGCTTTGCCCGCGCCGACCATGGTGTGCAATTCGTCGATGAACAAAATCACTTGGCCTTCTTGTTTGGCAAGGTCGTTCAGCACCGCTTTCAGGCGTTCTTCAAACTCGCCGCGAAATTTCGCACCGGCAATCAAGGCCGCCATATCCAAAGCCAGCACTTGTTTGCCTTTAATGCCTTCCGGCACTTCGCCGTTGACAATACGTTGCGCCAAGCCTTCGACAATCGCCGTTTTGCCCACGCCCGGTTCGCCAATCAGCACCGGATTGTTTTTGGTGCGGCGTTGCAAAACTTGGATAGTGCGGCGGATTTCATCATCGCGGCCAATCACAGGATCCAGCTTGCCTTGCTCGGCGCGTTCAGTCAGGTTGATAGTGTATTTGTTGAGGGCTTGGCGTTGGTCTTCTGCATTAGCATCGTTAACGGCCTGCCCACCGCGCATTTGTTCGATGGCTTGTTCCAAAGCGGCTTTGTGCAAACCCGATTTTTTTAGCACGTCCTGCAATTGGCCTTTTTCTTCTAAGGCCGCCAACAAAAACAGTTCGCTAGAGATAAACGCGTCTTTACGTTTCTGTGCCAGTTTGTCGGTCAGATTGAGCAATCTTGCCAATTCGTTGGAAATTTGCACATCACCACCGGTGCCGCTCACCGATGCCAAACGCGCCAAAACCGCCGACAATTCCGAGCGCAGCACCGCGCTGTTGACATTTAACTGTGCCAATAAAGGTTTGATGCTACCGCCATCTTGGTCGAGCATCGCCACCAACAAGTGGACTGGCTCGATAAACTGGTGATCTTTGCCCAAGGCCAGGCTTTGTGCGTCTGCCAAAGCGGCTTGGAATTTACTGGTTAATTTATCCATACGCATAGTCGTTACCTTTAAAAAATTATTTTAGATAACGCTAATATTGGGAGCGGTTTGCCGATTTCAAGTGGACGGCAGAAAAAGCATGGGGGAGGTTAAGCAGGGGAGCTGGGATTATTTGTTCTTGCCAAGGTTAAAGCCTTTTTGTACCACACCGTCTTGATAGTATTTGCTGGTATCGACATTGCAATCTTCGCCACGGACAATTTTTTGGATCGTGTAGATTTTGCCTGCCCTATCGGTAACCATTTGCGACAAATCTAAGACCTTTTCTTCGACCGGATTTTTGTCTTCATCAAGAATGATGATGACTTTCGGCCTCAACCTTGCGCCTTCGTTGACTTCAACAACAATGCCAATCGCACTATTAGTCATTTCCACCAAACAACCGGGTGGATAAACGCCTAAGCTTTCGATAAATTTAACCACCAACACAGGATCAAGCACCAAGCCCGCCATATTCCATAAAATAGCGGTCGCCTCCAAATGAGTGCGGCCTTTTTGATAAACCCTATCGCTGGTAATTGCATCGTACATGTCGGCAATAGTGACGATTTTATTGAACAGCGACATATCGACCTTTTTTATGGCGCGCGGATAGCCCTTACCGTCTAAGCGTTCATGGTGGCTATAGGCGACATCAACCGCGCTAGGGTGCATACCATCACTGGATCTGAGCAAATCGCGCCCTAACAGGGTATGGGATTGCATAATCAACGCTTCATCGGGGGTTAGCGCACCTGGCTTGTTAAGCACATCCAAGGGCACCAACATTTTGCCCATATCATGCATCATGCCGCACAAACCCAATAAATTCAGATTAGGCTCTGAGAGGTTAATATGCCGACCCAGTACGATGGATAGAACGCAAACGTTAAGGCTGTGTTGCGCGGTATATTCATCTTTGTGCTTAAGTTGGGAAAGCCACAGAACGGCATCTGGGGAATGCAACACGCTATTGACACATTCGGCAACCGCTTTTTTTGCCATATTGGTATCAACACCGCCGCCGGAACTGATTTTTTCCATAAAACTGGCGACTAAGGCACCGGCACTGCTGTACACCTCTTCACTATTGGCAATTTCTTTTTCGAAAGTGCTAAGTTTTGGCGGCGGTTTGCCAAATTGCGCCATACCTGCCATGTAAGCCAAATTTTTATTGGGCTTGGCATTAACTGGCATTGGTGTGGGCTTGCTTTGCGGGCGGGTACGGACAAGATCAATATAGACAAAATCGCAGCAACGACGGACAGCGTTGACCATTGATTCATCTTTTAGCTCAAACCCCTGAAAAGGGAAATTGCTTTCTAACCAAGGTTTATCCAATTCTACGACGAACATGCCTACAGCCAATTCAGAAGCAGGGGTGTAAACCTTTTCCAAAGAAGCGTGTGTCTGGATCGCTGGTTGCTTTTTTTTCTTGCTTAAGGGCCACCAATCGAAAAAAGGCATTTTATGTTCCTAAATAAACCTAAAAAGTTGTTTGTTCACCAGAAAAGGATAATCTTTTTTTCAGTGATGTAAAGGTTTGGAATTCGTAACAATCTTTAATAAAACGCTTTAATTAGTACAACAAAAGCGCCACTATTGCCGAAAACCTTGTTAAGCAAGCAGTTATAATACTAGCTGCAATTTTATTTTTTGGAGTACACCATGCAAAATAGAGCCTCATTAGGCTTTTTAAGCAAAGAACAGACCATTGCCAAACAGGGCTTTAACCGCTGGCTAGTGCCGCCAGCGGCCTTGGCAGTCCATTTATGCATTGGTATGGCTTATGGCTTTTCGGTGTTTTGGCTGCCCTTGTCAAAAGCCATTGGTATTAAAGAAAGCTTGGCCTGCAGCCCTGATATTGGCTTCTGGCAAGAGCTGTTCATCACCCATTGCGACTGGAAAGTTTCCACCTTAGGTTGGATCTATATTCTATTTTTTGTCTTTCTGGGATCATCAGCCGCCATTTTTGGCGGCTGGCTGGAACATGCCGGCCCCCGGAAAGCGGGCGTGGTCAGCGCCTTATGCTGGTGCGGCGGCATGTTGCTATCGGCCTTAGGGATTTATCTGCACCAATTTTGGCTGATGTTGCTCGGCTCGGGCGTCATTGGCGGAATTGGTCTGGGGCTTGGCTATATTTCACCAGTATCAACGCTTATCAAATGGTTTCCGGACCGGCGCGGCATGGCAACCGGTATGGCGATTATGGGTTTTGGCGGCGGCGCAATGATCGGCTCGCCCTTGGCTGCACAACTGATGAAGCATTTTGCCACCGCCACGGATGTGGGTGTTATGCAAACGTTTATGGTGATGGCAGCAGGTTATTTCATTTTTATGATGTCCGGTGCTTTAGGCTACCGCATTCCAGCCAGCGACTGGCAACCCGAAGGCTGGACACCGCCCGCCCCTGGCACCCACAAAAAAATGATGACTTCCCACAACGTTCACGTTAAGAACGTCTTCAAAATCAAACAATTTTGGTTGTTGTGGTTGGTGTTATGCATGAACGTCAGCGCCGGTATTGGCGTGATCGGCATGTCATCACCGATGTTGCAGGAAGTGTTTGGCGGACAATTGTTAGGCATAGCCAAACCGTTTAACGAATTGGATAAAGGTGAACTGACAGCGATAGCAGCAGTCGCCGCTGGCTTTACCGCCATCCTCAGCCTTTTCAATATTGGCGGGCGCTTTTTTTGGGCCAGCTTGTCGGACAAGCTAGGCCGGAAGCTGACCTTTAGCGTGTTTTTTATCGTGGGCGGCCTGCTCTATTTCAGCATTCCGGCGATTGCCGCAACCGGCAACAAATTGGCTTTTGTCGCGGCGTTTTGCGCCATTTTAAGCATGTACGGCGGCGGCTTTGCAACCGTTCCGGCCTATTTGGCGGACTTGTTCGGCACACAAATGGTGGGCGCCATCCATGGACGCTTGCTGACGGCTTGGGCAACGGCAGGCATTTTGGGACCCGTTGTGGTCAATTATATGCGCGATTACCAACTCAGCCTGGGCACACCACGCGACCAAGTCTATAACCAAACGATGATGATTTTGGGCGGCTTATTGATGGTGGGCTTGCTCTGCAATTTGTTGATCCGTCCGGTAGCCGACAAATGGTTTATGAATGCCGAAGAAGCTGAGACAGAAAAACAACTGCTTGCCGACAAACCGCGTTCAGGCCAGCATGGCACCAATATTGGAAAAAGCAGCCCGATAGCGTGGGTTATCCTTGCGTGGACATGTGTACTCATCCCACTGGGCTGGGGCATTTACAACACGCTACTGACGGTCAGCAAACTGTTTGGCTAAACCTGCCAACAGGCTAGCTTGCGCTAGCCTGTTCCCCACGGGCATACCAGCCGTAATAGAGCAGCCAAGCCACTAAAAACACCAAATAACCCGACCACAATATATCCGAGACAAAATGCCCGCCAGCGGACATGCGCGTCAAACCCAACAGCAAACCCAATACCATCGTTAACGCTAAATACCAAACCTTACGTTTACGCGCCAAAAAATATAAGGCAAAAGCGATAAAACCAACCGAGCAATGCCCGCAAGTAAATGATTTATCTTTAGTATCACCTATTTTTAGCGGCGGCACATACTGATATTCTCCACCAAAATCCGTCATATGTACGGGTCTTGGCCGGCCCCAATGGTCTTTAAAGACCAAGTTGACCACCAAGCCAGGCCCTAAGGCCGTCACCAGCAAAATATACAGCGCGGGTTTGCGCCAAGGCTTAAAAATTGCCAAGCCATATCCCAAAGCCGCCACAAATAATGCACCTATCGCAACGGTATAAGCAAAACCATAGGCATAGCGGTAAAAAATCTGCCACAACCAAAATTGTTGGATAGGCCACGGCGATTCACCCGCTGCTGGGTAATAAAACCATCGGGCGGCACGCAAATCCAAATCGGTCAGCCAAAAAACCGGCGTGGTCAGCAAGGCCAAGACAAGCACAATCAACAATTCGCGCCAGCGGTGTTCTAATAGGTTTAGGGTCATTGGATTCCTGATTTAAGGTATTGGGGTCACAGACCAAGCCAACAAGTTTTCACCCCAATACAGATAATAGTGTTTGCTGTTATCGGGCAAAGCCACTTCGCCCACAAGCTTTACTTTTGCAAACGCGGACATGAGTACTGGCGACAATTGGCGGGTGTTTTGTTCGCTGACAATCAGCGCGTTTTTAGACAACTCCGCAATAGGCCCCGGCCAAACTTCGTACTGCGACACCACTTGCCCGCTGCCTTCAAAACGGTATACACGGGGCTGGTCTGGCAAATAAAACGCCAATTCACTGGCGAGATAACGATGCGCATCAACCAGCAAAAAAGACTTTCCCAGATCCGGACGCTGCCTGATAGCTTCCACACGGGTCGCCAATTCGCGCCAATTACGCATTCTGGCGGTTGGATCAAGTTGGGTGTTTTGCCAACCAAGGGCGGGTACAAGTTTTGGCATCAACACAGGCATCAGATACATCAACACCACCATCACCCCACCGACCAACAAACCCGCATCCAGTGTTTTACGCCAGCGGCCTGCCTGCCATTGCCCGCAGAGCAAAAGCAGTGTCGAAAAGTAAAACGGTATAGGCCAATTGCCCTGCACTTTCTGCAAGCCGTTCAATAACAGCACCGCCAACAGTAACACCGGCCCCATCAGCAATAAAAAGCGCGTTTCCGCAGATTGGCGGGAAAAACCCAACACTTTTTTTACACTGACAATACCCGCCAAAACAAAAATCACCGGTGTAGCCAGCAGGCATTGGTATAACAAAAATTCGAAGGCTTGTTTTATGCGTTGAATCAAGGTGATGGATTCCTTCACACCAAAATGGCCTTTGCTATGCCCCAACATCACCCAATCGTGTTGCTGGTTCCAAAGCCAAAGCGGTATCAGGCAAAGCACGACCGGCAATAGGTAAAGCCAAAACTCACGCGCCAAAAACCGCCGCCGCAACGGGTCTTGCACCAAAAAGACCAGCAACAGCAAAGGCAAGCACAAGGCGACCTGCTTGCTTAGCAAAGCCGCACCGGTTGCCAACCCAGCCCACAACCAAGCCTGCTGCTTGCCATCAAACAAAGCTTGGCGCAAATAGTACAACGCCATCATCCAAAAGGCATACAAGGGCGGGTCTATCGTCATCAGCAAGTTTGCCAACACATTAAACGGCATGACCAACATCAGCAGCAAGCCCACAGCAGCGGCTCTATCGCCATAAAAAGCGCGCGCGGTGGCGTAGAAATAGCCCAGAAAAACCGTGCTTAACAGCACGGCGGGCAGGCGCACCACTTCGGTAGTAGAACCGCCTATGCCGGTAAAAATGCCGATCAGCCAAGCCACCATCGGCGGTTTGCTGTAATAGCACCAATCCGGTCGTCGGCTCCAATCCCAGTAATAACTTTCATCGCCAATTAAGTCGAGGCCATTGGCAAACAAAAAGCCAATGCGCAAGCCACAAACCACCAGCAACACGGCTAACCAATGCCGATGGATGTGGCAGATGATTTTTTCCAAAATCATGGCAGGGAATGCTTAAGCCATTGTAAAGGGACGCAAAGTTTTATTTTTACGCCATGACAGGATAGGCTTTTAGCCTTAGGCGGCAACGTCGGGTTTAGCATTATTCACTAACGGCGACGCCAAAAAACCTAAACCCAACAACCACATCAGCAATTGCCCGTTGCCAAAAGTAAACGATAAGGACTTGCCCAATCTTTCGGCAAAATCGGGATATTCGACAATCAAATCATGTGCCACCACATAGCCGTAGGTTTCGCCAAAACATAAAGCCACGCCGGTAAACAGCAAAACCCAACCCAGCATACGGTCTTGCTTGCCGTTGCTTTCTTCATCGCTATTGCCGACCACATTATCCAACACCAAAACGGCTTTACCACGTAAGCCCTTGGCATAAGCGACGCCCACCAATGCCACACAAGCCGCTATCATGATCGACAGCTGCGGTGTAGGAAAGCTGATATAACGCCCATCAATTGACATCATAAAGGTTCTGAACACAGCAAATCCCACCAGCAACACATACAAGCTGTACAAATAACGGCCTCTATCACCCACTACCGAACGCCCCGCCAAAGCATCACCGGCTTGCTGCCAAGCCAACCAACCAAAGACAGCATTAGCCGCCAACACAACCAATGTCAGCAAATTTTGCCAAAAGGTATAACTCGTCACCCACAAAAACCAACCTTGTGTCACCAGCAAACCTGTCAAAACTTGCAGGAACAGCACCATCGCCAATGCTTTGGATGTCGCCAACCCTTCCAATTTAGACCTGCCAGCCAACAATCCTGCCACCAACAACAAACTGGCAGCCAGCCATTCGAAAGGCCAGCGTGCCTTTTCCTGCACAGGCCCGGTCAACGGGAACACCTCGGTGCGGTCTGCCGCAAACAAGCCCCAATTGGCACCCACCACGCCTTCCAAGGCGCTTTTCCAAGATTGGTTAATCGCTTCGACAATATTGACGTCAAAACCATTCTTATTCGCCACTTGTAGCAAGTTGCGGACAAATGTGGCTTCGTTAACCACACCCGGAACAGAACCACCCCGTTGGCGGCCTTGGCTAGGCCAGCCTGACTCGCCAATTAAAATAGGTTTGCCTGGGGCAATCGTATCCACGTATTCGCGGACTTGCTTATAAATACGCTCGATATGCGCAGGTGCTTGCTCGACGGAAATCGGCTCATCTTCCCAATACGGCAAAATGTGGATAGTGATGAAATCAACTTCGTTAATCAGTTCAGGATGCTGCAAATACATCGACCACACATCGGCATAAGACACCGGCTGCTTCACTTGCGCCTTCACCATGCGAATATATTTGACGACTTGGTCGGCTTTCAAATCCCGGCGCAACAACACCTCGTTACCCACCATGACACGTTTGACCACATCAGGATAAGCATTGGCAGCACGGATCAGCGCTTCAACCTCTTCTTTGTTTTTAGCGTCAAGCGGACCAAGCCAAGCGCCTTGCAACATCGCCACGCCGTATTTTTTCGCCAATTCAGGAATCGCCGGCATATTGCCTTCGGCACTGGCATAGGTGCGGATGGTATGGGTTTTCTCTGCCATCAACTGTATATCGGTGGCGATTTGTTCAACGCTAGGGTAAGTTTTGTCAAAAGGCGTCTGACCATCCCAATACGGCGCGAACGACAAACTGTTCAGCTTGCCATGTGGCACATCAGACCCCGCATCTTGCGGCCTGTTACCAAGCCACGCCAGCAAGCCACTGAGCAAAATAACCAATAGCGCAAAAGAGAAAATTCTCATAGCAAAGCCTTAATGAAATAAATTTTGAAGAAACGGGCAAACAGGGCGCCAACCCCTTAATACCCTAGCAAAAACAGAGACACCCGAATACCTGGCAAAGCTGCGGAAATTATCGGGCGCGGACACAAACCCGCTAGTATACAGACATTTAGCACATGCCTGTTAAGCAAGGACCGATCGACATTGAAGCAAGCAGGCGATTAACAAAGCCTGAATACCGGAAAAATAAGGTACAGCTTTTGCTTAGCAATGAATTCCCAAGACCCGCGCTTTAAGGCAATATAACCGGTAAAACATTGCCCCTATTTTGAGAAAACCCCATGCTCACTTGGTTAAAACGTATCGCCATCACCCTGCTCGCCTTATTGGCCTTGCTGTTTGTACTCTTGCGCCAACAGGGCTGGCAAACCGTTGCCGCTTATACAGGCGGTGGTTTTGCACGGCCTTTACCTGACGCCAGCAAAGTGCAGGCGCAAAATTGCCACGCCCAACCGTTGCGGGTGATGAGTTTTAACGTGATGTACGGATCGGCAGTGATTGAATCGTTGGCGGCGACATTTCGTGGCGGTTCGACCGGTAAAGATGAATTGCCTTGGTCGGTACGCTTGCCAGAAATCCGCGAACGTATCGCCAGTTACCAGCCCGACTTGTTGGGCTTGCAAGAAATGGGCGAAGACGATGCCATCCATGCCATTGTTGACGCGGGGCAATACAGCTTGGTCAGTTACCATTTAGGCGGATTCCAGTACGGCGATTCGGCCTTATTGTACAAAACCGCGCGTTTCGAACCATTGGATGCCGCACAACTGTGGTTGGGCAACTCGCCCGAATTGCCGATGTCGCTGGGTTTCCGCCGCCTGTCCATGATCCGCTACGCCAATTGGGCGTTACTGAGGGACAAAAGCAGCGGCTTTACGTTCCTTTTCGTCAACAGTCATTTCGATAACGCCAGCGTCAACAAAGAACCCAGCGCCACCTTGTTCCGCGAGCGCATCACGCAATTGGCAAAAGCCATGCCGGTTATTGTCACCGGCGATTTCAACACCACTGCCGACACTGAACGCTACCGCCGTTTTAGCGGCACCGATGTGCAACCGCCGTTATTGCAAAACGCCTACACGCTGGCGCATTCGCCCACGGTAGAACCCGCTTTGCATCCCGACAAACGCATCGACCATATTTTGGCAGGCGGTCCTTGCCCATTTTCTGCCGAACAATGGCTGTTGGACACCCGACCGCTGAAAAACGGCAAAATGATGTCCGACCATGATGCGCTGTTTACTATTTTGCAGGTTGGCGAACCCGCAACCCCGGCTACAAATCCGCCTCAGCCATAACGTTTATACGGTAAGCGGCCTGCCGGACAAACCCACAAAAGGCCGCATCGACCAAACCCAGCGCCGCCAATTGCCCGGCGCTTAAACTCGCATCGACCGGCGCGGCTTTTATCAGCAACAATTCTTGTGCCGACAATGCACCTGCCAGCCACGCCGCCAAACTATCGGACGTAATATCCCAACTGGCGGCAATGCCAGCCTGATCCAATTCAGCAATATCCGGCGACCAAACCAACCACTGCGTTGGCGAAACCAGCTGCCGGATTTCCTGTGCCGATTTGGCAATCGCCCAACACGGCTTCAAACCATGAATCAACAAAGCCATTTGCTGCATAGCCAACAAGGCCATCGCATGGGCGGTACGGTCATCAAACTGCCATTGCTGTTGAGCCAAGCGCACTTGCTCGGCAAACGCGCCGCCGCCAGGAACCAAAACCACCGCCCTGCCCTGATATTTTTCTTGCAAGCGTTCCAGACAATCCCGCAAACGTTTGGCATTGACCAAACTGCCGCCCAGCTTGACGACCAGCATGGTTACACGCTCAGCTGCCTTAACACCGCCAACATCGCAGCGGCCTTATCGAAACATTCCTGATATTCCTCATCCGCCACTGAATCGTTGACGATGCCGCCGCCTGCCCAAAAACGGACAGTACCCTCGGAATGCACTAAGGTGCGTATGGCAATATTAGTGTCCATATTGCCATTAAATCCCAGGTAACCAATCGCACCGCAATAAACGCCGCGCCGGTTAGGCTCCAGCTCCTCAATCACTTCCATGGCGCGGATTTTAGGCGCACCGGTAATGGAACCGCCTGGAAAACAACTTTTTAGCAAATCAACTGCATCTTGGTCGTCGGACAATTTGCCCGCTACCGTACTCACCAAATGGTGTACAGTGGCATAGCTTTCCACGGCAAACAGCTTGGGTACGCTGACCGAGCCTTTTTGGCAAGTTTTGCCCAAATCATTACGCAGCAGATCGACTATCATCAAATTTTCGGCGCGATCTTTAGGGCTGTTTTGCAGTTGTTCGATTTGTTGCTGATCTGCCGCCGCGTCGTTTTTACGCGGGCGCGTACCTTTGATGGGCTTAGTTTCAACCCAGCCTTGCGACAGCTTCAAAAACCGCTCCGGCGACGAACTTAACACCTGTACCCCGGGCAAATTAAGGTAGGCACTGAATGGCGCGGCATTCAGTTCGCGCAGCTTAAGATACGCCTGCCACGAGTCGCCTTGGCAACGGGCGGAAAAACGTTGGGCAAGGTTGACCTGATAACAATCGCCTTCTTTAAGGTAACGCTTGATGCGGGCAAAAGCATTTTTATAGGTTTCACGATCCATGTTGGCGGTAATATCGCCCAACACCTGGAAGTTTTCACCAGCGGCTTTTACCGGCAAAGCACTGAACAAGGCCAGCAGGCAGTCACGTTTAGTGGCTTCGCAAAAACCGGTCAGATAGCTTTTCTGTTGCTGATGGTCAACCACTACCGCCCAATCATAAATACCCACCGCCATATCAGGAATGTTCTCGGCATCCAACGCCAGTACCGGCAGCTTTTCAATACGGCGCGCCAAATCATAAGCAAAATAACCGATAGCACCGCCGCGAAACGGTAACTCATCGGCATCGGCAAGCAACCCGTGGACAGGCATGATCTGTTGAAGTTGTTGCTGCAAAAGCACAAAGGGATCGGCTGTTTCGGTACGGCTAACGCCTGCACAGGAAATTTCAGTGCTATCCCCGTGGCAGATTAAGGTGCAAACCGGTTCAGCGGCAAGAATATCGAAACGGCCTTGGCTGGATTTGGGATAACCGCTGTCTAAAAACACCGCCCACGTCTGTTGGGCAAGCCCTGAAAACAAGGAGGCACTGTCAGGAAAATAAGGCAGCGGTAAAGTAAATTGTGTGGCTAACGGCATTTAATCAATCAGGTGCGTGCAACTCCTGGCACGGCAAGTGTTCCGCCTAGTTATTGGAGTTGCAGGTTGAGAGGTTGTGCTGAGGCACATCAGCATCGCGGACAAATATCGATGCAGGTATTGTAACACTTCCGACAAGCTTGTTACTTGGCAGCCCGATTTTTCAGCACGGTAAAACCTAAACCCATCCCAAACAAGATTTACAAACATCGGCATTCGCTAGCTTAATTTATGCCTTAGCTTCATAACCAAAATCGGTATTGGTATTCTTTTGGTGCTATCATTAGCATATGCCGCATACATTTTTTGCATCCATGGAAAATCCTCACCCACCATAATTTTTAATTGGGAGACATTAATGGCAATTTACAATGGCACCAGTGGTAATGACACCGTCCGCGACGGCCCCGACAACGGCATCATCGTCGATGACGAATTATATGGTTTCGATGGTGATGACAACCTGTTCAGCCGCAACGGCAACGACAAACTTTATGGCGGCAATGGCTCCGATGTGATGGTGGCTGATGGCAACGGTGTTAGCTATTTTGAAGGCGGCGCAGGGCGTGACTCAATGGCTGCAGGCGGCGGCAATGATACCGTCTACGGTGGTGAAGATGGCGATACCCTAGACGGTGGCGATGGCGATGACATCCTGTATGGCGAGAACGGCATTGACTTTATTCAGGGCGGTAATAACAACGACAGCCTCTATGGCGGCAATGGCGATGACTATTCGGGGTTAGGCGGCGGATTGTACGGCGGCGAAGGCAATGACATGCTGGATGGTGGCGAAGGTATAGACTTACTGAACGGCGATAACGGCGACGACTTAATTGCTGGCGGCATCGGCAAAGATATTATGGACGGCGGCAACGGTAACGATACGGTCGACTACCGGTTTGCCTTAATAGGTGGCAGCATCAACCTACTTTTGCAAAAAGCATTGATAGACGGTGTTGAGGAGTTTTTTTTCTCATTCGAAAACGCCTATGGCTCTCAAGGCAATGACACCATCACAGGTTCGGACATCAACAACCTGTTATGGGGAGAAGGCGGCAATGACTTGCTGGACGGCGGCTTGGGTGCTGACAAAATGGCTGGAGGTACAGGTGACGACATTTATATCGTTGACAATACTGGCGATAGCGTTACCGAAGCCACCAACAGCGGTACGGACACTATCCAATCCAGTGTCAGCCTAACGCTCGGCGCCAACATTGAAAACCTTATATTAACAGGCGCGAGCAACCTTAACGGCACAGGCAACAGCTTAAACAACACCCTCACCGGTAACAGTGGCGCCAACGTCTTGTCTGGGGAAAATGGCAACGACACCCTAAATGGTGGTGACGGCGATGACCGCCTCAGCGGCGGACTGGGAAGCGACATAATGGACGGCGGCAGCGGCAATGACACCGCCGACTACCGTTACAGCCTTGTCGGCGGCACCATCAACCTAACCAACCAAAAAGCACAAATAGAGGGTGTGCAAGACACCTTAATCTCGATCGAAAACGTCTATGGCTCAGCAGGTGACGATATTATAACGGGGTCAGCCACAGCCAACCTGCTATGGGGGGAAGGCGGCAATGATTGGCTAAATGGCGGTCAAGATGCCGACCAAATGTCAGGTGGAACAGGTGACGACACTTATATTGTGGATAATACGGGCGATAACATTACAGAAGCAGCTAACAGTGGCACAGACACCATCCAATCGAATGTCAGCCTAACGCTCGGCGCAAACATTGAAAACCTCAGCTTAACGGGTACAAACAATCTTAACGGCACAGGCAACAGCCTAAACAATACCATTACTGGCAACAATGGAGCCAACATACTGTCAGGCGAAAACGGCAATGACACCCTGAATGGCGGTGACGGTGACGACCTTATATCAGGCGGACTGGGCAGTGACTCCATGGACGGCGGCAACGGCAATGATACCGTCGATTACCGATATGGCCTGATGGGCGGCAGCATCAATCTGACCGCTCAAGTCGCGCAAATCGATAACATACGGGAAACTTTTATATCTTTTGAAAATGCTTACGGATCAGCCGGCGATGATGCCATCACAGGATCGGCGGCGGCAAACCAGCTCTGGGGCGGTAACGGTAATGACACCATCAATAGCGGCGGCGATGACGATTGGGTATCAGGCGGCTCCGGCACTGATACCATGAATGGCGGCGAAGGCAATGACACCGTTGACTATCAGTTCAGCCTTGTGGGCGGTACGATTAACCTCACCAACCAAAAAGCCCTCATAGACGGTATCCAAGAAACCTTAACATCGTTCGAAAACGCCTATGGTTCAGCCGGTGACGACACCATCACTGGCACGGATGACAACAACAAGCTCTGGGGGCATAACGGCAACGACTCGCTAAACGGCGGGCTAGGCGCAGACACCCTGGAAGGCGGCCTGGGTGATGACACCTATCGCCTGGACAATCTGGGCGACATTGTCATTGAAGAGAGCGATAGCGGTATTGATTTGGTGACCTCTACCGTGACAACCACATTGGGCGATAACGTCGAAAACTTACGGCTACTCAATTACATTAGCATTGACAGCAATTACCCAAACGGCACGGGCAACAGCTTAAACAATACCTTGGAAGGCAATAACCACCGTAACGTTTTGTCTGGCTTAGGCGGCAACGATTACCTGTACGGCAATGTAGGGGCCGACACGCTGAATGGTGGCGGCGGAAACGACGCGCTTTTTGGCGGCACACATGCCGACATCCTTTCTGGCGGCACCGGTAACGACCAATTTGTTTTTAATAGCGCATTAGGTGCGGGCAATATCGATACGATCAAAGACTTTAGCATCAACACAGACACCATCCAATTGGATAACGCCATCTTTACAAAATTTGTCGTCATGGGTCCTGTTGCCGCCGGGCGGCTGGTATCCGGTGCTAGCGCAATGGCGCTCGATGCCAATGACAACCTAATCTACAACACAACAACGGGGAGCTTATCTTACGATGCCGATGGCAATGGTGCGGGGGCAGCCATCACATTCGTTATATTGACAGGCATTCCAACCCTAAGCGCAACAGATTTTTTAATTGTATAAACGGAAGCTTATCTGCCTGGACGGTCGCTTTCACTTGTAGGTAAGGGCAAAATATAATCACCAGCCAGAACATTGCTGGCCTGCAAACCCGCAACCCGACCCAGCGTATCCAGCTTACTGGCACGCAAGACAATGTCTTCAAGACCCGGCACCAATTGATAATTGGACAACAGGTTTGGGCTGACCCAAACCGATTCCGCCACATCCGTGGCGGCAATCAAAACAATATCACCTTTATCAACCGGATAGGCCAGATAATCAATAATCACATAATGAAAGCCTTCTGTACGACGTTCCACGACCGCAATAATGCTGGCCAAAGTGACCGCCACACCGGTTTCTTCCAAAACCTCGCGACAACAAGCCTCCGCCAACGATTCCCCCGCCTCCTGCTTGCCACCGGGTATTGACCAAAATCCGCAAGCAGGTGCTTGATTGCGCTTAATTAGCAATACTTGCCCATCGCGATTAAAAACCACCGCCCCTACGCCAATCGCAGGTACAGGCGGCAAAGCGTTCCCGTCATGCATTTTGATTCCTAGTAAATTAAAATAATGTTAACCAGATCACTTATTATTTTACGCAAAACAACTATAAGTCATAGGGAAAGCCATCAAATACGAGGAAGTACCACCATGAACAATCCAGCCATTTTTATAATAATAAGCATTTTTTCCGCCAGCTTACTGGTAAGCCATAACGCCAGTGCCGACAACAAAAGCATCGAGAAAAAAGCCACCACCTGCTCAGCCTGCCACGGTTTCCAAGGCATCAGCAATAATAGCCAACTCCCAAACTTAGCAGGCCAACAAGCCGCCTACTTGGGCGCACAGCTCAATGCCTTCCGCACCGGTCAGCGCGGCAACCCCATCATGAAAGCCATGGCGAACCAGCTCAACCCCGAAGAGATTGATGGCCTAGCCGCACACTTTGCCAAACTGGAACTCCAAAATACCGCAACCAAAACAGCTGTTGGTGAAGGCCAGGCCAAAGCAGGCATGTGTTTGGGCTGTCATGGCGCAGAAGGCAAAGGTAATGGGCAAATTCCAAGACTAGCCAGCCAAAACGCCGACTACCTGATTGCCCAGTTAAAAAACTTTAAATCTGGCTCCCGCAAAAACGGACAAATGCAAGGTGTGGCGGGCAGTTTATCCGAACAAGATATGAAAGAGATTTCCGCTTATTTTGCAACGCTGAAATAAACGCTGACCTTGCCTTTTTAAACTAAACGCGCCCTTTAAAGCATACGCTTGACATTGCCTTCATCCAGTTTTTGGATGTCTTGGTTAGCGGCTTTGATGGCGCGGGTCAACTCGGCGCGTTGCTTGTCCAACACCAGCCATTCGATTTCCCGTCGTAAAAACTTATCTTTGTTTTGCGTGGCTTCGGCGCGAATTTCCAAAGCTTGCATTTCCGCTGCCATTTGCATTTCCATAATTCGGGCTTGATGGTTGATTTTTTCGGCCTCCAAGCGTTCTTCCAGCTTTAGGCGTTCAATCTCTTGGATTTCTTCCTCTTTCAATTTGGCCTGAATTTCCAATTGTTTGATTTGCTCTTCCTGCTCCTTCGCTTGCAGCAATTGCAGGCGATTTTGCTCAAAGCATTGCAATTCGGCTTCGCGTTGCTTTTTCTTCAGTAACAAATCGTGTTCAAGCTGTTTGGCCTGCATATCCAACTCGGTTTGTTGCTGGATCAACTGCTGCCCTTTCAACAACTCGGCGGCTTTTTGCTGTTCGTAGGCTTTCAGTTCATTCTCATGGTCAACTTGGTCGCGGTGCAGCCCGTATTGGATGGCAAACTGTTCGATATTCAGGCTTTTTTGCTGCTCAAGCTCGCGTTGGCTGGCTTCGGCGGCGAGGATTTGTTTTTTGCGTTCCAGCTCAGCTTCCCAATTGATAACTTCCAATAAAGCTTGCTGATGTTCCACGCGGCGCTTTTCTGAGGCTTCTTGTTGCATAAACAGTTCAGCGTCTTTTTGCTGGCGGAACTCGAAGTTTTTTTTCATCACCTGCAGATAAACGGCTGAATGGCTGAACCGTTCATCAATGCCACTGGTTTCGGTCAATTCGGCAAACGTCGGTTTTAATAGGCAATGCGTCCGGCACTGGATGGCGCGGGTAATGAGGATTTCGTTGATGGCAGCGGCAATTTGTTTTTCGGTCGCCGCCAAGCCGTTTTCCAGCCATTGGCAGTCATTAATCTTAAGCAACTCGGCACGCACAATATCTTCAACCAAGCCCTGGAAATGCGCCTTGATGTGGGCGTTAAAATCGGGTGCCGCTTCAATGTTGCGCTTGGCGAAGGCAATCGTAGCTTGGAAGATGATATGCAGTTCGGCAGTCAAGGTGCAGAATCCACCATACAACGGCGTGTCGAAACTCAGTTGCCAGTTTTCGATTAGCAGCGGGTAAATGCGATGGAAAAACAAAGGCGTAAAATTTTGCGGCCTTGCAAACACGCGTTTGTAGACCCCAAGCGAACTGATCACAAGACGCCGTTCGCCATCAAAACCAGGATCCCAAATATCTTGGCTGTTTTCCGTGCTGCCAAACCCTGCCAGCCAATTATCTATTGAAGAGGTTGCGTGACTCATAATGTAACCTTTAGGAGTTGGCTTGTTCGGCAGCCGCTTGGGCTTTGAGTTCGCGGATTTTCGCGCTCATTTTTTCAGCAATCAGCGGGTAAAGATTAGGTGCAAACTCAACCGAACGTTGGTCAATTTTTCTAAGGAAACCACGGCTTAACAGAAAGCCGACGGCAAACATGCGCGACCAGTCGGAATAGCGGCGGGCGCGTTCCAGATCGGTTTTTTCGATGACAATTTCCAGTTCGTCGTTGTTGTTGATCCTAAAATCAGAAAACTGCCGCAAGCATTCAAAAGCCAATTCCTGCTCTTCTTCGCTTAACGGGCCAGGTGCGGTTGATTCCAACCGGTAAGACAGCAGAAAGGTGAAAAAATCGACCATTGCCGCACACACAAAAGCAAACAACGAGAAATTGTTCCACATGGCAAACGACGGTGTCACGCCTTGCGAGAATTGCCCATAAGTCATCAACACCAACGGTGGCGGCACACTGACACCGGCATTGGTCGCTAGCTGGTTAAATTTCATTTGCACGTCTTGCAAACCCGACAGTACTTTCCGGTAGTTATTTTCGGTGTCGAATTCCAATTGGTTTAGGCTGCCCTGCAAACCTTGGATGGCGGCATCCAGTTGTTTAAATTCTTTTTCCAGCTGGGTGAACTGGTCTTTTTTGCTTTGGTAGCGCTGGTTGTAATGCTTCCAAAACGGACCTTCGCCAACGATGTTTTTATACGCTTGCGGCACTTCGGCATGTGTGCCGAAATAGGCTTGGCTGACATCTTTCATGGCGGCATCCAAGTCGGCATTTTGGGCTTTTAAAATCTGGCTTTTGACCACCAACAGTTGCCCAAGATAGCCATTGACGCTGGTGCGGATGTCGTTAATCCGGCTAATCTGCAAGCTTTGGCTTTCGGACACTTCGTAAAACTTAAAATACGAAAAGGTAATCGACGCGGAAATGGCCACCAACAATGAAAGCAGCACGCTCAAATAGCGGAACGGATTGGCTTTCCAATGCATACCGGCAATTTCGAGCGAGCAGATGACGATAATGGATTGGATGGCAATGGTAATGACCAAAGCAATCCACGGGGTGATGAAATACGAGAGACCGTAATAAGTGGTAAAGCCCGATGCCACGCTAAGCATTAACACAATGGGGATGGACCACACCCGTAACGAGCCGACAAAAAGGGTTTGGATGCTATTTAAGAAGCCGCCTAATCCGCCGTTGCCGAATTTTAATTTGCCTAGTTTTTCCATAGCGGTGGGTATGAGGTATAAGCCGTGTTGTATTTGGGTGCACATTGCCGCTTTTGCACCGTTTCGTTAAATCCAGTCTATTGGAATCATTTTTAAATTGCAATCAATGGCAATATCTTAACATGACGTAAAATACTGTTTAATCAGAAAAAAGCAGTTATATTAAGTATTCAGGCTGCATTCAGTCGAATGTCTTTAGCATGGCTGCCAGGATAAAAAAGCAACGGATTGATCTCTCCCTTTACCTTTCTAGGAAGGTGCCCCATGAACTCACGCCCCCGAATACGTTTATTGCCGCTGTTAGTGCTAGCGGCCAGCTTAAGCTTACCTGTCGCACCCACCCAGCCCGTCCTCGCCGATGTACGCGTGGATGTCAACTTGGGTGTTTTTGTCGATGCGCTGTCACCTTACGGAAACTGGGTCAACCACCCCAGCTACGGACAAGTGTGGTATCCCAGCAATGTCGGCGCAAACTGGCGACCTTACACCGACGGACACTGGGCGCACACAGACGACTACGGCTGGCTATGGGTATCGGATTACAACTGGGGCTGGGCGCCTTTCCACTACGGACGTTGGGCGTGGGATGATTATTACGGCTGGGTTTGGGTACCCGGCACCACATGGGCACCGGCTTGGGTATTCTGGCGTTCGGGTGGCGGTTATGCCGCTTGGGCACCCATGCCGCCCAATGTGGTTTGGCAACCCCGCATCGGCCTCAACTTCAGCTATTTTAATTTCGACCGGGATTTGCACGACGATGCCTGGATTGCCGTGCGCGAACACGACTTTGACCGCCCGCACATCCACCACCATATCGTTGCGCAAACGTATAACCGCAACATTATTAACGTCACCCAGCACATCAACAACGTGACGGTAATTAACAACAACATCGTCAACCCCGGTATTCCTGTGCGTGACATTGAACACGTCACCGGCAGACCGGTCCGCCCTATTAAAGCCGTGATTACCGAACAATCGCCCGACCACCACGGTGGTGGACACCAGGAACATCACCACGAGCAAAGCGGCGGCGCTGGCGATACGGTGGAAATCGTCCGTCCGCACAACTTGGGTGGATTGGCAGCCCATGACACACAGCGTAATGAAGAAATCGCCCGAAATATCGACCGTGAACGCATTCAAGCAGGCCCTGAAGCGGGCAAGCCGCACCACAGCAACGTGCCAGGCCGAATGAACGGACAGCAATCGGCGGGCAATCTCCAGCCAGTCAACGCTGAAAACAACAAGCCTTCCGAACCACCTGCAAACGGTGCAACCCAACCGCTTGGCGGCGACCAAGGCAACAACCATCCACGTGCGGGAAGACAGCATGGTCAGGCGCACAATGTTGAACAGCCTACCACGATAGATGCAACTGCCAACCCAGCACCGCAAAATGTGCCTGGTATAGCCCCTGTTGCAGACAATGCCGACCCTCAAACGGTTGGGCAAAATGGTTTTCAGAACCCACAAGCCGGACATCAAGGCAGAAAACATCCGCGCCAAGGTAGCGGGCAAGCAAACCCAACCGTTGGCGGCACCATAACGCCGATTGAAAACCAACAGGGACAAAATGTACCGCAACCGCTAGAAGCCCAACCAGCACGCCAGCAGGAAATCCGGCAACAGCAGCTGGAAGCACAACGGGTGCGTCAGCAAGAACAGGAACTGCGTCGCCAACAGGCCATTGAACAGCGGCAAGTAGAAGCCCAGCAGGCGCGTCAGCCGGACATCCAGCAACGGCAAATGGAAGCCCAACAAGCGCGTCAACAAGAACAGGAATTGCGTCGCCAACAGGCTATTGAGCAGCGGCAATCGGAAGCCCAGCAGCCAAGTCAGCAAGCACGCCAGCAAGAAATACAACAACGGCAGATGGAAGCCCAACAGGCACGTCAGCAAGAACGGAAGCTGCGCCAACAACAGGCCATTGAACAACGGCAAGCGGAAGCACAACAACTCCGCCAGCCGGAAATCCAGCAACAGCAAATGGATGCCCAGCAAGCCCGTCAGCAGGAAATGCAACAACGGCAAATGGAAGCACAACAGGCGCGTCAGCAAGAACAAGAACTGCGCCGACAACAGACCATTGAGCAGCGGCAAGCAGAGACCCAGCAAGCCCGTCAGCAGGAAATGCAACAACGGCAACAGGAAGCCCAACAAGCGCGCCAACAAGAACAGGAATTGCGCCGCCAACAGGCCATTGAGCAGCGGCAAGCGGAAGCTCAGCAGGCTCGTCAGCAGGAAATACAGCAACGGCAAATGGAAACCCAACAAGCCCGCCAGCAAGAAATCCAGCAACGGCAAATGGAAGCCCAGCAAGCCCGCCAGCAGGAAATCCAGCAACGGCAAATGGAAGCCCAGCAAGCCCGCCAGCAGGAAATGCAGCAACGGCAAATGGAAGCCCAGCAAGCCCGCCAGCAGGAAATTCAGCAACGGCAAGCGGAAGCCCAACAAGCCCGCCAGCAAGAAATCCAGCAACGGCAAATGGAAGCCCAACAAGCACGCCAGCAGGAAATGCAAAACCAGCCAGCTGCGCCGCACCATGGCGGGCATCCTAGAAATGCTGACAATCCATAGGCAACCCTAACATTGGTTAAGCCCGCCCATTGGGCTTAACCACCCAACTTAATAAGTAGGTCAAAACCATGTACCGCTCAACACCGCTTTTTATTTTTGTTCTGGTCAGCAGTTTTTTAACAGGCTGCGCAACCTATGTTTCACCGCATCCGGTTTATACACGGGCTTATGGGCCGCCGGTGGTGATGACCCGCCCCATCGCCCCACCCAGCCTTTACATTTACCCAAACCGGCCTTCATGGGGATATGGGCATCATCACCATCACCACCACGGTCATGGCGGTTGGGATTAGTTAAGACTTCGTGGGTATCTAAACCACGATAAACATCAAAATGAGAAGACAAAAAAATGGCGGACGGTATCAAGCCAATCCGCCATTTTTGTTTGCTCAACTGTCTGGCATCGCCAAACAACATGGGTTTTCAGCATCCCAAATCTGTTTCGGATGCCACCGAAACCATTTAGACCACCCAAATATCCGCAGCAGACACGGTGGGTGCTGATGCCAAAACCTCAAGCACCACCGCCGCGCCGGCACCCGATCCATCGGCATCATAAGACAACTCGCCTGTGCCAATATTGTAAATAAGCCGTGCCGCCAAGCTTGAGGCCATACCGCTAGCATTGGCTTCAAAGCGGGCATCGCTGGCAGAAAAATGCCCAACAGCGCCAATATTGCTGAGTCCGGCAGCTGTTTTGCTAAATTTCAAGGTGTCATCTACGGCACTGAAGTTGATGACCGTATCTACGTTGCCAGCTCCCATCAGGCTATCAAACCAGAACACATCCACACCAGAGCCGCCGGTCAATTGGTCATTATCCAGGCCACCGATCAAAATATCATTGCCCGCACCGCCCGATAAGCTGTCGATACCCGCCAAGCCTTTTAAGGTGTTGTTGGCATTGTTGCCGGTCAAACTGTTAGCCAGCGCATTGCCCGTTACATTAATTAACGATGCGCCTGTACCGGCAATATCAAGGTTTTCGATGATACTGGCAGCAGTTAAGGCTTTTACGGTCAACCCCGTGTAAGCATTGCCGACCACTTGCAAAGTGTCGATGCCTGTACCGGCTGTGACCGTATCTTCCAAAGCCCCCAGCGCGGTGATGTTGACCACAAAAGTATCGTTACCACCATTGCCGACCAGCTTGTCGACACCCGCACCGCCGGTCAGGGTGTTATTGCCGGTGTTGCCGGTGACGGTATTGGCTAATTCGTTGCCGGTCGCGTTGATATTGCCAACACCGGTCAAGGTCATATTTTCGATGTTGGCTGACAAGGCAAAATCGACCGAAGCTTTAACCAAGTCCGTACCTTCGCCCACATTTTCAAATTGCACGCTCCTGCTATCACTGACGACATAAGTATCGTTACCCAAACAGCCTAGCAACATATCCACGCCTGCCACGCCATTCAAAGTGTCATTACCGGCACCACCCAATAAAATATCCATACCAGCCGTGCCGGTCATGGCATTCGCCAAATCAGTGCCTGTTTTTACGGTTACGGACAAATTTGTCGAAACAACGCCGCCTGCACCGTCATCGACCGTCATACTAAAGCTGTCAATTTTGCTTTGTACAGCCGCGCCGAAACTGGCTGGCACGGCGTGGCTATATGACCAACCGACATTACCAACTCCCGCCGCTTCGCTCACCAACGTTGCCAAGCTACCGCCCGCAACACCCGTTGCCGACACAGGGCTGCTGGTGTGAACATCGCTGCTGTCTGGATCGGTAAAGGCGATTGCGCCGCTAAAGTTGATAGTGGTTGCCGTGACCGATGGCGCATTGACGCTCGCCAAACCCAACACCGGAGCATCGTTCACCGCCGCCAAGCTGAATGTCTCGCAGGCTGCAGTCACGCCGCCAAGGCCATCGACCACGTTGTAACTAAGGGAGACTACGCCGTTATAATTGGCAGCAGGGGTGAAGCTCCAAGTGCCATCCAAGTTGTCGACCAAACTGCCGTGGTCGGCAGTCAAATTGGCAACCGACACCACATCGCCATTGATGTCCGTAAAGCCTTGCAACAAATCAGCCGCAGCAATCAGCAGGCTGGTATCTTCCGTGCCATTCACCAACACGGCAGGCGTGCCGGTTAATGCCGGTGGTGCATTGCTGAGTACCGCCATACCGGCAACATCGGCTTGCGTCCAAGTCACGCCATTGCTGAACTGGAATTGCGCAATGCTGCCGCTGGCGTTCACACCAAAGAAACCGTCCACTTTAATTTGGTCGCCTGTGCCGTAGACCAAAACCAAGTCGTCCGTGCCATACGTATGGATGATTGCCGTCACATCGGTGGAAGCCACATCAGTAAAGCTAACGGTGTCGGTGCTGGTGTTGCCCAAGCTGTCGTCGGTAATTTCATCGTGACCATCGCCTTTGCTGAAGACAAAACTGTCGCTGCCTGTGCCACCGGTCAAGGCATCATCGCCTGTGCCGCCGGTTAAGGTGTCGTCACCTGCCCCGCCATTGATATGATCGTTACCGACATGGCCTTTGAGTGCGTTGCCCAGCAAATTGCCTATTAAGGTGTCGTTGCCCGCACCGCCTTCGGCATCTTCAATTTGTGTGGTGGTGGCGGCGGTCAAACCGCCGGTAATGGCGGCAACCACGTTGGAGCTGTTGGCAGTCAGCGAGACCACTGCGCCACGACCCAAATCCGTCACCAAACCTTGGTAAGTGGATTCATAACCACCTGCAACCGCAAAGATGGGGATGATATTGGCGGCAGCCAAAGCCGCCTGCACTTGGGCAAGCAACGGATAGTCTTCGACAATGCCGCCGCCTTCCATAATATTGTTGCCATTATTCGCCACCAAACCAATCGCCGCGCCATCACCGGCAACATGGAAAGGCGCATCAGTAAACAACACCACAAAATGCGCCGAGTCGGCACGGAAACCGACATCGCTGCTGTGCAAAGCCAATTGCATCAACGCTTCGATTTGCGCTTCCGGACCGTCAGCGCCGTTGTTGGCAATCATGCTGGCATACGCAGTGGTTAACGCGCCAGCATCGGTGGTCAGTGTCAGCGGCATTTGGTAAACCCAATCGCCAGCCCCACCAAAGCTACCTATCGCTTTGTCGCGGAAGGTTGACACGCCAAACTCGCTATTGGCTTGTACCGCTTGTAAGGCGGTGATAATTTGCGGCACGACACCGCGCACGGTGGCAATATCGTCTGCAAACGAACCGGTCAAATCTTGCAGGAACTGCACATCCAAAGGCGAAGCAGTGGTGCCGCCCGTTCCGATGTGGCTGTCTTCGCCTTCGACATGGCAAAGGCCGCTGTCCAAATCAATGCTGCTGTCGCCGGTTGCAGTGCTGGCATCAATGGTATCGTGACCGAGGAAGTCTTCAATATAGGCTTGACCACCGGTCAAAACATACCGGTCATTGCCGCTGCCTCCCGCCAGTGTGTCAAGGTCTGCGGAGGAAACCAACACATCATCGCCGTCGCCGCCGGATTCCAAATCGTCGCCTTCGCCACCGTCCAATGTGTCGTTGCCGCTTGTACCTGCCAAGCTGTTGTCCATTGCGTTGCCGGTGACGGTATGCGCTGCGCCGGTCAGACGGATGTTTTCGATATTGGCACCCGCCACCCAGTTGTCAACACTGGTGTAAACGGTGTCTATGCCCTCACCTGCCGCTTCCAAGGTGCTGTCGCCCACGTTATCGACATAATAAGTATCATCGCCCGTGCCGCCTTGCAGCGTGTCTGCACCAGCGCCGCCGTCCAAGATGTCATTGCCACCACCGCCGTTTAGGCTGTCATTACCCAAACCGCCGGTGAGCGTGTTGTCCAGACCGTTACCGTTACCGGTATGTGCCGCACCTGCCAATTGCAGGTTTTCGCTATTGGCGGCTAAGGTGTAGTTGTCGATGCTGGCGATAACCGTATCCGTACCCGCACCTGCGGCTTCTTGTACATCGTCAGCCAGGTTATCGACCCGATAAGTGTCGTCGCCCAGACCACCGATTAAAGTATCTGCACCCAAGCCACCATCTAAAGTGTTATTGCCTGCGGTGCCCGTCAAAATGTTGGCGGCATCATTACCTGTGCCTATTAAAGCCGTGCCGCTTAATTGCAGGTTTTCAAGATGGGCAGCCAGCACATAGTTGTCCAAGCTAGCGACCACGGTATCAGTACCTTCACCGGCATTTTCTTGGATACTGTCGCCCAAATTGTCGACGATGTAAGTGTCGTCGCCCCATCCGCCGACCAGCGTATCCGCGCCAGCACCGCCATCCAGCGTATTGTTGCCGATTGTACCGGTCAGGGTGTTGTTTAAGCTGTTACCTGTGCCGGTTAAGGCGGTGCCGGTCAATTGCAGGTTTTCGACATTTGCCGACAAGCTGTAGTCAACGCTGGCGATCACGCTATCTGTGCCTGCCGAAACGGCTTCTTGAACACTGTCGCTGGCGTTATCGATGTAGTAAGTATCGTCTCCCAAGCCACCCATCAGCGTGTCAATGCCTGCGCCGCCGTCCAACGTGTCGTTACCGGCTGTGCCTGTCAGGCTGTTGGCAAGGCTGTTGCCTGTACCCAAGCGCGCTGCACCGGACAAAATCAAGTTTTCGATGTTGGCATCCAAAACCCAATTGATGCTGGCAGTGATGGTGTCCGTACCACCACCGGCGGCTTCCTGTACAACGTCGCCGGTATTGTCGACAACATAGCTGTCATTGCCCGCCAAGCCTATTAAGGTATCTGCGCCCAATCCGCCGTTGAGGGTGTTTGCACCCGCTGTACCGGTGATGATGTTGTTCAGTTCGTTACCGGTCGCCGAAGCGGCTGCGCCAGATAACTGCAAGTTTTCGATACTGGCACCTGCGGTGAGCGTATAGCTGTTGACACCGGCAATGACGGTATCCGTACCTTCACCGGCATTTTCTTGCACCACGTCGGACAAGCTGTCGACTTTAAAAGTGTCATCACCCAACCCGCCAATCAGGGTGTCATTGCCTAAACCGCCATCGAGCGTGTCATTGCCAGCATCGCCAGACAAGGTATCGCTGCCCGCACCGCCTTCAATGCTGTCGTTGCCGTCTCCGCCGTGAATGGTATCGTTGCCAGCCAAGCCTAAAATGGCATCGTTGCCATTGCTGATCTTATACAGACCACCATAGCCGACATCCATCACATCGTTGCCGCTGGTACCGTAAACGTTATTGTCTGGCTGCCAGCTGGCAGGTGCATAAACAATGCTGACCGACTCACCGGGACTGCCGGGGCTGCCAATGATTAAATCGGGGGTGCCATCGCCGTTCATATCGGCTTGCACGGCGACGCTGCTGCCAGTCAAGCTGCCCACTGCGCCAACAATTTTGGCGCCGCCAATGCCTTGGGCGACCAAGGCTAAATCTACCGGACGAGTATCGCCGCCCCAAACCACATAAACCGCACCGGCATTAGTGCCGCCTTCGCTGTTCGTTGGTGTGCCAATGACAATATCGGCGATACCGTCGCGGTTAAAATCGCCGCCTGAGGTAACGGATAATTTCGCCATATCGCTGCTGGCTTCAGGAGTGATGACAAAACCACCGATACCTGCGGCAACATTGCTGAGTAATACTTCCGACGTGCCGGTTTTGCCAAACACCACATAGGCTTTGCCTGAACCGGAAGCGCCAATCAGCATATCGCTGATGCCATCGCCATTGACATCGCCCAAGCCTGTCACCGCCGCACCGGCGTTTTCATTGGCGGCTGAGCCAGTAATTCGGAAACCGCCTGTACCTAATGCAACATTGTCCAAATCCACACCCGTTCCGGTCGATTTGCCAAACACCACGTAAGCGGCACCGGCATTGCTGCCGCCCGCATCATTGCCCATTGCACCGACGAGAATATCGGCCAAACCATCGCCATTGACATCACCCAATTTAGCCAAAGCTTGGCCTGCACCATCACCCGCGTTCTGACCCATAATGCGGAAACCGCCTGTGCCTGTGGCAACGTTGCTTAAGTTAACCGCGCCATCCGCCGCTTTGCCCCACACCACGTAAGCAGCACCGGCATCGACACCACCGGCATCGTTGCCTGCCGCGCCCACCAAAATATCGGCTTTGGCATCGCCGTTCAGGCTGTTTATTGAAGTGATGACTTGTCCGGCGTGATCGCCCGCCGCTTCACCCCTAATGACAAAACCTTTGCCGTTACCCGCCCCTGAAGCCGGATCACCAAGGTCTATACCACTGCCAGAGCCACCGGCTGATTCGCCCCAAACCACAAAGGCGGCGCCTGCATCAACCAACGCACCATTTTCTTTGGTGGGCGCGCCAATCAAAATTTCAGCCAAACCGTCGCCGTTCAAATCGGCAACGCTGCCTACCGATGCGCCTGACAAGTCATTGGCATTAATGCCGTCGATAATGATTTCGTTATTGCCCAGATCAACTGCCAATTGGCCTGTAGTTCCACCCGATGATTGCCCAAACACCACAAAAATCCGTCCGGCATTGCTCAGTTTGTCATCATCGCCGGGCGCGCCAATAATCAGATCGGGGATGAGGTCGCCGTTCAAATCGGCAATGCCCGACACCCATGCTGCTGCTGGCAAGCTGGAATAAGTCGGGTAAGCCGCCACAGTGGGGGCAAAATCGCCAGCCGCTTGTGGCAATAATTTGTAACCACCGGTGTTACTGGTGACAACGGATGACAAGATCAATTTGGTAAAGGGTGCGGGCATGGTTTGCTCCTAAGAAAAAATGAGTAGGTAACTCCGTGTTCGCCCTGTGAAATACCGCAGGGCGAACGACTATCACCACGCCTTACGGTTTAATACAGCACAACACAATCAACCTAGGCCTAACAGCAAAAACCAAGCCAATAGCAAAAAACCAAAAAACAACTTTTTATTAATTGTTTTTATTGAATTTTTTAATTTAAGAAACTGAATTGAAGCAAATGCGGACAGTAATGCTGCAAATTTGGTATGACCAAAATTGCAGGGTTACGATTTTTGCGGAGAAGGAAATAAACCGCTTTTTACGCCACTGATGGGCCAAAGCGGTCAGGATTATGGTGGTTTGCGTGAAGAGCCAAGAAGCCTTAGGCGTTGGCTTTTTTCTGCGCGTAAGCCAGGCAGATGAATAAGAAAAACTGCATGCCAAAAATTAAATTGGCCATCAGCAAATGGATGGGTTGCGCAACCGGCGGCATCCCCAAGCGGTCAAGGCTGACACCCGCCAAGATTGCCGACACCACCAAGCCTGCCAAGCCAAAACCGGCGCGCAGCAAGACGCTGGATTTGTCGACCGACTGGTAAAGTTTCCAAACCAGCCACAAGTTGGTGAATAAAATCAGCGACGAAAACGATCGGTGTACGTAAAAAATAACCGGAAAACTTTCGCGCCAATATTGGCGTTCAAGATCGGTGCTGTGGGCGATCACATCCACCGCTTCGCGCACTTGGGTTCCCATGGCGACTTGCAGCAAGGTCATGCCCATCGCCACAACCAACACGGTTTTAAATTTTGTCGGCAGTTGGCTGACATCCAGTTGCTGCAAAAAGTCGCGCTGCGAACGGGCGATGGTGTAAATCAATAACGCCACAATCAGCAAGGCCACTAGCATATGCGTGGTAATCATCAATGGCTTAAGATTGCTGGCCACCACGGTTGAGCCCAACCACCCTTGAAATCCCACCAGGAAAAAACAGGTCAGCGCCAAGTAAAAAATCGGCTTGTCGCCTTTTAAAAATATCCGCGACGACCAAGCCGTCAGAAAAATCAAAAAGCCAATGCTGACACCCACCAAGCGGTTGGTGTATTCGGTCCACGTTTTAACCGGATTGAATTGGGTGTTTTGGTAGCCACGCTGGGCGTAGATTTCGTGGTAATTTGGCGGTAATTGCGCTTCTTCGGTGGGAGGAACCCATTGCCCGAAACAAGTAGGCCAATCAGGGCAACCCATACCGGCTCCCGAAGCACGGACGATGCCGCCCACTAAAATGACAAAATACACGGCACAAATGGTCAGCATGCCTAAACGGCGAAAATTTATAACGGCTTGGTTATCAATCATAGTGAAGCGCCAAAAGGGTTAAGGGGGTTTGATCGGGCAACCGATATTGCCTGTCGCCAGCCTCGTCTTGCTGCAACACCAGCAACAATTTGCAAAGGCCTTGCTGATTTTGCGCCGCCAGTACCTGCCCGACCGCTTGACCGTTGCCATCCATAATCTCGCTATTGATTTCAGGGGCTTGTTGTCCGACACATTCAGCCAAAGCTAAACTGCGTTTTACTTTTCCCAAATAGTGGCTGCGGGCAATGATCTCTTGTCCGGTATAGCAGCCTTTGTTAAAACTGATGCCGCCTAAGCGGTCAAGATTGAACATTTGCGGCACATGCTCTTCCGCACTGGCAGGACATAACCAAGGTATGCCATCTTCAATATCGGCAATCTGCCAAGCAACCGATGCCTGGGCTTGAAAACCTTGCTCCCGTCGTGCCGACCACCAAGCGATGGCTTGGTCTGCGCGAACCAGCAACAGATTTCGATTGAAAAATGCAATGTTAATCGGATCGCGTTGGGTGACAAACAAAGTTTGCTTAAGCCCATGGCCCTTAAATTCGCCCATGACACAATAGTCTTGCGAAGCATCCACCAACTTTACATCGGCGCGCAGCACGTATTTTTGCAGATGGTTTTTAACCACTGCCAATTGCGTGGTAGGCAGCACCAGCAAAAATTGTCCACCGTCGCGCATCAGCAAAAACACGGCAATAGCGCGGCCTTTAGGGTTGCAGAGTGCGCCCAAGCTGCTCTGGCTTTCGCCAATATCGTTCACATTGCAGGTGATTTGCCCTTGCAACAGCTTGCCGGCATCGCTACCCATCACTTTTAAAACCGACAAATGCGCAATGGGGCAAATGGCGGCTTGTCCGGTAGATGGCAGTGTCGGGAATGTCACTCCATCTTCGCTAAAATCTGCTTGTTGTGTTGTTAAAAATTCTTGCCAGTCTGAGTTCATCATTAGTCTTGTATCAATGCCAAGTAACGTTTGATTATATCGCCCTTTAAGGCAATGCAAAATCAAGACAGCATCTGTAAGGTTATATTGATGGGCGAAAAAATGGTTTTTTAAGATAAAAAAAGCTTTATTAAAGCTAAGAAAAAACAGATTTTCTTATTTATCTTGGCCTTACAATTTTCCATTTAAGGTTGACTTAAGATTCAGCCAGCAAAATGAACCCGAAGTTGAAAATCTCAAACTATTAGCCTTTGTACGCCAAAGCAAAACATCTTGTTTTGGAACCTTAAGGTGAGGGTATGGCAAGGTCTTCCGATAATAATCCGGCGCGACTACCCATACATGGCTTTAGCAATTTAGCCAATTGAATTTAAACAGAATAGGTTTTTTTATGAATAAACTGACACTAGCACTCGCCGTAGTCGCCATAGGCAGTTACTTTACCAATCCCATTGGGGCTGCCGAAGCGTCTAAACGCCACCACAGCAAACATCACCATCATCGTTCTGCCCATAAAAGCAGCGACGATGCCTTAGAAACTACAGTTTCTTGGTATGGCAAAGAGTTTCACGGCAAACGCACCGCCAATGGTGAGCGCTTTGATATGTTTGCCATGACCGCCGCCAGCACTTCGTTGCCGTTATCTTCTTATGCCGAAGTGACCAACCTTAAAAACAACCGCAAGGTGATTGTACGCATTAATGACCGCGGCCCATTCCGTTGCCGACGTTCTATGGACTTGTCTTATTCCGCCGCAAAAGAACTGGGCATTAAAGGCACGGCTTCAGTCAAAATCACCCCGCTTGGCTTTAATTACAAACTATCGCAAGCCAATACCGACTTGCCAGGTTAACTGTCCGGCGTATTGGCAATAGCCGGTGCGCCCAGCAAGACCCCATTCGCCTTTAACTCATACCCATCGCGCCATTAGCTTGATATACTCAGGGCTTGAAGCCATTCAACCCTTACGGCAATTTTGCCTGTTTATCTTAGCGATGATTTTATTTGCCCGTATGAGCGACCGCCCAGCCCGTCCGATTGCCGCTATTAGTCTTGCCTTAAGCGCGCTCTGTCCGTTGTTATTATCTTGCAGCCATTTGACGGCCTCCCCGCCTGTCAGCGGCTTGGCGAAAATTGAGCATATTATTGTCATTTATGCTGAAAACCGCAGCTTTGATAACCTATACGGCTTATTTCCCAATGCCAATGGTGTAAATCAAGCTACGCCGGAGCAATACCTCCAGTTGGATCACGATGGCAAAGCCTTCACTTGGCTGCCGCCTATTGCGGGTAAAGGTGATATTCCAGCCATTACAGCACGACTACCCAATCGCCCTTTCCGTATCGACTTGCCGCCCGTCAATCTGCCTTTATCAGTAGAAACGCGTGATTTAGTGCATCGTTTTTACCAAAACCAAGAACAGATCAACGCGGGCAAAAACAATAAATTTGCCGCCCTATCCGACGCTGGCGGTCTAGTGATGGGTTATTACGACGGCTCGCAATTGCCGCTTTGGCAATTGGCTAAAGATTACGTTTTAGCGGACAATTTTTTTATGGGGGCATTCGGTGGCTCGTACCTTAACCATCAATGGCTAGTCTGCGCCTGTACGCCACGCGATACCAATGCCCCTGAAAGGGCGCGTGCGCAATTGGATGGCAGTGGCATGTTAAAACACAAAACCAGCTCTCCCCGCTCAGCCCTGCAAGGGCCGCCGCAATTGCTCGATGGCGCATTCACGCCAGATGGCTATTCGATCAACACCCGCCAACCACCCTTCCAGCCATCAGGTATCCCACCGGCAAGCAACGACGACCCACTGCTGGCTGATGTCAGCAAACATCCCTTGCCACCTCAACACCACAAAACCATTGGCGATTCCCTGAGCGAAAAAGGCATTAGCTGGGCTTGGTATGCCGACGGCTGGACAGCAGCCAATGCTGATGGGCAACAACCGCCAAGCGCCAAACGGCAAGTCATTTACAATGAAGCGGAAGGCGCCATTAACTTTCAGCCCCACCATCAGCCGTTTAACTATTACCAGCAATTTGCCCCCGGAACAGCGGCGCGCGCGCAACATCTGCTCGATGGGCAGGCTTTTATTGACGGCATCAGCAAAGGCCAGCTTCCGCAAGTAGCCTTCTACAAACCCGCCGGTAAACTAAACGAACACCCTGGCTACACCGATGTGTTATCAGGCGACCAGCATATTGAATCGCTCGTGCGGCAAATCCAACAAAGCTCGCTGTGGCCTAGCACCGCCATTATCATCACGTATGATGAAAACGGCGGCTTTTGGGATCATGTCGCACCGCCCAAAGGTGACCGTTGGGGGCCGGGTACGCGTATTCCAGCACTTATCGTATCGCCATTTGCCAAGCCCCATTTTGTTGATCACACCCCTTACGATACCACTTCGATCATCAAATTTATCAGCCGCCGTTTTGATCTGCAGCCCTTAGAAGGCGTCAGGCCGCAAGCCGGTGACTTAAGCAATGCCTTCAATCTTGCCGATTAAGCCCGCACAGATCCCAACAAGGAAAATGAACTTGTTACTTAAAAAAACCTTTGTTCTAATCATCTTCTGGTACGGATTCTCTTACGCGCATGCGGAAAGCCACTCCGTGGCGATTGCCACCGCCCACCCTTTAGCAACGGATGCGGGCTTGGAAATTATCAAACAGGGCGGAAATATCTTTGATGCGGCGGTGGCGGTAAGTGCCGCATTGGCAGTGGTTGAGCCCGCCGGATCGGGCTTGGGCGGAGGCGGATATTGGTTGCTGCGTGGAGCGGCTGACAATCAAAAACATACGCCCGCCTTTGAGGTGATGTTGGATGGACGTGAAACCGCCCCACTTGCCGCGCACGCAAAAATGTATCTTGATGGCAATGGCAAGGTCATCCCCAAGCTATCGACCGATGGCGCACTGGCTGCCGCCATACCGGGTATGCCCGCCGCTTTAGTGCATTTGTCAGAAAAATATGGGCGTCTAAGCTTGCAACAGAGCCTTGCCCCCGCAATTCGCTATGCCAAATTTGGCTTTGCCATTGGGCATCGCCACCATCGATTGCTAAAAGCCCGTTTCGATTTAATCAAGCAATATCCGAGCAGTTCACGCACCTTCCTTTTCAATGGTGAATTGCCCAATCCATTCAGTGTTTTAAAACAACCAGATTTGGCAGAAACCTTACAACGCTTGGCAGCAGCAGGACATAAAGGTTTTTACCAAGGTGAAACCGCACACAAATTGCTTCGAAACGTTAAGCAAGCGGGGGGCATTTGGTCGCAACAAGACTTGGATGCTTATAAAGTGATTGAACGCGAACCCATTCATGGCAACTATCGCGGCATTCGTATCACTAGCGCCGCACCGTCTTCATCCGGCGGAATCGTGTTGATGGAGGCACTCAACATCCTTTCAGGCTATGATTTATCGCAAACCGATCCAACCACCCGCAAACATTTTATCGTTGAAGCCATGCGCCGTGCCTATCACGACCGAGCCTTGTATTTGGGTGACCCCTCTTTTACCGATATTCCTGTTACCCGTCTATTATCTACCGATTACGCAGCGGGTTTGCGTGCCAGCATCAATACCGAAAAGGCGTTGCCCAGCCAGCTGTTGTCGGGTGAAAATCAGCCTCAAAGCGAAGGCACGAACACCACGCACTTTTCCATTATCGATAGCCAGGGCAATTGCGTTGCAGCAACATTGAGCATCAATTTTCCGTTTGGCTCCGGCATGGTTGCGGATGGCACAGGCGTTGTCCTCAACAACGAAATGGATGATTTTTCTGCCCAAGCCGGTGAGAAAAATGGCTACGGATTAGTCGGTGGCACAGCCAATGCCATTGCTCCGGGCAAGCGTATGCTATCAAGCATGACCCCGACATTTTTAGAAACCCCTGACCGCCTAGCCGCGTTAGGCACGCCGGGGGGTAGCCGCATTATTTCGATGGTGTTATTGGCAACCTTAGATTTTTCTGAAAATCATTTACCCGATTCATGGGTAAGCCTGCCACGCTTTCATCATCAATTCTTACCGGACACGATTGAATATGAAGCCAACGCCTTTAGCAGTACAGAACTATTAGCCTTGCAAAGCAAAGGACACCAAAGCAAAATGGTTAGCTCTTCTTATGGGGATATGCAAGCGGTGTTGTTTGATAAAAATCAGCATCAACTGTTTGCCGCCAGCGATCCACGTGGTGAAGGACGCGCTTTTGTTTACCATTAATTCTGAAACGCTTTATGTCGGCTATTGCAAACTCAGCGAAAATTACCAGCCCCACCCTACCAACCTCTTGGATCAACATGAACGGTCAAGAGCCAACAAACTTTTAGAGCCTTATAAAACCCGTTATGTAGAAGCACACGAACGCTTAAGATTATTGTTAGGTGATTATTTACAAGCCCAGCCAGACAGCATAAAAATCGTAGCCGACAATTTTGGCAAACCCTATTTGCCCGAATATCCGCACGTTTCATTTAACTTGTCGCATTCACACCATTATATGGTCATTGCCTTAAGCAAGGCCTGTCTTTTAGGCATTGATATTGAGTTCTGCCAACCGAGAAAGAACCTTGCTGCCTTAGCAAAAAAATGCTTTTCAGTGGAAGAGTTTAATTTTTGGAATGGATTAGACGCTGAAGCTAAGACGCGAAGTTTTTATCAATTGTGGACAAAAAAAGAAGCGTTTGTTAAAGCAACAGGTAGGGGAATTGCTCTAGGTTTAAAAAATTGCGTGATAAATTTTGAAAACCAACAATTAGCTAAAATCCCACCTGAATACGGTGAAGCCAGTGCATGGCATCTACAAGAGATTGAAATAGATGAGGAATATTGCTGTGCTGTTGCAAGCAATAGAAATTGGAGGAAGATTGAAATATTTGGCTTAACCGAAATGAAATAGCTAAGCCAAATAAAGTGCCAATTCGTTGGAAAAGGGTGGGCTCTTTTCCAACGCTAGAAAAATTAAAGCGAATTTACCGCGTTCAACTCTCTGAAAGCTTGCTCTAAACGTGTGACCATACCGACTTCGCCAGCACGTTGCCATACACGTGGGTCATAGAACTTTTTGTTTGGCTTGTCTTCACCATCTGGGTTACCGATTTGGCCTTGTAAATAACCTTCATTCGTTTTGTAGTAATTCATAATACCTTCCCAAGTTGCCCATTGGGTGTCAGTATCGATGTTCATTTTTACTACGCCGTAGCTAATTGATTCTTCAATTTCTTCGGCGCTTGAACCAGATCCACCGTGGAACACAAAGTTAAGGCTGTTCGCAGGTACACCGAATTTCTCAGAAACATATTTTTGAGAATTGTCCAAAATGGTCGGAGTCAACTTAACGTTACCTGGTTTGTATACACCATGAACGTTGCCGAAGGAAGCTGCAATCGTAAATCTTGGGCTGATCTTGATTAACTCTTCATATGCATAAGCAACATCTTCTGGTTGTGTATACAACATAGAGTGATCCAAATGACTGTTATCAACACCATCTTCTTCACCACCCGTTACACCTAACTCAATTTCCAAAGTCATGTCCATTTTTGACATGCGAGCTAAGTATTGACCACAAATTTCAATATTCTCTTTCAGACTTTCTTCTGAAAGGTCAAGCATATGCGAGCTGAATAATGGTTTACCCGTTTCTGCAAAGTGTTTTTCACCCGCATCCAACAAGCCATCTATCCAAGGCAACAAATTTTTTGCCGCATGGTCGGTATGCAAAATGACTGGCACGCCATAATATTCAGCCATAGTATGGACGTGATGTGCGCCGGAAATAGCACCTAGAATAGCTGTTTTTTGACCTTCTAACTTAAGGCCTTTACCTGCTACATATTGTGCGCCGCCATTTGAGAATTGAACAATGACAGGAGCTTTTACTTTAGCAGCAGCTTCCAAAACGGCATTGATTGATCCTGTGCTGATGACATTAACCGCAGGCAAAGCAAGTTTATTTTCTTTACAGATTGCAAATATTTTTTGTACATCTTCACCAGTAACAACACCGGGCTTGACTACATCTAAAATTTTTTGTGACATTGATGAACCTAATTAAATTGAATTGCTAAGTTTAAAGCTGGTTTACTCATCCTTGAGCAAAAAATCCCGATAGCCTTGACTATTATGCTTCTAAACTTGCCAATCTAGCTGCTAACAACTCTTCAAGAGACTCTAAAGCTTTAGCAAAACCAGTAATGCCTTCAGCCAGTTTATCTGTCGCCATACGGTTTTCAGCATGCATACGATCAAATGTATCTTTATCTATTGAGATTTTTTCGATGTCTGCAGAAGCAGCTTTTTCTGGATCTAATTTTCTTGGCAATTCACCCTCAGTAGCTTGTAACTCCGCCAATAAAGATGGTGCAATTGTCAATAGGTCAGAACCAGCCAACTCTGAAATTTCACCAACGTTACGGAAGCTTGCACCCATAACTTCAGTTTTATAGCCAAATTTTTTGTAGTAGTTATAAATCTCTGTAACAGAGACAACACCAGGATCTTCGGCTGGCTCATATGAATCACGGCCTGTATCTTTTTTGTACCAGTCCAAAATTCTACCAACAAACGGCGAAATCAAAGTAATGTCATTCTCAGCACATGCAATAGCTTGATGAATACCGAACAACAGCGTTAAGTTACAGTGGATGCCTTCTTTTTCAAGCACAGCCGCAGCTTGAATACCTTCCCAAGTCGCTGCAATTTTGATTAGCACTCGCTCACGGTTAACATTATTCGCTTCATACTGGGCAATCAGCTCACGGCCTTTTGCAACAGTTGCTTCAGTATCAAATGACAAACGCGCATCGACTTCTGTTGAAACACGACCAGGAATAATTTCGAGAATTTTAAGCCCAAATGAAACAGCCAATCTGTCAAACGCCAAAGAAACAACATCTGCAGCAGATGCTGACGCACCTAAGGTTGCTCTAGCTCCTTTCAAGGTGTCATCAACGATACCTTGGTATTGCGGCATTTGAGCAGCGGCAGTGATTAAAGATGGATTCGTTGTAGCATCTCTTGGTGTAAATTTTTCAATAGCTTCAATATCACCGGTATCAGCAACAACAATTGTGACCTCTTTAAGTTGTTCTAATAAATTTTTACCCATAAGTGTTACCTTCAAAATTATAGTAATTAATAAACCTTCATAAGCTGAAAAAATCTTTGACCTATACTTGCGGCATTTAAAAAGCAGCAAGCACAGACCTAAAGATTTTTATTCAGCTATAACTAATAAGCTTAACCAAACTGGCGGACATATTTGTCAACGCCTGTTTCAATTAAAATATTTTTCTTTTCTGCCAATGCTTGTCTTGTCAAATACTTGCTTACTCTGCTTGTTTTTGGCAAAGCATCTTGCTCTTGTAAATATTTAGCCACGCCAGTCAATTTCACTGCCGCTTTTTGTTCAGTTACAACACTAGCAGCTTGTTTTGCAATATACCTGGAAACCCTGCTTGGTTTTGGCAAGCTATCCTGAACTTCTAAATATTTTGCAACACCGGTTAATTTTTTTTCTGGTACAGCTTGCTTGCCTTGCAAGGCAGCCATAGCAGCTTGTTTTGCAACATATCGAGCAACACGAGAAGGTTTAGGCTGGCTTTCTTGATTGAGCAAGTATTTAGCTACGCCTGTAACCTGCAAACCCAGTGATGCTCTTTCAGATGTAGCAGGTGCATATTTTGATGCTAATGCCTGTTTAGCCAAATATCTTTCAACTTTACTTGGCTTTGGCAAGCTTTCCTGATGCTTAATGTATTTTGCAACACCTGTAACTTTAGGCAATGGCTTGACATTGCTCAAATATTTTTCAACACCAGTTTTTTGAACCACGATAATTTCATGTTTTTTCTGTTTTTCTGCAAGAGATAACTTAAGTAGGTACTTGCTTACGCCACTGACTTTATGTTGCTCTGCTTCTGCGAGATACTTAGCAACGCCTGTCAATATCGGCAACGACTCACTATCTGCACATTCAGAAGCAATTTGATCTTGCAATACAACGATTTTACTTTGCAAATATCTTTCAACTCCAGTCAATCCACTTGGATGTACTGTGTAAACGGGTTGTAAAGTCTCAATCACCTCAACTTTGGGTCGTTTCATGAAAAAGAACAATCCTGCTACTGCAGGCATAAAAAAAACACCTAAATTATCTTGACTCATTAACTACCCCCGATCGCGCATGTATTTTTCAACTCCAGTCTTTGCTTGCGCTGATGTTGTTTTTGCCGCTACAGCTTGCTTAGCCATATACTTGGCTACACCTGTTGCAGGAGTCGTTGTCTTTACTTTTTTATCAATGTAACGAGATACACCCGTTCCAGATACTTTATTTAAATATCTAGCTACTCCTGTACTTGCACTTTTAGCAATTGGAGCAGAGGTGGTTGAAGCAGAGGATATTTTTGATCCAGAACCAGCTGATTGTTTTTTCATCAAAAACGCACCAGCTGCAATTAAACCCACCAAACCAAAAATATAATTCATTGAAGAATCATCTTTTTTTACAGACGCAACACTTTCTGCAGCTACAACTTCTTCAGCATATTTTTCTGTCGAAGCAGCAGGAGAAGAAGATTTTACAGATTCGCTGTGTTTATAATTTTCGTCGCTATAAACTACTTGCGGCTGAAAGTTTGCAGCAGGATATTTTGAATCATCAACTGTTGATTCCACAACCTCTTTTACTTCTTTCTTCGCTGCTGGCGCTTCAGCTTTAGTACTTCCAGAAATATAGCTGTCATCTTGATAAACAACTTCTGGCTGAAAATCTGAGGCTGGATATTTTTGATCTGCATTAACCAATGGACTAGCTAACAAAACTGCTGCAAATAAACTGTTCGTCAATTGTTTGTTTTTCACGTTGATCACCTATGAGTCGCATGAAGTGGATTAGGGTTCCACAATAATTATTTTCTTTGTTATCTTTTTTATAGCAGAACCCTAACCGAATTGCTTTAGTATTAAAATAATGCTTCTACGTTCTTCACTACGTTTTCAACAGTGAAGCCGAACTCCTTGAATAACTCACCCGCTGGTGCAGATTCACCAAAGCGATCGAGACCCAAAATCCTACCGTTTGTACCTACGTATTTCCACCAACCATCCGTTACACCCGCTTCGACAGCCAAGCGTTTAGTTACTGCCTTTGGCAACACTAATTCTTTATATGCTTCATCTTGGGCATCAAACACATTAGTTGACGGCATAGATACTACTCGTACTTTTTTACCACTTTCATTTAATTGAGCCGCTGCTTTAACAGCTAACTCAACTTCGGAACCCGTTGCAATAATGATGGCATCAGCAACACCTTCACAATCGCTTAGTATATATCCGCCGCGAGAAACCAGTTCAATCTGATCTTTCGTGCGTGGCATATGCGGCAAGTTTTGACGCGAGAACACTAATACTGAAGGGCCATCTTTACGCTCAAAAGCCAATTTCCAAGAAATAGCCGTTTCAACCGCATCGCATGGACGCCAAACATTCATGCCAGGAATCATTCTAAGCGTAGCGGTCTGCTCAATAGGCTGATGGGTAGGACCATCTTCACCCAAGCCAATTGAGTCATGGGTATATACGAAAATTGAGCGTATTTTCATTAATGAAGCCATACGCACAGCATTCCGTGCGTACTCAGAGAACATTAAGAATGTTGCTCCGAATGGAATTAATCCACCATGCAAGGACACGCCGTTCATGATTGCAGACATACCGAACTCACGCACACCATAATTGATGTAATTGGCATCGGGCTTGTCATGGCGCATAGGTTTATAACCGGACCATTCGGTCATGTTAGAACATCCTAAGTCAGCAGAACCGCCAAAGATTTCTGGCAAAAACTTCGCAAAACCTTCAATTGAAGCCAAAGAAGATAATCTTGTCGCTGTTGTTTTTGCTTCGGCATCAACACTCGCTACAAAACCAGCCGCTTTTTCTGCCCAATCACTTGGTAAATCGCCTGCCATGCGTCTTTCATATTCCGCAGCCAATTCAGGGTATGCCGTCTTATATGAGGCAAAGCTTTCTAGCCAGTTGTTTTCTGCTTCGGCGCCTTTTGCTTTTGCATCCCATCCTGCATAAACTTCAGCTGGTATTTCAAATGCACCGTATTTCCAACCTAAAGCTTCTTTGGTCAAATCAATTTCTGGTTGTCCTAAAGCACTACCGTGGCACGCATGGCTGCCCGCTTTATTTGGAGAACCAAAACCAATGACTGTTTTGCAACAAATCATGGTCGGCTTGTCCGTTACCGCTTTTGCCTCAACAATTGCTTTTGCAATTGCGTCTGCGTCGTGTCCATCGACATCAGCAATGACATGCCAGCCATAAGCTTCGAAACGTTTCGGCGTATTATCGGTGAACCATCCATCAACATGACCATCAATCGAGATTCCATTATCGTCCCAGAAAGCAATCAGCTTACCTAATCCTAACGTACCCGCCAATGAGCAAGCCTCATGGGAAATGCCTTCCATTAAACAGCCATCACCTAAAAATACATAGGTATTGTGATTAACTATTTCATGGCCTTCTTTGTTAAACTGGGCTGCAAGTGCTTTTTCGGCAATCGCCATACCAACAGCGTTGGTAATACCTTGACCTAATGGACCTGTTGTTGTTTCAACGCCAGGAGCGTAGCCATACTCAGGGTGGCCTGGTGTTCTGGAATGGAGTTGACGGAACCTTTGTAATTCTTCGATAGGAAGATCGTACCCTGTCAAATGTAGAAGGGAGTAGATCAGCATTGACCCATGACCATTCGACAGCACGAAGCGATCACGATTTGACCATTGGGGATTGCAAGGATTATGGTGCATGTGGTCGTTCCATAACACTTCAGCAATATCTGCCATGCCCATTGGGGCACCTGGATGACCAGAATTTGCCTTTTGTACAGCATCCATGCTTAAAGCGCGTATGGCATTCGCTAATTCTCGGCGCGAAGTCATGTGATTCTCCTTTTTACCTGTCTTTTATAATTCAGTTAGTCGCGTTCATGATTTGCTCAATGCGCCACACGCTATAGCACCATGAAACATTCTTTAATCTATTCTATAAGATTAGAACGAGTGATAATGATCACTCGTTCATCTTTTTTTATTCTAAATTAGCGTGTCTTTCGCGCATTATTTCTTCTGGGATACCTTTCTCATGAATGATATGAGAAACCGTTGATTCCAAGAACAACAATGTTGACAACTCAAACACAGTACCCATTGGCATACCAAAGACTTTGGCATACTGGTCGGCACGACCAATTTGGAACACACCATCAGCCATGTCGCCAATGGTTGATTCCGCTTTGGCTGAAATCAGAACGATGTTTGCACCTACTTTTTTTGCGCTTTTAGTAAAGGCGATCAACTGTTCTGTTTCACCTGAGCCTGAGATGATAATAAGCAGGTCTCCGCTTTTAATGCTTGGCGTGACAATTTCGCCAACCACATTAACATCGTAGCCAGCGTGTACCAAGCGCATTGCGAAAAAATTACCTACTAATTTAGACCGGCCAGCACCCGCAATAAAAATACGCTTGGCACCGTCGAGCATACTAGTCAATTTTACATCGTAAGAATCGTCTGTTGCTTCAAGGATGCTTGAAATTTTTTCTACGACAAGCTGCTGATGCATTGCTTAGACCTCAGTTGCGTCAACCAACTCACGAATTTCACGGGCAGCTTCAGCTGGAGATGGAGCGCCGTAGATAGCCGCACCAACAACGATGATGCTTGCACCCGCTCTGATAACTTCTTGTACTGTAGATGCTTTAATGCCGCCAGCAACAGAAACGCGAACGTTCAAGCCCAATGAAGTGATTGCACTCAAGTCAGCGAATGGCGTGTGGCCTGCAGCTTGTGCGTCAAGACCGGTATGAACACCCATGATGTGCGCGCCAGCTTCAGCTGTTGCACGTGCACATGCAACTTTGTCGTCAACGTTGATCAAGTCGATTTGAGCTTCTGCGCCATGAGCGTTAGCAGCTTTGATAACGCCTGCGCAAGTTGCCAAGCCAGATACGCCCAATACTGTACAAATGTCAGCGCCTGCTGCGTAGAATGGAGTGGCTTCATATTCGCCAGCGTCCATAGTTTTTAAGTCAACCAAAATCAATTTATCAGGAAATCTTGCTCTCAGTTCTTTAACCAGATTGACGCCATTGTGTTTGATGCATGGAGTGCCAATCTCAAAGATATCAATATAAGGAGCTACTTGGGTAGCGAGTCCTACTGTTGCGTCAAAATCCAATGAGTCTAATGCCATTTGAATTAATGGTTTTGCCATGATATGTGCTCCGAAGGGTTATATATAATATTTATAGTTGGTACATAATTGTTTTGCGGACATAACTGTAAAGAGAAAGCCATCGGATGTCAATGCCAAAAAAATTACGGCCTGCATTGCTGCTTAATGCACACTGAATGTAGTTTTAAGCCAACAATTTAATTGATGGTTTTATATCAAACTTCCCCACAACTAAGCGTCCGCCCACCACTATGCCAATGTGCGAATTACTTTACAAGCACAACATGTGAATTCATGGGGTAATTTTTCAACTTAACCCTTTATCGTATCCGTCCAAGGCATCACATTTGATCTGTGCTAAATTTATACGCCACCTTAACCCCAACCCGGAATTTCCTCCATGCAAATGCTCGACAACACCAACGCCCTCATCATTGATATGGACGGGGTTTTATGGCACGGCTCAAAACCACTGCCCGGTCTACAAGAATTTTTTAAAACTATCAACACCTTAGATATTAGCTTTATATTAGCAACCAATAACGCCAGTCAAACAGCCGGACAATATCTGGCCAAACTCGCCAATATGGGCATCACCGTTGGTATTGACCAAATCCTGACCTCAGGGATGGCAACCGCACACTATTTAAGCGAACACTACACACCAGACAGCACACGTATTTTTGTAGTGGGAGAAGATGGCGCCACCGAACCATTACGCCAAAAAGGCTTTACGTTAACCGGACTCTACGAACCCAATGCCGACATTGTCGTCTGCGGCAAAGACTCAACCCTAACCTGGGACAAGCTTGCCACGGCATCCATCAATATCAGCACAGGCGCCCAATTTATAGGCACCAACGCTGATACCACCTTGCCGACGGAGCGCGGAGTTACTCTTGGCAACGGCGCTATCCTTAAGGCATTGGAAACCGCCACTGGCATTAGCCCAACTGTGATAGGCAAACCCGAACCCATTTTCTACCAGCAAGCGATGGCCTTATTGGGCAGCAAGCCAGAACATACCGTCGCGATAGGCGATCGCTTGGAAACCGACATTCTGGGCGCCGTCCGCACCGGTATACGCAGCCTTATGGTTTTAACCGGCATATCCAATACCAACGACCTAGCCAACAGCCCCTACCAACCCACGTGGGTATTGCCGGACTTGAACGCCATTACCCAAGCCTTAATAGCCGCCAAATCCCAACAACAACAATAACGACAATTACCGCGCCATGAAAAAATTCCTTAACGACACCGACAGTTTATTGGGCGACAGCTTAAACGGCTTTGCCAAAGCCCACGCCGACATCATCACACTCAACCAACAACCGCATTTCGTTCAAAGAGCAAACCGTAAAACCTCCGGAAAAGTTGCCATCCTATCAGGTGGCGGCTCAGGACATGAACCTTTGCACACCGGCTTGGTAGGCAAAGGCATGTTAGATGCCGCTTGCCCAGGACAAATATTCACCTCCCCTACCCCCGACCAAATGCTGGCGGCGGCTCAAGCAACCGATACCGGCGGTGGCGTCTTGTTCATCGTCAAAAACTATGCGGGCGACGTGATGAATTTTGAGATTGCCGCCGAAATGCTCGATTGCGCCAATGCAACCGTTCTGGTCGATGACGACGTTTCGCTGCCCAAAAATCACAGCATCGGCAGACGTGGCGTGGCTGGCACACTGGTTGTAGAGAAGATGGTGGGGGCCGCCGCAGAACAAGGTTCAGACCTCGCTTACTGCAAAGCGTTAGGTGACCGAGCCAACCAACTGACCGCATCAATGGGTGTTGCCCTCAGCAGTTGCACCGTACCGGCCTTAGGCAAACCGACGTTTGATCTGGGTGCAACACAAATGGAAATGGGCGTAGGCATTCATGGCGAACACGGACGGGAAACCTTAGAAATGGCTAGCGCCACCGAAATTGTCGGGCACTTGGCGGAAGCTATCCGCTTAGACCTCAATCCCCAAAAAGGACAAATGATTTTATTGCACATCAATGGCTTCGGTGCCACACCGCTCATTGAGCTTTATCTCATTTATGAACTCGCTGCGCAATATTGGCAAAAACATGACGTTACCATTGCCCGGTCATTAGTAGGCAACTACACCACCTCACTGGACATGGCAGGTTGCTCAATGACGGTTACCCTACTGGACGATGAATTACTAAAACTATGGGACGCACCCGTACACACCGCCCACTTAAGATGGGGGTGCTGATTGCTTAGCCAACAAATTGGCAATTGCGCTTATCATCAATTGGCTGGTTTTTGCACCGGCATCGATATGACCGACTGTGCGCTCCGCCATAAACGAAGCACGGCCTTTAGTGGCCACCATATCGCGGGTAGACGCCATACCCGCGACAGCAACCCGGTCAACTTCCAACAACACTGTAGGCAAGGCTTGAGATTGGGCTGCCGCCACCTGCAAGTATTCCGCTACGGGTTGCAGCACATCAACCATCGTTTTCTCGCCCGCTTCCGTCCTACCGCGCAGCTTAACCGATGCCACCCCTTGGGCAAAAACATCGGCAAAGCCTTGTAAATCAAGCGGCTTATCTTTTGCCGATTTGCCCATCGACACAAACAAAGTGCCAAACAGCGATCCGGAAGCACCTCCCACCGTCGACATCAAAACCATGCCTATCTTTTGCCAAGCCTCAGACCAAGGCAATTGCGCCAAAGCCTCACGCTGCTCCACCAACGCCTGCAAGCCGCGCTGCAAATTAACAACATGGTCACCGTCACCAATCGCCTGATCTAATGCTGTTACCGCTTCGGCATTTGCAGAAACCGCCTCAGCAGCAGCCACAATCAGCCCTGACAACAAAATAGGATTAAACTGCATAGAAACACTCCTAAAATTTTGGCAAAGATCATTTGCCCGATGTAAAGCCTTATCATATTAAATAGCCTACTAATATAATAGAATGATTTAACCATTGAACGCCGTCACCTAGCAGACAGCCTCCAAGCCCAACCCCACCACTTTATTTAACAAACTTCACCACTATGAACAAAACCCCCACTGTAGGCTTTATCAGCCTTGGCTGCCCCAAAGCCCTCGTTGACAGCGAAAGGATCCTCACACAGCTGCGTTCCGATGGTTACACCATCTCACCCGACTACCAAAATTCAGACCTCGTGGTCGTCAACACCTGCGGATTTATCGATGCCGCTGTCGAAGAATCGTTGGACAGCATTGGCGAAGCCTTGGCAGAAAACGGCAAAGTGATTGTCACTGGCTGCTTGGGCGCGCGTGAAGATGAAATTCGCGCCCGCCACCCTCAAGTACTGAAAGTGACAGGAGCACATGCCATTGACGAAGTGGTCGCCTCCGTACACGAACACTTGCCGCCACGTCATGACCCGTTCACCAGCTTGCTGCCACCGCAAGGCATCAAACTGACCCCGAACCATTATGCGTATCTAAAAATATCAGAAGGCTGCAACCACCGGTGCACATTCTGCATCATCCCCTCCATGCGCGGCGATTTGGTCAGCCGACCCGTTGATGACGTGCTACGCGAAGCTGAACGCTTGGCGGAAGCAGGTGTTAAAGAATTGCTCGTTGTATCGCAAGACACCAGTGCCTATGGCTTGGACATGAAATATCAATCACGGGATTGGCGAGGCCGCCCAGTACAGACTCGATTTTACGATCTCGCCGAAGCCCTAGGTGATTTGGGGATTTGGGTGCGCATGCACTATGTTTACCCCTATCCGCATGTGGATGACGTGATCCCGCTGATGGCAGCAGGAAAAATTTTGCCGTATTTGGACATCCCTTTCCAACACGCCAATAGCCGCATCCTAAAACTCATGAAACGCCCAGCCGCCAGCCAAAACAATTTGGAACGCATAAAAGCGTGGCGCTCCGTTTGCCCCGACATCACCTTACGCAGCACGTTTATTGTCGGCTTTCCTGGCGAAACAGAAGCAGAGTTTGAAGAATTGCTCGACTTCTTAAGCGAAGCGCAATTGGATCGTGTGGGTTGCTTTGCCTACTCCCCTGTCAAAGGCGCAGCGGCGAATGAATTGCCGGACTCAATCCCAGAAGAACTGAAACAAGAACGCCTGGCGCGCTTTATGGCACATCAGGCCGAGATCAGCGCAGAACGCCTACAGCAGCGGGTGGGCAGAATAGAAACGGTGCTGGTTGATGAAGTGGTAGAGGAAGGCGCGGTCGCCAGAAGCCGTGCAGACGCCCCAGAAATTGACGGACTGGTGTTTATTGATGGTGCAACACATTTGAAAGTCGGTGACTTTGTGCAAGTTGAGCTAGAAGAAGCGGATGAGCATGACATGTGGGGGCATCTGGTTTAACAAAACCCCTAAAACGAAAAAACCCAGCGCTAAGGCTGGGTTTTTTGCTTTTACAGAATTTTTACTTACAGTTCAATTGAGCTAGAAACTTTTTGTTTTGAACCATCTGGATCGTCCATACAGCCAGACAAACCAACAACCATTAACGCCATAGCCAAAAGTGCTAAGATTTTTTTCATAATGATATCCTCCAAACGGGTTTAAATTATTTTATTTATTGTGCGCCAATTTGTAAAAGCACGGGCAATTTATATCATGACTGCATTACTGATGCAATAACTAAAAACCCAGCGCCTTACAAAGCGTTTATATCATCCGGTAAGTTAAAGGAAATCACTTTGTTAGCCCAAGTAGCCGAACCTATCGTCACCCACTCGCCCGACAAGTTTTTATGCAACTGATCCTGCACCCAATAAGTCGGGGCATCAATCCTTTTCAATTTAATCTTAAATTCCGCATTATCAAGGTTTAACCCCGATTTCTGCCCCCAAAAAGCCGTTACCTTCATAATAAACTTCTGAAGCCTCACATTATTTATCGTAGGCGTCACAGCAATATTGGCCCACATTGACTGCACGCGCCCCCAATTCGGCGCAAGCAAGCGCCCCTGCTCATTAACAAACGGCAACCATTGCTCCTTGCCTTGCCCATCGACATACGTAATTGCAATAATCCTGTCATAACCTGCAAAATGGTCATGCAAGTAAAGGGCGTGCGGAGCAATCCCCCAAAAAGTTTGCGAAATGCCCAAAATAGCATTGCTGCCCTTTGCGAGGGCATCAGTGAATGCATTTTGCTTTGTATCGATATGCAAACGATAGGCAATGCCGTAATGCAGTGTGCTATTTAACTGCAACAACAAAAATACCATGCAGATTTTCGTCAATTTATTGGCAAAAGCTTTTGGGTGACGAACACCATAATCCTCAAAAAGCCTGCAGTACAAGGTATCATTTTTTAGCGGTGCGGCTTGTGGCAAGCATTCCGCCGTACACGATAAACGATTGCGGTTATCGGCAATCGACCGATACCGACGGGTCGCCAATTGATAGATGCCAGGCAAACTTAAAATACAGCCAAACACAGACATGTAACGCATGCCAAAAAGAATTTGGATATAAGTATCCAAACCGGAATAAACCTTACCTCCGCCATCCAAAGCATACAGATCCGTCAGCAAAGTTTCGGAAGCTATTCCACTTAGCTCCGGATAGTCTTGGGCATATTGCTGGGCAGCCCTAAAATCAACACACCTGAAGACATCGAAATGATTCATCACCAACACCGCCCGATTGCACAACGGACATAGCTGGTCATAAAAAACGGTAAGCCGAACTTCCTTGGCTCTCAAAAGCCCACCCAAAGCCTCCCACCAAGAAAATGGCACTAACAATATATAAAACGCCAACATCGCCATGCCGAAGGGATAGATATTCAAAGTTAAAGTAATACCTAAATGCAACCCCATCCCAACCAGCAAATAAATCGGCTGCAAATGCCGCTTGGCAAACCAAAAAATAAAGGTGAACTGGAAAACAAAAATGGTGTAACCAATACTTTTTACCAGCCACTCATTATTCAAAATCGCCGATAAATCCAGCGCCGACACATAGTAAGGCTGGGTGGCAGGCAACCAAGATCCCAAACCATTACGCCAATGCTCGGCAAACAACTTGTGTACGGCAGAATCAAAATACAAAAAACCTAAACAAATGATAAGCGGCAAATAATAGACAAGCACAGACACCTTCTCTGAAGGATACAAGCTGTAGTGCTTAAAGGGGGAACTCAGCTTGCGGCGCAAACTATCTAACGAAAAAGCCTTGTCGCCAGGCATGAACAGCAGGAAAAATCCCGCACCAATCATAAACAGGTCAAAGCCACCATCAAAATCGCGCTGCATGGAGGTGAAATTAACAAACACCAACCAAAAAATATAATTGCTAAAAACAGCGAACTGGTAACGGTAGCCGACAATGATGAAAGCAGCGACAATACCCCAAAGACTCAGAAATAAAGGGATGGTCGGAAATTCGACATCGACAAAAGGGATAGGGTCGAAAATTAAATGACTGAAGTAATTTAGAAAAATAATTTCTTGAAGGGTAACAATGCCATAGATAGCACGGAACAACCCAATACCAACAGGGGAAACCTTACAACCTAACAGCCGAGCGATTTTTTTTGAGAAGAACTTATACATTTAAAAACAAAATGCATAAATTATAAGATAAAAACTGATTTTTTGTAGGGATATTATTTCGATAAGGTCGCTACCAATTTAGGTAATTGGTAGCAGCCTTCAATATGACTTGTTTTTGCAGCTTACTCTTTATCGTCTGGATGCTCAGCAAATACCCATTTCGCTAAAGCATAAACAGCAGCAATAACAACAACCGCGCCGACCATGCCAGCTGGCTCTTTTAACATTGAAGTCAGATCTAAGATGAACCCCATGGATGTCCTACCTATATTTTTGTATTTTAAAAATCGCTAAATTTTTAGCAAATGGAATTTACATAATACTTTAGCGGCGACTAATGTCAATAGTTAATGCTAAAATCTTGGCAATAAACAACTGAAACAAAGACTTATACAAATGAAAAACAAGAAAAAAACACCGCAAACCTACGCAAGCAACACCACCAAAAGATCGCCCGTACTTACTATAAAAATTAAAACTCGATAGCCCGCATACTATGGTTTAAACTTTGCCATTCACTAATAATAAGGCAAGGGGCGAGAAGATAATGAAAAAATACGTTAAAATACTTTTGTTGGCTGCAGCTTTCCAATCATTTGCTGCAAATGCTGAAATTTTATTGAAAGACAACTCTGAACTATTAGGCAAATGGAACCTGCACGCCGAAGCAGCCAAAATTGACGGCGAAAAAAAAGCTGTTAAGGTTGAATGGGAGTTCGAAAAAGACGGCACACTGTTGACAACGGCAACAGACTCCGTAGGCAGGACAAAGGAAATGAAAATCGCCATTAAGTATTTCGTTGAAAACGGCGAAATCAAAAAGCAAACAACGCCAGGACGCGAAAAATACGAATCATGTAAAGTCGTCGAAAAAAACGGTTCCAACATGGTTTTAAAATGTATGTATCTTTACTTCTTCTTAACAAAAATATAACAAATTCATAAGGGTATAATTATGATTGGCGCAATGGTTATGATCTTTGTAGCGATCTGGATTTATCAGTCGGCTATAAAAAACAACACGGGCAAAGCAATAATGTGGGCATCCATTGCTGCTGGCGTGTTTATGGTTTCCCAATTTTTATTGGTGGAAATCCAAGTTTATCTTCTTGAAGCTTTCAGAGGCGGCGATGGCGATGCCAATTATGAAAGGGATTTGTCAAGCGTTGGTGACAGAAAAAATGAAGGCGGCTTCCAAACGGGCGGCGGCGCGTTTTTGTCAATCATTCTGGAGTTTTTGCCACCTGGCGTAGGTTTCATTTTAGCAGGTGTTATTCGTGCTGTGTTTATGCTAAAACAAGGTATTTCCTTGAACACCCTCTTCGGCGGTGTTACCGATGTCTTTACTGAAGCATTCCAAGCCATGTTAAGCTCGTTCAAAGAAGGCATCAAAAAATAACGCCTTTTTGCCAAGTTTAAGAAAACCCAAAAGCCCAAGCTATGCTTGGGCTTTTTTTATGGTTAAATAGTCGCCCTTAGTTCAGCCAAGCACAACTGATACCAATATAATTAACCCGCCTACAAAAGCGATGGTGAAAATAAGTCCGGCAACAATATATGTTTTCAGCGATCCTTCCTGGAAATCCCGCTCTCTGTTCTCGTCACTTTGCACCCCAGTAAACGCAGCAATCACGCTTTTGGCTACTTCAAAAATAGTTGGCTTTGCCATGATCCTCTCCCAATTGATAGCCAAAAAATAATAGGGCTTGCCTTAGCTTTAAGCAATCATTAAATTCAGCCAAACCACCTTCTTTATAAGCAAACATCCGCAATGAGCAAAACCGACCAATTAAAACAGCTACTTTCCCAACGCGTCCTCTTCCTCGACGGCGCAATGGGCACGATGATCCAAAGCTACAAACTCGAAGAAAAAGATTATCGTGGCAAACGCTTTGCCAACTGGGAAATTGACTTAAAAGGCAATAACGATTTGCTGACGCTGACCCAGCCGGACATCATCAAAGCCATCCACTGCGCGTATTTTGAAGCGGGAACGGATATTGTCGAAACCAATACCTTCAACTCGAACAGTATCGGCATGGGCGATTACGGCATGGAAGCCTTGGTTTATGAGCTGAATGTCGAAGGCGCGAAACTGGCAAAGCAAGCGGCGGAAGAATACACGCAAAAAACGCCTGACAAACCGCGCTTTGTCGCTGGCGTACTCGGCCCAACTAGTCGCACCGCCTCCATGTCGCCCGATGTGAACGACCCCGGTTTCCGTAACATTTCGTTTGATGAATTGGTCGTCACTTACACCGAAGCCACCCATGGCCTGATCGACGGCGGTGCTGACATTATTCTAATCGAAACCATTTTCGACACCCTTAACGCCAAGGCCGCCGCATTTGCCGTTGAGAATGTTTTTGATGCCATCGGCTATAAACTGCCCGTTATGATTTCCGGCACAATTACCGACGCTTCAGGCCGCACCTTGTCAGGTCAAACCGTCGCGGCGTTCTGGCACTCACTGAAACACATCAACCCGATTTCATTTGGCTTCAACTGCGCCTTAGGTGCGAAAGAATTACGCCAACATATCGAAGAGTTGTCCAACATCGCCGACACCAACGTCTCTGCACACCCGAACGCAGGTTTGCCAAATGCCTTCGGTGAATACGACGAATCGCCCGAAGCCATGGCGGCGGAAATTGAAGACTGGGCGGTCAGCGGCTATTTGAACATCATCGGCGGTTGTTGCGGCACGTCGCCTGCGCATATCAAAGCCATTGTCGAAGCGGTTCAAAAACACTCGCCGCGCTCAGTACCTGACCTACCGAAAAAATGCCTGTTGTCCGGCTTGGAAGCCATGTCCATCGCCCCAGACAGCCTGTTCGTCAACGTCGGTGAACGCACCAACGTCACTGGCTCAGCCGCCTTTAAAAAACTAATTATCGAAGGCGATTTTGAAAAAGCCCTCGACGTCGCAAGACAACAAGTCGAAAACGGCGCGCAAATCATCGACATCAACATGGACGAAGGGATGCTCGAATCCAAAGAAGCCATGGTGCGCTTCTTGATGCTGATCGCCTCCGAACCTGACATTGCCAAAGTGCCGATCATGCTCGACTCCTCGAAATGGGACATTCTCGAAGCAGGCCTCAAGTGCATACAAGGCAAAGGCATCGTCAACTCCATTTCCATGAAAGAAGGCGAAGAAGCCTTCATCCGCCAAGCCAAACTAGTCAAACGCTACGGCGCGGCGGTCATCGTCATGGCCTTTGACGAAGTCGGTCAAGCCGACACCAAAGAGCGCAAAGTCGAAATTTGTACCCGCGCGTATAAAATTTTGGTTGAGCAAATCGGCTTCCCGCCCGAAGACATTATTTTTGACCCCAACATTTTCGCGGTCGCCACAGGCATTGAAGAACACAACAATTACGGCGTAGATTTCATCGAAGCCACCCACACGATCAAACAAACCCTGCCACACGCACTGATTTCCGGTGGCGTATCCAACGTGTCGTTCTCGTTCCGTGGCAACAATCCGGTGCGCGAAGCCATCCACGCGGTATTTTTGTACCACGCCATCCAAGCGGGCATGTCGATGGGCATCGTCAACGCCGGACAATTGGCGATTTACGAAGACATTCCGTTGGATTTACGCGATGCGGTTGAAGACGTAATTTTGAATCGCCATGACGGCAGCGGCACCGAAAAACTGTTGGAACTTGCCGAAAAATACCGTGGCGACGGCAGCACTAACGACGCCAAACCCGAAGAATTGGAATGGCGCAGTTGGCCTGTCTCCAAGCGCCTCGAACACGCGCTAGTCAAAGGCATCACCGATTTCATCGACGAAGACACCGAAGCAGCGCGTCTGGAAGCCGAACGCCCGCTGCACGTCATCGAAGGCCCGTTGATGGACGGCATGAACGTGGTCGGCGATTTGTTCGGCGCGGGCAAAATGTTCCTGCCGCAAGTAGTCAAATCCGCACGCGTCATGAAAAAAGCCGTGGCTTATTTAATGCCGTTCATGGAAGCCGACAAAGTCGCAGGCGACCGCCAAACCAACGGCAAAATCCTCATGGCGACCGTCAAAGGCGACGTGCATGACATCGGCAAAAACATCGTCGGCGTGGTCTTGCAATGCAATAACTACGACGTGATTGACTTGGGCGTGATGGTGCCGACCGAAAAAATCCTGCAAACCGCACGTTTGGAAAATGTCGATATTATCGGCTTAAGCGGCCTGATTACGCCGTCGCTGGATGAAATGGTGCATGTCGCCAAAGAAATGCAGCGCCAAGGTTTCACCATTCCCTTGATGATTGGCGGCGCAACCACATCCCGCGCTCACACGGCGGTGAAAATCGAACCCAATTACACAGGCACAACCGTCTACGTCACCGACGCATCCCGTGCGGTCGGCGTTGCCAGCAACTTGTTAAGCACTGATTTAAAAGCAGAGTTTGTCGCAGGTTTACGCACCGAATACGCGGAAGTGCGCGAACGCCACAAAGGCAAAGAATCGAAAACCAAACAACACAGCATCGAAGCCGCCCGCGCCAATAAATTCAATTGGGGCAATTACCAGCCCGTTAAGCCGCGCTTTTTGGGCGTGAAAGTCATTGATGACGTGAGTTTGGCAACACTCGCCGAATTCATCGACTGGTCGCCATTCTTCCAAACCTGGGAAATGGCAGGTAGCTACCCAAAAATCCTGCAAGATGAAATCATCGGCACTGAAGCGCGGAAACTGTTCGCCGACGCACAAGCGATGATGAAACAAATCATCGCCGAAAACTGGTTAGGCGCAAAAGCCGTGGTCGGCTTCTTCCCCGCCTACAGCGACGAAGACGATGTTGTGTTATACACCGACGAAAGCCGAACCGAAGTCTTGGAAACCCTGCACCACCTGCGCCAACAAAACGTCAAAGCTCCAGGCCGCCCGAATTACTGCTTGTCTGACTTTATCGCGCCAAAAGAAAGTGGCGTAGCGGATTATCTCGGCGGTTTTGCGGTAACGACTGGCATCGGCATTGAAACCAAACTGGCAGAATTTGAAGCTGACCACGACGACTACAGCAGCATCATGCTCAAAGCCTTGGCGGATCGCTTAGCCGAAGCCTTCGCCGAATACCTGCACTTGCGCGTTCGTAAAGACTTCTGGGGTTATGTCGAAAACGAAAACCACGACAACGACCAACTCATCAACGAAGTCTACCAAGGCATCCGCCCCGCCCCCGGCTATCCGGCCTGCCCGGATCATACCGAAAAGGCGAAATTGTTTGAATTGCTCAACGTCACCGAACACACCACCATCGAACTGACCGAAAGCTTCGCCATGTATCCAGCGTCAGCCGTCAGCGGCTGGTATTTCTCACATCCTGAGTCGCAGTATTTTAATGTCGGGAAAATTGATAAGGATCAATTAAGTGACTATGCTAAACGGAAAGGGATAGCGGAAGAAGTCGCGGCACGGTGGTTGGCGGCGCATTTACATCATTAAAGAATTTATCTTGGGAGAACGACCATGCAAACCGTCCGACAAGTTATCCTCGACGCACCTGAGTTTGTGCCAATTCCCTTGGAATTTCAGCATCACGCCATTGAATTGACTATCAAGCCTTTGGCAGATGCAGTATTAGCATCGGTAAGCGAAGAACCCGTTTTTCTAATTGCCGATGTTGACCATATCGAAATGCCTTCGAGAGAAGAACGGAATGCCCGCCGTTGAGTTCATCGACACCAATATTTGGATTTACGCGCACCTAAGAACGCCAAACGAGCCGAGGCATCCACTTGCCTTGGCGTTGGTCAAACACCTAAAAAACGCCGTTGTCAGCCCTCAAGTTATCGCTGAGTATTACAACGTTATTCTCAAAAACCGCAAAGATGACGCTTGGATTCAAGCCAACATCCAAGCCATTTTGAGCTACACCCAACTACAAGCACTTGATGCCAGCGTTATCCAACGGGCATTATGGATTCGTCAGCGTTATGGGTTTTCGTATTGGGATTGCCAAATTGTCGCCGCTGCACTAGAAGCAGGCTGCGTCACCTTGTATTCAGAAGATATGCAATCGGGACAAGTGATTAATGGGGCGTTGACGGTATTAAACCCGTTCAGTTAAAAATTACTTGATGCGACATTAAACGTCCTAAATCAACAGCAAACAGTATGACATTTGAAAACTACTCTTCTGTTCTAAAAATTTATCAAGACTTAGAAAGTGTTAATAAACTAAATAAAGATGCTGGACTTCACGACTACAGCTTAATCAATGCTTTATTGAAGGCGAATGACGAAGTTCGCCTTCATTCAAAATTTATTTTTTCGATGATTAACCCGAAAGGCTCGCATTATTGCGACTCGGTTTTTTTAGAAAAATTTTTAGCAGAAGTAGAAATTGAACTTGCCGAATTCATCGATTGTAAAAATGCCCATGTATACAGAGAAAAAGGTAATATTGATTTACTGATAACAGATGGAAACCACTTTGTTATTATCGAAAATAAACTTGATGCAGCAGACCAAAAATATCAAATAACCCGCTATATTCAATGGGTCATAAAGAAATTTGGACTTGACCCAGACGAAGATTTATCAAAAAAAATCGTGATAGTTTATCTTTCAAAAACTAAAAGTAAGCCATCTGAGGAAAGCAAAAGCATTATCGGATTTAGATTTGAGCCACGAAGCAATTCTGAATTTTTAGTTTGGCTTAATAACCAGGTTCACCTGAATCCAGACCAGCACTTTTATTTAAAGGAGAACACTCAATTTCGGTATTATCACATGAACTACTTTAGGCATGTGCGGAGTTGGATCAAATTATCGATAAATTGGTTAGAATCTAATCATAAAAACAGCAACAGCTTAATTCACTGCTTTAAAGAATATGAAATGATTTTAAACCGCCTGGACAAAAGCAAACGTTGGAAAAATAAAATGTCACTTGATGAATATACGCTGTTAATTGAAGAAGAAAATCAGCAGCAAATGTATGAATTAATGGTTGATGCACAGCTAGCATTGCCTAAATATGTAGGCAGAAAACTTTATGAGGTAATTTCTGAAAAGTTTAACCCCAATATTTATATAAAGGATGAGCCAATCAAATATAAAGAATTTAACGACCTAAACTGTATCAAATGGTTTGAAGCACAAGGTAATAAAGAAAAATGGAACAATGTCGGCTTCATTTTTAAGGATAAAAATAATGAAAAATGGGGCTTATGCTTAGCCGAACAATATATCTATCTAGCAAAAATTGATCTATTTAACTCTACTGGTAGCATCAAAGATACCAATACAAATGGAAAAATACAAATTTCAAAAAAAGATTTATTGGAAAATAAAAAACTACCTGACTTCATTGATGAATTTGAAAATCGAACAAAAGATATTAGGTTGCAATAATTTACAGTTTCCAACATATCAACAGTTGAATTTCCTAGATCAGCCTAATTCCTTCATCAAAATTAATCAGCCAATCCCAAAATCAATAGCAATCATCTCGCTAAATGATGACAAGACAAAAGAATTGCTCACTGAGGTAATGGTTGAGCTTATCAAATCCAATCGGGATGTTTTGCGGGAAATTATGGTGGATGCTTTGGAAGAAGTCGGCTTGACGAATGCCATTGCCGAGGGCAGGAACAATGATTTTGTTTCAGAAGCTGAAATTTTCTCTATTCTCAGCGGTGAAGCTAGTGCAGATAAAATTTGAGGCAAAATTCGCCAAAGATTTACGAACTGTTCGGTGGGTGACCCAAAACTATCATCCAGTACCAAACCGCCACCCAATCCCGAAAATCTTTGGCGTAAAACCAAAGCTACCCAGCTTTTACCCCTCAATAGTCAATCCGCAATCACAGCCACTTCTTAAGGCTTAATCACGCCATCTTCCATATGCAGCACTTTGCCTAGCTTAGAGGCCAAGTCGTGGTCGTGGGTGACGACTAGGAAGCTGACGTTCAGTTCTTGGTTTAGCTCCAGCATCAGCTCATAGACTTGGTTGGCGGTTTTGCTGTCCAGATTGCCGGTCGGTTCGTCGGCTAAGACAACACTGGGTTTGTTGATTAACGCCCGCGCGACAGCGGCACGTTGCCTTTCGCCGCCGGACAGTTCGCCAGGTTTGTGTTCGACGCGATGCCCCAAACCCACCCTGGTCAATAAGGCCGATGCCCGTTGGCGCGCTTCGGGTACGCTGAAGCCGCCAATCAGCAAGGGCATGGCGACATTTTCCAGTACGGTAAATTCGCCCAGCAAGTGGTGCGATTGGTAGATAAAACCGAGCGATCGGTTGCGTAATTTCGCCAGTTTGCTGCCGCTGACTTCGTTGAGGTTGACACCATCCAACACCACAGAGCCGCTGCTGGCCTTGTCCAAGCCGCCCAACAAATGCAACAAGGTGCTTTTACCGGAACCGGATGCGCCCATGATGGCAACGCGTTCACCGGCATGGATTTGCAAATCGACGCCTTTCAGCACTTCGACATGCAGGCCGCCTTGGTCGTAGCGTTTGCTTAAGTTTTGGCATTGCAAAATGATAGGGTTATTCATAACGCAAAACCTCCGCCGGATTGACTTTGCTGGCCTGCCAAGCGGGGTACAAGGTGGCGAGCAGCGATAATAAAAAGGCCATGCCGGCAATGGCGTACACGTCGCCCCAGACCAGTTTGGAGGGCACTTGGTTGATGTAATAAACATCCGCCGCCATGAATTGCACGTTGAACATTTTTTCGATAGCCGGAACAATGGTTTCGATATTTAAGGCCAAAGCCACACCGCCCACCGTGCCTAAAGCCGTGCCGAACAAGCCGATCACCGTACCTAGCACAATAAAGATGCCCATCACCGAGCCAGACGTTAAGCCTTGGGTTTTAAGGATGGCAATGTCGCCGCGCTTGTCGGTCACCACCATGACCAAAGTGGAAACAATGTTGAATGCCGCCACGGCAACAATCAGCAGCAATATGATGAACATCACGCGTTTTTCGGTTTGTACGGCGCGGAAGAAGTTGCTGTGGGCTTGTGTCCAATCGCTGACGATATAGTCTTGGTACAACTTTTTCCCCATGCTGCGGGTGATTTGCGGGGCGTCGAACAAATCGTCCAATTTGATCCGCAGTGCCGACACGGCAGTGTCCAAACGGAACAACTTAGCGGCATCGTCCATATGGATTAAGGCCATGTTGCGGTCGTATTCGTACATACCGACTTGAAACGTGCCGACGACGGTAAAGCGGCGCATTCTGGGAACGATTCCGGCAGGCGTGGAGTTGACCTGCGGGCTGATGACGGTGATTTTATCGCCCACGATCACGCCTAAGTAGTTAGCCAATTCTTGGCCCAAAACAATGCCGTATTCGCCAGCCACCAAGTTTGACAACTTGCCTTCGCGCATCTTTTGCCCGACATCGGAGACCTTGCCTTCCGCTTCCGGCAAAATGCCGTTCAGCATGGTGCCGCTGACGCGCCGGTCGGCGTTAATCATGACTTGTCCGCTGATGAACGGGGCTGAACCTTCAACGTGCGGGTAATCTTTAATCTGTTGTTCCAATGCTTGCCAATCATCAAGCTGCCCTGCCCTACCGGTGACAGTGGCGTGGGCGGTCATGCCCAAAATGCGTTCGCGCAATTCCGCCTCGAAGCCGTTCATAACCGACAACACGGCGATCAGGGCGGTCACGCCCAAGGCAATGCCCAATACGGACGTTAAGGTGATAAAGGAAATAAATTGCGTACGGCGTTTGGCCCGCGTGTAGCGCAAGCCGATATAAAGGATGAGTGGTTTAAACATGAAGTCCTAAAGGGTGTGGGGAATCAAGATTTACGGCAGTTGGGGCAGTAGCCATAGAGATACAAACCGTGGTCGGTTAGTTCATAACCCAGTCCATCGGCAATTTGTTTTTGCCGTGCTTCGATGATTTCATCGGTAAATTCGTCGACCTTACCGCATTTCATGCACAGAATGTGGTCGTGGTGGTCGCCTTTGGACAATTCGAACACCGAGTTGCCGCCTTCAAAGTGGTGGCGTGTCACCAAGCCCGCCGCTTCAAACTGGGTCAGTACGCGGTAAACGGTTGCCAAACCAATTTCTTCGTCTTCGCTCAGTAAAATCTTATAGACTTTTTCAGCAGTTAAATGCCGTTCATTGACCTGTTTTTCTAAAATCTCTAAGATTTTGACCCTTGGCAAAGTCACCTTAAGGCCCGCATTTCTTAAATCATGGGATTCCATTATCTCTCTCCGGTAGCACGCACTCTAGGCGCGGTATCAGCCACATTGTAGCCTTTTTAGCCAGCAAGGGCATGACTTTATAGGATTATCAAGCGACATCCTGTATGATTTTCCATTTTGAATTCCACCTCGGCCTCAATGAGAACACCGCTTTTGTCCATACCATTCCTACATCGGCACACAACAACTTGTTTATTAGCCAGCCTGACCTTATGCACCACCGTTGGTTGTTCAACCATTCTTGACAACTTGCCGGGCATTTACCGGATCGACATACAACAAGGCAATATCGTTGACCAAGCGATGGTAGACCAACTACGCCCGCACATGAGCAAACGCCAAGTGCTGTTTATTATGGGTTCGCCCATGCTGAAAGAGCCTTTCAGTGAAAAACGTTGGGATTACCTTTACTACAACAAAGCCAGCGGCAAAGATTTGGAACAGAAAAAACTTTATTTGTTTTTTGAAAATGACCAAGTCGTTGGAATACAAGGCGATTTTAAACCGGGATCAGGTGCTGCCAGCAAACCGGCACCGGAGCTGACTGTCAATGTACCGAAGCGAGATTTGGAACGGACCTTGTGGGAAAAACTGACCGGCATCTTTGATTATGATGACGAAGAGTTGGATAAAAAAGCCGCAGCAGCACGGACGTCGACGGATAATATCTTTAAGAAATCGAAATAAAGCCGTTGCTTGTGTTTGTGGCGGCACCCCCTCCACAAACACAAATGACAGAAGCGGCGACAAACATCGCCTGAAAGGCTTATTTCTTCGCTGCCCTTTGCCGCCTGGCTTCTTTGGGGTCGTTGTGCAAAGGCCGGTAAATCTCCACCCTATCCCCTGCTTTTAAAGCCTGCTGCAAAGGGCAAGCTTGGGCAAAAATCCCTACCGTCAATTCACTGCCAGCCAGCTCAGGAAATTGCGCCAACACGCCCGATGCGGCAATGGCATCGGCAACCGTCGCGCCTTCTGGCACGGAAAGGGCCAACAAAAACTGTTGCTCCGGTTTGGCGTAGGCGACTTCAACTGCCAGCATAAACTTCTTTGGCGCGGCTAGTGAATGAGCTGACCATGGTGTTGCAAATCTGGTTAAACACCGCGCCAAATGCCAAGCTAGCCAGCTTGCTGGACATTTCAAACTCCAAATCTAAAGTGATTTTGCTGGCATCTTCGCGTAGCGGCATAAAATTCCACACACCTTCCAGATGCGAAAACGGCCCATCCAGTAGCGATACGGTAATTTTGCCGCCCCAATCAATGCGGTTGCGGGTGGAAAACGATTTTTTGAAGCCGCCTTTGTTGATCTGCAATTCCGCTTCAACAAAATCATCACCACGGGCAATGATGCGGCTACCGCTGCACCACGGCAGAAACTGTGGATACGCTTCAATATCATTTACCAATTCAAACATTTGCAGCGCGGAAAACTTAACCAGAGCGCTTTTCTGGACGAGGGTCATAATTACAGCACTCCAACAACGTGCAAAAACACAAAAAAGATAGCCGCCGGCGCAATGTAGCGGATCAAAACGCGCCAAGCCTGATAATGCAAAGGATTGCCCATTGCCAGCTCTTGTTCGCTGTGTTTTTGCAACATCATCCAACCGGCAAAAATGGCGATACAGAAACCACCAATTGGCAGCATTAAATTAGCGGTCAGATAATCCAGCAAATCGTAAAACGTTTTGCCAAACAAGGTGACATCGGAACCGATGTTAAACGAGAACACCGAGCCAAAACCCAGCACCCAAGTGGCGGCACCCGCATAAAAACAGGCTTGGTTGCGTGCCATGTTTTTGTTTTCAACCAGCCACGAAACCGCCGGTTCAATCAAGGCAATCGATGAGGATAACGCGGCAAACACCAGCATGATAAAAAACAAGGTTCCGAACAACCAACCGCCGGGCATATTGCCAAAGGCGATCGGTAAACTTTCAAAAATCAAGCCTGGACCCGAATCCAGTGGCAAGCCGCTACTGAACACAATCGGAAAAATGGCAATGCCCGCCAATAAGGCCACCACTGTATCGGCGACGGCAATAATGGCGGTGGTTTCTAAAATGGAGACATTTTTCGGCAAATACGCGCCATAAACCATGACCGCGCCCATGCCGATACCCAAGGAGAAAAACGCTTGCCCTAAGGCGATCAGCACGGAATTGCCGGTCAGCTTGCTAAAGTCAAAATTGAATAAAAAGTGCAGGCCTTTAAAGTAGCTGTCCGTTGACATGGCGTAACCCACCAACAAAATCAACATGACAAACAGGCTGGGAATCAAAAAACGGATGGATTGTTCAAAACCCTTGCTAATGCCACGGGCAACGATCAGCAAGGTGGCAAACATAAAAAAGGTATGCCAGAACATCAACTCGCCTGGGCTGGCAATAAAGTTGACGAACAGGCTTTTTGCACCCGTCGCATTAATGTCAAAAAAACTGCCGGTGAAAGATTTGACCACGTAAGCACAAGCCCAACCGGCGATGACACTGTAATACGACAAAATCAGCATACCGGCAATCACACCCATCCAGCCCAGATAATGCCAATGTTCATCGGCGGCGGCTTCTTTAGTGAGGATTTGCATGGTGTTGATGGGATTCTCGCGGCTCCGTCTGCCAAACATTGTTTCCGCCATCATCACCGGAATGCCCACCAAGGCCACGCACAGCAGATAGACAATCACAAAGGCACCACCACCGTTTTCGCCAGTGATGTAAGGGAATTTCCAAATATTACCAAGACCGACCGCCGAACCTGTGGCGGCAAGGATAAACGCGGTGCGCGATGACCATTCGCCGTGAACTGATTTTTTTGTATCCATGAATTAAGGTGCCTTTATAAACTCAACGGTTATAAATTGCCCTTAACCTGCTTGATTGTTGTGGTGTTCAGCGACGGTTAAGGGGTGCTTTTCTGACTGCTTGGGGTAAATATCGAGTAAAATAACAAAATTATTACGTTCCGTCAGTTTAAAGTTGCAAGCAGTCCATCATGGCCGAGAAAAAAAACCAAAAGCACAAAAATAGTCAAAACAGCACCATAGCTGTCAACCGCCAGGCAAAGCACGAATATTTTATTGAAGAGCGTTTCGAGGCGGGCTTGGTGTTGGAAGGCTGGGAAGTCAAAAGCCTAAGGGCAGGACGGGTACAGCTGAAAGAAAGCTATGTGGTCATCAAACGTGGCGAAGCGTGGCTGTCGGGCGCGCATATTTCCGCCTTGTTGTCGGCATCCACACACATCAAACCCGAAGCCGTGCGCCAAAAGAAGTTACTGCTTAACCGCCACGAGCTGAACAAATTGATCGGTGCGGTCGAACGTAAGGGCTACACCATCATGCCTTTATCCATGTATTGGAAGGCAGGCCGCGCCAAATTGGAAATCGGCTTGGCAAAAGGCAAGCAATTGCACGACAAGCGCGCCGCATCAAAAGACAAAGATTGGGAGCGTGAACGCGCCCGCATTATGAAAAAAGGCTAATCGCCTGTTGTTAAACCTTTCCGCACTTGAGCGGTTATTTTTGGAAACCCACGCATGTCGTTAAACGAATTTTTAGAACAAGCAAAATCACTGCAACCTATCAGCTTTAATGAAACCATTGCCGTCATTATGGACAATTACAGCTACACGCCCAGCGAATTCAGCAATGGCCTGGGCGACAGCCCGTTAATCAATGCCGCCGGAACCAACGAAGGGTCTTGTAAGATTTTTGCCTTTGCAAAACTGCAGGGTTTAGACGCGCAACAAACGCTAAACCTGTTTGGCGATTTCTATCGGCTGGATGTCTTTAATGACCCTGACGGCTCAGGCCACCAAAACATCAGGAATTTCATGCGCTTTGGTTGGGAAGGGATTCATTTTGCCAGCCCTGCATTGCAAGCAAAATAATTTTTATAGAAGCGTAGATAACTCCAACTACAGTCAGGTTAGCGTAGGTGCGAATTTATTCGCACAGAAGCCTTTCATGCGAATAAATTCGCACCTACATAAAGATGCGCCGATTGCCCTGAACCTATCAGCCCATCCGACAAAATGACTGGTTTAGCTTATACCCAGACTGAAGCGTAGCAACTGGAGTACAAAATTAGTTTGCACTCCAGCCAAAGCAAAGCTTACGCGTTCAGCAAATCCAAAATCAAAAACAACACCACGGTCAACCCTAAGCCGCAATGGATAACCCCCTTAATGCTGGTGTAAGGGCCCATTTTTCCGGCAGGCGGCAGTTTTTTGACTTGCTCGATATGTTTGATGGCAGGATACGCACCGTTATATTCCAACACCAAAACCACCAAAACCGCCAAGATAAAAGCAAACGGATGGAAAGGATGCGGATAATGCGCTGAAGCGCCCATAAAAAACAGCATGGGGATCGAAAACAAAGCATTGGTGCGCGATGCCAAACCCGCTGTTGCCAAAGCCGCCGCCGCTTCGGGCAGCGCATCGCCGCCATTCGCCACTTGTGTTGCGGAAGCGATGACGATTTGTTGGTTGGGCCAGATAATCAGCCAAACATTGGTAAACATGATGATGGCAATCAGCGCACCCAAGTAAATATCCATCGACATGCCCGCACCGCGCAGCGCGAAAATACCAAGACCTGTCACCAATGTAACCACAGCCCCCCAGCGGAACCACCACAACGCACGGGGTGCCAATTTTTGCAGCGCATCGGTTTTGGCGAATGCATCCGCTTCTTTGAAGTATTCGGTTTGCACAAAATTGAAATAGTACAGCATGCCAATCCAAACGATGCCACCCATGAAATGCCCCCACCTCAACAGCATTTCCAAACCGATACTGGTTGTTAAAATACCCATATTCACCTCTATTTTTTTATTTGTAATGTGAAAGTTGACGCTTAAGGCAGGCTCGCAAAGCAAACCGGACAAGCACCATAACAGATTGTCTTTTAAGCACTTATTGAACACCTAGCCAAACTGCCCAAGCCGCTTTAGGATGCGCGAAATGTCTGCTAACGTCCAGCTTTTCCTTATGTTTTTTATAAAAAAGCCGCGCAGGTTTGGCAACCTGCGCGGCTGGATCAACAAGGCCTGCAGCCGTAGCTGCGTGCTTTAAACAACAACAAAATCGTCGGATGTCAGCTTAAGGCCTGCCCCCAAAACCGCAATTTTTACCGCGCTACCCGCACCATTGCCATCGGCATCATAAAGCAACACACCCGAATGGCTGTCATAGATGATAAAGTCGTTGCCATCCGTTGCCGCGCCCACCTTAAAATAACCCGCCGACAAAACGCCGGTGCTGGTTAGCCGGGTAAATACACTGCTTGCCAGTTGGATGGTGTCATCCGCCACAGAGAAATCCGTCAGGATGTCGACGTTGTCCGTTAAGGCCATATTAAACCGGAAAATATCTTCTCCCGCTCCGCCGGTCAATAGGTCGTTGCCAACGCCGCCCAAAATAGTGTCATTACCGGCAGCACCATCAATGACATCATCGCCCCGACCGCCTAATAAGACATTGCCTTTGTCATTACCTGTTATGGCGTTATTTAAACGATTGCCGGTGCCGCTTATTTTTGCAGCCCCCGTTAAGGTTAGATTTTCAACATTAGCGCCCAAAGTGTAGGCAATTGTACTGTTTACGGTATCAATTTCGGTGGCAAGTAAAGACGTTTCAAGCACCACATCGCCCGTATTATCGACCACATAACGGTCATTACCTAAACCACCCTCCATCATGTCCGCGCCTGTGCCGCCGTTGATGTCATCATCGCCTGCCAACCCTTGAATGACATCGTTACCTGCCAATCCCGCAAAGCTATCATTACCCGTCGTACCGATCAGCGTGTCGTTGCCACTTGACTCGGTAACGCCGCCCTGTTTGATGACGATGTCCAACGTTTTGCTATCGCTGCGGGTAGCATCGGACACCCACACGGTAAAACTTTCAGAAACATCCGCCGATAAGGCTTCGATAGCTTTGTCTTTGGCAACAAACTGGTAAGCGCCGGTGGCTTTGTCGACGATCAGCGTGCCATACAACCCCACCAAGCTGACCAATCCGTTACCGTTATCGACGCCATTGGCAATACCGTATGTCAGCACCGTGCTATCCAAATCGCTGGCTTGCAAAAAACCCGTTACAGTTGCAAAGTTGTCGTCAAAAGGTGTGTCGGTCAAGACCACATCGTCAGGTGTTTGTAAGACGGGCGCATAGCCAAGCTTTATGGTGACCAAAGTTGATCCGAAGGCCGAACCCTCCCCACCGTCGCCTTGCCCGCCCGTATTGCCATCACTGAATTTCCAATCAATTTGGATACTATCCGCCACACCGCCCGCATTGCTGTATGCAATAGCTGACAAGGCATTATTTACCAAAGCTTGGGTGGCATTGCTATTGAACGTAAGCGTCAAGGCACCGTTGTTTTGTCTGACCATACCAATGTCAATGCCTGACCAGAGCAGATGCCCATCACTAAAACTTAATGCGCCATTGGCAGAAAAAACGTCCAAAGGATTAGCGCCGCCGTGACGGGCCATCGTAACCGATGCCCCCTCATAATGGCCTTGCTTGGACAGCTCGAAATCATAAACCTTTACAGATGAATCCAGCACCACCGGCACATCTTGCGTAAAGCATTCCACAGCCGAATCAAGCGTGCTGTTGCCGCCAAAAGTGAGGTCAAGACTGCCATCATTATTGTAACGAGCCAGGGCAAACTGACTGGCGGGATAAGCACCACTTCCGCCCGCCACCACAATTTTGCCATCCGCTTGGACGCTTACGGAATATCCCACATCGGATGACCCCAAATCTGTCCTGACAATCCCGTCACCGCCAAAACTGGCATCTAATGAACCATCCGTGTTGTAGCGGACAATGACAAAATCAACTTCCCCGCCGACTCCTTCATTTTTGATAAACCCCGTAGCCAAGACTTTGCCGTCGTTTTGTAATGTGACAGAAAAAGGTTCGCCATTTTTGTCGGAAAAACCGGTGACCACTTTGCCATCACCACCAAAACTATTGTCCAAAGAACCGTCGCTGTTATAGCGCAACAAGCCAAAAGCAAGATAATCAATGCTATTGGGGTTTTGTACGCGCCCAATCACGATAAACTTGCCGTCTGCTTGAAAAACGACATCTTGTTCCAACGTAGTCAAACCTACCCCCGCCGAAGTGACAACAATGCCATTCTTGCCAAAACTGCTGTCCGCAGAACCGTTGGCGTTATAACGGGCTAGCAAAAACTTCTTTACACCTTCCGTTTGCGTATAACCAAAAACCAGAATTTTGTCATCGGCTACTTCAGTAATAGAGAGCGCAACAGCAAGATCACCGATTGCAGTTGTCACCTTGCCATCGCCGCCAAAACTGGCATCCAAAGAACCGTCCGTGTTGTAGCGGGCAATTTCAAGCTGCCCGAAGCTATAAAGACCAAAGTCATAACCAGCAACTAAGATCTTGCCATCGGTCTGCACGGCAAGACTACTGACCAGCTCCCTCGAGCCTGAAAAGTCGGTTGTCACGATGCCATCACCCCCAAAACCGGCGTCCAATGCACCGTTGCTTAAATAGCGGATGAGGCAAAAATCGCTGCTGCCATCATTATATTTGGCATAACCCGCCACAAGAATTTTGCCATTGGCTTGTAACGCAGCATCGGAGACATAAATGCCCACCCCTTCGCCAAGGCTTGTAACCACTTTTCCTTCTAAACCAAAGTTGGCATCCAAAACGCCATTCGCATTGTAGCGGGTCAAAGCGACGCTATTCTCGCCGCCACTTTCCAAACTTTTGCCAATAGCGAGAATTTTGCCATTGGCCAGTACAAACGAATCTGTTGCGTAACTGTATGACGCCAATGAAGTGGTGACAAAACCGTTGCCACGGCTAAAACTAGGGGTGGTGTTAATGGACATCGTAATCTCCAAATAAAAAAATAATCGCGTGCAGATAAAGTGCGCCGTTTGTAGCACGCGCCTTATCCAAAACCTAGGTCGTTTTTCACATTTCTAAAAATAAAATTCCCCTACACTATCTACTCAACCTATAGCGTGGCTGGCAACACCCACATTTTCACTATACTAAAGACCATTCCAATCCCCACTAGCAACACGGCAACCATCATGGGCAATTTTTTCTACCCGTTTAAAAACAATCTGGGCGCAGGTTTGCGGCTTTGTTTTTTTCTACCGTGCGAACTCAACCGCTTTGTCATCACAAGTGAACAATGGCTGGCTTTGTTGCTGCTCGACTTTTTACTAAACCTTGGCTTTGGGTATTGGCTGGTTTTACCTGATCCCACATTTGACAAATATGCCTTGCCGAATTTTTGCCTAAACCATGTTCTGTATTTATTGGTGATCTTTCTGCTTTGCAAACTTTGGCGCAGGCCGCAGCTATTTTTGCCGCTGATGGTGGTTTCCATCAGCCTAACGCCGGTAACTACTTTATTGGTTTACCTAGAACGCTACTTTCAGCTGAGCGACGAAAACGCATCATCATTCCAGCAGGCCAGCGCACTGGTCATCGTCGGCTACAACTTAGTGCTGCTCTGGCGGTTGTATTATTTGGCATCGGGACGGCTAAAAGGCTTTGCCAGCCTATTGCTGGTGACGGTGTTTGGTGCGAGCAGTTTGCAATACGCCTATTATGGCGATCCGCAAAACTTTTGGATTAATGATGCCTTAGAAAAACAAGAAGATGCGGAAAATGAAGCGTTTTGGAAACCCTATCGGGACATGGATGCCGAACAGCTGATGTATGCGCAACCCGCTCTGCTGAACGATGCCTTACAAAACTTAAAATCCGGCAGCCAGCAACAGACGGATCTCTTTTTTATCGGCTTTGCACCTTATGCCACCGAAAATGTGTTTTCCAAAGAAATTGTCTTTGCCAAACACCTGTTCGACCAACGCTTTGGTAGCCAAAACCATTCGCTCAATTTGGTTAACCACCTCGACACCCGCAACCAACAGCCGCTGGCGAACAGCACCAATCTAAAAACGGCACTTAAGCAGGTGGGCAGTTTGATGTCGGAAGAAGATGTGCTGGTTTTGTATCTGACCAGCCACGGCTCGCACGACCATAAACTGACCGTGGACTTTTGGCCTCTCGCGCTGAATGACCTGACACCTGAACAGCTTCGGGCCATGCTGGATGATGCCAAGATCAAATGGCGGGTGATTATTGTCTCGGCCTGCTATTCCGGCGGTTTTATCAAAGCCTTGGAAAACGAACAGACGCTGGTTGCCACTGCCGCTTCCGCCGACAGGACTTCGTTCGGCTGCGGTAGCCAATCGGAATTTACTTACTTTGGCGAAGCCATCTTTAAAGACCAGCTTGATAAGGAAACCGATTTTGTCAAAGCCATCGAACAAGCCAGAACAGCAATCGCCGCGCGTGAAAAACGCGAAAAGATAGACGCGTCGTTGCCGCAATTATCGGTAGGCAATGCCATAAAAATCAAACTGGCGGACTTATCTGCACAATTGCAGGAAAGCGAATGTAGGGCTAAAGCGGAGGATAAAAACTGTTAGGTTTAGCAGATGCTGGTTGCCGCTAAGCGTTGGCGGATGGCATCAGCCAACGCGCCAGTCGGATCGGGTGGCGTATAACGCCAAGGTGTAAATGGCTCTGACAACAGTTTTGCCGCGCCGTACTCCAGCAACCGCCCGACAATTTCACGGTGGAAACATTCGGTCGCCGACTCGCTTAAATCAACCAACAACGGCTTACCGGTAAACGCCGCTTCCGAACACATCGACAAGGAATCGCCGGTCACAATAAAGACATCCGCGTTGGCAAGCAGGGCATGATAAAAGTCGCCAGGGGCTTGTTGCCAATCAAAAAACTGGTGCGGCACATCCGCCAAGCCTACCAACAAGGCGTCCAAGGCTTCGGGGGGCGTGCGGCGGCTATTGGTGACCATCACATACGCCGACAATTGGGTGCTAATGCCAACAACGCGTTGCGCCAATTGCTGCGCGTGTTCAACGGTAAAGCCTTGGCAATAGCGGGTATTGCCGCCCACCAACAAAGCAATCATCGGTTTGGGCAAATGCTTAAAATAGCTAGCGTGTTGTTGAGCGGCGTTTTCCAAGCTTTGGTGCGTCAACAAATGCGGCACACCGGTCAGGGTGATGATGTTATCGCCAGACAATTGTGGTGAAGCGACCAGATCATAATCGGCAAGACGCGGGTGGCGTTGTTCGGGCAAGATGGAAGCCAGATAGACATTGAACAGACGCCCATCAAATACGGCGCGTAGATCGGCAATTTCTGCGGTGGTTTCTTCGCCGGTACCGCTGATAACCAACAACGGTGGCGAGCCATCGGTTTGTGCGTAACGGTTTTGCAGATTTTGTTGGTAGCGGGTGTTGTCGCCATTAGGCAGTGGAATACATTCGTAGCCGTAACCTAGGCGCTCAGCCAAACCAATGCGGGCATGCAGCTCGCCGGTATAAGTGCTGTCCACCACCCATACCAGTGGTTTTTTTGGGTTCATCTGGACATCCCAGCTAAGCCACCAATAATCGCAAGGAAAATTGCGTGGGCAATGAGCTTATTCATAAAGGTTTGAGGGCTTAATAGTAGAAAACTCGAAGTGGTTAACGCCATAGAGTTAGCCACTACTAGCAATATTAAAGCCACTTTACCTGAAAATTACCACGAGGCAAACGAAACCCTCTGGGAACGTCTATTTTGCAAGCACCAAGGCCAAGCAATGGCTGCTTGGCCTTGGTACGTCACATCTCTCTTATAGTTATTATAATGCCGCCTTCTCAGGCTGCTCGCTAGAGCGAGCCTGAATTGTCAAACTAAGCGGTTAAATTACTGGCGGTTTTGGTTAAAAATGTCATCGATATAGCCTTGATGGCCTGCCGATGCGGCATTTTTATAAACGTTACGGTAGTAACGCATATCGCGGGCATCGCCAGAATTGACCACGCTATCGTTAAGGAACAGCGAGATGACCGCACCTTTATAGTTGAACCACAAGACATCGTCGCCATCGGCACGGGTATCATGCAGATCCCAGAAAGTACGGGCAACCCAGGTTTCATTTTCCCAACCGTTTGTACAGCTAGGCGGAGCAGTGCGTTGCTCGGCGTCAAAGCTTAGCGCCCATTGTCCGACGTTGAAACTGCCATCCGCTTGGTTACGGTCAGGATAACCCACCCAAGCCGCCATAAAGTTGGCGAAGCCTTCACCCAACGCCAAACCCAAACGTGTAGGGTAACAGCCACTTAATGTATGAGATCCGCCAGAACCGGCAGCACGTTTGCCGCCCCAGAACTTAGCCTGCAAAGCATGGCCCATTTCGTGGTTGACCACGTCACCTTGCACACCGTGCGCAGCAATCAGCCAAATTTGGTCGCCTTCAAAGGTTGCACAACTCCAAGGGTTGTTGCTGCCGTCGCCGCAATCATACCAAGTGTTGGGGAAGAAAAACTTAATGGGGGCAGCAGCAACCGGATCAATACCGGCGTCCCAATATAAACGCGACCACATGGTCATGGCGCTGTTGACCAATTCACCCACGCCATTATAGGTACCGCCGTCGGTATCGACATAACGGTGTCCGGTGTTAAAGCTGGTCGTGGTGACATTCCATGTATCAGACCACCAGTAACGGTTGCCATCTTTGTCTTGAGGTGCGTAATAAGAGTTGTAAGATATGTAGTTGATCCGAGTTGACCCGCCAGTGTAGCCAAGTGTGGCAGGCACACCAATTGTCCAATTTCCATCCGCTTCTACCCAAGCAGAACCCAATCTGACTGCAGGGCTGACGCGCCAAACCTCAACCCGGAAACCAAACGCAGAGTGCAAACTATGGTCAGAAGTCCATTTGGTAGAAAAACGACCGCTGATAGTATGGCTAATTGGAGCCGCAGCAGCGGCCAATAAAGAGAAGGGGGATGTGGTGACGGGGTTTTCAGGATAGCAGATTTGCTGACCATCTTTAGCCGAACCGCGATCAATCGTCGCCCTTAAAGCCGCTTGTAAATCGGCAGTTTTGTCGTAGGCGGTACTGCCTGGAATTGCCAATTTACGTCTGAAAGATTCTAAATTGACAGGCACTGAAGCGGAATCACGGGTATAGCCTAGTGAGCCTTTAATACCAGCTGGCATTGCCAATTTAGGGTTATATGCTTTCTGTGCGCTACCATAAGCTTCCGCATAACTGCTTAGCTTAAAGTTATCTTTGGAAATGGAATAATCGACCGACACCGGCACTCTGGCATTAGGCGGCAAATTGCGGTACTTACGCGCTAACTCGTCCACGCCTAGCTCGGACTTAACATCCTCTTCAGAAAGCTGGTAGACATCCAAATCAATACGCGGGCTATAACCGCCCGTTTCCGCCCTTAAAAAATCCACCTCCAAGGCCAGCAAAGCGCTGGATGTTTCATCTTGTATTAACAGGGCATCGGACTGCGGGCAAACGCGCCAACGTGGGCCTGGGTTTACCCATTTGGTGTCATAGATAGGTGAACTGTCACGGCCTGTCAACAATCTTTCCAAGTTTGTCAAAGGCTTGCCGCTAATTTCAGGATCTTCACCGCAACCTCTCGCCAACACCAACAAGGGTAATTTGTTAGGGTTTTCCCGATCCAGATAAATGCTCAAATTAATATAAACTTGCGAATCCCCACCGCGCGTAAAGCCAGGCTGAATGACGCCCTCTCTGTTAGCGGTATCAGAAAGCCTCCAAGAAATACCTTCAGGTTGGAAAGCATACGTCAACTGGGTCATCGACAACAACGCCGTCGCCAAGGTGACAACGCCCAAACGTTTTGGTTGTTTAGTCTTCATAACAATCTCCACAAAATTAAATAAAGCCCGTACCCACACAAAACATGCCTTGGATACAGAAACACTTTATATCATGAAAACATCACAATCACTAAAAGGCCAAGCCATTTTTGGAGCTAATTAGATACCAAAAAGTACCAACTAGGCAAGCCCATCCTTTGCTGCGCTTGGGGTGGGTAAAAAATCCACCCGCGCTTGCCGCAAGCCATTTTTCGGCATCGCCTGCCACATTTGTGCGTAGCTTTTTTGCAAAACGGGATGGACCAAAAGCGGGGCAATTTCTGCCAGCGGTTCCAACACAAAGGCGTAACGCTCAATATCGGCACGGGGAATTTTCAACCCCTCTTCATTAATGACGGCATCGCCAAACAACAGTAAATCTAAATCTAAAGTACGCGCCGAAAATTTTTGGCTATCTTGGCGGCGCCCGTGGGCGAACTCCAACTGCCGCAATTGCGCGGCAACGATTTTGGCATCGTCGCAAGAATGGAAACCCACCACTAAATTGTAAAAAGCGTCACCAATGAAACCCACCGGATCGGATTCGTAAATACTGGAAATGCTCAGTTCGCCAAATAATGCCTGCAAAGCTTTCAATGCTTGGCGGATATGATGCTCACGGTCGATATTGCTGCCGATGCTGATAAAACCTTGGGTCATTCGGTTTTGTCGCCGCGTTCAATGGTGATGCCAACATCAATCCCTGGACCTATCGCACCTTTTTTGTTGAGCGTGATTTTTACCCATGGCACATTAAATTCATGGCGGATCAGTTCGGCAATTTCGCTGATAAGGCGTTCGACCAGCAAGCATTCGCTGGCTTGGACAAAACTGATGATACGGTCAGAAACTGTTTTGTAATCCAGAGCATATTGGATGTCGTCAGTGCCGGCAGCCTTTTCAATATCAAAAGCCATTTCAATATCCAAAATAATGGTTTGCCGCTGTTGTCGCTCCCATTCGTAAATGCCGATCAGGGTATCGACCTGAAGGCCGCCTAAAAAAATAATATCCATGTTATCCACCACTCGAGGTTAAAGTGCGCTAAGTATCGGGGAAATGCCAAAAGCTGACAAGCTTTGCCGCCCCTTTACAAAATTTTAGGCAATAAAAAACCCTCCGTCAGTGTCTGGCTAGCCAGCACCAACGGAGGGTTTTAGAAGGTCAATTAGATAACAGTTACGTTTTCTGCTTGAGGGCCTTTTTGGCCTTGAGTAACAGTAAACTGTACATTTTGGCCTTCATCTAAAGATTTGTAGCCGCCTGAATTGTTGATGTTTCTGAAATGAACAAAAACGTCTGGGCCAGATTTTTGTTCGATAAAACCAAAACCTTTTTCAGAGTTAAACCATTTAACGACGCCGGTAGTTGTAGACATGATAAGTCCTAATAAATTGTAAAGATAAATAAAGCCCTAAGGCTGGTGGAGCTGGTAAAAATGGGAGATTACTTTGAAAAACCGGACGAGAAACAACACAGATACATCGAAATGGTAAACAGAGGGTAAATCTAAATTTTTAAAGCTGGCCTGCAGTATGGGCTTGATACTTTTCGAAGTCAAGGATATTTACAGGAAAAACTTAAATAAAACAATTTTTTATCACTTTAACAAAAAATTGCCTTGGGAAGCTGGAGCGCCCAAGCCTTGCTCGGTCGTTTCATCTTTCAAGCTGACGCCGGACAGTTTTAACTGCTCTGCCCCATCAATTAAATAGAGCAATTTCTGCAAAGCTTGCTGATAACCTAAGCCATTGGCGTGGATATTGGAAATGCAATTGCGGTCGGCATCAGTGCTTATGCCTGACCGGGCTTGGTAAGTAAAATAAATGCCCATACTATCCGGCGAACTTAGGCCAGGGCGTTCGCCAACCAACACAATGCACAAGCGCGCGGCAAACGTTTCGGCGACCGCATCGCCCACCGCCACCCGCCCTTGCTTTACCAAACAAACCGGTGGCAAGCGCAAGTTTTTGGCTTGTAAAGCCGGAATCAATTGGTTCAAAAATGGCTCGGCATGATGGTCAATGGCGGTCGAAGACAAACCATCGGCGACAACAATAACGGCATCAACAGGCACAGCAGGCTGTTTTTGCAACAACGCGAGAGAGGAAGCATTTAATAACCGCCCCAGATCAGGCCGCTGCAAGTACAAACGCTGGTTTTCCGCTTGGCTTTGCAAAACCAATGCAGCCAAACGTCCGCTAAGTCCCGCAAAATCTAAAGGCATATTGACCGCATCGCGCGCCAATGCATGGGCCAGCTGAAAATCCAAACAGGCACGGGTCGGCAAACTGATCCCCGCACGCCCCAAAGCGATTCGTGCGGCGGTAAATGACTTTAAAGACTGCCAATGATCTGGCGTGACGGGTAGATGTTCGCTCATGGTTACTGATTTCCGATAGTTTGTCAGGTTTGTTGTCTGTGCAAATACTAACCATCAAACATTTTCAATTGATGAAAACAAAAACGGCTGCCGCCATTAATAGGTCGGGCAGCCGCCACACTTTAAAAAGCGTGTAATTAAGCGCGACGACGCTTGCCGCCCAAAGCCTTTAAAGTGGCAAAACCGGACAACAGCAACCAAATGCCAGCGGGAATCGGTGTCGCTGTCGGCACAATCTGCCAATTGGCGGCATCACTCATTGCTGACACGTTAGCAAGATCAACGTGTTCGCCACTGCCTTGATAGTAAACAGAATTATTGCCGTACAAGAACCACGAATCAGGACTTGATCCATTACCGCTGTAATCTGTACCCGGATTGTAGTCGATCCAAGTGGTTAACACTGATGACAATATGCCGCTAGCATCAGTCGTGAAATCACCATCGATTGCATCCACGCCATCGCCGCCAAAGGGGGCCAAATAGGTCGTTGATAAGAAGCCATTATTAAAATCAAACTTTACCGACAACAAATCCGCCGCCGTCCATGTTTGGTTCAACAAGCTGGTGCCGCCATTATCGAGCGTCACGGTGATCTTGGCATTATCGCCCGTATTCAAGCCGGCAATGTTAACCAATGCAATGGTATCTTTGTATTGGAAACTAACCGGTGCAGCGTGGGCGGTAGCCGTAAGCATCATGAGTGTTAATGCAGCAAGAGAAGGTTTTAACATGGATAATCCTATTAAAGTAGCGGGAAGATACGGCTAGATTTTTGAAGATGTTGATACTGAATTAAGGCGTAAAACGCGCCTTGGTGAACAAGGTTAGAAGAAATATATAAAAATACTACTAGGAAAAGTCAGGTAATCCGTTTGACAGTCCTCCTACCCCACCCCAAAAACCGCATCGATTTATCCATCAATCGCTTGCCAAGCCTTGCAAAGTCGCCTTAAATAAAGCAGGCATTTCTTTCCGTATCAGTTGGTTATCGCCATCAAACAACTGATGCTGTTGTAGCCATTGTTCAAATTCCGGCGCAGGCCGCAAACCCAGCACTTGCCGCACATATAAGGCATCATGGAAAGAGGTCGATTGGTAATTCAGCATCACATCATCCGCGCCTGGCACACCCATAATAAACGTGCCGCCAGCGACCGCAAATTGCGTCAGCAACATATCCATATCATCTTGATCGGCTTCGGCGTGGTTGGTGTAACAGACATCGCAACCCATCGGCAGGCCGAGTAATTTGCCGCAAAAATGGTCTTCTAGTCCCGCGCGGATGATTTGTTTGCCGTCGTACAAATATTCCGGGCCAATAAAACCCACAACGGTGTTGACCAGCAAGGGTTTAAATTGCCGCGCAACCGCATACGCCCGTGCTTCGCAAGTTTGCTGATCCATGCCTTCGTGGGCGTTGGCGGATAAGGCACTGCCTTGCCCGGTTTCGAAATACATGCAGTTGTCGCCGACTGTGCCGCGTTTCAATGCTAAGGCCATTTCGTGGGCTTCCTGCAACATCGCCAAATTGATGCCGAAACTATCGTTGGCTTTTTGCGTACCAGCTATGGATTGGAACACCAAATCCACAGGTGCACCTTGTTCAATGGCTTTCATGGTGGTGGTGACATGCGCCAACACGCAGGCTTGGGTAGGGATTTGGTAACGCTCGATGACATCGTTGAGTAGATGCAACAAGCGCGTCGTAGCTTCCAGATTGTCGGTAGCGGGATTGATGCCAATGACAGCATCGCCGCAACCATACAGCAAACCATCCAAAATACTGGCGGCGATACCCGCAGGATTATCGGTGGGATGATTGGGTTGTAGGCGGGTTGACAGGCGGTTTGCCAAGCCTATCGTGCCACGGAAGCGAGTGACGACACGGCATTTTTTCGCCACCAAAATCAAATCTTGAATCCGCATGATTTTCGACACCGCCGCGACCATTTCCGGTGTCAAGCCAGCGGCGATAGCAGCCAAGGTCGCGGTATCGGCTTGTTCTGACAATAGCCAATTGCGGAAATCGCCAACGGTCAGATGACTGACGGGCGCAAACGCTTGCGGGTTATGGCTGTCGATAATCAGCCGCGTCACTTCGTCACTTTCGTAAGGTACTAAGGCTTCGGTGAGGAATTGTTTCAGCGGCACATCCGCCAACCGCCATTGCGCCGCCACCCGCTCCAAATTGTTGACCGCCGCCACGCCCGCCAGATAATCGCCGGAACGCGCTGGGGTCGCCTTCGCCATTAGGTTTCGTAGGGTTTTGAAATCGTAGGATTGTTGGGCAAGATGGATTTTGTACATGACAAATAGCGGACGCGTTGAGGAACGCTCAAGATAGCATTTGCTTTTTAGAATCGCCAGCCGATAGGCCGGACATCCGTCCGGCCTATCGGTCTGCTTGGTTTTAAATCACCACAAAATCGGCATTGGTCAAGGCCAAACCAACACCTAAAGTGGCAATTCTTATGGCAACACCGGCACCGTTGCCATCGGCGTCGTAGAACAGGCCGCCGTTGCTGCTGTTATAGCGGACAAAATCGTCACCATCCAAAGCCACTGCGCCTATCACAAAATTGCCAGCCGCCAACGTGCCTGTATTGACCAAAGCCGTAAAAATGGCGTTTTCCAGCTGGATGCTGTCGTCCGCCACATTAAAGTCGCTGATATTATCGATGTTGTCGGTCAAATCGGTGTTAAAGCGGAAAATATCCAACCCTGTGCCACCGCTTAGGCTGTCATTACCCTTACCACCGTTGAGGATGTCATTGCCGCCCGCGCCATTCAGCGTGTCATTACCGCCGCCACCCAGCAAGCTGTTGTCATTGGCATTGCCCAGCAGCGAGTTGTTTAAGGCGTTGCCCGTGCCGTTTATGGCAGATAAGCCCACTAAATTCAGGTTTTCCAGGTTTGCACCCAAGGTATAGCCCACCGTGCTATTCACGGTGTCGATTTCGCTAGCCAATGTGGAGGTTTCCAGCACCAAGTCACCAGCATTATCGACTTGATAGCTATCATTACCCAATCCTCCCACCATTGTATCGGCACCCAAACCGCCATCAATGGCATCATTGCCCGCCAAAGCGTCAAACGTATCGTTACCTGCCGTTCCCAACAGATTGTCATCACCATTGGATTCCGTGACACCACTTTGGTTAACCACAACCGACAAAGTCTGGGTAACGCTGATAGCGCCATCGGAAACGACAACGCTAAAGTTTTCGGTCACATTGCCGGTTAACGCTTCAATGGCGGCATCATTAGCTACAAAGCTATACGCGCCGGTTTGTTTGTTGACGGTCAACACGCCAAAAGTACCCGTTAGGCTGACCAGACCACCACCGATGTCGGTGCCGCCATTGATGCTGTAAGCTAGCGTATCGATAGGATCAATGCCGTTCAAACTAGCCAAAACGCTGGCAAAGCTGTCATTAAATGCCGTATCGGTGTAATTGATGACCGCAGGTGCGCTGAGCACCGGTGTGATGTTAACCGCCGAATCCAACAAAATTTGGGCTTTGGCGGTGTTATGGTTCAGGACAAAATAAACAACGCCCGCTTTATTGACCGTACCGGCAAAAGTCCAGCCGCCCAAGCCTGTAACTGAAAGCCTGTCATCGCTATTGCCATCGACCACCAATTGATGCCTGCGCTCGGGTGAAGCGCCGCCTGCCGCCAAGTTATATGTGCCATCCACCCAACCATTGGCATTGTTGAAACTGTTTAAGCCCGCCATATCCAACACATCTTTGACATTAAGGCTGAGGATATTATTGCCCGTGCCGGTCAAGTCGATACGCTCCACGGCAGCAATCCGTGATCCGCTGCTTGCGCCATTGCCGCCTGAGTTGGCAATGGTGGTCAAATTCAAGTGCATACCGCTATTTGCCAAGACAATGCTGTCAATGCCGCTGCCGCCGTCAATACGCGCCAATTGGGCATTGCTAAGCCCTGTTGATAATTTGGCGATATTGTTGGCAGTCAAGACAAAAGCATCGTCACCCGCGCCGCCGTAAAGCACATCGGTGCCGCCGTTGCCAATCAGCGTATCATTGCCCGCACCGCCCACCAAGGTTTCCGAAGCCGCCGAACCGGTTAAGGTATCGTTGCCACTGCCGCCAAGCTGGTCCACCACAGAACTTGAAAATGCCCCTGCCGTACTGCCAAAAATCACATAACTGCGCCCCGCACCTAAACCCGCCGAGGGGTCTGCACCGAACGCGCCCACCAAAATATCCGCCAAGCCATCGCCGTTAATATCTCCCGCAGCAGACACGCTGCGTCCGCTGGCATCATCGGCACATTCCCCGCTGATGACAAAGCCGCCATTACCCGCCACAACCGCCGATAATTCGACCGCCGCCGTTCCAGTTTTGCCAAACACAACATAACTGCGTCCGGCATTGGTGACGCCAGCGGGATCACTGAACAGCGCGCCGACAATCACATCTGCCAAGCCATCCCCATTGACATCGCCCGCAGCCGACACGCTCGAGCCGCTACGGTCGTCCTGCGCCTGACCATTAATGACAAACCCGCCAACGCCCGCAACAATGGCGGAAAGATTGACCGTCATACCGCTGGTTTTGCCAAACACCACATAGCTGCGACCCGCATCATTGCCGCTTGCCAAATCGCCGCCTATTGCGCCGACCAGCAAATCCGCCAAGCCGTCGCCATTGACATCGCCCGCCGCCGACACGCTAAAGCCACTGTAGTCATAAGGCGCTTGACCATCGATGGCAAAACCGCCCGACCCGTTAGCCACATCAAACAGATTGCTGGGCGAACCGCTGCTTTTGCCAAAGACAATATAAGTGCGACCAGCATTACTAATGCCAATCGTGTCGGAATTTTTGGCACTGACCATCACATCCGACAAGCCATCGCCATTGACATCACCCGCCGCCGCAACGCTAAAGCCTGTCAAATTGCCTAAGCTTTCGCCGTTGATGACAAAACCACCGTTACCCGCTGCGACTGCCGTTAAATTAATAGCCGTGCCGCCGGCTTTGCCAAATACCACATAAGCGCCGCCAACGTCACTGCCTGCTGCGGCATCCCTTAACGGCGCACCGACCAGCAAATCCGCCAAGCCATCGCCGTTAACATCACCCACGCCCGACACGCTAAAAGCGCTTAAATCATTGGCACACTGCCCGACAATGACAAAGCCTCCAGTTCCGCCAGCAATTGCCGACAAGTTGACGGCTGTTGATTGGCTTTTACCAAACACCACATAACTTAACCCCGTATCGGTAGCGCCCGCAGTATCCGCGTAGCAAGCGCCGACAATCAAATCCGCCAAACCATCGCCATTCACATCGCCTGCCGCCGCCACGCTCAGGCCGCTGCGGTCACGGGCGCATTGACCATTGATGACAAAACCGCCCACACCATTGGCAACTGCCGACAAATCAACAGCAATGCCATCGGTTTTACCAAAAACCACATAACTTCTTCCGGCATCAATTCCTGACGCCGGATCGCCATAATCAGCCCCGACAATCAGGTCAGACAAACCATCGCCATTGACATCACCGGCAATGGCGACGTTTAAACCGCTGCGGTCGCCTGCGCTTTGTCCGTTAATAACAAAACCACCGGTACCGGCGGCAATCGTGGAAAGATTGATTTCAGACATGGTCTTTCTCCTTAGGTTGTTTTAGACGTTGCTATTATATTTTTAGGTCATGGATTTGATCGGTATGGCATTATTGATTAGCTGCACATTCAACTTGAAACAACCCACCTGCGCAGGTTGTTTCAAGGTTTAATTTTTAAATCACCACAAAATCGGCATTGGTCAAGGCCAAACCAACACCCAGAGTGGCTATTTGCACCGCCACGCCTGCGCCGTTGCCGTCGGCATCGTAGAACAGGCCACCGTTGTTGCTGTTGTAGCGGACAAAGTCATTGCCATCCAATGCCAGCGCGCCCATCACAAAATTGCCTGCCGCCAATGTGCCGGTACTGGTCAGTTGCGTAAAAATGGCATTTTCCAGTTGAATGGTGTCATCTGCCACCACAAAATCGTTGATTTTGTCGATATTGGCGGTCAGCGTGGTATTGAAGCGGAAGATGTCCAGACCGGCATTGCCCGATAAAATATCGTTGCCCAAACCGCCGTTGATAATGTCATCGCCCGCCCCGCCTTTTAAGGTATCAACCCCCAAACCACCGACCAACAGGTTGTTGCCGCTGTTGCCGGTAACAACGTTGTTGAGCGCATTGCCGGTACCGTTAATGTTGCCAGTTCCTGTTAAGGTGAGGTTTTCTACATTATTGCCAAGGCTGTAGCTAATTTCGCTGTTGACCGTATCAATCTCGGTTGCCAACGTTGAGGTCTCAATCACCTTGTCGCCAATGTCATCGACACTGTAAGTGTCGTTGCCAAGACCGCCCGTCATGGTGTCCGCACCCGCCAGGCCGTTGATTTTGTTCGCACCTGCCGTACCATTCAGGCTATCGTTGCCCAAAGTTTCGGTAATGCCACTTTGCGAAAGAGTGATGCTGATGTTTTGGTTGACGGTTACCAAGCCATCGCTGACTGTAAAGATTGCCCCTTGCACAGCAAGGCTGCTTAAGGCTTCAATGGCGGCATCGTTGGCAGTGAAACTGTAAGCACCCGTGCTGGCGTTAACCGCCAACGTACCGAAAGTCCCCACCAAACTGATAATGCCGCTACCGTTGTCCGTTCCGCCGACAATACCGTAAGTCAGCGTGTTGCCGTCCGCGTCGCTGGCGGACAACTTGCCGGTCACTTTGGCAAAGGTATCGTCGAAAGCCGTGTCGGTGTAGCTGATGTTGGCGGGCGCAACCAAGACAGGCGCGTCATTTTGGTTGTTGATATTGATGGTCAGCACTTTGTCAAAGAACAAACCACCTTGGTCGGTGGTGCGGACTTTAATGCTGTAGCTGGCTTTGCTTTCAAAGTCCGGTGAATTTTTGATATGCAACGCGTTGCCGATAATGGTGAAAGCATTGTTATTAGCCCCGCCCGCCGCAAAACTGTAAGTGAAGGTATCGCTGGCATTGGCATCGGTGCTGCTGAAAGTGCCCACCAAACTATTGGGCGCAACATTTTCGTTGATGTTATCGGTACTGATCGCCAAATCGGATGGCGCAAAATTGCCCAGGTTAACCGTACTGGCAACCAGCACTTGGGCGGCGGCAAAGTGATTGAAAACATTGTAGGTAATGCCGCTGTTGCTGACTGTACCCACGAATTGCCAATTGGCGCTGTCGGTAAAGTTCAGTACATCAGTGGCATTGCCGTCCACAACCAATTGGTGGCGCTGTTCGGGGTTAACGCCACCCGCACCGCCTGCGGCAAGGTTGTAAGTACCGTCAGCCCAACCGTTGCTGTTGTTGAAAATATTGAAGCCCGCCATGTCCTGCACGTCTTTGACAGATAAAGCCAGTTGGTTTCCGGAGGCCAAATCAATACGTTCGATGGATTCAATGCGCGAACTGCTGCCGGGTGTGTTGCCGCCTTGGTTGGCGATCGTCGTCAAATCAAAATTGAGGCCGCTGCCATCGAGGGTAATCTTGTCGATACCGCTGCCGCCATCGACCCGTGCCAGCTGGCCTGAGGTGACACCCAGCGACAGCTTGGCAAGATTGTCGGCATTCAGGACAAAATTGTCATCGCCAGAACCGCCGTACAGCACATCCGCGCCGCCGTTGCCAATCAGCGTGTCGTTGCCCGCACCCGCCACCATGGTTTCGCCAGCACTGGTGCTGGTCATGGTGTTGTTGCCGCTGCCGCCCAACTTGTCAACCGCCGTGGCGGCAAACGCGCCGGAGGTTTTGCCAAAGATAATATAGCTGCGCCCGGCATCGATGCCGTCTGCCGTGTCAACACGGCGCGCGCCTACAATCAGGTCCGCCAAGCCGTCACCGTTGACATCACCCGCCGCCGCGACGCTATAGCCACTAAAATCATCGGCAGATTGACCATTAATGGCAAATCCGCCCGTACCCGCCGCAATGGCTGAAAGCTCGACCGTCGCCGTTCCGGTTTTGCCAAACACCACATAGCTGCGGCCCGCTGAACTGACGCCAGCCGGATCGGCATAATAAGCCCCAACAATGACATCCGAAAGGCCATCGCCGTTAATATCACCGGCGGCGGACACACTCAGGCCGCTAAAATCACGCAAAGACTCGCCCCGAATGGCAAAACCGCCTGTGCCTGCGGAAATTGCCGAAAGGTCGACTGCCGCCGTTCCGGTTTTGCCAAACACCACATAACTGCGCCCTAAAAAATAAGCACCCAGCAAAAAACCATTAGTGCGTGGGGCACCAATAATCAGATCCGCCAGACCATCACCATTGATGTCACCGGCAGAAGAAACGCTGCGGCCAGTTAAGGCACGCGAGCATTCGCCGCTGATGACGAAGCCGCCCGTACCCGCCGCCACGGCGGACAAGTCGACGGCGGTCGTTCCGGTTTTGCCAAACACCACATAACTGCTGCCCGCATTGTAACCGCCTGCTGTATCGTTAAAGGGAGCCCCAACAAGCAAATCTGCCAAACCGTCGCCATTCACATCACCCGCCGAAGACACACTTAAGCCGCTGTAATCTCTCACAGTCTGACCGTTAATGGCAAAACCGCCGACACCGTTGACAATCGCCGACATATCGACAGCCGTGCCGGTCGATTTGCCAAACACCACATAGCTGCGACCAGCGTTGGTGCCTGCGGCGGTATCGCTGCCCCTAGCGCCAACAATCAGATCGCCTAAGCCATCGCCATTGACATCGCCGGCATCGGAAATCGAATAGCCGCTGGCATCATAAGCACTCTCGCCTCTGATAATGAAGCCGCCTGTGCCTGCCGCCACCGCCGAAAGGTCTATGGCTGAAGTTGAAGTCTTGCCGAATACCACAAAACCGCGGCCCACACGGTCAGGGCCAAACGGTGCGCCTACGATCAAATCATCCAAGCCGTCGCCATTGACATCACCCGCCGAAGAAACGCTTTGACCAACAAAATCTTGCGTACCCTGAGCATTAATGACAAAACCGCCCGTACCATTAACCACCGCCGAAAGGTCAACTGCCGTCGTGCCGGTTTTGCCAAACACCACAAACGCCCGCCCGCCGATATTGAGACTGGCAGCAGGTGTCGCGTATTTAGCCCCGATAATCAAGTCGTCAAGACCGTCGCCGTTGACATCGCCCGCCGACGCCACACTAAAGCCGCTTTGGTCGCCTGATGAACTGGTAGTTTGTCCGTTGACAATAAAACCACCAATGCCAGCGGCAATAGTGGAAAGGTTAATTTCAGCCATGGTCTTGCTCCTCAGATTGTTTAGGTATTAGTTGTTGTGTTTTTTAAGTCCTACATCTATCGGTATAGCATTTATTCTTAGCGGTCTTTCGTCTTTAATCATTCCTCAATACTCAGCACCCTCCGAATCTCATCCGTCTTAAAGCCCAAAGCCATCGGCCTTCTGATGCCTGGCAGGGCGACAACGTCGTAAAGTTCGTCCACCATGCCTTCAATGCGCAGCCAATGGACGATGTCGCCCGAACGTAAATCCACCACTTGAATGCCGCAGCGCGGTTCGGCTTGGCGTTTTTTCAAGTTGTCGTCCAGCGCCAAACCCGTAAACGTTTTGTTGTCGCGGGGTTTACTGATGCCGATGAGGGCGAAGTCACCGTGGAAGCTTAAGCCGCGCATGTAGCCTGGGCAGAAGGCGACGGTTTGGAAATGCCCGGTGTCAGGGTCGATATAGCCAAAATCGCCCGTGCCAGAATTGAGCAACCAAAGTTTGCCTTGATACCAACGCGGCGAGTGCGGCATGGATAGGCCATTGGCGATGATGTCGTTGCTGTTGACATCGATGACGATGCCACCGTGCTGGCGGTGGTCGCGCCAACCGTCGGCGACGTCGGATTGGCTGACGGCAGTAACGTAGGCAGGCCGACCGTCTTTCATGGCAAGGCCGTTGAGGTGGCAGCGGTCTTCGGCGGCGAGTTTGCTCAGAAACGGCGGTTGCCAGAGGGGTTTAAAGCTGTGGGTATCGCTTAATGTGGCAAGGCAGCCAAACAAGGTGTTGACGAACACCAATTTGCCATCGGCATCAACGGCAATGTCGTGGATGTCCAAATCGCCCGTGGTGTAGCCGACTTGCGGCAAGTACAAGCGGTCGAAACTGTCTTGCGTTTGGCCTTCTGAAAACAGGTTTTCAAACCGCCAGACTTGGTAGAGGCTGCTCATCCACAAACCGTTGTCGGTTGTACATAAGCCCATGCAGCGGTTAAAGCTGCGTTCGAATACCGACAATTCGCCTTTGGACGACAACCCTAAAAAAAACAATTTGCCGATTTGGTAGGTGGTGAAAGCGAGGGAGAGTTTTTGTTCTGCCAACCAAGCCAGCAATTGCCGTGAGGTGGTGATTTCCAGTGGCGGCGCGGACGGAGTAGGGTTGGGGCTGGCATTATCCATTGTTTTCCTTAGTGAATCAGTCAGTTAATTATTTCGATTGTAAACTGCTATTTTCACTGAGGCAATGCAAAATCCATCCTATCAATGCTGAATAAAGCCCATACCATTAAACCAATAGCCTACCTATACCGATCCTGACTGGCTTGGCTAACAAACGACACCCTTAGTCCATAATAAAAAATAGGCAAGTTTTGATTTCATGACCCATAGATATTACGTAGGGTACGCATTGCGTACCTTTTTAATAACAAGTGCAACGGAAAGGATTTAAAAGGTATGCGATGCCTACCCTACGAATTGGCGTCCAAAACAGGTTTTGGACGCCGAAAAAATTAATCGTGGCTAGTGGGTTGCTGGCAGCAAGCGTGTGGTGTCGCCTGTTACAAACGCCATCCACATGCGCTGATACAAAACCTGCATGTTTTCGGTGTAAGTACCGATGTCGGATAACGGCGACGCCATCATTTGCGCCCGCAGTGCGCCGCGTTGTTGTCGCCAATGGTTAAGGTTTTGCGCCAACTGGGCGGCTTTGGCGATGTAATCGGCTTCATCAGCCGCCAACCAGTCGGTTTGGCCTAGGTTGAGCAGGAAGCTCGCGCCCATGCGGCTGACAAAATTGCCGCCCATAAGGCTGATGACCGGAACGCCCATCCATAAGGCTTGCAAGGTGGTGGTGCCGCCGTTGTAGGGCGTGGGATCGAGGGCGATGTCCATGTCGCCGTATTCTTGCATCATGTCCGCCAAACCGCAGGGGCCACGGAAGTACAGCCGCTCGCGGGCAATGCCGTGTTCGGCGAACAAGTTGGCGAAGCGTTGTTGGACTTCCGGGTCTTTTAACGAGGGCGCTTTTAGCAATAACTGGGCATACGGCACGGCAAGCAAGACTTGCGCCCACAGCCGGATAGTTTTGGGGGTCAGCTTCATGGCGTTGTTGAACGAGCCGAACACCACGGGCGCATCGGCGGGGCGGGCGGGCGGCAAGGGGTAATGGTCGACCGATGCCCAACAGAACACGCTGCCTGGCAGCTGGGCAATGCCTTCGCTGAACAAATGGGCGTGTTCGGCTGGGCTGACGGTGGCATCGCCGATCAGCCAGTCGATGCTGGGCAAGCCGGTGGAATGCGGGTAGCCCAAAAAGCTGGCTTGTACCGGCGCGGCGCGCAAGGCCAAAACGCCCAAACGGTGGGTGGCGGTGTGGCCTGCCAAATCCACCAGAATATCCACGCCATCGTTGCTGATAGCTTGTTGCAGGGCTTGGTCGTCCATGCCTGCCGCTTCCAGCCAGCGGTCACTGGCGGTTTTGGCTTGGCGGGTGTAGTCGTCGTGCATCGTGCCGGTGTGGTAGATGCCGATGTCAAAACGCTGATGGTCGTGGCGCAACAATACCGGCAACATGAATAAGTTGACCGGATGCTGGCGGTGCAAGTCGCCGGTCAGGTAGCCGATACGCAAGCGGCGGTTTGGGCTGCGGTCGTTGCTGAACGCGTTTTTTTGCCGGGCATTGCTTTGCATGGCGGCGACAATCGGTGCGCACAGTTGGCGGTGCAATTCGGCAACTTCGGCGGGCGGGAGTTGGTCGTGGTAAAGCGCGGTCATCGCCACGCTGGAGGCAAGGCGCGATAAGGGGTCGCCACCATTTTGGTAAGCCGTCTGTAAGGTTTGCAGATGTCCACGGGCATCGCCCATACGGCCTTGTAAGCCCGCATCCAGCAAGGCCAATTCCATATTATTGGGTTGCAAGGCTCTTACGCGGTTTAAGCTGGCGCGGCAATCAGCCAAATCGTAGACTTCGGATTGGATTTTCGCCAAAGCCAGCCAAGTCGGCACATGCTCGGGGCGGATGCTGGCGGCTTTTTGCAAAACGCCAATGGCTTCTTGCCAGTAATTGTAGGCGTAGACTTTGTTGGCTAAGGTGAGCAGGAAATTGGGATTGTTGGACAAGGAGGCGCGGGTGAAGGCTTTTTCGGCGGCGGCAATATTGCCGATACGCAGCAAAGCTTCGCCTAAAAAAAGCATGGAGCCGTGGCGTTGTGGCTGCAAATCGAGCAATCCGGCAAACGCTTGCACCGCGCCTTGGGCATCGCCCGCATTAAGCCGCCACACGCCCAGCCAGTGCAAGGTTTCGCCGGGGATGATTTCTAGGCTACGTGCTTCAGCAATACTGCTTTGGTTGTTTTGCCCTTGCAGCTCTTGCAGACGCGCCAAGTACAAACGGGTCAGCCAGTCGCCCGGATGCGCTTCCAATAAGGCTTTGAAACGTTCAGCCAAGGCCGGTGCATCCGGTACTGCCGACCAACCTAAAACCGCATCACCGTGCTTGTCCGTTGGGCTGCGTAATACCGGCAAGTTTTCCAGCGCAGCCTGTAGCGATGGATCGCAACGCGCCGCTTGCCTTGCGGCATAAGCGGCTTGCCACGGCAAGTCCATTTGGTCGTAACACTTTGCCAGCTCTAACCAGATGGCGGCATTGGTAACGGTTTGCCGCAGGGCTTGCCAGTGTGCGCCGATGGTTTGCATAAAACTTATGCAGCGACGATGAAGTCGGTATAAGTCATTGCCAATCCCGTGGATAACAAGGCGATTTGCACCATAGCGTTTGCACCATTGCCGTCGGCATCATAAGACAATGCACCTGTGCTGCTGTTGTAGATGAGGTAATCATTACTATCAAGCGCAGCCGGCCCGACAACGAAATGGCTGGCAGACAAGGTACCCAAGCTTGTGAGTTGCGTAAAAATAGTATTTTTTAATTCAATAACATCATCAACCGCATTGAAATCAGTAATCGTATCTATGTTATTGGTTAAGCTGGTGTTAAAGCGGAACAGATCGGCACCAGAACCGCCGGTAAGCGTGTCATTGCCTGCGCTTCCAATAAGGACATCATTACCCGCGCCGCCAGAAAGTATATCGGCGCCCCCGCCGGCAAGCAGGGTGTTGTTGCCGCTGTTGCCCACCATGACATTCGCAAGCGCATTGCCGGTCGCATTGATACTAGCGACCCCCAATAAATTAATGTTTTCTGCGTTAGTCGATAATGTATAAGTTACAGAACTATTGACGGTGTCAATTTCAGTACTGAGCGTTGAGGTTTCGATGACAATATCGCCGGTATTATCGACGATATACGTGTCATTGCCCGTGCCACCTGCCATGGTATCCGCGCCAGCCAAACCATCAATCACATCGTCACCTGCCAAGCCATTAAAGACATCTGCCGCCGATGTACCGGTCAGCGTATCATCGTCTAGCGATTCCGTTACCCCGCTTTGGGTAAAGTTGACCGTGAACGGTCGGTTATAGACAAACTGACCATCACTTGCCGTTACCGTAAGAGCCGAGCTCGTTGTGCCGGTTAAAGCCTCAACAGCGCTATCATCAACAACAAGGGTATAAGCACCCGAAGACTTGTTGACCGTCAGCTCGCCATAAGCAAAAGCTAAACTTACCGTGCCATCGCCATTATCTGTTCCACCGGCGATTCCATATGTTAGGGCTTGAATGTCTACATCGTAACCCAGCAATGTGCCATTGAAATCGGCAAATGTGTCATCAAAAGCTGTGTCCGTATAATTGATGGGGGCAACGGCCTGCATCATCGGAGCGGTATTGACATTAAGGTTGACAATCAGCTGCGCAGCCGAAACCTGATTATTAAAAACCTTGTAGGTAACGCCATTTTTTGACACCGTACCGACACGAATCCAATTACTATTGTCGGAAAGCGCAAGGGTATCGCCGCTGTTACCTTCAATAATCAGCTGATGCCGACGTTCTGGCGAGGTGCCGCCCGCCGCCAAGTTAAAAGCGCCATCGACCCAGCCATTGGCATTATTGAAAGAATTCATGCCTGCCATATCCACAACATCTTTGGCGCTCAGGGAAAGGCCGTTTTTACCCGTACCGGTTATATCAATGATTTCAATCGACTCAATCCGCGAAGTTGACCCGGGCGCGCCGCCGCCTTGATTGGCAACATAAGTCAAATCAAAGTTATTGCCTGTGCCGGAAAAAGTGATTTTATCAATGCCCGTCCCGCCATCGATGCGGGCATATTGGCCTGATGTGATACCCGCACTTAAGCGGTTGAGGTTGTTGGGCGTAAGAACAAACACATCATCACCCGCCCCGCCATACAACACATCCGCGCCACCATTGCCAATAAGGGTATCGTTGCCCATACCACCCACTAAGGTTTCGGCGGCGGATGTGCCGGTTAACGTGTCGTTGCCACTGCCGCCCATTTGATCGACGAAGGAAGACGCAAACGCACCAGTTGTACTACCAAAAATGACATAGACATTGCCAGTACCATCATAACGGTTAGTACCATTAGCTGATGGCGCCCCTATCAACAAGTCGCCCAAGCCATCGCCATTGATGTCGCCTGCGCCACTGACAGAAATCCCAAGCGCAGTAAACGACGAAGATTTGATAACAAAGCCACCGATACCGGCATCGACTGCCGACAATTCGACAGCGGTGCTACTGGTTTTGCCATACACCAAATAAGCCCGTCCGAACGAATTATTGGCGACCTGTGAAAATATTTGATACGTACCCACCAAAATATCCGCCAAACCATCGCCATTGACATCGCCCGCCGAAGAAACGCTAAAACCGCTTTGGTCGTTTGTGGTTTGCCCGTTAATGGAAAACCCGCCGCCGCTGCCATTCGAAATGGAGGTCAAATTGACGGTATCGCCATTCGTTTTACCGAACACCACATAAGTACGTCCGACGTTAGTGGTCGTTGCGCTGTCCTTCAAATGGGCACTAAGCAGCAAATCCGCCAGGCCGTCACCGTTGACATCACCGGCAGCTGCCACCCGATGGCCTGCATGGGAACCCCTCTCTTCACTGTTGATGGCAAAGCCGCCGACACCATTAACGACGTTGTTCAAATCCACGGTTGTTGTATTGGTTTTACCAAAAACGACATAAATCTGGCCTGCGAAACTATTGTATTTGTAAGCACTAACAATCAAATCCGCCAAACCATCACCATTGACATCACCGGCACCGGCAAGGGAATCGCCCAAACGATCCTTGTTGCCGGTGCCTGTAATACGGAATCCACCAATGCCATTTGCTGCGTTAGCCAAGCTTGTATTGGTATTGACGCTCTTACCAAAGACAACATAGGCGCTGATGCGGTCATACCGGTACGGTGCGCCAATGATCAGATCACTAAAGCCATCGCCATTCACATCGCCTGCCGATGACACACAAAAACCACTGAGACCAACTTCGCCAAAGCCATCAACGATAAAACCAGCACTGCTTCCGCTTGAGATGGTGGTCAGATCAATCGCTGCCGTCGATGTTTTGCCGTAGATCACATAACTGCGCCCGGCATAGGGAGACACCGAATCATTAAACGGGCAACCAACAATCAAATCCGCAAGGCCATCAGAATTCATATCCCCCGCAGCAGAAACGCAAACACCGCTGTAGTCATAGGCGTATTCGCCATTAATGACAAAACCACCGACACCGTTGATGACATCCGATAGGTCGACCGACGTTGTGCCCGTTTGACCAAAAACCACATAAGAGCGTCCTGAAAAAATCTTGCCGGGAACGTTGTCAAACCTTGCGCCAATAACAACGTCCATCAATCCATCGCCATTAATGTCACCAACGATGGACACACTGCAACCTGCATCATCACGGGAATCAGCGCCAAAAATAACAAAGCCACCGACTCCGTTTTCTATGTCACTGGTATAAATATTGGTCATCTTGGTATTCCTTATTTGCGGTAGCGGGGATAGTTCAGAGAGAAACGGGCTTTATTTGACGCCATTAACTAAATTATCGAAATAAATAGCCGATGCTTTTAGTCAACAAATGATAAAAGTGCTTTTTATACACCAAGGCATCAATAAAAATAAACAAGCATTTACATTACCTTCCAAAAGATTTGTTTAAAAAATAAACATGCCTAATCGCCCTAATGGCGGTAACCGCCAGCCGACAAGGCACACAACCATCATAAATTGCCTGCCAAGTGAACTATGACCTTTATCTTCCTAACCACTTAAGCTATCCTCTAGCGATTTGCCAGCAATCCCAAGCTTTATAATGAAAGCCGCCCACTGCCTATGCAGTAACCCATAGGCGGCAGCCGTTCAATCATCTCAATCATCGACCACTGAATTGAACCTTATTAACCCAGGATCCTCTTCTCATGCGCTTACCCGATTCAGAACTCGCCCAAGCCATCCGCCTGTGCCGCCACTCGTTCCAATCTGCGGCTATCTTTAGTTTGTTCATCAACTTGCTGATGCTGTTGCCATCCATCTACATGATGCAAGTCTACGATCGGGTATTGGGCAGCAACAGCACGTCCACCTTGCTCATGTTGACGATTTTGGCGGTTGTCTTGTTTGCCATGCTCGGCGCGTTGGAATGGGTACGCTCGCAGATTTTGATACGCGTCAGCACCCGCTTCGATTTATTGCTGAACGAACGCTTATATAAAGTGCTGTTCCGGCAATCACTCATGAGTGGCGGCAGAAGCAGCACCCAACCGCTCAGCGACTTGCTGATGCTGCGGCAATTTCTAACCGGCAACGGCCTGTTCGCCTTTTTTGATGCGCCGTGGCTGCCGGTTTATGTCGGCCTGCTGTTCCTGTTCCATCCGGCGTTTGGGGCAATGGCGATTTTCTCTGCCGTCTTGTTGATTTTGCTGGCTATTTGGAACGAACGCGCCACCCATGACGACTTGGAACAAGCCAACAAGGTCTCGGTTGAAAACGCCAACATCACCGCCCGCAACCTCCGCAACGCCGAAGTGGTCCACGCCTTGGGCATGTTGCCGGATCTGATGTCCCGCTGGCAGGAAAAACAACAAAAACTCATCATGCTGCAAGCGGTTGCCAGCGAAAAAGCCGGTTTGATCGCCGCCTTATCAAAAACTTACCGCGTCACCATGCAATCGCTTATTTTAGGCTTAGGCGCTTGGCTGGCAATCGACAAACAAATCAGCCCCGGCCTGATGATCGGCGGCTCCATCCTGCTGGGCCGTGCGCTGGCCCCTATCGACCTGATGATCGGCAGCTGGAAGCAATTTTTATCCGCACGCACCGCCTTTGACCGCTTAAATACCTTGCTGGGCCAATTTCCCGCAGAAACAGAACGCATGCCGCTACCGATGCCGAAAGGCAACTTAAGTGCCGAACAAGCCGTCATCGTACCGCCAGGATCGAGGACAGCGGTGATAAAAGGCGTTAACTTCAACATTCCGGCAGGCACTTTTATCGCCTTAATTGGCGCGAGCGCCTCAGGCAAGTCAACCCTAGCGCGGGCATTACTGGGCATCTGGCCGACCGCCAACGGCGTGATCCGCTTCGACGGCGCGGATGTCTCGCAACTTGACCGCAGCTTGGTTGGCCCAGGCATTGGCTACTTACCGCAAGATATTGAGTTGTTCGACGGCACAGTTGCCGACAACATCGCCCGCTTTGGCGAACTGGACAGCAACAAAGTCGTAGCCGCCGCCCAAGCCGCCGGTGTCCATGAAATGATTTTGCAATTGCCGCAAGGTTACGACACCGAAATTGGCGGAACAGGCGGTTTGTTGTCAGCTGGGCAACGCCAGCGCGTCGGCCTTGCCCGCGCCTTATACGGCGATCCGGTACTGGTGGTGCTAGACGAACCCAACTCCAACCTCGACGACTTGGGCGAACAAGCTTTGGCGCGCGCCTTGGTCGCGCTTAAAGTCCGTGGCTGCACCATCATTGTCATCACCCACCGGCTCGGTATTTTGGGCATGGTAGACCGCATCATGCTGCTCAGTGAAGGCACCCTGCTGCTCGACGGGCCGCGCGATGAAGTGCTGGCAAAACTGAACCAACGTCCGCAACAACCAGGCCTAGCCGCCAAACAAGGAGGTTAACAATGAGCTTATTTTCGCCCAAATCCGACAGCGAACCCATGGACATCAACCTCTATGCCGACGACCGCCCAGTGCGCCGATTCGGCTATCTGTTAATTATTGTTGTCTTCGGCTTTTTTGGTGCCTGGTCGGTATTGGCCCCGCTAGGCAGCGCCGCACTGGCCCCCGGCACGATTACCGTGGAAGGCTACCGCAAAACCGTCCAGCATTTAGAAGGCGGCATCGTCAAAGCTATCAATGTCCGCGATGGTGACACCGTCAGCAAAGGCCAAATCTTGCTGGAATTGGAAGACACCTCCTCACGCGCGCAACTGGAAACCTTACGCGGGCAATTATTTTCCGCCCTCGCCCGTGAAGCGCGCTTGACCGCCGAACGCGACGGTAAAAAACGCGTCGATTACCCCGATTTATTGACACAAGCCACGGAAGACCTGCGCGCCCAAGAGGCCATGCGCCTGCAAGACCAATCGTTCATGGTACGGCAACACTCACGCAACGGTGAAATCGGCATTTTGCAAGAACAACGCCACCAACTGGCTGCCAAAATTGAAGGCATTCGCGCGCAAAAAAATAGCCGCAATAACTTAGCCGCCTCCTTAAATAAAGAGCTGGTCGATTTCCGCGCCATGCTTAAAGAAGGCTATGTGGAAAAGCAAAAAGTTACCGAATTGGAACGCCGACTAGCCGAAGCCCAAGGTGACGAAGGCGATTTCACCGCCAACATTGCCACCGCGCAAACCCAAATCAGCGAAATCGCCTTGAAAATCCTGCAAATCGAAAAAGAATTCCAACGCGAAGTGGTCGATGAACTCAGCAAGGTGCAGGCGGAATTGTCGGAATTGCGCGAAAAAACCCAGTGGCTGTCCGACACAGTAACCCGCACCACCATCAAAGCACCCGAAGCGGGTATGGTGCTGGGCTTGACAGTCCACACTCTGGGCGCAGTCATCCCGCCGGGCGGACATTTGCTGGACATCGTGCCGCAGCAGGAAAAACTGATTGTTGAAGCGCAAGTCTCGCCGCTGGATATTGACCGCGTGCATATCGGGCAAAGCACTGAAATCCGCTTTAGTGCCTTTAAAAGCGCGAAAACCCCCAAAATTAACGGTCATCTAGTGGCCTTGTCGGCGGACCGCCTCACCGATGAAAAAAACCAGATCAGCTATTATCTGGCGCGGGTTGAAGTCGAAAGCCAAGGCTTAAAAGAACTGTCCGACAACGGCTTGATCTTATTGCCAGGCATGCCAGCCGAAGTGCTTATCAACACCGGCGACCGCACCTTTTTTGAATACCTGATGCAGCCGCTCAGCAATATTTTTGCCCGCTCTTTAATTGAGGACTGAACATGCGCCGACTTTGTTTACTCATCGTGGGCATGGGCTTAACCCTTAGCGCCCATGCCGGTGAAGACCTGCTCAGCTTGTATGAACGTGCGGTCTTATCGTCACCGGAATTACTCAGCAGCCAATACACCGTTGACGTCCTGCGCGCGCAAGAAGACCGCAGTTACGCGGCGCTTTTGCCGCAAGTCAGTATCAGCGGCAATTATTCTTACAACTATTTTCACAGCAAAGGCACGTCCATCTTTAACCCCGAAGTCAGCACCACCTACCCAGGTGTACGCGCCAGCATCAACTTGCAACAACCGATATTCGATTTGCAAGCCTATTTGCTGATGAAAAGCCAAGAGGCAAAAACCACCCAAAGCGAAGAAGACCTGTTGTCCGCACACCAAAAGCTGATTAGCGATTTGATCGACCGTTACATCGACGCCTTGGAAGCCGCCGACAAAAGCGAAATTACTGCCGCCGAGCTGCGTTCCACCGAACAACAGCTTGCCCGCACCCAAGCCATGCAGGCACGGCAAATGGCAATGGTCACCGACTTGTACGAATTGCAGGCGCGTACCGAAACCCTGCGCACACAACTGATCGACAACGACAATAATGCCCGTATCGCCTTGGAAAAATTGCGCGAACTGACGGGCGATGCCGTCACCAGTCTGCAACCGGTCCGTCTGGACATTGCCCAACCACCGCCGGATGGCAGCATTGACAACTGGTCGCAACAGGCCGGGCAACTCAACCCCGAACTGCGCGCCTTAAAAATGGCGGTCGAATCGGCACGGCAAACCATTAATGCCTACCGGGCCGGTTATTTGCCGCGCATTGAATTGCAACTGAGTGAAACCTATAGCGACACGGCTTACAACAACCGCCAATCGCCGCCGTTCGACATTGCCACCGCCGGTGTGCAGGCCACCGTGCCGATTTATGACGGCGGCGGCACGGGCGCGAAAATTGATGAAGCCACCGCCCGCAAAAAAATCGCCGAAAGCCAACTGGAACAAAAGTTACGCGAATTTGAAAAACTGACCCGCGCCGCCTATTTGGATATGCAAACCTCGCCTTCGCGCAGTTTGGCTACCGACCGCCAGCTTGCCGCCAGCGAAAAATCACGCGACGCCATGAAAAAAGGCCACGAGCTGGGCGTTGTCACCATTGTTGATTTGCTCGGTGCCGAAAAACAGCTCTCCGAAGCCAAGCTGCAACAACGCCAAGCCCGTTACCGATACTTTAAAGCCCGCAGCAGCTTGTATTTCCAAACCGGCAAGCTTATCGCCCCCGAATTGACCAAATTCAACGAATGGTTAGTTCTGCGCGATAAAAAAATCGCCAATAAAAAATAAATCCCAATTCCGCCGCCATTGACGTTTTTACCTGACGTGACCACAAAAACCACGTATCATTGGCGGCTAACATCTGTTACAGACAATATATCCCTGATTTATTTTCTTTTTTAGCTCAATCCGTTAGCTTTTTCCGCAAGACACCACCGTCTGCCATCACCAAGAAACCAATACATGCCATTTTCCTCCTTAGGGTTATCCGACCCGTTATTACGCGCCATTGCCGACGCAGGCTACACCAGCCCATCGCCTATCCAACAACAAGCCATTCCGGCAGTGCTGCAAGGCCATGACCTGCTAGCTGCCGCCCAAACCGGCACCGGCAAAACCGCTGGTTTCACCTTGCCACTTTTGCACCGTTTATCGCAACACAACCATAGCCACAACCGCCCTGTACGTGTGCTCATCTTAACGCCAACCCGCGAACTGGCGGCGCAAGTGGGCGAGTCGGTCAACAAATACGGCGTGCATTTGCACCCGCGCCTGAAAACCGAAGTGGTTTTTGGCGGCGTTAAAATCAACCCACAAATGATGCGCCTGCGTGGCGGTGTCGATGTACTGGTGGCTACACCGGGCCGTTTGCTGGATTTGGTCAACCAAAACGCCGTTAAGCTGGATAAGGTCGAAACCTTGGTGCTGGACGAAGCAGACCGCATGTTGGACATGGGCTTTATCCGTGACATCCGCAAAATCATCGGTTTTCTGCCGAAAAAACGCCAAAACTTGTTGTTTTCGGCAACCTTTTCCGAAGACATCCGCAAACTGACTACGGGCTTGTTGGTCAATCCGGTCAAAATTGAAGTCGCCCCCCGCAATACCGCCGCCGAAACCGTCGAGCAAACCGCCTATTTGTGCAACAAAGCCAATAAAACCGAATTGCTGACTCACTTGATAAAATCCGGCGACTGGCAACAAATTTTAATTTTTACCAGCACCAAACACGGTGCCAACCGTCTGACCGAAAAGCTTAACAAGGTTGATATTAAAGCCGCCGCCATCCACGGCAACAAAAGCCAAGGCGCACGCACCAGCGCTCTGGCAGGCTTTAAAGCCGGAGAAATCCGCGCGTTGGTGGCGACCGATGTTGCCGCACGCGGCATTGACATTGCCTTGCTGCCGCACGTCGTCAACTTTGAATTGCCGCGTTCGCCCGCCGATTATGTCCACCGCATAGGCCGCACCGGACGCGCAGGCGAACAAGGCGAAGCGGTGTCGCTAGTCTCGCACGACGAAGTGGGTGCTTTGAAATTGGTGGAAAAACTGATGGGATCGGCGATAAAACGCGACCAAGTCGCCGGTTTTGAAGCCGACCTGGTCGCACCGCCCATGCCGGCCGAACCGCCTAGACCTCCGCGCCAACCGCGTAACCGCCCAGCTCCTGCCAATAAATCAGCGGCAAAACCGGCAACTAGCGCCGCCAAGCCCAGACGCAGACCCGCCCCCAACAAATAGCCCTAGGATGGGCTGACCCGCGTCAGCCCATCGCTTCTAACCCATGACCGAAGCCGACTCCGACCCAGCCCTTAGCGAACTCGCCCAGCGCATCAAGCACTGGGGCAGCGAGCTTGGCTTTCAGCAAGTCGGCATCACCGGCATTGATCTTGCCGATGCCGAAGCGCATCTGCAAACTTGGCTGGCGAAAGGCTTCCACGGCGACATGGACTACATGCAACGCCACGGCCTCAAACGCAGCCGTCCCGATCTATTGCAACCCGGCACGCTCAGCATTATTTCAGTCCGTATGGACTATCTGCCCGAAGCGGCAGCAACCAGCCAACAAGCGTTGGACGACCCAGCCGCCGCTTACATCTCGCGCTATGCCCTAGGCCGCGACTACCACAAACTGATCCGCAACCGCCTGCAAAAACTCGCCGACAAAATCCAAGCGGAAATTGACCCCTTCGGCTACCGCGCCTTTGTAGACAGCGCGCCGGTGTTGGAAAAAGCCATCGCGGAAAAAGCCGGACTCGGCTGGATAGGCAAGCATTCCAACCTCATCAACCGCAAAGCTGGTTCCTGGTTTTTTCTGGGCGAAATCTACACCGATTTGCCGCTGCCCGCCGACCCGCCCAACAACCACAACCACTGCGGCGCCTGTACGGCGTGTTTGGACATTTGCCCCACCCAAGCTATCGTCGCACCTTATCAGGTGGATGCCCGGCGTTGCGTGTCGTACCTGACCATCGAACTGCACGGCGCAATACCCGTGGAACTGCGGCCTTTGCTGGGCAACCGCATCTACGGCTGCGACGACTGCCAACTGGTCTGCCCGTGGAACCGTTTCGCACATTTGACGGGTGAAGGCGATTTTAAACCACGGCATCAACTCAACAGCCAAGAACTCATCGCCGTGTTTGCATGGACAGAAACCGAATTTTTGGCAAAAACCGAAGGTTCGGCGATACGGAGGATTGGTTATCAACGCTGGCTGCGCAATATCGCCGTGGCCTTGGGCAACGCCAAAACCTCGCCGCCAGTGATCGAAGCGTTAACCGCAAGAAGGGAAGATGACTCAGAATTGGTCAGGGAACATGTACTTTGGGCGTTGGCGCAGCATCACTGATGCGCAGGTCAATCTAATTGGGCAATCCGCCTAAATTTCGCATCTGCCGCAAAATCCACGCTTGCCGACGCAACACATAACTGGACGGTTTAGCCGCCCGCAATAATTTTGGATTCGGCAAGGTTGCCGCCAATAATGCAGCCTGTTGACGGCTTAAGGCTTTGGCTGGCACGCCAAAATAGCGCTGGCTAGCCGCCTCGACGCCAAACAAATGGTCGCCAAATTCGGCGATATTCAAGTACACCGTCAAAATCCGCTGCTTGCTCCAGAAAATCTCCAGCAACAAAGTAAACCAAGCTTCCACGCCTTTGCGCAGAAAACTTTTCGACGGCGTTAAAAACAGGTTTTTCGCCACTTGTTGCGAAATCGTACTCGCCCCGCGCAAACGTCCGCCGTCTTGGTAATTTTCCAGCGAACTTTGGATGGACTTGACATCAAAACCAAAATGGTCAAAAAACTGCTGGTCTTCCGCCGCCACCACGGCAGCGTAAGCGTTCGGCGAAATGCTGCGGGCATCCGTCCAGCGGTAATCAATGGTATGGAATTTACCGCTACCGAACAAATCTTCGCCGTGCCGATAAGCCATGAACATGGAAGTCGGTGGCGGCAACCACCTAAACACCAACACCGGCAACAAGGACAAAATGACGCCCGCCAAAACAAGGCTTCTCAGCCATTTAAGCAAGCGCATCGGCGGGCTGAGGACAGCCGACATCAATCGGGATTTGAGTGTCAAGGGGATAAGACCAGAAGCTAAGGGCGTCTTCGTTACAGAAGTGCCGCTATTGTCGCTTAAAACACTGCGGATATGCCAGCCCTGCCCTGCTGGCTTACGGAAGCAACGTCAATCGACAACAATCTGTCGTTAATATTTATTCCCATAAATATCCCGAAATACGCGTATTGAATAACTTGCCACTAAACACCTTCGATACCTCTGTGGAAATGTCCGACCCAGCACCAAAACAAACCAGCAAGGGCAACAGATGTTCCTCGCGTGGGTGGCAAAAACGCGCTTCAGGCGCTGAAGCCCATTGGCTTAAGCGGATGGCTTGTTCGTCCAATCCCATCGTTTTGTTCATCAGAGTTTCGCTTAACCAAGCATCGAACATTTCACTTTTGCCCAATTTCGTAGGGTCTGCCGAAAAAAACGCCGACATGTTATGGAACGACATGCCAGAACCCAGTATCAAGACACCCTTTTTCCGTAACGATGCCAAAGCTTTGCCTATCGCGATATGCGCGTTAGGGTTTAGGCTGCTGACCAAAGACAACTGCACAACAGGAATATCCGCCAACGGATACATCAGCATTAATGGAACAAATGTGCCGTGATCGAAACCACGTTGGCTGTCAAGTTTTGAAGCGATGCCGTGTCCATTCAATAATTCCGCAACAGCGTCCGCTAATTCCGGACTACCCGCAGCAGGGTACTTAAATTGGTAAGCGGCGGGAGGAAATCCATGGTAGTCATAAATCATCCCAGGCATTTCGCTACGGGAAACAGTAGCAGTCTCTTCTTCCCAATGGGCCGTAATGACCAAAATGGCCTTGGGACGAGGAATATCTAAAGGAATGGCCTTGAGAAACAAGGCCAAGTCACGATGGTTCGGTTCATCTAACAGCGGCATGGGGCCGCCGCCGTGAGGTACAAACAAAACCGGCATTGTCTCAGCCAATCTATTTTTAGGGCTGTTCATCCGTCAATTCCTTTGTTAAAAAACTTTTTCATTGCTTTCCCGCCAAATCTCCCAACCCTTGCCAGCCGCCGCCCAACGCCTTATACAAAGCCACCAGGTCAACCGCCATTTGCGCTTGGCTGCTCACAGCATCAGCTTGGCTTTGGTAGAGGTTTTGCTGGTTTTGCAAGACCTCTAAAAAATTGCTTAAGCCGGTTTGATAACGTTGTTGCGCCAGTTGCAGCGCGGTTTGTTGGGCGGTAACAGCTTGCTGTAGGGCTTGTAGGCGCTGTTGCTCTTGCTGATAGGCAACCAACGCGTCTTGAACATCCTTAAACGCCGCCAAGACGGTCGATTGATAAGTCAAATAGGCTTGTTCCGTTTGGATTTTTTTGCTGGCGATATTAGTGTTGATACGCCCCCAATTAAAAATGGGCAAGGTGACGGAGGCGGCCGTTGACCACGATTTGCCGATGGGGGTCATGTCGGAGATACGCATGTTTTGCAAGCCTAAGAACGCTGACAAATTCACTTTCGGATACAGTTCGGCAGTGGCGATGCCAATATTGGCGGTGGCGGCGGCTAGGTTGCGTTCGGCGCGGCGGATGTCGGGGCGGCGTTTTAGCAATTCCGACGGCAAATCAGGAATGACATTTTGACCCACAAACGGCGACTTACCGGTCGGCATTAAGCGGCTGTCCAATTGCCCCGGTGTTACGCCCAGCAACAGACAAAGGCCATCATTGGCTTGGCGGACGGCGGTTTCGGAAACCGGGATTTGTGCTTGCAAGGCAGCGATTTGCGCTTGACTTTGCGTGACCGCGACCTGATCGGCAAGCCCCGATTGCTGGCGCACTTGATTTAAAGCCAAGGCCGTTTGTTGGCTTGCCAATTGTTGCCGGAGAACCGCCAGCAATTGTTGATGGCGGCGCAGTTCAAAATAATGCCGCGCCACTTCGCCCAAAACCGTCACCTGTGCGGCGCGGCGGCTGTCTTGTTCGGCCTCGATGGTGGCATCAGCCACTTCCACCGCACGCCTGACGCCGCCAAAAAAATCCAACTCCCATTGCGCGTCAAAACCGCTCTGAAAAATATTGATGATCTGGCTGCCCACGCCAAAACCACCGCCGACTGCGCTACCGCTGCCGCCGGAAGTGTTGTTGAGCCGTCGGCTGGCGTTACTGTGGGCATCCAGGCTAGGCAGCGTCGAAGCAAAAACCGCTTGCCGTTGTGCGCGTAAATCTTGCACTTTCAACAAGGCTTGTTTTAAGTCGAGATTGGCAGCGATAGCATCGCGGATTAAGGCGTTGAGGATGGGGTCGTTAAAGCTCCGCCACCACGCTTCGGGCAATTTTCCGGCGGCTGGTGGGCTGCCTTGCCAGCTTGCCGGAACGGTCAAGTTGGGCTTTTGGTAATCAGGTCCGACCATGCAGGCACTTAACAGCAAAGCCATGCTGACAATGCCGCGGCGTTTCATTGTGGTTTACCGGTTTGCACAGGAATGGCTTGCTGGGCGGGCGATTCGGCTTTGGCTTCTATGAAGACGTCCATTTGCTGCCCTACGTACACCGGCAATTGCTGGCGGTCAAAGCGGTATAAGGCTTGCAAAACACGGGTGTCGACACGTTCGCTGCTATCGCCCGTCAACGATTGTTTCGGCACTACAAACGGTTCGACATACGCCAGTTGCAAATTGGCTTGGTAATTGCGGTTGCCACGCAAATAGGCAACAGCTTTGCTGTTTTTGTCGAACCGCCAAGCATCGTTTTCGTCAATATCGACGCGCACATGCAATTGCGCCAAATTGCCGAGCAACAGCAGCGGCGTGTTTAACGCGCCCGCTTGGGCAAATTCGCCGACACGGACATTAACCTGCAACACTTCGCCATCGACCGGGGCTTTTATTTGCAGGCGTTCCAGCGTGGTTTGCACATTCAGCCAATTGGCTTGGGCTTGGGCAACTTGAGCCGTTGCACTGTCCAACCTCGCCTTGGCAATCTGCGCGGCATTGCGACGTTTCAGCAGCTCTTCGCCGCTGATGGCACGGCGGTCGCTAACGGCTTCCGCCATACGGCTGAGCGATTCGCTATCGTTCAATGTCGCTTTGGCAACGCTAACTTCGGCCTGTGCTTTCGCCAAGTCCGCCGCTTTAACCGCCAATTGCGCACGGCTGTCGCGGTCATCTAAGGCAAACAAAAGCCCGCCCGCCTTAACTTGGTCGCCCACCTTAACCGCCACTTGGCTGACCACCCCCGATAAGGGCGTACCAACAGCAATGTTTTGGCTTTGTGCCTCAACGATACCGGAACCAGCAATAAACGCCTGATAAGGCGCAGACGCCGGTTCGGCTACCGCTTGGGCAATCGGCATCGGCTGGTTGCTGGTCATCACCGTATAGGCGGCGAAGGCAAAACCAGCGGCGGACAGTAGCGGTAAGATGTGTTTAATTTTCATGGCATTGGATTTATTGGATCAGGCAACTTTAATTTCAACTGTTTTGCCATCGCCGTAAATAAATTGATAACACTTGTTTTTTCCGCATAAACGCTCCGGTTGCAAGGTTCTGGCAGAGGCTTGAAGCTTTTTTGGCGTAAAAGCAGGCAAAGATAAATCCGTATCATCAACATCAAAGATCACACTACAACGCTCACCGATTTGATTGACAAAGGAATAGCTCACGACTGGCTGTAACATCGTTAGCGTGTCGGAAACGTTTTCTATCAAAAAACTTAGGCCGCCACGCAAATTGACAGGATCGTCATCAATATTATCAACACTTAAACTCGGCTTTGGCTTATAGCCAATAAAAGCCGAAATTATTTCAAAAATAATTAAAAAAATATCCACTCGCTTTTACTCCATTTAACCTTTTTCAACTACGTAACTTTAACTATTTGCCCATCATCCATTTCGGCAATCCGGTCTGCAAAGCTGAAAACCCGTGCATCATGGGTAACGATAACCAGCGCCCTATCGTGCTGCAAAGCCACGTTTTTCAGCAAGGCCATCACTTGGTTGCCGGTTTCGTGGTCGAGTGCGCTGGTCGGCTCGTCGCAGACAATCAGGCGCGGGTTATGGATCAGGGCGCGGGCAATGGCGACACGCTGTTGTTGCCCGCCCGACAATTGCGCGGGCATGGATTGGCTGCGCTTGCCAAGGCCAACTTGTTCGAGCATCTGCACCGCTTGGCGTTCCGCTTCGGCACGTTTAACGCCATTGATTAGCAGCGGAATCGAGACATTTTCTGCTGCAGTGAGTGCGGGCAGCAAATTAAAGGCTTGAAAAACAAAGCCGATGTTTTTGGCGCGAAAGCGCAGCTTGTCTTGGCTTTTCAGGTTTTTTAAATTTTCGCCAAACAGCTCGCAACTGCCTTCGTCTTGGTCAAGGATGCCAGCAATCACCGAGATCAACGTTGTTTTACCGCAACCGGAAGGGCCGACCAGCATCAGCAATTCGCCCATGGCAACATCCAAATTGATACCGTTGAGGGCGATGACTTTTTGGTCGCCGGTATCGTAGGTTTTGACCAAGTTTTTGCAGCTGACGGCAAGTGTGGATGGATTCATCATCAACCTTTAAAAACAATGGCGGGTTCAAGGCGGATGACTTTGACAATGCTAATCAAGGCGGCAAAGATGCAAATCAAACTGACACCAGCGCCGCTGAACACCAGCAATTGCCAAGGGAATTTAAACGCCAAAATGGTGTGGCGCATGGCGAAGCCAAACAATGCGGTCAGGCCGACACCCATGCCGTAACCCGTACAACCAACGACAACGGCTTGCAATAAAATCATCCGCAACAGCGTCCCGTTAGGGGTTCCCATGGCTTTTAACACGCCGAATTGGCGCAAGTTTTCGAGCGTGAAGTTGTAAAAGGTTTGTCCGGCAATGGCAGCACCGACAATAAAGCCCAACAATACCGAAATGCCGAAATTGATCGGGATGCCGGTGTTTTTCATGAAATATTGGTAGGTCAATTCCATAAATCCAGCTTGGGTGTAAGCCGCCATGCCGGTACTGTCTTGGATGCGTTTTGCCAACGCTTGCGGGTCTTGGCCTGTTTTGGCTTTGACTAAAATGAACGACAACAATTTGCGTTCGCGGGGCGCGTAGCTTTTGGCGCGGGAATAGGTGGTGTAAACAACGGGCTGGGATTGGAAGGTGCGGGTGACTTTGGCAACGCCGACGATGATAGCGCGGCGGTCGTTAAGCTCCAGGCTTTCGCCGACTTTTAAAGGGATGGGTTTGCCGCCGGGTGTCGCGGCAGGTTTGCCGAGTTTGTCGGTCAGGCCGTCGATGTCGATAATCACGCCATCGCTGCGACGTAAATCATCCAATTTGCCTTGCAGCATGATGGGCGGGCCGCCGATTAAGGTGGCGTCATCCAAGCCTATCACGTTGCAGGTCTGGAACGTGCCATCGGGCAGACGCGCCTTCAGCAAGCCTTTGTACAGCGGCATGGCCCATTGCACGCCGGCAATGCCGCGCACCCGATACAGTTCGGTTTCTTGCAGGGGCTTGATGTCATCAACAAACTGTACTTTTGAATCCATCACCCAAATATCCGCCAGCCCCACATCGGAAATAAAGCTGTAGGAACGCGCCATCAAGCCTAAAAAAATAGCCGGTTGCTGGGTCATGATGAGCGAGGCAAAGGTCAAGCCCATCACAATGCCGATATATTTGCCTTTGTCACCCATCAGCATTTTTAAGGCGATGTGGTTCATGGTGGTTTATCTCTGAAGTGGGCGGGTAAAACCCATGCGGCATTCAAACTGGCAAAATCTCCCCAATGCCTGCGCCGAATTTTTGCCGTTAATTTTTTTGGCTGTTTTTGTGTGCTTTATTGTTTGCATCTAGCCTTCTCGCTGGCACACTGTTCGATTACAATGGCCTGACAACTCAACACGATTTGACTTATCAATAATAACAACAGGGTAAAACAACCATGCGCAACATCTTAATTAATTTGACTGCGGCTGTGTTAGCCGCCAGTTCGCTGTCGGTTTTCGCACAGCCCATCGATAAAGCCAGCATTCCTGAAAACGTCATGGAAGCCTTTTATAAGCGTCACCCCAATGCGGTTGATTTGGTTGCAGAACCCAAAAACCACTACAAACAAGATTTGTATCTTTTGGAGTTTAAGGATGGCGAAGACCGTCTGATGGAATATTTCCGCACCAACGGCCGCTTTTTTGTTGCCGGTGTGGTGGTCGGCTCGCCAAAAACTTCAGACATTTTGCCGCTGAACAGTGCCGCCAGCCTGAACGCCGCCTTTGGCAAATATGAATTCAAGAAAGCCATTATGATGATTAACCCTAATGGTGTCGGTGAAGAGTTTGATTTCGTCATCACCAATGCCAGCGGCGATTGGGATGTCACCATGGACAGAAAAGGCAACATCACTTCTAAGCAACAACGCTAAATGCTTATTGGGCAGATGCGGCGAGCATCTGCCCAAACTCTAGGCCACCCCGCAACACCGTTTATATTTTTTACCGCTGCCGCAAGGACATGCGCCGTTTTTGCTTTGCAATCCAATATCCGCAACTTTGCTGATAGCGCCGCTACCGTCCACATAAAGCCATCTGCCCTTTTCCTTAACAAAGCGACTGGTTTCGCGCATGACAAAATCTTCGCCTTCTTGCTGGAAAAATGCTTTAAAACTGACGACGCCTTTGCCGTCGTTGGCGCCGCCTTTTTTCGTTTCAACAATTTCTAAGCGCAGCCATTGGGCATTTTCTTTTGAAAAATCGATGGTTTTCGGACTTTTTGTCTCATGCCAGGTATTTTGTAAATAGTCAGCATCCTGCAAGGCATAAGCACAATACCGTGAACGCATTAACGCTTCGGCGGTAACAGGCACGCCGTCGCCATGATGAAAAACGCCGCAACAGGCCAAATATGCCAAGCCCGAGCCACATAAACAGAAATTATCTTGCAAAATTACCTCGCCATAAATATTCAAACTTATCTTTAACCTAAGCCATTGTTTAACAGATTTGTGGTTAGCAACAAGACCCATTCGCTAAAAAGCCCCATACTTTTTTTGTTACCAAAAGCCTTAGTGGTATAATGGGAGTTTTTAAAACTTAAGGGTAATTGTAATGGCTAAAGAAGATCAAATTGAAATGGAAGGTAAAGTAATTGACACGCTTCCAAACACCATGTTCCGCGTACAACTGGAAAACGGTCATATTGTGACTGCCCATATTTCAGGCAAAATGCGCAAACACTATATCCGTATCCTAACCGGCGATAGCGTTAAAGTTGAAATGACTCCGTACGATTTAACCAAAGGCCGTATTTCTTTCCGTATGCGTTAAACCGATTGCTGCTTGCAATTGGCAAACGCACACGGCCTTATGGGCTAACTGTTTTCAGAAACGACCAATTCCTTGCCTTCAATGGCAAAAGCCAGCTCCTTGTCTTGCACGTAAATCCTGACATGACCACCATTAGCCAATTTGCCGAACAGCAAATCATTGGCTAGCGGTTTCTTAATTTTCTCTTGTATCAATCTTGCCATTGGCCTTGCGCCCATTTTGGGGTCGCAACCGTTTTCCGCAAGCCACAAGCGGGCATCGGTGTCCAAGGTAAGCGTGACTTGCTTGTCGGACAGCAACGCTTCCAATTCGAAAATAAACTTGTCAACCACATGCCCAACAATGGTGATGTCCAAAGGTTTGAACTGGATAATCGCATCCAAGCGGTTGCGGAATTCAGGAGAAAAGCCTTTCTCGATGACTTTCATGCTGTCACTGGCATGATCTTGCTGGGTAAAACCTATCGACGCACGACTGCCCTCTTCCGCACCGGCATTGGTGGTCATCACTAAAATGATATTGCGGAAATCGGCTTTACGACCGTTGTTGTCGGTCAGCGTGCCATGATCCATCACCTGCAACAGCAAATTGAAGACATCAGGATGGGCTTTTTCCAGCTCGTCCAACAACAGGACTGCATGGGGATGCTTATTGACCTGTTCGGTCAACAACCCGCCTTGGTCGAAACCCACATAACCAGGAGGAGCGCCTATCAAGCGCGAAACCGTATGCCGCTCCATGTATTCGGACATATCAAAGCGGATCAGCTCCACACCCAAAACCTTGGCAAGCTGGCGTGTCACTTCGGTTTTGCCCACACCTGTCGGCCCTGCAAACAAAAACGAACCAATGGTTTTTTGCGAATCGCGCAACCCGGCGCGTGACAATTTAATGGCAGAAGACAAGGCGGAGATCGCTTCGTCTTGACCAAACACCAGCATCTTGAGATTTTTTTCCAAATTAGCCAGCCTGTCGATGTCGTTTGAAGATACCGATTTTGCCGGTACACGGGCAATTTTAGAGACGATTTCTTCAATTTCCGCCACATCAATCAACTGTTTGCGTTCAGCTTCGGCAGTCATGCGCTGTTTTGCACCTGCTTCGTCAATTACATCAATGGCTTTGTCGGGCAAATGGCGGTCGGTGATGTAGCGGTCAGACAATTCAGCCGCCAATCGTAAAGCATCGGCAGAATATTTAACATCGTGATGCTCTTCAAAGCGGCTTTTTAGGCCTTTTAAAATCAAAATAGTGTCTTCAACCGATGGTTCTGGTACGTCGATTTTTTGGAAGCGGCGCGCTAAGGCATGGTCTTTTTCGAACACTCCGCGATACTCTTGGTAAGTGGTCGAACCAATGCAGCGCAATTGTCCAGAAGCTAACGCTGGTTTAATCAGGTTGGAGGCATCCATCACCCCGCCCGACGCCGAACCGGCACCAATGATGGTGTGGATTTCGTCAATAAACAAAATGGCATTGGGTTCTTTTTTAAGCTGGTTGACCAAAGCTTTCAGACGTTTTTCAAAATCGCCACGGTATTTGGTGCCCGCGACCAAAGCGCCTAAATCGAGCGAATAAATCACGCTTTTTAGCAAGACTTCAGGCACATCTTCTTCAACGATTTTTTTCGCCAAGCCTTCGGCAATCGCGGTTTTGCCGACACCTGCTTCGCCCACCAGAAGCGGGTTGTTTTTGCGGCGGCGGCAGAGGGTTTGGATAGTGCGCTCAACTTCTGCCGATCTGCCAATTAACGGGTCGATGCGACCTTGTAGGGCTTCTTCGTTCAAATTGGTGGCATATTTGTCGAGCGGGCTGCCGCCGTTTTCGGCATCGGCATTACCGGATTCGGAAGAGCGCTCGTTACCGCGTTCATTCTCTTGATCGAGCTTGGAAATGCCATGCGCCAAATAATTGACGACATCGAGGCGGGAAATGTCTTGTTTGTTCAGCAGGTAGACGGCATGGGAATCCTGCTCGCTAAACAAGGCAACGAACAAATTGGCACCGGAAACTTCTTTTTTATCAGAAGCTTGCACATGGAAAACAGCGCGTTGCAGCACCCGTTGAAAACCCAGCGTCGGTTGCGTTTCGCGCTGCACGCCGGGCGGGATGAGGGACATGGTCTCGTCGATAAACTGGGTCAGCTGACCGCGCAGCAGCTTGGTATTGCAACCACAGGCAACCATAACCGCTTCAGCAGACGCATTGTCCAACAAAGCCAGCAGCAAATGCTCCACCGTAATAAACTCATGACGCTTGTCATGGGCGTTTTTAAAGGCGGTGTTTAGCGTAACTTCAAGCTCTTTACTTAACATAGACAAACACTCCAATCTAGACTTCTTCCATCGCGCACATCAAAGGATGTTGATGTTCCCGTGAATATTCGTTGACAATAACTACTTTGGTTTCAGCAACATCTTTGGTGTAGGTACCACATACGCCGATGCCTTGGGTGTGAATTTGCAGCATAACCCGCGTCGCCAACTCTTCTGACATGCCGAAGAATTCCATCAAGATCTCAATGACAAAATCCATCGGCGTAAAGTCGTCATTCAATAATACCACCTTATACATGGGCGGCTTCTTAAGCTTAGGCTTGGCTTCTTGCACTGCCAAGCCGTCATCATGGTCGTTAAAGCGCTCTGAGTCGGACATAATCAATGAGGTAACAAACTTTTTTCTTAGCTGTAAAGATATAGGCTATAGCAGGGCAATTCAAGCCTGCCCGTTAAAAATAACTGTTGCCCGCCATAAGTAGGGATTGGAAAGAAAGCCAGAACGACTTAACAGCGGCGACCATTAACTCGGCAACAGTGTAACCAACACACCTTCATCAAGATGCCGCCTGCAAATGGTAATGGGTAAAAACCGCTCAATCACCTCGGCATTGGTGGCGGCATGTTGGCTCCATTCGGTACACGTGAACGAGCCACCACCCGCCAACGCCATTGGCAACAACAATTGGTCAGCCAGATAAACACCCACCACCGCCGAACTGGCAAGATAACGGCGGACGGCTTTGGCAAGCGTATCCGCAACCTTTTCAGCCGCCACGCCTTTTTCGCCAAATGCGCTGAACACCTCGGTGACATGTTCATAAACCAATGTCACCAGCAAAGCATTGCCCGGACCTTGCTGGCGTTCCAGCGCTTTTGGCAATAATTGCCCATCCGACCAGCCCAGCCGTTTTTTCAGCACCGCCAACTCGCGCCCGGCAATATGGAAAGGTATACCCGCAAACAAGGCTTCTGCATAATTTTCGATACGCTCGCCACGCGCTTGCAGATGCAAAGGCTGTAATACCTGCCCCGCTTTTATCTGGACACGCAACTGACCACCGCCCGCCGGATAAAATCCATAGCGCAACAAAGACAAGTCCACATTGACCCCCATGCGCTGCAACAACGGCAAAAAAGCCCGTTCCAAAAAATGGAACGGCGGCGACATCGGATTATGTGTTCCGCCCGTCAACTCCACCACACTGTCCTGATCGGCAGACAACAACGCCGGCAACAGCGTTTGCAGAACCAGCGTACAACTACCCGCCGTGCCGATGTTGAATTGGTAGCTACCGCCACGGACAACGCCCGGTGCAAACCACAACTCCAGCGAACCTATTGCATCACCCGACACCTCCGCACCACAAACTTGCGCCGCCGCTTGTACAGCCGTCAAATGCTGGCGCATTAGCCCCGGTTTTTGGCGTTTGGCGCGGATGTTGACGATATGCACGGCTTGCCCGGTACACATCGACAAACTCAAGGCGGTACGCAAAATTTGCCCACCGCCTTCACCCTGAGAACCATCTAGCTCTATCATTGTGGAACTCCCATTTAACCGGCTACCCCTTCACACACACGACTTGCTTCAAGGTGTGAACAATCTCCACCAAATCCGCCTGCGCCCGCATCACCGCATCAATGTCTTTGTAAGCCATCGGGATTTCGTCGATAACATCGGCATCTTTCCGGCATTCCACCCCTTCAGTGGCGGCAATCTGGTCGGCGATAGTAAATTGGCGCTTGGCAGCCGTGCGCGACATAGTCCGCCCAGCGCCGTGGCTGCACGAACAAAACGCTTCCGGCTCGCCTTTACCGCGCACAATGAACGAATGCGCACCCATCGACCCCGGAATAATCCCCATTTGCCCAGGCCAAGCCGCCACCGCACCTTTGCGCGTCACCAGCACATTTTTGCCAAAATGGTTTTCCTTTTGCACATAGTTGTGGTGACAATTGACCGCCTCGACATCGGCACTAAAGGGTTTCGGGCAGATTGCCTGAATGGCCTTGACGACATTCACCATCATCAGCTCACGGTTTAAACGGGCAAAATCCTGCGCCCAAGCCACTGCCGAGACATAATCGCCGAAATGTTCCGTACCTTCCGGAAAATACGCCAAATCCTTATCGGGCAGACGAATGTAAAACCGCTCCATATCCTTTTTTGCCAGCTCGATAAAGTACGAACCAATAGCATTACCCACCCCGCGCGAACCGGAATGCAGCATAAACCACACGGCATTGCTTTCGTCCAAACACACCTCGACAAAATGGTTGCCTGTGCCTAAGGTTCCTAAGTGTTTATGGTTGTTGGTGTTTTTAAAACGCGGGTGCTTGTCGGTCAAGACTTGGAAACGCGGATACAATTCTGCCCACGCCTTATCAACCAGCTCCGGCGGGTTTTCCCACGAACCTTTGTCACGACCCCGAAAAGTCAAGCCATGCGGCACCGCCTTTTCAATCGCCGACCGCCAAGCGAACAGATTATCGGGCAAATCAGCCGCCGTCAGCGTGGTCTTCGCGGCAATCATGCCGCAACCAATATCCACACCCACCGCAGCTGGAATAATCGCGCCCAGTGTCGGGATGACGCTACCAATCGTCGAGCCTTTACCTAAATGCACATCCGGCATCACGGCAATGTGCTTGTAGATAAACGGCAGCTGCGCAATGTTCTGCAATTGTTTTTTGGCGTCATCTTCGACCGGTACGCCGTGTGTCCACATCTTGATGGGTTTGCCGTTATCGGCCTGCATCACTTGGTAATTTTCGGGTTGCATGTTGTCCTCCATTAAATTGATTGGCGATGCAAGCATCGCCTACCCTACCGTTGCTATAACCATGCCAGTTTTTTAAAGCGCCAAAATAAAAGATTATCTTATTGAATTAAAGTGACTTATTACTTTTTAAAAATCCAATTTAACGCAGCATGACGATAACGCGCTAAAATAATCTAGCTATATTTATCAGCTTTTATCTATTTTTATAATGAAAAAATCGGTCATTATCGGCTTCTTAGGCACGCAACTGGATTCCGGCTGGCATGATTCGCGCTGGGATCGCTGGCGGCCTACCGTGGACATCACCCGTCACGACGACCTCTTGGTGTCGCGCTTGGTGCTGCTTTACGACAGCCGCAACCAACGCTTGCTGGCACAAGTTTTGGCGGACATTGCCGCCGTTTCGCCGGAAACCCGCGTGGAACCGGTCTTGCTGGATCTGCAAGACCCGTGGGATTTTGGCGAAATGTACGCCGCCCTGTTCGATTTTGCCCAAGGCTTTCCTTTCGATACCGAACACGAAGACTACTGGGTACACATCACCACCGGCACGCATGTCGCGCAAATTTGCTGGTTTTTGATGGTAGAGGCACGCTACATACCCGGCGTATTGCTGCAAACTTCGCCACCACGCCGGCAAAAATCTGGAGACCCCGGCAGTTACACGCTGATTGATTTGGATTTGGGCCGTTACGATGCCATCGCGCAACGTTTTGCCCGCGCCCACGACGATGCCATCGCCCTGCTTAAGTCGGGCATTGCCACGCGCAATTTGGCCTTTAACCAACTCATCAATGAAGTTGAACGCGTTGCCGTGCGCTCGAAAGCGCCGATGCTGTTCATGGGGCCGACCGGTGCGGGCAAATCGTTTTTAGCCCGACGCGTCTATGCGCTAAAAAAAGCCCGCCATCAAATCAGCGGCGCATTTGTGGAAATCAACTGCGCGACCTTACGTGGCGATGGTGCGGCCTCAAGCCTGTTTGGTCATGTCAAAGGCGCATTTACCGGCGCCTTGCAAGATCGGGCAGGCTTGTTGAAAAGCGCGCATCAAGGCTTGCTGTTCCTCGATGAAATCGGCGAATTAGGTTTGGACGAACAAGCCATGCTATTGAAAGCCATTGAAGAGAAAACCTTCTATCCCGTGGGCAGCGATAAGGAAAGCGGCAGCGACTTCCAGCTGATTGCCGGCACTAACCGCGATTTACGCGGCGAAGTGCGCAACGGGCGTTTCCGCGAAGACTTGTTTGCGCGCATCAACCTATGGACTTATCAACTGCCCGGCCTGGCGGATCGGCAAGAAGACATCGAGCCGAACCTTGACTACCTGCTCGCCCAACAAGCCGCCGAGCTCGGTCACCACTTGCGCTTCAGCAAAGAAGCACGACAACTTTACCTTAATTTTGCCACTTCGCCTGCCGCACGCTGGCAAGGCAATTTCCGCGACTTAAGCGCGTCAATCATGCGCATGGCAACCTTAGCCGAAGGCGGGCGGATTGCCAGTGTGCAGGTGTACGAGGAAATCCGTCGTTTAGAACAACTTTGGCAATCCGACAGCACCCCACCGACCACAGCACTAAACGCCTTGTTAAGCACAGAACAATGGGAAGGGCTTGATTTGTTCGACTGCCTGCAATTGGAAGCTGTCATCGCTATCTGCCAATCGAGCAATAGCCTTTCGGAAGCGGGGCGGACATTATTTTCCGTCTCGCGCCAGCAACGCAGCAGCGCCAACGACGCCGACCGGCTGCGCAAATACCTGGCTAAGTTCGGTTTGGCGTGGCCAGCAATAAAAGCCGGCAACGGCTGAATCTTTGCCAGCATAAAGCGGCTAAATCCAGTAAAATAATAGCTTTTTTACAGCGGAAAATTACTGATGGTTTGGAAACCCCATGTCACTGTTGCAGCGGTTATCGAACACGAGCAACGTTTTTTAATGGTTGAAGAACACACGCCACGCGGCTTGCAATTTAACCAACCGGCGGGGCACTTGGAAGAAAATGAAGATTTGCTGACTGCCGCCAAGCGTGAAGTGCTTGAAGAAACGGCTTGGCAGTTCGAGCCTGAACATATCGTCGCCATTCAGCTTTGGCGTAGAAGCCCGCAAGAAACCACTTTTATGCGCGTGTGCTTTTCCGGTACTTGCCATAGCCATAATCCGCTGCAAAACTTGGACGAAGGCATTGTCGGCACCCACTGGCTAAGCCGTGACGAAATTGCCGCCCAACCCCAACGGTTGCGCAGCCCGCTGGTGTTGTTCTGCGTCGACGAATACCTGCGCGGACAACGTTTTCCACTGTCTTTATTACACGCTTATCTCGATCTGGATCATGAGTAAAAACATCATCGTCGGCATGTCCGGTGGAGTCGATTCTTCCGTCACCGCCCTGCTGCTATTGGAACAAGGCCATAACGTCAGCGGCTTGTTCATGAAAAACTGGGAAGAAGACGACGGCACCGAATACTGCACCGCCATGCAAGACTTGGCGGACGCGCAACAAGTCTGCGACCAACTGGACATCCCACTAAAAACCGTCAACTTCGCCGCCGAATATTGGGACGAAGTCTTTGAAGTCTTCCTCTCAGAATTCGCCGCCGGACGCACGCCCAACCCCGACATTCTTTGCAACAAACACGTTAAATTTAAAGCGTTTTTGAATTACGCCATAGAAGATTTGGGCGCAGACCATATCGCCACCGGACATTACGCCCGTGTCGCCGAGCGCGATGGCACGTTTGAATTGCTCAAAGGCTTAGACCCGAACAAAGAACAAAGCTATTTCCTTTACGCCATGGGACAAAAAGCTTTATCTAAAACCTTGTTTCCCATTGGGCATTTGCACAAACCAGAAATTCGCGCACTTGCCAAAAAAGCGGGCTTCGATAACCACAAGAAAAAAGACAGCACCGGCATCTGCTTCATCGGCGAACGCAAATTTAAAGAATTCCTACAACGCTACCTGCCCACCCAACCGGGCGAAATGCGTACCCCCGAAGACCAATACATCGGCAAACATCACGGACTGATGTACTACACCTTTGGACAACGCCAAGGCTTAGGTATCGGCGGTGTTAAAGACGCACCGGATGAGCCGTGGTATGTCTTAGAAAAAGACTTAGAAAACAACGTACTCATCGTCGGACAAGGCCACGACCATCCGCTGATGCTGCACAACAGCCTAGAAGCAGGGCAACTGGATTGGTGCAACGGCAAAACATTGCTAGAACCCCTACGCTGCGCCGCCAAAACCCGCTACCGCCAACCCGACCAAGCCTGTTATCTTGAACCGTTACCAGACGGACGCTGTAAAGTGACATTTGAAGAACCGCAACGCGCAATTACGCCAGGGCAATCGGTGGTGTTTTATGACGGCGAGGTTTGTTTGGGCGGGGGGATTATTGAATCTAAAGCGAATGGATAAAACCACTTCCTTAAAAAGCAAAGGCGGGCAAAAATGCCCGCCAAGTTCAAGGATGTACAAACATCAAAGCTTAGAAACTGTAGCCAAGGCCAATTTCATAACCTTGAAATCTGTTTGTATCCTCAAGGCTAAACACATATTTCGCACTGAGCGAAAACGAATCCGCCATCCCAAACGTTGCCCGATCCAACCAATGGATGGAATCAATCGAACTAAACTCGACACCGACCTCGTTGTATTGGCGTACGAACACTTTTGACCCTAAGAACTCGGTATCGGTCAGAATGGCTGTGGCTTTGACGCTATGGTCAAACACTTTAAACGGCAATACTTTGCTAGGAAAAATACCGTTCTTGAACACATAGTTATTAATATTAGGATCAGAACTGGCTACGCCTTGGATGCTCAATGGCAAAGTTTTGAAATAGCCGAACATATTCACCAATCCCGTGGTGACTTCGCCCGTTTTCAATTGGTAGTTGCTGGCGATGGACGATGAAAAAATCTGCCCCAAGGTTGCCAAATCTTGCGAACCTATTGCGCCATAGCTGACAGTTGGGATCAAACTCCAATTATCGGTGACAGGATGTTGATAACCCAAACCCAAACTACCTTGGAAGGAAGCCGATTGGTTAACAGTGATGTAGTTGAACTGGGCATTAACCAACAATTTTTTACGTGGATCCTCTGAATCAATATTAAACGCCTTGCTGATCGGCACATTGAATACCGACACATCCAAAGCCGCGTTATTGCCCGATTTTTGGGTATAGTTACCGCCTCCCAAGCCAAAGACAACCGGATTGCCCGATGAAGAACCCGCTGCCGCCGAACTACCGCTGGCACTACTGGAAGATGAACTGCCCGATGAACTGCCTGATGTGCTTCCCGATGAAGTTGACGTACCTGTTGAACCAGAGCCTACATTAACCGCATTATTGAACGTGGACGTCACGAGCTGGCCTTGCAAACTGGTCGGGTTACCTGCGATTTGTGAGTTGGGTGTACTAGCCACTTGGTATTCCAAAATTTTGGAATAAACCCCGTCGGTATCGTTACGCAAATAGTTTTCCAAAGCCTTGGTGCTTTCGCCTCGGCTTGCGCCGTCAAAGGGCTGGGAAACACCAATACTAGGAATGTCTAGCAAAAGCTTGTTGCTGCCTGCGTCTAAAGTGACGTTAACCGGCACGCCTTGATAAGTCGTCACCGCTTGGACTTTCCAAGTCGAATCATAGCCAGGAAACGCTTGGGTAAAGCCTTTGTTGGTCAACTGGTCAAAAAAGTTTTCGGCCTGATCGAACTCAAAAGCCTTCGTTTGCGCGACGCCAGCAGGATCTGTTGCAGTGATATTAGCAGTGAAGACACCTGCTGATGCCGCACAAGGCAGCAATAAAGCAAAAATCGTTGCAGTAAGTTTTTTCATATTGATAACACTTTATGTAAGTTAAAAATGACAAAGGGGCATGACAAAAAACCACCCAAATCTCCAACAGAGTCTTGTTATTCGCCAATAACTGAGCAATTTACAACCCTTATTTATTCTGGTTTCAGGACTAAAAGTAGTTGAGTTTTTACCAACAAACAAAATGTACCCACAAAAAACGTGAGCAATCTCTCATTTTTAAATTAAATAACCAGAAATATCGGAACTAATAAACAGTAGCTAAAAAGCACAAATAAACTATCCACTGATTGTGCGCTACCCTTTAAGCACAAGAAATTGCCAAACTTATTACATAGCCAATAAGCAATCATGTTCAAACCTAAAAACCCGCAGCAAGCACCTCAACGCCCCACATCCGCCCTGCCCCTTGACGAGTGCTTAGCCAAGTCCTACGGACAAAAACAACCCGGCAGAAAAATCTTGAACCACTGCCATATTGTTGGCGAGGTGGCAAAAGCATTGCTTTATAGAATGCCTAACTGGTTAATATTAGAGCTTTTTCCGTCTGGTTCGGAGCTGATCGCCGCTTGCCATGATCTTGGCAAAGTCAGCCCCACGTTCCAAGAAAAAATTTACCGTGGCACCGAGCATTATCAAAATAATTCAAAGCCAGAATTATCGAATGCCAATCCTGAAATTGAAAAATTATGGGGAGGCCATGCGGGGGTCAGCCAAGCGACTGCCCAAGCATTAAACGCAGGGCGGTATATTCCCGAAATTTTGGGCCAGCACCACGGCTATTCACCCGATTTAGGCATACGGAAAGCCGATTATGACGAGTTTGGCGGCAAAGCCTGGCAAGAGCGGCGCAGTGAATTGCTGGCTGGGCTTAAACACCTGCTTAATTGCGACTTCCCCATTGTCAGCAGCGAACTGCAAGCCAAAGCCTTGGCGGGTTTGACGACCGTTTCCGACTGGATTGGCTCAGGTTCATTATTTGATGACCCCAGCCACGACTGGCAGCCTAACATCGACAAAGCCCTAGATAATGCCGGTTTTGTACAACCTAGCTTAAAACCTGATTTAAGTTTTTTTGACCTGTTCGGATTTGAGCCACGTGCCATCCAGCAACAACTGATAAGCAGCACTAAAACCCCCGGCGTTTATGTGTTGGAAGCACCGATGGGCATAGGCAAAACCGAAGCCGCCCTTTATGCCGCTTACCAATTGATGGTAAGCCAACAAGCCACAGGGCTTTACTTCGCATTACCCACGCAACTGACTTCCGACAAAATCCACGAACGGGTCACGCAGTTTTTAACAAAAATCCTCACCGCCGACAGCCCGCATCAAAAAGCCCTATTGCTGCACGGAAATGCCTGGCTAAAACAAACCGAACTGGGCGTGGAAGGCAACCCCAACGGCTCATGGTTTGAAAGCGGCAAACGCGGCATTCTTGCGCCCTTTGCGGTGGGTACCATCGACCAAGCCTTAATGGCGGTAATGAATGTCAAACACGGCTTTGTCCGCGCTTTTGGTTTGGCGGGCAAAGTGGTGATTTTGGATGAAGTGCACAGTTATGACGCTTACACAGGAACGCTGCTGGATGAACTGGTCACGGCTTTGCAAAGTTTGCAATGCACCGTGATTATTTTGAGCGCCACCCTGACCCAAGCGCGGCGCAGCGCCTTATTGGGGCAGGCGGTAAGCGCTAACGCCTATCCGTTAATTTCTGCCCGCGCCAAACAGGGCGAATTGCTTGAGCTTCCGGTTTCCAGACCGTCCAGCCGCCAAGTTGCCATCCATTGTTGCCAAGCGGATGAATTGGCTTTCGAAGCCGCGTTAAGCCGCGCCGAACAAGGCCAGCAAATTTTGTGGATTGAAAACACGGTGGCTGAAGCGCAAGAAGTTTATCGGCGCTTGTCTGCACTGGACATGCCGATTGAATGCGGCCTGTTGCACTCGCGGTTTTTAAAAACCGACCGTGCCGACAAAGAAAAAAAATGGGTCTATTTATACGGCAAGGGCGAGAAAAATCATCAAGCCCGCCAAACCCAAGGCCGTATTTTGGTCGGCACGCAACTATTGGAACAATCGCTCGACATTGATGCCGACTTTCTCATCAGCCGCTTCGCCCCCACCGATATGCTGTTGCAACGCCTGGGGCGCTTATGGCGGCATCACGACACCCCGCGCCCTGAATCGGCACAATGTGAAGCGTGGTTGCTAACACCAGAATTCAATGCCGCCGTTGCCGATGCCAAAACTCAATTTGGCAAAACGGCACACGTCTACAGCCCTTACGTGCTGTGCCGTAGCTTGGAAGTCTGGCAAGCACAGACCAGCATTACACTGCCCGACGACATTCGCCGTCTGATTGAAGCCACGTATGCCGAACGGCAAGAACAAGGCCCGATGCGGGCTTATCTAGCCGAGCTGGAAAAAGTCCGCGACAAATTAAAACAACTCGCCTTAGTCGGCTTATCCAAAGCAGGCAAAACCTTATCGGAAAATAAAGCCAGCACCCGCTACAGCGACCAAGACAGCGTACAAGTGCTATTGTTGAAAAATTACCGCCACACCGCCGACAAATCAGCAACAGAAATTACCTTATTGGATGGCGAAAAACACTGGCTGCCGCGCAACCTTAAAATCTATGACAAACCGAAATGGCGTGAATTGGCGGCGACCTTGCTGCAAAACACCGTGCAAGTTGCCGAATACCTGGCCCCCCTACCTACGAATAAAGATAATTTGAAGTGGTTGGAAGACTATATCTATCTTGGCAAGCAAGATAATGGCGAAAGTTTGTTGCGGATTGCCTTAGTGGATGAAGCCGACCACCTTAAAAGCTTATCCGGTGGGCAGGCTTTGCCAAATTACCAACTGACTTACAACCTTGATTTTGGCTATCATGCAGAAAAAACCTAACCAATTAACCCATTCACAACGAGAAAATAAATGACAGAATCCCGCTTTTCTTTAATTAATGAACCCTGGATACCCATTGCCGACATCGGACGGGCCAGCCTAAAACAGCTCTTTACCAACCCAAGTTACCGCGCTTTGGGCGGCAATCCCGTGCAAAAAATTGCCCTGACCAAATTGCTGCTTGCCATTGCCCAAGCCGCTTACACGCCGGAAGATGAAGAAGACTGGGCGGCCTTAGGCGCGGCGGGCATGGCGGAAAAATGCATGGCTTACTTAGAGCAATGGCGAGATCGTTTTGATTTGTATGGCGACCAGCCGTTTTTGCAAATGCCTGCCATAAAAGCCGCTAGTGTCCAATCGTATGGCGCGGTATTTGCCGAAGTGTCCACGGGCAACACCACTGTCCTGACCCAATCGCAAATGGAAAAACCCTTAACCGATGCCGAAAAAGCCATGCTGATCGTGGTATTGATGGGCTTTGGCTTGGGCGGCAAAAAAACCGACAACAGCGTCGTTTTATCCGCAGGCTACCCAAGAAAAACCAACGACAAAGGCAAACCCGCCACCGGCAAACCGGGAAGTTCGCTGGGCTTTATGGGATTGATGCACAATTTTTTGCTCGGCGACAACCTGTGGCAAACCTTATGGCTCAACCTGTTTAGCCTAGATCAAATTAAAAGCCTGCCGTATGCCAACGGCTTAGGGATTGCCCCTTGGCAAAACATGCCCGAAGGCGAAAGCTGCGAAGCCGCGAAAAACTTGCAGAATAGCCTAATGGGGCGGTTATTGCCGCTATCGCGCTTTTGTTTGCTGGGCGAAACAGGCTTGCACTATTCCGAAGGCATCACCCATTTGGGTTATAAGGAAGGCTTGGTTGACCCCAGCGTATCAGCGGATTTTTCCGGCAAAGACCCGAAAGCCCTTTGGGTTGATCCTGAACGCAGGCCTTGGCGGTTTTTAACCGCACTATTAAGTTTCTTAAACAAGCAAAATTATGACTGTTACCAGTTACGCCTAGGATTGGGCCGCGCCAACCGGCACGCCGACACCTTCGGCATTTGGTCGGGCGGCCTACGGGTCAGCAGCAATGCCGGCGAACAATACGTATCGGGCAGTGACGATTTCGTCGAATCGGTACTGATGTTGCCGCAAACGGTATTGGGCGAATTATGGTTCAGCCATTTGCAGACAGAAATGACAGAGCTGGAACAGCTTTCCAAAATTATCTACAGCGCCACCCTCAACTATTTCAAAAGCCAAAATGCCGACGGCAAAAAGCAAGCGGCGCTGGCTGGCAATTTATATTGGCAGCTATGCGAGCGGGAATTCCAAACCTTGGTGAATGCTTGTGTTGACTTCAACCAAGCCCAAGCCCTGCGTAAAACCTTCGCGCAGTTTGCCCAAACCGCCTATGACAGCGTCTGCCCCCATGACACGGCACGGCAATTGACGGCCTGGGCGCAGAACATGCCCAATTTTGGCAAATATTTAAAAGATACAAACCAACCCGAGCAGGCCACAGCATGAAAGCAGAATTGCAAAAAATAGGTGATGCCGATGCCGTTATTCTTCCAAAAGAATTTTTAGCGGCACTAGGCGCAACAAACGAAATCAATCTACGGTTAGAAAATCGACGCATCGTCATTGAAGCCGCAGAAACAAAACGCCATTGGCTAGATGAACACGAGTTTGTGGAACACGTTTTAAAATTTCGCAAAGACGATAATAAAGCAGCAATGGCGGCACTGAAATGTGCCGACAATCCGGTAAAAGCTGACAGAAGCTGGGAATATTTAGCGCGGTTTATTTACAACGGATATGAGCCGCAACTTAGCTTTACTATTGCCGCTGCCATCATCAAAGCCGAAATAAAAACAGATGGCTATGTCGGTATCGGCAAAGCACTTGCATTGCGTTATGAAGACGATGGCGGCAAAGACAGCAGCCAAGCTAAAGCCAAATTACGCCGTCTCTTGGCCTGTGATTCTATTGAAGAGCTTTGCAACGTATTGCGCCCATTATTAAGCCTGATTAACTCCAAAGGCTCAATATCACTGGATTATGCAAAATTGTTAAAACAGTTGCGTAAATTCAATACCGACAACCAATCCATTAAAACGGCATGGGCTAAAGATTTTTACCGTTACCAAGCCACCGACGAGGCCAACGCATGATGATTGCCAGCGCCTTGCACCTGACCCGCGCCGACCTGAAAGCCCTGAAAGTCACCGATGCTTATTCCTTGCATCGTGTGGTTTATGATTTGTTTGATGATGTGCGTAGCATGGAAGAAAAACAAACCAGTGTTCCCAGCGGGATTCTATACGCCGACAAAGGCGGTGATTTTAACGGAAGAAAAATTTTGATGCTCTCCAACCGCCAACCAAAAATTCCAGAACATGGCGAATTGAACATGAAAAAAATCACCGATAGTTTTTTAGATTACAAAAACTATCGTTTTGAAGTGGTAGTTAATCCAACTAAATACGATGGCATACCTCGCAAGCATCCTTTAAAAGAAGGTAAAACAATAAAAGGCAAAACAATTCCTTTGAAAACTAGAGAAGAAATTGCCGCTTGGTTTATTGAAAAATCAGCTAGAAAAGCGGTTAAAGAAGGTGATTTTAACGGCTGGGGTTTTGAAGTCAGCCGTGAACATTTGGAAGTGCGCGATATTGAAGTTAAGCGTTTTATAGCGAAAGATGCGCGTGAAATTACCTTAGCGTGTGCCAAAATCGTGGGTATTTTAACCGTGACGGATAAAGCGCAATTTATTAAAAGTTTTCAAGAAGGAATTGGACGCGGTAGGGCGTTTGGCTGTGGTCTTTTGCAGATTATCCCTCTTTAAATCTTTATTTTTCCCACGACTGTGGGAGTGTTTCTTCCGCAACTTATTACCGTTACATAAGCTTAATTTTTCCCCACGCCCGTGGGGGGTGTTCTTACTTTAAATTTAATTCACGGATAAATTATGACAAACCCATTCAAAGGCAAAATTATTGAATTCCACATTTTGCAATCTTTCCCCGTCACTTGCTTGAACCGCGATGATGTTGGCAGCCCCAAATCCGCCGTGGTCGGCGGCACAACCCGCGCCCGCGTCAGCTCGCAATGTTGGAAACGGCAAGTGCGTTTGGCAATGAATGCAATGGGGGTTTCTCATGGTATTCGAACCCGTTCAGTTGCTGAACTAATCGCTATTGCCTGCAAAAAATTAACCGCAACCGATGAACAAGCTGAATTATGTGGTCAAAAAATTGACCAGATATTTGTTGGCGACAAAAAAGCCAAGGCAAACGAAAAAACAGCCAAAAAAGGCAAAAATACCGATGAAACATCAGAAGCCGAAGTAGGGGAAGCGACGGCGGATAAAGGTAATGAAACATTAATTTTTATCAGTCCAACAGAAGTTGAGATCATTGCCCAAGCCTTTTCAGAAGCTGGGTTTAACCCTGAACTTGTTATCAAACAGAAAGATACCAAAAAACAGGCAAAAGAATTAGAAGACTTACTGGGTAAAGCCTTAATTGGTGACAACAAAGAACGGAAAAGTATTAATGCCGTTGATATTGCTTTATTTGGTCGCATGGTTGCCAAAGCACCCACCATGAACATTGAAGCCGCTTCATCATTTGGTCACGCAATTTCCACGCACAAAGTGAGCAGCGAAATTGAGTTTTTTACCGCCGTAGCCGATCCAATTTCTGAGGATGAGGAACCAATTCAGGGTTCCGCGCACATGGGCAGCCTTGAATTTTCCTCAGCCACCTATTACCGCTACATCAGCCTAAACCTAGGCCAGCTTTACCAATCGCTAGCTGGGCAAAGCCTGCCCGAAGCCGTCGAAGCCTTCACCAAAGCCTTGTTTATCGCCGTACCCAACGCGCGGCAAACCACCATGTCGGGCGGTTCAGCGTGGGAATTTGCCAAAGTGATGGTCCGTAAAGGCCAACGCCTGCAAGTACCGTTTGAAACCGCTGTAAAAGCGAAAGACGGCGGCTATTTGCAACCCAGCATTGAAACCTTAAGCGACTATCTGGCAAAAAAAGAAAAACTCTATGGCTCGTTATTTGGCAAACACGCCGAATACACCTTTGGCGAAGACGAGGCTTTCAGCATTGACGATTTGGCAGCCGCCTTAAAAAGCCACGTCGAGGCTTAAACATGTCAACCCGATATTTACTGCTGTGGCTACAAGCCCCGCTGCAAGCCTGGGGGCATGATTCCAAATTCGGGCGGCGCGACACCCTCAATTTCCCGACCAAATCCGGTATTTTAGGACTGGTGTGTTGTGCCTTGGGCGCGGGCGGCGAACAAACCGAGCTGTTGGCAGAATTCGCCCCGCTAAAACAGACCGTTTTGTCATTTGCCAGAAACCGCAACCCAAACGGCAAACCGGAAAAAACAGCCCGCGAACCCTTGCTGCGCGATTTCCACATGGTCGGCAGTGGCTATGACGACAGCGACCCGTGGCAAACCCTGCTCATCCCCAAAACAGCCGACGGCAAAAAAGCCGTCGGTGGCGGTACCAAAATGACCTACCGCTATTACCTGCAAGATGCCTATTTTGCCGTCGTTTTGGAAGTGCCGGACGACCAGGCGGAAGCGCTTGCCCAAGCCCTGCAACAACCGGTGTGGGATTTATGTCTGGGGCGGAAAACCTGCGTGCCGACCGACGTCATTTATCGCGGCACGTTTAACGATGAAGCCGAAGCGGAAACACACGCCCTCAGCATTGCCAAAGAAAAAAACCTGCTGCTGGATTTTCAGGTACGGGAAGGCGAGCAGGACGGTGACGAAGTGCTGACCTTAACCGACGTGCCGTTGCAATTTGGCGAACGCAAAGTTTATCGGGACCGCCGCGTAACCGTCGTCAAGGCATAACTAAGCGCGGGTTAAGTCCGCAGACAAGTTCAGCACGCACGGCAACAAAAAGCCTCCGTTCGTGCTGAGCCTCGTCGAAGCCTGTCATGAGCTTGACGAATGACATGGACGGAAGCGACTTATTCACCGCTTCTTTAGGGCAAACACTCTTTAACAAACTGGTTTTTCGCCGCCCGTGGGCGTGTTTTCAGACAACAACAATTGGAAAGGTCATGGCAGAAGAAAATAGCAACACCACAAGGCTTATCGTCAAAGTCACCCGCGACACCCTGCCGCAAATAAAAGACAAATACCCTTTTATTTACCTAGAACGCGGACGCTTGGAAATTGACGACAGCTCGGTGAAATGGATAGACAGCGAACGCAATGTGGTACGCCTACCCATAGCCACCATCAACTGCCTGCTGCTAGGGCCAGGCACCAGCGTCACCCACGAAGCGGTCAAAGTCATGGGCGCGGCGAATTGCAGCGTGTGCTGGGTAGGCGAAGACAGCCTCTTGTTTTACGCCGCCGGCATATCGCCCACCAGCAACACCCGCAACCTGAAAAAGCAAATGCAAATCGCCTGTGATGACAAAAAAGCACTGGAAGTGGCGCGGCGCATGTATGCCAAACGCTTCCCCAAAGCCGAATTGGCAGGCAAAACCCTGAAAGAAATGATGGGCATGGAAGGCTACCGTGTCCGCGAGCTGTACGAACAAAAAGCCCAGCACTACAAAGTGGGCTGGAAAGGCCGCAGCTACCAGCCGGGCAAATTTGAAATGGGCGACATCACCAACCAGATACTCACCTCCACCAATGCCGCCTTGTACGGCATATTAACCTCGGCAGTCCACGCGCTGGGCTATTCGCCCCACATAGGCTTCATTCACTCAGGCAGCCCGCTGCCGTTCATTTACGACTTAGCGGACTTGTACAAAGAAACCTTATGTATCGACTTGGCGTTTGCCTTAACCTTGGAAATGGGCGGACGCTACAACAAGTACAAAGTGGCCAATGCCTTTAAAGGCAGAGTCATTGACATGGACTTGTTAACCCTCATCGCCAAAGACATTGAAGACATCTTAGGAGTAAAAAGCCATGCTAGTCGTGATAGCGAATGATTTGCCGCCAGCAGTAAGGGGCAGGATGAAACTGTGGTTTGTTGAACCGCGCCCCAATATCTTTGTATCGGGCGTGAAAGATGCCGTTGCCAAAAAAGTGGTCGAATACCTTTACCAACATTGCCCGCCCGACAGCGGCGTGATGATTTTTCGGCGCACCAACCAAACGCCAGGCTATGAAATTCAGGGGATTGGCGACACGCGGCGCAGCATGATAGAAATATCGGGGCTGCAACTGGTGCTGGAAAAAGATGATATATACTTTGCCGGCAAAGCCGAAACCGCCCCACCGGAAACCCAAACGGAAGCCCCCACCCCCGCCCATGAAAAACCGCCATTTTGATCCGCGATTGTTAAGCGCCCCTGTCCATCACAGCATATCTTGTGATTAAATAAACTTTCACCACAAAATGTTGGTGTCTTCCCCACGCCCGTGGGGGTGTTTCTATTACTGGCGGCTCTACACCTTTGGGCAACCTGTCTTCCCCACGCCCGTGGGGGTGTTTCTGTTAGGAAGCTCGGCGCGAAGATTAGTGACAAGTCTTCCCCACGCCCGTGGGGGTGTTTCTCGCCACGGTTTTTCGAAGGGTTTCACAGAGCAGTCTTCCCCACGCCCGTGGGGGTGTTTCCTCAGTACCGACACACTTGGATGCTACTCCAAAGTCTTCCCCACGCCCGTGGGGGTGTTTCTGGTTGGATCGGACATGCTATCGCCAGTGGCGCGGTCTTCCCCACGCCCGTGGGGGTGTTTCTGTAATTAAAACCTTTTTTTGTTTTTCCGATTTGTCTTCCCCACGCCCGTGGGGGTGTTTCTCTAACCGAAGCGACAAGCTCTGTTTTAACCATGTCTTCCCCACGCCCGTGGGGGTGTTTCCAGTTGGGCGATTTAATGCCGCGCTTGATGAGGGTCTTCCCCACGCCCGTGGGGGTGTTTCTATAGCCGTTGCGGACGACCCTTACGGGATGGCGTCTTCCCCACGCCCGTGGGGGTGTTTCTTGCCTCTGCATTTTCGGATCAGCCTCCGAATTGTCTTCCCCACGCCCGTGGGGGTGTTTCTTTAAAGGATTTTGATGGCAGCCTGCCAACTCAGTCTTCCCCACGCCCGTGGGGGTGTTTCCAAGCTGGATTGGCGTTTAATGCCGTCGTCTTTGTCTTCCCCACGCCCGTGGGGGTGTTTCTCATTTACTTGCTCTGTCATGCCTACGCCAAAAGTCTTCCCCACGCCCGTGGGGGTGTTTCTTCCAAGGCCAAGGCTTCATGGGCTACTCGATTGTCTTCCCCACGCCCGTGGGGGTGTTTCTTTTGCTAGATTTGAGGATGGGGATATTTTTTGGTCTTCCCCACGCCCGTGGGGGTGTTTCTCGCTTGGGTGGCTAGGTCGTTAGTCATCTTTCGTCTTCCCCACGCCCGTGGGGGTGTTTCTGGTTGATGTGCATTGGTGGGAGAATATCCCTGGTCTTCCCCACGCCCGTGGGGGTGTTTCTCACCACGCCATCGCTTGATGGCTTACGGCTAAGTCTTCCCCACGCCCGTGGGGGTGTTTCTTGTTTTGTTACTCTCACTTATGATGACGCTCAGTCTTCCCCACGCCCGTGGGGGTGTTTCCTTGCGCAGCTGTCAATTGCTCGACGACACCCTGTCTTCCCCACGCCCGTGGTGGTGTTTCTCAGATAACCCGTAAGATAATCCGCCCCATTCCGTCTTCCCCACGCCCGTGGGGGTGTTTCTTCTTTATGCTGCGTTGCCACAACTTACCGTTTGTCTTCCCCACGCCCGTGGGGGTGTTTCCCGCGTTAAAGCCGGATTTGTCCTGCGCGGTGAGTCTTCCCCACGCCCGTGGGGGTGTTTCCTGATAAAAAGGATGATTAACCGCCAAATCAGTGTCTTCCCCACGCTCGTGGAGGTGTTTCTCGTAAACATGACCGAAGACGAACGTACGGAAGGTCTTCCCCACGCCCGTGGGGATGTTTCCATGAGCAAGCGTTATCATTTCATCGTCGCCACGTCTTTTGTCACTGATTTTTTCAGGTCACCAAACGATTTGACGGCATCCACCGATGTTGATAGCTTTTACTTAAACTCTAAATCATTCATATGCGTAGATTTACTATTAACTTATCACTGTTCAGTATTGCGCTGACCTTCATTTCCTCAGTGTTCCCACCAGCAGCCGTGCTGATACCTGTTTGCGCGTTGGTTCTTGGCCTTTTATTGGTCGGCGGCTTGGTGTTTTTTGTCGCAGGACTACTAGGGCAATTAGCTGCGCCGCGTCGCCCATAGCCTTCCCCACTTGCCGTGGATCCCGCCAGCCCGCTAAAAACTCAACACCTATTGGTCGCCAAATTCAATGGGTTTGTGATGGCAACGCTATGTTTTTTCTTCTGCGTTGCCTTAAGGCGTTTTTTTATCGGCTACTTTGAAATAGCTTTCGGTTTCTGGAAACATCTTAAAAAACTCACCCGCAGAAAGCCCCTGGCTGTTGTAGCTGTATAGGTTTTAGCCGATTGGATTTGATGGGGCTGCACATCGTCAATTGGCGTGCAGCCCGTTGGTATGAAAAAGCTGGGGGAAAGGGAATCCGGTTGGCTACAAGGGCCAAGGGTTGGTGCCGTTAACCAATACGGGGGTCGGTAAGGGGTCTTTGAATTCCAGGGTTTCGTCGGCAACGACCCAGAAATTCTTTTTCACCGCCGTCAATCCGTAGCTGGCGACTTGGGCGCTGGCTTCGGTGCTGTATTTTACCCCCCACATATCAAAGAACGGGCGTTGGTCGCGGTTGGTGATGTAGGACATGGACACCAGCATAAAATCGTTGCCGGTGATGGCGGTCGGGCGGCTTGGGTATTGGCTAAAACCCAGGGCGGTTCGCTGTGCGGCCCAATTAGTGTCGTTGCCTATGGCGTTGGTGAACAAGCGTTCGTGGATGTACATCAAGCGGAACAAGTCCCAGCCGCTATCGCCCAATCTGATTAAGTTGCTGCTACCCATTGCCATTTGCCAGTAGAACACCAAGCGTTGGAAAACGCCGCCGTTTACCCAAATGGCGGTGCGTGCGCTTTCAACCGGATCAGCCGTTAAGGCGGCTTGTTGCAAGGCGTTAAAGGTGTCGAGGAAGCCTAAATCGCGCCCGTATTTGGTGGTTTCGGTCGCCTCTTTATTGAACCGCCACCATTTGTGTACCGGAAAAATATTGTTGGAGACTTCGGTGGACGCGCCGTCGTAAATTTTTAGGCGTCCGCGTTGCAAGTTGTGGCCTATCTCGTGCGATTCGCCCCAGCCTAACGGTGTATACGCCCAGTATTGGTCGTAAGGATTGCCGGAACAGCCGTAGCCGCAGTTGGCGCGGTCGGCGTTGACGTGTTGGATGTTGCTCATGCCGTGCAGCGTTGAGCTAGTGCAATCCCAGCCGTGGCTGGTACAAAATGCCAAGACTTTGGCGGGTTGCGTCAGGCCTGTGCCGACAAATCCGGCCAAACCGTAAATATCTTTATAAAGGTAGGTCTGGGTTAAATCCAGCAATCTGGACAGATTGCCGCCAATCAGCGGGTCGGCAATGGATTCTTGCAATAAATCCAAACGCGAGTGGATTTCTATGCCCGGAAATTTAAGCTCTGCCCAATTCAACGGCGTGCTTGCCAATTCGCTGGTGAATTCCGCCGCATTGGTGCCCGTAAAACTGGGGAAAACGGCTAACCCCGCACCGGCAACTTGAATTTTTTGCGCGGCGCTGTCGCTATCGGCGTTTAAAAAGATAATGCCGCCATAGGGTGAGTTGATCTTGACGGCTTTGCCTTTTTCTAGCGGGATGCGCGTGCTCCACAAAAACAGCGGGCGGTCATAGGTATCGAAAACATGGGCCGCGCCACTGCGTAACATGTTGATGTGTGCATAGGCTTTTGCGGGATTGCTGTCTTTGCGGGTTAAGGTAATGGTCTGGCCCGCTAGCGCGTAATAGCCCGTGGAAGAGCTGGCTGCACTGGTGCGGGTGGTTAACGTGAGGGTTTTGCTGATGGTGGGCAAAACTTCTGGGATTTTGCCGCTAAAACTGCCTAAATCGGCTTGGCGGGGATTAATTTTGCGGGTGATGTAAGCGGCATGGTCGGCATAAAGGGCTTTTAGGAAGGTGGTGTCATCGGTGCTGCCTTTGTGCATGGGGTAGTTGATGCCCGCACGGTATTTGTCGCCCAGCAAGACCAGCAGTTTGCCCAGTTTGCGCCCGGTTTTGGCGAACACGTCGAGATTTTTTTGTTCCCACGCCGCCACTTGTTGTTTGACAGCTTCCGCGCCGTTATAAAATTCGCTGACCAAATCGGGCATATTTTTGCAGGAGCGGTCATCGTTGCAGATGCTCCAATCGAAATGGAAATCTTGGTTTTTAAAATGCGTTAATAAGCGTTGGATGCCAGCAAAGCTATCTTGTCCGGCTTGCATGTCGCTCAGCTGGGTAAAATTGGCAGCATCGTTATCCCAGTAATTGCCGCCGTAAGGCAGGCTAAAACCCAGAAATGCGGAGACAATATCGCTAAAGTTTGAAGTGCCTTCGTACCACGTATGCACATACAGCACCGGTTTTTTCAAAGCCATATGGGCTTTGATGGCTGCCAAAACGCTGGCGTTATCCGCCGTAGAAGCATTGCTTTCCCAGCTGACGATGAGTAAGTCTTGGTTTTGGTAGCAGATCGAAATAGTCGCAGGGTCATTACAGATTTTCGTCGCCCACGGCGCTGCTTTTTGGCCTAGCCACTTGGTGATGCCGGTGTTTGCACCGCCTGTAAACGTTAACGCCACTTTTTGCGCTTGCGCCAAACGGCTGGTATCGCCTGCTGTTCCGGTCAGCAACCAACCCAAAATGCGTTTGAAGCTTTCTTCGTAAGCCAGATTTTTCCCTGCCAAAAAATAACCGGTGGGTTCGCTACCCAAAGCCGCAAAACGCCCACCGCCAGCTGAACCGCGCACCGCCAGTACCTTGCCTTTATTGCCGGATAGCAACGGAAAAACGGTTTCGTTTTCTTGAATCAACAGCAATTGGGTGCGGTTGCCGGGTACATAACTGATCGCACCGCTGCCATAAATGCCATCCAGCAATTTATTTTGGTTGGTTTGGTAGGTTTTTATTTGCGATAAGGCGGCATCGACAATTTCGCTTTCCAAAGCCGGCAATAGGCTGGGGTCGCCAGTGCTTACGGCATCATTAAGGGTTGCTTGGACGGGTGCCGCCATTAACAAACAAAAAGGCAGCCACGCTATGGCTTTGGGTTTCGATACAAACATCGTGTTACTCTCCGTGATTGACTCAGACCAAATACAGCCTGTTATTGGAGGCACAACTATAGTCCATTTTTAAAAAGCTACATTTGCAGCCATTATTGTTGACGGTAATCCTTACCAAGGCGCTCGGCTTTGTTATCGCCCTGATAATTGCCATAATAGCCCTATCAACTATTGATGGGCCACCTTGTGTTCCAAAGCCTTTTTGGTGGAGGTAAACATCAACGTGATGTTGTTTTTCAAAGAGGACAGAAAAAAACCTGTTTTTTGACTCCACTTCCGTGTCATCCATTAATTTTTTACCACGACCACCTTTTTTAAACGTACTTTAAATCTGCTGTAAACCATAATGAACCCTAACACCCCTCCCAGAAAATTCTCCGTCGCGCCGATGATGGACTGGACCGACCGCCACTGCCGTTATTTTCACCGTCTGCTCTCTCAAAATGCTTGGCTGTATACCGAAATGGTCACCACCGGCGCGCTTATCCACGGCGACCATCACCGTTTTTTGCATTACAACGCCGAAGAACACCCACTGGCTTTGCAATTGGGCGGCAGCAATCCGCGTGAATTGGGTTTGTGCGCGAAAATGGCGGAAGACTACGGTTATGATGAAGTGAATTTAAATGTTGGTTGTCCCAGCGACCGCGTACAAAATGGTCGTTTTGGCGCATGCCTGATGGCGGAACCGGAATTGGTTGCCGATTGCGTTGCCGCGATGAACAACGCCGTGAAGCTGCCGGTCACCGTCAAATCACGCATCGGCATCGACGATAAAGATTCTTACGAAGAATTAGTGCATTTTATCGGCACGGTTGCCAATGCCGGTTGCAAGACGTTTATCGTCCATGCTCGCAAAGCTTGGCTGAGCGGCCTGTCGCCCAAACAGAACCGTGAAGTGCCACCGTTGCGTTATGACGTGGTTTACCAGTTAAAAATTGACTTTCCACACTTGGAAATTATATTAAACGGCGGTGTGACTTCGCTGGAGCAAGCCGAAACCGTGCTGCAACATGTTGACGGCGTGATGGTCGGGCGCGAAGCCTACCAAAACCCTTACCTGCTGGCAGAGGTCGACCGGCGTATTTTCAGCATCGACAAAACCGCGCCAAGCCGCGCCCAAATAATGGAACAGCTGTTGCCTTATGTCCGCGAACAGCTGACCACCCAGGCACGGCTAAACAGTGTGACCCGCCATATTTTGGGTCTGTATCACGGCGAAGTGGGCGCACGCGGTTGGCGCAGACATTTAAGTGAAAACGTCGGCAAAGCCGGTGCAGACGAAAATGTCATTTTGGAAGCATTAAAGTTCACCCTTCAATGATGTATACTCACCCGCTATTTTTCATCAAAGAGAACCCAAAAACGTGGAAGAACAATTCGCTAAGATTATCGAAGCCGTCGGTGAAGACCTCACCCGCGAAGGCTTGATCGACACCCCTAAACGCGCAGCCAAAGCCTTCAAATTCCTGAACAATGGCTACGAAAAAAATCTGGAAGAAGTGCTGAACGGGGCGATTTTTAGCGCCGAAACCGAAGACATGGTGATTGTTAAGGACATCGAACTGTTCTCTTTATGCGAACACCATTTATTGCCGTTTATTGGCAAATGCCACGTGGGTTATTTGCCACAAGGCAAAGTGTTGGGTTTGTCTAAAGTGGCGCGCATTGTCGATATGTACGCGCGCCGCCTGCAAATCCAAGAAAAGCTCACCAAACAAATTGCTGATGCCATTGAAGTCTCCATCGGCGCGCGCGGTGTGGCGGTGGTCATTGAAGCCAAACACATGTGCATGATGATGCGCGGTGTGGAAAAACAAAATTCGGTGATGACCACCTCCGTGATGACCGGCATTTTCCGCAACCATATCAGTACGCGCTCAGAATTCTTAAATCTCATCAACAGACAACACTAATGAGCCAAAAAACTGGAATCCTGTTGGCGAACCTCGGCTCGCCTTCCGCCCCTACGACTGCCGCCGTCCGTCAGTTCCTGAAAGACTTCCTTTGGGATCCGCGCGTGGTCAATATTCCCCGCCCTATTTGGTGGCTGATTTTGCATGGCGCGGTGCTGCCGTTCCGCCCCGCCAAATCGGCACATGCTTACCAGCAAGTATGGGATGCGGAAAAAGGATCTCCGCTTACCTTCTTGACGCGCCAGCTGTCTGAAAATGTCGCAGCAGCACTTAACAGCGACAGTGTCGTGGTCGATTACGCCATGCGTTATGGCGAACCGTCGATTGCCACGCGCCTAAAGCAGTTTAAAGAACAAGGCGTGACCAACGTTGTCGTGCTGCCCTTGTATCCGCAATACTCATCTACGACCACCGCGTCGATTTACGATGATTTGGTTAAAGAACTTAACCAATGGCGGCATTTGCCCAGTTTCCATTTCATCAGCGATTATCACGACAACTCGCTTTACATTGCCGCCATTGCCGATTCCATTGAACAAGCGTGGCGCGAGCAAGGCAAAAACGAATTGCTGGTGATGTCGTTCCATGGCTTGCCCGAACAGCTGACAAAATGGGGCGACCCGTATTTCCACCAATGCCACCGTACCGCCAAGCTGCTGGCAGAGCAGTTGGGCCTTAACGAACAACAATGGATGATTGTCTTCCAGTCGCGTTTTGGCAAAGCTGAATGGCTAAAGCCTTATTGTGCCGACACCTTGGCAGCCTTGCCCGGTCAAGGCGTCAAATCGGTCGATTTGGTCTGCCCAGGTTTTGCCGTCGATTGTTTGGAAACTTTGGAAGAAATTGCCCAAGAAAACAAAGCCATATTTATGGAAGCAGGTGGCACCGATTACCGCTACCTGCCCTGCCTGAATGATACCGATGCCCATGTGAAGGTGATGGCGCATTTACTTGAACAATACCGGTAAGCGACTATAGTTAAGGCCACTCGACTGTCGTTTTTGGTGCAACCAACCACAGCAAGCCCATGAAACAACTACTCTTACAAATCTGGGAAAACCACTGGCCCACCGCCAAAGCCTGCCAACCCTTGCCAACCGGCGAAGGTGTCATTGATGCCGGTGCGTTCAATACCATTGAAGTCGACAAACTGTTCGATGCCGTCAACCACACCACTACCACGATTGGTCAAGCGGTTTTGTTCCGCTCGTTAAGCCAGCCTTGTTATGACACTGCAGCAATCCGCGCCAAGCAGGACGCGGTTCGGGAATTACAAAGCAACCCTGAACTGATGGCAACGCTGACACAAATCCTGCAAAACGCTGCCGAACAAGAGAAATATTTCTACCTGTTGTTATATGGCAAATTTGGCAACTCGCTCAGCACCGCCACCAACGACCACCCCATGATCGAAGGCTACGGCTACAGCCAGTACAAACGCGGTGTGCGCCTGATGACCGATTTGGTCGATAGCATCCAATCCACTGCAACACCCAGCAGCCCTTATCTGTGCAGTTTGTTCGATGCCATCAAAAACTTTGCCGACACCCGCGCTTATTCTTTAATGCAAGGCCCAGCGTACATTACCGAATACGGCATCCAAAGCAAAAAAGAACGTCAAGGCTCGCTCAGCCCCGCCGTGCTGTTTGTTCCGCGCCTGATAAAACCCCTGATTTTCGGCTTGGCGGCTGCGGCCTATTGGTCGGTCAAGCATTTTGCGCCGCCTGACTTGTTTAGCGGCATTCCTGACGAAGCCATTTTTTTAAGCCCGTTGCTGTTGCTTTACATTCCGATTGTAGGTGGTTTTGACCGCGACAAATGCATCACCCCTTTGCGCGATGAATACCGGCAGTCGCCAGAAGTCGGAGCCGCCTTGGAAGCTTTGGGGCAAATGGATGAGCTTTTATCATTTATCCGTTATGCAGAAAACACCGCACACCCCACCGTTTTGCCGACATTGATTGATGCCGACCACCACCGCATCAACCTCAGCGATGCCGTCAATCCGGTATTGGGCAAACAAAATCCCGCCTATGTCGGCAATGATTTTGTGATGGAAGATGAAAAACTGGTGCTGGTCACCGGCCCCAACAGCGGCGGCAAAACCGCCTTCTGCAAAACCGTGACGCAAATCCAACTGCTGGCGCAAACCGGCTGTTTTGTGCCTGCACAAGCCGCTACGTTATCAGTAGCGGATCACGTCTTTTATCAAGCCCCCGAACTCAGCCGTCTTGATGATGGCGAAGGCCGTTTTGGCGCAGAATTAAAACGTACCAAAGACATCTTCCTTGCCAGCACGGCAAAAAGCTTGGTGGTACTGGACGAGATGTCTGAAGGCACCACCTTTGAAGAAAAAATGGAATCCTCCACCAATATCCTGGAAGGCTTCTACCGCAAAGGCAACAGCACTTTGCTGATTACCCACAACCACAAACTGGTTGACCGCTTTGTCAAAAAACGCATGGGTATCGCCAAACAGGTGGAATTCGCTTACGATGCTCCCACTTACAAACTCATCCCCGGCATTTCCCGCGTCAGCCACGCCGACCGTGTTGCCAAAAAAATCGGCTTCTCCAAAGAAGACATCGAAAACTATCTGACAGGTAAATAATGACTATCGGCACGGCATACTCCGGCAACGCCACCAAAGCCCTGCTGCTCGGCAGCGGCGAACTAGGCAAAGAACTGGCCATTTGCCTGCAACGCTATGGCGTTGAAGTGATCGCCGTTGACCGCTATGACCACGCCCCCGCGCAACACGTCGCCCAGCGCAGCCACGTCATTGACATGACCGATGCCGCCGCCGTCAAACAACTCATCTTGGCGGAACAACCCGATTTCATCATCCCCGAAATTGAAGCCATTGCCACCGCAGCACTCATCGAAATCGAAGCGCAAGGCTTGTGTACGGTTGTACCCAATGCCCGCGCCATCCAATTGACCATGAACCGCGAGGGCATCCGCACCTTGGCGGCTGAACAACTCGGCATCCCGACATCCCAATACGCGTTTGCCGAATCGTTTGAACAATTGCAAGCCGCCGTCGATAACGGCATCGGCTATCCTTGCTTTATCAAACCCACCATGTCTTCATCGGGCAAAGGCCAGTCGATGGTAAAAACGCCGGATGCGCTGCAAGCTGCGTGGGATTATGCCAAAGCCAGCGGACGCGTGGACACCGGCAAAGTCATCGTCGAAGCTAAAATTGACTTTGACTTTGAAATCACCTTACTGACCGTGCGCGCCCTCGATAGCAATGGCGAAGTTGCCACGCATTTTTGCGAACCCATCGGTCATGTACAAGAAAATGGCGATTACCGACAAAGCTGGCAACCGCAAGCCATGACCGCCAACGCCTTAAGCCGCGCCCAAGACATTGCCGAAAAAATCACCTCAGAAATGGGCGGGCTGGGTTTGTTTGGGGTAGAGCTGTTCGTTAATGGTGATGAAGTTTGGTTTAGCGAAGTCAGCCCTAGACCGCATGACACCGGCATGGTAACCATGGCAACACAAAAACAAAGTGAATTTGAACTGCATGCCCGCGCCATTTTAGGCTTGCCGGTCGATACCCGTTTGCAACAAAAGGGTGCCAGTTCGGTTATTTTAGGTGGCGTGAATGCCCAAGCCGTCAGCTATCATGGCCTCGCCCAAGCCCTTTGCGTACCCGACAGCGAAATCCGCCTGTTTGGCAAACCCGAAGCGTTTGTGCACCGCCGCATGGGCGTTGCCTTGGCAACCGCCGATACGGTTGAAACCGCCATTGCAAACGCTATCGAGGCAGCCAGTCATATTGAGATTCAACCCGCAAAATAGGTAACATCATGTTAAAAATTGCTTTTACCCTAATTGCTGCCAGCTTATCTTGCTTTTCGCAAGTGACTTTAGCGCAAATCTACAAGACCAACATCAGCGGTCAAACTTATTACGGTAACAAGCCTTTTGGTAGTTTTAACAAGAGCATGACCAACAGTGCCAGCCCCAAAGCTGGAGCCGTCAAAAAAATTGCCTATCTGTACAAATACTTAGACCCAGACGGTGGCTACCATTACACCGACGAACCAAAAGGCAATTACCGCCTTATCAGCAAAACCAAAGTTGAAGTCCATTACGATAAAGAGGAAACCAAAACGGCCTCCACTTTCCATAAATTTAGCGGTACACCGGTATTCCCCTCCTACAACTTTGACTACACCGCCGGCAAATCCAAATTCAACGACCTCATCGCCGATGCTGCCGCGCGTTACCAATTGGACGAAAAGCTCTTGCATGCTGTCATCCAAACGGAATCGGCCTATAACGCCGGTGCGGTCTCGCCCGCTGGTGCAGTGGGGTTGATGCAGCTGATGCCCGGCACCGCCGAACGTTATGGCGTGGCAGACCGCAAAGACCCGGTACAAAATATCCACGGCGGCGCGCATTATTTGCGTGATCTGCTGGACATGTTCAGCCCGAATATCGACCTCGCCATCGCCGCTTACAACGCCGGTGAAAACGCGGTGCTGAAATACAATTACACGATCCCGCCTTATTCCGAAACGCAAAACTATGTCCGCCAAGTGCTGGCGCGCTACAACCACTAAACCCAACACATCTCGTACCAAATTCCGCCCTTTAACTGACCTGCTTAGCCCATAAAAATGGCTAGGCTTGCGTGGGTGAAGCGGGTTTGCTCCCTCCCGAAAAACCTCTGGCTTGACCATCCGCCAATCGCAGGTACATTGATAGCGCTATTGGTTTAAATAGCGTATTGAAATTTTCCCGTCACCCATACCATTAAAACTAGAGAGGACGAGCGATGAATATAGAGTTTCCAGACAGCAAACTTGTAACGTATATCGTGTTTGGCGCGATGACACTGGGCTTTTTTGTGATGTTGTTCATGTTCTAAAAACCACAAAAAGCCTTACCCGAAGACCTAAAAACACCCGCCATTTTTTAGTGACCGAAGCCAATGCAAAAAAGCCTTTCAGACATCACGCCTGAAAGGCTTTTTTTATGCCAACAACTGTTTTACTTTAAAAGGCAATCTGGAAACGCGACAAGAAGACGTTCTCGGTCGGGCGGTTGGCAAGCCCGGCAAAGCCGCCGCCGACATAATAGGTCTGTTCAAAATTGTTCATGATTTTGAAGTTTTCGTTGAGAATCCAATTAAGGCCAATCGCCCAAGCTTGGGCGCGGGTAACGGAAGTGCCAAATTGTGAAGTGATCGGGTCAATATCCAATTCCGAATAACGGGTGGCAATCTGCCATGCGCCCCAATGACCGGTTTTGGGATCAAACACGTGTTCGGGCTTGATGCCAAAAAATGAATTGTTTTCGCCGGTGAGCATATACGAAAAATTGATATGCCACGCTTCGTTGTCTTGGCGGCCTCGGAGAGTGCCCGCCGTATTTTGCAGTGTTTGGGTAGACAGCAGATATTCGCCCATCATGCCGAAGGATTTCCAATACCAATACATTTGCGGGTAAATGCGGTAGCTTTCGCCGATGGCTCTCGTCGTGGGATTGTACGAGACAATGGTTTGTTGCCCATTACTGGTCAAACTAGGCAATGCCGTATTGCCGTTGGGCTGGCCCCAAGTTCCAGAAACCCCAATCCCTAAGCCTTCCAAAACCGAACCGCTGTGCATGAACGGATGCGCGAACAAGCGTCCGGCAATTTCTTTATTGTTATCACCCTCGCCGTCAGCATTTTGGGCGGCCTGGTTATCACGTATGCCATTGAACACACCCAACTCATAACTGAAAAACTCTTTAAAAACCGGTTGCGGCGTGTACTGCACCTTATAGCCAGGATAAGCAAACGCGCCATGCAGCATCACACCCAGGTCGCGGTTGGGAGCGAGTTGGGCAGGAAAAGAGCGCTCAATAAAGGTTAAATTGGGCGCACTTTGCATGCGCTCTAAACTGACCGGTTGACGGAACTTACCCACCATCAGGCTCGCCGCCGAAAAATAATGCGCGTCGATAAAAGCATCGAACAACCGCGCTTGGCTACCGGCAAAGTCAGGAGCGATGCGGAAATCGACATTTTTAAACAACGTGCCATCAAAGCTTATACGCACGCGGCGGATGTTAAAATTGTCGTTGAAGTTTTGGTCGTTGTCGCCAAAATAAAACCGGGCGTCGCTTTGTGCATAGCCACGCAAGCTAAATTTGTAATTTTCATCGGCCGATTTGTAAGACATGCCTTTAGTGGACACCTCAATTTTCGGTGCTTTTTTGGCGGCTTCATCGGCGGTTTTTTTCTCGGTGTCCAAACGTTTTTCAAGCACGGCTATTTTGTCATCCATGTTTTTCAACGTGGGGGTAGCTGCCGTGACAGGTGCAGTATGGCTTGGCAACTGGCTTTTCAGCTGCCGGTTTTCGGATTCCGATTTTTCCAGCTTATCTTCCAATTGCGCCATGCGTTTTTCCATTAGCGCCATACGCTGCTCGACGCTCATGGCTTGGCTGGTGCCAGAAAAAGCCATTGCCGCGGCAAGGCTGGTCATTACTGCGAGTGGTCTGCTCATAAGATTCCCCTTTTTTGTTTTACGATAAATGTCTGTCATTTTTCCTACAGCCTGTCAGTTAAATGACAGGCTTTTCATGCTGTTTTGGCCTTACAACCCCTAATTTATATAGAAAAATAAATACCGATATATTTGGTACAAGCCTTGCTTGATGATTAAGACAAGATTTAGGCCAAGAAAGGCACATTACCTGCCCGCCCCCATACACTTGACAAGCGCGGCTCATAATCGCAGTATACTAAAGGTAATAACGATTTTGTCATTTTTTCCTTTACAGGAGGCTTTATGTTACTTAACACCATCCGCTATTTATTGATAGCATCGCTTATCTCTTTCTCTGCGTTTGCCAAAGCCGATTTTATGATTGTAGCCGCCGCTAGCCTGACCAACGCCCTTGGCGACATCAGCAAAGCTTACCAAGCCAAAACCGGCGTAAAAATCACCACCTCTTTTGCCGCTTCATCAGCCCTTGCCAAGCAAGTTGAAAACGGCCTGCCCGCCGACATTTTCATTTCCGCCGATAGCAAATGGATGGATTACTTGTACGACAAAGGTAAAGTTGACGGCACTTCCCGCAAAGAATTTCTCGGCAACACACTGGTACTGATTGCCCCCAAAGGCCAAAGCTTTAGGGCAAACTTGGTAAAAGGCGGTCAGCTGGCAAACGCTTTTGAAGGCAAACTCTGCACCGGCGAAACCGAAACCGTACCCGCCGGTAAATACGCCAAAGAAGCCCTACAAAAACTGGGTCTTTGGGATGGCATAAAATCGCGTGTGGTCGGTACGGAAGACGTCCGCGCCGCCCTCGCCTTTGTTGAACGCGGCGAATGTGCGGCAGGCATTGTTTATGAAACCGATGCCCGTATCAGCAAAAAAGTTGATGTGATCGGCACGTTCCCTGAAGACAGCCATGCGCCGATTGTCTACCCGATGGCAATGCTCAGCCAATCAGAAGAAGCCAAAGCTTTTTTGGAATATTTAAACCAAGCCGATGCGGCTAAAATCTTCGCCGAATACGGATTTAAACGCTTACAACCTTAAGGGATACCATGTTGGATTTGTCAGAAACCGAACTTGCCGCCTTGCTGCTGTCGTTAAAAATAGCCGCTTGGAGTACCCTGCTCAGCTGCCCGCCCGCCATCTTTGCCGGTTGGTTGCTCGCCCGTTTTCAGTTTACCGGCAAAGCCTTGGTCGATGGCCTGATTCACCTGCCTTTGGTGTTGCCACCGATTGTGCCGGGCTATTTGCTGCTACTGCTGTTCGGCAACAACGGCTGGATAGGCCATTGGCTGCACGAACAGTTTGGCATCAGCTTGGCATTCAATTGGAAAGGCGCGGTGCTGGCTTCCATGGTGATGGCCTTTCCGCTGATTGTCCGTTCCGTGCGCCTATCCGTTGCCGCCATTGACCTGCGACTGGAAAACGCCGCCCGCACCTTAGGCGCCAGTCCGCTCTGGGTGTTTTTATCCATAACCTTACCGCTCGCCGCCCCTGGCATTTTGGTGGGTTCATTACTAGGCTTTAGCCGCAGCTTGGGCGAATTTGGCGCGACCATTACCTTCGTCGGCAATATCGAAGGTGAAACCCGCACCTTGCCGTTGGCGATTTACACCGCCACACAAATGCCGGGGGGCGATGAGCAAGCCTCGCGCTTGGTACTGTTATCGCTGGCACTGGCTTTGTCGGCGTTGGCGGTCAGCGAATTCCTCAACCGAAAATTGCATTTAAAAACGGCGGAGTAGCCACCATGCTCGACATTAATATTCAGCTTAAACGGGGCGAATTTCAGCTGACCGCCCATCTGCAGAGCGACGCCTTGGTCACCGGTTTGTTCGGCCCGTCAGGTGCGGGAAAATCCAGCTTACTGCAAGGCATTGCCGGTTTGCTGAAGCCGCAAAGCGGACATATTGCCATTGCCGGTGAAACCTTATTTTGCTCGGCAAGCGGTATCAATATTGCCGCCCATCAACGACGGATCGGCTTTGTTTTTCAAGATGCGCTGCTGTTTCCACACTTGTCGGTACGCCAAAACTTGCTGTACGGCTTTCGCCAACTCGCCGAAAGCGAGCGGCGTTTATCGTTAGCAACGGTGGTCGACATTTTGGAAATCGGCGCATTGCTCGACAAAAGCCCGCAACGCTTATCCGGCGGCGAAAAACAACGCGTTGGCTTAGGACGCGCATTGTTAACCAGCCCTCGTTTGCTGCTGCTGGACGAACCCTTGGCTTCGTTGGACGGACGGCTTAAACAACAAATATTGCCGTTTTTGCTGCGCATCCGCGACGACCTACAAATGCCTATGCTCTACGTTAGCCATTCCTTGCCGGAAATTGAATATCTGACCAACCATGTGGTAGCTATCAAACCTGGCTTGCTGATGTCGTCAACCCAAACCAACACTTGCTCAGAGGCTTATTGATGACCGCCCCCAAACCGTTACCGGCACCTTATTCTGAACCTGTCTTCGTGCAAGGCGAACTCAAGCTGATCGGCGGCCTGAACGAAAAACTGTTCCGTTTGCTTGCTGCTGTTGAGCAGACCGGTTCAATTAACCAAGCCGCCAAAACGGTCGGCTTAACCTACAAAGGCGCGTGGGAGATGATCGAACGCGCGAATAATTTGTCGCCCAAATTGCTGGTTGCCACTGCCATTGGCGGCAAACAAGGCGGAGGTACTCGCTTAACCCCCGCAGGAAAAGCTTTTTTAAGTGTCTTTACCGAAATTCAGGAAGCCCACGGGCAATTCCTGATGCAACTCAACCAACGCTTGGCAAGCAGCCAAGACATTATCTTTTTACTTAAGAGGTTAATCATGAAAGCCAGCGCACGTAACCAGTTTTCCGGAAAAGTAACTGAACTTAAATTAGGTGCAGTTAACGCGACCGTCGCCATCGGGTTAAAAGGCGGAGAAACCATTGTCGCCAGCATTACACTGGAATCTGTCGAAGCTTTAGCCATCAAACAAGGTTCGGATGTCATCGCTTTGGTAAAAGCCCCGCAAGTCGTCCTAGTTACCGAATTCGGCGGCTACCGTCTGTCGGCCCGCAACCAATTGCCAGGCACCATCACCCGCATTCAAGCCGGCGCGGTGAACTCTGAAGTGGTGATTGAACTGAAAGGCGGCGATACCGTAGCAGCGACCGTCACTAATGAAAGCTTGGAAACCTTGGGCTTAGCCATTGGCAATCCGGCGACGGCGGTTTTTAAAGCGGGAGCGGTTATTTTAGGTGTTGCTGCTTAATGCCAACAAAGGGCAGGCATAACGCCTGCCCAAGACGCCCTTATTGGGTAACGAATTTAACGCCAATCAAGATCAGGATAGTTGCCAAGGTTGGGCGTAGATAACGCTCAGGAATTTTCGCGCTCAAGTGGCTACCCACCCAAATACCTGGGATAGAGCCTAGCAACAAGCTGCCCAGCAAGATGTAATCGACGTTACCCAACAACCAATGTCCAAAACCCGCCACCGCTGTTAATGGAATGGCGTGCGCCAAATCGGTACCGACAATTTTCAAGGTAGACATTTTTGGGAATAGGAAGATCAGCGCCACGGTACCTAAAGCACCCGCACCGACGGAAGACAGCGTGACCAAAACGCCCAATACGGCACCGGTCAGAATCGTGGCGGGGATTTGCCATTTATCGAAACGTCCGGTGTTGTTGAAATTGCTGATGTCGTCTGGCAAAGGTTTGGCTTCTTCCACTTTACGCATCAAAACACTACGGTAAATTAACGAAACCGCTGTCAGCAATAAGGCAATTCCCAGTGTAAAAGTAATTGCGCCGGTGGTTTCTTTGCCGACATCCATGAAGTATTTGATAACAAACAAGGTGGCAACAGCAAACGGCAAACTCCCAGCCGCCAACCATGCTACGGTTTTCCACTCCACTGAACCGTGTTTATTGTGGTGTACCCAAACACCGCTGGTTTTGGTAATCGCGGCAAACAGCAAATCCGTACCCACCGCCGTTGCCGGTTTAAATCCAAACAAGAAAACCAATAAAGGTGTCATTAGCGAGCCGCCGCCGACACCTGTCACGCCCACCAATAGGCCGACCAACAGGCCTGAAACGGTGTAGCCAATATTGAAAAATTCCATAATGCCATCCTTTTGTGTTGTTTTTAAGATGGCAAAAACTATAACAACAAAAAACTAGGACTTTTAATGATAAGTTACGCTATGGTTATTCCATTTGGTTATTTAGAAATGAGGAATTAGAGAAAAGACTTCAATATCAAGACCGTCAGACGCAAAAGCGTACAAGCATCCTTTTGTACGCCGTCTGACAAAAAGGCCAATCAACTCATTGCACGTGGTAAATGACCGCTGTCTTGGTGAAACCAATGTGCTTGGCGGATGGTCAGGTCAACCTTATCGCCCACCGCCAATTGCAATTGCTTAAACTGGTCGTTGGGCATTTCCGCATACAGCATTTCTGTGCCGCCGTTGGGTAAAGGCTTGGCGAGTTCAAGCCGGATCAACGCGCCCAAATGTTGCCAATCTTTTAAGGTAGCCGTCGCGGCACTGTCGCTGCTGGTCTTTTTCAGATCAATATCGTGCGGGCGCACATGCACACAATCTGGTTGTGGGGAAATATCCAAGCCCGACGATTTTAGCCAGTCGGTATGGTGAGGCTCCAAGGCAATAATGTTGGTGTCGCCAATAAAACGCGACACAAAGGCATTGGCGGGGTTGTCGTAAATTTCACTGGGCGAACCTTGTTGTTCCATATTGCCGTGATTGAACACCACGACTTGGCTGGCAACTTCCATTGCTTCTTCCTGATCGTGGGTGACGAAAATACTGGTGACATTCAGATCATCATGCAAATGCCGCAACCATTGCCGCAAATCTTTGCGCACGCTGGCATCCAACGCACCAAACGGCTCGTCCAACAACAACACCGAAGGCTCTACCGCCAAAGCGCGCGCCAAAGCGATACGCTGACGTTGCCCGCCCGACAATTGGTCGGGATAACGATCATGCAGCCAATCCAATTGCACCAAATCGAGCAAAGCATGAACTTTCTGACGGATTTGCGTTTCCGTTGGACGCAACTTGCGGGGTTTGACGCGCATACCGAAAGCGATATTTTCAAACACACTCATGTGCCGGAACAACGCATAATGCTGAAAGACAAAACCAATGCCGCGCTCGCGGATGTCGTGATGGGTTTTATCTTCGCCTTTCAACAGCACTTGTCCGCTGTCGGGGCGTTCCAGACCGGCGATAATCCGCAACAACGTGGTTTTGCCACAACCGGACGGCCCCAATAAGGCCACCAATTCGCCTTCGGGAATTTCCAAATTGATATTGTTCAGCGCCGAAAAGTTACCGAAACGCTTGGAAATGTTGCTTAAAATAATGCTCATAAAAATATCCTCAAGGTTTGGCGGCATGTGCCGCGTCGGTTGCTTCAGTACGTTTTCTGTTATTCTGCTGCTTCCATTCCAAAAATGACTTCACCACTAGGGTTACGACTGCCAACACCGTCAGCAACGATGCCCCTGCGAAAGCACCGACCGCGTTGTACTCGTTGTAAGTCGCTTCGACATGCAGCGGCAAGGTGTTGGTCAAGCCGGCGATATGCCCGGACACCACCGACACCGCGCCAAACTCGCCCATGGCCCGCGCATTGCACAGCACTACGCCGTACAGCAAACCCCATTTGATGTTTGGCAAAGTGATCTTAAAGAACATCGTCCAAGGTCCTGCGCCCATCGACAACGCCGCCTCTTCCTCTTCGCTGCCCATTTCTTGCATCAGCGGGATTAACTCCCGAGCAACGAACGGACAAGTGATGAACAAAGTGGCTAAAACAATGCCGGGTACGGCAAAAATGATTTTTACATCATGCGCTTGTAGCCATTCACCAAACCAACCGTTGGCACCGAACAGCAACACGAACAACAAACCCGCCGTCACGGGCGATACCGAAAAGGGCAAATCAATCAACGTGGTCAATAAGCCTTTGCCGGGAAACTCAAAACGAGCAATCGCCCAAGCCGCCGACACACCGAACACCACGCTGAGCGGCAAGGAAATCGCCGACACCAGCAACGTCAAACGGATCGCCGACACGGTATCGGGATTGCTGATTTGCTCGGCGTACGCTTGCCAACCTTTGGCAAGCGCTTGGAAAAAAATGCTGAACAACGGCAAACACAAGAACAAACCGATAATCAGCAAGGCGGCTGCGGTTAAACCATAACGCACCCAAACCGGGTCTTTCAAAGCTGCTTTCGTCATATGCATGGCAGTCTCCTAAGGTTTTGCTGTTTTCGGCGGCGCCGAACGTTTACGGATTAGCAATTGGAATAAATTGATCGCCAATAGCAACAAGAAAGAAATCACCAACATCGTCAAAGCCAACGCGGTTGCGCCTGCGTAATCGTATTGCTCCAATTTGGTGATAATCAAAAGCGGGACAATTTCGGACACATAGGGCAAGTTGCCGGCAATAAAAATGACTGACCCGTATTCACCGACACCACGGGCAAAAGCCATCGCAAAACCGGTGATGGCGGCAGGCAAGACATTGGGGAAGATGATTTTGCTGAAAATTTGCCAGCGTGATGCGCCCATCGACGAGGCCGCCTCTTCCATACTCGGGTCGATTTCTTGCAGAACCGGTTCGATGGTGCGGACGATGAACGGCAAGCCGATAAAAATCAGCGCCACCACAATACCTGCAGGTTTAAAGGCAATTTTGACACCTAGCAAGTCATTGATCGGCCCGCCTAGCCAGCCGTTCGGCGCGTACAAAGACGCCAAAACAATACCGGCAACGGCGGTCGGCAACGCGAAAGGCAAGTCGATAATGGCGTCGAAGAAACGCTTGGCAGGCAGCGGATAACGCACCAACACCCAAGCCAAGATAAAGCCAAAAACTAAGGCGATTAACGCAGCTATCAAAGCGCAAAAAAAACTGACTCGGAAAGACGCTTGCACCCGTTCATTACTGATAATATCCAGATAGCCAGACCAGGTCAGGTCGGAATCCGGTTGTAGGATTTTAAACACCAAAGTGCTTAGCGGAATCAACACCACCAAGCTTAAATACAATAAAGTAAAGCCCAAAGCCGGTCGAAAACCCGGCAAAATATTTGTTTTGCTCATTTAGGTTGTCCTGTTACGAGTTGTGGGTTTGCGGGCAATAAAGCCCGCAAGCAGCAGTCAAGATGACCGCGCCGTTTTGTTTATCGCCCATAAATCTGGTCAAACACCCCTTCATCGGCAAAATGGGTTTCTTGGGCTTTATCCCAACCGCCGAATTGTTGGATAGTCACCAATTCTAACTTTGGGAACTGTTGGGCATACTTGGCGGCAATATCTTTATCGGCAGGGCGATAGAAGTTTTTCGCAACCAATTCTTGACCTTCTTTGCTATAAAGGTATTTGAGATATTCCGTCGCCACTTCGGTCGTGCCATGTTTGCGGGCAACATCTTCCACCACTGCAACCGGTGGCTCCGCCAAAATGCTTAACGAAGGCACGACAATTTCATAGTTGTCCGCACCAAATTGCTGCTTGACCAAGAACGCTTCGTTTTCCCAAGTAATCAGCACATCGCCAATTTCGCGCTCGGCAAAACTGGTGGTTGATCCACGTGCGCCCGTATCTAAAACTGCCGTGTTTTTGAAGAGTTTGCCAACAAACTCTTTGGCAGCATCTTCGCTGCCGCCATTGGCTTTCAGCGCATACGCCCAAGCCGCCAGATAATTCCAACGCGCACCACCCGACGTTTTCGGATTGGGTGTCACCACGCTCACGCCCGATTTCACCAAATCACCCCAATCTTTAATCGCCAACGGATTGCCTTTACGCACCACAAAAACGATGGTTGAAGTGTACGGCGAACTGTTGTTCGGCAGCAGCGATTGCCAGTTTTCGGGAATCAGCTTGCGCTTGGCATATAGCTGGTTCACGTCATATCCCAAGGCCAGCGTCACGACATCGGCTTCCAGACCATCCAAAACAGCGCGGGCTTGCTTGCCGCTGCCGCCGTGCGATTGCCGGATATTGACCTTTTCGCCACCTTTAAGCGCTTGCCAATGTTTGGCAAACACTTCGTTGTAGGCTTTGTAAAGTTCGCGGGTCGGGTCATAAGAAACATTGAGCAGGTCAATGTCAGCTTGTGCTGCCGTGCCCGCTAAGGCCAAAGTTGCGGCGAAAATAATATTGCTGAATTTATTCATAATTTTTCCTTACTGATGCCATTAGAACGAAACTTGGAAACGGGTTGCGAAAACCCGCTCGGTAGGACGGTCACCACCATTGGCTGCGCCGCCGTCGAACGAAACTTGTTCATAATCGGCACGGACCAAGGCAAAATTGTTGAGATACCAGTTAGCTCCTAAAGTCCACGCGGTGGCTTGCCAGGCCGAACTGTTGGCGTTGACAATCACAAAGGTCGCGTCATCAACTTCCAACTGGCTCCAGCGGGCTGCCAATTGCAGTGCGCCCCAATGTCCGTGTAATGGATCAAAGCTTTGGATAGGCTTGATTGAACCAAAGCTGTTGTCTTCGCCTGTCACCACATACGAAGCCAATGCTTGCCAAGCCGTGTTGTCCTGCCTGACTGACGTTGTGCCACTTTTCAGGGTTTGTGAAGACACCACGTATTCCGCCATCAACCCAAACGGACCGGCATACCAATAGGCTTGCGGATACAAACGGTAGGCATCGCCATCGGAAACCGGTGCGACAAAACCAGTGTTGGTTTTGGTGTAATCCAGATAGGTATTTCTGCCGATAGGCGTACGTTGGTTAATCATGCCCAGTCCTGATGGCTTGGCCAATGAACCCGACACACCTAAGCCAAAGCCTTCAAACCAAGAAAAGCCTGAATGCTGGAATGGATGGGCAAACAAACGCGCAACCAATTCTTTGTTGTCATTGCTGTCTGGCGCATTGTTGTTAAAGTTGCAGTCATCGCCGCAACCGTTGAACAGGCCAATTTGATAGGTAAAGGCATTTTTGGCGTCGATAGCGCCTGGCACGTTTTCGGCTTTATAGCCCGGCATACCAAAACCGCCATGCAGCTGCACACCGACATCACGGTTACTAGCCAAATAGGTAGGAAAGGCGCGCTCTAAGAATGTGCCGTCGGCATCGCCTTGTAAGCGTTCAAGGCTGAGCGCTGGCTTAAATTTACCCACCAGCAAGCTGGCGGAAGGGTGATAGGCATAATCGATGTAAGCATCTGGCAATATATCGCCGCCAGCTGCAAAATCGGGCATCAGTTTGTAATAAATATCTTTAAAAACAAAACCCTCAATCCAAACACGACCTTGCTTCAGCTCCATGGAGTCCACGCCTTTATCGGTGGTGTCTTCCCAGAAAAAGCGACCATCAGCCTGCGCGGCACCACGGAAACGCACTTGATGGCGACCATCTGATGAAGTAATTCTAAAGCCGCTGTCGCCCGCATCGAATTTTGGGAGCTTTTTGAACGCACCTGTCGTCACCTCATCCTGCACTTCTAGCTTGCGCTCTAAGGTGTTGACTTTGCGGGTGAGTTTTTCAACCGCTGCATTGGCGGCTGGTGCGGGGGTTTTAGCGGCAGGCTCGAGTTTTTCCAGACGGCTTTCCAGCTCGCGGATACGCTGTTCCAAAGCCGAAACGTCGGGGGATTGGGCAAATCCAGGGATGGCGATAAACGCCGTGGAGATTCCGACCGCCAGCGCGGTTAATCGAAAGTGTGGCATATTTTTTCCTTAAAAAAAATAGCTAACTTCCGGTCGTCCGGTCGGTCTGCTTGCGGGGATAATACAGTTTTGACCTCAACCGCTCCGTTGTTACGGTAGCCGATGGGAAGGCCTAATCATTAAAATTTTTTACAGCTTGTTTTTGTCAAACCGCTGTTTTTCTTTACGCTCAATTTGCACGACTTTGCTCTCATGAACGGTAATTTCAACCGAACCGAAGCGTATGCCTTGCAAAGCCGCCACGATTTGCTCGGTTATTTCCGAAGGCAGCGGCGGCTCTTGTTGTTTTTTTGCATCTGTTGTCATCGTCTGATGCCTCTTAAAAGTTGAAATGTGAAATAGAAACTGGCTTCAGCAATCTGGTGGCTACTATACCAGCCACTATTTAGAACTTTTAATGATATGTTAAGATATGTTTATCTTTAATAATTATATAAGACCTACTGGCAAACCCCATGAAGCTGCACCAATTACGTTATATCCGCGAAGTAATGCGCCGTGATTTGAATGTTTCGCAGGCTGCCGAAGCCCTGCACACCTCGCAATCGGGCATCAGCAAACAAATCCAATTACTGGAAGAAGAGCTGAACCTGCATATTTTTAAGCGTAGCGGCAAACGTTTAACCGGCGTGACCGAATCGGGCAAACTCATTTTAAATTTATCCGAACGCATCTTGCGTGAGGTGGAAAACATCAAACAGGTGGGGGAGGAGTTCAGCAAAAAGGAAGCCGGTACGCTGTCGATAGCCGCCACGCATACCCAGGCGCGCTACCGCTTACCCGCGGTGGTGAAAGTATTTATGGATCGTTATCCTGAAGTGAAATTGAACATTCACCAAGGCAATCCCACGCAAGTCGCGGAACTGGTGGCCAACGGCGAGGCCGATATAGGCATTGCCACCGAATTTATCAGCACTTATGAAAAGCTACTGTGTTTTCCTTGCTATCAATGGAACCGTTGCGTGATTGCACCACATTCGCATCCTATCTTTGACGGACAGGCACTGACGCTGGAAAAAATCACCCGCTATCCGCTCATCACTTACGACTTCAGCATCACTGGCGGTTCGTTGGTGAACCGCGTGTTTGCCCAAGCAGGCTTGGAACCCAACGTGGTGCTGACGGCGATTGACGCCGACGTTATCAAAACTTACGTCACTTTGGGCTTAGGAATCGGTTTGCTAGCTAACTTGGCCTACGACCCCGAACGCGATACCGATTTGGCCCTGCTCGATGCCAGCCATTTGTTTCCGCCCAGCACCACCTATTTGGGCATCCGCCGTGAAGCGTTTTTACGGGGCTTTATGTACGATTTTATCCAATTGCTGGCACCGCAATTTGACCGTAAATCGGTCGATGCGGCGTTATCGGGCGTGTCGATCAACCGGCTGTTTTTAGGGTTTATCTAAACCCAACGCCCGTCAACCAACAACTGCATGGGCTGGAAGTTCTTTTTGTAAGACATCTTGGCGCTGTTTTCTATGTAAAAACCCAAGTAGACATACTCGCGCCGTTCGGCAAGCGCGTGTTGGATTTGCCATAAAACCGCATAAGTGCCTAGGCTATGGCTAGGGAAGTTAGGGTCAAAAAAAGTGTATACCGCAGACAAGGCGTTATCGAGACGATCAACGACGGCAACGGCCACCAGCTGCTGGTCAATCGAAAACTCCACAAACACCGTGTCGCACCAAGTGCTGCCTAAAAAAGCAATGTATTGTTCCGGCGAGCAAGTCGCCATATCGCCATCACAATGCCTGGCCTGCTGGTAACGCAGATACAAATCGTAATGGGCTTGCTCGAAGACAGGCGGCTTAATGACCACTTGGGTATTTTGATTGTTAGCTTGGCAACGTTTTTGGCTACGGTTGGGCTTGAAGTCCTTAACTGACAAGCGGCTGGAAAGGCAGGATGTACAATAGGGGCAACCAGGCCGATAAACGTCATCACCGCTACGCCTAAAACCATGTTCAATCAATTGCGCGTAGATGCTGGCCGTCATCGGAAAATCGGTGTTGACAAAGTGCGACTGGGCAGCCGCATTCTCAATATAGCTGCACGGATGCGGATAGGTTTTGACTAGCGGTATGGATATCAAGGTATTTGCCATGCTAATGGATCGGCAGGAAGCGGTACAAGGTGGTCAAGCAAAGCTTTAAAATCGGTGCGGCTAATTTCTTCCGCCCCCAAGCTTGCCAAATGCGGGTTATAGACTTGGCAATCGATCAGTTCATAATTCCAATCCAGCAACTGCTCAACTAATTTGGCAAATGCCACTTTAGAAGCGTCGGTACGGGTATGGAACATGGATTCGCCAAAAAATACCCGACCAATCGCCACGCCATACAAGCCGCCCACCAATTCGCCATCTTGCCAAGCTTCGGCAGAATGGGCGATGCCATTTTTGTGCATATAGTTGTAAGCACGTTTAATATCATTGCTGATCCACGTACCTGCCGCCTTGGCGCGCGGTTTGGAACACGCATCAATAACTCGGCTGAACGCTTGGTCAATGGTAACGGTGTACCCATTTTTGCGTAAGGTTTTCCGCAAACTCTGCGAAATATGCAAACGCTGGGGGAAAATCACCGTGCGCGGATCGGGTGACCACCACAGAATGGGTTCGTGTGGATCATACCAAGGAAAAATGCCGTGGCGATAGGCGTTAATCAGCCGCTGTTGCGACAAACAACCGCCAATCGCCAGCAGCCCGTCCGGCTCTTGTAGAGCTTGCTCTAAAGACGGAAATGCTTGGTTAGGATTTTTAGGGTTTAAGATAGGAACGCGCATAGTTATCGACTAAACGCGGAAGGCGCAATACCCCTCCCGCACCGGCATCATCAACCCACCAACTCGTCGAGGAACTTCTCTGCATCCAATGCCGCCATACAGCCTGCACCCGCCGAAGTAATCGCTTGTTTGTAAACCGAATCCATCACATCGCCCGCCGCAAACACGCCTTCTACGCTAGTTGCCGTGGCGTTGCCGTTGATGCCGCTACGCACTTTAATATAGCCATGCGCCATCTCAAGCTGGCCTTCAAAGATGCCGGTATTCGGTGTATGCCCAATGGCGATAAACACGCCATGCACATCAATATCTTGGGTTGAGCCATCGTTCACGTTTTTGACGCGCATACCGGTGACACCCATTTCGTCGCCCAGCACTTCATCCAAGGTATTGTGCCAGAGGATTTCGACATTACCGTTTTTGGCTTTTTCCAACAGCTTGTCGGACAAGATTTTCTCGGAACGGAATTTGTCGCGACGATGGATAACGGTCACTTTTGAAGCGATATTCGACAAATACAAAGCCTCTTCAACAGCCGTGTTGCCACCGCCAATCACAGCGACTGGTTTATTGCGGTAGAAAAAACCATCGCAAGTGGCACAAGCGGAAACACCTTTACCTTTGAAGGCTTCCTCCGAATCCAAGCCCAAATAACGTGCCGATGCGCCGGTGGCGATAATCAGTGCATCGCAAGTATAGACCCCCGAATCCCCAGTTAGGGTGAATGGTCGGGCGGACAAATCAGCAGTATGGATATGGTCGAAAACGATTTCAGTATCAAAACGTTCGGCGTGGCGGCGCATTCTGTCCATCAAATCAGGGCCTTGCAAACCTTCCACATCACCCGGCCAATTATCGACTTCGGTAGTGGTCGTCAATTGCCCGCCTTGCTGCATACCCGTGATGATAACGGGGTTTAAATTGGCACGGGCGGCATAAACGGCGGCGGTATAACCGGCAGGGCCGGAACCTAAAATCAGTAATCGACAATGCTTAACTTCGCTCATTACAAAATCTCAATAGAAACAAGTGGAAAATGCTGCAATTATGCAGGTGAAAGGCGATGCCGACAACGTTAATATTCACAAAGCCCTTGCCGGACGCAGGCTGGCAGCGAAAACCGATAATCGGCGTTATTAATGCGGAACCTGCACTCATTCAGCTATAATTTTGTTTTAATGATATTAATTTATCGAGCCATTGTTTATGTCTGCCGTGCTAGAAGAAAAAAAACCACGCGGGTTACGCGAAATTGTAGTTTTGGCCTTTATTGTCGTGGCCTTATTTTATTTAACGGCACTGGTTACGTTCAGCAACGAAGACGCTGGCTGGACACACAGCAGCAGCGTTTCATCAAAACCACTTAATGCGGGTGGTGTCATGGGGGCTTGGCTCGCAGATTTCAGCCTGAGTTTTTTTGGCTTGTGCGCCTACTATTTTCCGCTGCTGATGCTCTGGAGCGCCTATCTGCTTTTCGCGCAAAACATCAACCGCGAAAAACTGCTGTTCGCTGTCATGGGAAGCTTGGCAACGCTGGTTTCATCGGCGGCATTGCTCAGTTTGTATGTCTTTCGGATTGGTATTGAATTGCCGCACCGCACGGGTGGCATCCTTGGTCAGGAAGTGGGCGACAAACTCATGTTCCTGTTCGGCAACAGCGGCGCGTCGATGTTCTTGCTGGCCTTGCTGCTGGCAGGCATCAGCCTGATGACGGAAGTCAGCTGGATACGGCTGATTGATTGGGTCGGCAAACTGACTTTCGGCGCGTTCATGATGGTTGGGCAAGCTTTTGCCGGGCTGTTCCGCAAACCGGAAAAAAGCACCCGCTTTAGCCGCTTTGAGGATGAAGTAAGCGATGAGGGCGAAACCGATGACGAAAGCGCAGAACCCGCTGCCGAAACCGTCATCATCAAAGGCACCAAAAACCCGAAAGCAAAAACCACCAAGCCTAGCAAACCAAACAAACCGCAACCCGCGCCCGTTTATGATTTAAGCGAAGGCGTATTGCCCAGCCTCGAATTGCTGGACATCCGCGAAAACCACGTCAGCGGCTACAGCCAAGAAGATTTGGAAGCCATGTCTCGGCGCGTGGAAGAAATCCTTGCCGACTTTAACGTCACTGTCAGCGTGGTGGGCTTTCACCCTGGCCCGGTTATCACCCGCTTTGATTTGCAACCAGCTGCAGGCGTAAAAGTCAGCCGTATCAGTTCATTATCGAAAGATTTGGCGCGCGCCTTGTTGGTCACCAGCGTGCGGATTGTCGAAATTGTGCCAGGCAAATCGGTGGTTGGTCTGGAAATTCCTAACCGCGAGCGGGAAATGGTCAACCTGCGTGAACTGTTAGTATCCGCCAATTTCAGTAAAGCCAAATCCTTGCTTACCTTAGCGATGGGCAAAGACATTGCCGGTACGCCGATGGTGGCCGATTTGGGCAAAATGCCTCACGCGCTGGTGGCAGGTACCACCGGCTCAGGTAAATCGGTCGCCATCAACACCATGATCCTCAGCTTGCTGTACAAAGCCACACCCGAACAAGTGCGGATGATTATGATCGACCCGAAGATGCTGGAATTGTCGGTTTACGAAGGTATCCCGCATTTGCTCACGCCCGTGGTCACCGACATGAAAGAAGCCAGCAACGCCTTGCGCTGGGCGGTGGGCGAAATGGAGCGGCGTTATAAATTGATGTCAAAAATGGGCGTGCGCAATTTGGCAGGTTTCAACCAACTGATTGAAGACGCCACCGAACGCGGCGAAACCATCCGCGACCCGCTGTTCCAAATCATGAACCCGCTGGAAGAATTCGACAGCATCCCTACCCTGTCGACCTTGCCCAGCATCGTCATCGTCATCGACGAGCTAGCCGATATGATGATGATCGTCGGCAAAAAAGTGGAAGAGCTGATCGCCCGCTTGGCACAAAAAGCCCGCGCCGCCGGCATCCATTTAATCCTAGCCACGCAGCGGCCTTCGGTTGATGTATTGACAGGCTTGATTAAAGCCAACGTGCCGACGCGTATTTCCTTCCAAGTTTCCTCGCGCATCGACTCGCGTACCATCCTTGACCAAGGCGGTGCGGAAACCTTGTTGGGCAACGGCGACATGCTGTTTTTGCCCTCCGGGACCAGCATCCCCATCCGCGCCCATGGTGCGTTTGTTGATGATCACGAAGTGCATCGCGTGGTGGAGTTTTTAAAACAAACCGCACCCGCCAATTACTTGGACGAAATCACCCAAGACATCAGCGAAGGCGGCGACGGCTTTAGCATGGGCGGCGGTAGCGGCAACAATAACGGCAGTGAGAACGACGCGCTCTATGATGAAGCCGTGCTGTTCGTCACCGACAGCCGTAAAGCCTCCATTTCCAGTGTGCAACGGCGTTTTAAAATCGGCTACAACCGCGCCGCCAGCATTATCGAAAGCATGGAAGCGGCAGGCGTGGTCAGTGCGGCGGAATCTAACGGATCAAGAGTGGTGTTGGCACCTCCACCGGTTAGGGATTAAGCCGTCAACCCTGTCTTGAAGCGCCGTAGGGGCAAATGCATTCGCCTTATGCGGATAAATCCGCACCTACACAAAAATCATTAGCGAAATTCCAACATTGGCTGGGCAACCGCCACAGTCGCTACTGTCCAAGGAGTGAAAAATCATGATTTTTCACTCCGACTCTTTAAGCTTCTCTATCAGGCATAAGTTGGGTTGCCCGCTTTGGGCAACCCAACGCAGCCTAGTTAAGCAAAGGCAAAATCTGCCAAAGCCGTTTGTGCCGTGCCTTGCAATGTACCAATCAAAGTCAGTTCGGTATTGCTGACGGTTGCGTCTGCGGCAGCTGATTTAAAAAAATACATCGCGCTGTCAGCCCCGTTATCAACCACAAACACACGGATATCGCCCGCTGCATGCGATGCTGGCGGAACCCGTTGCCGTTGCGGGCTTGGATGCTGATATTGTAATTGTCCATTCTGTTTGCCTAGTTATTAGTAAACATTAAAAGACGTTTAGGTTGGCAGTATTATGGACAGTTTCTGACTGAAATGTCAGCCCGCCTTTACAACACTTTTTAGCGCATAAAAAGCCGCGCGCTTTATTCAACAATCCAAAACCAAAAAACCAGTTTTGTCGCCCGCCTGTTCGGTGTTTAATAGGCAAGTTATTTGACTCCTATCTATCAGCAAAACCATGACTTTACCTTTTGAAGATTACGCCTTACTCGATGACGAAGAATGTGATGCCCGCATTGTTGCCGCCAAAGCCCAGCTGGGTAGCCGATGTGTGGTGCTGGGGCATCATTACCAGCGCAATGAGGTGTTCAAACATGCCGACTTTACTGGCGATTCGCTAAAGCTTTCGCGCGACGCTGCCCAGTCTGAAGCCGAATATATTGTGTTCTGTGGCGTGCATTTTATGGCGGAGGTGGCGGATATTTTGTCGCGTCCTGAGCAAATTGCCATTTTGCCGGATTTGGCGGCGGGCTGTTCGATGGCGGATATGGCTAACCTGATGAAGGTGCAAAAATGCTGGCAGGAGCTGGCGGAAATTATTGATGTCGATAATGAAGTCACGCCGGTCACTTATATTAATTCCGCCGCCGATTTGAAGGCGTTTTGCGGCAAACACGACGGCATTGTCTGCACTTCGTCCAACGCCCGCAAAATTTTGGAGTGGAGCTTTGCCAAGCGCAGCAAGGTACTGTTTTTCCCTGACCAGCATTTAGGCCGCAATACCGGTCATCGCATGGGCATTCCTTTGGAGCAAATGGTTACGTGGGATTTCAACCAGCCGATGGGCGGTTTGACCGAACAGCAAATCCGCGACGCGAAAATAATTTTATGGAACGGGCATTGTTCGGTGCATCAGGTGTTTAAACCTGAACAAATCGACAATTTTTTGGAGAAGTTCCCTGAAACGAAAATCATCGCCCATCCTGAGGCGTGTTTTGAGGTGTGCGAGAAAGCGGAATATGTCGGCTCGACCGAGTACATTTTAAAAACCGTGCGCGAAGCCGAAGCCAACACCCGCTGGTTGGTGGCAACCGAGTTGAATTTGGTCAACCGCTTGCACGAAGAATGCAAAGGCGATGGCAAAAACGTGCATTTTATGTCGCCGATGTTGTGCATGTGTTCAACCATGTTCCGGACCGATCCGCAGCATTTGGCTTGGGTGTTGGAAAACTTGGCAGCAGGCCATGTCATTAACCGGATAAGCGTTGACGCCGAAGAAGCCCGCTTGGCGAAGACGACTTTGGATAACATGCTGTTGGTCAGTTAATGATTGCAAGGTTCCGGCGATATTAAGTTATCTGCCGGAACAAACCTTTCAATCCGTGCCGCCCGCGCCACCACCTTAAAGAACAACCTCTTCACCAACCTCATGAAAAATAGGGGATTTTCATAGGTTCGGCAAGCACTGCAATACCCGCCCAAACGTCAGTCCTTTTCCCGTTTTTATCCAAATCCAGCACTGACCGCGCTTGATGGGCATCTTTGGATAATCCAATAGGCAATCTTAAGCAGTAAAATCGAATAAGGCTTGCGGAAACCGCGAACTCGGATTTATAGTCTGGATATTTTCTTAAGGTGCTGGATTTATCAATACCAAACGTGGAGTTTGACTATGAACACTTTCTTAGCCTTTTTTTCGGGTAGGCAAAAAAATCGCCTGATGCTGTTAAGCCTGTTGTTGGGCTTGGCGTTGCTGTCAGGTTGTGACAATCACAAAGAAACCCGGAGCTCTGCCGAAGCGGCAATAGAAAAATTTGAACATACCACTATTTTGGAAGGGTATGTCAGCAACAACAAAAGGCGCTTAAAACTGGGGGCGATTAAAGCAACGGACAGCGACAACCGCTTGGTTGCCATCACCCACTTAAAAAACACCGCCCATTACGAAATAGAAATCCCCGCCGGTACGGTGCTGCCGATTGTGCTGACCTTTTATGCCGACATTCAGGAAGGTGCAGAAAAAATGACCGTCGCCGTGGTGGATGCCGACATCATCCAATATGACATCAATCCTTTAACCACCGCCATCGCCAAACGCGCCATGGCCTTGGGCGGCTACAGCCATGTCAACATGATGCGGGCGGCGGAAGAAAGCGTGCACGTCCCCGATGCCAACAAAACCACTGCCGGCTTTAAAGGCGACACCACCAAGCAATACGGTGGCTGGCATTAGAATCACACGCACAAGACAAAAACCTTTTTAGGATCAAAAATGTATCAATCAAAAATAATTGCAGCCCTGTTTTTGTTATCGGTTTCGGCTGTTGCCAGCGCAGCAGAAGACGAAAGCGAATGGAACCGCGTTTTAAAAGACCAGTATTTTGCAGGCAAAACCATTGCCGAATCGAACGACATTATCGAAATTGACGCGCCCTACCGTGCTGAAGACCCAGCTTTGGTGCCGTTAAAAATCACCAGCAAAATCCCGCAAACGGCGGAACGTTATGTGAAGAAAATTTTGGTGCTGGTCGACAAAAACCCGTTTCCGTTCGTGGGCGAATTCGAACTGACACCCGACAGCGGCAAAGCCGATTTGGCGATGCGCGTACGCGTGAACACCTACAGTTACATCCGGGCGATTGCTGAGATGAACGACGGCAAATTGGTGATGACGAAAAAATTTGTAAAAGCCAGTGGCGGCTGTTCTGCACCGGTGGGGGCAGATTTGGACGCGGCAATGGCGCGTTTGGGCAAGATGAAATTCCGTCTGGATGAAGGTGTAAAAACCGCTGAACCCAGCATGGTGCAATTGCTGATTAGCCACCCTAACCTGACTGGCATGCAAATGGACCAGGTCACGCGTTTTATTAAAAAATCGCATTTTATCGAGAACGTGCGGGTCACTTTTAATGATAAGCCAATCATGACCGCCAAAACCGATATTGCTATCAGTGCCGACCCTAACTTCCGCTTTTATTTTGTGCCGGAAGCCAATGGCGTTTTAAAAGCCGAAGTCACCGACATTTCTTGCGAAAGCCCAACGGCGCGGGATGTGTGCAGCAAAGTAAGCACCTATTCTGAAACCTATACCGTTAAACCTTAATCCGTTCTAAAAGAGGCGCGGGGCTATCCGCGCCTCACCGTCCCTCAAGGCTTGTCAAATACAAGCGCATATCAAACTCTAGCTGGTGATAGTTAGGCTCCATATACTGGCACAATTTATAAAAAGCCTTGTTATGGTCTTTTTCGCGTAAATGCGCGAGTTCATGGACAACAATCATTTTTAAAAACGGGGCGGGCGCTTGCTTGAACACCGCGCCAATGCGGATTTCATGTTTGGCTTTTAAATTGCCGCCTTGCACCCGCGACACAAAGGTGTGCAACCCTAAAGCATGATGCAGAACATCGAGCTTATCATCGTAAACCACTTTGCTGAGCGGGCTAGATTGGCGCAAATGCTCATTTTTTAAGGCAACTGTATAGTTGTATAAAGCCTTGTCGGTACGGATGTCGTTGGCTTGCGGGTATTTTTTGGCCAGCACATCCGCCAATTTGCCGTCATCCAACAATTGTTGCACTTGCGCCGTCACTTGGGCGGGATAACCGGCGAGGTATTTTAAGTGGGCCATTTTAAGTTATTGCCAAGGCGGCTCTGCACCGCTGTAAGCGACAAAGTTGGGGTCGCTGGGGTAGGTGGTCACGCCGCTGCTTAATGCCACCGACTTGCCTGCTGCGGCAGCGGGTTTACTGGCAACGGGCGGAGCGTCGGTTTGCCATTGGGCGAACAAGGCCACGTCTTTATCGGCAGGTACGTACCATTTTTTTTGGGTGGCATCCCATTTTGCACCGAGGGCTTTGGCGGCATCTTTTTGCGCATAAGGCACGTTTAAGTAAGTTTTTTGCATATTCGGAACGTTCAAAGCTGTTGGTTTTTGCGTGTATCAGTCCGCCAATTCAATAAATCCATGCAAACCGCGTTTAGATTTGACCGCCAACCATTCTTTCAATAATTTCAATTCTTCCGTTTCTTCCAAACCGTCCAGGCTTTTGCGCTTTCTTAGCAAGCGGAACGCTGCCGACAACACGTTATAACGTTCGCCGGTAATGCCCGCGCGGCGCAAACCCACGGTGTTCAGGCGGTAATGCTTGGCGGGGCGACCGCCAATCAAGGTAAAAGGAATGACATCCATGTTTAAACCGGTCGTGCCTTGTACGATGGCATAGGAACCAATGCGGCAAAATTGGTGGGCAACCACAGCACCGCCCAAAAAGACCTTATCGCCGACTTCAACATGCCCGCCAATGGCGACGTTGTTGGCAAAAATAGTGTGGTTGCCGACCACGCAGTCGTGGGCAACGTGGCTGTTGGCCATAAAAAAGCAACCGGAGCCAATGCGCGTTTCGGCATTTTCTTTACTGGCACGGTGTGCGGTGAAACCTTCCCGAAAAGTGTTGTTGTCACCGATCACCAACCAAGATTCGGTTTCCGGCTTAAAGCCCACATCCTGCGGCAAGCCGCCCAAAACGGCATGGGGATGCAAGATATTGCCGTCACCCATTTTTACATGCCCCTGCACCACCGCATGGGCGCCAACTTGGCAATCTGCGCCCAAAACGGCGCCGGATTCAATAACCGCAAACGGGCCAATGATGGCGTTATCGCCCAAGGTGACGCCAGGGGCAATGTAAGCGGTGGTGTGGATGTTTTGGGTCATGTTTAGCCTCGTGGATGAAATTTGGAATGTAAATCTTTTAAGCGTTCGCGGGCAATATGGGTGTAAATCTGTGTGGTGGACAGATCCGAATGCCCCAACAACAATTGCACCACACGCAAATCGGCGCCGTGGTTGAGCAAGTGCGTGGCGAAAGCGTGCCGCAAAGTGTGGGGCGACAGCGCTTTGTAGATGCCCGCCTTTTTGGCGTAGCGTTTGATGATATGCCAAAACGACTGCCGTGTCATCGCACCGCCGCGACGGGTGACAAACAAATAATCGCTTTGCCGCCCGCTTAAAATTGTGCTGCGGGCTTGGCTGATGTATTTCTCCAACCAGAGCATGGCTTCTTCGCCGACGGGTACCAAGCGTTCCTTATCGCCTTTGCCGGTCACACGGAGTACGCCTTGCCGGAAACTGACTTGTTCAAATTTTAGGTTGACCAGTTCGGAAACGCGCAAACCGGTGGCATAAAGCATTTCCAGCATGGTTTTGTCCCGGAAACCTAACGGCACGCTGACTTCCGGAGCATCCAGCAACAATTCCACATCGTGTTCGGATAAAGAAGTGGGCAGCGGCCTGCCCAATTGCGGCATATCAATCAGCACCGTAGGATCGCTGGCGATACGGTTTTCGCGCAGCTGATAGCCATAAAACCGCCGCAGGCATGACAAAATCCGCGCCGAAGAACGGCGGGTAATGCCGTCTTTTTGGCGGACACCCAGAAACTCGTTGAGCTTGGCGTTATCAACCGCCAGCAATGATTGCCCGCCTAGCCAAGCCGCAAAAATTTTTAAATCGCTGCCGTAAGCCGACAAGGTATTTTTGCTTAAGCCTTGTTCTACCCAAATGGCATCGAGGAATTGTTCGATGAGATCAGTATTGGTCATTGCTTGTATTGTTCTTCAAAGGCCAACAGGCGGGTTTTGATTGCCAGCATCGGGCCTTCGGTTTGCCCGCAATAACCTCCCAAGCCCGATGCAGAAACCACGCGGTGGCAAGGGATAAATAACGGATAGGGATTATCGCGGCAAGCGTTGCCCACGGCGCGCGCACCCGAACCCAATTGTTCAGCCAAGCCTTTGTAACTTAAGGTTTCACCCATAGGAATCTTAGCCATTTGCGCCCAAACTTTCTGGCGATAGGCGCTGCCTTGTTGAAGCAGTTTAATGGGAAGCGAAGTATGTGGATTTTGCCAGTAAGCCGCCAATTGCAGGGCGAGCGGATGACCGTGATTGTCTAAGTTGGACGGGGATTGCCAATCGACTTGGCAGATAACATCATCCATCAGCGTTAGCTGTAAATGGCCTGCCGGTGTGCGAATGCTAAGGCGTTGCGCTATACCCGAACAATTTTCAATCCATTGAATGGCAAATGGCATGGTTTTGACTTGAAGGCATTAAACGCCCACCAATTATTTTGGCGGGCTTAAAAACGGAGGGTTTATTCTTCCATCGTGTGTTTCATTTTATCCATACGATGACCCATCATATGCATACGGTGTTCTTTCATCATATCGCGTTGCTGGGCTTTGAGCTGTTCTTTTTTGGTCGGGTCTTGTTCGGCAAGAATTTGGTTGGACAATTCATGCATTTTTAGCATGTGATCTTGCATGCCGCGCAAATGCTGTTCATCGGACTTACCGTCTTGGGGCTGCTTGGCGGCGGGTACGGGCGTGGCGGTGTCAACAGCGTAAACGCTGGCACTGGCAATCGTCAGCATCAGAATAACAGAACTTTTATATAGCGTTTTCATAGCTTACCTTTAGGCTAGATGAGGGAAATGCAGCAATACTCTGCGGAACAATGAGGCCTTCCCGCCCCATAAAGTTCCCCCCACCTTTTACCGTCGGCTACCGACCAATGCCGTAATAAATAAGCCCTAGTTTTTTCAACACGCTGGGTTGATACAAATTTCTGCCGTCAAAAATCACACCATCTTTTAGGGTGTTTTTAATTAGATCGAAATCAGGACTCCAAAAGTTTTTCCATTCCGTGACCACACAGAGGGCATCCGCACCTTGCAAGGCCTCTTCAGCGGATTGCATTAACAGCAAGCTGGGATTGTCGCCGTAAATGCGCTTGGCTTCATCCATGGCTTCGGGGTCATAAGCTTGCACTTTAGCGCCAGCGGCAATCAGAGCTTCCAGCAGAACACGGCTGGGGGCTTCACGCATATCATCGGTTTTCGGTTTGAATGCCAGCCCCCACAAAGCAAACACTTTGCCTTGCAACCCGCCTTGGTAATGCGTGTTGATTTTGCTGAACAGCACCTGTTTTTGCCGACCGTTGACATTTTCCACCGCGCTCAGCAATTCGGCCTGATAGCCCATTTCCCTTGCGGTGCGTTCCAGTGCTTTAACATCTTTTGGAAAACAGGAGCCGCCATAGCCACAACCTGGGTAGATAAACGAATAGCCAATGCGCTTATCCGAGCCAATGCCATGCCTGACTTGCTCAATATCCGCACCCAACAAATCGGCAAGGTTAGCCAATTCGTTCATAAAGCTGATTTTGGTGGCCAACATGGCGTTGGCGGCGTATTTGGTCAGTTCGGCGGAACGCACGTCCATGCTGATGACGCGGTCATGGTTGCGGTTGAAAGGCGCGTACAGGGCTTTCAACAATTCTGCGGTGCGCGGGTTGTCCGTACCGATAATGATACGGTCCGGCTTCATGAAATCGTTGATGGCCTCGCCTTCTTTTAAAAACTCCGGATTGGAGACGACATCAAAATCGACATCCATTTCACGGCCTTTCATAACTGACAGCATGGTGGCCTTCACTTTGTCCGCCGTTCCAACCGGCACAGTGGATTTATCGACAACAATCCGGTAGGACGTCATGTTTTCGGCAATGCTTTTGGCGACCGCCAACACATATTGCAAATCCGCAGCACCATCTTCATCTGGCGGTGTACCAACGGCAATAAATTGAAAGATGCCGTGGCTGACAGCTTCTTGCACATCGGTGGTAAACTTCAAGCGCCCAGCCTGTTGGTTGGCATTGACCAAAGCATCCAGCCCCGGCTCAAAAATAGGGATAATGCCTTTTTTTAAGTCATCAATTTTTTTTTGGTTAATATCAACACACACCACATCATTGCCCACATCGGCAAGGCAAGCGCCCGTCACCAAACCCACATAACCCGAACCAAACACCGTTACTTTCATTGTTTTTTCCTAACCCCAATCATTTGCTTAAAGACCTTGCAGCCAAAGCCAAGACAGCCCCCAAGGCCTACCCTTGCGGAAATATAAACCGGCAAAAACGTCACGCGTAGCCACCCGCCAAACCCCATCATTAAAAAAAACCAATACCTTATTGATTTTTTTGCAGTTTGCTGAATAATATGCGCCCTTTTGCAATCATACCTACGCGGTGGCAATAGCGCGTCAAGCTTCTGCATTCACTGTTTTCCAACAGACCGGAAAGCCTGCCCCACTCCATTTAATTATATGACCGACTTATGACATCAACATTAAAAGTAAGCGCTGTGCAACAGCCTTGTAACAAAGACCGCCAAAGCAATCTTGACTACTCCATTGCCAAAATTGAAGAAGCGGCAGCGTCTGGTTCCGACTTGGTTGTCTTACCCGAACTGCATCTTGGGCCTTATTTCTGCCAAATTGAAGACACCAACCATTTTAACTTGGCACAAAGCATTCCGGGGCCGACCACTTACATGCTTTGCGAAATCGCCAAAAAAAGAAGGATTGTCATCGTCTCAACCATTTTCGAAAAACGCGCCCCAGGCCTATACCACAACACAGCGGTTGTCATCGACAAAGACGGCAGCATCGCCGGTAAATACCGCAAAATGCACATTCCTGATGATCCTGGATTTTCAGAAAACTATTACTTTACGCCAGGCGACTTGGGCTTTAAACCCATCCAAACCTCCATCGGCAAATTAGGTGTACTGATTTGTTGGGACCAATGGTTTCCAGAAGCGGCAAGATTGATGGCCTTAGCAGGCGCAGATTTGCTTATTTACCCCACAGCAATTGGCTGGGACATGGATGACACGCCCGAAGAACGGCAACGCCAGCTGGATGCTTGGGTGACTATCCAACGCGCACACGCGGTCGCCAACGGCATTCCGGTCATTTCTTGCAACCGCATTGGCTTTGAGTACGCGCCCGATGCGGAACCCGATTCAGGCAAAGGCATTAATTTTTGGGGCAATAGCTTTATTGCAGGCCCACAAGGCGAGATATTGACATCAGCCAACTGCAGCGAAGAAAAACTGCTACAAGGCACTATTGACAGGGTAAGGACGGAACAGGTCAGACAAGTATGGCCTTATTTGCGCGACCGGCGCATTGACCAATACGGCGATTTGACCAGACGTTTTATTGATTAAGAAAAAAAGATGTGGGGGTTAGGGCTTAGCCAGCCCTATTTAACTAAGCCGTTCGTGATGAACTTAAGCTAAACCGTTCGTGGTGAGCTTGTCGAACCACGAACGGCTCATCGAATTGGCATTCGTCCTGAAACTTTCGAAAGGCTAATCCTAAGCCCTTTAGGATGCTGTAATTCCATCCACGCTGACAGGATCAGGGCAAACGGAAAATCCTTTTGGCATTGGGTGTATAGCCCAATGCCCATTGAAGGCTATTTAAACTTCAAACTCAGACTTGTCGCGGCCTTGGTCTAACAAAGACTGCAACCATTTAGGCATGATGCCACGGCCTGTCCATGTCAATTCTGGCTGTTGTGGATGGCGATACTTGACAGGCACCTTGACGCCCACACGCGCTGACTTCGATTCTTGCGGCTTATCGGCAAGCTCATGGAACTCAACAGCCACATTAATAGAAGCCGCCAATTCCTTAATTTGCGCCAATACTTCTTTGCGCTTATTGGTTAATTTGTCTTTTAAAGCTTTCTCTGCTTGTTCAATAACAGCTTGTAATTCCAGCTCGGAAAGGTGGTTATAATCGGTCATTTTCTCCCTCAATAATATATAAATGGTTCGGCATTAATATACCATTTTTATTTGCCAATCAAAACAGCTATATATTGCTGATATAAAACCTCCGCGAGGAGTTTTAAATAATAACCCACCAATACAATACTCGTACTGACAAAAATCGTCACTTTTTGACAGCCCTTTACGACTATCCAGCAAAAAAACAGGCAAAAAATGTCCACTGCCTCAATACAGCACCAACCTGAAAAACAAATTTCTAAACAATTAACCCATTAAAAATCAAAAGGATAAAAATAATTTTATCCAAAAAGTGAAGTTTTTAACAAACCTGGCACAGCTCCTGCTTATTACTAATCGAGCTTAAACTATCGTTTGACCCAACTCGCTCACAACACACATAACATAACCAAAGGAAATTATCATGAACACTCAAATGCAAAAAGTTCAACAAGGTTTTACCTTAATCGAGTTAATGATCGTTGTTGCGATCATCGGTATTTTGGCAGCTATCGCATTGCCTGCTTATCAAGACTATACCATCCGCGCTCAAGTAGCTGAACCTATGTCTTGTGCTGATGGCGCTAAAGCAGCCGTTGCTGAAGGTTACTCTAACACTGGCACCATCCCAACTACTGACGCAGCTGCAGGTTATGCAGGTTGCACAGGTAAATATACTTCTGGCACAACAGTAACAGCCAACGGCATCGAGTCTACCTTAGGCCTAGACGCAAACAGCTTAGTTTCAGGCAAAATCATCACGTTGAAACCTACTGCCGACGGCACTACCCAACAGTTGGTTTGGGCATGTAGCTTTGATGGCGATGCTAAATACGTACCTGGTTCTTGCCGTTAATAGTAGTTTGGCTGGGTAAGGTGGCAACGATTTTTAGCCGCTAGCTTTACCGGCGAAAAACGACCATCCAACCCTTAAAAGGTTGGATGGTTTTTTTTTACCTATTTTTGAGAATTACGCCTTATTACCTAAGAAATCCCCTTCTCTTTAACCCAGAAATTATCTACAAAATTGCTAGCGAAGAAGGTAACAACCATGAAAAAACCATCACAAAAACTATTGCAAGGTTTTACATTAATTGAATTGATGATTGTGGTTGCCATCATCGGTATCCTTTCAGCGGTGGCGTTACCAGCTTATCAGGATTACGTTGTCCGCACCCAAGTTGGTGAAGCTGTGCATTGTGTTGACAGCGCAAGAACCGCTGTAGCAGAAACCTACAGTAATGATGGTTTTTTGCCTACCACCAATCAGGAAGCCCGTTTTGCCGGCTGCACTGGCAAATACACCGCCAGTACATCAGTGGGTGCCAACGGCGTCATTACTGCCACCTTGGGTAACGATATTGGCACGTTAGTATCGGGTGAGTTTATCATGCTTGCCCCAACAGAAAGTCCAACAACCCAACAATTACTGTGGGCTTGTTCATTTTCGGGCAATCCTAAATACGTACCGAGCGCCTGTCGTTAATAGATACGTTTTTTTTAACAGATAGTATTTATCTTTGTTATTTTTCCTTTAAAAACCTTCCGAATAGCCTTACCTTATTTATCAGGATTTGCTTATGTCATTACGTTTAAAAGCTTTTTGGCTGCATTTGCTGGTCAGTGCCTTATTGTTATCCAGCTTTGCAGGTTTAGTATTATCGGTTTGGTATGCACCCTGGCCTTTGTTAAATTTGCAAGGCGGTACAAAAGTGCTGGGCATGATGGTTGCCGTAGATGTTATCCTTGGCCCCAGCCTAACCTTATTAGTCTTCAAGCCAGAAAAAAACCCTCGGATGCTGGTGTTTGACATGACCGTCGTGTTCGCATTGCAATTAGCTGCGTTTGGCTATGGTGCGTGGACATTGCAAAGCGAGCGCCCCTTATTTTTAGCTTTTGCCGAAGACAGAATTGAAATCATACGCGCACCCGATGCCGATTTAACAAAGCTGCCCAATACAATAAAAGCACCAGGCTTTTTCCAGCCCGCCGAGTTAATCAATGTCAACATACCTAATTCACAAAAGATGGACGCCTTGTTATATCGGTTAAATAACGATGCAGGTTATGCCATGCATACCGATTATTATCAGACCTTCCCAGGCGCATCCACTCCCGAACAATTCAATAAAAATGCCCTGCCGTTTAATGATGTCATGAAAAATCCAGAAACCGCCGACAAAATAAATGGGTTTTTGACAAAAAACACGTTAAACAAAGAACAAGTTTTGCTATTTGTTATTAATGGCAGAAACGACCAAGCCATTGCCGTATTTGCCAAAGACGGAATGAAGTTTTTAGGTTTGGTTGACGCCAAAATATAATCCTATATTACAGCCTCCATTATTTGGTGCAAGCCTTAATGGCATTAAGTTAAAGCCATTAAGGCCAAACATAAATGGTTTAAAAAAATATCTTAACCGTGTCGGCGTAAACTTACGCCACAAAATGTCCTTCCCATGCCCACATTCATTAACGGCCTAGCCCTTGGCCTGTATTGCGCGCTTATCTTTTGGTTATCCAGCAAAACACAACTGCCCGCCCCCAGCCTGTTTGAGCATCAAGACAAACTGCAGCATTTTTTGGCTTATGCGGTGATGGCGGTTTTGGCTTGGCGGACGTTCGGAGGCTTCAATCTTTCCCGATTAGACTTGCTGATTGCCAGTGTGGTTTTTTGTAGTGTTTACGGCATTTCCGATGAATGGCATCAGTCGTTTGTACCGGGGCGTGATGTCAGCGGATGGGATTGGCTGGCGGATAATACGGGCAGTCTTTTTGCTGGCCTTTGCCTTTACCGTTTCAGCAAAAAGAAGATATAAATACGCAACGCTTTTGGCGTTTGAAAAAATGGCAGCGTAGCGACATCCTTGTCATTACTTTTTGGGTGATGGTAAAAATCAACGTGATGTTATTTTTCTAAGATGCCATCAAAAAACATGTTTTTTGACTCCTCTTCCATGTCATCAGTTAATTTTTTACCACTACCACTTTTTTAATGCACTTGACCGGATTAGTCTTTTTTGGCGGTCAATTTGCTATAAAACCCCTTTAATTGCCCAGCAAGATTGGCTGATTTTTCCTCTTCGACCACAACAGGCTCTGGCTCAATAAGCTCAGGGGTTGCTTCGGTTTTACCCAACCATTGCTTTACGAATCCAAACGGCTTATTTTCTATCGGTTCATCAGGCACTGAGAGCTCGACAACAGGCGGCTCTCGCTCTGCTGGCGAGGTATTTTTCGCAAAGATATTTTTCATGAACGCCATACCTGTGGGTTCGGTTTGCTCTACAACAGGTTCAGGTTCAGGCAACGCTTGTGGCTCAACTTCGGCAACCGGTTTGGCAAACAGATTTTTCATAAAACCGAACGGTTCTGATTTTACTGCCGGCGCGTCAACAACAGGTTCTGGCGCAGCAACAACTGGCGTTTCGTTGACTTCCGATTCCATTACCGATTTGGCAGGTTTGGCAGGTTTGGCAAAAACATTTTTCATAAACCCTAAAGCATTGGCTTTAGCGGCTGGCTCGACCACTTCTTCCTCGACTACCTGCTCCGGTTCTGGTGCTACATGGGCCTCTTCTGCAGGCTCCGCTGTTTTAGCAAAGATATTTTTAACAAATCCAAATGCGCTTTCTTTAACGGGCGCTTCGGCCTGTTCAGGTTCTGGCGCTTCTTCTTTAACTGGCTCTGGAATGGGATCAGCCACCACATCAACGGGAACTATTTCCTGCTCCGGTAATTCAGGCGTTTGCGATGTTTTCGAAAACAATCCTTTCAATAAACCAAGTGATGTTTGACGCGGACTTTCTTCACTGAGCGGCTCTACCGGTTGCTCAACTGGCGTTATGGTTTCGGGTGCAGACATCACTACTTTTTCGACAGGCGTATCAATAACCTCTGGCACAACAGGTACAGGTGCAACAACGGACACTGGTTTTGCCGCCGTTGCTTCCTCCAATTGCACCCTTAAGCGGGCGATAAGCGCGTCTTTATCAGCCAAGGCTGCCTGCGATTGCTGAAGCTGTTCTGCACTGGCCGCCGATTCATTAGCCTGTTGCTCCAATGCTTGCAAACGCTGCACATCGGCTTGGTGATCGGCAATCAATTGGGCAAAAGCCGCTTCCGATTGTTGCTGTTGGCTTTGGTGTAAAGCTTCTTGCTCGGCGGATTGTTGTTGCAAAGCCAAATAAGCAGACGTTTGCTGGTCAAGTTTTGCCGCCAAAGCTTCGATTTGCTGGGCTTGCTCAGCCATCGTGGCCTGTAAAGGCAACACTTGCGCCTCTAAGGCTGCGCGCTTGGCTGATTCGTTTTGGCTATTACTCTGCCATTCATTTTTAGCGGCAATTTCTGTTTGCAAGGCGGTGACAATTTGCTCGATAACCCGACTGTGTTGTTGCCAAACGGCTTCAGCCTGAATATCTTCAGTGACCGGCGCGGGGCGCTCGCCAATATCCAGACCCATAGCAAGCGCTTGGATGCTGCCCGCCAGCTGTTGGTTACGTTGCACAAGCTGGGCGTGCAATTGATCGGCGCGCTGTTGCTCCTGATCTTTTGCGGCATTTGCTTGCGCTGCTGCATCAACGCTCTGCGCCAAATCGGCTTGCAGTTGTTGTAATGATTGGTTAGCTTCCACCAAACTGGCTTGGCTTTGCTGGAGGCTGCGCTCATTTTTGCCCAGCAATCTTTTTAAACCGCCAATCCGAATGCTGTACAAAATAGAAGTCAGCATCCACACCGTTCCGGCAACGGCTGCAACAAATAAGGTATTGGCTTGGGCAAGCACCAACCAGTCGGCTAGCTGGTTCTGCAAGATCGGCAATAAATTTTCCATGCGGGAATCCTCTGATGGCTGCAAACAGCCATAAAACGTAAGAACGTTGTATTGTGGTTTAAGTAACACCTTTTAGACCCACTGACGCAGGCCCAATTGGCAAGTTCGGATTATCTTATCGGAACAATATACCCGATTGCCTAAGGCAAGTCTTTAAGCAACTCCGCCACAAGAACGGCTTGCAACTACCCAAGCAATCGCTTATTGCACAAATGTTGTGCAAAAAATACCGGACATTTTCAATACCGTGCAAAACAACAATAATTTTTTGAATATCACTGGCACCCTGCACTAAACTGTCCATTAGCTAGCACCGCGCTTTGCTTGGCTTTAAACAAAATTCTTATCGACCAGATACAACTGGCACACTACCTGCTTTATTAATATTGAACTTAGGTTTGTGTCGTGTAATCCCTCATTTTGTTTGTTGCCGTAAGTTAAGGTGGTAGCGCTTTATTCTCTCCCGGATAAGGCGCTTTTTTTTGATTAAGAAAACAGTGCTGCGGCAGTTGGCACTTCGCCATTTTGACTCCCCAGCTTTACCTCTTTTTTGCCAGTCAGTCTACGGAAGGAAACCTCCACACATGAAAGCCAAAGGCGATCTTGACCCGTTAAACCACTACTATCAACAAGTGCAGGGCATCATCCTGAACCGTCAGGATTGGGTCAGCGGCTTGCTGCCCGCCAGCACCGCCATCAACGCGCACGGCAATTACACCGACGCGTGGGTGCGCGACAACGTCTACAGCATTTTGGCGGCATGGGGCTTAGGCTTGGCTTATCGCCGTGCCGGTGGCGACCAAGGCCGGACGTATTTGCTGGAACAAAGCACCGTCAAATTAATGCGCGGCCTGTTGACAGCGATGATGCGCCAAGCGCCTAAAGTCGAAAAGTTTAAGCACACGCAAAACCCGCTGGATGCCTTGCACGCCAAATACGACACCAAATCCGGTGCTATCGTGGTCGGCGACAGCGAATGGGGGCATCTGCAATTGGATGCCACATCCTTGTTTTTGCTGATGTTGGCGCAGATGACGGCATCGGGGTTGCGGATTATTTTCAGCATTGATGAAGTCAATTTCGTGCAAAATTTGGTGCATTACATCAGCCGCACCTATCGCACGCCCGACTACGGCATTTGGGAGCGCGGCAACAAGATCAACCACGGCATTGCCGAATTGAATGCCAGCTCCATCGGTATGGCGAAGGCCGCATTGGAAGCTTTGTCAGGCTTCAATTTGTTCGGACAAGATGGCGGGCAAGCGTCCGTTATCCACGTCATCAGCGACGACATTGCCCGCACTCGCATCACTTTAGAATCGTTATTGCCGAGGGAATCGCTCTCTAAAGAAACCGATTCCGCCATGTTGTCAATTACCGGCTTTCCGGCCTTCGCCATCGACAACCCCGCCATACGCCTACAAACCGAAAACAATATTTGCGAAAAGCTGCAAGGTCGTTATGGTTGCAAACGTTTCTTGCTGGACGGTCATCAAACCGTGATTGAAGATCACAAACGCCTGCATTACGACCCGCAAGAACTCAAACAATTTATGCACATCGAGTGCGAATGGCCGTTATTTTTTACCTATCTGCTGCTCAACAAGCTGTTTGCTGGTGACACGGATGCCGCCAACGACTATCGGGCCAAACTGGAAAGCCTATTGGTTGAACAAAACGGGCAACTGTTGTTACCCGAGCTGTATATTGTCCCTAAAACACTGATCGATGCCGAAAAAGCCAATCCTAACAGCCAAGAACGTGTCGCGAATGAAAACGTTCCCTTAGTTTGGGCGCAAAGCTTATTCATATTAGGCAGCCTCATTCAAGACGAACTGCTATCGATTGACGACATTGACCCCTTAGGCCGTTATAAAGCCGTCAAACCCAAAGCCGATAAACTGCAAGTGGCCTTATTGGCTCAAGATGAGTCGGTGCAATCTGACTTGCTAAGCGACGGCATCCAAACCCAAACTTTAGCGGAAATTGCGCCGATTCAAGTGCGTGAAGCCATGGAGCTTGCCGAAGCCTATACCCAAGTCGGCCGTAACGACCGCATCGGCTTAACAGGCAGGCCACTGCGGCAGTTGCGGACACAGGCGACTTCCAAGCTGTACATTCTGTCCGGCGAGCATTTGGTGTTTTTGCCGCAATGCTTGAGCCAAAAAGGCTTTTATCTGGCGATGGACAACCGCTTGTTGATCCAACGTTTGCGCTTGGAATTCTCATATATTGCTAAGCACTGGGATCGCTCAGGTACGCCACTGGTAGTGATGAATATCCGCCAAAACATGCTCGACAGCCAAAACCGCGCTGTTTTAGTTAGCTTTATCAAAGAACTGCAAAATGGCAGCAGCCAAGGCATTAGTATTGAATTGGGCGTATTGGCAGACTTTATTGCCAGCTCCAGTTATGAAAAGATCAATTACCTGCACGATTTCCAATTTTCAACCGCTACATGGGAAGAATCAGAACGGCCTTGCCAAAACGTCTTGCCTTATAGCCATGAAACACCTGCACCACTCGCTTCCAGCCTCATCACCGCTTGGGAAATTGGCGATGATGCCCATTTATTGGCGCAGCTATCCAGCAACGGCAGCCTCTACGCACAAATGGAAGCCTTAAACTTGCTGGCAATCCGGCAGGGTTTGGAATTTGTCACGCCCTTTAAAACAGCAGACGGCATCGCCTGTACGGTGCAAGATTTGTTGGAAGAAATTTACGAACGTGCCGGCGACCAGCACATTTGGTATGTGGTGCGGCGTTGTGCGGGTTTGCTGGGCAAATACGACATAAACTTGGAACAAGCCGCCACCGAAATTTTGGTTCGCCAGCATAATCTGACCTTAGGCCGCGTCTACAGCGGCAAAGCGACCATGAAACGTCCGGCGGACTCTTCGGAGATTTTACAAATCATCCGCACCTTTAATACCGATGCCAGCGAACGGATCATTATCCAAGAACTGATTTTGTACTTGGGCATGCTAATCAAATCCAACCCAGAGCTGTTCGCCGATATGTACACAGTGCGGGTCGGGCATATCCTACAACTGATTATCGTCCGCCAAAAACGTGAAAGCCAATGTCACTCTTTGGGGCATGCCTTCAATGAAATTTTGTCGTTGCCACCTTACCTGCTGTCATTAAAAGTTAAGGAGACCCTGGAAGATTACAGCAACACCGAAGACCAATTAGGGGCGGCGGAATCTTTACATGTCGAAGCCGATTGCCATGAACTCGGCAGCGCCCGCTTCCCTGCCAGTGCCGACCCCAAAGACCGTGGCGAAGGTGACGGTTGGTACGAATGGCGTGAACAAAAAGGCAGCGTTGGGCGCGAAAGCAAAAACTTCTACACCAGTGTTTGGGAAATTTTGCAGCACAGCAAAGGTTTGGTGATTGGCGACAAGCTGAACAGCAAAAACCGCCTCGATAGCGAGATCATCCTCTCGCAAAACACCCCTGGCGAACAGAGCTTTAAACTGCACATCAACCATTTGCTCAACAAAATCCAATCACCGGTGTACAGGCAACTGAATGTCGAAGCCTTGGCTGCTATTGCTTCCATTATCCGCGACAGCCAATTGCAGATTGATGACACTTTGGTGCTGGATATTGTCATTGGTCACGCGGTCAGAATCAGCTGGTTGCAGGCGCATCCCAGCCATAAAGACCAATACGATGCCGACAAAACCTTGGCTTGGCAGGCGTTCTACCAATTGCCGCCCCATCAAGTCGCTAACGCCGTGCTCGATGCTTTGGTACACTTGCTCAGCCATCATTAAAATAAAAAACCATCAAGGAGGCTTTTATGATTTTAGCCGGAGACATCGGCGGAACCAAAACGGTATTGGCGTTGTTCAGCAAACAGGCTGATGGTTCGCTACTGAATGAAAATGAACAAACTTTTGCCAGCAACGAATTCCCACGTTTTGACGACATACTGGATGCCTTCTTGCCCACCGACACTCACTTGTCTTCGGTTTGTTTAGGGGTAGCCGGACCGGTGGTCAATGGACGTTGCCAGACCACCAACCTGCCTTGGCTGTTGGATACCGGTGCGTTGCAAGCGAAGCTAGGAACAGAAAAGGTTAAATTACTGAACGATTTGGAAGCGATGGCCTTAGGCATGTTGCACTTGCCCGCCAGCGACCTGATTGAACTCAACCCCTTGGCGCGGGTGCAAACCGGTAATATCGCCGTAATTGCCGCCGGCACAGGTTTGGGTGAAGCCATTTTGTATTGGGATGGTGAAAAACACCACCCAATGGCAACTGAAGGCGGTCATTGCGATTTAGCCGCACAATCGCCGGAACAAGACCGCTTGCTCGCTTACCTGCGCCAGGTTTTTCCTGAACATGTCAGCTGCGAACGTGTCATTTCTGGCATTGGTTTTAGCCACTTGTATGATTTTTTCTGCCAAGAAGGCATTGCCCCACCCTGCCCTGCCGTCCCTGCCAACAGCCATGATAGCGACCGCAATGCCATTATTTCCCGCCTGGGCGTACAAGGTGAAGACGTTTTGTGCAGTGCAGCCGTGCGCTTGTTTGTGCAACTGTATGCCGCCGAAGCGGGCAATCTTGCCTTAAAAAGCTTGGCAACTGGCGGTGTGTTTATTGGCGGCGGCATTGCCCCGAAAATTTTGCCTAGGCTGCAAGATGGTGAATTTATAGCTGCCTTTAAAGCCAAAGGCCGCTTCTATGGCTTACTGGAAACCCTTTCCGTTAAAGTGGCCACCAACCCCAAAACACCTTTATTGGGTGCCTGCCATTATTTTTCCTAACCTCAAAACTCTCCGTTCATACTAAAAAGTTTCAGTATGAACGGAATAGCTGATCCGAGCTTTTGCTTGTTTAGTACGTCTGTATTAGCGGTCAATTAATTTATCGCCCGCATGGGCTGTGTTTGTTTGTCTTGTCAACAGATAACCTAACTACTTTAAATATTACCCTTAATCACCAACCCACTCAAACCCACCCTTCGCCACAATTGCCAATCTATTTTCTAAAGGTAAATTGATTTGCATTTTCTATTGAAACTCACTATTTAATATTCTATGCTCACAACAAAGGTCTTAAGTAAAATCAAGACCTTTGACAACACACTCCAAGCTATATAACTAATAAAAGGAGATCGTATGAAAATTGGTATACCCAAAGAAGTTCATGAAGGCGAAAAACGTGTTGCCACCACACCGGAAGCAGCGGCGCAGATTATCAAGCTGGGCTTTTCCGTTAGTGTTGAAAGTGGAGCAGGCCAAGCGGCTGATATTTCTGATGATGCTTACCGTGCAGCTGGGGTTGACGTGATTGAGGACACGGCAAGCTTATGGCAACAATCAGATATTGTCATGAAAGTTCGGGCACCCGAGCTGAATCCGCAGCTTGGCATGGATGAATGTGATTTATTGCGAGAAGGCAGTTGTTTAATCAGTTTTATTTGGCCTGCCCAAAATGCCGAATTGATGGACAAACTGGCGGCAAAAAACGCGACGGTACTGGCGATGGACAGCGTACCCCGAATGTCCCGCGCACAAAAATTGGATGCGCTGAGTTCGATGGCAAATATCGCGGGTTACCGAGCGATTGTTGAAGCGGCACAGCATTTTGGTCGTTTCTTTACCGGTCAAATTACCGCTGCCGGTAAAATTCCACCTGCGAAAGTATTGGTGATTGGTGCGGGTGTTGCGGGCTTGGCGGCAATTGGTACGGCAAAAGGCATGGGGGCTATCGTCCGCGCTTTTGATACGCGACCTGAAGTGAAAGAGCAAATTGAAAGCATGGATGCCGAATTTTTAATGCTGGATTTCAAAGAAGAAGGCAGTGGCACGGGCGGTTATGCGAAAACTATGTCACCAGAATTTATCGCTGCCGAAATGGCTTTGTTTGCCCAACAAGCTAAAGAAGTCGACATTATCGTCACTACTGCCCTTATCCCTGGCAAGCCCGCCCCTAAATTGATTACGGCAGAAATGGTGGAGTCGATGAAGGCAGGCAGTGTGATTGTCGATTTAGCAGCCGAACAAGGCGGTAACTGCGCGTTGACGGAAAAAGACCAAGTTGTCTTTAAACATGGCGTGACGATAATTGGCTATACCAATTTGCCTAGCCGTCTCGCCAATCAATCCAGCCAATTGTATTCCACAAACTTGCGCCATTTATTGACAGAGCTTTGCCCCAATAAAGATGGCGAAATTATTGTCAACTTTGATGACGAAGTTTTGCGTGGCGCAACCGTTGTCAAAGAAGGCAAAATCACTTGGCCTCCACCACCGCCAACCTTATCGGCAGCACCTGCTGCCAAATCCGAATCACCCGTCTTAGCTATCGAGGTTAAAAAATCGCTGTTGCCTCCTGCTATTCAACAAGCACTACCTATTATTATTGCCGGTTCTGTTTTGTTTGGTATTGGTGCGGTGGCTCCCGCCTCTTTTATGGCACATTTTACGGTGTTTGTGCTGGCATGTTTTGTGGGTTATCAGGTTATTTGGAATGTGACACCCTCTTTGCACACGCCCTTGATGAGCGTCACCAATGCCATCAGCGGCATTATTGTGATTGGTGCTTTAGTACAAGTTTCCGCCTCCAATCCCTTGATTGGCGGACTCGCTGGACTAGCTATTCTAATTGCCTCCATTAACATCGCTGGCGGCTTTTTAGTCACTCGCCGTATGTTAGAAATGTTCAGAAAATAAGGAGAAAACTGATGTCCCAAAGTCTAGTTACGATGTCTTACATCATCGCCACCATTCTGTTCATTCTTAGCTTAAGCGGTTTGAGTAACCAAGAAACAGCCAGAAAAGGCAATTATTACGGCATGTTAGGTATGGCTATTGCCATTTTGGCAACAGCCCTTAGCGGGGCCGTTACATCTTATCTCATCTTGGTATTGGCACTTCTGATTGGTGGTAGCATCGGCGCACGCGCCGCTACAAAAGTCGAAATGACACAAATGCCTGAACTGGTCGCCATTATGCACAGCTTAGTTGGTATGGCTGCGGTTTTAGTGGGCTTTTCCAATTTTATGGATGACTCTGTCAGCATTACCGGTGTGGAAAAAACGATCCATGAAGTTGAAATTTATGTCGGTATTTTGATCGGTGCCGTTACATTTTCAGGATCAGTTATTGCTTTTTGCAAACTTAGCGAAAAAATCAGTGGTAAACCGTTACTTTTGCCAGGACGGCATTGGCTAAATCTGGGGTTACTAATTTCATCAATTATATTAGGTGGTATATTTTTATCACAAACCGAAACCGGTGGCGGAATTTGGCCTTTAGCGGCTATGACGGTTTTAGCCTTGATTTTCGGTGTCCACATGGTAATGGCTATTGGTGGCGCAGATATGCCAGTGGTTGTTTCCATGCTAAATAGTTATTCCGGTTGGGCAGCCGCCGCAACTGGCTTTATGCTAAGTAATGATTTGCTCATTGTAACTGGCGCATTGGTCGGTAGTAGCGGTGCAATTCTAAGTTATATCATGTGCCGTGCGATGAACCGGCATTTTCTTAGTGTTATCGCCGGTGGCTTTGGAAGCAGCAGCGGAAGTCCCGCAGCAGTTATTGAAGGTGAAGTACAACCAATCAATGCCGAAGAAACCGCCCAAGTCTTGTTGGCTGCGAAACATATCATGATTATTCCAGGTTATGGCATGGCAGTCGCCCAAGCTCAACATACCGTGAATGAGATAACAAAATTGTTGCGGGATAAGGGTAAGAAAGTTGGCTTTGGTATTCATCCAGTAGCGGGTCGAATGCCAGGACACATGAACGTGTTGCTAGCTGAAGCGAAAGTACCTTATGACATCGTTTATGAAATGGATGAAATCAACGATGATTGGGGTAATGTTGATGTCTCTATTGTCATTGGTGCTAATGACATCGTAAACCCTTCTGCCTTAGATGACCCCAACAGTCCAATTGCTGGAATGCCTGTACTTGAATGTTGGAAAGGTGAAACCACCATTGTTATGAAACGTAGCATGGCGTCTGGTTATGCCGGTATCGGCAACCCATTATTTGTTATGGATAACACACGCATGTTATTTGGTGATGCCAATACAATGTTACAAGCTGTTCTTAAAGCATTAAAAGATTAATTTTTATTATCTAAAACAGCTTTCATTATAAAAATAGATTTGTATAACAAATTATCTCTTGAAAATCTTATGCCGCTACTGTGCTTATTTATGTAGCGGTTTTTTTAATCATTGTTTATATTTTTAAAATACTACTTTTATTTGTAAGAAAACATAAGCCGCTGATGATATTTTCGTATCAATCACATCCATTTAAGGGATTTTATTCTTCGTTTAAAACTCCTCCAATATTGTTCTATAACGCCCCACATTTATTCGCCCTATAAACTTTACGCTGTACCAACGGAAATCGTAAATGGATTTGTTATCCAATTTACTGAACACAACGACCATATCATCCAAAGCACTCTATAGTCACTATTGATAATATGACAGTCTATTTTACCTAAATCTATTTCAGATCCTTAAGTTGTCTGCTACTAATCGCAGGCAGAACACGTTTTAAAAGAAAGCCTGTCATACTTTTTTTGCCATTGAATATCTATGCAGTTCAATTCGGGTAATATTGTGCCACTTCAGACGATGCATATTGATCGCTTCCGTCTTGTAGTCTTGCTTTACAGACACTTCCTTTTCCTCCCCCCCTGAAATAAGGGTGATTGTTTCGCTCCCCCTTTCCCGCTATTCGCCCCCCTCTAATTTCTTAACGACAATTTCCAGATGAGGCGGTTTTTCCAAAATGAGTTCAGGAGCTTGATGATCATTTTGTACAGGCCTGTCCATCCAACCGACGTCTACTTTTAGAATATCGTATTACGGTAGATTTATAGCGTCTCATACAGTCGGTTTATATTTTAGAAACGCTTATTGGTAATATACCTCCCTTTTGTTGAAATATTTTGAACCCTGCCTTTACCCTATTATTTTTCTTATTTTAATATCCTGGAAAATAAAAAAACCCCTGATCCATTTCTGAATCAGGGGTTCTATAATTCCTAGTTAAACTTTAAGGTTTAACCATTCATCATTATTAGATGAAAGTAGGAATCAATGGTGCGTCGATAGTGATCAATTGACGGTTGCCAGCTTCATCATAGAAGAACAACAAACCAGCAAAACGGCTATCTGGATCGTAAATCAAGTCAGCTAAACGATATACTTCCCAAGCAGCATCAGATGCAGTAACTTGGATAGTTCTTGTTTGGCCTGGAGCTAATGGGCTGTTATCGCTAACAGTCAAACCTTCTTCAGCCAACAAGTCGTCTGGATAACCAGTTTCGTCTTGAGCAACAGCAGCATCCATGAAACGAACACCAGCAGTGTTGAATTCACCCAAACGGATTGAAGAATCACCATTGTTGGTGATAGTCAATGTCATTTGCATTGCACGACCTGGAACACGGTAAGTAGCATCTTCAACTTTAACCGCTACAGAAGTAGCAGGCATTTCGATTGATTTGATACCACGCAACAAACCAGCTTGCAATGGAGTAGTAACAGGATATTGCTCGTTAGTAGAACCCATAGATACTGCAACGATAGCAACAACAGCTACTGCAAAGCCCATAGCAACTTTTTTGTCAGCGCCAGTGATTAATGAATCAGCTTTACCAGCTTCAACAGCAATCAAACGTGGAACGAAAACAGGTTTACGTACCCAGTAAGCAACCCACAAGACACCCAAACCATACCAGAAGGCATGCCAGAAGTATGTGTTGCTCAGGTTGTAAGATTCCAAATCAACAGTTTCGCCAGTCAAAGTAGTAACTGGGTTTTTGAAATCTGCCATTGAACCAGTAACAGTTACCCATTTACCTGGACCAATGATTGGACCACCGCCTTTTACGTTCAACATTGTGTGAACGTGCCAGTCACCTGGACGACGTGCTTTCAACAATACTTTAAAATCATAAGTTTCGCCCAATTCCAAAGAAACTGAACGTGGTACCAATTGACCACCGATCCAAGATCCAGCACGAATAAATACTGGACCTGGGATACCGATGTTTAAGAAAGAAATTTCTGGTTTGTCAACAGTTTCTGGCCAACCGCTGAAAACAAAGAATTTTCCAGAGATAGTCATTGTGTCGTTAACAGCAACTTCTTCTTTAGACCAGTTCAAATCGAACCAGTGAATTGTACGCATACGCATAAATGCCGCTTGCGATTTTTCACCATGAGCAGAAGCCGCTGGAGTGTAGAACATTGCTGCTGTAATTGTAATCAGCAGTGCTACAAAGGATAACTTTGCAACGTTGTCTTTTATTATTTTCATATATCCTCCTCTATAATAGAGAATCTATAGTTTTTTGAGTATGTCTAACAAGTTTTTATAAACTCGTCAGCCTTATTTATGTTTATCTTGTTAAATCTTATGCAGCGTCTACAAACTTAGTGCTTGCAAACCATCTGCCGAAGAAATGCCACAAGAAGTAAATCAGGATACTCACGAAACCAGAGAAGAACGCTGATACTGGAGCAACGTCTTTACCGAATGTTCTTAAGGTACCTTTTTCAACCATTCTGATGTACTCAGGTGTACCAGTTCTTACGTAGTGGTAACCTTGTAAGTCAGCAATTGTCATCATCATGCCATTGTATTCAACAGGAACGTGCAATGGAGCAATGATTGGCCAGTTGCCTGGGTAGAAAACCAAACCATAAGCCAAACCACCGATAACGGCAGTCAATACCATGCTGTTTGACAACAACAATACAACATCAAGAATGATAGCGCCTGGCATCAAGTTTGATGGGAACACGAAGTTAACAGGGAAGTAAGTCCAGCCCCAGAAGTTCAAGTATCTGTTGATCCACTCACCCAAAAGCAAGCCTAAGATACAAACAACAGCGCCGAATGGCAAACGGTAACGCCACCACAAGCAAGCTTGAACAGCAGCAGGGAAAGTAATAGAAACGATCGGGGCAACAGTTACCCAAAGACGTCTGTCTTTCCAGTCAGTCCAGAAATCCCAGTCACCGCCAGTCAACATATAGTGAATGTGATAACCACCAAGAACAACAAAGAACAATGTAAACAGAATTAGCCAATCGAACGTGCGAGAAACTTTTACTGCTTCAGCGCGTGAACGTACAGCTGATTGAGATGCGCTCATTAGCTTACCTCCTAAAGGATTTTAGATTATTTTTATTTAATACCATCTACTCTATGCTGTTTCGACATCTTAAACACCAAAACAGCTAGGAGATAGTTATTTACAACTGAAGCTTAACAAATTAAGCCAAGTCTTTTTTCAAAAGTTTCGCGATTGCGCCAACTTCTGTATTTACCACACCCAATAGACCTAAAGCAGCCCATCCGAAGAATACGAAGCCGTAGTGCAAAGGAGCAACAAACAATTCTTCCATGAACCAGAAAGTGTGACCCCACTCGTTCAAACCAACGTTTGGCAAAATCATGAATGGACCAACGGTCGCAACCATATATTGCAAATGCAAACCTTGTTGGTAGGTTGGCAATCTTGTTTTTGCATACAAGAAGCAAGCACCACCAGTGATGATGTAGATTGGGTAGCTCAAGTAGAATTCGATGATGTGACTTGGAGTGAAGTCAGTATCACGAACGATAGTTTGATGCCAAGTACCGTCTTGCTCAGTGAAGTAGCTAGCACCGTAATAGATTGCCCAGCCGTACATTACCAACCAAGTCCAGTGTGTCATGTGTCTTCTCAACTCTTCACGTGGAGTGATTGACATCACTTTACGGTCACGAGTTTTCCACAACCAACCCCACAGGATACCTGCAGTAGAAACTTCTAAAACGAATTCGATGTACAGGAAGTTCATCCAGTATGTTTCGAACTCTGGTGCGAATGAGTCAAGACCTGCTGACCATCCATAAACGCCTTCGTACCAACGAACCCAACCGTAAAATACGATATAAACTAAAGATCCGAGTACCAGATTTTTAATATTTAACAGCGGTGCTTCCGCGGCATCAGCTTTCACTGATTCAGTTGTAGCTGCCATTTCTATCTCCTAAAAATTATTAAATTCTTGGAACAACTCATTCCAAGAGTCGATAGTAACAAATCCATTTTCCAATCTTGACTTATTAAATCACGATTACACCAAATCAATTTGGTGAGCGTTCAGTCTACCAGTTCGGACATCCTTGTCAAGCCTAAAACAAACGCTCTGATGAGAGTTTCATTTATTGCTTGTCTTTCGAAAAAATAACGCTAAGATCAGTTTAATGTTTATGATTATTGCCAATCCGTTTCCATTAAATATAACAATCTAATTTTTATGAAAAAATACAATTTATTGATCTTAATTGCCGGTGTTTCGGTTCTTCTCCTTTCCCAATACAAGATTGTCATGCCTTTTGTTTACAAAGTCGTTTCGTCTGATCTTTTTTTGGTGGACAGCAAGGACAAAGCCAGCCAATTACCTATTAACAACAATTTAACGGCAATGGCCTTTACCCAATGCAACGCCAGCATCAAAAAAAAGCTACCTTCTGATGCAAATGCCGCTTTCCCATCAAAACCCATAAACGCCTGGAGCATGGGAAACTACCAATACATCATCAATGGCGAAACGACCCTAAATAGCGGTTCTTCCGATTCCAAAATCAAAAAGTACGCATGCAGAATATCTTACAAAAACGGTGAAAATGAAGAAGGTATTGAAAACCCAGACAATTGGTCTATTGAAGGCTTATCGGGATTAGACAACTAGGAAAAAAAAAGCCGCTTGCCTTCCAGCAAACGGCTTCAAATTTATAAATTAAAATCAAATACTACGCGGACACTACCTGCTCTAAAATCATTGTCCGCGCTTGCTCGCAAATAACATTGCGCCCCAACTTAACATCCAGTTGTGTTAAAAACCTTAGCTCAACATTGATCTGATCCATTTTTAGCATTCTTAGCAAATGCATAACGAAAGTGTCGTCCCCGACAAAAGGAGCAAGACTCCTTGAGCCGCCCACATATCTTATTGACACTGGCTGAACCATTACTTGACTTTGTATGGCAGGCTGAAACAGTGAAGAGTGAAAACCCAAAACATCATCGCCTTCAGTTGTCGTCCCTTCAGGAAAGGCAATAATGCTCCCTCCCTGGTTTAACGTTGACAGCATTTTCTCAGCCGTTATCAAGATATTTTTTTTATCGCCACGGCGGATAAAAATCGTACCCGCCTGATCGGCAAGATAACCAATGACAGGCCAGCCTAAAATATCGCTTTTTGCTACAAAATAAGCCGGAAGAAGCTGCCCTATCGCAACAATGTCTATCCAAGAAATATGATTGCTGACGATCATACCTGTCTCTTTAGGCACATTCCCTATACACACCACCTTAAGCTGTAGAATTTGACTAAAACACTTCAACCAATACATCTTAATTAGGTCTTTAATTTCCATTGCCTTTGCCTGTGAACACACAAAGGTAACGGAAGGAAATACCGCCCCAGCAAGAACAAGCCCAACAACAAACAACAGAACAAGCAGAAATAACTTACAAGGCAGTAGTATTTTGGACTTCATTTGCAACCAAATAATCTCTCATATAATGTTTGCTGTAACGGTCTTGTAACTGATCCAATGGCAGCAATACAAACAAATCCATACAATTAAAGTCTTTATCCCAGCAAGGTTCTCCGCAGACCAAAGCACCAAAACGCAAATAGGCTTTCAATAATGGCGGAATCCCTGACTCATCGCGATTGCATCGCAAGAAATTTGGCACGGGAGTGCGTGGCGCAACTGCCAAATGGGCAGGAGCAATATTTTTCTCATCTATACTCTTATAAACCGCATCAACCGCAAAACCGCTAGGCCCAGGCGTTACGCTGGCACAACCCAACAAATAATTATATTGGCCTTCAATGGCGTACTGAACCAAAGCAGACCATAACGTTGTCAGAACCGCACCTCCGCGATAATCAGGGTCAACACAAGTACGGCCTATTTCCAAAAATCTGCCCGGCAAGTTAAGCACCCTATCAAGATTAAATTCACTTTCAGAATAAAATCTTCCTAACTTCGAAGCTTGTGACTGGTTCAGCAAACGGGTATAACCGACAATTTTATTGTTCACATTATCGAAAACTACTAAATGGTCACAATAACTATCCACCTCGTCATAATCCAAGCCTTCAGATTCCGTCTTTAATTTTGCGCCCATTTCTTTAGCAAAAACACGAAACCGTAATTTTTGAGCCTCCCTTATCAATTCTTCTGAGTCAGCGATAAAACACTCCAAACGCTTCATAGGCTTGGCTGAGGCTTCTGCAACTGTTCTTTTCATAAGTTTCCAAATAATTCAATAGGATATATGACAAGTATAATTTAAATTAGTGTCATTTTTGTGACGAAAACATGAAAATAGGATGACAGCAAAATTAACCTGCCGTTGTATATATCCTTAATTTTACAACCAATTAAGTTGTAAATAACGACGATTTTGACCAAACATTTGGATCAGTACAAACAAAAAAACTAAACGAACTTTATCCACAAAAGGCTTTGGAATTTTCCTTTACTATTGCCATCTGACAGCTGACCCGTTCACAATCTGTTCACTCTAAATAAATTAAGGTAAACACGAAAACAATCCAAAAGGAGAAAACCATGAACAAAATTATATCAAACAGCCTAATTATCAGCAGCTTATTGCTTTCTGCCTGTGCCAGCCAAACCGGCTGGACGCCGACTGTTGACAGCTATAACGATCCCAACGCCTACCGCATCAGCCAAGACATGGCGGAATGCAAAGAACTAGCCTCGCACGCATCGGGCGGTACGGCTTCTGAAACAGCGATTGGCGCAGCAACAGGCGGCTTAATCGGCGCAGCAGGCGGCGCGGCTTTAGGTGCGATTATTGGCAATCCAGGCACTGGCGCTGCATTAGGCGCAGCTGCGGGTGGTATTGGCGGCGGCGCAACCCAAGGTTTAAGCTCCGAAGCCAAATATAAAAGCGCTTATAACAACTGCATGAGCGGTCGCGGTCATCGCGTCATCCGTTAATTTGCGTTGACCTTTATTTTCGGCACACGGATGTGCCGTCCTCACTGGACATTGCAAACCTCAATAAAAATGGCGACAAAACTTTTGCCGCCTCCGCGCTGTAAATACACGCCGACTGATAAGCCAGCATTTTGCTAAGCAAAAAGTTACCCGCATTGCGTTTAAACAGCAACGCGGAAACCTTGGCTTGATGGCTCGGCAAACCCTGAAAATCTATTTGCCGACATAAATGCAAGCCAACCTTCTTTGCCTGCTGCACAAAACCATCGCCCGCATGCGCAGGAATCAACACGTAAAACAAGCCATCCTCGGACAAAAGTCGATCCACACAAACCAATAATTCAGTGTAACTGAGCGTTTCATTATGCCTCGCCAAACTTCTTAGAGGCTCTTGGGAGCGCAGATGTTGGGCAAAAAACGGAGGGTTACAGACAACCAATCCATATCGCTCAGCGGTAACAAACAGCCGAACATCAGCATGCACCGCCTGTAATTTTGTACCCCAAGGGCTGGTAGCAAAATTGTCTACTGCCTCACGATACGCCTCGACAGTCAATTCCACTGCCGTTACCCTAGCCGCGCCCAATTGCGCCGCCATTAGCGACAACAAACCACAACCTGCGCCAATATCCAATACCTTATCGCCTGGCTTAATCGGCATCATCGCACCAAACAGCAAGCTATCGGTGCAGATTTTCATTGCCGACTGCTGTTGGCATACCGAAAACTGTTGGAAACGAAAAGCCGACATTAACGGCTACCCGCCACAAATCCACATAAAACTAGCCCGCATCTTTGTTTTCAGGCACTGGGGGAATATTTTCCTTTTTGTCCTTGATGGCTTTCTTTTGCCACAAGCCACCGGCGGAAAAACACTGCCAACCCCATTTCAACCAATTAAGCAAGGTCACCGCCAACCACAACGACCAAGCCAACATCAACAAACGATACGCCAGCAAAGGCACTGAAACAACTGAAGCCGTCGGCAATTCGGCGGCAGTCCTATCCTGATACCAATTTAAGTTAAATGCCGACGATTGGTTGCCGGTTACGCGCATATCCGGCGCAAACAGCAAACCTTGGGCAACGGCATAAAACAACACCGCCAAAGCCAATAACGTGACACCCACCAACAAAACTTGTTTGGCATTGAAATAGCCGATTGCCACCGTTTGCTGCGCGCGCCAACCTAACAAAACCAACCAAACAACGACTATAGCGGCAAGCGCCAGATCGACTTGGCTCAAACCTGCCAATAACAAAAACCAATGCCGCGTTTTTAATGGCGTCAACGGAATTTTTGCCAACCCCACTGACAGCAACAAAACCACCACCAACACGCCCCAAAACAACACCGCCGGCCCCAATAACGGTCCGGCGACAAACAACAACCAGCGGTCTGCACCCAAATTCACGTCAATATGGGCGTTGACACTTGCAACGCCCAAATCGACTTTCGGTGTGGTGGTCAAAAAACCGATCGGCATAGGTTCTTGCCAACTGACCGAAAACTCTTGCTTGCCAGGGTTAATCGGCAAGACCAGCTTATTATCCTGCAAACGGATGGGCTGGCTTTGCCTATTGACCAACACCGACTGCAAACTGGCCTGTTCGGGTAAGCGGATGGTGTGCTGTCCGCCTTGCGAACTCCTTAAGCTAAAGCTTAACTCGACATTGCGGATCCGTTGCCCAGGATTAACTGTTAACTGGCTGTTATCGATAGTGAGCGTTTGACCAGCAACCGCTTCAGGGCGGGAGATGTTTAGATTGACCGTTTCACCGGGCCAAGGCCGCCATTCCGGCAACCATTGCACTTCATCAGTAAAGTCAAGATGGATCATGGCAATGCCCGATGCCTCCAAATGCCAAATAGGGCTGATATCGGCCTGCCAAACCTCAATCCATTGGTCGGTTTGCGGAGCCGTCAAGACGATTTGGTCGGATTTTTCCAAAGTTGACTGCCATTCCACAGCACCGCCTTGCTCGCCAGATGGAAAATTGACTTCGACCTTACCGTCTTTAACGTGCATACCTGCGGTCGTCACTGCCTCACCAGGCAACAAAGGCACAGACAACACCGCTGATGTATCAGCAGGCGACAAGCGGGTAACCGTTGTTGTTACCCGCCAATCCAATCCTAAAGTCAAAACGCGCCGAACCTGGAAAAATGCCGGCAATGCGCCTTGTTGTAAGGCAGGCAAGGCTTTATTGGATGCCGTATTGGTGCGGGTAAACTGCAATTGCTCATCAGCCAAGCCGTTCTCTTGAATGCCCAGAATTTCCCAACCCGATGCCTGCACACTGACATGCTTGGGCTTTAACGGTAATGGCAAACTGAATTTACCCAGCGGCGGCGTGACCCCCCTTAGCTGTAAATGATGCGAACCTGCCGCCACATTTAGCCATAATTGGTTGTTTTCGCGATATAAACCACTCGCCAGCTTGCCATTATCCAGCACTTGGTTGGGAAACCACTGGCTGTAATCGCCCGGCACCGGCAAGGCCACGGAGACTTGGGCATTGATATCCAAGCCTATCTCCAGCAGCTTGTCGTCGATGTCCAGCGACATATCGGCAATATCAGCGCAAGCCGGCAAGCAATCTGGTTTATCAACCGCTTTCAAGCGATTTTGCAATTGCGTCAACAGCTCGTCGCTGGGGTAATCGGCATAAACATCTTTCGGCAACCCAGCGTACATCAACAACCCCAGCAGGCACACCGGCAAGATTGATTTTAGCCGCATTCTGGGTGGCAGCAGTTTATCGGCCTGCCCGAACATCAGCAAAGCCAACACGGCAATGCCAAGCACACGGACACTATTCAGCAGCTGATTAACAGCGGGCGACAAATACAACAGCCGCAATGTCTGGCTGGCATCAACCGGCCCGTTCCAAGACAACAACACTTTATGCCAATGCCATTGCGGCAAACCAGGGCCCGTTTGCACTTTGGCTTTAGGGTCAATACGGCCTTCTGAGCGGTCGAATTCCCGTTTGTATTCGTACGCCTGGCTTCTCATTGGAGATTTCTTAAACATTGGCTGCATCTTAGCCTGCATATCAAGAACTCTTTGCTCATCAATACCACCAAGGGAATTGAGGGCTTGTTCCTGCAAAGCCACCGGCGCACTCGCCGGATATTGCTGCGACATCTCCGGGCGGTAAGGCTTTTCCAATTGCGGATAAATGCCCATGCGGACCTGGTCGACCATAAAGGGCAACGCTAAAAACAACAAAACCAACCAACAGCCATAGCGAAAATAATTGACGGCTTTCATGACTTTGCCGGCTGGCAACACGGAAACCAAAGCCGTTGCCGCTAAAATTGCCAACCAGATCAAATGCGGCGCATCGGGTTCGTGCCAGATCAACACCAAAACCACTAAGGCAAAGCCGCCCCAATAGGCATTCCAAAGCTTTCCGGTAGCCAGTGCTGCACACAGCACCAAAAACAAATCCAATAAGGTCCAACGGGCAACCCAACTATCCGGTACGTTATCAACTCCCGATGCCGCCAACAAACGCCAACCGGGCGGCAAGTTGAGTTCAGCACGCACGTCGCGGAAGCTTTGTTCCCAGCCGACCGCACTCATCTGGCTAATGGGGCCGACGATCAGGCTATCCGCTTTTAAAATCAGCCACCCTTGGCGGACTTCGACACCTTGTTTACCGTCACTGACTTGTTGTGTCACCAGCTGGTTGGTGCCATCCAATTCCACTTTGCCGACACGGGTTGCTGCCAAAGCGTTCAGCCGCCAGTCACGGCTCATTTGTCCGCTGATGGTATCGTTGGCTGTGTAGCCAGTGCCATCGAAATCCAGCCAAAGCGTGCGCTTAATCGTCAAATCGTTGGCATTCGGTTCAGGATCGCCACGACGGATCAGCTTAAAAGCCATCGTTTGCCCATTGGCAATTCGGTAGGCAGGGAAATGCCGCCACTCAGGCGGAACATTGGTTTGGCTGGTATCAACGGCATCCAATTGGGCAACTTCCACCACACGCAAATCGGGGCGGGCATCGAACAACCAAATTTCCGTATCAGGCCAATCTTTGGCGGGTGAACCTAAGGGCAATTGGCTGATGTCGCCAGTACTTCTTGACAGAATGTCGATTTGCCAATGGCCCGGACGCACTTGCACCAACAATTGGCCATCGGCTTCCAATTTAGCAGGCAGTTCACTAGTTAGGCTTAAGGCGACAAAACCGTCCAGTAAGGGCTTGCCCAGCTTGATTTCCCGCCGCTCGCCGGACACGTCCAACACCAAACGGGTTTGCACCTGCAAAGGAATATCGTCACTGATGAGGCGGAACACTTGCAGTGCCAAACTATCCTCGGCGCTATCCGCCTTTTGCCCGCCGGTCTCGCTGGCTTTTAACCAGAGCTGACCGTCTTGGATATTGGGCATGGCGATGTCAGTGCCGTTGACATTAAGGCTGACCAAGCCGGTATCGGGTGGAATGGTGAGGTTGTCGGGAATGGCTGACCACGACCAATCACCGCTGATGTCATAGCTGCCAACAGGCAGCTTAATGGAAGGAACGCCCGACCTATCCAACACCAAGGTGGACTGTTTGTTGACGGTAACATGCTGGGGCCAAAGGTTGGTGTAACCCGGCAGGCTGACCCAACTTTCCTCATAAACTTGCCAACTGCCTGAAAATTGGCCTTGTTTGGGGGTCAATGCCAAATTAAGCGAGGTAGGCCAAACGCAACGCTTGCTATCAAAGCTATTGTAAGAAAACGGACAAGCCAGTTCGGGGATGTCTTCGCTGACCCAAGCAATCCAAGGCTTAAGCGGTTCAGGAACCGCCTCTTTAGCCAGTGGCTTGGCAATAATTGAGGTGGAAAACAAACAGCACAACAACAACCAAACCAACCGATTCATCATTCACTCCTGCAAAGTTAAGCGCGGCACTCAAAACAGCGACTGTCAGCCCTTGGCAAAAAACGGGCTAACGGCTATTCACTTTAAACGTCTGCTGGTTCAACAAACGCTGGCTATCATCCAATAAGCGGACCATCCAAACGCCCTTGCCTTTTTTGGCGGTAATCGACATGCGGCTAAACGTGCGCCACGGATCGCCCGCTACATCGAGCTTATAACGGGTGACTACTTTTCCGTCCAACAGCCATTCGTGGTAAATGTCATGACCCGCCAAACCTTCCACTTCGGTGAAATAATGGACCAGTACCGGCTTGTGCTTACCTACTGAAATGATCCTTGGGATTTCAGTCATCGGCTCACGCTTTTTGATGGTGTGTGTCAACAGCGCCCGGCTGACATTGCCGACCGGCATCCCTGTAGCGGCTGGAGAAACAACCGGCGTTTCAGCTTGCGTAAGCGGTTGGCTATTGGCGGGGCCGGGCAGACTTTCAGGCGCAGCAACCGGCTTGGCAACAGGAACGGGCGTACTGACTGCAGTCGCCGTTTGTGTGGCGGGCAGTTGCTGAACAACCGGCTGTGCCGGCACGTCGCTTGGTGCGGGAGCCACGGGTTCAGAAACAGCCGCAACACTTGGCACACTAGCCTGCACAGCCTCGTCACTTGACGACAACATTTTCACCAAGCCCACACCCAACACTGCCAATACCACAGCAGCAGCGGCAAGACGCGGAATATTCCATTCCGTAATGGTTTGCGCAGCCGGCACATAATCCGCCGATTGTTTCGCACCCGCCGGATATTTCACTTTTATCACGAGATTTTTCTTGTCTGCCATCGCCTTAACCTCTCTACCGCCTATTCCAAAACCGCTTAATGTGGACGTGCCTATTGCTGCTTCCGCATCACTTACAAGGCAAACAATTCACGCATTTTTTGCCCAGGGCTAGGTGCGCGCATAAATGCCTCACCCACCAAAAAGCTATAAATTTCATTGTCTAGCATCAGTTTTACAGCATCTGACGTATGAATGCCACTTTCCGTAATCACCATACGCCCAGCCGGAATGCCCGCTTTTAAATCCAAGGTGGTTTGCAGTGACGTTTCAAAAGTACGCAAATTGCGGTTGTTAATACCGATCAAAAGCGTGTCCAATTGCAAGGCGCGCTCCAATTCGTCAGCGTCATGCACTTCAACCAACACATCCATGCCCAAGGCCGTGGCGGTATCGGACAATTCCCGCATCAAACCATCGTCAAGCGCGGCGACAATCAACAAAATACAGTCTGCACCTAAAGCACGCGCTTCGTGGATTTGGTAAGCATCAACCATAAAATCTTTGCGTAACACCGGCAGCGGGCAACGCTCGCGCACCATTTGCAAATACGCTTCCGATCCTTGGAAATATTGTTTATCAGTCAACACCGACAAACACGCCGCACCGTTCATGGCGTAATCTTGAGCAATGGCAACCGGGTTGAAGTCTTCGCGGATCACGCCTTGGCTAGGTGAAGCTTTTTTAATTTCCGCAATAATGGCTGGCTTTTTCGCCAATACCCGGCTTTGCAGGGCATTGTAAAAACCACGCGGCCTTTCCACGCCGCTGGCAATTTCTTGCAGACTGGCGATAGGCATAGCCAGTTTTCGGCGCGCCACTTCTTCGGCTTTGGTGGCTAAGATTTTTTTTAGGATGTCGGGGGTGTTGGTCATGAGAAGGTCGTTTTGTAAATTTAAAATAGAGGTCAAAATTTTAATCGGCGAAAATGCGAGTTCGCCGCCATAACAGGCATAAGAAAAGCCAACGTTATCAAGCTTTATTCGAATAAGCCACCAGCGCTTCAAGCTTGGTTTTAGCCGCTCCGCTGGCAATCACTTGCCTTGCCGTGGCAATGCCCGCTGACAAAGATTCGGCAAGACCCGCCGCATAAATCGCAGCACCGGCGTTTAGCAACACAACATCCAAGGCTGGTCCGGATTGGTTGTCCAACACCGACTTGATAATCTCCAAGCTGTGTTCCGCGCTTTCAACTGCCAAGTCTGCAAGATTGGCACGTGCCAGGCCAAATTGTTCGGGCGTGATGGTGTAAGTGCTGACCACGCAGTCTTTTAATTCGGCAACTGAGGTGGCGGAAGCGATGCTGATTTCATCCAAACCATCATCCGCATTGACCACCAACACGTGCTGGCTGCCCAATTGCTTAAGGGCTTGCGCCATCGGTTCCAGCCATTGTTTGGCAAACACACCGATCAGCTGGTTGGGTGCGCCCGCCGGATTGGCTAACGGCCCCAACAGATTGAAGAGCGTCCGCACACCCATGTCTTTGCGGACTTTAATGGTGTGTTTCATAGCACCATGATGCTTAGGCGCAAACAAAAAACCCACGCCAATGTCTTGGACGCATTGTGCGACTTGTTCGGCAGTCAAATCCAAATTGACACCCGCCACCTCCAGCACATCGGCACTGCCGCAGCGGCTGGATACTGAGCGGTTGCCATGCTTGGCGACTTGCCCTCCGGCAGCGGCGACCACAAAGGCGCAGGTGGTGGAAATATTGAAGGTATTGGCGCCATCACCACCCGTACCACAGGTGTCGATGACATGCGCGCCGCTGACCGGCACGTGGGTTGCCAATTCGCGCATCACTTCAGCGGCAGCGGTAATTTCGTCGATGGTTTCACCTTTGCAGCGCAGGGCAATCAGGAATCCTCCAATTTGGGCATCCGTCGCCGAACCGCTCATGATATAGCGCATGACATCGCGCATGGCCTCGCGGCCTAGGTCTTGTTTATCCAGCAAGGTTTGTAAAGCCTGTTGTATGTGCATAGCCGTTTTTTAATAAATGAAGGGTGGTCGCCAACAAGCCTGACTGCGACATGTTGTCTCAGACCAGAATGTTTGTGGAAATTATCACAACAAGCCTAAGGCGAAGCAATTACAATCTATTATAAAGTGTTTGCCAGCTGTTTAAGCAAAAGGAACTTACCGGCGTTGCCCAGACTCAGTAAAGCGACCAAAGTATTTGCACTTGGAATGATTCTTGAATGCTAAAGACTAAACATCCAGCCAAAGCGCTATGCAGAACGCTTTTCACCCCGCTTGCAACAGAACATTTGCCCCATAATACGATATGTTGATGATTATCCTGCCGCTTGGGTCTTGCTTGGCAATGCTAAAACCAACACAAACCACTGAAAGGAGTGCAGACTAAATGGTTGTTATGGGAATATGGACTTTTTTTGGACGATTCACGCGTATTTTTACGCCCAAACGTTTTCCTATTGCCCAAAAATTGGCGCTGGTATTCACTCTGCTTATCAGTACCGGTATGGTCAGCTTGGGATTAGTGATCGCCGACGACCAAACCGATTTGCTGGAACGGCAAATGATGGATTCCAGTGATATGGCTGTCAAACAGCTAGCACAAATTGCCAAAGAACCGGTTTTGGCTGATGACCGCCTGACTTTGCAGACCCTCATCAATAATTTGCAGAAACAACACGGTGTTCTGGCTGCAGCGGTCTATTCGGAAGAATCCCTGCCTATTGTGCAATCAGGCCAATTGCCTGATGCTGACTTGGTGGAACAACACACCCAGCAAGAAAATCTGTTCGTCTACACCAAACCCGGCAAAAATCAAGCCGAGCCATTGGTCGTCGTCGCCTCCCTAAGCCCTATGAAGGTTGATGGCCTCACCATCGGCTACGCGCTGATCGGCTTTGACCGCTCCATTGTCGAATCGGCAAAACAGCAAACTTTTAAAACCGTGGGTCTGATTACCTTATTCTTCGTGCTGATTGGCTCGGTCACCTCGATTGGCTTGGGCAAACGCCTGACCCGCCCCATTAACCAAATCATCAAAATCAGCAGCGCCATTTCGCATGGAGACTACCAATACCGCTTCCGCAGCCAACGCAACGACGAACTGGGCGAATTGATGGAAGCCATGAATGAAATGACCGAAGGGCTTTCACAAAAAGAACATGTGGAAAAAACTTTTTCGCGTTATGTAGCGCCTATCATTGCCCAAGAAGTGTTGAAAACGACACCCACAGCTGCTGACGCCCACCACATCACCGCCAGCGTGTTATTTGCCGACATTGTCGGCTTTACCACCCTGTCGGAAAGCATTCCTGCAGACCAGCTGAATACCTTGCTAAACGAATATTTCAGCTACATAGCTGACATTGTTGACACTTGTACCGGTTATATCGACAAGTACATTGGCGATTGTGTAATGGCTATTTTTGGTGTGCCGGAATTCGAGCCGCAACACGCCCAACATGCGGTCGAATGTGCGGCATTGATCCAATATTTGGTGCGTATCCTCAACAAACAGCGGCGAAAAAAAGGTTTGCTGACTTTAGAATTTCACATTGGTGTCAACAGCGGTACATTGTTGGCAGGTAATATTGGTGCGGCAGACCGGATGAACTACACCGTCATGGGCAAAGAGGTCAATACGGCGTCCCGTTTATCGGGTGCCGCCAAATCCGGCGAAACGTTGCTAAGCGAGGCCACATACCAAGCCGTTAAGCATTTGCCGCACCTGCTGTACCAAAATCACGGAGAAATCACTTTGCGCGGCACATCGCAGGCCATCAACACTTACGCCGCCAAACTGGATGGCAAAAAAAACCCTGCTTTTGTCAAAGCCAAGCTCGACCAATTACTTAGCCCACAGGAACCGGCCTAATGAAGAAGTATTCACGTTTTTGCGCAGTTGTACTCGCCAGTCAACTTGGCGCCTGCGCCAGTTTGGTCGCCCCCGCGGGTGACACGCATCAACAACTGTCCTACTGGCTAGAAAGGCAGGACTTCGCCCAAGCAGCAGCATTAGTGTCCGCATCGCCTACAGAAGACAACATCCTGCAAAAAACGCTAGCGGAACAAATCAATGGCTATGAACAAAAAACCATCAATAGCGCCGAAACGGCAGCCGCCGAAAACCATTGGCCGCAAGCCTTGGCCTTGTATCAGCAAGCCCTTGAAAAGCTGCCCGCCAGCCAAGCACTGCAACAAGCCAGCCAAGCGCTGAACAATCGCTATGCCGAAAAGCGTGAAAAAGCCGAACAAGAGCGTTTAATCGCCAAAAGCACCTGGCTAATCCAAGAATTGGCGATCAGCGAATTGACCGCCCCATCGGCATCCAGCGACTGGTTGGCTACCGACAACCTCAGCCAACAGCGTACTGAAGCTGCGCAATTAACCGAGCAACTCTGCCATTTAGGTGAACATGCCCTGGCTGAAAAAAACTTAGCTTTAGCTGCTCGAGTTTTACCGCTGGCGGAGCAATTGTCGCCCAACGCACGCAGCCAAGCTTTACAAGTGCAATGGCAATCCTTGGTCAAGGAACAAGAAAGCCAAACCACCAAACAAGCACCCGTTATTGAACCCAAACCAGAACCACCTAAAGCCCAGCCGTCCCCTGCTGTAGAAACAGCAGCCATACCAAAACCAACAAAAACAACCGAGCCGCCCTCACCTCCTACGCCATCAAGCAAATCAGCAATACCTGATACAGAAATGGCTCAAGAGCAGAAAAAAAACAAACGGATGTTGGCAGATTTTAAAAAAGCGCTGAACCGCATGGATTTTGCCGAAGCCAGACAATTAATGGAAACCCTTGCCAAACAAGGTGTTGATAGCGCAGCCTTTGCCAAATTGAGCAAACAACTGGATGAACAAGTAGCAGGCCAAGTCAAACACCTGACCGAAGTGGGTGTCAACTACTACAGCCTGCAACAGTACGACGAGGCCATGAAGGTTTGGAAACAAGCCCAAACGTTGGACCCCAATAATGAGAAGTTGGGCGCACATATCGAACGCGTCACCAAAGTATTGGAAAAACTTCAAGATTTACGAAACAAACGTCGCGGCTAAACGCCAAACAGCCGCATTAAATTCACAGGCAGAGGTCGCCCACTAAAAGCCTTTGGCTTCGGCTACGCTCAGCCAACGGTTTAAACACTTTCAGCTAACCCCTGCACAGCCATTACCAATTCACCAAACGGCAGTAAACACTAAGCCTTCGCCACCGGGCGGTTTTTATTGCGAATCCATTCGCTCCAAGACCCGGCATAGAGCTTGGAGCCGTTTAATCCGGCATGTTCCATCGCCAATAAATTATGGCAAGCCGTTACCCCTGAACCACATTGATGCACCACTTGTTCGGGCGCATAACGGCCTATCAATGCCGCAAACTGCTGTTTTAAGGTTGCCGAAGGCAAAAATAAGCCTTGGCTATCAACGTTTAATGTCATCGCGCGGTTAAGCGCGTAAGGGATGTGTCCGGCAACTGGGTCAATCGGCTCTTGATCGCCACGGAAGCGTTCAGGGCTGCGCGCATCGATCAGGCAAATGGCTTTGCTTGCCAACAGGTCTTGGACTTTGTTCGCGCTTAACCATTGTTTTTCATCCAAATAAACCCTGAACACTTGCCGTTTAGGTTTGGGCAAAACCGTCGTCAAGGCCAAGCCTTGGCGCTGCCAAGCTTTGATGCCGCCATCCAAAACCGCGACTGACTCATGCCCCATGCAGCGCAACAACCACCATAAACGCCCTGCAAACGCGCCACCGGCATCATCATAAACCACCACTTGGTGATAATTGCTGACACCCCACTCGCCCAGTTTTTTCGCCAACACCCTAAAATCCGGCAAAGGATGGCGTCCGGTGTAACTTTTCACTGACGCGGACAAATCTTGGTTTAAATCGGCATAACAAGCACCAGGCAAATGGCCTTGCCGATATTGCCGACCACCCAAACCCGCATCCGCCAGCGAAAACCGGCAATCAATCACCACCCAACGCGGGTCATTGATGTGTTGCTGTAATTCGGTTGCTGAAATTAACGTTTTGTAATGCATGGATTTATACCTGTAAAACAATTTTGCCAATATGCTGGCTGCTCGCCATCAGTTCGTGGGCTGCCGCGGCCTGCTCTAAGGGAAAGGTTGCGTGAATAATCGGTTTGATCTGACCGCTTGCCAGCAAAGGCCAAACTTCCCGCCTGAGCGACCTGGCAATATCGGCCTTAACCGCATCGGATCTTGATCTTAACGTAGATCCCGTCAAGGTGACGCGCTTCAATAGCAACGGCAATAAATTAATTTCGGCTTTAACGCCATTCTGCACAGCTATTTGCAGCAACCGCCCTTCAACAGCCAAACACTTTAAATTGCGCGGAAAATAATCGCCGCCAATCATATCCAAAATCACATCAACGCCTTTGTTTTCCGTTAGCAGGCTAATTTCTTCAACAAAGTCATACTGATGGTAATTGATCGCCGCATCAGCCCCCAGCTGCAAACAGAATGCGCACTTGTCATCGCTACCAGCCGTGACAAAAACCTTTGCGCCAAACGCTTTAGCAAGCTGGATAGCCGCTGTGCCAATACCGCTAGTGCCGCCATGCACCAGCAGGGTTTCACCGGCAACCAACTTGGCGCGGTCAAAAAGATTACTCCACACCGTAAAAAAAGTTTCGGGCAACGCTGCCGCCTGCACTAACGACAAACCTTCCGGTATCGGCAAGCACAGACAAGCTGACGCCAAACAATAGTCCGCATAGCCGCCGCCAGTCACTAACGCGCAAACACTATCCCCAACCTGCAAATCCACAACACCGTCACCAAGAGCCTGCACAGTTCCGGCAATCTCCAAACCGAGAATATCAGAAGCGCCCGCCGGCGGAGGATACAAACCATGGCGCTGCATAAGGTCAGGACGATTGACACCCACCGCCGCAACCTTAAGCAATACCTGACCTGCATTAGGTACAGGTAAGGGGCGTTCTGCGACTTTTAAAGCATCGCCTGCAACTTCTATTACGCGCATATGGACAAGGGAACCCGCCTTAGAAGAACACAAACAAAGGTACACTTGGATGATAAGCAATCATCCAAGCATAAACCTAACAAAACGAAGGTTTAACAACCCACTAAGCGACAAAATAGACGGGGTTTAAACTTTCATCTTCGTAAAGCCGAGCTTTTTTCCAGCCATCAAACTTGTCATCGTAAAACTCGATGTCATTGTCGATAGCAAACTCGTAGCAACTTCTGAACAATCTGGCGGTTCTAAAAGCATGCAGCTCATCATCGGCACTGACTTTTTCCACATTGCCAACTTGGAAGGTCTTATTTTTTGATTTGCCATCACAAACCCAAAACACCGTATAGCAAAGATAACTTTTATCTTTCCGGTGATCGTATTTGATGGTTCTGGAAACACCGGTGACACCGGTAGTGGACTTGTTTTTTGGGGGTTTAAGGAAGCGCGTTTTGCTACCTTTAAGAACGACTAACATTTGATCGCGCCAAGTAATGGCGGCTTGAAGAGATTTTCCTTTGTTGCCCCATAATTTATGGGAAAAATACCGGCTGCTTTCCTTGCCGCGGCGAACGATCCTAACTTGAAAACCGAAAACATCAGGCTCGGTGATATGCTTGTTTTTTGCCATAAGTTTACTCCCTCCCGCCAGGACTTTTTGGCTTGGTACAAAAGTCCTGTAAATCAATCTTTATAGATCAAGGTTATTATTTTTATTTTGTAATGTCTTTTTAACCAAGTTGTAACAAATTATCCCTTATAAAGGCCAAAAGCAAGCAAAAAATAACATCACTAGAGAATACCCGACAAAACTGGTGTAGAATACGTGCCAACCCACTGTCACAGTGGCTAAAAACAATACACAACCCTTTGTTATATAAATGTTTTTGGAGACATTCAATGAGCGTATTAGTCGGTAAACAAGCACCTGATTTCACCGTTCCTGCCGTTTTGGGCGATGGTCAAATCGTTGACTCTTTCAGCTTCTCTGAAGCCACTAGCGGCAAATATGCCGTTATCTTCTTCTACCCGCTAGACTTTACTTTTGTCTGCCCAAGCGAACTTATCGCTTTAGACCACCGCATGGCAGAATTCAAAAGCCGCAACGTAGAAGTCATTGCTGTATCTATCGACTCACATTTCACGCATAACGCATGGCGCAACACCCCAATCAACCAAGGCGGCATTGGCCCTGTCAGCTACATCATGGCGGCTGACTTAACCCACTCAATCTGCAAAGACTACGATGTAGAAGCAGATTTTGGCGTTGCTTTCCGCGGCACATTCCTGATCGACAAATCCGGCATCGTGCGCCACCAAGTTGTTAACGACCTACCATTAGGCCGTAACATGGACGAACTGTTACGCATGGTTGACGCCCTGCAATTCCACGAAGAACATGGCGAAGTCTGCCCAGCAGGCTGGACAAAAGGCGATGCCGGCATGAACGCAAGCCCAGCAGGTGTTGCAGAATATTTGGACAAAAACGCTGACAAACTATAAGTAAAGTCCGCTAAAAAACAAAAGGCGCGTTGCTAACAACAACGCGCCTTTTTTATGCCGGAAAGATTGCCGCTTAGCTTTTTTGCAAATCCGCCAACAATTTCTTTCTGATGAAATAGGCTGCCGCAATTGCCACGAAAGCCGGAATCTGCGTCAACAAAAACACACCGGTCGCATTCTTGCCAGCCAACCCCACTAATGGCGTCAAAAAAGTCAGTTTAACCGCCCACCACGCCAACCAAAAGCCAATCAAACCAATAACGGCCCATTGCACGGGCGGTTGACTATGGTTTTTTGCAGTCAAATAAAACCACACAATCACAGCAAAACTGGCTGCTTTTGCCAATAATAACAACATCATAAATAATCCCCTTCTGTGTTTTTATAAATAATTATGCGAATCGCGCCCTAAGAAAATAAGCGGCCATGATATTCGATAACAAAACTTCTTTACACCCTTTCATCATCCCGCAAGGCCATTCACCACACAAAATAAAGCACAGGTATTTGCAGCAGCTTTCTTTCCAAAATCCTCCTAACTATATTCTTAAAAAAGATTAAAAAAATACTCGCAATGCAAAATAAATTATGTATAATAAGCGCTCTTTGCTGGTGTAGCTCAGTTGGTAGAGCAGCTGATTTGTAATCAGCCGGTCGCGGGTTCGAGTCCCATCTCCAGCTCCAAAGAACGTGAAGTAAAACAAAGGCTTAGACGATTTCGTCTAGGCCTTTTTTATTGCCTGACGTTTTCCTAAACACGGTTTAAACACAAAACAAGAATAAATGAAAAATAATTGAGAAGTGTGCTAATCTTGAAAGCATCCTGTAGGGGTAGTGATTGATTGTTAAAAATGTCTTTCGACACTAACCTAAATTACAGGACAGATACCATGAACACTACTACTTTTTCTATCGCTCAACTTCAACAGCTTTCAAAAGAAGGCTATTTAGGCACTTGGCGATTCGAACGCTGGCTCAACGTAATATCGGCAGTCGAGGGATTTTTACCTAAGCTGCATAATGGTTGCAATTTTAACGACCGGGACAAAGCCCAAGAATTCAACACATACTGTGACCTACATAACCTAATCTTTGAGGCTTGTGACACTGGCAATATCTGGGAAGGCTTGAAAGACGCTTATGGATGTGAGGCCAAGGCCGACCTAACGAATCACTGGTGGGTCGAATTGCTAGTTGTTTCTATACTAAATAGCGAAGTCAAAGGGCTAATAGAAGGCCTAATCGAAGATGCTATTGACGAATCAGCGCATTTTGGTTGGGGAAATTTTGAAGCCAGGGTCTCTGAAATTGTTGAGGAGTATTATGACGGCGAAGACTGTATAGAAGCAGAAGCGGCTTAACTCTTAATGGCAAAGTGGCTATATCGCTATATAGCCACTTTGTTTATACCTCACTCAGTCGGTTTTATTGGCTTCGCACGTTCAGGCACTTTCACCCCGGCCTTTCTCAACTTATTTGCATACCATGAAACGCATCCAATTGTGGTGTTGCATTCAATTTCTGCTTTCACCATCTCCACTATGACCTTGTACGGATAACCAGCCGGGTTCAGTATCAACTTTTCTGCAACGCTCTTTATAGTAGGGCCTTTTAGTTTGGGTTCGGCCAGTGGTTTGCTTTCTTTGGCCTTCTTAACGGCTTTTTTAGGTGTTTCAGGTGCTGCCAGCTCGTCCTCGACAACCTCAATGCGTTGTTCTATATGCTCTTCCGTTGCCTCGGTTAGCTTACTCGGTAAAAAGATAGCGCCCTCATCCATATTGACACTTATTGGGTTAGCGGCTTTTATCTGTTCAATGCGGGCAATGAGTTTAACCTTGGTCGCAAACGTCTTTATGGTAGCGGGCTTGTCAGGGCTCAGTTTGTTGTGGAGCTCTAACAACTCTTTCATGCTCCATTCAACTAACGGCCTACCGGGTTTGTATTCTTCGCTCATTTTTCACCTCCAATGTCGTCTAAGCGGAATTGCTCGGACAGTGGGGTTATAATGCCTTGATTTTGTGGGAATTAGAGCCTGTCAAGGGTAAAAAATTTTTGGTGTTTTTGCGCCTAACCTAGAATTTTTAATACTTTATAATTCTAGTTTTATGTAAAATATCACATGTATAATTAATTAAATCAATAGCTTTTAATTAATTATGCCTATACTAGAATCTATGCTATTATTCCAGCTCCTTTAACACAGCTAAGCGAGAATGAAATGACTGATAATGCCCAAGACCCTACCATTGGTAGCTTACTTCAACAAATTGGAGATATTTTTGAGTCGAACCAAAACAGGTTCAACCGTGCCATATTTGAAGCTCAACCACCGACTCAACAGGCTCAATCCCTTCAAAACATGTACAACAACAACATGAAAGTTGAGCAAATATCTAAAATGACAGGTGTTCCAAAAAGTACCGTTTATACAAAAATCAAAACTAAATAGCACCAGCCCGTATTCTGCAAGAATTGAAGCAGAATAGCCGCTCTCTGATATAAAGTTAGTAGGTCTGTGCACATAAGTGCATAATAAAAAAGGGCTTATCCATTACAGATAAGCCCTTTAAACACAGACTAAACACAAAGATTAATGGTTTCTAGCGTATTTCATGTGGGCAAATGGCTGTTTTTCCCACTCTTCCCATTCATCAGGCCCTACATAAAGGTCTAATGGCCTTGAGTATTTAAAGCCCAATATCTCGCCAGCTTCATCAAAGGTGTCAGAACCAAAGGCAACATCGGCCAAGTTTGCGGAACGTTCAAGCTGGTGGAACAAGTCAACTTCCTCACAGGCGCCTGCTTTACTTGCTAAGGCAAGCGCCATCAGGGCAATTATTAAGGCTTGGTTATTATTAGGCATTTTGAGCCTCGAATTCGGCTAAAATGCCGTCGTCAATTCGGTTCATTCTCAGTGCTAGCCCCACCGTATCCAATGGGTTAGATTTGCCCATAGTCCACGTTCTATAAGCCAGGACAATTCCTTGTATCCGCGCCTCACCCACGGCAATATAGCCTTGAACTTTTTTGTAGTCCTCGGGATTCATAGCCACGGCAAATTCCGCAGGGCCGAACGGTTTATCTTTATTGGGGATTCGCTCAAGCAAGGACAAGACAACAGCGCCTAGTGTTTCGTCCTTAGTGCTGACGGCAAATTGCCCCATGTGGGCTAATTCGAAGGGGCCTGCATATTCGAGTTGTTCAAGGTATCGCGAGCGCTCAACGCTACCTAAGCCAATTCTTGATAGCACTTTAACTGGGCTATCATAAAAAGGTTTCTGTGATATGAGGTTGTTATACGCCGGACCAGCTTCTTTAAACAGCTTGTCAAGTTCGTCCTTAGAAGTTTGGCGAATTTTCAATATAGCCGCGCTGGTCTCATTGCTGGCGTATCTTGCGGCGTCGGCAGGTGTCATAAACTCGTTGGCCTTCCAACGACTAGAAATTTCAAGCTTTTTCGCGGCAACGTCTTTATTTAGCCGTTCAATGACTTTGAGGAAACCAGTGTGCTGTGCATCCAATACCATTGATGCTTCATGGATTTGCTGGGGGGTTAAAAACGGGATGTTGAGTAATTCGACTTTCATGGTGATATACCCTCTAGTGGATAAATTTAAGGTTTATCCGGGGCCTTATAGCGGGGTCTTATCTATCGCCGATAGATGGGGTCAGCGCCAATGCTAACCCGGATGTGGCTATATTGGCGTGGTTTGGCATATGATAACGCCAGCGTTTGGTGCTGTAATCGGCCAGGTTTATGACGATTGCTTAATGGTGAGTGGAGCCTACTAGGGCTTTAGCTACGGTCGTTACCACATCATCGGGTATGTCACTTCTCATCTGATTAAAGGCCACACACACTACCCGCACATTGTCTAAGTTGTAGCCCACATTGTTGTCTATTCGGTCAACTGATGGGGCAAGCCATCTGTACTTGTCGCTTTCAGCTCTATCATCCCAGCTAAGAGCTAGACCAGTAACGCTACATATCATGGGCTCTAATAATTGTTCTATGTCCTCAATGGTTAGGGTACATTCATGGCCTCTTTTCTTGGCGTTGGCTCTACAGGCGTTTAACAATTTTCTTGCTGGGTTCTCAGCTTTCCAGCGTTTAGTGGTTTCTTTATAGGCCTCTGGATTCTTAGCATAACTCCGTTTACTGGCTTCTCTATGGGCTTCGGGGTTCTCAGCTCTCCAGCGTTTATTGGCTTCTCTATTTCGTACTCTTTCTTCCTCCTGCCAATTAGACCCATGCCGCCTAAAAAGTTTTCGATAAGTGTGTACAGAGTTTCTGCTTGGCACGTCGCCAAGGTCTTGACCAATCAGCCGTATCAATTCCTCGGTGTCTGTAATCCCATTAACCATGTGCCGGGTAGCACAAGCTGCCATTGATTCTTTAGCCATTGTTATAAGTCCTGTCTAGTAGTTATGTTAAGTGGATATTATGCCGTGGTTTTGCCTTCTGGGTAATGTCTATATCCCCCACTGTTTTTAGGTGCTTTTATCCCAAGGGCTTTTCTCGAGCGACAAACCAGGTTGCAAAACCCAGTGAAAGTAGTTTCTAGTCTGTCGCCAAAGTGTGCACTGGCCTGGCTCCATAGCTCTTGCGTGGTCAATTCGGGTTCGTCCTCAAGCACGTCTTTTATAAAGGCTATATATCCAAATGGCCCCTGCTTTTGCCCTGGTGGGTTGTAAGCTCTGCCGCCAGCGCCTCCACATTCAAAACATACCCGACACTTGCCAACGTCATCGCTAAAGTGTGGTCTTTGGCAGTTCATGCAAAGCAACCAACCCACGCGCCGAACCATTTTAGGCGGGTTAAAATTTGGGTCCATAACCTTTTCACGGCGCGTTAAATCCCCTGTGAACGACCAGGGTTCGGGCTCGTAGATGGGTTTGCCTATTAATGGAATCATTGGGAGCTCCTACACGTAATGGGCTGGGTCAGGTTGACCAGGGTTAATTGCTAGGCCCTGATTGCCCGTAAATTTTGCTTGCTGAGTCCTTGCCATTTTTGCCCATATTGCTTCATCGACTTTAGGCACAGGTGCCAAATTAAGGCTATTTATACTCAGCTGCTTACTCACCTTTTCAGCACCGCCTAACTCAGCTATGATGCCTGGTGCAGTGTTTTCGAGTGCTTCTAGGCTAAGGTCAATCAGTGTGCAAACTTGCAAAGCCTGGAACACGGTCAATTTGTTGGTGTTAAGCATTTTCATCCCCTTGGTACTTGCTCAATAGACTGGTTAAACTCGCCCTTTCAGTAGGCGACATATTTTGCAACCCTTCCACACTTAACCCGGTACTTTCTACCTTAACTTTTAAACGGTCAGACATTTGGTCTCCATAACGGAACTTCAACAACACTTCCAGCAAGCGGTCGCTTTTCTTGGGAATGGTCAGAATGCCCCCGTTTTCATCTTTCATTATTTGGCCGTTGAAAACTATCGGCTCATTACTGCCTTTAGTGGCGCGGGCATAGGCTTCATCAAGTAAGCTATCAAGCGCTATCTCAATTGCCTTGTCCCAATTAGCGGCAAACTCCGCATCCGCTTTCCTGATGTCATAAGCATAGTTCCTAGAAATGCCAATGGCTTTTGCGGCTTCACCCGGTGAGCAGGTTTCTTCTAGGGCCTGCAAAAAAATGGCTTTAGCCTTTGCTGTTACTTTACTGGTTCTTGGTTTTGTCATTGTCATGTCCTCAAAATGTGTTAGGTAAAGTTATTATGCCGTGATTAGACTACGTTGGCGTTTATTATTCCCCTTCATAATCAATAGGATGATAACTTTAACGGGCTGATTAGCAATCAGAGGGCTTAGTTTTTAAGGGTGGATTCGGCCAGGGTTTTGGTGACGTTTGCATAGGGTCTTAAACGCAATACGAATGCAATACAACTAGGCCTTGCAATGCGTTTGTATGCCCGAAGCCGGGGACGCAATACAAATGCAATACGCACACACCCGCGTGATAGCAAGCTAATGCAAGATTGAGGGATTTTTTGATGCGAAGATGAAGGGGATTTTTAGCCGTGAAGGTTGAACAGTAAAGATTGAGCAGATTGCGAGGATTAACTAACTTCTAGGCTTCGTGGTCACACGTTTCGAGTCTGACAAGCTGAATGTATGTATAAGGCCTAACACTCGCTTAACGAGCCTTAAACCTCACACACCTTTTTGACTGGCTCAACTAATATGGCCAAGATGGGACAATATCGGCCAGGGGCTAACGGGTAAGTCTAAGGAGGTGTTACGTAACACCCCTTTGTAACCCTAAAAAAAATCGTAAGCCATTGATAAAAAAGGATTGTAACGCTTGTAACGTTTGTATCACTATTTTTCCTTATAGCTAAACGGTAAATCATGTAAATCATATAGCTGTCATCGGTAATGCTATGTGCTTATAGTCTTATTTTAGTTTATATAAATTAAGTGTTACAAGTGTTACAAACGTTACAAGCCTTATGCACCAAGGCTTCGGGCTGTAACGCTTGTGCTTAAAGGATGCGCTACAAGCGTTACAAATGGCTTTAGCCCCTGATATACCCCTTTGTTACCCTGGTTCCGATTCTCAGACTAAGCTTATACTCCCAGCCCAGGTCTTTGGTCATGACGATTTTGAGCTTTTGCGCATCTGCATGACTTTGTTTTGCAGGTGGAATACCTAGCACCTGTGTCAACAACGTAGTGGAGTGAACCCGGTCAATTGGCTCGGCAGGTGTTACGCCTGTTGAAGGCTCCGCATCCACATAATCCCTTATGATGTCAGCCCAAGGGTCTTCTGCTACGCGTTCTTCCTGTTCTTTTGCGGCATCTGCCCAAAGCTCTGGGGGCAATATAATGGATTCACCCTTGCTTTCCCTAAGTGACGCCTCAGCCCAAACCTGGCCGATATTGGCCTTAAGCCCTTCCAAGTCCACTACGCCGGTTCTAACAGGCCAAAAGCGTCTGTTGCCAGTTACGTCCTTTAAGTAGGTGTCTTGGTTGGTTGAACCGATAAAAATGCACTGGCGGGGAATATGCTCAACAACGCGCCCATAGGGGCGGCGAAGTTTATCAGTACCCGTCGAAACGAATACTTTTAAGGCCTCAACACCCGACTTGGAAAGCACCGACATTTCACCTAGTTCAATTATCCAATGCCCTTCCAAGCCTAAGGCAGCGTCTTTCGATTCGGCATTACCAATTGGCGCATCTGAAAACCAATCTGGGTTAGGGCATAAAGCCTGCACAAATGAGCTTTTCCCCACACCTTGAAAACCTTCAAGGATAATCACGTTGTCAAACTTGCACCCGGGTTGACGTACCCGCCTAACAGCCGCAATAAGTGCCTTGGCACCAATCGCCCTTATATAGGGATTATCATCAGCACCCACATAATCCACCAATAAGGTGTCTAACCGGGCAACACCGTCCCAAGTCAACCCGTCCAAATAATCCCTCACTGGATGGGTCATGTTTTCTAAAGCTACCGTGCTGACGGCTTCAAAAATATTGTCCGCACTCCAATCAACCTTTGTTAACTCAACCATGTACCGACGAATTAGGCGCAAAACATTGTCAGTTAACTTATGCCCTACTTTTTCAGTCCACGGCAACATAGGCGATGCTAGGTGAACCTCACCGCCAAACTCATCATGAACAAGCCCAAGGTCTTTGTTGATGTGCCGTATGAGCTTTAAGCAATTGGGGTATGAAGTTTCTGGCTGGTCCTTTTTGTTAAGCTTCAAAGGCGGCAAAAGTGCCTCCAAGCAAGCCGCAGGTTCAGCCCTTAGCTTGTCATCGTCAACATCCTGGCCGATTGTGCTTGGCCGTTCCCATACCTCAAAATCGTCTTCCGGCTCCGCCACTTCAACTGAGCCACCAGCGGCTTGCACCCATTTATGTAAAAGCTTTGTGGTGATGGGTCTGGCGCCTGTAGAAGTTGAAGAATGCAAACTGTCCCATCTGCGCCCAATAATCCAGCCGTCATCCGCATAGTCAGCATCTTGGGTTGACCAGTCTATAAATTCCTGTCTTCCATCCCCGCCTGTCGCATAGTGGCAAGCCATCATTAAATCGCGCCACTTGTCATGCTCTTTAAAGTCTTCAGCGTCTAAATGCTCAAGCGTCTTTGCCAACATTTCAGGCGTCAAGTCGCCTTCACTTAAGGCCTCACCATGCGCCAGTATGGGCCTACGGATTAACGCCAGCATGTTATCTGGGATAGGTGGCAAACCCGCAGGGTCATGAGGAAAAGGCGCTAAGTCGTCCCATTCATACAGTTTGCCGTTGGGGTGTTTGCTGCCTGCTGAAACAACCTGCCGTCCGAATGACTTAAATTCTATGCCCTGATAGGCCTCGATGCTGTCAAGCACGGATACATCAGCCGGCTTTGTAAAATAGTAGTGGTCTCCACCTGAACCTGTCTTAACATGGGGGCAAGCCGTTAAGTCAAGTTGCAAATCAGCGACAAACTCATCTAGGCTATTTCGGCCATCGGGGTAGTTTCTTGGGTCAACGTCCAATACCAATAGTGAAGCGGTCAACCGTATCCCGATATTGGCACCAGTCCTTAACGCCTGTTCCAATACTTGAACGCTGTCATAGTCCTTGGCTTGCCATGCCTTTTCCCTAGGCGCTTTGCCTGTTGGCTTGCCCTTGGGGTTTTTCGCGTCCCAGCGGTTAAGCGGTATTAATTGAAACCCCGCTTTAATATAAGGCTCAATGTCAACAGCGCGGGCAAATGCTGGTGTTGCTAACCGTCCAACTGGGCTATGATTTACCTCAACATGTTTGTTGGCATGTTGTTGTAAGTCCTGTGGATGATTGAAGGTATTGCCCGCATCAAGCTCTCCTTGATGTGGGCATTTTTTTGCCTGTTGATTAGTCATGACTAACCACCTCAGCTTTTACATTCCCACGCAAATCGCCAACGCGATACCGGATAGTGCTACCAATTTTGACAAATCTAGGTCCACCGCCTTGGCATCTGTACCAATTCAGGGTTTGTCTTTTTAGGTTGAGAAAAGCGGCGGCTTCTGCTGGTGTCAGCAAGGCCTCATCAGGAAGGGTATAGAGAGCTGCTACTTCTTCGGGTGATAGGTCGGGATATTTAGGATAAGCCATGGCAGTGATTCCAATAAAGGTTCCAAGCACAGCAAAACGCTGTTGCTTGGACTGTTCCGCCAGTCTAAGGCGGAATAGGCTTTATTGGTCCCACTCAGTCGGTGTGGGTAAGGCGGCATTGATTTGCACTAAATGCTAGCTGTTTTCTTTACCGAGTCAACTCGGTTATTGGCTCAAATTATACCAAATAGCTTAAGGGGTTAACACCAACGTTTAGCCAATATGCCCAAGTCGCCAAAGGGCTTGCGAACGGTGTTAGGCAGGTACTTTATAGCCTTATATGTGCCTTAAGCCGTCAGCGTTACCTAAACAACGCACAACGGCTATTCTTTCAACGTCAGCGGCCAGGTTCCGGTATATTCCAATCCCAAAGTATCCAAAATCTTCGCTGATGCTTTCTCTTGCAGGCTTCTTAAGTAATCCAGTGACGGGTTCAAATAGCCCATAGTGACGTTATTGGTGGCATGGTTTAACAGGAATTTCAATTCGGCCAGTGGTACACCTGATTCTTGTGCCAATGTTGCATAAGTATGGCGTAAAGCATGACCGGTCAAATCCCCCAACTCCCATTGTTGAACTTCTGCCACATGACCGCTTTTGCTTTCCGACGGAAACAACCACGGGGTTTTTCTGAAATAGATGGCGTTTTGTTCAATCCGATGGTTGATAAGCGCTTGCAAAGGTTCTGATAAGGGTAGGTCAAAAGCCCGGGCACTTCCGCCTTTTGGCTTGGGTACATGCAACGCACCGGGTAAAACCTGGTCGATTCTGGCTTCTATGGCGCTTGTCCTTCTCATGCCGGTTAGGATGATGAATAAGTGCATATCGCGGCGGATAGGGTTCAGCTTTAACACTGCCTCGCCCCACGCCTTCAATTTTTCGCTGTTGGCATCAACTTTGCGCCTTTTCAATCCGTGATAATCCACGTTGTTTGTAGGGTTGCTTGGTAGGGCGGGGTGTTCCCTCAACCCTCTATTGTAAAGCGCCCTCAAAACACGGTAGCAACTATCGGCTGTTGTAGCCCCATGCTGTTTGGTGATTTTTCCGTGTCTCAACCTAACGCCTGTGCGGTCAGCCCCTATCTCGGCCAAGGGTTTATCTAACCAATCTGGCAGGTACTGTTCCATATTGTAGGTGTAATTGTGCTTGGTCTTCGCAGATAGCGATTTGGCCGAAAGGTGCAGGTTTAACGCTTCCCGCAATGTTATGCCTTTGGCCTTGGCTTTCCGCCGTTCTTCATTGGGGTTGGTGCCATCGCGCATCTCCACTAATATCTGTCTGGCTTTGGCCCTTGCGTCCTTCGCATTCATTGCGGGTGCGTCCCCGAATTTTGCGCGGACTTGCTTTCCGTTAACTAATGACTGAACATAAAAAGAACGCTTGGTGGGAGTGATGATAAGATAGAACCCGCGCAATTCGGTATCGGCAAATTGGATGGTTTGGCCCTTATCAGGCGATGGGGTTTTGTCTAATAGGGCTTGTGATATTTTGGTTTGCATGGTTAGGCTCCTTAGTGGTTAAGGGGTTGAATCGGAACACAACCTAAACACGGAAATTTCGCCCTTAAGCAGGCTAGGTTTTGTGTGTTTTTTAGTGTTTTCCCCTCAAGAAGTCCTATTATGTCGTTGTTTTTCTTGTCTGTAAGCGATCAATACCATATAATTTCAAATCATGGCACATCTAATGCTTACCGATTTGTAATCAGCCGGTCGCGGGTTCGAGTCCCATCTCCAGCTCCAAAGAATATAAGGCCTTAGGTGCAAACCTAAGGCCTTTTTTGTTGCCTGACGTTTTCCTAAACACGGATTAAACACAAAACAAATGAATAATAATTGCTAAAAAAGGCAATTGTTTATGGAAAAATTGAAAGCGCGCTATAGCATTGGTATCGAGAGATCAAAAAGTCCTCTCAACATAAAACCAAGTTACAGGACTGATACGATACTGTAATGGCTCAATAATTTTAGACCGCAATAAGAACTCCTTTTATACACCTGACCGAATCAAAAAAAGGAACTCCACGAAAATTGACTAACAAATGCTTGTTGTGATGAGAACAGGCCTATGGATTAAGGTTGTTGTAAAGCTGGTGGACTTGTCTTGGTCGCCAATGCTTTAGCTTTTATGGGCAAGCTCTAGCCGCCCATCAGCAAAAGTAATCGTTATTATCCAGTGCCAGCAGTTCAATAAACAGCCGCAGCACTGACTGATAGCAATGTTTTAAGTAATGCTCAAGAAGCAAGTCATGTTATTTGCATACGCGCGGCATTAGTTGACCCATTACCTATGGCTAGATTGAAAAACTGCACGGGCAAACAGATTGCCCGCGCTTTAAATCTAAGCCTTCTCTTTTCCAGCTGGCTTAATCAATTTAATCCCTAATTCCTTCAATTGCTCATCAGTGACCACGGCTGGCGCGCTCACTAACGGACATGCCGCTGATTGGGTTTTTGGGAAGGCAATCACGTCGCGGATGGACGACGATCCGGTCATCAGCATTACCAAACGATCCAAACCGAACGCCAAACCGCCATGCGGAGGCGCACCGTATTTCAAAGCATCTAACAAGAAGCCAAATTTCTCTTGGGCTTCTTCTGCGCCAATCCCCAAAATGCCAAACACGGTTTGCTGCATGGCTGGGCGGTTGATACGGATAGAGCCGCCGCCGACTTCCGTGCCGTTCAACACCAAATCGTAAGCGCGTGACAAGGCCGCACCTGGATTTGCCACCAAGTCTTCAACCGAGCAGCTAGGTGCGGTGAACGGATGGTGGATAGCGTTGTAGCGGCCTGATTTTTCATCCCAATCAAACATGGGGAAATCAACAACCCAAACCGGTTTCCAATCGCCTTCAATCAAGCCTAAATCATGGCCTAATTTGACGCGCAATGCGCCCATGGCTTCGTTGACGATGCTGGCTTTGTCGGCACCGAAGAACAACAAATCGCCATTTTGTGCGCCAGTTTTCGCCATAATACTCGCCCACGCTTCAGCAGGGGCAAATTTGACGATAGGCGATTGTAAGCCTTCTAAGCCCGCCGCCAAATCGTTGACTTTGATGTACGCCAAGCCTTTTGCGCCGTAAATACCGACGTATTTGGTTAATTCGTCAATGTCTTTGCGGCTGAGTTTTTCGCCAGCACCCGGTACGCGCATGGCGACCACACGGCCTTTTGGATCGTTAGCTGGGCCTGAGAAGACTTTAAAATCAACATCTTTCAAATCGTCAGCAACATCCACCAATTCCATCGGAATCCGCAAATCAGGTCGGTCGATACCGAAGCGTGACATGGCTTCTTGGTAAGTCATGCGCGGGAATTGTTCAGGCAAGGCCACGTTGATGACTTTGGCGAACAGTTGGCGGATCATTTCTTCCATGATGTTCATGATTTCGTCTTCGGTCATGAACGAGGTTTCAATATCCAACTGGGTAAATTCGGGTTGGCGGTCAGCGCGTAAGTCTTCGTCGCGGAAACAACGCACCACTTGGTAATAGCGATCCATGCCTGCGACCATCAAAATCTGTTTGTACAGCTGTGGCGATTGCGGCAAGGCGAAAAACGCATTTTCGTGGGTACGGCTAGGCACGATGTAATCGCGCGCGCCTTCGGGTGTGGCTTTTGTAAGATACGGCGTTTCGATTTCGAAAAATTCGTTGTCATCCAAGAAATTACGCAAGATACGGGTGACATCGCGGCGCACTTTCATTTTTTCCTGCATGGCGACGCGGCGTAAGTCGATGTAACGGTAACGTAAACGTAATTCTTCGTTGACTTCGATTTCGCTTTCGATAGGGAATGGCGGAGTTTCGGATTCGTTCAGCACTTCGATTTCTTTGGCTAAAATCTCAATCGCGCCAGAACGCATATTGGCGTTAATCGTGCCGCCTGGACGGCCTCTGACTAAGCCTGTAATTTTCAATACATATTCGCTACGCACATGCTCGGCGGCGGCGAATGCTTCTTCTGTGTCAGGGTCGATAACCACTTGCACCAGACCTGCGCGGTCGCGCAAATCAATAAAAATAACGCCGCCGTGATCACGTCGTCTATGTACCCAGCCGCAGATGGTTACGGTTTCGCCTAACTGTTGTGTGTCTAATTCCCCGCACTTGTGGGTACGCATGATACTGTCCTGTTGTTCTTATGGTTTTGGTGATAATGAAGTTGGTAGGATGGGCTGACGTAAGGAAGCCCATCAAAATAGGCTGTCATCAATCATGATGGGCTTCCTAGCGTCAGCCCATCCTACGAATAGTTGGAAATTTTTAGCTGCTTTTACTGCCACTTGTTACGCTAGCGGCTGGTGAGGAGGGTGCTGTATCTCCGGCGACATTCTTTTTCGCGCCGCTTTTAAAATCGGTTTCATACCAACCGCCGCCTTTCAGACGGAAACCCGCAGCGGATATTTTTTTTATCAGCTCAGGCTGGCTGCAAGCAGGGCAAATTTTAAGTGGCTCAGCGCTGAGTTTTTGCAACGCTTCATGTTCGTGACCACAAGCTTGGCACTGGTATTCGTAAATTGGCATTAACTACTCTCCTAACGAGTAAAGTTTTGTGTATCTATGAGTACAGTTCGGACTTTATTTCTATAGTCGTCTGAACAACTTTTTTTATTGGTTGGCTTGATAGGCGTAAAACCTAACTTAAATCTTTCTTGAGCCAAAATACATGGTGAAATTTCAGTTTTTGTGTTTGGAAAATAACGCGCCACTATTATTTCTCCTACTTAGATATTCACTAAATTAGGGCGTAACCTTAGTTTTTCAAGGCAGTTACTATAGAATACCGAGCATTTTACAGACTCGAAGCCCACAATGAAAACATTAACCCTCACCCGTCCTGATGATTGGCATATTCATGTCCGCAATGGCGACGTTTTAAAAACCGTATTACCCTACACCGCACGGCAATTTGCCCGTGCGATTATCATGCCTAACCTAAAGCCGCCCGTGACCACGGTTGCCCAAGCTTCGGTCTATCGCGACGAAATTTTACAAGCGATCCCTGAAGGTATGGACTTTACGCCGCTGATGACCTTGTATCTGACTGCCGCAACCAGCGAAGCGGAAATCAAGCTGGCGGCAGAATCCGAATTTGTCCACGCCTTTAAATTGTATCCGGCAGGCGCAACCACCAATTCTGATGCCGGAGTCGGCAATATCCAGCAGATTTACCCGTTGCTGGCAGCTATGCAACGCTACGACATCCCTTTGCTGGTGCATGGCGAAGTCACCGACGACGATTGCGATATTTTCGACCGAGAGCGGGTGTTTATCGAACGCCATTTGCAGGCTGTGGTAAAAGAATTTCCTGATTTGCGCTTAGTGCTGGAACACGTCACCACTGCCGAAGCGGTGCAATTTGTCGAAGCCGCCCGCGCGAAGGTCGCCGCGACCATCACGCCACAGCATTTACTGCTCAACCGCAACGCCATTCTAGCAGGCGGTATAAGGCCGCATCATTATTGTTTACCCGTGTTAAAGCGCGAACAGCATCGCCTCGCTTTGCTGAAAGCCGCCACCAGCGGCAATCCCAAGTTTTTCCTAGGCACAGACAGCGCACCACATATGACGCATTTAAAAGAAACATCTTGTGGTTGCGCGGGTTGTTTTAGCGCACCTGCGGCCTTGGAATTGTATGCCGAAGCCTTTGAACAAGCGGACGCGCTGGACAAGCTGGAAGGTTTCGCTAGTTTTTTTGGTGCGGATTTTTACCGTTTGCCGCGCAATAGCGGGCAAGTCATCTTGGAAAGGCAAACCTGGCAAGTGCCTGATGTCTGCAGCGATGGCGTTGTCTCCATTACGCCTTTGCACGCCGGAAATCAATTGGCTTGGAAAATGCGTTAAGCAGTGGACATTCCGGCTAGGCAGGTTTAGCCTGTCCGGTAAAACTAAAGGGCTAGGCTCCTTGCGGTGTCTTAATGATTTTAACGCTGTTGGATAAGTGAGTAGATGGACAAATCTTTTATGCCGATGGAGAAACGCTTTCGCGGCTATCTCCCGGTGATTGTTGACATTGAAACCGCTGGTTTTAATGCCAAAAAAAATGCCTTGTTGGAAATTGCCGCTGTTATTGTCGAGCTTAACGAAGCGGGCGAACTGGCGATAACCGAGCGCTATACCACCCATGTCGTGCCGTTTAAAAACGCCGAACTGGATGAAGCGGCATTGAAGTTCAATGGCATTGACCCTTACCATCCGTTCCGTATGGCGCTGGAAGAAAAAGACGCGCTGGATTTGCTGTTTAAGCCGATTAAAGAGGCTGTCAAACGCAACAACTGTACGCGTGCCATTTTGGTGGGTCACAATCCGGCTTTTGATATTGCCTTTTTAAATGCCGCCATTCACCGCACGCAAATTAAACGCAGTCCATTCCATCCGTTCAGCTCGTTTGACACAGCGACGCTGGGTGGCTTGGCCTATCAGCATACGGTATTGGCAAAAGTGGCGGAAGCCGCCGGCTTGGCTTGGGATAACGAAAAAGCCCATTCGGCTTTATACGATGCAGAAATGACCGCTGAAGTGTTTTGCAAAATTTTCAACCGCTGGAAATATTTTCAAGAAAGTTTGCTTTGACGTAAAAGCGGACGAAAAAAAAAGGGGTACAGTCTTGTACCCCTTCTTCATCAACAAATGGGATTGAAGCTTAGGCTGTCGCCAGCATTTTTGCCAAATCACCTTTTTTGTACAAATCAATCATGATGTCACAACCGCCGACCAGCTCGCCTTTAATGTAAAGCTGCGGATAGGTGGGCCAGTTTGAGTATTCTTTTAGCGCGTCGCGCAACTCGGGGTCTTCAAAAATATTCACCGCTGCATATTGCGCTTGGCAGGCAGCCAAAACCTGTACGGCTTGATTAGAAAAACCACATTGCGGGAAATCAGGTGTACCCTTCATGTACAAAACCACAGGGTTGTTTTCAAGTTGGTCTTTGATTCTTGCTATTACGTCCATCGTTGTTCCACTCAGTAATGAAAAAGTTTAGGAATTTTAGCAACTTTAGCCCACTTAAAAAAGCAAATCTTGTTATCTTGGCTTGCTAGCTTGGGGTTTGAATCTTATAATCGACGCTTTTTTTTATTGTCCGCCGATCACTTGGCGGTGCTTTGTTTTGCTTTAATCGGGCGGGATTGATGACTAGCCATGTTATGCCAACTTACAAACGTTTGCCGGTGACTTTCAGCCACGGTGAAGGGGCTTGGTTGTGGGATGAAGACGGTAACCGGTACTTGGATGCCCTCTCCGGTATTGCCGTGACCAGCCTAGGCCACGCGCACCCTGCAGTGCATAAAGCTTTGTGCGAACAAAGCCAAAAGCTGCTGCACACGTCCAATATCTACCGCATTGCCGTCCAAGAACAATTGGCAGACCAGCTGATTGCACGCAGCGGCATGGATAATGTTTTCTTCTCCAATTCCGGCGCCGAAGCGAACGAAGCCGCCATCAAAATTGCCCGCAAATACGGTAACGGATTAGGCATAGCCACACCGACCATCATCGTCATGGAGCGCAGCTTTCACGGTCGTACCATGGCTACTTTAAGCGCCACGGGCAACAGCAAAATCAAAGAAGGTTTTGCGCCCTTGGTCGAAGGCTTTGTGCAAGTGCCGTACAACGACATTGCCGCGATTGAAAACGTGCTGGCAAACAACGCCAACATCGTCGCCATTTTGGTGGAAGCCGTTCAAGGCGAAGGCGGTGTCAACGTACCGGCGGCGGACTATCTTAACCGCATCCGTGCGTTGTGCGACCAGCACAACTTGCTGATGATGATGGATGAAATCCAAACCGGCATCGGCCGTACAGGTCAATTTTTGGCTTACCAACACAATGGCCTACTGCCCGATGTTTGCACCTTGGCAAAAGCCTTGGGCAACGGCGTGCCCATCGGCGCGTGTTTGGCGCGCGGCAAAGCGGCAGGCGTGTTGACGGCGGGCAATCATGGCTCCACGTTTGGCGGCAATCCGTTGGCTTGTAGTGCAGCTTTGGCAGTGTTGGCGACGCTGGATGCCGATCATTTGACCGATGCCGCCGCCAGTAAAGGCAAAGCCATTTTTGACGGCTTTGTTGCGCGCCTGCAAGGCAATCCCCATGTCGTTGATATTCGTTATAAAGGCCTGATGATCGGCATCGAGCTGGATGCGCCTTGTGCCGAACTGGTCACGCAAGCCTTAGATAAATTTTTATTGATTAACGTCACCAATGACAAAACCATCCGTTTGTTGCCGCCACTGATTATCGACGACCAACAAATTGCACAACTTGTAGACAGCTTATCAGGGCTTATCCAAGCCCACACGGGGCAGCACCATGAATAAACTGAGACATTTCGTCAGCTTACTGGATTTAAGCAGCAGCGAACTGCGTGGCCTGATTGCCCGCGCCATCGAATTAAAAAACCACCGCGACCCAAACTACCAGCCTTTAAAAGGCCAGCTCTTGGCGATGGTTTTTGAAAAATCATCCACCCGAACGCGCATTTCCTTTGAAGCCGGTATGGCGCATTTTGGCGGCAGCGCCTTGTTCTTGTCGCCGCGCGATACCCAATTGGGTCGAGGCGAACCTTTGCGCGACAGCGCCAAAGTCATCTCCAGCATGGTCGATTGCATCATGTTGCGAACCGACAAACACGAAACCGTGACCACTTTCGCCGAACACTCCAGCGTGCCAGTCATTAACGGCCTGACTGACCAAGAACACCCTTGCCAGCTGTTAGCTGATATGCAGACCTATTTCGAACTGCGCGGCGACATCCAAGGCAAAACTGTGGCGTGGATTGGCGACGGCAATAACATGTGTCATTCGTATATCCATGCCGCCAGCCTGTTGGATTTTACTTTGCATATCGCCAGCCCCGCAGGTTACGAACCGCAAGCGGCTTATGTCGACGCTGCCGGTGCGCGTATTAAATGCTTTGCCAAACCCCTAGATGCCGCACAAGGCGCGGATTTGGTAGTGACTGATGTTTGGGCCAGCATGGGTCAAGAAGAAGAGCAGGCGCAACGCGTCGCCGCATTTAAAGATTACCAAGTTGACCGCCAAGTCATGCAAGCGGCGAAAGCCGATGCCTTGTTCATGCACTGTTTGCCTGCACATCGCGGCGAAGAAGTCAGCGCCGAGGTGATCGACGGCCCGCAAAGCGTAGTCTTTCCTGAGGCCAAAAACCGCCTGCATGCACAAAAAGCCTTGCTGGAGTTTCTTCTCTGCCAAAAATAACGGTAAAATCAAGGCCATCCCATTACTGACTAGCGGAAATCCTGTGAAAAAATTGCTCAGCACGATAGTTGTTTTGGCGGCCTGTTGTTCTATCGCCCATGCCAAAACGGTTTATGTCACCGATAACCTCAACTTGTCGTTACGTAGCCAAGAAGACAATGAATCTAAAGTCGTCAAACTGCTGCCGACCGGCACGCCGCTGACGGTTATCAGCGAAAATGCCAAGACCGGATTTTCGCGCGTTCGCCTCAGCACAGGCCAAGAAGGCTACATCCTCACCCGCAACACCATTAAAGAACCGCCCGCCCGTGACCAAATTGGCGAAACCAACCGCAGCTTACGGGCGTTAGAAGCCGAAAACGCGCGTCTGAAAGGCGAGTTGATCGTCTTGCGCGAGAAAATCACCCCTGGCACGTCACTGGAACAAGCCTTGTCTGACGAGCGCGACCAACTCAGCCGCGAATTGAGCGAGCTAAAAAAAACCGCCACCAATGCCCTGCAAATCAAAAACGAACGTGACGAACTGCAAGAGCGGGTCGTTAATGTTGAGCGGGATTTGGAACAATTCAAGCTGGAAAACCAAGCCCTTAAAGATACCGCCAACCAAGACTGGTTTTTGTACGGCGGCTTTCTGTCGCTGGCGGGCGTGATCTTAGGCTTCATCCTGCCGAAGTTGGGCTGGCGGCGTAAAAACACTTGGGGTTCGTTTTAAGCTTGTAGGGTACGCTGTGCGTACCTTTTTATTGATTTTAATGCTGATTTAAACGTGTCCGCACAACGTACCCTCACAAAAAACCGCTTCAAGTCTGCGCTTATGCAAGCGTATTTTGTAGGTGCGGATTTATCCGCACATTGCGAATGAATTCGCACCTACTTTTGCTCAACAGATTTCGTGCCCATGCCTTACAAGGCAGCAAACCACCCAATACTTATATCCCCATTCCAACCACTAACAACTAAAAGGAATCCTTAAACATGGCAAACTCAAAAGACACCCGCCCTTTTTCATCCCAAGTTGTCGACGGTATGGAACGCGCACCTAGCCGCGCCATGCTTTATGCCGTCGGCTTTAAAAACGAAGACTTCAAAAAACCACAAGTCGGCATTGCTTCCACTTGGAGCATGGTCACGCCTTGCAATATGCACATCAACAAACTGGCTGATGATGCCGCAATTGGCGTCAACAACGCCGCAGGCAAAGCCGTCATCTTCAACACCATCACCATTTCTGATGGCATTTCGATGGGTACAGAAGGCATGAAATACTCGTTGGTATCGCGCGAAGTCATCGCCGATTCCATCGAAACCGTGGTCGGTTGCCAAGGTTTTGACGGCGTAGTCGCCATCGGCGGTTGCGACAAAAACATGCCAGGCTGCATGATTGCCATCTCGCGCCTGAACCGTCCGGCGATTTTCGTTTACGGCGGCACCATCATGCCGGGTTGCCACAAAGACAAAAAACTCGATGTGGTATCCGTGTTTGAAGCCGTCGGCGCACGCGCCAACAACAAAATCGACGATGCCGAACTGACCGCCATCGAAACCAAAGCCATTCCAGGCGCAGGTTCATGCGGCGGCATGTACACAGCCAACACCATGGCTTCGGCGATTGAAGCACTCGGCATGAGCTTGCCAAACAGCTCCGCACAAGCCGCGATTTCCAACGATAAAAAACTGGACTGCGAACGCGCAGGTGCAGCAGTGATGAACCTGATTGAAAAAGGCATCAAACCCAGCGACATCATGACCAAAGAAGCCTTTGAAAACGCCATCACCGTGGTTATCGCGCTAGGCGGATCAACCAACGCTGTACTGCACATGCTGGCGATGGCGAATGCCGCGAAAGTGGATTTAAGTTTGGACGATTTCACCCGCATCGGCAAACGCGTACCGATGTTGGCGGATTTGAAACCCAGCGGTAAATACCAAATGGCGGAATTGGTCGAAATCGGCGGCATCCAACCATTGATGAAAATCTTGTTGGACGCAGGTTTGTTACACGGCGATTGCTTGACGGTAACAGGCAAAACCTTGGCAGAAAACCTCGCCGACGTTGTTCCATACCCAGACGGTCAAGACATGATCCGCGACCTCAGCAACCCGATCAAAAAAGACAGCCATTTAGTCATTCTCTACGGCAACCTCGCGCCAGAAGGCGGCGTGGCAAAAATCACTGGCAAAGAAGGCTTGTGTTTCACTGGTGCGGCGAAAGTCTTTGATGCGGAAGAGCAAGCCCTGCAAAGCATCCTCAACGGCGACATCGTCAAAGGCGATGTCATCGTCATCCGCTACGAAGGCCCGAAAGGCGGCCCTGGAATGCGCGAAATGCTCTCGCCAACCTCCGCGATCATGGGTAAAGGCTTAGGTAAAGAAGTGGCGTTAATCACCGACGGACGCTTCTCCGGCGGTACGCATGGTTTTGTAGTAGGCCACATCACCCCAGAAGCCTACGTCGGCGGCCCTTTAGCCATCGTCGAAAACGGCGACACCATAACGATTGACGCCGAAAACAACGCCTTAACCTTGCACATCAACGAACATGAAATAGCACGGCGTATGGAAAAATGGCAACAACCAGCACCGAAATACACCCGTGGCGTGTTGGCGAAATATGCCAAGTTGGTGAGTTCGGCTTCTACGGGAGCGGTTACGGATAACTAGGATTAATATTTAGCTCAGAATTAGGATAAAAATAACTTCCCTAAACCATTTTTGAAAACTCAGACCTGATAGTTTTCAGAAATCATTCAAGTTTTAATGTTGCGGGAAGTTATTCATAACCAAATACTTAGAATAAGGCACCCTGACGTTTAAAACGGAAATTTTTGGGGATGCAAAAGATATAAGTTCTGATGGTAATACTTGGAAACAGCGAAATATTAAACATGAGTCAAATTCTACTTTTGCCACTTACTCAGGATATCGAAACCAAAGTTGTTTTAAAAAAACTAGCCAAGGCTCATCAAGCCTTGGCAGAACTCAAAGGCATAGCAGCAACCATTCCTAATGAAGGCATCCTGATTAGCACCTTATCTTTACAAGAAGCCAAAGACAGCTCTGCTATTGAAAACATCATAACTACGCACGATGATCTTTATCAAAGCGACAGCCAAGCTAAATACTATGTTAATTTGGCGGCAAAGGAGGTTCATAATTACGCGACTTCTTTACAAAACGGTTTTGCCCAAGTCAAGAGGACTGGCCTTCTTACCAATAACGACATCTTGGAAATACAGGCCTGTATCGAAGAAAATCGTGCTGGCTACCGTAAATTACCAGGCACAAGTTTGAAAAATGATGCCACTGGCGAAGTTATTTATACCCCACCCCAACATCCTGATGACATCGTTTTATTAATGAATAACCTAGAACAATTTATTAACGACGATACGCTATGTGACTGGGATACGCTCACAAAAATGGCGGTGATTCATCATCAATTTGAGAGCATTCATCCTTTCTATGACGGCAATGGCAGAACTGGACGAATCATCAATATCCTGTACTTGGTTAAGCAAGACTTACTAAAAATTCCTGTGCTGTATCTAAGCAGATATATCAACCAAAACAAAGCCGACTATTATCATCAATTACAACACACCAGAGACACAGGCGATTGGGAGCCGTGGCTGCTATTTATGCTGGAAGGTGTTGAGCAGACATCTAAAGACACTGTCGTACTTATCGAGCGTATTAAGAGCACAATGCTGAATTTCAAGAATAAAATGCGTAGCGATTTACCTAAAATATACAGCCAAGATTTGCTCAACAACCTGTTTCGCCATCCCTATACTAAAATTGAATTTATCGTGTCAGAACTTGGCGTAACTCGCATAACCGCTACAAGCTATCTAAACAAACTCATTGATATAGGTTTACTGCAAAAAGTTAAAAAAGGGCGTGATAACTACTATATCAATACCGCATTGTTCGATCTGCTCGGCAATGCGTATCAAAAATGAAATTAATTTTGCACATCCCTAATGATATATATAGAAAATAGCTTGTATCTATACTTATAACTGTGAATCTGTATAGAAAGTTAGCTCTAGCTTTACATATAGCTCCTGATACGAGAAGAAACTATATTATGCTGCCTTTGCAGAAGCCCAGAACTACCGCCGTGCTTATGTGCCTGGGGCTTCGTAGTTTTTCACCATCAATCTTGCCGAACGCCACAATAATCCATTATTGGTTGAACACATCAAGCAACTTCGCGCCGCTTTCCATTTTGTTTGCGTTTGTCACAACCTAAAACCGCTGTTTTTAAACGCCCGCCTTCCCATCCGCCATGTAATGCTATCAATCCTCTCCGTCCTTATCTAAGATACGCGTATTTTGGATAGCTTATAACCACGCAATGAAAAGACTGATTCTACTCATCATTACAATTTGGCAGCAGCAGTTAAAAATTTATGCGTCGGCGGCGATTATCGGGGCGGCGATTGGTATTTTTATTTTGGCGCCCAGTTACGATTACATTAATTCGCGCGAGCAAAACGCCGATCCGCTGTCGTCGATGGAGTATGCCATTTATCAGGTGCAGGAGATTTTGACCGGCAAAATCACGCAAAACAATCTGGTGCTGTTTTACGCCGAGATTGGCGCGATGCTGGGTTTGTTGTCGCTGGGCATTTATAAAACGTTGCATAAACGTTTGGTGCGCTTGGATTCTTTGCAATCGGAACTCGGCAAGGATTTGCCGTCCATTGTCCGCCAAGGCGAGGGTACGTTGTTGGAGTTTAAGTCGTCGTTGCGTTGGGATTATCAAGAACAACGCATCAACCGCGCGCTGGAAGGTGTGGTGCTAAAAACCTTGGCGGGTTTTTTCAATAGCCATTTGGGTGGTACTTTGTTGATTGGTGTTGCCGATGACGGTGATATTATCGGTCTGGAAAAAGATTACCAAACGTTGAAAAAGCCCGGTCAAGATGGCTTTGAGCAAAGCCTGATGACCGCTATTTCCGCGAATTTAGGCGCCGACCTTTGCCATTTTGTCCATGTGCTGTTCCATGTGGTGGATGGCAAGGATGTCTGCCGGATTATTGTTTCACCTGCCAACCGTCCGGTATTTTTAAACCAAGGCAATGCGCCCAAGTTTTATGTCCGTACTGGCGGCGGTACGCGTGACCTGAATATTCAAGAGGCTTTGGATTTTGTGCAAGGCCGCTTTCGCCATGGCAAATAATGTCATGATGGTCGGGTAGAATCCTCCCTCCTTTTTTATTTCTGACCTGCATCATCTTGCAGATAAACGGTTACTATGATTTTACAAAACGAATTCGTTAATTGGTTTAGGGCTTCTTCGCCTTATATTCATGCCCACCGCAATAAAACGTTTGTGATTTGTTTTGGTGGCGAGGCGGTGTTGGCGGAAGATTTCCACCATCACGTCCATGATTTTGCCTTGTTGAACAGTTTGGGCATCCGTTTGGTGTTGGTGCACGGTATCCGTCCGCAAATTGACCAACGGCTTGCCAAACTAGGGATAGAAAGCGAATTCCATCGCCATTTGCGCGTCACAGACGCCACCGCCTTGCAGTGCGTAAAAGAAGCTGCCGGTTTGGTGCGCGTGGAAATTGAGGCGTTGTTATCGATGGGATTGTCTAATTCACCCATGGCGGGTGCTAAAATTAAGGTGGCATCGGGCAATTTTGTGACCGCCAAGCCTTTGGGTGTGATCGATGGCATCGATTATTGCCACACGGGTGAGGTGCGCCGGATTGATAGCGCGGCTATCCATCAGCTGCTCGATCAGGATAGCGTGGTGTTGATGTCGCCGGTGGGTTATTCGCCCAGTGGTGAGGTGTTCAATTTATCGGCGGAACAAGTCGCTACGGCAGTGGCGATTGCCTTAAAAGCCGAAAAGCTGGTGTTTTTGACGGAAGACGAGTGCTCCAATCCCGATACCGGCGAAGCTATCGCGCAAATGACCAGCGAAGAGGCCGATGTGTTTTTGCTGCAGCATAATGATATTGCCGATGCCATCGGTTTTCCGTTGCGTGCGGCGGTGCAAGCTTGCCAAGCGGGTGTATTGAGGGCGCATTTGGTGACGCGCCAGCGCTATGGGGCGTTGCTGCTGGAATTGTTTACCCGCGATGGCGTCGGCACACTGGTCAGTTCCACACCGTTTGAGGAATTAAGGGCGGCGACCCTGAATGACATCGGCGGCATTTTGGAATTGATTAAACCTTTAGAGCAACAAGGCATTCTGGCTAAACGTTCGCGTGAAAAAATTGAAACGGAAATTGCCGATTATATTATTATCGAACGCGATGGCTTAATCATCGCTTGTATGGCTTTGCATACTAACCGGCAATGTCGGGTTGGGGTGATTGCCTGTCTGGCGGTGCATTTGGGTTATCGTGGCGCTGCGCGGGGCGACCGCTTGCTGAACTTTGCTTACCGCAGAGCATGGCAAATGGATTTGCAGGCTCTGTATGTGCTGTCTACGCAAACGGTGCATTGGTTTGTTGAGCGCGGCTTTGTGTCGGCTGAGATAGATAGCCTGCCCGATGCGTTAAAAGCGTTGTATAACCCTGCGCGCAATTCCAAGTTACTGACTAAAGATATTGATTTGAGCCGACATCATGACAAAGACATCTAGCTGTTTGTCCATCCTGCAGATTTCTGATTTGCATATTCTTGCCAAGCCAGAAGAAAGCTTGCAAGGCGTCAATACAGCTTATTATTTCCAAGCAGTTCTAAGACAAGCGTTTGCTGAGCTGCGCGATGTGGATTTGCTGCTGCTGACGGGCGACCTGACCCAATACGGCAGTTTGACGGGCTATCAGTTTATTTTGGAGGTTTTAGAGGCTTATCAGATACCGGCGCTTTGCTTGCCTGGCAATCATGATTATGCCGATTTTATGGGGCAGGTATTTTCTGGCGGGTTGGTCAGCTGCGAAAAACAGCGTTTGTTCGGCGATTGGCAGCTGATTTGTTTAAACAGCCAAATTCCAGGTGAGGATTGCGGAATAATCGAGGCCGAAGAGCTACAGTTTTTGGAGGCTTGTTTGCAGGCTTACCCTGAACATCATGCTTTAATTGCCGTGCATCATCCTTGCTTTAAAACGCAAAGTGCGTGGCTGGATACGATGATTATCAAAAATAGCCAAGAGATGTTGGCGGTGGTGGGCAAGTACCCGCAGGTGAAGGCGGTTACTTGCGGGCATATCCATCAGGAAATGGATATGCCGCTCAATGGCATCCGTTTGTTGGGAACGCCATCGACCTGCTTCCAGTTCAAACCCGAAAGCATGACATTTGCGTTGGATGATGCCATGCCCGGTTATCGGCACTTACAGCTGTTTGCTGATGGACGTATCGAAACCAGCGTTAGTCGCTTGCCTGGCAAGCTGACGGGATTATCGCCGGATATTTACGACCATTAAGCTTGGCCTTGGGCTTTTTTTCTTGTTTCAGATAACCGGTAGGGTTTACTGGGATGCCGTTGTCGGGCAGGATTGCACCCAATTCGCGCATGGCCTTTTGGTAAACTTTGCGCTTAAAGTACACCACATCGTTAAGCGGTTCCCAGTAATCCACCCAGCGCCAGCTATCAAACTCCGGTTTTGGACAGTGGTCAAACCGCACATTGGTGTCGGGTGTTATCAAACGCAACATAAACCAAATTTGTTTTTGGCCTATGCATAAGGGGAGCGAATTCTTACGGATATACCGCTCAGGCAATTGGTATCTTAACCAATAGCGGGTGCGCCCTAATATTTGTACATGTTGTTGCTGTAGTCCGGTCTCTTCCCACAATTCTCGGTACATCGCTGTTTCTGGGTCTTCATCGTCATTAATGCCGCCTTGCGGAAATTGCCAAGCGTTTACGCCCATCCGTTTTGCCCAAAACACACGACCCTCGTCATTGCAAAGGATGATCCCGACGTTAGGCCGGTATCCTTTCGAGTCTATCATGTTAAAACCTGTTATTTTTTTCCTGCCCCGTATCTTATTCTTAGCTATGGTAAACTTGCCGGAACAGGCGATTTATGATGCCGACATTGTTCCACAAAACCCCAGCAGATGCCATAGGGCATCTGCTTTTAAATTTACCCAGACAGGTTAGCCGTGAGTTTAGCGATTTTTGATTTAGACAATACCCTCATTGCTGATGACAGCGATTATTTATGGGGGCAATTCCTTGTCGATCAGGGAGTTGTCGATAAAGGCCACTACGAGGCCGCGAATGCCAAGTTTTATGAACAATACAAACAAGGTTGTTTGGATATTGCCGAGTTCTTAAGCTTTTCCTTGCGCCCGCTGGCAGAGAACGAGACTGAAAAATTATGGCAATGGCGGGCGCAATTCATGCAAGACATCATCACGCCCATTTTGCTCGAACCCGCCCAGCAACTGATCGACCAGCATAAACAGCGAGGCGACACGGTGATGGTGATTACCGCCACCAACCGTTTTGTTACCGAACCCATTGTTAAGCTTTATGGTATAGATATTTTGCTGGCGACGGCACCGGAGTTTATCGAAGGCCGTTATACCGGCAAATTTGTGGGGGTGCCGTGTTTTCAAGACGGTAAGGTGAAACAGTTGCAAGACTGGTTGCAACAATCGGGTGAAACCTTGGCGGGCAGCTATTTCTATAGTGACTCACATAATGACTTGCCGTTACTTAAGCTGGTTGAGCAGCCTGTGGCGGTTGATCCTGACGACAAGTTACGGCACTATGCCGAGCAATCAGGCTGGCCAGTAGTCAGCTTAAGAAACGGTATTTGCCCTAAGTTATAACGCGTTATCGGTGATGGTTTCACCCATGCGCGGCCACGCCGTTAAAACGGCTTTAACGGCTGTTGCCAAGGGAATGGCAAAAAACACCCCCCAAAAGCCCCATAGGCCTCCAAAAAACAGAATGGCGATAATAATGGCTGCCGGGTGTAAGTTAACCGCCTCGGAAAACAAAAACGGAATTAGGAACACGGCATCCAGTGCTTGAATGATTGAATAGGCAATCAGCAGCAGGGTGAAATCGTCGCCTTCAAACCCCCATTGCAAATAACCGACAATCAACACTGGAAAGGTTACCAAGGTTGCGCCGATATAAGGGATGATGACAGAGATTCCCATTAATACCGCAAGCAGCATGGCGTAATTTAAGTTAATCGCGGTAAAAGTGATGTAGCTAATGACCCAAAGAATAAACACTTCGGCGAACTTACCGCGCACGTAATTGCCAATCTGGATGTCCACTTCTTGCCAAACCCGTTCTGCCAAGTTGCGTTCGCGGGGCATGAACTGCATGAACCAAACCAGAAATATTTGCTTGTCTTTTAAGAAGAAAAACACCATCATCGGCACCAAGAACAAATAAATCAAGGCACTGACTATCCCTACGACTGATGCGGCAGACATGGAAACAATGCTTTGCCCGTAGCTAAGCAACTCATTCTGCATTGCTGACATGATTTGGCTTATTTTTTGCTGGGAAATCAGTTTAGGATACATTTGCGGCAAGCGTAAAATACCCGCTTGGATGCGTCCAACAATGCCGGGTAGGTTTTGAGCCAATTCCACTGCTTGCTGGGAAATCATTGGCAATAAAAACAGCAATAAAAAACATAAGCACGCCAAGAATACTGAAAACACGATAAGCACAGCAAGGGTGCGCGCCACCTTTAGTTTTTCTAGTTTGACAACCAACCCTTCCAGTAAATAGGCAAAAACAATGGAGACAAACACAGGCATCAGCAAATCGCTTAAGCCATAGATCAGTAAAAAGCAAACCACCAAAAAAATGCCGAGCGAAATGGCTTGCTCGTTGGGAAGAAAGCGTTTAAACGCATTTTTGAAAAGGTTGGTTGATTGTGAATTTAGCATTTTTTTGCGGAATTAATTTTTATCATCGACTATATTCTACTATAGCCTATAAGCTCATTGAGTATAGGTGCATTTTTGAAAGGGCTTCTTTCATCCTTTACAATACCAGCCCTGCTATCTACCTTTTTTATTCAGGATAAAATCATGCAAATTGATGTATTTAATGGCGACGCAGACGGCATTTGTGCGTTAGTGCAGCTTCGCTTGGCTCGACCTGCACAAACGCAGCTGGTAACGGGAATCAAAAGGGATATCCAGTTGTTGGAAAAAATATCCGCGCAGCCGGGTGATGAAGTGACCGTTCTGGATATTTCTTTAGAAAAAAACCGTCTGGCTTTGGATAAGGTCTTGGCGGCTGGGGCAAGTGTTTTTTATGTTGACCACCACCAGCCCGGTGAAATACCCAACCATCCTAACCTGACTACCCTGATAGATACCGATGCCAATATCTGCACCAGCCTGCTGGTTAACCAGCACTTGCAAGGCAAGTATTTGGCATGGGCGGTGACAGCCGCATTTGGTGACAATTTGCTTGCCGTTGCCGAACAGGCTGCCCTGCCTTTGGGGTTGGGCGAAACACAGCTTAACCAACTCAAAGACTTAGGCACTTGCATTAATTACAACGGCTATGGCAATAGTATTTCAGACTTGCATTTCCCCCCAGAGTCACTGTATCGTGAACTCGCCCCTTTTGCATCGCCATTCGACTTTATCCATGATAATGCCGCCATCCATCAAAAACTGATTAATGGTTATCAAGAGGACATGAATCTGGCTATGCAAATAAAACCAGAGTATGTCACTGATAAAGTTGGACTGTTTATATTGCCGGATGAGGCTTGGGCTAGGCGTATCAGCGGTGTTTACGGCAACGAATTGGCGAATCTGACACCCAGTCGCGCCCATGCGGTTTTTAGCTTTACAGAAAAAGGAGATTATCAAATTAGCGTTCGCGCACCTTTAACCAACAAAACGGGAGCCGACGAATTGTGTTCCGCATTCCCCACTGGGGGTGGGCGCAAAGGTGCAGCAGGCATCAATCATTTACCATTTGATCAATTGCCAGCCTTCATAGCGGCATTTGAAAAAACCTACGCATAATCTCTCCCTTCCCACTCTTTACTAACTTCCAAAATTCGATATGACAACAAAAAGTTCCAACACCGTCTGGCATCATGCCACTGTTACCCGAACAGATAGAGAAAAACTTCATGAACATAAAAGCGTCATCCTATGGTTTACAGGATTGTCTGGTTCTGGAAAATCGACTTTAGCGCATGCTGTGGAAGATTATTTGCATAAATGCGGCACCTCGACATTTGTACTGGATGGGGACAATGTCCGTCACGGCTTATGCAGTGATTTGGGATTTAGCGATGATGACCGTATTGAAAATATCAGACGTATTGGTGAGCTGGCTAAGCTGATGGTTGAGGCAGGTGTTATCACCTTAACCGCTTTTATTTCGCCGTTTAAATCTGATCGTAATGCCGCCAGAAGCTTGGTGCCGCATGGGGATTTTTTAGAAATTTACTGCCAATGCCCGATTGAAACTTGCGAACAGCGCGACGTAAAAGGCCTGTATAAAAAGGCGCGTGCAGGAGATATTCCATTTTTTACCGGTATCGGTTCGCCTTACGAAGCGCCTGAACATCCTGAGTTGTCGGTTAACACCCACGATCAGTCTTTGGATGAGAGTGTCAAAAAAGTCATTAACTTGCTGGTTGAGCGCGGCATTATCAAAAAGCAAAGCTAATTTTTACTGATTTTGATACTTTGATGAAACCTATAACATTCCGGCATGTTTTACCGGAATGTTATAGGAAATGGTGATAAAAGCGCAATGCAGGGTCACCTTATAGGAATTAGGGGTACTTAGTTTTTTAGGTAGGCAACAGCCCGCAAAATCCTCGCCAAAGTTTTTTCCCTGCCCAATAAAGCAATGGTGGCGTCAATGGCTGGCGATACGCCAGAACCGCACACGGCAACCCGCAATGGTTGTGCCACTTTGCCCAAGCCCAATCCTAAGCTTTCTGCCAGATTGATAATGACTTGGTGCAGAGCTTCACTTTCCCAATCACTTAAAGCAGCGAATTGATCGTGCAATTGCGCTAAGACTTCATCAGAACCCGCAGTAAAGTTTTTCTTAGCCGCTTTTTCGTCATAGCTGTCGAATTCTTGGTAAAAATATGTACTGGCGGCAGCCATTTCAACCAAGGTTTTACTGCGCTCACGCAACAGTTTGACCACCTCAACCAACGCCGGACCATTAGCTTCTTCCAAGCCTAATTGGGCGATATGCCAGCTTAAATGATGAGCGACCAAGGCCGGATCGCTGTTCATGATGTAGTGGTGGTTCAGCCACAACAACTTATCCATATTGAACGCCGAAGCCGAGCCGTTGACGTTATCCAGCTCAAAATGCTGCACCATTTCTTCAATCGAAAAAATCTCCTGATCGCCATGTGACCAACCCAAGCGCACCAAATAATTCAGCAAGGCTTGCGGCAAGTAGCCATCATCACGGAATTGCATAACGCTGACCGCACCGTGGCGTTTAGATAATCTTGCGCCATCCGCGCCCAAAATCATCGGCAAATGCGCGTATTGCGGAATGCTTGCACCCAAGGCGGCGAGGATGTTCATTTGCCGTGGCGTGTTATTGATGTGGTCGTCGCCACGGATGACATGGCTGACGTGCATGTCCATATCGTCAACCACCACGGTCAGGTTGTACGTCGGCGTACCATCGCCACGGGCAATGACCAAGTCGTCAAGTTCTTTATTGGCGACGACAATTTCGCCTTTCACCAAATCGTCAATCGCCACCACACCGTCTTGCGGATTTTTAAAACGCACCACCGCTTCTTGCTCCGGTTTGACATTGCCAGTGTGGCGGCATTTGCCGTTGTAACGCGGCTTTTCTTTATTCGCCATTTGTTCGGCGCGCAATTGTTCCAGCTCGTCTTTCGTACAAGTACAGTAGTAGGCGTGGCCTTGATCCAACAACTGCTGGATGATGGCTTTGTAACGGTCAAAACGCTGGGTTTGGTAGTACGGGCCTTCGTTGTAATCCAAACCCAACCAATCCATGCCTTCCAAAATGGCATCAACTGAGGCTTGCGTGGAGCGCTCCAGATCGGTGTCTTCAATGCGTAAAATAAATGTGCCGCCGTGTTTGCGTGCGTAAAGCCATGAAAACAACGCGGTACGGGCGCCGCCGACGTGCAAGTAGCCAGTGGGGCTGGGAGCGAAACGTGTGGTGATAGTCATGATAATTATTGGCTCAATAAAAATTTTGGGTGGAGGTAAAAATTAAAGTGATATAGATAGGTTGTATTTTTGGATAATAAAGATAATCGGTCTAAGCCAGATTTTGTTTGGCCCATAAAAAGCTAATGTTTTGCAGGTTGCCCCATCGTTCGAAATAACTGGGTTTATGCATTGTCTTTGCCAGAGCCAGCTCCTCCAAAATTATCGTAGTTACGGGTTACCCTTGGGGTTTAGGATCGCCACGCCAAACCGATTAGATGCTTTCTCTGCAGGTCGCCGATGATGGATGATAGAAAATCTGCGGAGGATGGGCCAGGATGCAATTAAGGTATCGTTCTGTTCTGGGTTAAAAAGACTTTTGGGTTATTCACCATCGTTGTATTTTCCGGTAAATGTCCCACATACCTTGACATTCAGAGTTGTGTTGAATAATGCACTTTTCAGCCTCGCGGTGCTGGTTTATTTGGCACTAAATACCTCTAAGTCCAAAATGTATTGTTGCTTTCTAATGACGAAAAGGCTGTTTTTTATCCGGCTAGCGTTTCCGAACGCACTTCGGCAATAGACGGTTGTGTCTTTTACTATTGGAAGAATTATCCATCATCATTATAAATTTAACCACTATAAGGTTTTTTTGAATGCAGGTTTATCAAGGTGTGCGGCGAGATATTCTTCAATTTGCAACAGCCTCATCACTGGACATTGAAGCGCCGCTGTTTCTTTCCGAGCAAAATCTCGCATTTCTTGGAAGTAAGCCTTAAAAACCTCATTCACAACGCATTCAAGATCAACCCCATAACCCATTTTTATATTCGCTTTAATTTCTTCAAGGTGTGCAAGTTGGTTGTTTGATACCTTGCCCAGGCTATTCTTAACAATCGGACTCCAAAGCATAAAGTGGTGACTGTAATCTGACAGGTATTTGTTGGCGTAATCGATGTTTTTTGAGAATTTATCGGTGAGTTTAGGAACGTTAACCAGCTGTCCATTTTTGTTGTATTGCAGGCCTGTGGTTAGGTGAATAGCCACTTCGCAAATGTAAACTTGCTTATCTTTAAGGTTGATACCAACGACATCAATCTCCCCCTGCACATCAACCGTATAAAGATTAGTTTGGATAAAGTCGCAATGGCGAATATATCGTAGATACGACGCTACAAGCTGCTCACCAACATTGAACACCATATCCCCCTTATTTGATGGCGAACAAGCCGCGATTTGTAAAAAACGTAAGGCAACAAAAAAGGCCTTGGAACACCTAAGGCCTTATATTCATTAGTGCTGAAGATGGTACTAGAACTTGCGACCAGCTTTCTTACAAAGAAGAAAGCATCAGATCTGCCATGATTTTAAATTATATTGCAAAAATAAAATATAGAAAAGAAAAACAAAGACATAACAGGCTTTAGAGAAAAAAGTTATCCCCTGATATTGGTAAAAATAAAAGTAATGTTGCCACATTTGCTTTACCATTACAGCATCCCTGCGGGGGCTTGGTAGGCGATCAGCCAAAAAAAAGCCCCGATGTCCAATGGACATCGGGGCTTTGT
>NZ_BAAHYJ010000002.1:0-882786 GCF_054657615.1 Methylosoma difficile | reverse complement strand
TGTTTTTCTAAGCTGCCTGTGCGGCAGTGAACAAAAACGGATCAATAAACGCCGCCGCCATGATTTTCTAAGCTGCCTGTGCGGCAGTGAACAACCGTAGCAATGGCTAAGTATCTGAGCTTAGATTTCTAAGCTGCCTGTGCGGCAGTGAACTGCAGCGTGACGTGGTGGTGAAATCGCCGGAATTTCTAAGCTGCCTGTGCGGCAGTGAACTCTCATCCTTCATGCCGTTGCAATGGGATACCTTTCTAAGCTGCCTGTGCGGCAGTGAACTGAACCTATTTAAAGACGGCGAGTTTTTGGATTTTCTAAGCTGCCTGTGCGGCAGTGAACCCAACGCCCTATCACAACCGACACTTTTTGCTTTTCTAAGCTGCCTGTGCGGCAGTGAACTTCGTTTTCCATCTGCTCTTGATTGCTCAGTTTTTCTAAGCTGCCTGTGCGGCAGTGAACAAAGCCTAAAAAGGGTTTATGTCCGCCATGAGTTTCTAAGCTGCCTGTGCGGCAGTGAACTTAAACAGCTCCACCACACACATCACCCTCATTTTCTAAGCTGCCTGTGCGGCAGTGAACTGGCGGCAAGGTGCAGACCTCCGTCAACTTTTTTTCTAAGCTGCCTGTGCGGCAGTGAACTCTTTTAGGGGTGCTGGCATTCGTCGTTGCTTTTTCTAAGCTGCCTGTGCGGCAGTGAACCAAGCTTAACAATGTCCGCATCGTTTACAGCTTTTCTAAGCTGCCTGTGCGGCAGTGAACTTCTCCGCGTCTTTGGTGTCTTTGCGCCTGTATTTCTAAGCTGCCTGTGCGGCAGTGAACTCACGAAACCAGGTATTCCAAATGAGATTGTATTTCTAAGCTGCCTGTGCGGCAGTGAACTAACAGGACTAGAGCCACCGCCCAAATACTCATTTCTAAGCTGCCTGTGCGGCAGTGAACCCTTGAAGATGGCTGCCGGTGCGCCTCCTTCGTTTCTAAGCTGCCTGTGCGGCAGTGAACGCGGTGGTGTTAACATTGCCGCCGTTGTCTATTTTCTAAGCTGCCTGTGCGGCAGTGAACATGTTATTCCAAAGATGAATTCACCTGTTGGCTTTCTAAGCTGCCTGTGCGGCAGTGAACTAGTACCCATCTATCATGAAGAGGTTTTGCCCTTTCTAAGCTGCCTGTGCGGCAGTGAACTAACGTCCTCAGGCTTATACATAGCACCCTGTTTTCTAAGCTGCCTGTGCGGCAGTGAACGAACATTCGCGGCGACTATTGGCACAGCGTATTTTCTAAGCTGCCTGTGCGGCAGTGAACAACTCAGCTTCACGATCGAGTTTGGCTTTAACTTTCTAAGCTGCCTGTGCGGCAGTGAACTCGGCACTCCGCCGCCGGCAGGCTTTATTTTTTTTCTAAGCTGCCTGTGCGGCAGTGAACGGAGTGCGACGCTCTTTTTGTCGCGCTTTGTCTTTCTAAGCTGCCTGTGCGGCAGTGAACACCAATGGGTTTCGGAGTGTTGCTCCGATGATTTTCTAAGCTGCCTGTGCGGCAGTGAACGCATTTGTCCCGCTAACGCCAGTGCTGTCTATTTTCTAAGCTGCCTGTGCGGCAGTGAACCGCCATTAAACACATTCTAGGCATTTGATGGTTTTCTAAGCTGCCTGTGCGGCAGTGAACCTGCACATGATGCAAAATTCCCTGTCCATCATTTTCTAAGCTGCCTGTGCGGCAGTGAACGGTGCTGTGTTTGTGGAAAGTTTATTTATCAATTTCTAAGCTGCCTGTGCGGCAGTGAACACCCTCCTAAAATGCCACTGCTTTTTTTGTCTTTTCTAAGCTGCCTGTGCGGCAGTGAACTTTACAACAAACAAAGGGAGATGCTCGCTAAATTTCTAAGCTGCCTGTGCGGCAGTGAACTTTTTTCTTTTTTGTCCCTTACCGCTTGATTTTTTCTAAGCTGCCTGTGCGGCAGTGAACTCTTTTCATGTTACAAACTTTGTTCATGAACATTTCTAAGCTGCCTGTGCGGCAGTGAACAAATTGAAACAATGAAGGAATTGGCTGAAAAATTTCTAAGCTGCCTGTGCGGCAGTGAACTGACCCCTCTACCCGTTGGCATCCCGCCGGACTTTCTAAGCTGCCTGTGCGGCAGTGAACAGGCTTCCGATGTTCTGGAAGCCTGTCGCGTAGCAGTATACAGGCATTTTCAACGGTTTTACCCATTGCTAAAACGCCTGTTTACAACTGATTGATATTTCTCTATTTTTAAAAAGCGCGAAAAACTTGGGTCAAAAATCGGGGACGGTGGCTAGGGCGCTTAGGCCGTAACTGCCAAAATCGCCTTTGCTGGGTTTTTCGACTGCGGTTTTTTTAATCCACAAACAAAACCGTTGCCCGCCGCTTAGGCTTTCTAGGCGGATGAACGGCGTGGTCAGGGGTTTCTGCGTCAACGGCTGGTAGCAAGTTAAGGCCGCGTCGTAGCTGAGGGTATGCCGTTTGGCATAGCGTCTGGCGAGGCGTTCTTTACTGGCTTTGGGTTGCTCGCGTTGGTATGTAGCGTAGCCGACGAGCTTTTCCGGAACGGGGCGGATGCTGGTGCAATGCACGTAGTCGCTCAGCCGCGCCAACCAGTGGCTGGCGTTAAATTGGCTGAGCGTGGCTTCGTGTTCGGCAAACAAACGCAACTTGCCGCCCAATATGCCGAACTTTTCGGTGCTTCTGGAGGCGAGGGCGTCGTCGTCGGCAGGAAGCCGTGAACGACCGCCCTGCACATACTCAGGAAACGCCACACCAATCGGCACACGGCCTTGGTCGTCTTGCATTTCCACCAAGCCTAGGTGGATTTGTTGGTAGACTTTTGACCAGAGGAAATGGATAGGGATTTCTTCTTCGGGTAATAATTTTATTTCCTGATAAAAATTCAGCATTTACTCATTACCCCCAAAAACACCTCCGCGAATCAGCGTCGCAATAACGTAATGTTGTTGTTCAGCCGGAATCTCGCCATCTTTCAGCCATTTCAGGAATAAGGTATAAAAATCATTTTTTGAACCATTATTTGTAATGCGGTGTGCTTCTCCCCTTGATGTAACTGAACCATATGGTTCAACAGCAATGGCTCTTGTGTTGATGTCATCAGCGTACCAAGTGTCTATAGTGCGTAAGGCATTACCGATTTTTTCCGAGTGCATGGCGGCGCAATTATTTAGTTGAAATAAAAACTTTGATTTTTCTCCGTCTTTTGACTTTGCCATTATCATTTCTTGTGAAGGCCAAACATGTTGCCCTAATCCGAGTTTGGCAAATGCAATGATTTCTAAATACTCAAAACCGTCACCTTGTAAGCCGTTTTGAATCACTGCAACCAGTTGTGCAAACGGGTGGTCGCTATCATCTGGTGATGGGCTAAATTTGCTAAGCGAATATTCGTAAGCATTAAATGACCAAGTTTCTTTACCATGCTTTATTTTGATACAAATCGATTCCGCGCCGACACGGTTACGCCATAAAAACCGCCCATTGGCGATGTTATTGGCATAACGGGTAGCCAATTCTTTAAATTGATGGTCATTTCGATAAGAATCAATTTTTTGCTTTAGAGCAAGGTCAAACGATGGCGTATCACAGGCAGTTGGCTCTTCGAGTTGACCTAATAACTTTAGCGTGAAGCTAAGGCGTAATGTGTCAGCATCAAAAGGTAATGAAGCATCATCGACATGAACTGGATTGGGATCGGTTTTTTCCGAATCAGCTACTCCATATTGGCTTTTTGTGCCTCTATTTCTTTTTTCATGCAATCGAATTGGTTGCCATGTGTCTGGTTGGTCGATTTCAGACCATAATCCCGATGCCATCAACGCATCGGAAACTTCCAGTTTACGGCTAAATGCCAGTACTGATGGCAATGTTAATCCAGTCGTTTTGTTTGTTTTTGCAGCCATTATTTTTCTCCTTAGGTAAGTGAACTTAAAAAATCATCTTCAAAATCATCATCGGCAGCCTCTTCGGATTCATTCGCTGCGGGTTTAGGTTGAGCCTGTTGACCTTGTTGGCATAAATACCAATCTTGCTCGTGACGGTAATGCCAGAGCTCGTGACGGTAATGCCAGAGCATGTCTGCAACCTGTTGAATACGGTGCAAGCTGCGCCACTCGCCTATGCTGTGCACAGCTTCAACAAAGCAAACAGGGGTGGTGGAATCGCGGGTACTTGCCACTTCACCCGCCGGATAAACTGGGCTTATCGCTTTGTAACCGTTGTTGATGGGGACAATCCAACCTTTGGCGGGTTTGTCCATGCGTAGCCATTCGGCTTCGGTGGTATCGGAAGGAGCCAGTTCTCCCTCCTTTAGTTTGGGTTGTGCTTGGTATTTAAGGGCGGAAAAATCCAGCCAAGCATCCATTAACTCAACATCGGTTTGCTGTTGTTTTAAGGCGTGGTAATGGTCAGCCAATAAATCGGCGCGATCCATCAGCACAAACCCAGGTAGCAGCAAGCGTTTAAGTTTTCTCAATAGTTTTTGTTGATCCACATTGAGTATATGAACGGCAGCGATTTTTTCGATAGAGCCACCTCCCAATCTATGCTGATGGGCTAAATCATGGAGCGCTTGTTTTAGGGCATTAATTTCAGCTGTTCGGCTTAGATTCAAATCAGGGCAGGCCATGACTAAAGAAACCGTCATATTCATTTTGCCTTCTTCGATAATAGGCGGCGTTTCTTTGGCTTTGGCTCTTGTTGTTGGCGGATTTTTGCTTTGTGCAAAGACATAATCACCAAAACCTTTGGGCTGGTAAGCATGTATTTGGTGCTGATGGCAAATGACCGCACAACCTTGCAATGTCAATTTTTGGCTGACTGATAGCTTTCTGGACAAGGCATGACCAAAACCTAAAAAATGGGTAATTGCCGGAAAGCCGTAGGTAAATCCGGCAATGCAATTGGCATCTTGGACGCTGATTCGCTCAAAAACGATGTAGGCATTACTCATGCTTGCTCCTCTAATGTGCTAGTTTCTAAATCCGCTTCGGCAAGCGCGTTAAATTCACGTAGCAAGGGCGTAAATAATTTTTGCCATTGTTTTTCGTGCGCCGTGCCTAACATCAGTTGTTTGTGTTTGATTTGTCGGTTTATCCATTTGGAAAAGTCGATAACCACATCGCTTGACCAATCCAGCGTGGCTTTTGCAGTTTGGAAGTCGTCATCCGACCTTAATGGGTCTAGCCAATATTGCTGATGGGCTGGTAATTGCGATGTTTGCGACCAGCCAATGTGTTGTGTAAGCCCTTGGATTTGGGCTGCGTAATCGAACACCACATCGGCAATATCCGTAATGTGTTCACGGATAAGTTGCTTGCGCTGTAGATTTACGCTGAGATTGTTGGCTTTAATGGCTAACAGCAAGTTTTTAAGCTCGGTTAGCGGCTCTCTGGCTTGAGCGGCAAGTTGTTTATTAAATAAGGTTTTTAAATGGATAGGTGGCTTGGTTTGGGTTTGCCATTGTGGCGGGATGGCGGGAAATAAAGTTAATTGCCCATTACGTTTACCATTCAAATTAGAAACATTTTGGTGGTTGGTTTGCGTGGTTTTTAATACGGCAGTTCTAAGGAACATTCTTGCCACTTCTGCACTGAACGTTTTATCTGCTCTAGCCTTATTTACTGGCGTCTCTTTTCGGCGTGCTTCCCAAATTCGGTCATCAATCACTTGCGCCAGACTTGATGAAATCAGCGGCGTTAATAAGTGATAGCGGCTTTCTGGGAGTAGAGGAAAATAAACCTGTTTAGCCAGAATATGACTGGATTTGGTTTTTTCGTTAAAGGCCAAGCTAAATTGTTCTTGCCATAATTGAAGCTGGACGTCGTCTTCGGCATAAGATTTTAAAACCGAAGGGTCAGCGCAGATTATTTTCCCCAGCATTTCACCTGCACAATCTAACTGTAAAAACTCGGCGATAGGGGCATATTCAGCCGTTGAATAAGCAAAATCTATTGGGAGTTTTTCCACTGAATTGGCAGAAACCAAAAGCATTTTGGGTTGCAGTACGCCAAATGCCAAGCCGTTGAAATTTGATGCTTTTGCGCTGGAATGGGTCAGTTTGGCAATATGGGTTATATCTAACACGACGCCACTGGCTTTATTTGCCGCGTCAGCAAGCCATTGGCTAGGGGTAAATTTTTCATCTAATGTCTGGATGCTTTTGGCTGCATCGCTTTTTACGTCAAGCAACAAAACTGGATTTTGATAATTTAGGTTAAGCAGTTGCGTGTATTTTTCTTGTATATGCTCCAGTGCGCTTTGCTCTTTAGGTTTTTTCGAATCAAGCAAAGTTTTTGCTTGATCTTTTAGTTCTTGGCTTTCGGATGACTTAGCAAATTTTTCGCCGCATATCTTCAAGGTTTCTTTTAGTATTTTTTCTAACCCAGGCTGTTTTTTTCGCTGAAAAAATGCCTCAATGATTTCAATTACCTGTTGGTTTTCCATTAACTCGCTCCTCGTCTAAATTTCTCTAAAAACCCCAAGTGCAGGGGAGTAATACCATTCATTGATTTGATCTTCATAGTCAGGCAGGCGGATTTCGCCAAAACAATAGCTGATATATTTCAAAGGTTTTTCTAGCTGATCTCCTAAATGCCGATATTGATCGTGAATATCGAAAACCAACCACGCTTGATTGCCTTGGGCTAGCGTGACATCAATATTTGTAATAACTGACACGTCTTTATATTCAACGGGATTGACCTTGTCGTTTTTGATTTGCCAAACGGGCTCGTCCTCTTCTTCTACCAGATAAAGGCAATAGGCTTGGTCAGGTGTAGATGCCCGAAAAGGTTGTTTGCGTTGGATTTCGGCGCACCATGAGACCTTATTTAACCACCAGAGTCGGGCATTATTTTTTTGTCCGCTGTCGCCTAGTAGTATTTCGCGGTAGGCCATGTGTTCTAAAAAAACTAAATTGTTAAACGGTGGTTTACTGTTTTCCTTTTTTATAGGTGGGCAAAAAATGCTGGGCGTGGAACGTGGTATTGCATATTGCTGGTTATCAAGAATTTCAGCTAAGTCGTGGCTGCTTAGTTTTCGGTTCTTAGCCTCAAATCCTGGTTTTTCATAGGCAATCTCTTTGCCTTTTAAAGCTTTATGGTTTTTCGCCAAAATATATAAATTCTCTGTCTTGGGTATTAATTTTCGATGCCGTTGTATCCGCCCAGCAATTTGAATAATTGAGCGCATGGAACTGGGTTCGGCTATTGCCCAATCGTAATCATGGTCGCGCCCCACTTCTGCCACCGAAGTAGCCAACACTACAAAAAGCTGGTTTTGCTCTGGATAATGTCTTAAAGCGTATTGAATTTCGGGGCAATCCCAGATGATTTCTGGGTTTTTGCGGTTTAGGGCTTGGTCTAATTTGCTTTCAATAAAAGCTCGTTGCGCCAAAGGATATTGGCTGTGGTAAACGCAGTAATGGATACGGTAATTTGCGGGCGCAGGATTTTTGTAAAGCAGCCTAGCAATCGCCACTAAAGGGTTGATATTGGCGATGCGTACCAAGCCGATTGAGATTTTTTTACCGGATGCGTGTTGTTGGTGATGGTTTTGATGTAAGGCTAGTAGATTTTGCCGAATAACCTCGCTCATGGCGTTGAGTGGTAGTAAATCGGCTGTCCCGGCAATTTCCAGTAATTTTGCTTTACGCAAAACTGACTTTTCTTTCCCTAGATTGGTAATGCGCTTTTGAATGAATTCATCATGCGCTTTGATAAAGCTTGGGATTCCCTCATGTTCTGATGTTTGGACACTGAATTCATCAAACCAAGCGCAGATAACCGGTTTTAGCGCATTGGCTTGATTGGTAGCGGTATTAAATGCTTTCCGCCCTGTTTGGTAGGCTTCAAACAGGGCATAAGCCAACGCAGGCGGCATGGTTGCCGTAGACAACAATACCTTTGCACCCAGCATACCTGCCCAATTCACCAAACGCGCTAATGCGGGTAAATCGTTTAAGTCAAATTCGTCTGGCTCATCTAACACTAAGTCGGATGTCAACAAGCGCAACATCGGCACAATTTGTTTGCCGCCCCGTACACCTTCTGTCGCTGGTGTTAAGTGGTCAATGGTGCTGACCAAAATGGGCGCATGTAAGAGTTTTTTGGCTTTGGGTTTGTCTTTAAACCATTTCTCTAATTGGCCTTCATAAGCTTCGATGCCATAAATGACATCAAAACCGTCATCATCCACATCTATTTCTAAACTTTCGCTACCGCGAATCGCTAATGGCTCGTCATCCGTTTGTTTGCCTTGGTTGATTTTGTTCAGTCGTAAAACAGCCTGTGAACCAATCAACGTGGCAATCTCGGTTTTATCAAGTTCCAAGCGTTTTTCAAGGGCTTCGCCAGTTTGTAAGGTCAATGTCCGCAAACCCAAGGCAACACTAAAACGGCAACCTTCCGATTCATCGGCTAAACCATACATAATTCTGGCATTCGCCAAGGTTTTGCCTTTTCCTGTCGAAGCCATGTTGATGCCGAAAAAACCTTGTTCTTTAACTTGGTTTTGAACTTGTTGGGCTGCTTGGTAGGCTTTGGTTTGCCAAGGTTCTTTGTCTTCTTTTGGACCTTTGGCTAAGGTTTTATTGGGGGGGAGTGTTGGTAATTCTTCGCGTAAGCGTCTTAATTTTAAAATAAACTCAAAGGCGTGTTGGCTTACGCCGACGTTGTGTTCATCCAGTTTTTGCTTAAGTTGGTTTTGTTTGTCGGTATTGGCGTAAGCCAGATAATTGGTGTCTTGCCACTTAGCTTCTGGGGCTTTGCCGGAATAGTGATGGTCGGCAAGCATCAAGGCCAGACGCGACAAGTGCATTACAAAGGGCTGGTTAAGCCAATCAATATCTATTAAACCTTGGCAAATCAATGCCCGTTTTGATAGTTGAACAGCTTTGTCCTGCCATGTTTTACTGATTAATGGCGTGTGATGGGTAAACGTCCAATTGGCTTTTAAGGCTTCCTCTTTCCAATCATGATTGCGGCTATTGAGCGAATTCCAAGAATCATCAAAATCATTATTCAGCCATATATTGGGCTGGTCAATTTTGGGTTCTGTTTCACCTTGTTTGGGATAAATAGGTAGGCGATGGTGTGAAACTATCAACCAAGCCACTAATTTTGCGAACGCTGGCAAGGTATCGAATGGGTTGTTAAATTCACCCGCGTTAGGATGATCGACTTCAATTTTTTGCAGAACTTGGTTTTCTAAGTCTTCATTAACATTTGCCAGTTGCTTAAGCCATTCTTGGTCGCTGCTTTTATCAACAAATGCCTGAAAAAGTCGTAAAGATACCCATTCATGCCGATAAGGCTCAAATCTTTTTGCATTTTGGCTTTTCTTGGTTCGATTGAGTTTTTCTTGAAACAAGTCGTTGGCTTTGCCTAAATCATGGAATAAGCCAGCAATTGCAGAAGCGATGGCGATAATTTCGGTAGTGTGCCAACCTTTTTCCCATTCTCGATGGCTGAAATCTTTTCTGGTGCTATTCACAGGCACAATCCCCTCCGAATTAAAACACCGCCGATTCCCCACAATCCAAACCAATTCACTGCGGCTTCTTGACCGTTGCCAATGGCAAGCCACGGCGGTGTTTTTGGTGGCGGTTTTGCGTAATAAGGTTTTGACGGCAATCAGGCCATCTTCGGTGATGACAGTTTGCCAGGTGTTGTCACCGATGCGGTTGGCGAAGGCATCTAATACCCGGCGGGTGCGGGTTAGGGCTTTTTTCTGGCATTGGCTGATGAATGTGACCATCATAGAGATTTACCCTCACCCAACCCTCTCCCAAGGGGAGAGGGTTCTAATGTACTGGTGGCTTGTTGTTTGACTTGTTCAAACATGAAATCTAGGGCTTTGTGTTCGGTGAATTTTTGCAGGATTTGTTGGCGGAATTCTTGTTCGGTGGTTTTTTCTTTGGCGCAGACAAAAGCCCAGGGCAGCACGATGGCATCTTTCACTAGGTCGGCGACGTCGAAAACCAATGCGCCGCGTCGGGTTTTGCCGTGCATGACGGCGAAGCCGTGCGGGATGCCGAGTACCCAGAGCGTGGTGGCGGCGAGTCCGTAGGCTAGATAGTTGCCGTGGTTTAAAAAGCCATTGGCAAGGTCGGTGGCTTGGTGGTCGCGGGTGAAGCCGCCTTGGCCTGTGCTTTGCGCGGCGTAGCGGTAGAGTTGTTTGGTGAGTTGGGCTTCGCGTAGCAGTAAGTCGCCGACTTTGGTGGCGGTGTCGATTTGTTCGCTGTGGGTTTTTAGTGCTGCGGTTAGGTGGTGGTCGTCGGTAAAAAAGTTTTCGGCTTTTAAGTCGCGGTCTTTTTGCCAGATTTTTTGCAGGTAGCCAAGGCGGGCGTGTTGGAAGTTTTTGGCGACGGCGAGGCGTTGGTTTTCGTCAAACCAGAATTTTAGCCAGCCTTGCACGTAGTCGGTGGGGCGGTATTCGCTTTGTGGGGTGAGCCATTCAATTTCGCTACCGGAGAATAACGGTGTGCCGCCACCACCACAAAAGCCAACCAATACGCCCGCGCTGGCAAGCATCCGCATGGCGGCTTGGGTGATGGACGTGCCGGTGCCAAGCAGGATGACGGTGGTGTTGGCGATGGGGATGTTCCAGTAATAGTTTTCGTCTTTGGCTTCGGTGAGGTACAAGACGCGCCCGTCTTTTTGCATGACGCGGCATTTTTCTAGGTAGTAGATGTTGGCGCGTTTGGAGTGGAGAATGGCTTTGAGGTCGGTGAGTTGTTCCATGCTGGCTTTAGTTAGGTCGTGGTAAAAATAACATATTTATTAATTGGTTAGGTTTTGTTTATAAGCTTGCTTGTGAAAAGGTTTTGTCTTTTTGGAAAGAAAATAAGGGTTGTAAATCGTTGGTGTTTTGGGGCAGGGTAATGCTTTTATATATTCAAATTATCAATTGTTTTTATAAAAACAATCAATTTTAGATTGGTTTAAAACGTCGCTAAACTATCCCCCGTACTGAATGAATTGACTAAATGTCTGAAATAAAAAGTCTTTGTATTCACTTAGTATGGTTTTGTCTGCAACTTAACGCTGAGTTTAAAGCTCAGAGCCTTTGCTAGCAAACTGACTTTATTTCTTATTGGAGAACAACCATGACCACTACCGTACCCAACGTTATTTTCAAAACCCGTGTCCGCGATGAAAGCATCGGCGGTGATAACCCGTTCCGCTGGCAAGATGTCAGCACCGATGACATTTTCAAAGGCAAAAAAATTGTCGTCTTGGCGTTGCCTGGCGCTTACACACCAACTTGCTCCAGCACGCATTTGCCCGGCTTTGAAGCCAAGTATGCGGAAATTATCGCCCAAGGTGTTGATGAAGTTTATTGCTTGAGCGTTAACGATGCCTTCACCATGTTCCAATGGGGCAAACATTTGGGCATCAAAAACGTCAAGATGTTGCCGGATGGCAATGGCGATTTCACCCGTGGCATGGGCATGTTGGTGAAGAAAGAAAACGTAGGCTTCGGCTACCGTTCATGGCGTTATGCCATGTTGGTCGATGACGGCGCGATTGTTAAATTATTCAGCGAACCCGGCATTGCCGACAACTACCCTGAAGACCCGTTCACCGTCAGCAGTGCGGAAACCATGTTGGCTTATTTACAACAATAAAATCAGTGGTAGTGGGTCAAATCTGTCATTCCAGTTGGTAATCTGTCTGTAGGTGCGAATTTATTCGCATACAATCCGTTGTCTGTGCGAATAAATTCGCACCTACTTATGCATTGCCGACATTCAATCAGATTGGCCCAACTACCCAATACGCTATTATCAAGAGAATCCCCATGACAAACTACGATTACGATTTATTCGTGATAGGCGCAGGTTCGGGCGGCGTGCGCGCGGCGCGGATGGCGGCGGCTTTGGGCGTGCGCGTTGGCATTGCCGAAAACCGCTATCTGGGCGGCACTTGCGTGAATGTCGGTTGCGTACCGAAAAAACTGTTCGTCTACGCCGCGCATTTCCATGACGATTTTGCCGCCGCCAAAGGCTTTGGCTGGTCAGTCGGCGAGCCGCAATTCGATTGGGCAACCTTGCGCCAGCAAAAAAATCAGGAAATCGAACGCCTGCAAGGCATTTACGGCAATTTGCTGAGCAATTCCGGCGTGACTGTTTACGATGAACAGGCGCAATTGCTGGATGCCCATAGCGTACAAATCGGCGACCAAAAACTCACTGCCGAGCGCATTTTAATCGCCACGGGCGGCTGGCCTGTGATACCCGATATACCGGGCAAAGAGCATATCGTCAGCTCCAATGACATGTTCGCGCTGGAAGCCTTACCGAAACGGCTGGTCATCGTCGGCGGCGGTTATATCGCCGTGGAATTTGCTGGCATTATGAATGGCTTAGGTGTGGAAACCACCTTGTGCTGCCGTGGCGACAAACTGCTGCGCGGTTTTGATGACGACATCCGCGATTTCGTCGCCCAAGAAATGCGGAAAAAAGGCATTACCATTTTGTTGGATAGCCATATCGAAGCCATCCACAAAAGCGCTGGCGGCTACCAGCTGATAACCGACAGCAAGCAAATCTTAGTTGCCGATTTGGTGTTATACGCAACGGGCAGATCGCCCAATACTGCTGGCTTAGGTTTAGAAGCGGTGGGCGTAGCAACCACCGACATCGGTGCCATAAAAATCAACGCCGATTACCAAACCAACATCCCATCGATTTACGCCTTGGGCGACGTTACCCACCACATCAGCCTAACGCCCGTGGCAACCGCCGAAGCGATGGCGTTGGTCAACCAGTTGTACACCGACAAACGCACACCCGTGGATTACGACAACATTCCCACCGCCGTGTTTTGCCAACCGAATGTCGGCACGGTCGGTTTGACTGAAGCCGAAGCCAGAAAGCGGTTTGCTGACGATGTCGTGGTTTACAAGTCGGTATTTACGCCGATGAAACATACTTTGTCGGGCTTAGGCGAAAAAACCTTGATGAAAATGCTGGTACAAGGCAGTACCGATAAAGTCTTGGGTATTCACATGGTGGGGTCTGATGCTGGCGAGATTATCCAAGGTATGGCGGTGGCGATTCGGGCAGGCGCGACCAAGGCGGTGTTTGATTCAACCATTGGCATTCATCCAACAGCGGCTGAAGAGTTTGTGACGATGCGGACGGCTGTCCAGTAGTTTTTTTGGGAAATGCTGACTAAACCAGCTAATGATGCTTCAGGTTTAATCAGCATATTCCCGTTTTTTTTAGGCTTAATGCCTAAAGTGGGGTGGCTTAAATGTTGCCCCAAAAGATAGTAAAGAATACAACGGCGATGACGATTGCGCCGAAAATGCCAAAAAAATGCACTTCGTATTCGATTTTTTTTACTGCTTTCATGGTTCTTACCTCCAAAAACAAACTTATTTAAAGAAGCAAGGCGATTTAATCACTTTCGGATACCAATAAGTTTTTGCTTATCTGTCCTTTGGCTCACTTTTTAGGGTCATGTCTCCTGTTTTTCTTCAGTAATATCATCTGCATTGCCAGGGTGTTGCTTTTCAATGATCGGGTTGTGTCCGTCCAACAAAAGTTGGGTTAGAGCCGCCAATTTACCTTCGTCTAGCCGTTTCGCCTTGCATTCACGCTTTAACAGTTTGACGAACGGCAACAGTGTTTCATTCACCTTTACCGTCGGTTGCGGTGGTTTTTTCTCGCTGGGCGGTAACGCTTTGCGACCCCGCTTTTGGCCTTTTTTGGACATTTTTTTTAACCGTCAATAAAAAAGTAACCTCATTATATCCTCATGAAAGCCAATGGCAATTTATTTTTAGGTTACTTTTTAATTAATAGATGTTGAGCAGTAGCTCATTTTGCTTCCCGTATTTATTTCTAAGCCTCAGAAAGTGTCTCCGTAACATGACGTTACGAAGTAACGTAGTGTTGACCCGTTTGCCGCGTCGAGCACCGGAGTATTTGTCGGGAACAGCCCGAAAGGGGTGCGGCAGGGATGCCGCACGGCGGCAAAGGGGCAGGAAGCCCCTTTTGCCGTCCCCCCGACAAATGCGAGGAGCGCAAGACATGAGCGGCAACAGGGCCGCTTTTACTTTGGTTACTTTCTTTTGGCGGCGCAAAAGAAAGTAACTCGCCTTCGGGTGCGAGAACCCGATTAAAAAAATCGTCGCGATAGCGACCCAATAGTTTGTTGTTATACCGCAGAAAATGTCTACGTAAGGTCAATTAATAAAAATAATGCCTTCACGCGTGCATATCCCGCGCTGCCAACAGCAGTTCATCAATAAAATGCTGGCTGTATTGCGGCAGGTAGTTGTGTTTCAAATAGGCAATTTTGGTGCTGGAACGGCTGATGAGATGCGACAAGTCACGGGCCAGCAAGTCTTGGTCGGTCAGCGGGTCAAACGCCATGCCGGCAATCAGGCCCACACCCATGCCTAAGCGCACGTAGGTTTTGATGACATCGGTGTCGGTGGCTGCCAAGGTGATGTCCAAGTCTACGCCCACGCTTTTGAACGCGCTTTCAATATTGGAACGCCCTGTAAAACCAAAGCTGTAGGTGAGGATAGGGTAGGCGGCTAAGCGTTCTAAGGTGATTTCGCCTTGGCTGAGCGGGTGGTCTTGCGGAATAACGGCGGCATGGCTCCATTCGTAGCAGGTTTTGATGACCAAGTTGGCGTCTTCATCGACCTTTTCGGTGCAAATGGCAATGTCAGCGGTGCGGCTGTGGATTTGGTCGATCAGCTGTTCGGGCGAGGCTTGCACCATGTAAATTTTCACGCCTGGGTATTTTTCTTTAAAACGGCGGATGGGCGTGGTCAGGAAATATTTGGCTTGGGTGTGGGTGGTGGCGATGTGCAGCGTGCCTTGGTTGCTGTCCAAATAATCCGAGGCCAGCGTTTGGATATTCTTTTTGGCGCGGTTGATAACCGCCACTTCTTCCATAATCTTCAAACCCAAAGGCGTCATGCCTTGCAGTTTTTTGCCTTTGCGTTCAAACAACGGCGAGCCGAGTTCGTTTTCAAACAGTTGCAGTTGCCGGCTGACTGCCGATTGGACGATGTGCATTTTTTCAGCGGCTTTAGAGAGGTTAAAGTCGGTCTCATGCAAGACGCGCAGTAATTCAATTTGACTTAAATTCATTGCTTTACCTAGTTGGGTGATTTTTAATTATCTATTTATTAGTTAATAAAATCTATAATTATCGTTTTATTAAATAATAAACACGCATTACGATGAGCTTGGGCAAATTTTAACCCCCGCCTTTTCAATGTATGAGCGTTTACTTTATCGACAAGACAACTTGAGACGACCTTGCTCAGAATGGTTCATCCATTTTTAATTGAGGACTTGTCATGTCAAATACTTATTTTATTTCAACGCTTTATTCCGGCTTTGAGGCAACCGCTTGGCTGGATTTTGCACTCGATGCGGCCTTGCCGGTTTTTTTCGGCCTATTGGCTGTTCTGGAAATCAGCTCCCCTTTTAAGAAATCTGCCCGCAAGCGCTTGCGCCAATCCTATCAGGCCAATTTGGGTTTGTTTGCCGTTAATGGCGTGCTGATGGCTTTGTTGTCGGTCTCGTCTTTGTTAGTTTTGGCGCAAAATTATAGCCATTGGGGATTGTTAAGTGCCGTTGACAACACGCATTTAAAAATCGGTTTGTCATTATTGCTGCTCGATGCCTTGTTATACGCATGGCATTTTGCATGCCATCACTTTGATAGTCTGTGGCTTTTCCATAAAGTTCATCATAACGATGCGGCGGTTAACACCAGCACGGCGTTTCGTGTGCATGTTGCCGAGCTGCTGTTGACAACCTTGGTAAAGTCGCTGGCGATTGTTTTGTTGGGCATCGATGCGATGGCTTTGTTGCTTTACGAAACGGTTTACCCCTTTTTTATCATTTTCCATCACGCCAACATCAAGTTTAACGCCGAATATTGGCTGGGCTGGTTGGTGATTGTGCCGGCTTTGCACCGCACCCACCATGCGGAACTGCGCCACCAGCATGACCACAACTACGGTGCGGTGCTATCGGTTTGGGACCGTTTGTTGGGCACTTTGCTGGTGCAAGAGCCAGACGCCATCGGTCTTGCGGGCGATTCGCCACAGACAGTGTGGGGCTTGCTGGGTTTTGGATTTGGCTTTAACGGGCCAGCAACGGCGATACCTGCCTTGGATGCCATGATTGCCGAAGCGGCCTACTACCGTGCCGAAAAACGTAATTTTAGTCCGGGCGATGAATTGGCGGACTGGTTGGAAGCCAAGCGCGACATTCTCAACAGTGCCTATGCCAACAACTTAGAGCAAGAAGCCTGGCATCTGCCAAGCCTGTGGCCTTAATTAACCATTAGTTTGGACGAGGCTCAGCGGCGGTGTAAAACAGACTTTATATCTTTTTTTAAGATATAAAATTCTAAATATATCGTTTTATTTAATAATCTGCTTGGCTTAAATTATCACCAACAGCCAAGCAAAGCACTGATGAAAATCACTCAGGCTGTAACCGCCAGTTGGCTTAACGTGACTTAAATAAAAATACCCAGAGGAATTGCCATGTACTTACAACCTTTAGTTGAACACTTAAATGATGCTTTCAGCCGCGAACACCGCACCAGTTTCCGTCCGTTTGTTTTGGAAGGCAACTTGGTGAGCGGCATCTTCGGACCGATCCGCATCAGCAGTTTGTTTACGCCAATCCGGACCAACAAAAGCCCAGAAACCATTATTGGCCATAAGGCGCAAATCAACGTCTCCACTTTTGAAACCAAACGCCTTTACTCGGAAGAAGTGGAAAATTTGTTGAGTTATGACCGCAACGCGGCGGTTAGCGAATCCATCGTCAACTTTGACCGCTTATGCCGCACCGTGCATTTGTTGAATTACTTGCCGATCGTGCCTTTGCAACGGCGCATATTTTTGGAAGTCGATCCGCGCCATATTTTGGGCGTTAAAAAAGATCACGGCGCGTATTTTGAAGACATTATTGAGCGTTGCGGATTATCCACGAAAAACATTGTGATCTTGACCACGCTGAGCAGCCAATATGCCAAATATTACCAAGAGTTGCATAACGGTCTGAGTAACTACAAACAACGCGGCTACCAAATTGCTGTGAAGTTTGATGTTGAAAGTGGCAAAAATGAATCGTTTGATTTCATCTCCAAATTGTCGCTGGATTATGTGTGCTTTTCGGTGGGTGATTTGGAATTGCCCAAAGACCAAGTGCAATTGGATAGGTTGAACCAGCTGAAAACCTTGGTGAACGCCATAGGCGCACAAAGCATTTTGAAGCAAGCCAACCAAAAACAAGCCGAACAAATTGCCCGCACGGTAGGGTTTGATTTGGTTCACGGCAGTTATTACGCCGACATCCCGCATGTTAACGCCAATTTGGCAAGCGCAGTCGCCGCGTAATCATTGCCTACAAAGTTTGGGTGGCTTTATTAGGCCACCCAAACGATCCAAACTTTCGTATAGAAACATTTTATTGATTAAGGAAAAACCATTATGAGCGCACAATTGGCAGTCGATTACCCATACCAAACCCATGACGATATTGACGATTTAGAAGATATTAACGAAGCATTGGCGGCTATCAAAGACCCTGAATGCCGATTGAAATCGCTAGAATTGTTAAGCACTTTCAAAAACAACCTGGCTTTGCTTAAACACAGCTACCTGTTGCTTGACGAGACAGAGTTTTATTTGGAAGGCGCGAAAGCCATTGCCAGTACCCAAAACCGTGTCAAAGCGGTTGACCCTTTCTTGGTCGATTGGAACCGTGGCGGCGCGTTGTCGAATTATTACCAAGCCAACGTGGATGCGGTTGCCAGAGGCGTGCAGATTACCCGTATTTTTGTGATTAGCCGCCGCGATTCATTAGACCAATCCGTGCAACAAGATTTGTACAAGCAAAGCAAGGACGGTATTGATGTGCTCATCACCTTCCGCGAAGATTTGCCCGCCGAACACAACGACATTGCCGCCCATAGCTTGGATTTTGCCATTTATAACGATGCCTTGGTGACCGACCGTGGTTTGGAAAATGGCAGCTATTTCGGCAAAAAAACCAAAAACGCGGTTGAAATCGACAAATATTTGCGCTTGTTCAACTTGATAGAACAATATTCCAAACCCTTGTCGCCAGAAAGCATTTTGGATAGATTGCAGCTGATCGATGGCTTGCCGATTTAAAAAACAGGTAGTGGTAAAAAATTAAGTGATTACATGGAAGAGGAGTCAAAAAACATGTTTTTTGATGGCATCTTTGAAAAACAAGATCACGTTGATTTTTACCATCACCAAAAAACATTTTGATACTGCTTACTGCTTACTGCTTGAACCTATAACACCGCGTTAAGCCGTTCGTATCCAAAGGACATCAATGGTGGGTTTGCCGAACCCTGAACGGCTTAACGTAGGCATCGGTTTTCTAACCATTGACCTATAATAGCGGCTCTTTTTGGAACAAAGGGTAAGAGGTTGTCATGTGTGAATTATTGGGCATGAGTGCAAATGTGCCTACCGATATTTGTTTTAGCTTCACAGGCCTCATGCAGCGCGGCGGCAAAACCGGCCCGCATCGCGACGGTTGGGGCATTACGTTTTATGAAGACAAAGGCTATCGGACGTTTAAAGACCCGGAGCCTTGTTATGATTCACCCATTGCCAAGCTGGTGCAGGAATACCCCATCAAAAGCCAAACGGTAATCGGTCATATCCGCCAAGCCAACCGTGGGCAGGTGGCCTTACAAAACACCCACCCGTTTAGCCGCGAACAGTGGGGACGGTTTTGGACATTCGCCCACAACGGTCAACTCAGTGATTACCAACACTTAACCGCCGTCGGCAAGCATGTGCCGGTTGGCGATACCGACAGCGAAACCGCTTTTTGCTGGTTGCTTAACCAACTGGACCAACAATTCCCCTCACCACCCGAAGACGCTTTGCAACTGTATGCCTGTATTGGCGCGTTGTGCGGGCAATTGCGCGAACTGGGCGTGGTCAACATCTTGCTTTCCGATGGCAACTACCTGTTTGCCTACTGCACCACCCAACTGCATTGGCTGACCCGCCGCGCACCATTCGGCGAAGCCCGCTTGCTGGACGAAGATGTCGCCATTGATTTCCACCAAGAAACCACGCCCAACGACGTCGTCACCGTGATTGCCACGTTGCCGCTGACCAGCAACGAAGATTGGCACAAAATTGAACCCGGCGAGTTTTTGCTGTTTTACCAAGGCGAGCGCGTGGGTTTGCGCCAATAGTAAAGGTAAGGGTAGGGTGCGCATTGCGTACCTTTTTAAGGGTTTGTGTAACGGAAATGTGTTAAAAGGTATGCAATGCATACCCTACGCCACTATCGTGCCTTTCAAGCCGAAGAAAAAATCTGCGTAACCATCCGTTATAAATTGGGAGTCACCTAATGTTGAAAAGACTGGTTTCATTATGCTGTTTATCCTTATTGTTCGCTTGTGCCGAACATAAGCCCAGCCCTCTACAGATGGCGGGTGATGCGGAAGCCAGCGGCTATTTTGCTGATGCGTCACACTGTTTTGACTCGACCATGCATAAAGAACAGATCAAGCTGAATGTGGGTGGCAACAATGTGCTGTCATCACCCAGCGCGGTGACACCCATCACCATCGATTTGCCTTCCACCTACGATGCCGATGCCTTCCAAGCGTGCATCAAAGATTTAGGTTATGTGCTGCCCAAGGTTGATGCACAAGCTTTTTTAATGGAAACCAAGCGTTGCCTAGACGAATCCAGCGGAAGCCCAACCCCTCAGAATGCTTACGCCGAGTGCATACGCCAAGGCCATATCGAGGTTGAGTTGATTGGTGATAAGAAAAAATGATAAGCCCAGGCTTTGTTAATTTTGCCAAGGCATGGGCGTGGCAAACCCCACCCCGCCCAATAAAAACACCCTGATTTGGATTCAGCCCTATAAAACGAATCCAAAAACATGTTTTTGGACGCCACGAACCGTTGTATGGCTTTGAAGACTTAGCAAGAAACGATTGATCTGTTTCTAATCAACTCTGACGGCAAAACTCCGGCGCGTAATGCAGCAGCAAACGCCGGAGTATAAGAACCGAAAAGCTTAAGCGCTTTCGTACATCAACTTAAATCACCACAAAATCGGCGTTGGTCAATGCCAAGCCCACGCCCATGATGGCAATCCTGACCGCTGCGCCTGCGCCGTTGCCGTCGGCATCGTAAAACAGGCCGCCGGTGTTGCTGTTGTATATCAGGTAATCATTGACATCTAATGCTTTGTTGCCAATTACCAAATTGTCGGCGGCTAATGTGCCGGTGCTGGTCAATTGGGTGAAAATGGCATTTTCCAGCTGAATACTGTCGTCAACGCCCCTAAAGTCGGTGATTTTGTCAACGTTGGTCGTGCCATTTAATGCACTGTTAAAGCGGAAAGTATCCTGACCAGATCCGCCAGTTAGCACATCATTGCCCAAGCCACCGTTAAGGTGGTCATTGCCAACCGCACCTTTGATGACATCATTGCCTCTACCGCCAACAAAAGCGTTATTTGCCGCATTGCCAATAAGCGTGTTGTCCAATGCGTTGCCAGTGGCATTAATGGCTGCTGTACCCGCTAGGTTCAGGTTTTCGACATTTGCGCCCAAAATATAAGAAATGCTGCTGAAAACGGTGTCAATTTCCGCCGCTAGCGTTGATGTTTCCGTAACCGCATCGCCGGTATTGTCTACCGTATAAGTGTCATTGCCCAAACCACCAATCAGCGTGTCCGCACCACCCTTGCCATTCAAGGCATTGTCCGCGGCATTGCCAACCAACGTGTTGTTTAGTGAGTTGCCCGTGGCATTGATGGCGGCGGTGCCGGTCAGGGTCAGATTTTCGACATTGGCACCCAGCTTGTAAGAAATGCTGCTGTTGACGGCATCAATTTCAGTGGCGAGTGTTGAGGTCTCCGTTACCACGTCACGGGCGTTGTCTACGGTGTAGCTGTCATTGCCCAAGCCGCCAATCAGCGTGTCTGCGCCGTCCTTGCCGTTTAAGGTGTTGTCTGCAGCATTGCCAACCAGCGTGTTGTTGAGGGCGTTGCCCGTGGCATTGATGGCGGCGGTGCCGGTCAGTGTCAGGTTTTCGATGTTCTCACCCAGCGTGTAAGCAATGCTGCTGTTGACGGTGTCGATTTCATTCGCCAGGGTGGGGGTTTCAATCACTGTGTCGCCCGTGTTATCGACGCTGTAAGTGTCGTTGCCAAAACCACCGGTCATCGTGTCTGCACCTGTGCCGCCGTCGAGGGTGTCGTTGCCATCTCCGCCTTTCAGCACATCGTTGCCGCTGGTGCCGGTGAGCGTTTGGTCGGGGGCGGCGTGGAAGATGTCGTTGGTGTAGATATTGGCACCGCTGACCACACCTGAGCTGAGCTGGCTGAGGACTGAGCTGCTGTCGCCACCCGAGCTGCCTTCCCCCCAAGTGACCACCGAGCCGTCACTGCGCAGGGCGGCAAAGGCAAATTCGGTAGAAAAGATTTGCACCACATCCACGCTGCCGTTGATCTGCGCCGCCACCGCGCTGCTGTTGCCGCCGTAAGCGCTATCCCCCCAAGTGACCACCGAGCCGTCACTGCGCAGCGCGGCAAAGGCTTTTACTGTAGAAAAGATTTGCAGCACATCCATGCTGCCGTCGAGCTGCACAGCCACCGCGCTGCTGTCGCCGCCAAAACGACTATCCCCCCAAGTGACCACCGAGCCGTCGCTGCGCAGGGCGGCAAAGGCAAATTCGGTAGAAAAGATTTGCACCACATCCACGCTGCCGTTGAGCTGCGCCGCCACCGCGCTGCTGTTGCCGCCCCAGTCGTTATCCCCCCAAGTGACCACCGAGCCGTCGCTGCGCAGGGCGGCAAAGGCAACGTCTGTGGAAAAGATTTGCACCACATCCACCTTACCGTTCAGCTGCGCGGCCACCGCGCTTCTGTTACCGCCATAGAGTCTGTTTCCCCAGGTGACCACCGAGCCGTCGCTGCGCAAGGCGGCAAAGGCATCGCTTGTGGAAAAGATTTGCACCACATCCACACTACCGTTCAGCTGCGCCGCCACCGCGTTGCTGTAGCCGCCAAAATCCCCCCAACTGACCACCGAGCCGTCGCTGCGCAGGGCGGCAAAGGCCCTGCTTGTGGAAAAGATTTGCAGCACATCCACTGTACCGTTCAGCTGTGCCGCCACCGCGCTGCTGTCGCCGCCAATATACCCCCAAGTGACCACCGAGCCGTCGTTGCGCAGGGCGGCAAAGGCATACGATGTGGAAAAGACTTGAACTACGTCTACCGTGCCGTCGAGCTGTGCGGCCACCGTGCTGCTGTTGCCTCCCCAAACGTTAAGCCCCCAAGTGACCACCGAGCCGTCGCTGCACAGGGCGGCAAAGGCTCCGGCTGAAGAAAAGACTTCCACCACATCCACCGTACCGTTGAGCTGCGCCGCCACCCTACTGCTGTCGCCGCCGTAACCGCTATTCCCCCAAGTGACCACCGAGCCGTCGCTGCGCAGGGCGGCAAAGGCATGGCGGGCGGAAAATATTTGCACCACATCCAGCGTACCGTTAAGCTGCGCCGCTACCGCGCCGCCGCCGCCGCTAGCGCGATCCCCCCAAGTGACCACCGAGCCGTCAGCTTTTATCATGGCGAAAGCGTCATAATTCCGATATTCCCCCAAAGTATGCCCAGGACATGATGTTGTGTTGTTGGTTACTGTCACTGTCATGTGTTTTCTCTCTGCCGGATTAAAAATAAATAAAAGCCGTATGCGATTGGATACCGTTTTACCCGATCGTTAAATAGGCTTGTGTTTCAGGATGGTAAGTTTAATTTTAGCCGATTGTTGTTACATTTAATATGTTAGGTCTAATCTGACAAATGGGCTGGCTCTGTAGGGTACGCATTGCGTACCTTTTAGCTCGGTAAGGCGGATTCGCGCAGCAATCCGCCATCAACGGAACCACCGGACAATCTGTCATCGGCCTATTTTCAAACTGTTTATTTTGGGTTGTGGCATGGCGGTTTGCTGCGCGAAACTACCCTACGAGCTTATGAAAGTTTGTTGGCGGACGCCGGATAAAAACCATCAATGGTTTTCATCAGGTAGGTAGGGGTAACGCCAGGCCCCCTAACGATTGATGCCCACGGATATGTTAGGGTTCGAGCCTCACTAATCTAAAAAATAAATGACAATGACAGCTGGTTGTTAGCGTGTCAGACCATGCTTGACGGGGGCTGTGCCAATCCCACTGCTTGGTAAGGCAGTGGTTTGGCGGATATGCCGGTAAAGCAGGTTTTTGATACGGTTTGCTTGGCGCGGTCAACCTTCTTTCAGTGTCCGCAGTCCGGCGGGCATTTCCATTTTGCTTCTGTCCCAGCCTTCCATGTCTAAAATTTCGTCCAGACATTGCTCCATCAGTTGGTGGGCTTGTTTGGTGATTTCGGCAATCCGTTGGTGTACTTGGATATGCACAGGGTTTTCAGTAGGCGTTTCCAAGCAGGTTTGTTGGTAGTCATACAGTTTGCGTAGGTTGGTGATTTGCAAGCTGATATGGACGGGGCAGGCGCAATCGTAAAGTGCCGCTTGGTTATTGATAATGGCGAGTTGCAGTGCAGTAAATTTGTTGTCAATGCCCATCGTGTACTCCTCAAAATAATTATTGTTATAAGTGGTTATATTCGCGTGGCAAATAATAACCCCATTATGATGGATTAGCGAATGTGGTTGTTTTAATGGGTTAAAGTCGGGCATTTTCAACATTTTTCAGGCCTTATCGAAAATGGCAGGCGAAAAAAGGGCGGTTTTGCCGCCCTTTTTTGTTTGCCAAATGAGGGTTTGACAATTGCGCTTTAGTAGCCCGCGAAACGGCTGGCGACTTCTGCTGCCGATAAGGGTTTGTTCCAAATCCTGACTTCGTCAATGCTGCCGACAAAACCACCGTTGTAGTCGTTACAGATGTTGCTGTCGCCGTCGTAATCGCCTATGTACAGGTTTTTGTTGGTAAAGCTGGCATAGCCAATCGGTGAGGTATTAGGGGTGCCTGTGCTGATTTGCACGCCATCGACAAATAGCCTGACTTTCACTTTGTCGTAGCTGCCTACCAAGTGGTGCCATTTGCCGTCCCACAAGCTGGGTGCGCCTTCAGGCGATTCGACATAAGTGCTGCCGTCGCTGACGTAAAAATAAGGTACGCCGCCTTTGCCTGATAAGTCGTCATGCAAGTACAGCGCGTAAGCGGCAAATTGGCAGGCATTGCCACTTTTGGCGACGACATAAGGCAGAATGGTTGAATCGGTCACATCCGCTTTTACCCATGCTTCAACTGAAATGCCTGGGGGTTCCAAATGGTTGGCGGTGGTCACTTTGACATATTGGCTGCCGTTGAATTGCAAGGCGGCGTTATCGAAGCGGCGCGAAACCCAAAGCGGGTCACTGACATCAATGCCGGCAGTAGCGCCAAGTTGTCCATGTTTGTTGTAGCCAGAAGAGTCAAAAGGCTTTAAGCCTTGGCCTTCGTCAAAATGCCAATTGGCGACCATGCGGTTAATTGGACCTGCCAGTGTGGCGTTGCTGGCGATGGCGGCAAATGCCAGTACAGAAAGGGTTGCTAATTTTTTCATGAAAATATTCTCGTAGTGAAAGTATTGGATTACTGTGAACAATCAGCATGGCAACGCGCTTAGAGATTAGGCGCTTTTGCACATACTTTTTGTTATAGCAGCTTGAATATTCAGTCTGCTAAGTGGTAAGGCACCAATAAGATACCATAAAAATAGATTTTTTCTAACCGGTTGGGCAGATGCCTAAATTCAGGCTTTGCTTTAAGGTTTAAACATTGCGCTTGGCATCCAGTACATTGGGCAAGCAGCTTAATTTGCTTAATACCTGCTGCAATTGGTCGGTATTTTCAACAATGATGGTCAGGTTAAGCGTTGCGGAAAAATCCGCATGGGTGTCGAGCGCAGCATTGGCGATATGGATTTTCGCTTGTGACAAAGTATGGCTGACTTGGCTGAGGATATTTTGGGCATTAAAGGCATGGACGACGATTGGCACGGCATAGTTGGTTTTTTGCAAGCCCCAACTGACATTGACCAAGCGGTGCTGTTTATGTGGGCTGAGCAGGCGGATGTTGTCGCAGTTTTTGTGGTGTACGGTCACGCCTTTGCGCGGTGAGATATAGCCAATAATCTCATCGCCTTGCACCGGCGTGCAGCAACTGGCTAGGCTGGTCAGGATGTTGTCAAGGCCATCCACCGATATGCCGGATTTATTGGGTATTTTTTTGGGTGAAGCCGTGTTGGTACGCGGTTCGGCATCCAATTCGTGCAGCTTAAAAAATCCGGCGAGTTGGCGGGCGTTAATATCGCTGCGTCCAATGGCTTCCAGCAGCTTATCAATAGTTGCTTGTTTAAAGTATTGCGCCAGCTCGGTCAAGTTGGGGGTTTTTATCCCTAAACGTTGGATTTCTTTATCCAAAATGCTTTTGCCGGCGGCAATGTTTTGGCTTTGTTGCTGATTTTTGAACCAGCTTTTTACTTTGCCGATGGCGTTTGAGGTTTTTAAATAACCCAGGTTGCTATCCAACCAATTATGGTTGGGGCCGCCTTCTTTGCTGGTCAAAATTTCCACTTGTTCGCCCGATTGCAAGCTGTAAGTGAGCGGCACGATACGTCCGTTGACTTTCGCGCCCCGGCAGCGATGCCCCACTTCGCTATGGATCGCATAGGCGAAATCCAGCGGTGTTGCGCCTTTTACCAAATCCATCAGTTTGCCCGCCGGTGTCAGCACATAGACGCGGTCATTGAACAATTCATTGCGGAAATCTTCGCTGTGGATGCCTTCGTTGCCACGTTCTTGCAAATACTGGCGCAAGGCGTTGATGTTTTTTTCAATGGCGGCATCGTGTTTGCCGCCTTCTTTATAGGACCAATGCGCCGCCACCCCGCGTTCGGCAAACTCGTGCATATCGTGGGTGCGGATTTGCACTTCAATGCGGTTGCCATTGCTGTCGATGATGACCGTGTGCAAGGACTGGTAGCCGTTTTCTTTCGGGTTGGCGATGTAGTCGTCAAATTCGCGGGGGATGCTTTGCCAAAGGCTGTGGACAATGCCGAGCGCGGCATAGCAATTGGTCAGGTTGTCGACCATCACCCGCACCGCCAGCAAGTCATACAGGCCGTCGATGTCCACCCGCTTGCGCTGCATTTTTTTCCAAATGCTGTAGATGTGTTTGGGTCGTCCGTACACTTTGCCGCTGATGCCGTGTTCAGTTAGGTTGCTTTGCAGCAATTGGGTAAAGTTTTCGATGCAGGCTTCGCGTTCGACGCGTTTGTCGTTTAGCGAATGGGCAATGTGCCGGTACATGGGCGGATTGATATAGCGGAATGCCATATCTTCCAACTCCCATTTCAGTTGGTGGATGCCCATGCGGTTGGCGATGGGCGCGTAGATGTCCAAAGTTTCTTGGGCGATAAAATGACGCACGTCGTGGGCTTCTTTGGTCAGCACGTGCAGGCGTTTTACGCGGTAGGCCAGTTTTATCAATACCGCGCGGACATCGTGGGTCATCGATAACAGCATACGCCGCAAGGTTTCGGTTTGGCTGGGTTGATCGGTCATCTTCAGCGAATAAACGGCAATTTTATTCAGCCAGTTGACATCTTTGACCAAGGTGGCAACGGTGTTGCCAAACTGGGCTTTAATATCCGGTACGGGTTGCAGTTGTTGCAGGCGCGGGTCGCTTAAAATCGCCGCCAATAAGGTTTTCAGATCGACATTCAGACCCATTAAAATGGCGGCAACTTCAAACCCCTTGGGGCGGTGGTAGTCTGGATCGTCAGGGATTTGCGCGATAATTTCCAAGGCTTGCGCCAGTAAGGCTTGGTCTTGCTGGGCAAATTCGCTGAACAGTTGCGGGTCGAAGGTAGCGGTTTTGGGCATTGCTTGTCGGTGCTGAATGGGGGGTGCGGGCTTTGATTGGCAAACAATGAGTGTTGTTCAAATAGGCTGCTTATTAAATCTGGGCGCGTAGCCAAAATTCAAGTCGGGTTGGCAATCTACAAATTGAATGGCGTACTTGCAGATTGCCAAATGCTAATCCAATCTTATTTTTTGATGATGACTTTGTCGTCAATCACCAATTCGGAAATGCCACCCAAGGTGGCTTTTAATGTGCAAGAGGCATTTTTAAAACCGCCGGTTTTGCTGTTTTCGCCCACCCATTTCAACGTGATGTAAGTTTCTTTATCGCTTAAGGTTTCAGAGGGGAAATACACTTGTTCGCCGGTTTCCTTTTTGACGGCGATCGGGCATTTCTCGCTTGCCATGGTTTGCATGGCAACGTAGTTGCGGATGGTGGAAGCCGCTTCTTGCTGTGCAGGGGTGGGGTCTTGTTTGCTTAGGCCAACCAAAACAAACCCAGCGATAATGACCGCTGCGACAGCTAAGATAATTTTTTGAATTTCTGGCATGGTGTGCTCCTCTCGTGATTGAATGCCACTGATGTGGCTCTTTTTGTGCTTCGTGCGGGCATTAAAACTCGATGCCTTGCTCGGCTTTAATGCCTTGTTCAAAGGCATGTTTGATTTTTGTCATTTCAGTAACGGTGTTCGCCAATTCCACCACTTCAGGGGCGGCGTTGCGTCCGGTCATTATTAAATGGAGCCAAGCGGGTTTCTCGGTGCGGATAAATTCGGCAATTTCCACGCCGCTGATCCAGTTATAACCGCAGCAGTAGTTGATTTCGTCCAACAAGACGACATCAAATTCGCCGGAGCGGATTTTGTCTTTGCTAAATTCCCAAATCTCGCGGCTGGTTTTAATGTCTTGCTCAGGGTTTTTGGTGTCCCAAGTAAAGCCGTCGCCCAAGGCGTGCCATTCGATATTGTCAAATTTTGCCGCTGCTTTTTGCTCGCCAGTTTGCCATTGGCCTTTAATGAATTGGATCACGCAGACTTTCATATCCCAGCCTGCGGCTCGGAATACCATGCCCAAGGCACTGGAGGATTTGCCTTTGCCTTCGCCGGTGTTGATCAGCACCAAACCGTGCCGTCGTTCTCTGGATTTCATACTATTTCCTGATTAATGGTAGCCAAGTTATTGTTTGGCTGTATTGATTTGTATCAAACACAGCCTATTCGGCAAGCCGCGTATTTTAACGTATCAGGCTCTTTCCTTCATGACAAACTTAACCTATCCTAACCGCCACTTCATTTTAACCCTAAACAAGATACCATGACCGCAGCAACTACCTTATTTTCCCAAGCCAAACATGTCATTCCTGGCGGTGTCAATTCGCCTGTCCGCTCATTTAGCGGTGTCGGCGGCACACCGGTGTTTATTGACCATGCCGCCGGTGCAACCATTACCGATAGCTTTGGCAAACAGTATATTGACTACGTAGGGTCGTGGGGGCCGATGATTTTGGGCCACGCCCATCCTGAGGTGATTGCCGCCGTGCAAGCCGCTGCCGCCAAGGGTTTGAGCTTTGGCGCACCGACCGAAATAGAAACGCAAATGGCGGAACGCGTTTGCCAACTGATGCCGTCGATTGATTTGGTGCGTATGGTCAGTTCCGGCACCGAAGCCACCATGAGCGCGATACGCTTGGCGCGCGGCTACACCGGTCGCGACAAAATCGTGAAGTTCGAAGGTTGCTACCACGGGCATTCTGACTCATTGTTGGTGAAAGCCGGTTCCGGGGCGCTGACCTTCGGCGTGCCGAGTTCACCGGGTGTACCGGCGGCATTGGCAGAAAACACCATTACCTTGACGTACAACGATAGCGAGGCGGTAAAAAACTTGTTTGCCGACATCGGCGGGCAAATCGCCTGTATTATCGTCGAACCCGTGGCTGGCAATATGAATTGCATTCCGCCCGAAGCTGGTTTTTTGGAAACCTTACGCCATGTTTGTGACGAATACCAAAGCGTGTTGATTTTTGATGAAGTGATGACTGGTTTTCGGGTGGCTCTTGGCGGTGCGCAGGCCTATTACGGCATCAAACCCGATTTGACCACCTTAGGCAAAATCATTGGTGGCGGGATGCCCGTGGGTGCGTTCGGTGGCAGCCAAAAAATTATGGAATATTTGGCACCGTTAGGGCCGGTCTATCAGGCGGGTACGCTGTCGGGCAATCCGGTGGCGATGGCGGCGGGTTTGAAAACTTTGGAGCTGATCGACCAAGTGGGTTTTTATGAAACGCTGGCTGCAAAAACCGAGCAGCTGACCAGCGGCTTAAAAGCCCGCGCCCAAGAAGCTGGCATTGCGCTGACCACCAATCAAGTCGGCGGTATGTTCGGGTTGTTTTTTAGCGATGAAGCGCGTATCAGCCGCTTTAGCCAAGTGATGGCTTGCGATCAGGCCTTGTTCAAACGTTTCTTCCACGCCATGTTGGAACAAGGTGTTTACCTTGCGCCCTCGGCATTTGAAGCAGGCTTTGTGTCAATGGCGCACAGCGATGAAGATTTGGCGAAAACCTTGGCGGCAGCGGAAGTGGTGTTTAAGGCTTTGTAAGAGATAAAAGCGGGAAGCGCGGATTTGCGTGGAGTCCAAAAAGCTTTTGGACTCCACACTCCAATGTTTTTTAGGAATCATCCACCTGGTCGGCGAGGCTTATCAATTGCGCCAAGCTGCTTTCCATTTGCTCAGGCGAATCGGTACGTATGGTGGCGTGGGCGACTTTACGGCCTTTGCGCGGTTCTTTGGCGTACAAATGCAAATGCGCATTGGCGATGCTTAAGATGTCTTCCGATTTGGGCAGGCCGCCAATAAAGTTGACCATTGCCGCACAGCCAACCGGATCGGTTGCGCCCAGCGGCAGGTTTAAAATAGCGCGCAGGTGGTTTTCAAATTGGCTGGTTTCAGCGCCTTCAATCGTCCAATGCCCGGAGTTATGCACACGCGGGGCAAGTTCGTTGGCGATCAGCTTGCCGTCCACTTCAAACAATTCCAATGCCAGTACACCCACGTAGTCCAATTCGGTTATCAGACGGCGTGCGTAGTCTTCGGCTTGCGCTTGCATGGGGTCGCTGGACAAACATCTCGATACGCGCAGAATGCCGCCACGGTGTTGGTTTTCTGATAGCGGATAAAAAACCAGTTCGCCGGATTCGCTACGTACACCAATGATGGACACTTCACGGCTAAACGGCACAAAACCTTCTACGATTGCCGGTACGCCGTCCAATAATTTCCAAGCCGCCGCCAAATCGGCAACCGATTTCAACAGCGATTGGCCTTTGCCATCGTAACCTTGGGTGCGGCTTTTTAAGATGGCAGGATAGCCGATGCTTTGCATGGCGGTTTGCAGGCCTTGAAAGCTGTCAACGGGTGCATAGGTAGGGGTAGGGATGCCAATTTCGTTAAAAAAGTTTTTTTCGATCAGGCGGTCTTGGGCAACCGCCAAGGCTTTTGGCGAAGGGTGTACTTGGGTGCGTGCCGCCAAGTATTCAGCAACATCGGCAGGTACGTTTTCAAACTCATAGGTCACGACATCGGCCTGCTCTGCCAAACTGGCCAACAGGCGCGGGTGGTCGTAGTCACCTAACAATTGGTCGCCCAACTTTCCGGCGCAAGCATCTTCTGACGGGTCAAGAAAGATAAAATCCAATCCCAGCGGATAACCCGCCAAAGCAATCATACGCGCTAACTGTCCTGCGCCTAGTACACCAATCTTCATTATTGTTTTCCCTCATTTTCTAATGGAATGCGTGGATCCGCTTGGGCCAGCACTTTATCGGTTTGTTCTTGTCGGTAGTTTGCCAACACTTCTTTAAACTGCCCGTGTTTGTTGGCGATAATGGCCGCTGCCAGCAAAGCGGCATTTTTTGCCCCTGCTTTGCCAATGGCAAGTGTCCCGACCGGAATGCCGGCGGGCATTTGCACAATTGACAACAAGGAATCCATTCCATTTAAGGCTTGGGATTGAACCGGTACGCCCAACACCGGCAGGGCGGTTTTGGCGGCGGTCATGCCGGGTAAATGCGCTGCGCCACCGGCACCGGCAATGATGACTTCCAATTGCCGGTCCGCTGCCGTTTCGGCGTATTGGAACAATTTGTCGGGGGTGCGGTGCGCCGAAACCACTTCCACTTCATGGGGGATGCCCAATTGCTGCAAAATTTCTGCAGCATGTTGCATGGTTTCCCAGTCGGAAGTTGACCCCATGATGATGCCAACTAATGCTGTCATCTGTTACTCCTTCTAAATGCTTAATCATCCGGAGCGATTGATTCCGGGCGGTATTAAAAACCCAATAGTATGGCATAAATTTGCTATTCTTTTGAGAAAGCCAGCCTACAGATCCATTATATTTGAGGAATACAGCCAATATGGCAAGACGAAGCGAACACAGTCTGGAAGAAATTAAAGCAATGGTGTTGTCCGCCGCCGAAAATATTGTTGCCGAACAAGGCGGGAGCGCACTGACCATGCGTAGGATTGCCAGTGAAGTGGGCTATACCGTGGGCAGCATTTATATGGTGTTTGCCAATATGGCGGATTTGATTACCCACATCAATGCCCGTACGCTGGAGCAAATTGCCTTGCAACTGGATGCCGCACAAAGCGCAGAACCGCAACAACCTGCTGACATTTGTGTCGAGCAGCTCGCCAAGACTTATTTGTCGTATGCCGGCAACCATTACCACCGCTGGAGCCTGATTTTTGATTATAAATTGCCGGAAGATTTTGTCTTGCCCGACAGTTACATCCAGCAAATCGAAGCCATTTTTGTCCGGGTGGAAAACCAATTTGCGCGGCTGTCACCCGATTGCGCCGATGCCGATAAGCGGCGTGCGGCACGGGCTTTGTGGGGCGGTATTCACGGCATTTGTCTGTTATCGCTAACCGGAAAAATGGACGTAGTAGGTTTGGATGATGTGGAAGCCAGCGTGGTCTTGTTGGTGCGGAGTTTTATGCGGGGTTGGATTGCCTCGCCGACCTAACCGTTGTCGATACGCAGGCGCTTGGATCACTGCCATTAAGTTAAGAAAAACGACAGGAACAAAAGTCATAGGATGTGCTGTACCCAAAGGGTATAAAAGGAACGAAGCGCACCTGTCGAGTTTTTGCGCGATTGATGCGCTTCGTACCTCAGCACATCCTATGGTTAGCGCATATTATCGCGTTGAGATGTAATTGCCGATGATTTTTCATGAGTTGTGGATCGAATCAACATTAAACATCAGGCTAATGTTACTGTAATGTGCGTGATGCTCACTGAGCTTTAGAGAGGCCGCCGAACCTTGATAAAAAACTGAATTTCAAAACCGCCAACGGGCGGATAATATATTTGATAGTATAGTTAGAATAATCGACCAATGAGATAAAACCGAAATGTTAACCATCATGATTACATCAATCCTACAAGGATTATTAATTACTGTTGTAACCATATTTTCTTGTTAAGAGGACATCCTTCCACCAAGATTCCCGATTCAAAATGACGCTATCATCGACTGTTGATTTGTATATTTCCAGAATCGAATATGTGAAGTTTTCTTTAATATAGTTAGGGGCTAATTCCTTCAATTCTTTATTGCCGCCATGACTACTGATTATGTAGCTTGACCACCTACCGTGAATCATGTTCTCCCCATATGCAGAACCTACATACATTTTCCCGTTACTTTTGTCGGTAATGAGATATACGCCCTTTTGATTCTCTAAAGCTGCTTTCCATGCACTATTATTAATAACTTTTTCAAGCCTTAGCCATGGAATATTAATGTTTTCATAGCCAGGAAAAACGTCATCATTGAATGTGTCTTCCAAAATTTGAGCGACCTTGCATTCTTCAATAACGCTACATGCTTTCCTCACAAGATTTTGTGATTTATTTTTGTATTGAATAATTACACGCCCAAAGTATTTAGCGTATGCGTCTTCAGTTTTATATTCGTATCCCACTGCGTTAAATTTATTTAGGTCTTTAGTAATCTTACTAATGTCGAATAACAACCATTTATCTTCTGATATTTTTACAAAACCTACTGCAATCTCCCCTTCGTGAAAGGATTTCTTTTTTTCATAATTCCAGAACTGCCAATTCAAAAGCTGTTGTCTATTATGTTTAAACAGTTCCAGAGGATCATCAATACTATTAGATTTAACGAATCGAATCTTTACTCCCTCAAGGCTCTGAAAATTAAGAAGGTCGTTAATAAGTATAGGGGTATTCATACTTGGAGTAATTCGGTTTATTTGTTTGACACTCTAACGTAAAGTAGACACCTAAAAAGGTGCCTTTTTTCCAGTTAATATACATCTTTTTAGGTGCATATCATTTTTCGATTTATTTGTTTTTTATTATTTTTTTGTATTCCGGCTTTGTTATGCACCCTTTTATGAGGTGTAGTTACACACCTTTTTAGACCCACATATTTTGCCTAAGGAGATAACTCGCTAACCGTTTCTACAACACCAGCCAACAATAACCATGTCTAAATTTAATCGAACAATTAGCGGTAAAAATAGCACAAGCCCAATTAAATACCAGTGAACTAATTCATAAAAAAATATGTGAAATAGTTCATTTTCAAATGTGCTTGAAATATGCATATCTTAAATTTTGTTTGCACTTTCGGTTTTGTTTTAAATGGGCATAGCTATCCATTTAAAACAAAATAATTCCTCAACTTAATGGCAGTCAGGCACTTGGATGGCAAAAAAATAGGGCTTGCTTACTTCCGTGTAGGCGAAGTTTTGACGGGGCGGCTGATGTTTGCGGACTTAGCTCAACCCAAAATAATCTTTTAAGCGGGTGATGGCATCCAGTGTGGCGTGGTCGGTTTCGCTAAAAAGCACACCGGCACCAATAGGAAAAATGGTTTCCTCTGCTTCTGCCAGATAGACGATTTCGCAAATCAGCACTAAGGGTTCATCGTTTAAGGTGATGACGAGCGTGCCGGTGTGGTTGGTGCAATGGGCGTTCAGATGAGGGCTGGGTTCCAATAAAAATGCACCGCTTAAACTGATATTACCTAGCTGACCGGTGAAGATATGGTCGTTGATGCTTAAGCTGTAATGCAAATCGGTTGGAACGCGGATATGTCTACGGCGTTCTTCGCATTTTTTGCTGATATTTTCTGGGAAACTCGAAATATTGTTCATGAGGATTGTTTGTCCGGTAAGTAAAGGATGCTGTGTTTTTATTGTTATTTGGATTGCAGGTGCCGAGTATAGTTTAAAATTTGCACCATTTCGGTGATAGCAAGACAAGAATGCTCAACATGCTTCGGACATCACGTTCTTTGACTCAATTTAGTTAGTGTTGGCAGGCAGTTTTAACGATACTAAAAATGTTGCTACCAAGACGATCCCCCCTAAACCTAGCATGGCATGTACAGGATCAACCCCTTGCGAGGCGGCAAAGGTATAACTGCCAACCGCCAACAACATCGCCAAATTCTGAAAAAAGCCTTGTAAAGCCACCGCGCTGCCGCTGCCAATACTGTGTTGACCTTCTTCCTGTAATGCCGAGTTAATCGGTACGATGAACAAACCGCCCATCATGCCGATCATCAGCAAAACCAAGCGCGCAGGCCAAAGGCTGTTGGTAAAGCTCAGGCCTACAATCAGCAATCCCATCAGATAGGCAGGGATGCGCGCACGGCGTAGGTGTTCGAGTGGGATTAACCCCGGTACTAAGGCTGATCCGATGATGATACCGATGGCTAAAAACAGCGTCAGTTCAGCAATTTCACTGGTGCTTTTTAGCATCAGCACCAACGGTGCCCAAGCCACTAAAATGACGCGTAATGTGGCTGCCGATGCCCAAAACAACGAGCCACCCAAAATGGCGAAAAACGAGCGTGGTGTGGTGAAAAATTGCCCCATTTGCTTGGCGAAGGCGATGATTTTTGACCCCGGTTCGGGCTTGCTGGCGATTTGCACCGGCAGGGCCAGGGTGGTCAAGGCGGAAATGCCAAATAACACTAAGATGCCGATGAGCGCCATTTGGGTCGAGTAATCGGCGACTTTTGCGCCCACCAACATGCCCAGCAAAATCGCCAGAATGGTCGAACCTTCCACCCAACTATTGGCTTTCATCAAATATTCGTGGCCTGCCAGTTCCGGCAAAATGCCATATTTGGCTGGGCTGTATAAGGCGGCACCAAAACCCACAATACAGTAAGCAATCAGCGGTTCGACATTCAGCAACAACAACCCCGCACCCAAGGCTTTGATAAGGTTGGCAACCAGCAAAACCCGTGCTTTCGGGTGATGGTCAGCAAAGCCACCCACCCACGGTGCCATGACCACAAATGAGACCAAGAAAACGCTTTGCAAAGCCGGTACGTACCAGCTGGCTTGTTGTGCGCCGTGCATGACAATCGCGATAACGGTAAACAAAATGGCGTTATCGCCAAAAGCCGAGAGGAACTGGGCAATTAAAAGCGGGTAGATTTGTTTGTTCATAGCGGTTGCCTTTATAAAGTGGGGGTTGGCGTAAAAGCTTTTACGCCGCTTTGTCCTGTTCTGGATTTTAGTTTGCCGAGCTGACCAGCTCGGTTACCGCCGGATAATTGATTTTTCCGGTTGCCATGACCGGAATTGCATCAACAATCAGGATTTTTTTCGGCAAAGCCACTTGTGCCACGCCTGTGCAAACCTCAGATAATTCACTCAGCCGCGCTTGTTTTTTTGTGGTGACTAAAACCACTTGCTCGCCTTTTTTAGGGTCAGGCAGGCTGACGGCAGCATGATGCGCATCAGGCCATGCTTTGATGGCATAAGATTCCACGGCAGTTAGGGAAACCATTTCGCCGCCGACTTTGGCAAAGCGTTTGCTGCGGCCTTTGATGCTGACAAAGCCATCGTCATCCACGTTGACAATGTCACCGGTGTCGTACCAACCTTTGCCGAATAGCGATTCGGTGGCAACCAATTCGCCCGGCCTGTCGGCGTACAAATAACCTTGCATGATGTTGGGGCCGGCAACGTGCAGTTTGCCGCCTGCTTCAATGCCTGGCACGGGTTCCAATTGGTAACGCATGCCCGGCAACAAGCGGCCTACCGTGCCGCCTTTAAAATCCATCGGCGTGTTGACGGCAGCAACCGGTGCGGTTTCGGTGGCGCCATAACCTTCTAAAATGCGGATGCCAAATTTGTCCGCCCATAAGGCGCGGGTGCTTTCTTGCAATTTTTCTGCACCTGCCACCACGTAGCGTAAGGTGTAAAAATCATAAGCGTGGGCCTTTTTGGCGTAAGCCGCCAAAAAGGTATTGGTGCCAAACATGATGGTCGCGTTAATTTCGTAAGCAATTTCAGGAATCACCGCGTAATGCAAAGGCGAGGGGTAGAAAAAGGTGGTCATGCCATTCAATACGGGTAACAACGTGCCGACTGTAAAGCCAAAGGAATGGAACATGGGCAAGAAATTCAGCACCACGTCTTGCGGATTGAAGCTGATACGGGAAGCCACTTGTTTATGGTTGGCAAGAATATTGGCATGCGACAGCACCACGCCTTTGGGCGTGCCTTCCGAGCCGGAGGTGAACAGCACCACGGCAGGGCTGTCGGGCGTTTGCACGGGGCGGTACCACAGGTTGGCAGTAAGGCTTTGCAGCGCTGCCGTCAGTTTGTCGGTAGTGGAAAGGGTTGCCGCCACATCTTCCAGATAGACCAGGTTGACTTGTTGGCTAAGTTGCTGGGCTTCTGCTGAAAAATTACCAAGCTCGATAAACTTGCGGGAAGTCAGTACGGTTTTTACTTGCGCGGTATGGCAGGCAGCCAACATGCCGGTGCTGCCAGTGGAATAGTTGAGCATAGCCGGTACGCGTCCGTGCAATTGCAGCCCCAAAACGACATATAAGGTTTTGGTTGAGTTGGGCAAAAACACGCCGACATTTTCGCCAGTCGCGGTTATTTTTCTGACCGCATTGCCTAGGGCAATCGTTCGGGTAATTAAGGTGTTGTAAGCCACGGGTACGCGTTCCAAGTCTTCCGCCACCGTGTGTTTGCCGCCGTGGGTGTGGCGCGCCTCCAGCAAGGCCGAGAAAACCGTTTGCTGATAATGGCTGGTTGCAAACATCATTTCGGTCATGATGTCCGCCAAAATATGCCCGCTGTATTTTCGGCGGTTTTTGCCGCTGAGTTCTTTGTGTTTTTCAATATGGGTGTGCGGCAAAATATGCAGGGTGATTTTGGGAAACAGGCGTAGCCTGAAAATCCCTTGCATCTTGGAGAAATGCGTATATTCCGAACCGTGGACACGAATCGGCAAAATCGCTGCGTCGGATTTGTCGGCAACCATGCCGGTGCCATCGTAAATTTTCATCAACGAACCGGTGGCGGTAATTCGGCCTTCTGGGAAAATCACCGTAATGTTGTCATGTTGTAGGTGGTTGACCAGATTTTTTAACGACAAAGGATGCGTGGGATCCATTGGGAACACGGTGGCAAAGCGTAAAAACGGTTTTAACCACCAGCGTTGCGAAATATGGGTGTTGATCGCAAAGGTGATGTCGTCGGGTAAAAACGCCCACAACAACAACGGGTCGAGAAACGAAATATGGTTGGCGATAATCAGCACACGCTGACCGGCTTTGTGGTAATTGTCCATGCCGGTCACGCTGACCCTAAACACCAAGACCAGAATCCAACGTACGAATTTTTTTAGCATTTTATTTCCCCGATTATAAAAGTTGCCGTTATTATCTAAGTTTTCTGGGTTTAACTATAGTCAATAATTAAACTGCGTTCAATTAAAATTTTCAGACCCATTTGTTCGGGCTGCGCGCACCGCTGTTGGCAATGGCGATTATCGGCAAATAGGTGCGTTAATCGCCGATGCCGCAGCAAATTAAGCCTTTCGCCAAGTAAAGGTTGTTATAATATTTGCAATATGCAAGTCTCAAAAGGAACTTGTTGGTTTTTATAGCAATTATGAAGTGTACAAAAGGCGTTAGGTTTTTTCTGGCATCAGGAAAACGCTAACATCGGCTGTGCAGATGCTGAGGAGAATTAGGTTTTGACAAATTTTCAGGATATTTCCAGCCCGATGACGGCTGCTGAAAAGCGCGCCACACTGTCCTTAGCGGCAATTTATGCACTAAGAATGCTGGGTTTGTTTATGATTTTGCCGGTATTGTCATTATTTACCGCGCAATTGGAAGGCTCGACACCGGCGCTTATCGGTTTGGCGATGAGCATTTACGGCTTGCCGCAAGTGTTGTTGCAAATCCCTTTTGGTTTGATGTCCGATCGCTTCGGACGAAAAAAAGTGATTATTTTCGGCCTATTGTTATTTTGCTTGGGCAGCGTGGTGGCGGCAGTGTCAACCTCCATTTATGGGGTTTTGGTGGGCAGGGCTTTGCAGGGCGCTGGTGCGATTTCTTCGGCAATTATGGCTTTAGTGGCTGATTTGACCCAAGAAGTCCACCGTACCAAAGCCATGGCAACCATTGGTGCCAGCATCGGCGCATCGTTCGGTATTGGCATCACCGCAGGGCCGGTGATTGCCGAATTTGGTGGCGTGCACAGCGTGTTTTGGCTGACCGCTGTGCTGACTTGCCTGGCGATTTTGACCATTATTTTTGTCGTACCCAATCCTGCTCAAAGCAAATTGCACCGCGATGCCGAATTTGTACCTTCGCAAATGTTCGATGCCATCAAAGATGCTGATCTGCTGCGTTTGAATTACGGCATTTTCGTTTTACATATGATTTTGATGGCTATTTTTGTGGTCGTGCCATCCTTGATGCGCCATAACGGCTTAACGCCTGGCAGCGATTGGCAAGTGTATTTGCCGGTGTTTATCACCTCAATGGCGGTTGCCGTGCCATTTATCATCATTGCCGAAAAGAAACGCCGTATGAAAACCGTCTTTTTAGGGGCGATTATCGTATTGGCGATTGCCGAACTCTGTTTGGCGCAATTCCACGACAATCTTTATGTCATCATCGGCTTTTTGTGGCTATTCTTTTGTGGATTCAACTTGCTGGAAGCCACGTTACCGTCTTTGGTTTCCAAAACCGCTCCCGCCGATTTGAAAGGCACGGCAATGGGCGCGTATTCCAGCAGCCAGTTCATGGGTTTGTTTATCGGCGGTTTTCTGGGCGGCTGGTTTAAGGGTGAATTTGGCGAGACGGCAGTGTTTGTCTTTTGCGCGGTGGCGGCATTCAGTTGGTTTGTCGTGGCGTTTGCCATGCGCCCGCCCCGTTATTGGTCAAACTTGTTGATTTCTCTTGATAACTTAGCCCAACACGAAGCCCAAGCCTTTATGGACGAATTGATGAAAGTGTCGGGTGTCCAAGAAGTGCGCCCCCATTTTAAAGAAGCAGTTGCTTACTTAAAAGTCGACAACCAACAACTCGATAAAGCCTTATTGCAGCGCATCATCACGGAATACACCAATTCGCTGCGTTAACGCTTGTCATGCCTACTAGCTGTTTCCTCTAACTTTGATTAAGGACGTGCCATGCCCCATAGACGCTTTAAAACCAGCAAACCTACCGCCAGCATCGCCACATTAAAAAACTTAGGGCTTAATAAAACAGCCTTAGCCACCGATTTTAAACATTATTACGGTTATCGCCTGGGCAGGGATGAACTTTGCCAGTCTTTGCATTACGCCTACGAAGCTTTGGCGCTGACCATCAGCGACCGGCTCAATGACCGCGCCAAGCGGACCTACAACGCCTACAAAGAAAGTGACTGCAAGCGCGGTTACTATTTGTCGATGGAGTTTCTGATGGGGCGCACCCTCAGCAACGCCATGCTTAACTTGGATATTAACGATGAAGTGTCCAAAGCCTTGTATTCACTGGGCTTGGATTTGGAAGAACTGATTGAAAACGAACCGGATGCCGGTTTGGGCAATGGCGGCTTGGGGCGTTTGGCGGCCTGTTTTATCGACAGCTGCGCGACCTTGCAATTGCCTGTCGTCGGTTACGGATTACGCTATGAATACGGCATGTTCACACAATCCATCGTTAATGGTGAACAAGTGGAAGAACCCGACCATTGGCTGCGCAACGGCAACCCTTGGGAAATTGAACGCCTCGAATACAAACAGCGCATTAAGTTTGGTGGCTACACCGAAACCCATATCGACGAAAAAGGCCATGCTCGTGTTTGCTGGTTAGGCACACAAGATATTTTGGCGGTGCCGTTTGATACGCCCATTCCGGGTTACAACAATGGTACCGTCAATATCTTGCGGTTGTGGAAAGCGACGGCGACCGAAGAATTTGACCTGCAAGAATTTAACGCCGGTGACTACGCCGAATCGGTGGCTGCCAAAAATACTGCCGAAAACATCACCATGGTTTTGTACCCGAACGATGCCAGCGAAAACGGCAAGGCTTTGCGTTTGCGCCAGCAATATTTATTGGCATCTGCCAGCTTGCAAGATGTCTTGGCGGTGTGGGTCGGGCGTCACGGCGAGAATTTTGCAGATTTTGCATCCAAAAACACCTTCCAGTTGAACGACACTCATCCCAGCATTGCTGTTGCCGAACTGATGCGCCTGTTGATTGACGTGCATGGACTGGGTTGGGATGAAGCTTGGAAAATCACTAGCCAAACCATGGCTTACACCAACCATACCTTGCTGCCCGAAGCGTTGGAGCGTTGGTCGGTCAACTTATTTAAGCAATTATTGCCCCGATTGTTGGAAATCATTTACGAAATCAATGCCCGCTTTTTGGCGCAAGTTTCGGCGCATTGGCCTGGCGATATTGCCCGCCAAGCGCGTATGTCCTTGATTGAAGAAGGCCACGAAAAACACGTGCGCATGGCCTATTTGGCGATTGTGGGCAGTTATTCAGTCAACGGCGTGGCGGCATTGCATTCCAAATTGCTGCAACAAGGATTGTTCCGTGATTTTTACGAAATGTGGCCTAAGAAATTTAACAATAAAACCAACGGTGTCACCCCAAGACGTTGGTTGGCGGCCTGCAATCCGGAGCTTGCCGAACTGATTACCAAAACCATTGGCGACGGTTGGCTGACCGATTTGACCTTGCTGAAAAAGCTCGAAGCGCATGTCAACGACAAAGCGTTCTGCCAACGCTGGCACGAAATAAAACGCAATGCCAAACGGCGCTTGATTGATTTCAAACGCGATGAAGTGGGCTTGGATTTTGAGATCAACCTCGATGCCATTTTCGATGTCCAAGTCAAACGCATCCACGAATACAAACGCCAATTGCTCAACGTGTTGCACGTCATCCATTTGTATGACCGCATCAAACGTGGCGATACCGCCAACATGGTTGACCGTTGCGTCATCATCGGCGGCAAGGCGGCACCGGGTTATTTCATGGCGAAAAAAATCGTCAAACTGATTAACAATGTTGCTAATGTCATCAACCAAGACCCAGAAGTCGGTACCCGCTTAAAGTTGATTTTCTTGCCCAATTACCGTGTTTCGGCGATGGAGAAAATCTGCCCGGGTACGGATTTGTCCGAGCAAATTTCCACCGCCGGTAAAGAAGCCTCCGGCACCGGCAACATGAAATTCATGATGAACGGCGCGTTGACGATTGGCACCTTGGATGGTGCGAATATTGAAATACGTGAAGAAGTCGGCGCAGAAAATTTCTTCCTGTTTGGTTTGACGGAAGACCAAGTGGAAGCGGCGCGTGGACATTACGATCCTTTATCCATCATTGCCAAAGACGATGACTTAAAACGCGTCATGAATTTGTTGGAATGCGGTCATTTCAACCAGTTTGAGCCGGGCATTTTTGATGCGGTTTTAGGCGCCATCAAAAGCCCGCAAGATCCTTGGATGACGGTTGCCGATTTCCGCAGTTTTGTCGAAGCGCAAAAACAGGTGGAAATTGCCTACAAAGATCAGGAACGCTGGACAAAAATGAGCATTTTAAACACCGCCAACAGCGGCAAGTTTTCAACGGACCGGACCATTGCCGAATACAACCAAGATATTTGGAAACTCACGCCGACACCGGCTAAGAAGCCCGCTAAATAATGTTTAATATCGTCCTTTACGAGCCGGAAATTCCGGCAAATACCGGTAACATCATCCGTTTGTGCGCCAATGTTGGTGCGCAATTGCATCTCATAGAACCGCTAGGTTTTGAGTTGGATGATAAAAAGTTACGCCGCGCGGGTTTGGATTACCACGAATGGGTAACGGTAAAAACACATGCCAGTTTGGCGGCCTTTTACGAGGCCGCCAAACCGCAACGCTTGTTTGCCTTATCGACCAAAGGCCAGCAAGTGTTTAGCGACTTGTCTTACCAAGCAGGTGATACTTTTATGTTTGGTCCGGAAACTCGCGGTTTGCCTGCCGATGTGTTATCAGATATTGGTTTGGAAAACTGTCTGTATTTGCCGATGCAGGCAGAAAGCCGCAGCTTGAATTTATCCAACAGCGTATCGATTGTTTTATACGAGGCGTGGCGGCAAGTGGGTTTTGCTGGGGCTTTGCTGAAAAGCTAAATTTGCCAAGCGTGGCACCGGTGCTTGCTGACCGTTAAGGCATCAGGCAAATGCCGGCGTTATGTTTTTTCAATACAGTGATTGAACAGGAGCAAAGATGGGAAGGCTGGCGATTGTCTTGGTGATTTTGTGGTTGCAGGCTTGCACATCGCAGGGTTTGTACAATGCTGCACAAGCGGCGCGTCAAAATGAATGTGTAAAATTGGCGGACAGCGAGGCGAGGGCAGGGTGCGAAGCCCGCGCCAATTTGCGTTATGACCAGTACACCGGCGACCGATTGGAGAAAGCCAAAGATTAGGCGGCGATTATTCCATTGCCAAAATCAACTGCCATTGTTCGGCAGTGACCGGCATGATCGACAAGCGGTTGCCACGTCTTACCAAAGCCAAATCGGCCAATTCTGTTTTTTCTTTCAATTCTTTTAGGGTGATGTTGCGGCTAAGATGGCGGATATACTTCACCTCAACCATTATCCAAGTCGGTTTGTCGGGATGGCTTTTGGGGTCGAAATGTTTGTCGTCAGGGTCGAAGGCGGTATGGTCCGGGTAGCCTTCCTTCACAATTTCCATTAAGCCGACAATCCCTGGCTCGTCACAGTTGGAATGGTAAAAAAATACCTGGTCGCCCAGCTTCATTTCATCACGCATCATATTGCGGGCCTGATAATTCCGGACTCCGTCCCAATGCTCCGTTTGCTGGGGGCGATTAGCTAAGTCGTCAATGCCAAAAGTGTCGGGTTCAGATTTCATCAACCAGTAGTTCATTGCTTCAATTTGGTGTAGTGGTGGGAATGCCTTTAATCTACCTGAGTTAAACGGTAATTAAAATCTATATATAAGGAAGTGGTGGTGTGTTGCTCGATCGGCATATTAATGCTTGCGCCTTTTGTGTCGGCGAAGGAACAATTTGCGCAGGCTGTTTTACAAACAGCCAAGGGCATACTGTGAACAAAATAATAACTCTCAGATATACTGCGCAGTCGCCATCCTTTGGCAATTAAGATCTAATCTACTTCGCTTGAAAATGGAATGTTCAATTTTGTTTGCCAAGTCGATCGGTAACTATTTGAACAGGTAACGCTCCAAGTAAATGAGAAGGCTTTCTGCGGACAATGCCTGCGCGATTGGTTGTTTTTCCGATTACGGCTCTAAACGAGAACCGTCCAACCAATTGACTTCGCCATTTTCATATTCGGCATAGGCAATGGCAACATTCAGCAGGGTTTGGATTGAACCTACGCCAACTGTTTCCAAGTTATTGGGCATCTTTGCCAGCACGTCGAGAATAAAATTATTGGCTCGATGGGTATCGCCTGCCGTTTTAAGCCAAAAAGCACAAGCACCTAAGGCTCGTTCATCAATGGGAAAAGTGCGGGGCTGGAGTTTTGCGGCGAGGGCAGTGCCTTCTTCAAACAAAGTATTGGCTGACGCGGGCTGGTTGATTTTTTTTGCAGTGTAAGCCAATTCGCATAAGGCTTTTGCGCCTTCTTTGGTTTCCGACATAAGACGTGCTTGTTCGATAAGCTGTTGCAGGGTTTCCAATTGCTTTTCTGGCGTAAGACGCACTATGCCTTTGCGAAGAATACTGGCTAAGAGGTGAAGTATTTCGTGTTTTTCCTGATACCCCATGCCGACATCCAATGACGCAGATAAATCATTCAGTTCTGCGATGAGCGCATCGCCAACAAATTCCAGACCATCTTCATTATGTTGCTTATCGGCAATTTTTAATGCCTTAAGCCATAAATGTAATCGCAAACCAAATGGTTGTACGGCTTTTAAATCAGCCAAGTGATTGTCTTCTTGGTCTTCTTGAAATAGATTTAAAGCCACTTCGCCCAGTATTCGGGAACGCCCCAGTTCTTGCTCCATCCGACGGCTAAAATCATCCAAATATGATGGCTTTAGTAACGAGAAAGTAACTGCTTGCGCTTGTCCGTCAGCACCTAATTCGGCAAGCATTCTGACAAAATCTGGATATAAACGATGGATGTTTAGAATATTGTTATCGCTCATTCTAATGGCGGCAAGATTCGCCAGCGCTTCGTTGGTTAAGTCAATGGCTTGTTCGTTTTTCTTTAATTCCGCATAGGTTTTAGCTATTTCAAGTAAAGCTTTGGCTCGGACTTCGGCATGTTCCAGATGGATAGCAAACTGCCTTGCTTTTGAGAACGCTTTGTCTAAATCGGCATCCCGACCAAGCAAGGCCAGTATTTGTGCCTTAATTAGAGGATACATAAGCCTATATTGTTGGAAATTTTGGTCTGTGGCTAAGCTGTCAAATCTTGATAAGGCACTGGCAGCATCGCCATTTTTAGCCCGCTGTAAGGCCACTTCCAAACTAAATACCGGATCGTCGTAGACTTTTTGTTCCCACACCAAATCCACCATGCCAGCGTCAAGTGCGGTTTTTCTAATTCGCTGTGCATTTTCGTAAGGGTCTCCACAGAAGTCACTTCTACACTTAACCGGCTCATCGGATCGTTTCAAAATGTCTTTAAAACTAGCTTTGGCTTTTTCAGTATCGCCACAAAACAATTCTATCTTGGCAAGATTGGCTTCCACATTTGGGATCGTTGTTAATTTAGTGGCAATAGGTGCACCACCTTTTTCCCATGAATGAACATCAAACGTTGCTGTACGTATTTTATCCGCGAAAATGTTGCCATCTGTTTTTTCGCCAGCCTTGCATAGGCTTATCGCAATATAAGCAAAGTCCTGATAGTAATTGATAATGTGCATATTTTTAGTAGCCGCCATGGCCTTCTCGACATTACCAATTTGGGCATAGGCTGAAGCCACTTTAATTGCCACTTCAGCTGTCTGGGCATAGTTTGGCTCAAGGTTTTCAATTTCATTCAGCGCAACTTGCGCTGCTGAAAAATCCCCCCTTTTTATACGTCCGTCGACCAGTGCGAGTAAAGCTTGTAAATAGTTATAACGAAAATTTTCGTGGATATTTTTATATTCTTTTGCACTATCAATAGCCAAAGAAATAAAAGGGTTTTCTTTTGGAAAAAATTCGTCGGCTAATTTTAGGGCTTCTTCAATTTTGCCTTGCCGAGCTAGGGAAATAGCAAAAGCTTCTACAATAGCTAGAGATTTTGGAACTTCTTTACTTTCCGCCAATGCGTAGAAATCACGGATTTTTTCAGTCAAAAGTGGTTTTGTGGTTAATAAAAATAACGGAACCGTCGCGGCTATAGCGGGCGCATATGCAGGCATTGAATAGCCTTTATTTGCAGTAAACGCATTTTCGAATGCCGTATTCAAGCTTGCTTCGACTTCCTGATTAAGGCCTAGTGCAAATTCAGCTTGTGCTTTAAGGCTTGCAGGCTCTGCTAAGAATGGGTTGGGCGGACTAAAGCCACGGGTTTCGGTGAGTGCTGCCGTCATGGCTTTGCGCGTCCATTCGGGATAGCCCGTCGCCAATGCGGCTCTACCAAAGCCGTTAACAAATGTGCTTTTTTGACTGCTTTCAAATTGAAGATTTTCATAAGTATGCTCGAACAAGCAATCTGCATTCGGTTTGGCAAGACAAGCCGCATAACGGCTTTGCGGTGATGAAGCGATTTCCTGTTCACTGACAGCGGCAACGGGTTTTAATTTGAACAGTTCATCTTCCAAACCAAGTTGCATGGCTTGGTCTATCCAAGGGCAACTCAACATATCCGAATGAAAGGATTGGATGGCTCTCGTGCCAGGCAACGCCTGTTTTTTCCGTTGATAGACTTCGGAGAAAGGCAAATAGTCGAAATTATTATTGACGACATTCCAAGATTGATTGCGTATTTTCACCATACCTTGGTCGCCGGGTTTCGTCCATTGCTCAATAGATGAAGCATTGTCAAGAGCGATCCAAGAAGGATAAAAAATCCCGGCAATGGCAAAAGATTGTCGCTTAGCCTCGCCATTTTCAACAGAAAAAACCTCTCGGAACAGGTGTGTTGGCTGCTTTAATTCCGCATTGGCCCAGTTAGCTTTGCCTTGATAAAATTTTCTGTATTCCCCAACCCCAATCCGTTTTTGCCATTCATAGTCGCTATGGGAATAGTCGATGACATAAGCTAATTTGCCATTTTTATTAAAATATTTATGGAAGCCTACAGCAAAGCCGTCGCAGAAATATTCGACGGCTTGTTTTTTACCATCAGGCCAAAATGCAGTTAGGATGCCATGCTTTTGGTAGTTGCCAGTGATTTTGTCATTCTTGGAGGCAAGATAGCTGGCATGAGTACGACCGTTTTTTCTATAGAAGGAGATCACTTGTACACTATCTTTCTCGCGAATGGCTGTGTACTTGAATTGCTTAGATTGGCATGTAGCACGACTGGGTTGGTTATAACCCGTCACTTGTTCAGCTAACTTGACATGTGCAGGTAAGCTTTCGAATTTGGTTACTGGATCAGGTATCGGCGTATCATCGCATTTGCCAGTTGTTATTTCTGCGCTCGATACGGTTGATTTTATCGTCTCAGTTGCTGAACAGGGATTGTATAAAGCTAAGAGAAAAAGGATCAGGTATCTAAAATAATGCATTGTCAATTGCTTGGTAATGTTAGATGGTTGGCAGACATTATATTGGCATTTTTAAAAGACATGACTCTTTAATTCCCATTTACCAAACTTGGAGCCAACGTAAAAATAAGTTGCTCATTTCTAAAGTTAAAGCTTTAAGCCTCATTCTATTGCTCAATCAAAATGAAGTGGAAAAAATGTAAACAACTTAAATATCGTTATTTCCTAAATACATTCCGAGCATAAAAGTTTTTTTATGTCACCATTCCAATTATCGCGCTATCAACACTATAAAATTTGGCTGCTTAGGTTGTTGGCAGGTAAGATAAGCCAACCGTTGCTTTGTGCCACTACAATAATAATTAGCATCAACGCCTACCGTGAACACTTTTAATACTATTGCCGAGCAAATCCAAACCGCGACCGGTCAAGCTTTTACTGCCGTTGCCAGTTCGCCAGTGGCGGGCGGTGACATCAATTCCGCTTTTTGCTTGGAAGGTTTTGGACAGCGTTATTTCGTCAAACAAAACCGCGCCAATTTAGTGCCGATGTTCGAGGCGGAATTGCTGGGCCTTCAGGCCATCGCCGCGACAAAAACCATTAAAGTACCCCAGCCTATTATCTGTGGCTTAGCAGAAGACCATGCCTTCTTAGTATTGGAGTTTGTGGATTTTGGCTATTCCAGCCGCTTGTCCGAGCAAAAATTAGGTCAGCAGCTTGCCCGTTTGCATCAAGTGCCGCAAGCTTATTTTGGTTGGGAGCGCGACAACACCATTGGCACAACTTCCCAGTTAAATCCGCGTAGCGAAGATTGGGTATCGTTTTGGCAAAACCAGCGTTTGGCTTACCTGCTGCGTTTGGCGGCTGAGCGCGGTTATCGCGGCAAATTGCAAAGCCAAGGTGAACGTCTGTGCGCCGACTTGCCGAGCTTTTTTGCAGGCTACCAGCCCTTGCCTTCATTGTTGCACGGCGATTTATGGGGTGGAAATGCGGCGGTGGACAAGCAAGGCAACCCGCTTATTTTTGACCCCGCCTGTTATTTCGGCGACAGGGAGGCCGATTTGGCAATGACTGAGTTGTTCGGTGGCTTTGGCGCCGAATTCTACGCCGCCTATCAAGACGTTTGGCCTTTGGATCAGGGCTATGCGGTGCGGAAAATCCTCTATAACCTTTACCATATCTTGAATCATATGAACTTGTTTGGCAGCGGTTATCTAAGCCAAGCCGAAGCCATGATTGGCAAGCTGCTGGCTGAATTGTCCTGACAATTTCCAACCCCCTTTCCTATGTCAGCCGACCAAACGGTCGCTGCAAACCTCATGAGGACTTTATGATTAAAATGCTCCACCTTAGCTTAGTGATGGTTTCCATTATTAGCTTTATCGGCAGAATTATTTTGTCAGAAACCCAGCCGCAATATTTACGGAAAAAGTGGTTGAAGATAGCGCCGCATGTGCTTGATACTTTGCTGTTGCTAAGCGGTGCCACCTTGGTTTTCCAAGGGCAATGGCTTTCAGGCGAATATGGCTGGATAGTGGCTAAACTGATTATGTTGATTGCCTATATCGGTTTCGCGACTATTGCCATGCGCCGTCGTGGCACCGTCCGTTGGTTGGCATTTTTGGCGGCGATGGCTTGCTTCGCCTATATTGGTGTGGTGGCGGTGACTAAAGACCCGCTGTTTTTTCTTTGATATTTAATCGTCTCGTCGGATTTCAACTAGTTGGCGTGGAAAACGCATTTTTCCACGCAGCTTGTCTCAAGACAATGTACTGGTTTCATTAGAATCCCACATTAAAAACCAGCTCGTAGCCTTCAACATTATCGCCCGTCAAGTAATTAAAGCCTAAAGCGCCGGTGCTGACGTACCACCCATCCTTGCTAAAATCAGTTTCGAAGCGGTAGCCAAACGCGTTTAGATGGCTAAATCCCAGCGCATTGCTATGGTTGCCGAGAAAAACGGTGTGGTCGGTATGCAGTACGCCGGACAACGGGTAAGTCAATATATCCACACCTAACGGTGTGCTTAGGTCGGCTGCAAAATGCAATAAATCGGTTTGTTCGGTGAAGCCGGCAAATGAATTGGATTCGGAAAAACTGGAAATTAAGGTGTGGTTATAATTGCCCTTTAAGTCCAGCCTGAAATCTTTAAAGGTGTATCGGTAGTCTAATCCTAGTCCTGTGTTCATTAGCACTGTATTGGTTGACCAATTGATAACTAAGCTTTCAACTAACTTTTGGGCTTGCAGGGCATCCGAGCCTTGATAAGCGATCGTATTTTCTATACGTCCAACGCCTGCATCGAGTACGGGTTTTAGTGTCCAGTTTTCGTTTAAGGGGATGGCAAACAACAATCCCACCATGCCGCTGTAGGCTTCAGAACTTGGTTTGATGGTATCGCCAGAAAAGCCATCAAGGATATTTTTGGTATCTATGCTGGCGTAGTTGAAGCTGCCTCGTAGCGATAGCTTGATGTTATCCCAGCTGGCAATCTCTTGATCCAGAGGCAGTTTGATAATATCAATACCGGAGCCTTGGCTGTTTTTGACATCCAAAACATAACCGGAAACAGACGCGTCTGATATAAAACCGATGAGTTGCGCATAGCCTGCCGTGCTGCTGCTGACACGCGCGGACCTTTCTGCAGAAAGCTTGGACGCTAAGTTATCTAGCTGCACTTGAGTCAGCGCTGCTGCAGGGTTCGTGTAAAACAAGGCTGTGTTGATGAACGTTGTAATAAGCTGTTTTTTCATAGAAAGTCTCGGCAAAAAGAACACAAGCAGACACGGGGCCCAAAATAAACGCCCCAGTATAAGTCAGGTGACTTTAGAGACCAAAAAATACATAAATTAACAACATTGCCTTTTCAGTCATTGCCGTTATAGTCAAAACACAGCCGCCGTTGGTGCGGTTCCGTTTGAGGACGTTTTTCTGATGTTCATCACCACATTACCGATCATTTTTACCTATACACACTTGCTTTCAGAGCTGGAAGCAGGCGTGTTTTTGTTGGCTTTGTTGCTGTTGGTGTATGTGTACACGCCTGAAGGTGAGAAAAATTGGCGCGATATGGCGATGCCCAGTTGGTATTTGTTCCTGCATGCGGCATGGCTGGGCCATGCTTCATTATGGCGGGCGTTTTGGCCGTTTTTTATTTTCGTCAATGCGGTGCTTTATTACATTGATTATCGGATTGGCAATTTGACTTACACCATCGCCAGTTGGATTACGGTGCATATGATGTTGTTGTTGCCCATTGTTTGGTGGATCATTTCGGTCTGGCGTTGCAGCAGCCATACCCGCTATAGGATTTTGGGCTGTGCCGCCAGAACGGTTACCGTATGCTTGGTGATTGAGTTCATTTTGCGAATACTGATTACGGTCAGATACCCAAACACCTTATTTGATTGCCAATTGCTGGTGGCTTATTTTGGCGATTGTCGCTAATTAGTATTTAAATAATTTACAATCTAAGGATATAGCCATTTATTGGTTACAAATCTGTCATAAAATCCTCCCGTTTTTCCTTCGAAAACAGCAGTAATTTTCTCAAGCATTTGAATTAAATAAATATTTTAATCACGTCAGCTTGCTCAGGCTGTGCGTCAGCATTATGGCGCCTGAATTTTGTCGAGGGAACTTTAAAAAGCGGTCATGTGTCGTAGTTGGGCAATAATGATTTATTAATTGGATTTTTGTGTGTTGATTTGTTGATAATATAGGCGCGTTATTGTTTCGCCTTAGCTTTATGGATAGTCGCAAACCGTTGCACGAAATACTAAAGTGAGGAAAAGCCCATGTTGAATTTTTCAACCTTATCTGACGCTAACTTCAATTTGCCGCTGGTGTCGTTGCAAGAACTGGCTGCTGTTATTGTTCTGGCTTTATTGTGTGTGTTTATCGCTTTGGAATTGTTAACTCCCAGAGATAAAGCCCCCAGCAAGATGTTGCGGCAATCTTATAAAACCAATCTGTTGCTGTTTGTCATTAACAGCTTGGCGATGTCTTTGTTGTCAACCGCGCCTTTGTTTTTATTGGCGGGGCAATTTGCCGGGCAGGGCGTGTTGGCTTTGTTGCCCAACGTCTTTTGGCAAGCGGTGTTCGCTTTTGTGATACTGGACATACTTTTATATGCGTGGCATCTGGCTTGTCATCGTTTTACGCCTTTGTGGATGTTTCACCGTGTGCATCATAACGACAAGGTGTTGAACAGCTCCACTGCATTTCGCGTGCATGTGCTGGAATTGCTGGCTACCACATTGGTTAAAGCGGCTTACGTGGTGGCGATGGGCATCGACCAAGCCATGCTGTTGATGAATGAAATCTTCTTTACTGGCTTTGTCATTTTCCATCACAGCAATATCCGCTTTAAAGGCGAAAAGTGGCTGGCGCGCATTTTGATTGTGCCTTATTTGCATAAAGCCCATCATTCCACCCAACGGCATGAACATGACCGCAACTATGGTTCGGTGTTGTCCATTTGGGATCGTTGTTTGGGAACTTTAACCGAAGCCAATCCTATGTGCTTAGGCATTAAAAGCCCGTCGCCACAGCATGTGTGGGGTTTGCTGAAATTCGGTTTTACGCCAATAACCGATGCCGTTTTAACGCCCGTTTTGCCCGCTAATTTGGAAACTATGATTGCCGAAGCGGCCTATTACAAAGCCGAGCAACGCAATTTTATGCCCGGCGACGATGTGCGTGATTGGTTGGATGCCAAGGCCGAGATCATCAATCGCTTCTGTGGCGATAACGCGGTTTGCCAGCGTATGGTGGATGTTTAAATGCTTGTTATGGCATGGGACATGATATTGAAAACTGTCGAGCTATCTTGGCTAATTGTCTATAATAAGCCGTTTTTTAACCTTATCGCCTTATAGAGTCACAATGAACCAAGATAGCATCAAACTGGTGGAACAATACTACGCCGCTTTCAACAGCGCCGATATGGATACTTTTTTAAGCCTGCTGACCGATGATGTCATCCACGACATCAACCAAGGTAAACGTGAGATCGGTAAAGCGGCGTTTACCCAGTTTATGGCCTGCATGAACCACAACTATAAAGAACAGTTGGTTGATATGGTCATCATGGCCTCTGCCGATGGCAGCCGTGCTGCGGCGGAGTTTGTGGTGCTGGGTGAGTATTTGCAGTCTGACGAAGGTTTGCCTGCCGCCAACGGTCAAACATACCGCTTGCCAGCCGGTGCGTTTTTCGACATCCGCGACGGCAAAGTGGCACGCATCACCAACTACTACAACTTACAAGACTGGATCGCCCAAGTCGGCGGTTAAGTTTTATGCTGATGCTTGGCGATACAGATATTTTTTGTACGCCAAGCCTTTATCGTCAAAAGCCTGCTAACACCTTGGATATCTAGGTTTCTTAAAAAACCACATCTGATAAATGCTGATTAAAATCTGCATACCCATCGAAAAGCCCATCAGCGCACCGCTGAGTACCACCACATAAGCGAATGACGGTGTCGATTTGGTGATAAACCACGACAACACATCCAGCAACATCGCTGCAAACGGAATCACCACGGCAATCCGTTTGACATAAACGTTGATCTCGCACAGCAAGAAAATCTTGCCGATAAAAAACAAAATGAAGGCAATGCCAAACAAATGGATATGCGAGACCCTTACTAACGTTGGGATGGTTGCGCCGCCGCCGTGCGCCACTTCGGCAACGCCAGCGTAATTGGTCAAATCGGGTAATGACGGGTTAATGCTGGGTGTATGGCAGATGACGCAGTCGCGGTTTAAGATCGGCGCAATTTTGTCGGTATAGCCCGGTTCATCAGCACCGGAATGGATCCATTCCATAATCACATCTTGGTCTGACGAATAGCGCAGATTGGGCTTCATAATACCTTTGATCGCCGTGCCTAAACGGGTTTGCGTATTGGAGCCGTGGTAGCTGATGACGACATCTTCCATCGACAAACCCGCTTTGCCATCCAAACCTTGATGGGTGTAATACAAATTGGCGAGAGCCGCCAGATAGCCTAGGCCGATGGTGAGCAGAAACACGGTGTTTAAGATGCGTTCACTGACGGAAATGTCCTTAAAGCGCCGGAAGCGTTCGGGTGGTGTGGTCATAGCGGCAATTTAAAATGAAATTTAAGGAATGCGGGTTCGATGGTTTGTAAAGAAGGAGGTTCAGCCTGATTGTAAACAAATCAGCAGCAGATGGCGTACAAAAAAGATTTCTGTACGCCAGAATGGATAGGATTGCTGATGCCAAAACACCAACCAGCCGCTAATCATAAAAGTGTTGTTCATGTTCGCAGGGGTACCTACGCCGTCGCCGTTGGATTGCGAAGTGCTAAGGTTGTTGCAACACTGAGTTTATAGGGAGGTTAAAAAAATCCTGCAAGTATGCCAGGGGTTTTTCGTTAACAGCCCCGTCTTTAGTTAATCATGGCAAATGCGGAAAAGTTTATGGTGAAGCGTTTGGGATGTTTATTCGGACGTGCTTGTACAGAGCGGTTTCAATTCGAAAGCGGTCGCTAGTTTCAGGATGACTTGCACGCGATTATCCAAATGGCAGGGCAAAATATAGCCGATAGCGCCGGGTGTATTCGTCACAAATCGTAGCATGGCTTCTTCGGAGGCCACCACATGGGGTGGGGTAATGCCGTTGAAATATTGCTCGTTCCAATAGGTTTCCAGTGCTTCGGGTTTACGTTTTAGCAAAGCTTCTGAGAATGCCCGCCGCAACGGGTTTTCAGGTGCCAAATTGAGCGGAATCCATTTCAGGCCGTTTTTGCCCAACAGGTTTTTCCGCAAGAAAATGTTTTCCAATTGCTTGCTGCTGAGGTCTTTTACGGGCGTATCCAAGCCGGTAACTACTAACAGCTCGTCCGCCCTGGCTGCACCCAGACTCAACAGCAATAAAATTAAAATGCGTAGGGCCATCATCAGAACAGCGTGGAAATGGAGGTGAAAAAACCGCTAGGCGCAAAGCTGTCGTTTTCTGCACCAAAGCGATATTCGGCCTTGAACACCAAGGGTACGTAAGGCCGCCACGCCAAGCCCGCCACGCCAATGTGGTCATCAGTCGTGATGAAATGATGTGTACCGTTAAGGTATTCATAACGCCCAACGGCGAAAAATTTGTCCGCCAGCGGCACCACGCCCTGCATATAAAAACCTTGTTCTTGGCCTTGGCTATCGCCTGCGTGGCGGTAAATGCCTTCAGCCATCACTTCATAGCCGTTTTTTTTCCAAATAAAGTCCACGCCCAACAAGTCGTTACGGTCCAACTTGGGGTTCATTTCTTTGCTGAAGTTGATGTACGAAATGCCGACTTGCCAATTGTTGCCGGATTCTAAATTGATGCGCCCGCCAAAACTGTTTTCAAAACCGCTGCTGCTGTCGTCAAAAATATCCAGTTTGCCTGAATAGTCGGCATAGGCGGAGATGTCGATGTTGTTGTCATCGATTTGCAGGCGTTGCGTTACCATGCCGCCGTTCAGGTGCGGGCTGAACAATTGTTCATCGGTAATCAGCGGGCGGGTTGCTGTCCAGGTTAACGGTGCGGCGTGGATAACGTTCCAGCGCCCAATGGGCGTCAAAAACTTACCGAGACGCACCGTGGTGGTTTCCGAAGCCAAAACATCGACAAACAGACGTTCTGCCCGTAAGGCATCATTGAGGCTGGCGATTCCACGGGTCGATAGCCAATCATCCACTTCCACTTCGGAAAAAAACCGCAAGCGTTTGTGTGGCGTCCACGTCAGGAATAGGCTGAATTCATCCAATTTAAATTGGTCATTACCTTTCTGAGGCCGTTGATAGCCTAAATTGGCGTAACCGCCCAAGTTAAAGTTGGCATCGGGCCAGCTGATTCCTCGTCCCCACTGGTAAGATGGCGGTATACTGATCTCCTCCGCAAAACACTTTGCTAGGCCAAGCTGAGCCGCTGCCAGTAACAACAGAATGTACACATGTAAACGTTGGGTCATATCTTATTGTTCACTAAGAGATAACTGATGAGCATACGCTTTACCTTATTAATTTCTTATCTGTTGATTAGTTTAGCATCGGCTTTGTTAATCACTTTAATGATATACGCGCATTTTCGCGATATTTTATGGCAAGAAATCAATAACAAACTGCAATCGCAAGCCACCACCATTATGCAGCAAATTGACACAGGCTTGTTCGAGCGCCTGGAGAATATGTCAATGTGGAGCAACTTGGAGATTATGCAAGAAATTCACGTCGGCGACGTGGATAAACGCTTGGCAAATTATATAAGCGAGTTACAGCATGGCTATGGCGGAATTTACGGACAAATTTTCGTCACCGACCCCCAAGGCAACATCATTGCCGCCACCGATAAAGGCGTGATCGGGCATCACTATACGCAGCAAGCGCCTTGGCTGGTGGTTAAGCATAAAAACATAAGCCACGCCTTGTTGCCTTTGGATAAGCCAAACCAACAACTGATTTTTACCACCGCCATTCCTGATGCTTTCAACACGGGCGAGTTAGGGCGCTTGTATACGGGATTTGACTGGCACGAAATTGACCGCCTGCTCGATACGCCACTGCCGTACAGTTCGAAAAACTCGCCGACCTATGCGTTGCTGGTTGATGCCGACGGACAAGTTATCGCCACTTCCAGTATTCTCCGTGACAAACCCGTGCAATTTTCACGCTTGCCCGAATTGCTGAAAAAAATGGATGCGGCGGAAACTCCCGTTACCATCAACGTCGATTTTATCAACGATGAAGAAGTTTTGGTTGGTTACGCTAAAGGTCAAGGCTACCGCACCTTTGCCGGCTTAGGTTGGCGGGTGCTGATTTTACAGCCTAGCCAAAGCGCGTTGCTGCCCGTTTGGAATTTATGGTCAGCCATTTTGATGTATTTGGGGCTGACTTTGCTGCTGGGCGTGTTGGTGTCGCTGTGGATGTCCAGCCAGATTGCCAAGCCTATTGTGCGCTTGGCTGAATTTACCCGCGACTTTACCCGCGGCAAATCCAATTTTCCGCCTCATGCCAAAACCAGCCGTGAGATCACCGAGCTGAATATCCAATTTTTGCTGATGATTAACCATTTGGAGCAATCCCGCCAAGATTTGGTCAGGGTCGCCAAATTGGCGGTGATTGGCGAAATGGCTGCCAGCATGGCGCATGAAGTGCGGACGCCGCTGGGTATTTTGCGGTCTTCTGCACAAATCTTGGAGCGCGAACCCAATTTAAGTGAAATTGGCGTGGAAATGACGTCCTACATTCTCAGTGAAACGCAACGCCTGAACGATTTGATAACTACGTTGCTGGCCTGCGCCAAACCCAGGCCGCCGCATTTTGTCAGCCACGATTTGCATGACATCATCGCCCACACCCTCGAATTGCTGCAAAGCCAAGCGGATAGCCGCCAAGTTCGGCTCAGCACTCACCTAATAGCCGAACCCTCACAATTGGATTGCGACCGCGACCATCTTATCCAAGTGTTGCTCAATTTGGTGATGAACGCCATCCAGCATGTCCATGCCGGCGGCAACGTGCAAGTGAGTTCTGCCAATTCAGGCCAAAGTTTGGAGATTTGCGTCAACGACGATGGGGCGGGTATTGCCGATGCAGACAAAAGTAAAGTCTTCGAACCTTTTTTCACGCAACGCAAAGACGGTATCGGTTTGGGCTTAACGGTTGTCCAGCAAATTGTGCAAGCCCACCAAGGCTTGGTGTTTGTCGCCGATAGCCCGTTGGGCGGTGCCAGTTTTCATGTCGTTTTACCTATTGTTCAAAAGGAAAGTTAAACATGCCCAAACAAACCATTCTTGTTGTGGACGATGAACCCAAAATGCGCCGCCTTTTGGAGATTATGCTCACGCAAATGGATTATGACGTATTGCAAGCCGCTGACGGACGTGAGGCGTATGAGATTTTGTCCGAACAAGCCGCCGATTTGGTGATTACCGATTTGCGTATGCCTAATCTGGACGGTATTGGTTTACTGCGGCAATTGCGGGAACACAACTACGATATTCCGGTGATTGTGGTCACCGCATACGGCACGGTGGAAAGTGCTGTCGATGCGATGCGCTATGGCGCTAGCGATTATATCGTAAGGCCTTTTGAGATGGATGCCGTCACCGCTGCCGTGCAACGCGCCTTACGTTTAGGAAAAGTGCAGCGCGAAAACCGCTATTTGCGCCAACAAGTCGAACAAGGCTGGCATGGTTTTATTGGCAATAGCCCCGCGATGCAAGCCGTTTATACGCAAATTGAACAAGTTGCCGCCACTAAAACCAGTGTGCTGATCCAAGGCGAAACTGGTACCGGCAAAGAACTGGTGGCGCGCGCTATCCACAATGCTTCAGCGCGTGCCAAGGCTTTGTTTGTTTCCATTAATTGCGCTGCGATTCCCGCCACCATTTTAGAAAGCGAACTGTTTGGCTATAACAAAGGCGCGTTTACCGGCGCTAACAAAGTCCATGTCGGTAAGTTTGAATTGGCGGATGGTGGTACCTTGTTTTTGGACGAAATCACCGAAATGGACATCAATCTGCAAGCCAAACTCTTGCGGGTTTTGCAAGAACGTACCTTGGAGCGGCTCGGCAGCAACCAGACCATTAGCATTGATGTCCGTGTCATCGCCGCTTCTAACCGCAACCCGCGCCAAGCCATCAGCGAACAAAAACTGCGCGAGGATTTGTTCTACCGCCTGAATGTTTTCACCATAGCCTTGCCGCCATTGCGCGAACGCCAAGAGGACATTTTGTTGCTGGCGCGTTTTTTCTTGGATAAACATGCCCGTGATTTTGGCTTTAGTTTTGAAGGTATCGAAGCGGATGCCGAAGCTTGCTTGCTGGCCTACCGTTGGCCCGGCAATGTCCGCGAGCTGGAAAATATGATGGAGCGCGCGATTGTCTTAAGCGGCGGTAAAATTATCGGCATCAAACATTTGCCCGCCGATGTGCTGGAAGATAACGCGCCCAGTCTAACGAATTCGGCAGAACGGGCGATCAGTTGCTTTGGCTTGAACGAACAAGTGGAAGCCTTGGAAAAGCAATTGATACAGCAAGCCTTGACTGCCACCAACGACAATAAGGCCAAAGCCGCGCAGTTATTGGATATCAGTGAGCGGTCATTGTGGTACAAGATTAAAAAATATTTTTAGTGAACAGGCTGACTTACTATTGTTTTTCGAGTCCTAAGTTCAGATAAGGATCATCCGTATTGAGTCGATTGGAACGTCTGCACACAGCCCGTTAACCCAGAAACCGCAGGAAGCGTAACCATGTGAGGTAAAACGAATGAAAATGCTAAAAAATACTTGTTTATTCTTGTTCGGCTTCATTATTTTAACGGTAATGCCGTCTTGCTCCGTGCCAGCCAAAGCAGAAGTTACGGTCAAACCGGTGGGGGTATATGCGCTGGTGGCGGCAAGAATAAAAACAGCATCAGAGATTATTAATAACCCCAACGTTGCGGGTGTGGTCATCCGCGATAAGTGGCCTTTAATTGAAGCGAGCAAAGGCGTGTACGATTGGAGTTATTTTGATAACGAGCTGGCAAGATTATCGGCAAGCGATAAAAAAATCATGCTCTTGGCCATTTCAGGCAGTAGTGTCGGTAGTCCTGAATGGCTATATGGTTTGGGCGTAAAAAGTTTCAGTTTTGCCAAAGACGGTAAGCAGCAAAAAATCCCGTTGTTTTGGGATCCTATTTTTCTTGAACAGAAAAAACAATTCATCCGTGTTTTAGGTGCGCGCTACACCAACAACCGGCAAATCGTTTCAATCCATGCCCATTGCCTTAACGCCAACACCGATGATTGGTCGGTGCCTTCCACCAGCCAAGATGTCAGTAACTTGTTGTCTTTAGGGTATTCCAGCGAAAAAGTGATTGATATTTGTAAACAAATTATTGATGTCACGATGACGGCATTCCCAAACCAAGTCGTTCGGATGGCGGTTGGCACTATTGTTAGGCCGATGGATACCGCCCGAGCCGATATTGATTATGTCCAAAAACAAATCATCGCCTATGCCAATGCCACTTACCCAGGACGTTTCTATGCCCAACGGCACAGTTTAAATGCGCTCAGCCCCGACCCGCTGACCGCAGCCGCTGGCGACAACATGGGTGGATGGCGTGTGTTGTACGATAGTCGCCCCAATATTGCCGCGCAAATGCTCTGGCGTGTCAGTAACGACACCAGCTGCCGTATGAACAAAGGCATCAGTCCGTGCGACCCTAAAACGATGCTGGCAAGCGCTGTTAACATTGCGGTCGATTACGGTATGCAGTATTTGGAAATTTACCAGGAAGATATAAGGCAACCGGAGTTGGCAGGCGTGGTTGCCGATGCCGCACGGCGTTTGGGTAAGCCTTAGTTTTTGATGGCTGCACTGACGCGATAGCTTGCAAGCTTCAGTGCAGCCAATAAGGGGTTAAGAATACTTGGCATCCAGTTTGGGCAGCAAATCCGCCAAGTCATCTTCATCCCACTCTTCGCCAGAAGGGTCGCTGGGATGCGCGGACTTCCTGGGTGGCACATCGCCCGCTGCCAGTTCCACGCCGTCGCTGACCGCATATTGAATGCCTTCATAGCACCAATCGTAATCATCGTCGGTTTCAACCTCGGCTAATGAATCGGGGTCGGACAGGGCTTGTTCAAAAATGCTTTGGCCTTGTGCGATCAGCGAGGATCTAAAATCCATAAAAGAATCATCGCCACAACCGCCGTTGATGATGTAAGCCGCCGCCCACAACTCCCAAGAATAGGCTTTGTCCATCATTTCGTTAAACAAGTGCGAAAAGTCAATGGCGTCTTGCTTGCTTAATTGCGCGGCTTTATCTTTAATCAGCTCGCATTTGACATCCATATCGCCGTTTGCTGCTTGATTCACTTCATCAAAAAACTGCCAAAATGCTTGTTCGTTCATGTGATTGCCTCGTGATTAGTTGTGTACGTGGTTTGGACGGGGGCATTCTACTCTGCCTTTGTAAATGTCCAGAGGTAATTGTAATGAACAGATGAAGCCAATGGCTTTGAATTTAGCGTGTTAAATATAGTGAGGTGCGGAAATGAGCGGCTATCGCATTCAATGCTGTTTGGATAAGGTATAGTTCACTTAATGCAGTGCAATAAAGTTTTATCAATTGGCATCAGGTTTAAACAGCCACACTTATCAGGAGAAATACCATGCAAGCAGGCATGATTGGTTTAGGGGCAATGGGTTTGGGGATGGCGGCTAATGTCGCGGCTGGCGGTTATTTAAGTGCTGTCTACAACCGCACGGCGGCAAAAGCTTACGATTTTGCCGAGCAGCTGGATGTGATTGTTTATGAGCAGCCCGCACAGCTTGCCGCTGCGGTGGATGTGGTGCTGATGTGCGTGTCTGCCGATGCCGATGTCTTGGCGGTTGTGGAGGCGATTGCCGAAACAGTCAGGCCAGGCACGGTGGTGGTCGATATGTCTACGGTCAGCAAAGAGACGGCCATTCAAGCAGCGGCAATTTTACAAGCCAAGCAAGTGGATTTTCTGGATGCGCCAGTGTCGGGCGGTGTGGAAGGGGCGAAGAACGGCACCTTGTCGATGATGGTGGGCGGTTCGAACCAAGCTTTGGATAAAGCCCGTCCGGTTTTGGAAACCATGACTGCGCGTATTTTGCATATCGGCCCGACGGGTTCCGGGCAGGCAACTAAGGCGGTCAATCAAATTATGTGTGCCGGGATTAACCAAGCGGTGACCGAAGCTTTAGCTTTTGCCGAGGCGCAAGCTTTGCCGATGGCACAAGTGTTGGCGGCGGTGTCAGGCGGTGCGGCGGGCAATTGGTTTCTTGACCATCGTGGCGCAACCATGACGAACGGCACGTTTGCACCGGGGTTTAAGCTGGCTTTGCATCATAAAGATTTGTTGATTTGCCAAGCGATGGCGGATCAGGTGGGGTTGCCGTTACCGGTAACGGATGCCACTGTGCTGGCTTATAAGGAACTGATGGCTGCGGGTTTTGGGGATGAGGATATTTCGGCTTTGTTCCGTTTAAAACGTAAGTTGGGCTGATGATCCTTAAAGCCCAACTTACGGCAACGGATTAATTAATCGGCGTGATGCTTTTTGTAATGGATGGATGACATGACCGATAAGCCAATCAGTACCGCACCGACTAATCCTGTGACCACTTCCGGTACATGATAGGTCATGCTAATCAGCATGATGGCCGCCAATGTGCCGATAGCATAATGGGCGCCGTGTTCTAAGAATACGTATTCGTCCAAAGTACCTTGGCGAACCAAGAAGACGGTCAAGCTCCGTACAAACATGGCGCCAATGGCTAAACCCAGCATGATGATGATGACGTCTTGGGTGATGGCAAACGCACCGATTACACCATCGAACGAGAAGGATGCATCCAGTACTTCCAAATATAAGAAGCTCATCATGCCAGCTTTTTTGATATTGCCGGCGAGCTGCTCGCCTTCTTCTTCGTCTTCAAACAAAGCCGCCAAGCTGTCAACGATTACATACAGGATTACCCCAAAAGTGCCGGATACTAAGGCTTCGTGGCGGATGGCTTCAGGAAGCCAGTACTGGGTAAGCATCAGTAAAGACAAGGCGAGGATGATTTCGATGGATTCCAATTTGCCGAAGTGGGCAAGTTTTTCTTCAATCTTGCCTAGCCAATGCAATTCTTTGCCTTCGTCAAAGATGAACGAGAAGAATACCATCAGCAAAAACATGCCACCGAATGCGGCAATTTGTACGTGGGATTCTTCCAAATGTTTGGCGTAAGTTTCAGGGTTGCTTAAGGCCATTTCACCGACACCCACAAAGCCAATGCCGGTTGCAGCCGATACGATGGCAATAGGGAAAACTAAACGCATGCCGAAAACGGCAATCAAAATACCCCAGGTTAAAAAATATTGCTGCCAACGTTCGTCCATACGCTTTAAGATAGAAGCGTTGACGACGGCATTGTCAAACGACAGGCTGACTTCCAGCACCCCCAGAATAAGCGCGATAGCAGCGCCGGTTACGCCAGACCAGTAAAAAGCAGCTGCCAAACAGATGGCAGTAACGATAATAGAAAGTCGGAAATGTTGCATAGTTTGCTCAGTAATTTGATGATTAACGTTATTATTTAATCCTCTAACTACAATTAAAGCAACTTTAATGAAGTTCTGTTTTAATAGGAAACAATTTAGTTCATAAACAGATATAGTTTTTTATTAGTCTATAGCGTAGTTTTAACAATAGTTTTTTATAAAGGATAGCAGTTGATTTATAGAATACGAGCGGTTGGGTAATTTTTTTCTGAATGACAATGGAGCTAATTGCATATGCTGAAAGATTTATACGACAAACGTGAAGATGATGGCATCCAAGATTGTTTCCGTAGCGATGGTTACATTCAAGGAATCAGTCTTGGATGTGATGACAATAGCCGTATTGCAATGGAAGATATTCCGCCCTTCCTCCGTACCATTCTAATAACCGATGGCACGGTCACCAAAAGTTTGGAGGCCTATTACTGGGAACCTGTTATTGTCGATATGGCATACCAGAATGTAGAGAAAACCGAGCAGCCTATTGTTTGGCTTAAAGCTGAAACAGGTGAGGAGGTCTTGCTTAGGGATGTACGGCTCAGAGGTAAAAATTCAGGTAATTGTTATGCCAATGCTTTTTCAGTGATACATCACCAGCTTTTGCCCGAAAATCTGCGTGATGGTTTGCTGGCTGGGTCTTTAGGAATTGGCATGTTGATTAGGGATTGCGGTCTTGAAACCTATCGCCAAATATTGGATGTTGGTGTTAAAAAACAAATGCTGGGACAGGTAAACATCGACCAGCCAACCGGAAAACACGATTATGTGTTTAGGACTTACCGAATTTATATTGCCCATGAACCGGTAATCATCATCACCGAGAGTTTTCCTTGGCGGATATATTGCTAACTTTACTTTTTTAGTACCTAACAGAGACTAATAATGGAACAACAAACATCGATGACACTCGTCAGAAATCTGGTTTCTCTTGTAAAAGGGGAGAGTTATGAAGGCTATGACGAAAACGCCCCTTTGGAACTGGATTCAATCAACCGTATCAGCTTAATTTCGGAAATTGAGAACGAACTTGACCAGGAAATAGATTTTGATGCTTTTTCACCAGAAATCTTCAGTAGCCTGGCCAATTTATGCAAATTTATTGAGGAGATCAGGTAATGGGCTTTACTGAATTGTTGGCTTTAATTAAGTCAGATATTGACCTTAAAAAAAACTGGTTTCTCAAAAATGATAGCTGGATGACTAAAAACGTTAGAGTTTTTATGGAGCCAGGAACTATTGCCGTTATTGTTTATCGTTATGGACATTGGGTACACCAACAAAAATCACCTTTTATTAAGTTTCCCTTGATGTTGCCTTATTTAGCCGCATGGTTTTTGGTGGTGATCTGTTTTGGGATTTACATTAATGTCCACATGAAAGTGGGGAAGGGTTTTGCCATCCATAATTTTTCCGGCATTTTTTTACCTAAAACCACAGTGGGCGATAACTTTATTGTCTTCCAAAATGTCACAGTAGGGCATTTACGTGGTCAGGCAGGAAGGCCTCCTAAAATTGGCAACAATGTTTTTTTAGGGGCGGGCGCCAAAGTAATGGGCGATATTACCATCGGCAACAATGTGGTAGTGGGGGCTAACTCTTTGGTGATTAACAATGTTCCTGATGGCTGCTCGGTTGTAGGGGTGCCTGCACGCATCGTTTCCCGCGACACCGAGTGGATGGAAGAAAAACTGGCCGGTAAAGGCGACCATTGGTAGTCGTTTGCGGCTAAAAAACCATATCCTCGCTTTTTAAGCAAGGGTTGCAGTGATTCAATATGTGAGCTATTTATGAAAAATCTTCGAATTGTAATGATTGCCGCTTGCCCATTCCCTGCCAACCACGGAACACCAGGAGCCATCCGTGAATTAGCCATGTACTTGGTCCGCCAAGGGCATGAAGTGCATGTTGTGACTTATCCTGATTACGAAGAGGGTATTCCCATTGATGGGTTAATTATTCATCGGGTGCTTCCGGCGAAAAAAAGCCAAAAAATTGTTATTGGCCCATCGCTAGGCCGATTGGTCAATGACTTCTTCCTCATTCCAAAATTGCTGCAAGTCATTTGGAAATACAACATCAATATTATCCACGCCCATAACTACGAAGCGACTATTGCCGGTGCAATTGCCAAATTGTTTACCCGTCGCCGCTTGGTGTATAACGGCGTTAATAGCATGTTTGATGAGTTGCCAACTTACGAATTCTTTAAATCAAAGGCGACAGCCCGCAGGCTGGGCAAGTTTTTGGATAAGGTTGTGCCCAATCTTGCCGATATGCTGATGTTGCTTTCTGATGAGTTGAAGGCTTATCTGATTGACGAAATTGGCATCAATCCTGAAAAAATTATCGTGATCCCTCCCGGTGTTGAGCCGGAAATGTTTGCAAATGGTGATGGTGATGCCGTTCGTCAGCGTCATCACCTGCAAGGTAAGCCGATAGTGATGTATACCGGCGCGTTGGAAGCCTTTCAAAAAGTCGACTATTTGTTCGATGCGATGGTTGAAGTTGTGGTAAGGATACCTGACGTGAAATTGCTGATGGTTACCAACGTCAACAATGACAAAGCGAAAGCCAAGTATGAGCAAATGGCTATCGATTTGGGTTTTTACGAAAACCTTGTTTTTGCAGACCGTGTTTCACTTAAAGAGCTGCCCGATTATTTGGCGGCGGCTGATGTCGCCGTTTTGCCAAGAACAGCCTGTCCAGGTTACCCGATAAAACTGCTAAACTATATGGCAGCAGCTAAGGCTATTGTGGCTTTTAAAGGCAGTGCCAAGGCGCTGTGCCACCGTTATAATGGCTATGTTGCCGAAGATGATGATATTCAAAGCTTTGCCAACGGCATTGTTTTGTTATTGGCAGACCCTGAAATACGCCATACCCTAGGTGAGCGTGCCAAAACCTCTATTCCAGGTGTTTTTGATTGGGATACGTTAGCCAGAGGTACGGCGCTGGTCTATGAAAAATTGCTTATAGAAAAGCAACCTTTCATCGATAAACGGTCATTAAATGGTTATCTTAAAAAGAGCTATATTCCGCAATTCAAATCCGGCTTGGCCAACACTGTTGATAGCCAACTTTTTTTACGCAACGATCCCATAGAGTTCCCTGAGTTTTAACTAAATAATGCAGACAAGCTATTTTTACGCGCTCGATTTCGATGGTGTTATCTGTGATAGCGCCATCGAAACCGGCATCACTGGCTGGAAAGCCGCCAGCCAACTTTGGGCTGATATGCCCAAGCAAGCCCCTACCGCGATCATTGATGCTTTTCGCCAAGCAAGACCCGTTATCGAAACAGGTTATGAAGCTATTCTAACGGTAAGGCTTTTGTTTTTGGGCGAAACTGTCGAAGCCATTTGCCGTAACTCCAACGAATATTTTGCCAAGTTAATGGCAAAGCACGAAATAACTACCGAACAGCTAAAAGGCTTATTTGGTGAAGTTAGGGATGCTTGGATTGCCGACAATTTAAATGATTGGATTGCCATGAATCCGTTGTTTGATGGCGTGGCAGACAAGCTTCGCAAACTCGGTGCGCATAGCCCTTGGATGGTCGTTACAACCAAGCAAGAGCGTTTTGTTAAACACATCTTATCCGCCAATGGCTTGATGTTGGCGGATGAAGCGATTTATGGCCTAGATAGAAAGCTAAGCAAAGCGCAAGTGCTGGAAGGTTTGTTATTGCAACATCCTGATAAAACTTGTGTTTTTGTCGAAGACCGTTTGCCCACCTTGTTGACAATCAAAACAACTCCCGCCTTAACCAACGTCAATTTGCAGTTTGCCTTATGGGGTTACAATACCGATGAAGACAAATTGCAGGCCGTACAAAATAATTTGCAATGCGTTTCTTTAGACGATTTTTTGCAGATAAATTAAGTGTCAAGCGCCGCCTCTTGGCGAGCCATCGTTAGCATCCAAAAGAGTACACGTAATGGAAAAAATAAAAGTATTGTTTGTTTGTATGGGCAATATCTGCCGCTCACCAACGGCGGAAGGGGTGTTTGCCAAGCTGGTTCGAGATCAACAGCTTGAACCTTTTTTTTACCTTGATTCGGCAGGTACGCACGCCAGTCATATTGGCGAGCCGCCTGATTTGCGTTCACAAAAAGCAGCCCAAGAGCGCGGCATAGAATTGGCCCATTTACGCGCCAGAAAAGTCATTAATGGCGATTTTGAAGATTTCGATTATTTGTTGGCGATGGATGATAACAACCATGCCATCTTAATGAACGCATGTCCTGAAAAATACCACCACAAAATCAAATACTTTCTTGAATATGCGCCTCAACTGGGCGAGCGCGAAGTACCTGATCCTTATTACGGTGGTCGCTTTGGCTTTGAGCGGGTTTTGGATATGGTTGAAGAGGCTTCTTTGGGCTTTTTACAGACCATGCAATCTTCTGGCAAAGTACCGCCAGCAAAAGGGTAGGTGTCATGGCAATTGTGAGTAATACCGTCGCTTATCTCGATGGTGATGTCGTTTTAGAAGCTTATTTTGCTGTTGATGATGCCATTACGGGCATACGTCCGGCAGTATTAATCAATCATACCTGGGCGGGAAGGGATGGGTTTGTTGCCGATAAGGCCAGGCAATTGGCAGAATTGGGTTATGTAGGTTTTGCTGTCGATATGTACGGCAAAGGTATTTTGGGAAGTAGTGCTGATGAAAATGCCAAACTGATGCAGCCTTTTATCGACGATAGGGCGATGCTACAAAAACGCATGTTGGCGGCATTGGCAACGGTCAAATTGTTACCGTGGGTTGATGTCAACAATATTGCCGCCATTGGGTATTGTTTTGGTGGCATGTGCGTTTTGGACTTAGCCAGAACTGACGCAGCGATTAAAGGTGTGGTCAGTTTTCATGGCTTATTGGGTGCGCCAAACAATATCTTGGACGTGTCAATTACCGCAAAAGTGCTGGCTTTGCATGGTCATGATGACCCGCTTGGCAAAGTCGGGCAAGTACTGGCATTTGAAGAGGAAATGACCGCAGCAGGGGCTGATTGGCAGTTGCATGCTTATGGGCATACCGTGCATGCATTTACCAATCCTAAGGCGAATGATCCAAACTTTGGGATGAAATACAGTCCCATTGTTGCGCAACGCGCTTGGGTATCGATGAAAAATTTTCTTGAAGAATGTTTTAGCTAGAGCTTTTATTAATTATATTGAAATAGTTGTGGGTTATCGTTCGCAGTTCTTCAATAATTAGAAATAGAGTTCTGTGAATGAATAATTTTCAAAAACAAAAGGCTTGTTGCTGGCGTCTTTTGTGATTTCGGCTTCCATGCATGCTATCCCTTCGGTTTCTGTCACTGCTGATCCGGTTGTTTTGACATTCTCAACAGTGGATGATTCCAGGCAAGACCCTGTTAGCGTTGATTCTAGTGTTAAACAGTTATCACTAGTGGGCGCAGGTAGTTGCCCGTCTCCTTCCGGTTCTACTGGGTTGGTTCCAAACCCAAAAGCATGAGCGCACATCATGCGCGCTATTAAAAGCATAAGCCCAAAATCAAAATTGCTGTTTTTTAACGGTGACATGATTATGGGTTATGGCAAGGCCTGCTCTGTTGTTACAAGAACCAGTAACGGTACTAATGAGGGGGTTGTTACTAGCCCAGCGGTAAACGATATTGTTATCTCTGACTTGATGCCGTTCTATCAACAATATGGTTTTTGGTGCGGTATGGTTGCCAATATTATGGAAAATGGTGTTTATGTTGTTCCTGTTCCAGGTAACGATGAAACGCAATGTAAGCGTTGCGGTAAGGCTGCTCAAATTGAAAATGAAAACGCTTGGCGCGATAACATGGCTGACCTGATCCTTGACCAAAGCCGTTTCAATAGCTTGGTTGGCATGTATCCACAAAACTTTACTCTAACCAACTCACCAGTAATAATGTCGTAACGACAGACCAAAAACAATTGAGCTATCCATTTGATGTTGGTACGTCACATTTTGCAGTCATCAATACGGATGCCGTAGGTCATGATGGTTATGCCCCAACAGCATGGCTGGATGCTGACTTGGCGGTTGTAGAAAGCCGTGGCGCAAAAATCATATTTATATTCGGTCATAAGGCTGCGTATTTCTATGCTTATACGGGTTCTTCACCAAGCTCTAGCTCTACCTCATCTTTAAGCAATAAAGACGGCGTTGCTGCCAATGCCTTCTGGGATGTTCGCTAAGCATAAAGCGACTTATTTCTGTGGGCATGAACACATCTATAATGTAGAAAAATTCCCAGCCAACGACTTTTCCTCAAACTTCGCTTATCAAGTGTTGGTAGGTGCGGGCAGTTCGCCTTTTGAATCTTCGGTGGATACAGGCGTTAAAACTGACCGAATGTATTCATGAGCCACTGTGCAAATTCACCAAAGCGGTAAGGCTGTGTTACGCACTTATGGCTTTGATGAAACTATGACAAATCCGGTTGAGAAGCTGTTGACATTGGAATTGCCCCATATTTAATATGGAAACAGCTTTGCCATTCAACCATTAGATTTTGCAAATAAAGTGGGGTAAGAAGCTTGGCTTTTTACTCCGCCTTTTGTATTTTTGGAGTAAATGGCTTCTATGGCAATGAAAAGTAAAACGTCAGGCAATAAAAAACCCGCTAAGCCATAAAAGCTTAGCGGGTTTTATTTCTTTGCGCGGCTCTTAACCAATCTATGGTACCGAGGGCCGGAATCGAACCGGCACGATGTCACCATCACCGGATTTTGAATCCGGCGCGTCTACCAGTTCCGCCACCCCGGCAAAGTCATTACATTATATAGGATGTAATGACTTTTGCAAGCTTTTTTGATGAAAAATATGGCTTAAGATGATAATATTTCGCTTATGAAAAAAAGTGACTTTAATTACCAACTACCCGAACATCTGATAGCCCAATATCCTTTGCAAAATAGGGCTGCCAGTCGTCTTCTTACCTTAAATCGTAGCTCCGGTCAGCTCAGTGACAAGCATTTTTGTGACTTTATTGATTTGCTGGATGCTAGCGACATTCTTGTTTTTAACGACACCAAAGTTATCCCCGCGCGGTTGTTTGGCACAAAGGCCAGTGGCGGTAAAGTAGAAATCTTAATTGAGCGTATCCAAGATGAGCATCATGCCATTGCCCATGTTAAAGCCAGCAAAGCGGCAAAAGCTGGCGCGGTTATTAACTTAGATAAAAACTATAAATGTGAAGTGCAGGGTAGGGTGGATGATTTATTTGAACTCCGTTTCATGGGTAATGACAGTATTTTGCAAATACTTGAGCAAATTGGCCATATCCCTTTGCCGCCTTATATTGAGCGTACAGATGATGAGAACGATTTGAACCGCTATCAAACCGTTTATGCCAAACAAGTGGGAGCTGTTGCTGCGCCAACCGCAGGATTGCATTTTGATTTGGCAATGATGGATAAGATTGCTGAAAAAGGAATTGCCAGCACTTTTGTTACCTTGCATGTAGGTAGTGGGACTTTTCAGCCAGTGCGTGTAGAAAACTTAGCCGATCATCTCATGCATAAGGAGTTTTACGCTGTAAGCCAAACAACAGTTGATGAAATCAATAAGGCAAGGGCCAATGGCGGGCGTGTAATAGCTATCGGTACGACCTCTGTGCGGGCTTTAGAATCGGCTTCGGTCAGCGGGCAGTTGCAATCGGGTTTTGGTGATACAGATTTATTTATTACACCAGGGTATACGTTCAAATCGGTTGATGCCCTGTTGACCAACTTCCATTTGCCAGAATCCACCTTGCTTATGTTGATAAGTGCGTTTGCCGGTTATGAGTCGGTCATGGATGCTTATCAGCATGCCATAGATCAATCTTATCGTTTCTTTAGTTACGGCGATGCCATGTTTATCGCCGACTAAGCGCCTATTATCAGAATGCAAAAAAAAGCCTGTCATCGACAGGCTTTTTTGTTTCAAGCAGTTTGTTAACAAAAATGCTTAGTTTTTGCTTTTATCAACAATTTGGTTGGCTTTGATCCAAGGCATCATGCTACGCAGTTCTCCACCAACCACTTCAATAGGATGTTCGGCGTTCAAACGGCGACGAGCTGTCATTTCTGGATAGTTGGTCATGCCTTCCATAATGAAGCGTTTGGCGTATTCGCCATTTTGGATGTTTTTCAACGCTTCGCGCATCGCCCAACGGCTTTCTTCGTTGATGACTTTTGGGCCGGTAACGTATTCGCCGTATTCCGCGTTGTTGGAAATGGAGTAGTTCATGTTGGCAATGCCGCCTTCGTACATCAAATCCACAATCAGTTTCAATTCGTGCAAACACTCAAAATAAGCCATTTCGGGTGCGTAACCCGCTTCAACCAAGGTTTCGAAACCGGCTTTAATCAATTCAACCGCACCACCGCACAATACTGCTTGTTCACCGAACAAATCCGTTTCAGCTTCATCGCGGAAAGTGGTTTCGATAATGCCAGAACGACCGCCGCCGATAGCTGATGCGTAAGACAAGCAAATGCTTTTCGCAGTGCCGGAAGCGTCTTTGTGGATAGCGATCAGGTCAGGCACGCCGCCGCCACGGACAAATTCAGAACGTACAGTGTGGCCTGGTGCTTTAGGCGCAATCATGATGACGTCCAAGTCGGCGCGTGGCACAACTTGGTTGTACAGAATAGAGAAACCGTGGGCGAAAGCCAAAGCTGCGCCTTGTTTGATGTTTGGTTCGATTTCGTTTTTGTACAGTTGTGATTGGAATTCGTCTGGAGTCAAAATCATGACGATGTCGGCGTCAGCTACGGCGGCAGCCACTTCTTTAACAGCTAAGCCGTGTGCTTCTGCTTTAGCAACGGAAGCCGAGCCTGCGCGTAAGCCAACAACCACGTCAACGCCAGATTCTTTCAGGTTCAGTGCGTGGGCATGGCCTTGTGAGCCGTAACCAATGATCGCCACTTTTTTGGCTTTGATGATCGAAAGGTCAGCGTCTTTGTCATAATAAACTTGCATGGTTTTTCCTATGTTTTTCTTAGGTTTAAATAAAATGTTAAGGTGGCGGTTATAAATGCAGGCCTTGTTCGCCACGGGAAATGCCGGTAGCACCGGAACGGACGACTTCTATGATGGTTTCGGCATCCAGCGTTGCCACAAAAGCATCCAGCTTTTCTGATGTGCCTGTCACTTCAATGATGTAAATTTTGGCGCTGACATCAATGATTTTGCCACGGAATATTTCCGCCAAACTCCTGATTTCGTTACGTGATTGCTCTCCGGCTTTAACTTTTACCATCATGAGTTCGCGTTCGATGTGCGAAGTTTCTGCCAAATCAATCAGTTTGACCACATCAATCAGTTTGTTCAACTGTTTGGTGATTTGTTCAATGATATTTTCATTACCGCTGGTCACCAGCGTCATTCTTGACAAACTGGGGTCTTCAGTAGGCGCAACCGTCAGTGATTCGATGTTGTAGCCGCGCGCCGAAAACAAACCGGCTACCCGCGATAATGCACCGGATTCGTTTTCAATCAAAATGGAAATGATATGTCTCATCATGCTAACTCCCTGTCTGTTTCGGTGCCGATAGCGACCCGCAATTTCATATCATGATGGCCTTTTCCGGCTTCAATCATCGGGTAAACGTTTTCGGTACGGTCGGTCATGATGTCCAAAAATACCGTGCGGTCTTTCATGGCAAAGGCTTTTTCTAAAGCAGGACGTACTTCTTCGGGTTTGTCGATACGCATGCCGACGTGTCCATAAGCTTCCGCCAACTGCACAAATTCAGGAATGGTATCCATATACGAATGCGAGTAGCGGCTTTCGTAAGTGAATTCCTGCCATTGCCTCACCATGCCCATGTAGCGGTTATTAAGGTTGATGATTTTAACCGGCGTTTTGTATTGCAAGGCCGTTGATAGCTCTTGTATGCACATTTGAATACTGGCTTCACCGGTCACACACGCCACATCTGCATTAGGAAACGCCAATTTGACACCAATGGCGGCTGGCAGGCCAAAGCCCATCGTGCCTAAACCACCAGAGTTGATCCAGCGGCGTGGCTTGTCGAAACGGTAGTATTGCGCCGCCCACATTTGATGCTGGCCCACATCGGATGTAACGTAGGCATCGCCCTTGGTCACTTCGTAAAGTTGTTCAATGACGAATTGCGGTTTAATCAGTAAAGAATCACGGTCATATTCCAAGCAATGGATAGCTTGCCACTGGCTGATTTGCAGCCACCAAGCTTCCAAGGCTTTTTTGTTGACCTTGTCTTTGCCTTCTTTTATCTGCTCAATCATGCATTCCAATACATCTTTGACTTCGCCCACAATCGGCACGTCAACTTTAACGGTTTTGGAGATGGAAGCCGGATCAATATCGATATGGATAATTTTTGCGTACGGGCAGAACTGGTCAAGCTTGCCGGTGACGCGGTCATCGAAGCGCGCGCCGATGGCAATGATGACATCGCTTTCGTGCATGGCCATATTGGCTTCGTAGGTGCCGTGCATACCCAACATGCCGACAAATTGTTTGTCAGTGGCGGGATAAGCGCCAAGCCCCATTAATGTATTGGTGACCGGATAGCCCAACAATTGGCTGAATTCAATCAGCTCGGCACAGGCTTCACCCAAAACTACGCCACCACCTGAATAAATCATTGGTTTTTTTGCGCTTAGCAACAAATCGACCGCTTTTTTAATTTGGCTTTTTGAAACCGACGTGACGGGGTTATAAGACCGCATGGTCACTTTTTTAGGGTATTTGTAAGGGACTTTTTTGTTCGGGTCGGTAATGTCTTTCGGAATATCAACCACAACTGGGCCGGGTCGGCCTGTGGTGGCGACATAAAAGGCTTTTTTGACGGTTTCCGCCAATTTGGTGACATCTTTAACCAAGAAATTATGCTTAACGCAAGGGCGGGTAATACCGACCATATCGACTTCTTGGAACGCATCGCTGCCAATGACCGGCGAGGGCACTTGACCGGAAATGACCACCATCGGGATGGAATCCATGTAAGCTGTCGCAATGCCGGTGACAGCATTGGTGGCGCCAGGGCCTGAAGTGACCAGCACCACGCCGGGTTTGCCGGTGGCGCGGGCATAGCCGTCTGCCGCATGGGTTGCGCCTTGTTCATGGCGTACCAAAATGTGTTTGACGGCATCCTGCTGGAAAATGGCATCGTACAGATGCAATACGGCTCCGCCAGGATAGCCAAAAATATATTCTACGCCTTCATCTTTAAGGCTTTGAACCAGAATTTGTGCACCGCTTAGTTCCACGCTCACCTCAATAAGCTTTATTGTAATTTTTAATCAGGCCGGATCGGTTTCAGTTTTAGCGAAACCTGCCAAAAAGCCAAGCCAATCAGCTTGTAAGCCACCCGCCATCAGGCAATCGACTATTCTACATTTTACTAGGTTCTGGATACAAATGTAATGTCAAAGTAAATGTTGATTAACACTTCAAAATACTTAATAAACTGGGAAAATAATTCGTCTTGACGGGCAATTTAAACACTCGGAATTTTGCTTATCGGGTTACTATATTAGCCATCAAATACGCCTGCCAGCCGCTGCCAAGCCAGTCCTGGCAGGCGGTTGCCCATTTTCAACAAACGCTTCATGACTTTAACGAGGTCTTCCGTGACAAAGGTTTTTTACAGACAGCTGGCTGGTTTGGCGTTGATGCTGGCATTGTTCGGCTGCGCCAGTGATTCACCAAAACCGGTACAGGAAATGCCAACCACTGCGGGCAATCCCAGTGCTTATCCGCCTGCCGCCACAACCTTTCCTATTACACCGCCCATGCCGGTTGAACCCAATCCGGCGGGTGACAATGCCTACTTTGCCAGTGGCGTTACCGGCACTTACGCCCATTCAATGGCGGTCAACAGCTTTATCCAACACATGGTCAGTACGCATGGTTTTTCGGAAAGCTACCTGAACGGTTTGTTTTCGAATGCCCAACGCCTCGATTCGGTGATAAAACTGGAAAACCCTGTTGATCCGGTCAAACAGCCGACCCGCCCTGGCAGCTGGACCCGTTACCGCAACAAATTTTTAACCGATGCGCACATCAGCAACGGCGTGGAATTTTGGCGCAACAACGCCGATGCCATCGAACGCGCCAGCCAAACTTACCATGTCGATCCTGAATACATCGTCGGCATCATTGGCGTAGAAACCTATTTCGGCAAAAATTTTGGCAGAACCCGCATTTTTGATGCCTTGACCACCTTGTCTTTCGACACCTACCGCCGTTCCAAATATTTTATGTCCGAGCTGGAAAACTTCCTGCTGATGGCGCGTGATGAAGGCTTTGACCCCAAACAACCGCAAGGTTCTTGGGCCGGTGCAATGGGCTACGGGCAGTTTATGCCCAGCAGCTTCCGCCGCTTGGCGGTCGATTTTAACCAAGATGGCCGCCGCGATTTATGGCATCCGCACGATGCCATTGGCAGTGTCGCCCATTATTTTTCGCGCAACGGCTGGCAATACCATAGCCCGGTCACCAAACCCGCACGTCCTTCCAACGATCCGGCTGTCATCGAACTCAGCACGGTCGAAGGCAACGAATATTGGTATACGCACCCCAACTTTAAAGTCATCAAAAAATACAACAACAGCAACAAATATGCGATGGCAGTCCACCAACTGGCCCAAGCCATCAAAGCCCGTTATCTCAACTAAACAGCATGGCACCATTACCTCCTATTGATATACAGGCTTTTTTAGCCGAAGACATCGGCAGCGGCGATTTGACCGCTGCCATTATTCCGGCAACGCTGTCGGCAACCGCCGAAGTAATAACCCGCGAAGCTATGCTGATCTGTGGACAAGCTTGGTTTAATGCCGTTTTTGCCGAATTGGATACAGCCGTCCGCATCGAATGGCAAGTGCAAGAAGGTGATTTTGTCGGCGCAGATACTTTGCTGTGCAAAATTTCCGGCTCAGCCCGCGCTTTGCTGACGGGCGAACGCACGGCACTTAACCTGCTGCAAACCTTATCGGCGACCGCCACCGTGGCAAAAAGCTATGCCGATGCGGTTGCAGGCACGGCCTGTAAAGTGCTGGACACCCGCAAAACCCTGCCCGGATTGCGCTTGGCGCAAAAATACGCCGTCGCTTGCGGCGGCTGCCATAACCACCGCATCGGCCTTTACGATGGCGTGTTGATTAAAGAAAACCACATCATTGCCGCAGGCTCCATCGCCAATGCTGTCAAGCTGGCAAAAGCCCATAGCGCGGTGCCGGTTGAAGTTGAAGTCGAATCACTGGCGGAATTGCAGCAAGCCATCGCCGCCCAGCCCGAACGCATCATGCTCGACAACTTTAGCCTTGCCGACCTGCGCACCGCCGTTGGCATCAACCAACAAGCTACCGACAACACGGGCAAAGCCATTGAATTGGAAGCCTCCGGCAATATCAGCTTAGATATCCTCCGCAGCATTGCCGAAACCGGTGTTGACTTCATCTCCATTGGTGCGCTGACTAAAAACATCAAAGCCATCGACTTATCCATGCGTATCCAACTGGTGCAGGCATGATCGACAACCCCGCCAACTTATTCAAACAAATCAGCCACGGCGTTTACGTCATTGGCGTAACCGACGGCAAACGCGAAAACGCCTTTACAGCCGCCTGGGTGATGCAAGTGTCCTTCCAGCCGCCCTTGCTGGCCTTTAGCATCAACCCCGCCAACTTCTCTTACCAACTGCTGCAGGCGAGCAAAGTCTGTACCGTCAACGTGCTAGGCCAAAACCACTACGCCATCGCCGAACACTTCGGGCGTAGCGGCTTAGCCGACAAAATGACAGGTTACAGCTGGCAAAAAGCACAAACTGGCGCGCCCATTTTGGCAGATTGCTTAGTGTATTTTGATTGCAAAGTCAGCCACTTCACCGACGCAGGCGACCACAAAATTGCCGTTTGCGAAGTGCAAGATGCCGCCTGGCTGAACGCAGGCAGACCCATGCTGTACAACCAAACCGGCGAAATGGATGGCAGTGAAAAGTTGTATTGATAAGGAGAGTAGGGGAGCAAGCTATTTTGCCTGCTCATTCAAAATAAAGATCTTTGTTAAATCCAACTTGTGAATTAACAAATATCCCCCAATTAAAATCAAAAAATTCAGCGCTTAAATGGACAACGCCATTTTTGCGGTATATTGAGATATAGCTTATTAACAGCTTGACTCGCCTAAATAAATGAAAATATACACCATTTACCGAAAACAACAGCTCGCCATCAGCACCTTACAAGCCTGGCAATTCCTGTCATCCCCGCATTACCTAAACCAAATCACCCCGGATTTTTTCAACATCGAAATAACCTCACCCGTACCCGATGAAATTTACGCGGGATTACTGATTAGTTACCGAATGAAAGCCGTGTTCGGCATACCGATGTCATGGCTATCGGAAATTTGCCACTGCGACCAACCGCGCCGATTTGTTTACCAACAACGCGTAGGCCCGTTTAAATTCTGGAGCCACGAAGTCAGCCTGAAAGCATGCGAGGGCGGCATTGAAGTAGAAGACATCGTTTTCTATGCCATGCCCTTCGGCTGGCTAGGTGAAGGCCTTCACGCCATACTCATCGGTGATAAATTGCAGCGGATATTCGACACCCGTTACCAGTATTTGCAAGCAAAATGGGGAATAAAAACGTAGGGTGGGCAACGCTGTTCTGCCTTTATGCCATCGAGGCCGAACGGTAGCTAATTGATTCCGTTCGTGCTGAGCTTGTCGAAGCATGAATGGAATCAATGAGTTAAGCGATTCCTTAAACGACAGATACGCATTTTAAAAATCATTCCCCAGAGGTAACAACCTCCAAATCATCCACCACACCCGCCCAATTCAACGGATAAACACCCTCAGCCACATAGCGATGGAAAGTTGAATAAGGCCAATCGGCAACGTGTTGGCAATAAACGTGTTTGACCGGGTTGTAATGCAGATAATCGGCGTGACGGTTAAAATCGGATTCGTCACGGATTTGGTGTTCCCAAAAGCGGCGTTGCCAGAGCGTGGATTCCCGATGTTTGCGTTTGGACGCATTCAGCCAATCGTCGCGGCGGTAATGTTCCCGACATTGGGTGCTGACTTGGCGTTTAATCAAACCCCAACGGCTAGAAAAATCGGCATCACCTTCCGGCAACGTCCAAACGCAATGTAAGTGGTCGGGCAACAACACTCACGCATCAATGGTGAATGGTTTTTGCTCGCGCACAGAATTGATCGCTTCCCGCAAAGCCAACCGCACGGCTTCATCACACAAAATCGGCTGGCGGCGGAAAGCCACAACCGTAAAGAAATAACACGCCCCTTGGGTGTTGGCGCGGCGGTAATTGGACATGATTTAAGCGGTTTGTGGTGTTGGTAGGGTGGGCAACGCTTTTCTGCCCACCCTACGAAGTTAATGATTTACCGATAAAATTATTTGTACCATTCCTTTTTGATTTCTTGTATATCAATATTTTTCCATTCTTCTTTCCATAGTTCCCAATATGGAATGTCATTTGATGACGGTTCAGGCGAGCAACGCTCAATTTGAACAATTGATGGCAAAACAATTGATTCACCAACCAATAATGCCTCACCCTGTTTTAAGGCGGGCATTTTGTCTATTAATGAACCTAATGTATCCGGCAATAATTTCTTTACATAACCTAAATCCGCAGGGTTCGTCAGCCGCATCGCAACAAAGTTATTACATTGGGAGAAAATGGTTTCGGATATTTCCGAAGGTCGTTGACTTGCAAGCAAAAGCGTTACGCCATATTTTCTGCCTTCCTTTGCAATTCGCTCTATTGATTTTTTTGATGATCGATATTTCACCAGCTCGCTGTTAGGTACATATTTATGAGCTTCTTCATAAACCAATAAGATTGGGACGTCATTGTTGATTTTTTCTTCTGAGTTTGAAGTGCATCTTAGTCGCTTGTAAAAATAACCATATTCAAAAATCAGACGAGAAATTAGAGAAACCGTAATGCTCAAAACCTCAAAAGGAATACCGCTCAAGTCAATCACTGTAATATTCGATTTTTTGTTTGGTTTTTTGGTGGAATAACCCATTAAATTAGCAAGTGTGTCTTCAAAGGAAATGGTTTTAGAAGCTTCTCCAAATAAGAAAGTTAATCTATCTTGATTAATTTTTTCTTGAAAACGGACAAAAAACTTATCCAAAGTACCATCTGCATAATCACCCTTTGTAATGCTCTGAGGTTTAGTGGGATAAAATGAGTATTCTTTTTCAAAATATTTTAATATTTTTTCATTATCTGATAGTTGAATTCCTAAATTCGGGGTAATGCTTTTTGAATCGTCCCAAGTATAAGAACTGTCATTAATCATAAATCGGTCTGAAGCTTTCGAATTTCGTGTTTCTTCTTTGAGATTAAAGAGGGCATTTTGTATTTCTTTAATATCAAAAAGTAGAGGAGTGTCGTAAAAAACTTTGGATTGAGTTGGATTATGTTTCTTTTTATTTTCAGTAACTAATTTTCTAAAAACAGACGACTGATTGTAGTTGTCTCTTTCTCCGGTATCCAAAAGAATTTCTTCAAGCTCTTCACTATTTAAAAGCCAATATGGCAAAACTAAGTTATCAATATCAATAAAATTAGCATCAGGAAATGCAGATTTATATTCAGAGTGAATATCAAAAATAATCACATGCGAATTGTTTAAGGAAAAATTGCCATCTTTCTCAGCAACTGCATTTTGAATAATTTTTGATAATGTATGGGATTTGCCAGAGCCTGTTGAGCCAACGATGGCAATGTGCTTATTAAAGAATTTGTTACCATTTACTGGAACTTTAACTTTAACTGATGAATTAGATGAAAGTGAAGAAAAACAAAAACTTTCGTTTTTAGAAACAGATTCTTCATATATTTTTTTAATGTCTTCAATTGATGCCGGAAAAACATTTTTTGGAGGAATGGCTAGAGAATCACCTCCGCGTTCAAATTTCTCTCCTCTCAATATACCCAGTGGAAATGCTTCAATTATGTGATCTCTTTTGGTTACAAGATTTCCTTTTTGGTCTTTTACTTCCCTTAATGAAATTTGAAAATTTTCAATGATTGCTATTAGGCTAGCATTTGCATTATCTTCAATTTTTAAGTACGAACCTACTTTTAATGTTTCTTCCCCGGCCTTAAAAATATCTAAATCTTCTACCACGATTTTTACTTTATCAGGGAATACAGCGACCACTGTTGCATTTTGTTCAGATGAATGATTAGTCATATTTATATTATCTCTTTGATGTGATTAAGTTTGTTGATCTGAATTTTTACTTGATTGATTGATAAATCATTCGTATCAAAAATTTGGTTATTAAAATAGAACTGATAAATTGCAGCTTTTCTTTTAATTTCAGGTAAGAATTGATTCAGATACTCAAGTCTGTTAAGAAATTTAAGTTTTATACGATGGTTTTTATTCGGTGGAGTTAATAATGATTTTTTATTAAAGTCGGCTCCTTCAAAATCAAAACCGTCTTTTATCAATATGTTGTTTTCCATGAGATCTTTTTTAATTTCAATCAGTTCATCATTTGGGATACTTTCAAAATACACATAAGGACAAAATGGTTCAGGCTCGTTATCTATTTTTGTATATTTTGTGGCTAGTGATTCAAGTAAATATTTAACTTCCTGTCTGCAATAATTGTCTGCGTTTATTTCTATCAAAAAGATACGATGTGAAACTAATCCTGTATTTAAATTACCAAAATATTCATTTCTTAACTTTTGCAAATATAATTTTTCGCCTTTTATCTGTATGAACCACTCATTAAAAAGCACTTTTTTTGTGTCAATTTTATTAATGAAATTCATTTTTGTTATTTTTCTGTCTACGACATCTTTTTGAATAGCAATATCTTTAATACATTTCAGTGCGCCGTTGTAGTAAAAATGGTCTACTTGAAATTCGGTACAGGAAAATTGCTTTAAAAGTAGGTCACGTATTTTTTTAATCTGAGCATCGTAATTATCAGCATTAATATCAATTTGCAGTTTTGATAGAAATTCAGATAAATATTTATCGGATAAGTTAAGTTCTAAATGGTGATGATGTTGATCTTTGGCTTTTTTGTAGCTAAGAAAATGTTCTTTTAGAAATTCAATGTCTTCTATTGGGGCTGGAAGTTTATCTTGGCCAGATTTGAAATGACCGTATAAATAATATGAAACGGCTGGTTTTACCCCGTTTTTTACGTCTTTGAAATGGCTCAGCATCAACCGAATTGGTTTTGCAATAACGGAATGATTGTATTCAGTTCCTTCGTAATATTTACATTGAATTGCTACATCTTCGGTAGGTGTTTTAATATCTATATCTTCAATATTTTCGACGACCACGCTATCTGTATCTTCTGAAAACTCTAAGAGCTTAAGAATAGTGCAATCAAATTGATAGAAATAACCTTTTATTGTGTCTGTTGCGCTTCTTGTTGCCATTTGAAACCTATAATTTAAAAACTTTAGCTTAGTAGGGTGGGCAACGCTTTCCTGCCCACCGTTCATCCCGCAAATGGTGGGCAGAACAGCATTGCCCACCCTACAACTACAACTCGTCATCAATCCCCAAAACCTTCATCTCCAAACCCTCAATCTCCTGCAAAGATTTCCCCGCTATGCCCTGCAAATCGCCATACATGCCGACGGTGGCGTTCATTACCCGTTCGATTTGGGTTTGGCGTTTTGCCCATTGCTTCATGATGGCTTTGCGTTCTTTGTCTAGGTCTTCTTGCATGGTGGAGAAGGCTTCGACGATGGCTTCTACGCGTTGTTTGAAGCGCGGGCCGGTGAGGTATTGGTAGACCAATTCGGTTTTACCGTGTTGGCCTTCGGCGGCGAGGCGGGTGAGGCCGATTTGTTGCAGGGTGTGGCGCAGGATGGTGGCGACGGGGAGTGCGGCACGGGGGCTGGTGACCCAGATGCCGTCGATTTCTTCGAAGTTTTCTACGCCTTTGGGCAGGGCGTGGCTGACTAGCACGGCGATGTCGGCTTTGGCGTTGCGTTGGTCTTCGCGCAGTTTCACTAGCCAGCCGTCGCTCCAGTTTTTGGTGCGTTTGGTTTCCCATAACAGCGTGCCGCTGATTTGTCCGGTGGGGCTGATGACGCGTTGCAGGGCATCGCCGCCGAATTCGCCTTTGGCGACGGGTTCGATGCTGTCATAGGGAAATTTGGCGCGGAGCATGGCTTCCAATTCCATTTCTTGGACTTCGCCTTGCAGTTGTTGCGAGCCTTGTTCGGCTTTGCGTTTGAGTTCTTCTATTTTTTGCTGCATGGAGGCGATAGTTTGTTCGCGTTCCAGCACTTTGAGGTTAAGGCTGTCTTCGGCTTCGCGTTTGGCTTGGGCGCGGACTTCGCCTAGGCCGTCTTGGATGCGTTTGGCGACGGTCAATTCCAGTTCGCGTTTGGCATCGTCGAGTTCGCGTTGTTTTTTGATGAGTTCGGCCTGGGCTTGTTGGGCTTCGGCGAGTTTGGCGTCGCGGGCTTTGAGTACGTCGTTTAATTCTGCCAGTTCGCGGGTTTTGCTGTCGATTTCGTTGGCGGCGGCTTGTTTGGCTTTTTGGCTTTCTTCGCTGATGATACGCTGGCGTTCGCTTTGCAGTTGCGCGGCGACTTGTTGGGCGATTTGCTCGTCTAGCGTACGTTTGGCATCTTGCAGTTGTTTTTGTTGTTCGCGCAGGCCATCTTCGCGCTGGGCGATGTCGTGGTCTTTTTGCGCCAGTTGTTGTTCAAATTGCTGGCGGGTGGCGGCAATCAGCGGGGCGGCGAGAGATTCAGTTAGGCGGATTTCGGTGGCGCAGTTGGGGCAGTGGATGGTGGGTTCGGTCATGGTCGGCTTTTTCCTTTAAGCAAGGCCGCCATGATACGCGAAGGGGATGGGATTAGTCTGTTAAGGATTTAACAGCGTGTGTTGGCTGCTGGTGGGTTGGGCGTGAAAAAACAGGTTTTTTCGCTCCAACTTGGCAAAAAGTTTAAGAGCGGGCATAAAACAAGCAATTCAACGGTAGGTGCGAATTCATTCGCACGCACAGTACCCGCATGGCATAAATGCGGATAAATCCGCACCTGCAGAATACGTTTGCCTTTAGGGTTGGGAAGTTGCCAATCAGTTAACCAGGATTTGTCCGTCAATTTATGAAAGCTGTTTCGGCTCTTCTAGGTCAATCAGTTCAACGGAAAGATTTTAGAAGGTACGCAGTGCGTACCCTACAGGGCTTAAATCTTTTATGTCAATGGCTTATCGAAGCCGAAGCCAGCGCTTCGCTTTGGCTTCGATCAGCTAACGGCTTTAAACCATGGCAGTTAAGTTAAAACTAATCTAAAAAGTGTTTTTGCGGAGTGAAAAAACATGTTTTTTCACTCCCAACAGGCGCAAAACTTAGCGGTTAGTTGTAACCAATAAGTTAACTAGGACTTGTTCGTAAATTCGAGACAGTTCTTCCAATTCTTCCAAACCAATCATTTCATTAACTTTGTGGATGGTGGCGTTCAGCGGCCCCAGTTCGATGACTTGTGCGCCGGTGGGGGCGATAAAGCGTCCGTCCGAGGTGCCGCCGCCGGTGTCGTCTACGGTTTCGTAGCCGGTGACGGTTTTAATGGCGGCGTGGGTGGCGTCGATCAGTTCGCCTTGCGCGGTTAAAAATGGGTTGCCGGACAAGCGCCATTGGATGTCGTAGTCGAAATCGAAGCGGTCGAAAATGGCGTGGGTGCGTTGTTTGATGGTGGCTTCGTCCAGTTCGGTGCAAAAGCGTAGGTTGAACAATATTTCCACGCTGCCGGGGATGATGTTTTCTGCGCCGGTGCCGCCGTTGATGTTCGACACTTGCAGGCTGGTCGGTGGGAAAAAGTGATTGCCTTTATCCCAGACTTCTTCGGTCAGGGCTTTTAGCGCTGGTGCAAAAGAATGGATAGGGTTGCTGGCCAGTTCGGGGTAGGCCACATGGCCTTGGATGCCTTTTACGGTCAGTTTGGCGCAGAGCGAGCCACGGCGGCCGACGCGGATGACGTCGCCAATTTTTTTGTCGCTGGACGGTTCGCCCACTAAGCACCAGTCGATTTTTTCTTGGCGTTGCTCCAACACTTCCACTACTTTAACCACGCCGTGGGTGGCAATGCCTTCTTCGTCGCTGGTCATCAGCACGGCGATAGAGCCTTGATGGTCGGGGTGCTTGGCTAAAAAGCGTTCAACGGCGGTGATGAAAGCGGCAATACCGCCTTTCATATCGGCTGCGCCGCGTCCGAACAGTTTGCCGTCGCGCAATGTGGGTTCAAACGGCGGCGATTGCCAAGCGTCCAAAGGCCCGGGCGGCACGACATCGGTATGGCCTAAAAACACTAATAACGGTTTGGCAGTGCCGCGCCGCAGCCACAGGTTTTGGGTGTCGGCAAAATTGAGGCGTTCTTCCAAAAAGCCTAGTGGTGTCAGGCGCGCGGCAATGGCGTCTTGGCAACCGGCATCTTCAGGGGTTACGGAGGGGCGGCGGATCAGGTCTTTGAGGAGTTCTAGCGTGTCGGTCATGGGCGTAGGTTTTCGTAGGTGTCGGCTTTGAAGCCAATGATGACTTGGCTGCCGGTATCTAAGACGGGGCGTTTAATGAGGGTGGGTGTTGCCAGCATTAACGCCAAGGCGGTGTCGGCGTTCGGGTGGCTTTGCTGTTCGGTGCTGAGTTGCCGCCAACTGGTGCTGCTGCGGTTAAGCAGCTTTTCCCAGCCGACCGCATCGGCAAAGCTTTGTAGCTGTGCGGCACTGAGGCCGTCAGCCCTAAAATCGTGGAAGCGGTAGTGGATGCCGTTGTTGTCCAACCATTGTCGGGCTTTTTTGACGGTGTCGCAGTTTTTGATGCCGTACAGGGTGAACATTTTTACAATTGGCTGCTTAACAGTTCTTCTAAGGTTGGCAATTCTTTATCGGTTTTGCGGCGTTCTTTGTACACGTCCACAAATTCCATAAAGGCTTGTTCCAAATCAGCAAGCACTTCTTCTTCGTCTTCACGTTCGTCGCTAGGCACTTCAGAGTTGAACAGATAATCTTTTTGTAAGGCAATTTCGCTATCGATAGCCAAAATGGCGTAGATGACAGCGGTAGTTGATATGGGTTGGCTCATGGCGATTCTCTTTGGGTTAGGGGTTAAGGGCGATAGTACACCGCCCTTGGGTTTTTGGTGCGATTAATCTCTTAACAATTCATTGATGCCAGTTTTGCTGCGGGTGCGTTCATCCACTTGTTTGATGATAACCGCGCAATACAGGCTGTAGCTGCCATCAGCCGATGGCAAGTTTCCGGATACGACGACTGAACCGGCAGGGATGCGTCCGTAAGTGACTTCACCGGTCATGCGGTTGAAGATTTTGGTGCTTTGACCGATGTAAACGCCCATTGAGATCACGCAGCCGTCTTCAACAATCACGCCTTCAACGATTTCAGAACGTGCGCCGATAAAGCAGTTGTCGCCGATGATAGTTGGGTTGGCTTGTAAAGGCTCTAATACGCCACCGATGCCGACGCCGCCGGACAAATGCACGTTTTTGCCGATTTGCGCGCAAGAACCCACGGTTACCCAGGTATCGACCATGGTGCCGCTATCGACATACGCGCCGATGTTGACATAAGACGGCATCAAAATCGCGCCAGGGGCAATGTAAGAACCACGGCGGGCAACGGCGTTGGGTACGACACGGACACCGGCAGCGGCAAAGTCTTCTTCGCTGTAGCTAGAGAATTTGCATTCGACTTTATCGTAATAACGGGTGTTGCCGCCGTCCATCAAACGGTTTTCGTTGATGCGGAACGATAATAACACCGCTTTTTTCAGCCATTGATGGGTGACCCAGTCGCCATCGATTTTTTCGGCGACGCGCAGTTTGCCGGTATCCAGCAGGCTTAAGACTTCATTGACGGCTTCACGCACTTCGGCAGTGGCGTTGCTTGGGGTGATGTCGGCGCGGTTTTCAAAGGCGGTGTTTATGATGTTTTCTAATTGTGTCATTGTTATCTTTTTAAGGTGTTAAGGAAATTTTTAATGCGGTGCGCGGCTTTGATGCATTCATCTAAAGGTGCGACCAAGGCTATGCGGACGTGGTTAATGCCCGGGTTGTCGCCATTAAATTCGCGCGACAGGTAGCTGCCCGGCAACACGGTGACATTTTCGTGGGCGAACAATTGCTTGGCAAATTCACAGTCGTTGATCGGCGTTTTTAGCCAGATGTAGAAACTGGCGGGCGGTTGTTTGATGTCGCAGGCTTCTTCAAGAATGCTGATGAACGCAGCAAATTTTTCCCGATACAGGCGGCGGTTTTCGATGACGTGGTGTTCGTCTTGCCAAGCACGGATGCTGGCGTGTTGCGTGGGCAACGGCATGGCACAACCGTGGTAGGTGCGGTATTGGAAATAACCTTGCAACAGTTCGGCATCGCCCGCCACAAAGCCCGAACGCAGGCCAGGCGCGTTGGAGCGTTTCGATAAGCTATGGAACACGACGCAGCGTTTAAAAGCGGTGTTGCCTTGATTGTAGGCCGTTTGCAGCAGACCGACCGGTGGCTGGTCTTCATCGTCGTAAAGTTCGCTGTAGCATTCGTCGGCAGCAATGACGAAGTCGTATTGCTCTGCCAAGTCCAGTAAATGCGCTTGGCTGGCTTCGCTCATCACCGCGCCGCTGGGGTTGCCGGGCGAGCAAATGTACAGCAATTGGCAGCGTTGCCAAATGTCCGCTGGTACGCTGGCAAAATCGGGCAGATAGCCGTTGGCTTCGGTGGTGTTGACAAAATAAGCTTCCGCACCTGCCAACAACGCCGCGCCTTCGTAAATTTGGTAAAACGGGTTGGGCATGACCACAACCGGTTTGTCGGTCGGGTCGATCACGCATTGGGCGAATGAGAACAAGGCTTCGCGCGTGCCATTGACCGGCAGCACCTGGCTGTCAGGATTAATGGCCCCAGCAGGGATTTGGAAGCGTTCCGATAGCCACTCAGCAATGGTGATGCGTAATTCGGGGATGCCTTTGGTGGTCGGGTAATTGGCTAGCCCTTGCAAATGTGCCACCAACGCTTCTTGGATGAAAGGCGGTGTCGGGTGCGCCGGTTCGCCTATCGACAAGGCAATGTGATGTTTGTCGATGGGCGGAACGCTATCGCCTTTCAGCTTGGCTAGCTTTTCGAAGGGATAAGGGTGTAGGTGTTGTAAATGCGGTGTCATTGCCGGTGTTACTGTTTGGAACATTGGGGTTTTTTGCCTGCAGCCTGTGCCTGCTGGAAATATTGCAGGGCTTGCGGCATGTGCGCTTGCAAGTCTTGCATACGCGTGGCGTGGGAAGGGTGGGTGGACATAAACTCAGGCGGTTGTTTGCCTTGTGAGGCTTGTTCCATTTTTTTCCACAGGCCAATGCTTTGCTCTGGATTAAAGCCCGATTTCGCCATCAGGTCTTCGCCAATCATATCGGCTTCGCTTTCTTGGGTGCGCCCGTAAGGCATCAACACGCCGTATTGTGCGCCAACGCCTAATAAGCCAAATGCCGTTTGCCCCATTGGTGTGGTCGGGTTGGTCATGGCTTGCAAAATGCCCATGCCTTGATTTAAGGCCATTTCTTGCGAGGCGCGCTCATTACTGTGTTTCGCCAGGACGTGGCCTATTTCATGACCGATAACTGCAGCCAGTTGATCTTGGTTGTCGACCATCCGAATCAGGCCTGTATACACACCAATTTTATTGCCAGGTAAGGCAAAGGCGTTCAGCGAGTTGTCTTCAAACACTACGATTTCCCATTTGCCGCCGACTTCTTGTGTGATTTGGTTGGCAATGCACAGGGTAAATTGTTTGAATTTTGGATTGGCGCTGATTTTTTTCTGTTGTTTTAAAGTGCTGAACGCCTGCAAACCCATTTGGTTGATTTGGTTGTCAGGCATGGCAATAAATTGCGTCCTGCCCGTGGGGCTGGTCACGCACGATGTGGCTAAGCAGACCGATGCGGCAGCGAGCAATAATTTTTTCAACATAGAGATGCCCACAGATGATGGAAAAATAGCGGGCATTTTAACGTAAGTTTTGTCGTGATGTTCAATAATGATGCGCCGATTGCCAAGATGCAGGCGTGTTTGCAGCCGTCTGGCGTTTTAAAGGGAAAAATACACGTTGTCGATCAGCCTGGCTCTGCCTAAACGGGCGGCGACCAATATCACCAGCGCAGTGTCTTCAGGTTTGGCGGCTTGCAAATTGTGGCTATTGCAAATGTGGAAATAATCGCTCTGGAAACCCGCTTGGCTTAAGTTTGCCACCGCCTGTTTTTCCAAGGCGGCATAATCGCGGTTGCCGGCAATGATGGCGTCGCGGGTTTGGCATAAGGTTTGGTAGAGCAGGGCGGCTGTTTGTTTTTCGGTATCGCGTAAATAGCTGTTGCGTGAGCTGAGCGCCAAACCATTGTCTTCGCGTACCGTGTCTACGCCAATCAGATCAATAGGCATGTTCAAATCGTCAACCATGGCTTTGATGACGGCAAACTGCTGGAAATCCTTTAGGCCAAAGACGGCGCAATCGGCTTGGGTAATGTTGAACAGTTTACAGACCACGGTGGCAACGCCGTCAAAATGTCCGGGCCGGAATTGACCGCAATGCAAGCTTGCCAAGTGACTGACGGAAATTTGGGTGTGGGCGTTTGTGCCGTACATGTCCTCGACACTGGGCATAAACAGGCAATCATTGCGGATAATCGCCAATTTGGCTTGGTCTTGCAGTTCTGTGCGCGGATAAGCGGCAAAGTCTTCGCCAACGCCAAATTGGGTGGGGTTGACGAAAATGCTGGTGATGACGCAATCGGCCTGTTGCTGGGCTGTACGTACCAGTTGCAAATGGCCTTCATGCAGGTTGCCCATCGTCGGCACAAGCGCGATGCGTTTGCCCGCCGCGCGCCATGTTTTGGTTTGTTGCCGCAAGTCGGCAATGGTTTGGATGATTTGCATGATGAGTTAGTAGCTGTGTTCTGGCGCGGGAAACTGTGCTTGTTTGACGGCTTGGTGATAGTTGCCGATGGCGGCGCTGATGCTGGGTGCATCGGCTAAAAAGTTTTTGCTGAAGCGGGCGGTGTGCGGAGTGATGCCCAGCATGTCATGCAGCACCAATACTTGCCCATCACAATCGATGCCTGCGCCGATGCCGATAGTGGGTATGGTGAGCTGTTGGCTGATGGTTTTGGCCAGTTGCGCCGGTATGCATTCCAGCACCAGCAGCTGTGCGCCTGCCTGTTCAATGGCAAGCGCATCCGCCAAGATTTGCTCCGCTTGCGCTGGTTCTTTGCCTTGTACGCTGTAGCTGCCAAGCTGGTTGATGTGCTGTGGTAACAACCCCAAATGCCCGCAAACGGGAATGCCTTGGGTCACCAAAAAACGGATCGTTTCCACGTTTGCACCTTCCAGTTTGACCATTTGCGCACCACCTGATTGCATCAGTTTGGCGGCATTTTTGGCGGCTTGCAGCGGCGTGGCATAGCTCATAAACGGCAGGTCGGTCATGACAAAGCTGCGGCTTCGGGTGCGGCTGACGCATTGGCTGTGGTAAACCATATCGCTGATGCTGACGGGTAACGTGCTGCAGTGGCCTTGCACGGTCATGCCGAGCGAGTCGCCAACCAGCATAATGTCAATGCCGGCTTGGTCAATAACGGCACTAAAACTGGCGTCGTAAGCGGTCAAGCAGCTTATTTTTTCACCACTGCGCTTCATGGCCTGCAGGTCTTTGAGTGTTAAGGCTGGGCTGGGCTTCATGCGGTTAACCGTTCAATATCGGTAGGCGGGCAGTTTTTCAGCAAATCGGCAATGGCTCTGTTGTCGGGGATGACCAGATCGGGCGCGATTTCAGCCAGCGGCAGCAACACAAAAGCGCGTTGGCAAATGCCGGCATGGGGAATGGTCAGTTCGGGCAAATCCAGTTGTTCATTGCCGTAAATCAGCAAATCCAAATCTAAGGTGCGTGCGCCCCAACGTTCGCCATCGCGGACGCGGCCTTGTAAATGTTCGATGTTTTGCAAGCTGCGCAACAAATCTAATGGCGACAATGTGGTGAGGATCCCCATGACGGCGTTGACGTAATCCGGCTGGTCTTGCGGTCCCATGGGCGCGCTGTGGTAAAGGCTGGAAAACGCCAGTTCGGTAATGCCAGGGGTTGCATTGATGCGGTTTCGGGCAGTAATAAGCTGCTCGGCTGGTGAGGCAAGGTTGCTGCCCAAGCCGATATAAGCAGTCACGGTGCCGGTGGTTGGATGGGTCATGTTAGGTAAAAGCGGTAAGGATGGGCCGAAAGTTAGGGTTGGTGTGTTTGTTTTAAGGAGGTGTTCCGGCGTTATTATCGGTTGGTTTTTTACGGTAGCTTTTGCGGCGGCCTGACTTGCTGTGCGCTGATTTACGTGGCGGCGCGGTCATTTTGCGTTGTTCGTTTTCGTTCGCGTTTTGATATTTGCCCCACCATTCTGCCAGCTCAGCTTCCGCACCGCCGGTTTCTGCGCGTAGCAGTAAGAAATCGTACGCGGCACGGAAACGGGGATGCCCAATCAGGCGGCTGGGTTTGGAGCCGATGCGGCTGTTGAATTTGGGTTGCAAGCTCCAGACTTCGCGGATAGCCAAGCTGATGTGGCGGGGCAGGGCAGTGATGCGGACTTGTTGCGACAATATTTCGCTGGCGGCATCTTGATAAGCCATAAACTCCGGCAAGCCTTGCGCTTGTTTTTCTTTGGCGAGAATTTGCACGGGTTCCCATAAAAATGAAGCAAACAGGAAATAAGCCGTCACCGATTTGCCATCGGCAATGCGGTTGTCGGAATTTTGCAGGGCTTTCACCAACAATTGGCGCGGATAACCGTTTTCCTCGCTGCCCAAGCTTTTTTCGGTGGCTGGGAACAGCACTTGAAAAAGCCCGTAATGGCGCAGCATTTCAAAAGTTTGTAGGGCATAACCAAATAAAAATAGTTTCAGCACTTCGTCATAAAGCCGTGCAGATGGAATGCTGCCCAGCAATTCTGCCATCTCTTTAATGGGTTGTTGGCATTGGCTGTCGATGTTAAAGCCGAGTTTGACGGCAAAACGCACCGCCCGCAGCATACGCACCGGGTCTTCACGGAAACGTACAATAGGATCGCCAATCAGTTTCATGACCCCAGCTTTATGGTCATCCATGCCGTTGACGTAATCGACGACAGAGAAATCTTTGATGTTGTAGTACAAGGCATTGACGGTGAAATCGCGCCGCCAGACATCTTCTTCAATGCTGCCGTAGACATTGTCACGCAGCAGTCGGCCTTCCTTGTCGAGTATTTGTTTGTCACTGGCATTTTCGCTGGCGCCACGAAAGGTCGCGACTTCAATGACTTCGCCGCCAAAATGCACATGCGCAAGGCGGAAGCGGCGTCCTATGATGCGGCAATTGCGGAAGACTTTTTTGATTTGTTCAGGATCGGCATTGGTGACCACGTCAAAGTCTTTGGGTTCGCGCCCAAGCAGCAGGTCGCGCACACAACCGCCCACCAAGTAAGCATCGTAGCCTTCTTTTTGCAGCCGGTATAAAACTTTTAAGGCGTTATCGCTGATCCTTGAGCGCGAAATGACATGTTCGGAGCGTGGATAAATTCTAAATTTTTCGGCAACAGGCAGTTCAGCCTCAACAGTTTCTTGTGGGTTGGCTGACGGAAGGATTCTTTTTAAAAAGTTGATAATAATTGCTGCACCCTGTTTATCTTTTAGTTTTTTAATGACGTTAATCATATCATTCCAATAAAATTCTGACCCAAGAGGCGAATTTCTTTTCTTTTACATTAGCCTTTTGTCTATAGTAGAATTGCCGCTCTGATTTTTACGGCTAGTAAGTGTGCATTTAAACAGATTAAAGATCAGATCACCATTATTTTAACGCCAGTATTGTGATTGAAACGCCTAATGGGGTTGTTATGTTCCAAAAGATTATCAATGGTTTTATCGACCAACCTGTATTGACCAGCGTGTTTGCCACAGATTTTTTCATTCTGTTGTTCCATAGACCGCCGTTTTTGTTCTCTTTAGTCATGTTCGCAGGCCTGATGGGCATGTGCATGTATTTTGGTCAAAAACTTGCCTTATTCAAAAATTAATTTTTGCCGAATTCTAGTCAATCCAGTCCATTGCAAAAGCCAGGTGGAAACACTCATCCAGCACCTGGTTTGCTGCGTCGCCTAGCCGCCATTTCCTACGACCTGTTCCTGCTGTTAGCCGTTTTGTTTGTGGCTACCGCTTTGATTTTGCCGTTTAATCGCGGTGAAGCCTTCACGCCCGACCAGTTTTTCTACCCACTGTATTTGTTTGTCGTCAGCTTTGTTTTCTATGGCTGGTTTTGGACGCACGGCGGGCAAACACTGGGTTTACGGGCTTGGAAACTAAAAGTTTTGACATTCGACCGACAGCCTATAAGTTGGGGTCAAGCCCTGCTGCGCTTTGTTGCCGCCCTTTTTTCATGGCTGCCGCTGGCCTTAGGTTTTGTCTGGATTTTGTTCGATCGGAACCGGCGCGGCTGGCACGACCACTTTTCGAAAACGGCTGTCTTTTTTGAAGACCGTTAAACCTCGCATCAATCAGGAAGCAAAACATGAACAATCCGTTGTTGGCAAATGCCGCTTTGCCGTTATTTTCTAAAATCAAACCCGAACATATCGAACCAGCCATTGACCAATTATTGGCGGAAGCCCGCGCGTTGGTTGCAGAATGTTTGCAGGCCAACCAAGACTACACGTGGGAAAACTTGGTCGAGCCGTTGGAAAACATGGAAAACAAGCTGAGCAAAGCGTGGTCTCCAGTCAGCCATTTAAATTCGGTCTGCAATAGCGATGAATTGCGCGATGCCTACAACGCTTGCTTGCCTAAATTGAGCGAATATTCCACCGAAATGGGGCAAAACGAAGCCTTATTTAAAGCCTATCGCGCCATTGCCGACAGCGCCGGATTTGTCCAGTTGGATGTCGCCCAACAAAAGATTATTAACAATGCTTTACGCGACTTCCGCTTGTCCGGTATTGACTTGGATGCTGATAAAAAACAACGTTATAAAGAAATCAGTTTGGAGCAGTCCAGCCTAGCCAGTAAATTTGGCGAAAATTTGCTGGATGCCACCAATGCTTGGAGCATGCTGATTAAAAGCCGTCAAAGTTTGGCAGGTTTGCCTGATTCCGCCATGGCCCAAGCCAAACAAACCGCCGAAGCTGAAAATGAAAAAGGCTGGATGCTGACTTTGCAATTCCCGTCTTATATCGCGGTGATGACTTACGCCGATAACCGCGAATTGCGCCGCACCGTTTATGAGGCGTTTGTAACCCGTGCTTCCGATGTCGGCCCTGATGCCGGCGAATGGGACAATACTGACATCATGGAGCAAACAATGGCTTTGCGTCATGAAAAAGCCCTGTTGTTAGGCTTTAACAGTTATGCCGAATTATCGCTCAGCACCAAAATGGCGGAAAAGCCGGAAGATGTCACTCGCTTTTTGGAAGATTTGGCGGAACGCTCGTTGCCGTTTGCCCGTAAAGATTTGGCGGATTTGCAGGCATTTGCCGACCAGTTCTATGGCATTAAAGATTTGCAGTCTTGGGATTTGAGCTATTACTCCGAAAAAATGCGCCAGCATTATTACCAGCTGTCGCAAGAAGAAGTGAAAGCCTATTTCCCGATTACCCGTGTATTGCCGGGCTTGTTTGCTGTGGTTCAACGTTTGTTTGGCTTACATATCAGCGAAATCAAAGAGTTTGACACTTGGCATCCTGATGCACAATTCTTCCAAATCCACGACCGTGAAGGTCAGCTGCGCGGGCAGTTCTTCATTGACTTGTACGCACGCAGCAACAAACGTGGCGGTGCGTGGATGGACGATTGCGTGGGTCGTAAAATCGTCAATGGTGCGGTACAAACACCCGTCGCCTATCTGACTTGCAATTTCACGCCACCTACTGCCGACACACCGGCACTATTGACGCACGATGAAGTGACGACGCTGTTCCATGAGTTCGGTCACGGTTTGCAGCACATGTTGACTAAAGTCAATTACCTGAGCGTTTCCGGCATTAACGGCGTGGAATGGGATGCCGTCGAATTGCCTAGCCAATTTATGGAGAACTGGTGCTGGGAACAGGAAGCCTTAACCTTGATGTCAGGCCATTATCAAACCGGTGAAGCTTTGCCGGATGCGTTGTTCCAAAAAATGTTGGCGGCAAAAAATTTCCAAGCCGGCATGATGATGGTGCGGCAGTTGGAATTCAGCTTGTTCGATTTCAAAATCCATCTGGATTACGACCCAGCCCAAGGCGCGCGTATCTACGAAACGCTGGAACAGGTCAGAAAACAGGTGGCGGTGGTCCAAGCACCGGCTTTCAACCGCTTCCCGCACAGCTTCTCGCATATTTTTGCTGGCGGCTATGCCGCAGGCTATTACAGCTACAAATGGGCGGAAGTGCTGTCCAGTGATGCTTTCTCAATGTTTGAAGAAAATGGTATTTTTGATGCCGACACCGGCCATGCTTTCTTGACCAATATTTTGGAAACCGGCGGCAGCCGCGAGGCGATGGAATTGTTTGTGCAATTCCGTGGACGCAAGCCGAACACCGACGCTTTGTTACGACACAACGGGATTACCGCATGAAATATCGGGATTTACGCGACTTTATCCAGCAGCTAGAAAAGCAAGGCGAGCTGAAACGAATAAAAGTACCGGTTAATCCCTATTTGGAAATGACGGAGATTTGTGACCGTGTCCTTAAGCAAGGCGGCCCCGCCATTTTGTTTGAGAATCCGGTCGGCAGCAATATTCCGGTGTTGGCGAATTTGTTTGGTACGCCAAGGCGTGTGGCAATGGGTATGGGCGCAGAATCGGTTGACGAGCTGCGCGGTATTGGGCAATTACTGGCCTATCTGAAAGAACCCGAACCGCCCAAAGGCATGAAAGACGCTTGGGAGAAATTCCCTGTCTTCAAGCAAGTGTTGAACATGGCACCTAAACTGGTGACATCACCGCCTTGCCAGGAAATTTACCGGCAAGGCGATGAGATTGATTTAAGCGATTACCCCATCCAGACCTGTTGGCCCGAAGACGCCGGTCCGCTTATCACTTGGCCTTTGGTCATCACCAAAGGCCCGAACAAAGAGCGCCAAAATCTGGGCATTTATCGCCAACAAGTCATCGGTAAAAACAAAGTCATCATGCGTTGGTTGGCGCATCGGGGTGGCGCGCTTGATTTTAAGGAATGGCAACAGGTGCATCCTGGCAAACCATTTCCGGTGGCGGTGGCTTTGGGTGCCGATCCGGCAACGATTTTAGGTGCAGTCACACCGGTGCCGGACAGCTTGTCTGAATACGCTTTTGCGGGCTTGTTGCGGGGCAGTAAAACCGAAGTCGCGAAATGCCTGCTCAGCGATTTGCAAGTGCCTGCCAGTGCGGAAATTGTTTTGGAAGGCTTTATCTATCCGGGCGAAACCGCACCGGAAGGGCCTTTTGGCGACCATACCGGCTATTACAACGAAGTCGATGAATTCCCTGTTTTTACTATCGAGCGCATCACCCAGCGGCAAGCGCCGATTTACCACAGCACGTTTACCGGCAGGCCGCCTGATGAACCCGCCGTGTTGGGCGTGGCCTTAAACGAAGTGTTTGTGCCGATTTTGCAAAAGCAATTCCCTGAAATTGTCGATTTTTACCTACCACCGGAAGGCTGTTCCTACCGCATGGCGGTCATCAGCATGAAAAAGCAATACGCAGGCCACGCCAAACGCGTCATGCTGGGGACTTGGTCGTATCTGCGCCAGTTTATGTACACCAAGTTTGTCATTGTGGTCGACGATGATGTCGATGTCCGCAATTGGCAAGATGTCATCTGGGCGATCACTACGCGCATGGATCCGGCGCGCGATTTGACCATTTTGGAAAATACGCCCATTGATTATCTCGATTTTGCGTCGCCAGTATCAGGTTTGGGTTCTAAAGTAGGCTTTGACGCAACTAACAAATGGCCCGGCGAAACCAACCGTGAATGGGGCAGAACAATTGTCATGTCGCCGGAGGTGGTCAGCAAGGTGGATGCAATGTGGGGTGATTTGTTTTCAGATAAGTAAATGGTAATCAGATGCTTAGCTTATTGTTTCTTATTGGTAAATGGTTTGCTATTGTAAATGTGAGTTAATTCACATAAAAAACGGTAAAAACTTAAGGATGCGTTAAGGCTGGCAGGCCACAATCGCAGTATCTCGTTTACCGGATATTAGCCATGAATGACTTAACCTCTAAAAATGTAAACATTGAAGAAGCCAGCGTCATCTCATCAAGACGACAATTTTTAAAGCACCTGGCGTGCGGCTCTCTGGTTGTGGTCGGTTCATCTTCAAGCTTGGCCTCAGCCGCTGTCCATCATGTCTATGGACGCTCATCTCCATCCAGTCATAGCCATAAACCAAGCCCTATCCACAAGCCACACCTTGTTGCCCATAAAGGTTTCCAAAAGCAACTGGCTTTGGAGAATCCTAATACCGGCGAGTCTTTAAACCGTGTTTATTTTGAAAATGGCCGTTATGTCAAAAGTGCTTTGCAAGAATTCAACCACTTGCTGCGCGACTTCCACACCGAGACAATGCATCCGATTGATCCTACCTTATTGGATCAGTTGTACGACCTTAAGCAAACCTTAGCTATTCGCAAACCCATCCATATCATCTCGGCTTACCGTTCGCCTTACACCAATGCCAACCTGCGCAGACAAACCCACGGCGTCGCCAAACACAGCCTGCACATGGAAGGCCGTGCTATCGATATTCGCGTCGAAGGCGTTTCCTCAAGATATATCCGCAATGCTGCCGTAGCCATGGGAAAAGGCGGCGTGGGTTATTACCCAGACGCCAATTTTGTCCATCTGGATACCGGTGATGTCAGAATTTGGTAAGGCCTGCTTGGTTTTACTGATAACTTGCCGCATAGCCTAGGCTTTTAAAGCATTCGGTATATCTTTCCATAAACGGTTCTATGCTTTGTAAGCTGTGGATAATTTCAAAGTTTCCTTGTCCTGACGGTTGACCGGAATAAGATTGGACAAGGCGACCTGCCAAGGCTTGATCTAAACAATGGTCGCCATCTTTCGCCAATTGGTTGGTATCTAATCGAGATGAAGGTCGATTGACTTCAATTCTCCCTCCTAACTGGCCTTCACTGCCCGATTGATAAATCGGGATTTCCGGAGAAGACTTCACTGTATTGTTCAAGACCGAGACCAACACAAAAAAACCTTTCTCGTTGGGATACTTGCTTTCAAGTGTTTTGGGCATACGGGTCTCAATGGCGCATTCGTTAGCGGTTTGGCGCAGCGATTCACCCAGGTGTTTTTTCTTTACAGGCCTTTCTTCCAGACAGGTTCGAAAGGCGGTGAGTTTTTCGAGATCCGGTTCACTAAAAGACCAAGCCATTTTTATGATGGAGCCGTCAAAATCTGTGATGGTCAAGGTCGGGTTCAGGTTGTTTAAACTCGCAAATTTAAAACCAAAATCCACAGGTAAATAGGCGAGCTTGATCTGTTCCTTTTGCCGTTTAATGAACTCAGGCGAGGACGTGCAGGCCAGCAGGCAAGCTGATGCCAATAGGGCTTTTGTTAGGTTGATGATGCCAAAAGGATGTTTGTTAAACATTGTTATGCGCTTTGATTGGTTGTTTAGGTAAAGGTTTTTACAACATGCATGAAATATGCATGTTGCAGGTTTTACATAACCGCTAATGGTTTGATGGATTCAGGTGCGGGTTTGGCAGCAGGTTGTTGCTGTTCGGGCTGGCTGTTAGCCGCTGGAGCCGGTTTGGGTGTGGATTCCAGTGGCGCAACGGGATTGGCGGGGCTGACAAAAAATGCTTGGTCAGGCAAGTCCTCGGTTTTCTTTAGGGCTTCCATCAGTATGGTGTCATGTCCGTAAATGTCAGGGTAAAACACCAGTTTGTTTTCATGGTCGAAAAACGCTGTTGAATAGAAGAACAGCACCGGAATGGGTTTTTTAAGGATGACGCGTTGGTTTTTGGGGGTTGCCAACGCTTTTTTGATTTCTTCTGCGGTCATTTGGTCTTTCAAGGCAAAGTTTGCCAAGGCTTCGGGTTTGGCAACCCTGACGCAGCCGTGGCTAAAGTCGCGGCGCGAGCGGCTAAAGAAAGATGTCGATGGCGTGTCATGCAGGTAGACGTCATCTTTATTGGGGAAAATAAACTTCACTTTACCCAAGGCGTTTTTGCCGCCAGGACGTTGCCGGATTCTGGCGCTGCCTTGTTTAAGCAAAGCCATGCTGTCAGCGTTGACACCTAAAGTGCCGGATTTGGAAACAATCTCCATGTTTTCTTTCGCCAGATAGCCAGGGTTTTGGGCTAGCTTCGGCAAGATTTCTTCCTTAACGATGTTATACGGCACGTTCCAATAGGGCATAAAGTCGATGAAGCTCATTTCTGCCATCAGGACCGGCGTTTGGTTTTTTAATGCTTTGCCGACCACCACGCGCATTGTGGTCAAGTCTGGGTTAAAGACTTCAATATCATCAAATGCCCACAACTGAAACGCGGGGATGTTGACAATGATGGAGCGCCCAGGGTTTAGCTCGGGCAACCAACGTAAGCGTTCCATCGCCAGTTCAAGCTGGGTAACGCGTTGTTGCAGGGGTTCGCTAAACGCGGCGACGGTGCCTTTACCAATTACGCCATCTGCGCCTAGGCCGTGACGTTGCTGGAATTTTTTTACCCCTTCAACCACTTGTCCGGTGTACAGGTTGCTCTTGTCGGCTGTCGTTGCGCTGGTTTCTTCGGGCATGTCGCCAGATGCCACTAAATATTGTTTAAGTTCTGACACCTGCGCCAATCGTTCGCCAGGGCGTAAAGATTTGCTGATGTTTAATTTTAGCGGCTGGCTTTTGCCGGTCAGCTGCTTAAGGTTGCCCAGTGCATTTTTTAGTTTTTGATACTGCTGCAGTTTAGGTTCTGCTTGTGAAGGCAGTTGTGCCAACGTGTTGGTTTTTGCGGCGTTGTAGATCAAATCAGGCAAATCGATCAGCTTTTTTTCCCTAAGCTTAAGGTTGAAGTTAATGCCTTGGGGAATAACCCTGCCATAGTGCAAGTCATGCAGGTAGCGCAGTAAGGACACGCTGAGCGCGGTGTCATACAAGGCCAAATCTTGATAGGCATCGGAACTTAAGGTGAGTGCCGCCGCTTGTTTGTCGAGCAAGGTTTTGGCGCTATAAGTATCAGGGTTCAGTCCCTCATTGGGCGCGTCTGCCAACAATTTTAGCAACTCTTCTGTTTTGTTCGTGTCGCTATTGTTAAGCCAGAGCAGTTGGTTGTTGTTCAAAGTATAAAGGGCGGCTAAATCGTCTTTACGGTTAGTAAAGTCGGTTTGCGTCAAATAAGGGTGATGGTTACTGTTGATGATGTTACTGATCGCTTGGCTGGCGGGCGATACGCTACTGGCATCTTCGGCAAGTGCGGGTGCTAAGGGCAAAGCCATTAAGAGCAGTGCTAGCCAATGTTTGGCATGCTGCTTAAGTTGTTGGTTGGCGTGAATGATGGTCAGCATTAGTTGGGCGACAACCAGCGTTGTGCCGGTATTGCCTTGTTTTTTGATGTCTAAACTTAACAGCATAGTTACACGCCTAAATTGGTATTAATAAGAAAGTGCTTGCCCCACAGCTGCGATATTACACTAACAGCCTGTTTACATTAAGGGAATCGCGCTTGGGCTTGGACTAAATTTAACTGCACATTATACAGTGTCAGCTTTTAAATCCGATGTAAAAACTGAGAATTAAAAATGTTGTTAAAACGGGGGTGGTTATTGTTTTATTGTATCAATGATACAAAAATATGATACATGTTGTTTTTATTTGAAACATTTATTGAAACGTTTTATTTTTTATAGAATTAAAGTTAAATATTAACAATCAGTTAAGTGTTTTTATTTTTTGGCACAGCGTTTGCTCTATTTAAAATAACAAAAGCTGATACAAAAAATAAAACCGAATATGACCTACAACAATGAGAGGGCTGCCATGATTTTCAAACAATTATTTGATACCGAGACTTGGACATACACTTACCTGATTGCCGACCCAAACAGTCGTGAAGCGGTTTTGATTGATCCGGTCAACACCCATATCGACAACTATATCGCCTTACTGGACGGGCTGGGTTTGCAACTGAAGTATTCGCTGGAAACCCACGTCCATGCTGACCACATCACCGCCAGCGGTTTGTTACGGCAACGCTTGGGCGCGCAAACCGCCGTCAGCCAGTTGTGTGGTGCCAGCAATGCTGATATTCAGATTCAAGACGGCGACATTTTTGAATTTGGTAATGGCGAACAGTTAAAAGTGATTGCCACACCCGGACACACGCCCGGCAGCATTTCCTTTTTATGGCGCGACCGTGTGTTTACGGGCGATGCTTTATTGATAGGCGGTTGTGGACGAGCTGATTTTCAAGGCGGCGATGCCGGTGCGTTGTACGATTGCATCACCCAACGCCTGTTTACTTTGCCGGATGAGACCTTGGTTTATCCTGGTCACGACTACCAAGGCCGTTGGGTCAGCAGCATTATCCAAGAACGCACCACCAATCCGCGTTTGGCAGGCAAAAGCCGCGCGGAGTTTATTGACATTATGGGCAACCTTAACTTACCCAAACCGCGCTTGATTGATGAAGCCGTGCCAGCCAACCGTTATTGCGGATTGGATGAAGATGAACGCCAAGATGCGATTGTCGTGCGTGATGCCAACGTTCCTGTCCGTCAGCAAAGCACAGCGCAAGACTTGGTTGCCGCCGCCAAACAGCACATTACCGAGGTGAGCATCAGCACCGCCCAGCAGTTGTTGCAAGAAGGCAATATTGTTTTGCTGGATGTTCGCGAAGAAAGCGAGTTTGCCGCCGCCCATATTGACAATGCCTTGCTGTTGCCGCGCGGGGTTTTGGAATTTAAATACGGTTCGTTGCCAGAATTGGCGGACAAATCAAAAGCCGTCATGGTGTATTGCCGTACCGGTGGCCGCTCCGCTTTGGCGGCGCAAAGTTTGCAGACGTTGGGATATACCAATGTTTTGTCAATTGCCGGCGGTTTTGAAGCGTGGCAAAAAGCGGCTGTTTAAACGAGAGGTTGACACGCCCCCCGATTTAGGTAAAAAAGGAAGCGTTCATGTAATAAGGCATTATTCTTGAACCCAATAAAATCATGGCGGTACTGTTTTAATGCCGCCATCAACATAAGAACACTCTAGGAGGATTACATGTCGCAACAACATTTCCCTGTGCTGATCGTCGGCGGCGGTGCAGCGGGCGTATCGGTCGCCAACAATATGCGCCGCATCAACGCCAGCGTGGGCATCGCCATTATTGAACCGTCGGAAACCCATTACTACCAACCCGGTTTCACTATTGTCGGTGGCGGTGCTTACACCTTAAAGGAAACCATCCGCAAAGAAGCGGATTTAATCCACCCTTCGGTCACCTGGGTTAAAGATTTCGTCGAAACCTTTAACCCTGACGACAACACGGTGGCCCTGCGTTCCGGCGAAACCATCGGCTATGACTATTTGGTGGTTTGCCCAGGCTTGCAGTTGGATTGGGACAAAATTGAAGGCTTGCGCGACACTTTGGGCAAAAACAATGTGTGCAGCAACTATTCGCCAGAGACCGTGGAATACACATGGCAATGCCTCCAAGCCCTTGAATCCGGTACTGCTCTGTTTACACAACCGCCTATGCCGATCAAATGCGCCGGTGCACCGCAAAAAATCATGTATCTGGCGGCTGACCGTTTCCGTAAAAAAGGCATTTTGGATAAATTTAACATCGAATTTTGCAACGCCGGCCCTGGCATGTTCGGCGTACCGTTTTTTGCCAAAGCCTTGACGAAAGTGGTTGCCGATTACGGCATTAAAACTAACTTTAATTGCAATTTGGTGGCGATTGACGGCGACAGCAAAACCGCCACTTTTGAAGTCACCGATGCCGATGGCGGCAAACAGCGGATCAGCAAAAATTTTGACATGATCCACGTCACGCCACCGCAAAGTGCGCCAGATTTCATTAAAAAAAGCCCGTTGGCAAACGCCGCCGGTTGGGTCGATTTGAATGAAAACTCTTTGCAGCATAACCGTTACCCCAACATTTTTGGTTTGGGTGATGCTGGTTCCACACCCAATGCCAAAACGGCTGCTGCCGTCCGCAAGCAAGTGCCGGTAGTAGTCGATAACATCTTAAACCTGATGGCTAGCAAAGCCTTAAGCCATACCTATGATGGTTACGGTTCTTGCCCGCTGACCACCTCACTGAACACCGTGATGCTGGCGGAATTTGCTTATGGCGGCAAAGTCACGCCATCGTTCCCCTTTATTGATCCCAGAAAAAACCGCCTGTTATGGTGGTGGGGTAAAACCACCGGTTTTCCTTGGCTATACTGGCATATCATGCTGAAAGGTTTACGCATTGATATTCCACATTTGGAAAGTTACGCCAAAAGTTTTATCAGCAAAGATTAACGATAAGTGGGCGCAGGATGGTGCTAAAACCCCATCCTGTCACTGAACCCAGTTAAGTCAGCCGCTGGCGTCCAAAGGCAATTTAAGGGCTTGCCAAAACAACCGAAAACCCAATCCGCTTTATGCGAACCCACAATGAATTGTGGGATTGGCAAACGCTAAAAAGTTTTTTCTCCTCTTTATAGGAGTTCTCCTGTGTCCACACAAAACATGACCAACATGACCTATCCCTCCATTAGCTTCAGCCGCTATTTTCCTATTGTTAACTGGCTTAAGGGTTACGATCGCCAAGACTTTAGCAGCGATGTGTTTGCGGGCATCATCACCGCCATTTTGTTGGTCCCGCAAGGCATCGCTTATGCGATTTTGGCAGGCTTGCCGCCGCAATTGGGTTTGTATGCCAGCATTTTGCCGCCCGCACTGTACGCATTATTGGGTACTAGCCGCACGCTATCGGTTGGCCCTGTGTCGATTGCCGCCATTATGATCGCCAGCGCCTTGTCCGCGCCTGAAGTCAGCGCATTGGGCGATCCGGTGCAAAGCTCGCTGATTTTGTCGGCAGAAAGCGGCATTATCATGTTGATGATGGCAATGTTAAGAATGGGCAGCCTTGTCCATTTCATCAGCCACCCCGTATTGGCAGGATTTACCAGCGGTGCGGCTTTGCTGATTATCGCCAACCAATTACCGCAATTGGCGGGATTAAAAACACCGTCTTGTGGCTTGGATGTCGATTCTTACCGGACTTATCTGGCGGGTTTTAATAACGCCACGTTGCTGATTAGTGGCGGTGCGCTGGCATTACTGATGTTTTTTGGCAAACCTGTCACGACGTTATTAAAAAAAGCCCGTGTCAATCTCACCTTAACGACCGCCATCAGCAAATGCGGGCCGTTATTGACGGTGGTGGCGGCAACTTTAGCGGTCAGTTTTTTCGATTTGGGCCAACAGCACGTGGCGTTGGTCGGCAAAGTGCCTGCCGGTATGCCGGAGTTGCATGTTGATTTCCTGAATGCTGACAAATGGCGGGTGTTGTTGCCTTTCAGCGCCTTTATCGCCTTGATTGCTTATGTGGAAAGTGTTGCCATTGCCAAAGTGACGGCTAACTTGCGCGGGCAAAAAATCATCCCCAACCAAGAGCTGATCGGCTTGGGCGTTGCCAATTTGGCGGCGGCGATAACAGGCGGAATGCCGGTTGCCGGTGGTTTTAGCCGGACAATGGTCAATTTTTCCGCCGGTGCCAGAACGCAAATGTCCATGCTGATCGCGGCGTTTATCTTGTTGCTGTCGGTGATTTTCTTCAGCCCTTGGTTTGAACAGATTCCTAAAGCGGCCTTGGCGGCGATTATATTGATGGCGATTTACCGCTTGGTGCGGGTGCGGCATATCATCAACACCTGGAATTTTGACCGTGGCGACGGCATTGCCGAATTGGTCACACTGGTGGGAGTTTTGGTTTTGGGTATTGAAGAAGGCATCACCTTAGGCATTATCCTGACCATCGGCAGCCAGCTGCGCAAAAACAGCCAACCGAATATTGCCGTGGTCAACAACAGTCCGCAGGACAACGACGCGACGCATAATTTGCCTGGCAGCGTGGCGATGTGGCATCACTTGTTGTTGGTGCGTATCGACGAAAGCATTACCTTCGCCAATATCCATTCCATTGAAGATTATTTAGAAACCGAACTGAAACGCCAGCCGAACACACGACATGTGGTGCTGATTTGTACGTCGGTCAACGATATTGATGCCACGGCCTTGGAAGCCTTGGGGCATTTCAACCACAGTTTGCAGCTGAACGGGCAATCGTTAAACATTTCCGAAGCCAAAGGCAAAGTACTGGAAAAGCTGCAAAAAACCGACTTTTTAGAGCAGATAAAACCGGGCAAGGTGTTTGTGCGCACAGAAGATGCCGCCAAGGAGCTGGGCTAATGAAGGCTGACATAGAAGACTGGCTAAGCCAAGAAAATGGGCATGCGCTTTTACAAGCTTTTCTGGACGCTTTTGCTGAACAAGCCTTTTATGTACTCGACCAAGACAGGCGTCTGTTGTTGTGGAGCCGTGGTGCCGAACAACTGACCGGTCATCGCCAAGAAGATTGCCTAGGCCAAGCCGGTCTGCCCGGTTGTCCGTTACCGTTTGCAGACGTTTGGTGCGAAAAACTCATCCATTTGCCACATGCCGATGGTCATGGCTTGGTGCTAAAACAAAGCGTGCAACATCTGCTCGACAGCAACGGCGGCGACTGTGGCGTATTGGTCTGTTTGGCAAGCGAACACGCCGCATCGGTTAGCCAAAACGACAAACTTTACGCCAAGAAAACCAATTTTCAGGGTTTGCTGAGCCGTTCGCCCGCTATGCAAGCGGTCTTCCAAATTATCGAAAACGCCGCCGAAACCACGGCAACGGTATTGGTGCGTGGCGAAAGCGGGGCAGGGAAAGAGTTGGTCGCCAAAGCCATCCATAAACTTAGCGCACGCAGTGACGCGCCGTTTTTAGCGATCAATTGCGCAGCCTTATCCAGCAGTTTGCTGGAAAGCGAGCTGTTCGGTCATGTCCGTGGTGCGTTTACCGGCGCGATTAAAGACCATCAGGGCTTATTCCAACGCGCCCACGGTGGTACGCTGTTTTTGGATGAAGTGGCGGAATTGCCCTTGGATTTGCAGGCCAAATTGCTGCGGGTCATCCAAGAACGCAATTACCTGCCGGTGGGTGGCACGCAATCGGTCAATGTCGATGTGCGTTTGGTGGCGGCGACGCACCGCTCGTTGCGCGAGGAAGTCAGGCAAGGCCGCTTTCGTGAAGATTTGATGTTCAGGTTGCGTGTTGTACCTATTTTTATTCCGCCATTACGGGAACGCCGCGAAGATATTCCAATGCTGCTCTGGCATTTTATCGGTATGCATAATGCTGACAATTTTAGGCATATCGAAAAAATCGACCCGCAAGCCATGAAAATTCTGCTCGATTACCACTGGCCCGGTAATGTCCGCGAACTCCATAATGTGATTGAGTACGCCTTCGCAGTGGGGCGCGGCAATACCTTGCGTATGACAGAGTTGCCACCGGAATTTCTCGAACCTTCGCTTCACGACTATTTGTCGCCATCGCCCAGCATTCCGCGCGAACAAGAAGCCGATGCCATCCGCCAAGCCTTGCAGCAATACCAGGGCAAAATCAATCCGGCAGCCAAGGCCTTGGGTATGAGCCGCGCCACGTTCTGGCGCAAGCGTAAACACTACGGTCTTTAGAATAACCCCGCTAATCCTTTGTTTATTTATTGCTTTTCCAAGCAAATGATGTAATCCTTCCGCGCTGTCGGGTGTCGTTGATTTTTGAGTTAGCGATCCGATAGTATCAAACTAAGCAGTCAATGCCGTTCAGCTTTATTAGAAGTGTTTCCACCATAACGCTTCTTGCTCCAAAACCCGCAACAACGTGGGTGCTAATGCAGTCTAATCTGCCGTTTTTCTTTGAACATTCGTTGAAACGGCGCAGTAATAAGCATTAATCACAATAAAAAAAACAGGAGAGCTTATGTCAAATATTGCCGGAAAGGCTTATGCGATGAATGTGATCACACCGATCAAACCGTATAGGGCCTGGATTAACAAATTTATTTTCTGGATAGCCATTAAAATCCCGAGCGCTTTGCAAGGATTGCAGACTTTATCGCTGATCCATTACGCGCGTTGGGTCATCATTGGTAAAGACCAATTCCCCCATTTAGACCCCCAACAACCCAAAGAACAGCTGTATTACAACTACATGCTGTTTTTCAGCAACTTTAACGGCAGCTGGAACCAATATGTTGATTCCTTTACCTTTGCCATTCCGGGCGGCTTGGATTTGTTCTGGAAATGGAACGTTCGCTACCCCAAATCGGTTGCGTTAACACCTTTCCACCATTACATCCGCTACAACCAAATAGAAACCATCCATTATTACAACGCCTACCCGCTGGCCTCGTCCAATGATGTGAAGAGCGCAAAAACCGTAAAAGACAGTTTGATTAAGTTCCAAGCAGACACCCAATCTGTTGGCGATGAACAATTCCTAAGCCAATACAACGCCTTGCTGCGCGGCTTGCAGCACGATTTAGGTGATATGTACCCGACACCGATCGTCAGTATGTCGGCGTATCAGGTACAACGGCGCAAAGAAGGCGTGGAGTGGAATTTGCAACAAGGGGGACAAGATGGCCAGTAATATCAGCGGCAACGCCTATGCACTCACGGTTTTATCACCGATTAAAAACGAATTTACCGCCGATGAAATCGCTTACGCCGACCTTATCCGAGATAGGCTGCAAGATTGGAATGCGCGGGAAAACAGTCCGATGGCTTTAGTGCCACAAACCTATTTATGCCGGTTTTTTGTGCTGGATGATGTTTACACCGAATCGCTGCCGGGCGCGGATTTGCGCAGCCTGTTGGGTGATTTGCTGGCGGTGGCTTCCAGTACTTTCAGGCGTAACGCTATGCCTAAAGAAGACCATCTCAAATCGCGGTATTTGGTGTTCTCCTGCAATTTTTACGGCGGCTCCCAAGCAGATTTGGATGGCTATTTGCGTGGCATGTGGGAAGCCATCAGCGAAGACATCAAAGCCATTTGGAGCCATTGCTACGGTTTTGACAATGTCGGCGATGCCGGGCAATTCATTGCCTATATCAAAAAATGCCAACTGGATGCAGCGTTGTTCTTTGTCGGTTCCAACGATGACCCCTTGCCGGAACAATTAAAGGCTTTGTACCTTAAGCAAGAGTTTGCCAAGTTTGCGGTTGCCAACCAAGGCTTGGAGGCGGCACAGCTGCGCGCCAATTTCCAAGCCTTTACCGACCGTGTACAACCGACCCATATCGCCGAACCCACTTGGTCGGCGGGACAATACCGCATCTAGGAGGATTGCCATGACACAACAATTAGATTTATTGGATATTCAGGGCAACGTTATCCGTGCTTATGGGCGTTTTGGCTTTCCCGTGGCGCGTTACGTATTTTTAAACATCAGGGAGCCTGCTAAGGGCAGGGCATTGGTGGGTGAACTCACCCAAAAAGTCACTACATCAGTGGAATGGGGCAACGCAGTGGGGCAGATCAAACGTCCTGAAAGCACGCTTAACCTGGCTTTCACTTACCAAGGTTTAAAGAATTTGGGTTTGCCCAGATCGTCACTGATTGGTTTTTCCCCTGAATTTGTCAGCGGTATGAAAGAACGTAAAGACATCCTTGGCGATGACGGCCCGAGTTCCCCCGAACATTGGGATCCTATTTGGCAGGGTAACCGCGAAACGCGTGATAAAGATGTCCATATCTTCGTGACCTTAAATGCCCAAGCACCGGCATTTTTGGAACAAGCGTATGCCGATTTGCTGGCGGCAATTGCCCGTTACCAAGATGGCGTGGTGATTTTGGGCGGGCATCGGGGTGATAACGGCGAATTGCTCGATTACCAAGATGCCAAAATTGTCATGGAAAACGGCCTGCCCACCGCCAAAGAGCATTTTGGTTACACCGATGGTATTAGCGATCCGGTTTTTGAAGGTGTGCCTTACGATGCCGACCGTCTTAACGGGCGGGGTAAGCAAATGCCTGACGGCAGTTGGGCGCCATTGGCAACCGGCGAATTTTTGCTGGGGCATATTGACGAGGCCAAAGAATACCCGCCCGCGCCGGAACCGGTTTTATTGTCCCGAAACGGCACTTATATTATTTACCGCAAGCTGCATGAAAACGTCGCCACCTTTGAAAATTATTTGGAAGAGCAGGGCAAAAAATACCCTGGTGGCAAAGAGTTGCTGGCTGCCAAATTTGTCGGGCGCTGGCGCGACAACGGTGCGCCATTGGTGGCAGCGCCTGATGAGGCCAGCAAAGCCAAATTCGACCAAGCATTTGCGGCGGCAGATAAACTGCAACAAGACCAAATGCTCAGCAATTTCACGTTTGATGACGATATGAGTGGCGGCAAATGCCCGTTTAGCGCGCATATCCGCCGTATTAACCCGCGGGCATCGTTGGAGATGGTCCACGAAGCCGGTGACAAACCAGGTTCGATGAAAATCAGTAAAGATGCGTTCGATACCCCGGGTGCATTGGCTAACCGTCGCCGTTTATTGCGTCGTGGTTTGCCGTATGGCGAAGTGAAAGACCCGAGCAGCGATCAAGGCAACCACGGTATTATCATTATGATGGTCAATGCCGACATTAACCGCCAGTTTGAGTTTGTCCAACAGCAATGGGTCAATTACGGCAATGATTTCAAAGCCGGAAACGACAAGGAAATTATCTTGGGCAATCACAATACCGATGGCAAATGCCCCAGCAAAGCCGTCATCCAAGTGGAACCCGACAGCGATCAAGTTCCCTTTTTCCTGTCGAATATTCCGCGTTTTGTCGAAACGCGTGGTGGTGATTATTTCTTTGTGCCTAGCATGACGGCGTTAAGAATGATTGCTAAGGGTGTGATTGATCCAACCTAACGAAAAGTAGCCTCACGTTTGCCCCGTTTCCAAATTTAAGGTTTGGGGACGGGGTTGAACCCCCATTCGAATAGGCTAAATCTGTCCGGTAAATGGTTTAGACTATAAGCTTTTAACAGCCCCCCTAGTGCAAATATGACTGACACCTTAAGCTGCTTTAAAGCCTACGACATCCGTGGGCGCATCCCCGACCAACTCAATACCGACATTGCCTACCGCATAGGCCGTGCTTATGCCGAGCATTTGCAACCCCGGCGCGTGATTGTTGGGCGTGACATCCGTTTATCCAGCAATGAAATGGCGGATGCCGTCATCCGTGGCCTGAACGATGCCGGTGTCGATGTTTACGATATTGGCTTGTGTGGTACAGAAGAGGTTTATTTTGCCACCTTTGCCTATCAGGACGCAGGCCAAGCAATGGACGGCGGCATTATGGTCACTGCCAGCCATAACCCCAAAGATTACAACGGCATGAAGCTGGTACGCGAGCAAAGCAAACCCGTCAGCGGCGATACCGGTTTAAATGACATCAAACATTTGGCAGAAACCAATGCCTTTTCCGCACCTGTGGCGGTGCGAGGAACAGTCAAACACATTACGATTGGCGAGGCGTACATCCGGCATTTGTTGGGCTATATTTCGGCAGCTGAATTAAAGCCGTTAAAAGTGGTTGTCAACGCCGGTAACGGTGCGGCAGGCCATGTGATCGACTGGTTGGAAACCGCATTTCAAAGCGTTGGCGCGCCCGTTGAATTTATCAAAATCCATCACGAACCCGACGGGCATTTCCCCAATGGCATCCCCAATCCGTTATTGCCGGAAAATCGTGGCAGCACCGTGGCAGCAATTTTGGCACATCAAGCCGATGCGGGTATCGCTTGGGATGGTGATTTTGACCGCTGTTTTTTGTTTGATGAAACCGGACGTTTTATTGAAGGCTACTACATTGTCGGTCTGCTGGCGGCAGCGTTTTTGCAGCATAATCCCGGTGCAAAAATTGTCCATGACCCGCGTTTGACATGGAACACCATTGATATTGTCAGCGGCTTGGGTGGCCTGCCCATTTTAAGTAAAACCGGTCACGCCTTTATTAAAGAACGCATGCGTTTGGAAGATGCCGTGTACGGTGGTGAAATGAGTGCACACCATTATTTCCGCGACTTTGCCTATTGCGACAGCGGCATGATCCCGTGGCTGTTGGTGATTGAACTGATGGGTAAAAGCGGCAAAAAGCTTTCACAGTTGGTGGATGAGCGGATGTTGAGTTTTCCTGCCAGTGGTGAAATCAACCGTGAAATAGCCGATCCTGCACAAGCGATAAAAAAAGTGCAGCAGTATTATGAGGCTGCTGCAATGGAGGTTGATTTTACTGATGGGTTGAGCATGGAATTTGCCGATTGGCGGTTTAACTTGCGATGCTCAAATACCGAGCCTTTGGTCAGGTTAAACGTAGAATCCCGTGGCGACGAAGCGTTAATGCAGGCCAAAACAGCTGAATTGCTGGCTTTGTTGGCGGATTAGCAAGCGACTAAGGTTGGTGGTTTTACCGCCAACCTTAATTTTTACAATGTTATGCGCCGATAAATTCGCTCGTTTTAGGATTGGAAATATTGGGTATGGCATAGCGGTTGAACAGCATAAACAACATATCCAGTTCATCATTGGAAGGTTTGCACCAGCTTTCAATGCCCAAATCAGCCAAGATTTGCCGACCTTGGCTGTCCATCCCCATGTCCAACAGGACATCGCTGATGCTATTGCTGATTTCGGCACAATGGGGCGCAACGCAGAACAAATGGAAAGCAAAGGCGGTTTCGCTTTGGTCAATCTCACGCAGCATTTTGCGTGTTAAGCTGGATAAGCCTTTGTAGGTGTCGCTAAGCATAAACAAAATGTCTGCCGAGCCTTTCAAAAGCATTTGCAAGGCTTTGATGTCGTGGCCTGAAAAGAGGTATTCCATATCATGTAAGGATTCTTCGCTTTCTTCCAATAGGAAACGCCCTAACAGGTAGACGAAGTTTTCTTGTGCCGCCGTGACAATTTTGCCGTTCTGAAATTCTTTTAGATTTTTTCTAGGGTCGTCAGCACGAACCAATAACGTGACTTCATCAGTTTGGTCAACAGGCCGGATGACACCTTTAAAGTCATGCTGCAAAATCAATCGGGTGGCTTCAAAAGGTTTGGTGAACACAATATCCATGTTTTCACCGCTGATACGCGATTCACCGACTGCGCCGTGGCTAAGTTCCATATGAATTTCCCTACCTAAACGGCGTTGCAGATAGGTATTGAAAAAGTACCAGCCGTTCATTTGGCGGCTGCTTTGGGCATGGACTAAAAGCCTAATTTTGTCGCCTGATCGATTGACTTCGGGCGTATTGGTTGGCACAGCTTGGACTTGTTCGATTTTAGGCGCAGCTGGTTGGGTGGGTGGTGCGGAGTTGTCAAGAAAACGCAGTAAGCCTGTCATTTTAAACAACACACCAATCATCCGGCTAGGATTGATGACATGGATGCCAATGGCATTTTTCTGCCAATGTTCAAATAATTTAAGCAGTTGCGCCAAGCCCATCGAGTTGACCCGATCGACCTTGGCGAAATCCAACACGACTTTGCTGTTGGCAGGTTGACTGTAAAGGCTTTCTAAAATCGCTACGGCTTCAACGTCAATAGTCCCTACTAGCGCGTATTTTATTAACGATTCACTGTCGGAAGGTACGCTGCTGATTTGTAGTTTGGCCTTATTAAAGCCGGGTATAAATTCGCTGACAGGATTGTTGATAGGTGTGCTTTCTGTCGTGGTTTGGGTAACAGATTTAACCGCAGTTGACGAAGGTCGAGCCGGAAGTATAGGTGCTTGGCTGTTGGCTTGGACTGCGGGTTGGGTCGCCGGTTTTCCATCAACAATAAAGCGAGTCAATCCGGTCATCTTGAACAGCACGCCAATCATGCGGTTCAGGTTGCTGATTTGTAAGGTGATACTGTGTTTTTGCCAATGCTCGAACAGTTTGAGCAATTGCGCCAGCCCCATCGAGTTAACACGTTGTACTAAAGCGAAGTCCAATTCAACCGCACAGTTGTCCGGTAGGCCGTAGAGGGATTCAAGTTCTTTAATGGCATCAATATCAATCACACCACTTAAAGTGAAGTGTTGATGGCTGGCTTCATTAGAAGGCTGTGGCTGAATTTGTAACATAAAATGTATCTCCCGTTACCGTTTCTTGGACTTCGGTATGGTAAAGAAATTGGAAGCTCTTGTCGGTTTCAGGTTCGAACAGAGTGTTTAAGTCGATAAATACGCAAACTTGTGTTTGTTTGCGTGGAAATACCCGTAATTGCAAATAATCGGACATGCGCCAAATCAGGTAGAGGCCGCCGCCGCCAATCCCTGATTTAAGCCCTTGGCCTTGGATATGGCGTGACAGCCTTTCAAGAAAGACGCTAGGCGTTAAGGTTCCCCAGCTATCGGTAAGGGAGACGCCCATGATGCCGTCTTGGATGGCAATGGTCAGGCTTAACATTTCTCCATCGTCCAATTGGCGCGACGTGCCTTTGGGGTATAGCTGGCGTCCCCGGCTGTCTTGTGGTGCGGCGTAGAGGCCATTTTCAATTAGCTCGTCCAAAAGCAGGACGAAAGCATCTAATCGATCCATATCCGACAAATGCAGCTCTTCCAGCCAGGCTTCCGCTTCTTGGATAATGAAGGCTTTGTCATCGGTATGGGTAAAGAAAAACTCGCGGTAATGCTGAGGGTAGTGCAGATAAGCCGACAAATCGTCATGGCAAGCATGTTGGTGCTGTTTTAGCAAGCTATCCCAACCGAGGTGCTGGCTGATGTTGTCGCGCCTATGCAAGATTCGACGGACACCTTGCACCGCCAAATCAGGCACCAAATCGGAAAAATTGCCTTCGGTGAGGAATACCAAATTTTGCCGGTTGATGTTAGGGGAGACAGGATTAGGATTGGTGCGGTAGAACGCCTCTACGATTCTGACCAATTCAAAATCGTTGCTGTGGGTGTCGGGATTGTGGTGTTGCTCATGGGTGCGTTCAGTGTGGTCGACACACAGCAAGGTGACGTCGTCGGTAAAACTGTGACGGCCTAGGTAAGCGGCTAGGGTTTCCAATACGTTATCGCTGAAGTCTTGGATGCTTTGTTCGGCATTGTTGACAATCAGGCTTTCCAAGCGGTCATAACCAAAACATTCGCCATTATCGTCCTCTTCTTCAACAATACTGTCGGTGTACAGGAACAACCGGTCACCGACATCCATTTCGGTAACTTCCTGTTCGTAAACGACATCCGGGTCTTTTCCCAATGGTAGGCCGCCCAGCTCCAAGGCATCTAAACGCCCGATCATTGACCGGTAAATGTAACCGAATTGGTGTCCGGCGTTGGCATAGCGAAGCTCACCGTTGCGAGTATCCAAGCAAACCGCGAACATGGTCATTAACAAGGTTTGGTGGGCAGTGTTGTAAATAATGTTGCTGAGCCGCTCTAAAATTTTATGCGGCTCTTTTTCTTGTTCGGATTCAAGGAAGTTAACGCCAGCCTTGGCGGCACAGACGATAGTGCCTGCAGCAATGCCATGCCCGCTGACATCACCAATTAAAATGATGGCCCAACGCTCATCTACCATGTAGTAATCGTAAAAGTCGCCGCCTACTTCGCTGGAGGTAATCAGTGTCGATAAGCCGCGCACACCCAGAAGCTCGATCTCGGCGGGGCGCAGCAAATTGCGCTGCAAAGCCGCGGCATTGGCGACTTCTTCGTTCAATCTAGCGCTCAACTGTTGCATGGTGTCAATCAATTTGCCTTGCGTTTGCGAAAGCTTGAGCATCATGTCCGCGACTTTAACCACACCAATGCCGCCATCGCCGTTGATGACCGGTAAGGCTTCGTACATCAGGCCGGGATCGAGTTTTAAAAACTCGGTCATCACTTGGTCAATGCGGTCAAGACCGTTGGCGATGAGTGGGGCGGTAAAAATATCGGGATTGTCTTTTAGCAACAAATCTAAGCTTTTGCGGGCGTACAGTTCGCGGGCAAATGCTTTGGTCATGAGGGTCAGGTAATGCCGACGCGAAATGGCGCCTAAGTAGATATGATTTTCATCCAGAACAGGCAGTGACATTAATTCGCTGTCGTTTTGGAATTCTTTAAGGACATCAAGAACCAGCGTGTCAGGGGAAATGGTTTTGACAGTTAAGGCAAGCTCGCTGACAGTTGGGACATAAAACTCCGAACTGCGGTTTTGGGGGGCTTTTAGACTCTCGATCATAGATAGCTCAAAATACAACGGATGCCGACGGTTCGGCTAATTTGCATTTCAGTATAAGCCATCGATATGACAATTTTATTAATGGCTGGCATCAGTGGCGATCCTCCAAAGCCCTTCTGGCAAGGGCTTTGGAGGGTGTACGCCATTAAATACGGTTAGGAGGGCGCAAGGCTTATTGCAGTGTGGGTGCGATAATTCTGACCAATTGGTTTTCAATGATTAAGGTTTCGTTCGGCAAAATTCCCCGCTCACTGAGGCCGCGTTCGCCAAAAGCCAATTCTGCGGGAATGAACAGCCGCCATTTGCTGCCCGCAGTCATCAGCTGCAATGCTTCTTGCCAGCCTTTGCTGTAGATTTTTTTGATAGGCATCTCATACATTTTTTGCACATCACCTTTACTGTTGTCCAATTTGACATTGCCTTCGATGTCGGTGATTTTGTAGACAATGCCCACGGTATCGTCGAGGTTGGCTTGGCGGGTGTTTTTACCGGTTTTCAACACTTCGTATTGCACGCCGCTAGGCAGTGTCACAATGCTTTGGCGTTGTTGGTTTGCCGCCAAAAAAGCTTTGCCGGCATTCAGGTTGGCTGTTTTGACTTGGGCAAAGTCAAGCCTTGCCAAGGCTTGCCATTCGGTTTTGGGGTTGCCGATTGCCGATGCTGCGCGGTTGTCAAGGGCATCGCGTAAGCCTTGTTCATAACGTTGGCGCTCCAGTCCGTTGCTGTTTTCACGGATATTTTGGATATGCAGCACGCCCAGCCTGTAGCTGTCGAGGGCTGGCGGGTTGTTTTGTGGTGCATCAAGGGTAGGTGTTTGGCTGGCGCAGCCACTGACGCATAGGCTGCTGGCTGCCAGTAAGGCAAAAACTTTGGGTACCATAGATTTCCTGTATAAATTTAAAGTGCGGTTGGAAGGGGAGTTAAAAACCGTATGCCCACGTAAAGTTAAGCGTGCCGTCACGATCCAACTGGTAGCCGTTAACATCGGTATGCACAGGTTGCAGCCATTCTACGCTCAACCGGTTGCCTGCCAGGCTGCCGTTGGGAATGGTGGCGTTAAGGCCGAATCCAACATCGAAATAGCGCCCGCCGTAACTGGTAGGCGCATCCATTGACCCTGAAACTTCGTTAGCGACGTTGACCACCCGTTGTTCGGTATTTTGTTCGACATCATCCGGGTCGAAGACGCCATTGCTGTCAATGCTGTTGCCATCGCCATCGGCGTCGTGATCGACATGAACGGTAACAGGGAAACTTTTACTTTCCTTATGGGTATTGAACTGATTTTTAATGCGGTCTTGTTCGGTGTAAACGCCGCGTACCGAGCTGCCCAGCCAGTTGAACAACTGATAACCACCCCAGGCCGTGAATTGGAAAATATCGCCTAAGGCATAGCCGGAATCATTACGGTCTTGCAGGCGCTTGGTGCCGTTCAGCTGCGCACCCCATGACCACTCGTCGAGCTGTCCGGTGTAGGTGATGCTGGGTTTTAAATCCCAGGTGCCGCTGCCCAATTGCATGCCGTAATGCAGGAACTGCCTTTCGGAAGAGCCGCTGTCTCCAACCTTACCTTGCATTTTTTCATTGATGCTGCCGGTGGGGGCGCTAAAGCCTAAACCCATTTTCAAGTGATGGGTCGGATGATTGAACAGCTTGAACAAGGCATAAACACCGGTATCGCCAATACCGGCAGTCCGGTGTCCGCTACTGCTGGTGCTGTGGTTATGGCCTGAGCCGTCGCTAGGCGCTGGCGGCGCATTCTCCAAGCCCCGCAGGTTCATGTCCATATCCATAAATTGCGGCATCAGCATCAAGGTCAGCCAATCCGTGGGCGCGACCATTGCTTCCAACATGTGCATGTTCATGCTCATCCGGGTTGGTGTAAAGCGGCAACCGGTGGTGCCAGGGCAGCCATTGGCAATAATGGCCTGATCGCCAACGCTATCCGTACCGTGCAACGTTTCGCCGCGCTCGACGCTGTGTACATAACGGTAGCCGACCATAGCATCGCCCGCTTTATCCAATACATGGTCAAACATAACGCCAGCGGGCGCGTGGTTGCCATGTGCGTGGTGATGGTGGCTGGCTGTGCTGCCACCGCTGCCTTTTGCCAAACTTAGGGCTTCCAGGTTGACATTGAGCGTGGCGTTGACGGTAAAGTAATCAAAATCGGCGAAGGCTTTTTCGCCTTTGCCGTCCAGTATTAACGAACCGGCGTGTTGGTAATATTCACCGCTGATCGCCAAATTTAAGCCTTTGGCAAAATACTTGTTAATGCTTAAGCCGCCGCTTAAGGTGCCGAAGCCGGACAGCCGCTGGTCGCTGGAAAAGTTTTGTATGGGCAGTTTACTGAAATCCAGCTGGTAGCCACTGGGTTTGCTTCGGTCATAAACAAACGCGTTCGCGCCTAATAGGAAATAAGGCTGGTAAAAATCGGCGGCGGTTTGGCTGTAGTAACGCATGCGTGTTGTCAACGTCCAACCCCAGCCAATGGGCTGGTCCCAGGCACCGGCAAAAGTGTGGGCGTTAATGCCCCAATCATCATGGAAAAAGCTGTAGTCCACATGCAGGGCAGCATCTAAAGGGTGGATGTGTTGCACCATGCCGATGTTCCAAGTGAATTGGTTGCGGGCATCGGGGCGTTTTTCCCAGACATCTTCTTCACGGACTACCCGAAGCGGATTGCCTGCAACGGCATCCGCAACTGAATAAAGGGCGACGGCTTTGTAGGGGTTTTCTAAAAAACCGTTGTTATGGGTAAAACTCATACCGCCCTGTAAGACGGTACTTTTAGTAAGGATTTGGCTGATGCTTAAGTTGATGCCGACATCTTGGCGGTCTGCTTTAAGTGGGTTATCCACAGTACCGTCACCACTGGCGTGACCATAAGGGGTGCGTTCGATAACACGGCCGATGCGGCTGCCACTCGTACCAATGTCGCTACTGGTATAACTTAAACCTAAATTGGCCGACGTGCGTTTTTGGTTAAAATCCATGCGGGCGTTGCTATTGATAAAGAGCGAGTGATAATCCGGCTCTTCCGAGACACCCCCGCCAAAGCCCAAAGCGTTATCATCCCACTCGTAAGACAATTTAAAATCAGCTTGTTGGCGGGTTTCCGGGGATGCGCCGACAAAAACATGAGTGATGCGATTGTCTTTTATGCCAGACAAATAGCGTTCACCAATAAAGTTACCCTGTTTATCCAAAGAGAAAGCGCTAGGTCTGAAAAAACCTGACGCTCCTGAAATAGCGTCCTGGCCCATTGATACCAACGGGCCGGAAATGATCGGTGTTGCCCCTCCCCAAGTATCTTGCACATAATTAAAGGCAAACTTGATTCTGTCCGTCAGGCTGACACGGGTTTTGCCAGAAATGCTTTCTACGGTAATTGGCTTTTTGGTGGTATGTGGGCCTGTTGTATCGGGCAGGTCAGAGGCAATGACGCGTGCCCGCGCCCCTTCTTCATAGTATTGGTAGCCAAAATCGACTTGGTCGTCTTCGGCATAGCCATTGGCAGGCAGCAAGCCTGGTAATGCCAAAGCGGCTAGCATAAAGGCTTGTAAGGGGGTGGCTTGGCAAGTGGATTGGTGTGGCTTGGGCAAGGGTTTATTTTTAGACCTGTTCATAACTATTCCGTCATCGCTTAATAACAACCACAACCGCCGCCTTGCGCGGCACTGCTGCTGGAACCTGCCTCGCGGCTACCGTAGTTATGCGCCTGAAACGCGCTTTGTAAGGGGTAAGGGTCGAGTGCCATGTGCGGCTTAGCCAAATCGCCGCGTTCCCACGGCTGTACAATGGCACAAGCATTTAGGCTGATGACCAACATAAAGAAGGGTAGGAATTTTACCGAAAAGGCTTTTTTTATCATGGTGATACGGTTTTGGTTTTAAGAAAGTAAGGCCACCGCAAGGTGGCCTTACCATTTAAGGCAAGCCGTTGGTCTTAAGGCTTGCCAACTCAGCGGGCTTAGTTGTCGATTTCAATGTCGATGTCAGGTGAAATGGCGGTGTTGCCCGCCAATTCTGGCGCAGCCGAACCGGCAACCACTTCTTGGGTGGTGGTGTGTACGCCCGCTGCATCTTGGCAATGGAAAACCAAGCCATATGAAGTGGCGGTGCTGCCGTTTTTATTGACCAAAATGTTGTAGTCGCCGTTACCATCCGCTGCGCCTTGGGCGACAGGGTCTAAAGTCACTTGTGTGCCTAAGCTGGGTGCGGTACAGGTTGCCAAATTGATCGCAGTGCCGGTGCTGCTGTCCGTTGATTGGCTGGAAGGTGTGAAGCCTTCACGACCAATTTGTACGGTGACGTTATTGCCCGAGACTTTATTCGGCTGTACTGCCAGTTTTCGGGTTGCCAATAAGCTAGGGGCTTCATCAGAGCCGTCACCCGATAAACAGCTGATCCGGTACAAGTCGGCAGCGATGGCAGAGGCACCTAGCGTTTCGTTAAGGCAATGCGCTGAAGCCATGCCGGTGTAACCGGCAGCGATCAATAACAGGGATGAGGTTAGGGTTTTTATTGCTAAGCTTTTCATTGTAAAATTTCCTCGTGTCTACGACACATGCTTGTAGTTATCAAATTGACCGTTATTTCACTAACGGTTAAGTCAAAACAGTTGGAAGCTCTCATTTCCAACTGCTGTTTTTGCCAGCCGTTTCCGCCAAGAAACGGCTGGACAAGTCCACCCTAGGGCGGCTTGTTTCGGTTAGATGCCAGCCTCAGCGGCAAATGTCTTTTCTGTTTAATGCCTGTTTTCCCGTGCCGATAAATCTGCCAATTTGCTTTTTGCCAGTTCGCGGATGCTTTCATCGGCATCGTTAAGCGCCATTTCAAGCAAGGCGCTGTCGTTGCTGCTGCTAACGGCAGTGAAGCGGACATTGGTGTCGCTATCTTGCAAGGCTTGTTGCAACTCGCCGCTGCCGCCATCCCTTTCCCGTTGCACCCAGCTACTGACCGCCTGCGCCCTGACGCTTGGGTCTGGGTCGTTTAAAGCATTCTTTAAAGCCGCTGCAATTTTTGGATCGTTGCCCAGGCTGGATAAACCCAAATTGGCGATGGCTTCGGCGCGTTGAACGGGATCTTTTGATGTGGCTTGTTTGAGCAAACGCTTGCTTTCATTCAACGCGTCTTGGCTGGGTTCGGGTGGGGTTTGTAAAATTCTGGGCTGGCTACGGTCGTCTGCCACGACCGTGACGGCAACACAATGCCCAGAGCGTGCCGCCGCCATCGAGCCTAATAGCCAAATTTCCACCGGTTGCTGATCGGCTGTGCCTGTAAAGCTGCCGTCAGCGTAACGGAAAGCCAAATCGGGGCGCGGTTGCAGCAGGCATTCAATGATTTTTCTTAAGTTGCTGTCTTTACAGTTTGCCGATACCAAGGTTTCGGGTAAAACCGAGTAGTGGATAGGCGTGTGGGTTTGGCTAGAAAGCGTATCCAGTACTTGTGCCAGCGGTGCTTGGTCAACAACCAATTGAACTAATGAATCGGCAGTATCCTTTTTCAATTGGATAGGCGCAGGTTGTTGGGGTGTATTCGTTTCTGCCTGTACGTTGTTATGCATCAACAACACAATCGCCAAAGACGATAATGCGGCGGGTATGCCATAACGGTGTAAGGAAGATAGGTTTGGATACATAAGCTTGGCGTTTGGATGAAAGGCTTGCTTTAGGCAAAGCATCATCTGTGCCATAGGAAAATCTTGGACGGTGGTTTGATTTTTGTAATGAATACCAGGTAATTATTTTATTTATCAGTGGGTTGTTATTTTTTCCAATAACTTGGCAAATCACTTTGGTTTGATCTGTTAACGGTATTTATTGAATAACCGCAGAAATGATGTGTCATATGGCGGGTTTTTAAAAATGCTTAAGCCTTGCGCACCTAAGGCTTAACGGTGGGTCAGGGCATTTGGCTTACTAGACTGTGTGATATGGCATGGGTCATCAAGTTAGGCTGACTAACTTAAAAGAGGAGGGTCTTTTTAACAAAAAGTTTGTGCTGGGTACGCAAGATTCCGGCTTTTTACCGGTATCTTGCGTATCGTTGAAAATATGGGGAAGTTTTCTAATTACGCACTTTGTTCAAGCTGTTGGATCTTTTCTTCCAATAACTTAACTTTCTTTAATAACTCCGGCAATTTGCTTAACGCGACTTGTTCTTTATAAGCCAAGCGTTTGTCTTTGGCTGGGCTGCCAAACACATGGCTGCCGGCGGCAACATCGTTAGCCACGCCTGATCTTGCCATGACCACGGCACCTTGACCAATATTGACATGGTCGGCAACGCCTGCGCTGCCCGCCAAAATGGCGTAGTCGCTGATGTTGCAAGAGCCAGATACGCCCACGCCACCGCATAAAATCACGTGCTTGCCGATTTTGTTGTTGTGTCCGACTTGTACCAAATTATCAATTTTGCTGCCCAAGCCTATGGTGGTGCTGCCCAGTGCGCCACGGTCGATGCAGGTATTGGCGCCGATTTCCACATTGTCTTCAATGACTACATTACCCACTTGCGGCACTTTAACGTGCTGGTAGTTGCGGAATTTATAACCGAAGCCGTCCGCGCCGATCACCGCGCCGGAATGGATGATCACGTTGTCACCCAATACGCAATCGTCATACACCACGGCGTACGGATAAAGCCGGCTGTTTTTGCCGATTTTGACGTGGTTGCCGACATAAGCGCCCGGCAAAATTTGGCTGTTATCGCCAATTTCGGCATGGTCGCCAATGACGGCATAGGCACCGATATAAACATTTTCACCCAATTTCGCCGTTTCTGAGACCACCGCCTGCAGCGCAACGGTTTTGGGGTAGGTGGCTTCAGGGTGCAATAAACCGACGGCTTTGACAAAGGCCATTTCTGGATCGGCACAGACCAGCAAAGCCAGTTGTTCGGGTACATCGGCAACGCTAAAGCCTTCTGCAATGAAGCAGGCGCTCGCCAGTGAAGCCTTGATGTGTTTGCTGTAGCGGCTGTTGGTGAGTTGCGTCACTTGGCCTGCTTGCGCGCTGATGATGTCGCCAGCGGAATGGATTAAGGCATTGGCATCGCCACCCACAATCTGGGCGGCACAAGCTTGGGCAAGTTCTTGTAAAGTGATGGGCATAGATGTCTCTGGGCTGGTTGCGATAAGGTGTGCGGATTAAAACGCAGGTATGGGCAAGACTGGGCGGGGACGGGTAAGTTTCAAACGCAGACAATTTAGTTTTGGCGTTGCCAATGACCGGATTTGCCGCCGTCTTTTTCCAGCAGCTGTACCGATTGGATGACCATGCCGCGATCAACAGCCTTGCACATGTCGTAAATGGTCAACAAGGCGATTTGTGTGGCGGTTAAGGCTTCCATTTCCACGCCGGTTTGTCCGTTGGTTTTCACGGTGGTTTGGCAGCGGACGCGGTTTTGCTCCGGTTCAGCGACCAGCTCAATTTCGACATGAGTAAGGGGCAGCGGATGGCACAAAGGGATCAGTTCGGCGGTTTTTTTGCTCGCCATAATGCCGGCAATGCGGGCTATGCCCAACACGTCACCTTTTTTGTGGCTACCTTCCATAATCAGTTGCAAGGTTGTCGCTTGCATTTCGATGTAGCCATCGGTGACGGCTGTCCGTTGGGTGATGGGTTTATCACCGACATCGACCATGTGGGCGTCGCCGGATCGGTTAAAATGGGTCAGTAAGCTCATGAGTTTCAAGCGTGTAATTGGCTGGGTTTGCGGTATTATCTATTTTTTACTTAGCGGGGTGAATCATTATGTCGATTAAAGTGCGGTATTTCGCCAGCCTTAAAGAATCCCTAGGGCGTACCGGCGATGACGTGGCTTTCGTCAGCGGCTTGACGGTGCGCACGGTCTGGCAACAAGCCAATCCGGAAAAGCCTTTACCGGACAATATACTGGCGGCGGTCAACATGGAATATGTTGAGCTGGATGAGCCGGTGGAAGACACCGACGAAGTGGCTTTTTTCCCGCCTGTGACCGGAGGCTAAGATGGCTGTCATTATCCGTACGGAAGCTTTCGATCCTTGGCAAGTATTGCCGTTGTATGAACAAGCCAATCTTCACCACGCGGGAAAAATTGGCGCAACGAGTGTGTTCGTCGGCACGATGCGCGATTTTAACGACGGCGACAGTGTGACCGCCATGCATTTGGAATACTATCCGGGCATGACCGAAAAGCAATTGCAAAAAATTATCGACCAAGCCGCGCAGCAGTGGCAGATTGTCGATGCCTTCATAGTGCATAGGGTAGGGGATATTTTACCCAGCCAGCCGATTGTTTTGGTGGCGGTGTGGACATCACACCGTGGCGATGCTTTTGATGCCAGCCGTTTCATTATGGAAGCGTTAAAATCACAAGCGCCGTTTTGGAAAAAAGAACGCTTGCTGACCGATGCCGAACGCTGGGTATTAAAAAACACCGACGGCTACCAACGCCAAGGCCAACAACATGTCTAAATTGTCGGCTTTGCAGGCATTGCATCCACAAATGCAGGAATGGCGGCAGCATCTGCACCGTTACCCGGAAACCGCTTTTGAAGAAACCCAAACCGCGCACTACATTGCCGGATTGCTACAAAGTTTTGGCCTGCAAGTGCATCAAGGCTTAGGAAAAACCGGCGTGGTGGCGACCTTGTCGGCAGGTCAGGGTGGCAAAGCCATTGCCTTACGTGCCGATATGGACGCGTTGTTCATCCAAGAACAAAACCATTTCGCGCACAAATCTTGCCACGACGGCAAAATGCACGCCTGCGGACACGACGGGCATTGCGCCATGTTGTTGGGTGCCGCCCGTTACTTGTCGGAACATCCGGATTTTAATGGCACGGTGCATTTTATCTTCCAACCCGCCGAAGAAGGCCGCGCCGGTGCGCAGCAAATGATCGCCGACGGCCTGTTCGAAAAATTTCCCGCCGATATGGTGTTTGGGCTGCACAATTTCCCCGACATTCCGCAAGGCCATTTTGCCGTTAAAACCGGCGCGATGATGGCGGCCTTAGATTGCTTTGAAATCCATCTGCAAGGCCAAGCCACCCACGCAGCCATGCCGCATTTGGGCAGCGATGCCATTGTTGCTGGCGCGCACCTTATCACGGCCTTGCAGACGATTGTCAGCCGTACGGTCAATCCTTCCGATTCGGCAGTGGTCAGCATTACCCAAATCCATGCGGGCCAGACTTGGAACGCCATTCCTGAATCGACTGTGCTGCGCGGAACTTACCGCTGCTTTAACCCAGCCGTACAAACCCGCATTGCCGAGAAAATCCGGCAATTGGTCGATGCCACTTGCCAAGCGTTTGACGTGACCGCCACCTTGGTTTTCAATCCTGAAAATCCGGGCTATCCGGTGACAATCAATGCCGATGCACCGACGGCTTTGGCTGTCAAAGCCGCGACGGCATTGGTAGGGTCTGAAGGGGTTGATTTACAGCCCACACCCAGCATGGGTTCGGAAGATTTCGCATTTATGCTGCAAGAAAAACCAGGCTGTTACTTGTGGATAGGCAATGGTTCGTCCGCCAACAGCTGCTTGCTGCATAACCCGCATTATGATTTTAACGATGCCATTTTGCCGGTCGGCGCGGCCTATTGGGTGGAGCTGGTGACGACGGTTTTGGTGTAGGTTAATGCTTTGCCGAATTTTGAAAACCAGTTACGGGAACTGATTTTTTATACTAAACTTCCAAACAAATACGCCAGCTTTAATTTTTTATAAACATTCACGGTGCAAATTCATGACAGTAACGGTAACTAACAACACGCAATTATTTTCTGGGCATACTCTAGGAGAATGGCGGCATGATTCGGCTTTTGCCGTCATTAGTAACGAAGGTTATGTATTCTCTTGGGGGAATGGTGCAGGTTTTTTTAATTTCGATGCGTTTACTTTATTAGAAGCTGTACAAATTTATACTTCCCGTTATAGCTTTGCTGCTTTGCGAATTGATGGATCAGTCGTCACTTGGGGTATAAGCGATAGTGCTGATAGTTCATCCGTGGCTACTCAACTCAATGGTACGACAGATGTGGTGCAGATATTTTCCACTTGGGATGCTTTTGCCGCTTTGCGTACTGATGGCTCTTTGATAATTTGGGGTGACAGTGTCTGGGGTGGTAACAGTTCGGCCGTAGCAAGCAAACTTAATGGTACAGTGGATGTGGTACAGGTTTTTTCTACAACTAGAGCTTTTGCTGCTTTGTTAGCGGATGGCTCCGTGGTCACATGGGGGGATGTTAATTCGGGCGGAGATAGTAGCAAGGTGGCGGCAAAGCTAAACGGTGCCGTCGATGTGATAAAAATTTATGGTGCGAACGATGCCTTTGCGGCCTTATTAGCCGATGGCTCAGTTGTTACTTGGGGTGGCGGATCTGCTGCCGATAGTTCGTCGGTAGCAACAAAACTTAATGGCATCCTTGATGTCAAGGAGATTTATACAACTGGTTCATCTTTTGCCGCCTTGTTTGCCGATGGTTCGGTGACTGCTTGGGGTGGAGGTTATGGCAGCTTCCCCAGCGGGGATTTAGGTGGCGCGATAGATGTTGTGCAGATTTATACGACTGGTTCATCTTTTGCCGCCTTGCGTATTGATGGGTCCGTAGTTACATGGGGAGCTAGCAACACTGGGGGCGATCCGCTAACACCTGATGGTCACGGTGGATACACTGATGTCAAAGATAAGCTGAACGGTACGGTGGATGTCAAACAAATTTATGCTACTAACGTCGCTTTTGCCGCCTTGCGTGTGGATGGGTCGGTTGTTACTTGGGGTTACGCCCCGTTTACAGATGGAGGCAATGGTGGTGGTGATAGCAATGCCGTTGCTACTAAGCTCAATGGTGCTGTCGATGTTACGCAAATTTTTTCCACAGGCTATGCCTTTGCTGCATTACGTGCTGATGGGTCGGTAGTAACGTGGGGCGATAGTTCTTCAGGTGGCGATAGCAGTGCTGTGGCGGCAATGCTTGATGGCACGGTTGATGTAGTCCAGATTTTTGCTACCACATCAGCATTTGCTGCGCTTCGTATTGATGGCTCGATTGTAACTTGGGGCTTGGACTGGCGAGGTGGTGACAGTAGCAGATGGGCTAGCGGCATAAGTTCAGGCATAGTAAGCGGAGCTAATATTTATACCAACGATATTTTTCAGAAACCAGTTGATCAGATTATTAATGGTACAAGCGGTAATGATATTTTAACTGGAGGCGATGGTAACGATACGCTGGATGGCGGTAAAGGTGCTGATAAAATGACTGGTGGTTTCGGTAACGATTATTATTTTGTCGATAATGTGGGCGACCAAATTATTGAAACTGCACAGATGGCAGGTGAGCGTGATACTGTATTTAGTTCAATTAGTTATGCGCTAGGAAGTAATGTCGAGGATTTGAGTTTACTTGGAACCATTTCGATCAACGCCACTGGGAATGCCCTCAATAATGATCTGTATGGTAACGATGGCGATAACATAATAGACGGGAAAGGTGGTGCTGATAGCATGGAAGGGGGGCGGGGTAATGATACTTATGTGGTCGATAACAAAGCCGATCTTATTGAAGAGATATCAAGTAATGTCACTGAAATCGACACGGTTAATAGCTCTATCAGCTATGTGTTGGGTAGCAACTTAGAAAAACTGACCCTAACCGGTATTGCAGGCATTAACGGTACAGGTAACGCGCTTAATAACGTCATTATTGGCAATGCCGCTGCCAATAGTTTGTTGGGAGGTTCGGGCAACGATTCTCTACAGGGCGGGGCGGGTAACGACAAGTTAAATGGTGGTGGAGGGGCGGATACTTTAAAGGGTGGTATAGGTAAAGATACGATTATCCTAACCGAAAGCGCAGCGGCTACAGATACGGTTAAGATTTCTTCAGGTGATAGCTTATTAACAACGTTTGACGTGATCAGCGGTTTTCAGGGCGGCTTAAGTAACAGCTCAAACTTGGGTGTTGATAAGCTGGATTTGGTAGGTATAGCCATTGCTTCTAACACGGCGGCGACCAATGGTGTCGATACGGGTGTCATTAAAAGCCATCAAATTGCCAGCGGTCTTATCAAATTTGATGATGTAAATGCGTTTAATGCGGCACTCACAATAGATGGCAGCAACTTAGCAAGTGTATTGGCTTATTTACAAAGCAATATTACCGATATAGGCGCGACAGTTGCTTTTAATGTCGGTGCAGATGCCTATGTATTCCAAAATGATGGCAGCAACGACATGTTGGTGGAGTTGCTGGGCATTAATCTGAGTAGCATCAACACTTCCGGTTTAGGCTTAGGTGCGTTGTGGATTGCTTGATGGCCCCGGATTTAGCTTAACGCTGAAATAAGATTGGAGGAGTCTAAAATAGTTTTTGGACTCCTTTTTTACGAGTTGATTACTTAACGGATTCTTCAAACGCACCAAAGCTCATTAAACGTTGGTAGCGTTTTTCCATCATTTCATCTTGCTGCAGTTCCATTAGCTCTGCCAAATGCCGCAACAAGGTTTCTTTTAAGTTTGCCGAAATGGCGGCAAAGTTACGGTGCGCGCCGCCTAAAGGTTCGCGTACCACTTCATCCAACAAGCCTTGTTCGCGGATGCGGTCGGATGTGATGCCCATTGCTTCTGCAGCCAATTGCGATTTTTCCGCACTTTTCCACAGAATGGATGCGCAGCCTTCAGGAGAAATGACCGAATAAGTGCTGTATTCCAGCATAATCAAACGGTCGCCCACGCCAATCGCCAGTGCGCCGCCAGAGCCGCCTTCACCGATGATGGTGCAGATGATGGGGGTTTTCAATTTAGCCATTTCAAACAAGTTACGGGCAATGGCTTCACTTTGTCCGCGCTCTTCCGCACCGATGCCAGGGTACGCGCCTGGGGTGTCAATTAAGCAAATGACCGGCAGCTTAAAACGCTCTGCCATTTTCATGACGCGCAAGGCTTTGCGGTAGCCTTCGGGGCGTGGCATACCAAAGTTGCGGTGGATTTTTTCTTTGGTGTCGCGGCCTTTTTGGTGGCCTATTACCATCACCGGTTGTCCGTCCAGACGCGCAAGTCCGCAGACAATGGCAGGGTCGTCAGCATAGGCGCGGTCGCCGTGCAATTCATGGAAGTTGGTGAAGATGTGTTCGATGTAATCCAGCGTGTAAGGGCGGCCTGGGTGTCTGGACAACTGTGAGATTTGCCAATCGGTCAAATCGGTAAAAATGGATTCTGTCAACGCTTGGCTTCTTTCTTCCAACTGCCTTAAGGCATCGGAAATGTTGATTTTGTTGTCGAACTCAACATTACGGAGTTCTTCAATTTTAGCTTCCAGTTCGGCGATAGGTTGTTCAAAATCGAGAAATTTTAGATCCATATTTACAAGCGGTGGCAGGTTAACGAAGCCCACCATTTTATAGAAAATTACAGATTTATTCTAAATAAATTCTACAGTTAATATCAGACTTTGCACTTTGGCATTTTATAGTACACTGCACCGCTAATTAGCGACTGCTTACTTCACCACTATGTACACCATTACCAAAGAAGTTTATTTTTGTTACGGTCATCGCCTGATGAACCACGCCGGCAAATGCCGCAACCTGCACGGACACAGCGTTAAAGCGTCCATTGCCGTCCGCCAAGAACAGCTTGACGAACAAGGCATGGTCTGCGATTTTTCCGACATCCGCGCCTGTGTTGAAACCTTTATTGACGGACAGCTTGACCACAATTTTTTGCTGCACAAAGATGATCCGATCATCCCGATGCTGACTGCCAATAACGAACGCTTTATGGCCTTGGACGAACATCCCACCGCCGAGGTATTAAGCAAAATGATTTACCAATACTTGAAAAATGCCGGATTTAACGTTGCCGCCGTCACGCTGTGGGAAACCGCCAGCGCTTATGCCTGTTACCACGAAGACTGACCACCGCTATGAGCCTGCTGAACCCCGTCAACACGTCGCTATGCTTGGAACAGGTTTGTACATCCAACTACCAAAAATTGCTTAAGCTCATCCCCAACTTGTCGGCGTTTAAACACGCCGCAGTGGGAGTTAGCAGGCAAGACGCGCACCTGTATGTGACCGTGCTGGAACGCAGCATTTATACGATGACCATCGAGCTTAGCCACAACACGGTTGGTAAAGCCGGGCAAACCTTACAACCCGCCGTAAAAATAAGGCTTTATCTGGACGCGCAACTGGCTGAAGTGTTGAGTGACCACGTCCGCCCTGAAGTTTCCCAAGTCTTTCAAAACCCCAGCCTAAGCCGTGAAATTATGTTTTACAAATGGCGGCTGAATTATTTTTTGCAGAAATGGCTGGATCATTGTTTGTTGAAAGGCTATCAGCTAACCGATGAAGCGGTCGATGCGGAAAACGTGTTTGCGGCTTTTTAGGTATTTTGGCATTGTTGATTCTGTATAGCTTTTTAATGGGTGAGCCAGATATTGACGTAGTACACATTAACAATGCTCTTCAAAACGTTAGAACCTAATCATCCCAATCCATATATTTCTTCACCGTCCGCCTATCCACCCCCGCGACTCTCGCCACCGCCTCAAACCCACCCAATTCCGCATACAAAAATCGGCAATAGTTTTGCATTAGCTGTTGTGCGGATTGGTAGCCGCCCTCTTGCGTGCGGTACAAGGCAAAATCATCTTGAACCACCGTTGGCAAGGGTTTGGCCTGATAACTTCCGGTCAAACAAATGCGGCGGATACATTGCTCCAGTTCGCGAACGTTGCCAGGCCAGTGGTAGTCGGGCGGTACGGTGGCGCGGATTTTAGTTTCGATGCGGCTCAGCAAATCTTCATCGGGCGTGGGGATGACGCGGTTGAGCAAGCGGGCGATCAGGCTATGCAATTCGTTAGGGTTTTCGTGGATGCGTTGCCGCAAGCTGGGCAAGGTGATGACATCGGAACACAAGCGGTAATACAAATCAGCGCGGAACAGGCCTTGTGCCAACAATTCGGCAATCGGGCGGTTGGTGGCGCTGATGACGCGGCCTTCGAAACGGTGTTTTTCGTGGCTGCCGACGGGGCTGTAGACACGGTCTTGGATGACGTTGAGCAATTTCACTTGTATCGGTACATCGACATCACCGATTTCATCAATAAACACCGAGCCGTGGCGGCTGCATTTGGCGAACAAGCCGGGATGGTTGTCGATAGCGCCTGTGAACGCACCTTTTTTATGCCCGAATAATTCTGATTCCAGCAAGCTGGTGGAGTATTCGGACAGGTTAATCGCCCGAAACGACGCGGTGAAGCTTTCGACAAAGCGCCGCGTGCTTAAATCAAACGGGATATAGCCGGAACAGCCCACGGCTTTCGCCACCAAACTTTTGCCCGTGCCCGTTTCGCCTAGCAGCAGTAAGGAAAAGTCCTCCATACGCGCAAATAAATGGTTGAGATACCACGCCGGATTGAAGGTAAAAATATTGTTCCACAAGCGCATCCGCAATTCGTAAATCGCCGGACAATCACCGGAAACTGCCTCGTCAATAAACAAAAATGCCCGCTGCACTTGGAACAGCAAAGCAATGTAATGCGCGGTTTCGGGCTGCGTGAAGCCAGCTTGTTCAAACTGACCGATGAGGGTGCGGGCAAACGCCAACTCCACGATTTTGTCGCCCATTTGTTGTTGGGCTTTGATGTGTTCAGTAAACGCTTGCCGATACTGGTGGAAAATGTAAAACAGCCACGCCAAGCGCATATTGTCTTGGCTTTTGCCTTGGTAATCGCCGATGTTAAAGCTGCGCTGGCGTTGCAGTTCTTGGAAAGCGTTTTCCAGTTTGGCTTCGATTAATGCCAGTCGGTCAGCAAAATTCATCGCTTCTGGGCTTATGTCCAGCACTTGCCAGTCGGCTTGTTCGCGTTCGATGCTGAACGGGTTCATGAATGCCAAGTCGGCGATTTTGGCGAAGAATTGGTTTTGATCGACGGTCAGTTTGGGCATATTCATCGTCTGCAAGCGGCTGTTTTGGGATTGGAATGCAAAATATGTTTTGCACTCCAGTTATTCATTATTTGTTTTTTATGTCGGCATTTTTTGTATATATTTTATAGATTGATGAAATAAAAAACCATAACCACTTGTTTTTAAATAACTCACAAACTGGCCTCTGTTTTGCAATAGTCAAGATGACTTTAACCAAAACAGGAGTAATCCATGAACAGCTTAAAACGTTTATTTATCACCGTAAAAACCCAGATTGATGGCTTGGTGGACGATTTTGAAAATCACGAAGCCGTCGCGGGTGTGGCTATTAAAGATTTGGAAGACTGGCGCAGCCAAACTCGCATCCACCAACACCGCTTGCAGAAAATGATCGCGGATTTTGACAGCCAATTGGCGGAATTGGCGACCGAGGCGGCAACGTGGTCGGCGCGGGCGGTGAAAGTACGGGAAACCGACGAGCAAAAAGCCTTGGAATGCGTCAAGCGTATGCGGCGGGCGCAACAACAAAGCCAATTAATTGCCAGGCAATTGCAAACTACCCAGCAACAATTGGCGCAACTGGATGCGGATTTAGCCACTATCCAAAACCAATTACACACCTTAAATAGCCAAAAAGCGGTATTTGCGGCGCGGCAAAACCGCATCCAGCTGCAATCGGGCTTAAAAAGCGGACGCGACAATCCAGCCGAGCAAGCGCAAAAAATCTTCAATCGCTGGGAAGAAGCCATTACTGGCGCGGAATTGACCAGTCCTGAACCCGTCAACACCGATCCGTTTGCTGACAGTTTCGCTCAAGAAGAAGATGCCTTGGCATTGACGATGTTGTTGGATGAATTGACGGCTAAGGCCAGTCCGGCAAAGAGCGTTGATGTAAAAACCGATCCTAATCAGGAGAATTAAAATGTCTGCTTATAAATTTAATGCCCAAGCCAAAACCTGGCAAGCTGATGCACCAGAAGCGCCATCGCTATCTACCACACAACAAATCATCCGCTACTTGCGTTGGGCTGGTACGGCACTAATTGTCATTTCCGCCATCGGTTTTATGCTGCAAGGCCATGCGGATTTATTGCCTGCTTACCGTTATTGGTTGGGTTTGGCGTTTACTTTCTTGCTGTGTTTAGGTGGTCTGATTTGCGCTTACGGACTTAAGGAAACTACGGGTGCGCGGATTTTTTTCGCCTTGGGGGTGGCGTTTTTGCCTGTGCAAGTCTCGCAAGTCAGTGCCATGCTTTACAACTTCAGCCAAGGCGATTTGGCCTTGCAACTGCCTTATGAATGGTTGCAGTTTAGTCAGGTGAATCCGTCGTTAATCGTGGTCGATTTTGCCATTACCGCTGCATTGTTGGTGCTGGTCAGTTACGCAGGGTTCTCTATGTTGGCGCGGCGGCAGGTAAAAACGCTGATGACCGCCATGTTGCTAGGTAATATTGTCTTGTTGTTGCCTGTTCGTGATGGCACTGTTATAGCCGTTGCTATTGCCTGCTTGTTTTTTGCATTGCGGGCCAGTGAACAACGATTAAGACAAGACAGCACTCTGCTATTACCCGAAGGTTTGGCAGCCCGTGCTTTAATTAGCTTGCCGTTATTGATCTTAATAGCAAGAAGTGTCTTGCATCCCGTTTCTTTAATATTGTGTGTGGTGTTGGCAGTTATCGTTGCGGTTGTGGGTATTGTCGATATTAGGCGTTATACCGATTCGGCCTTAGTGGTGGTTGGGCAATGGTTGGGTACTTTCGCCGCGCTTTTTGCATGGTTAATAGTTGCTGACGGTTTAGGTGATTTTGTACCGGCGCATCATGGTTTCTTATTGCCCTTGGCTTTATTGATGTTCGTGTTGTCTGCGTATGTGGATTATTATCCGGTCGCTTACCGGAACATGGGTTCGGTCTTGGCTTTTGTTCTGGTGGCGGGTGCTTTGCATGACCAACAAGCTTTTGCACCCTTATTGGCGTTGGCAACCGGTATCTTGTTAACCTTGTCAGGTTTGCGGCAACGCGAAAAAATTGCCTTCTTTTGCGGACATTTGTGCTTTTTAGGCGGTATTTTGTTCTATTGCCGTTATGCGATTGATGCCTACCAACACGCACCGTGGTTAAGCTCAATTGGATTGGGGTTGTTGGTGTTGTTGGCTGCGTCTTACTTGGAGAAAAGACAGCAAATTATCATGAGCAAAGCCGATGCGTACTGGGAAGCACTAAAAAGTTGGAATTAAATTTTGATGTTTGCTCATGGATAACCATTTGCTTTCCGCTAGCTTAGGCTATCATTAACTAATCGGTTAAATTTGGAGGGCACACACTATGAGCAAACAACCTGACTTCATTAAACAAGCCATAACCCAGCATTTGGCACCTGTGCTGACCAACGCGGGGTTTTACCGATACAAGCCCAAGCATTTTGTCCGCATCCGAGGGGAGATTGTCGATTCGGTAGGTTTTCAGGTTTCGCAATGGGGCAGCCGGGATTTTTACGTACACCACTACGTTAACCTGTTGTCTGACCCTAACATGAGCATCGATGCCTATAGTATTGGTGATCGGGTGGATGGTCCGCCCGATAGGGATGTCAAATGGAATGGCGCAGACGAAAACAGCGCATCGCTGGCACTTCAGAGCGTAACAAAGCTGGTGGAAGAAGAAGTCTTACCTTGGTTTGAATCTATCCATTCGATACGCGACTACATTGTGGCGTATGTGGCAAACCCTAATACCCATCTCGAAAGCCTGGAGCTTGCCATTGCGCTTATCCGTACCGGCACGACCAACCGTGCTTGGTGGATTTGCCACGCTTTGGCACAAGCAAGCCATTACACACAGCCAATGGAAGCATTCGAACAACAACAAATGCAACTGGCGCAGCAATTACAGGAAGCCATCGAAAGCGAAAGCCACGGGTTATGGCTTAATAAATGGCGCAGGGACAATATCTGCAAATTTAAGCTTGAGCCGTTGTTTGGCAAATAACCCACCTAACATGTTAGCGAATGCTGGCTTATGGTGGGTGTTGTTGAGCGGAGTCCAAAAACTTGTTTTTGGACTCTTTAACTGAAAATCATCGGGTTATGACGATTATTTTCAGGGGTAAGCCGGTTAAAGCCTACCCCGACGCGATTAAGCCAATTTTTCCTGCAAAAACGCCACAATGGAAGCCAACGGCATTTCAACATTTTCGCTGGCGGTTCTGGCTTTGTACTCGATCGTTCCGGCATCCAAGCCACGGTCACTGATAATCAGCATGTGTGGGATACCGATCAGCTCCATATCGGAGAACATAAAGCCGGCCCGGACTTTACGGTCATCCAACAACACTTCAATGCCAGTGGTTTGCAAGTCGCTGTACAAGGTTTCTACCGCAGCTTTCAGGCGTTCGGATTTTTGCAAGTTCATCGGGCAGATGGCAACTTGGAAAGGTGCCAGGTTATTAGGCCAGATAATGCCACGGGCATCGTGGTTTTGCTCGATGGCGGCGGCGACCACGCGGGAAATACCGATGCCGTAGCAGCCCATGGTCATGATTTGGTTTTTGCCGTCTTCGTTGATAATACCGGCTTTCATCGAACCACTGTATTTGGTGCCGAGCTGGAAGATGTGGCCCACTTCAATACCACGGGCGATGGTGATGTCGCCTTGACCGTCGGGGCTGGGGTCGCCTTCGACTACCATGCGCAAATCCTCGACGCGGGCAGGTAAGGGCAGGTCGCGCTCCCAGTTGACACCTTGGTAATGCTGACCGTCGCTATTGGCACCGCACACAAAATCAGCCATCAGCAGGGCGCTGCGGTCGATGATGACCGGCATAGTCAGGCCGATGGGGCCAATAGAACCGGGTTTGCAACCGCAAGCGGCAATAATGTCCGCTTCGGTCGCCATTTGTAGCGGCGAGAAGACGCCGTCGAGTTTTTCGGCTTTGATTTTGTTCAGCTCGTGGTCGCCGCGTAGCAACAAGGCGACTAGAGTGCCTTCTTCTTCGCCTTGCACAATCAATGTTTTCAGGCACTGGCTGGCGGCAATGCCAAAAAATTGGCTGACTTCTTCAATGCTGTGTTGGTTGGGCGTGTCAGTCAGCGTCAAGGCCTGTGTGGCGGCAGGATGCTCACCGGCAGGCATTAAAGCTTCTGCTTTTTCGACGTTGGCGGCGTATTCGCTGACCGTAGAAAAAGCAATCGCATCTTCGCCAGAATCCGCCAACACGTGGAATTCATGCGACACCGCGCCGCCAATCGAGCCAGAATCGGCAATGACGGCGCGGAATTTCAGGCCAAATTGGTTGAAGATATTGGTGTAAGCGCGGTACATGACATCATACGTTTCTTGCAACGAAGCCTGATCCAAGTGGAAAGAATAGGCATCTTTCATGATGAATTCGCGCGAGCGCATCACGCCAAAACGCGGGCGGATTTCGTCGCGGATTTTGGTTTGGATTTGATAAAAAGTGATCGGCAATTGTTTGTAGCTTTTCAGCTCGTTGCGCGCCAAATCGGTGATGATTTCTTCATGCGTGGGTCCCAAGCAAAAATCGCGGTCGTGGCGGTCTTTAAGCCTGGCCAATTCCGGGCCGTATTGTGCCCAACGACCCGTTTCCTGCCACAATTCCGCAGGCTGCAAAGTGGGCATCAGCACTTCCAAGGCACCGGCTTTTTCCATTTCTGCGCGAGTAATTTTTTCGACTTTACGCAGCACACGCAAACCCAGCGGCAGCCATGAATACAGGCCAGCGGCAAGTTTACGGATCAGGCCCGCGCGGATCATCAGCTGGTGGCTGGCGATTTCGGCATCGGCTGGGGTTTCTTTAACAGTGTTTAAAGGAAATTGGCTTGTACGCATGGGGTTTTCAATGGAAGTTTAAAAAACCGCCATTTTACAGCATTTTATGGGCTTCTAAAGCCGATGCCTGAAGAGTTGGCTAAAAATGCCCCGCTAAGTGGTAAATTGTTGGGCTGACCAAACAAGATTTGCATGCTTTAACCCGTAATCTCAATTCAATGATGAAATCCAACTATCTATCCGTTCTTATGATGACACTTTGCCTAGCGGCCTGTATGCCGTTTATCCCGCCGCCCCATGCCAACACCGGCTTGCCCTTACTGCGCGAGACCTACTTCCAAACCGCCGATGGCAGCGTGTTGCCCGTCCGTCGGTGGCTGCCGCAGGGTGAAACTAAAGCAGTTCTCGTTACTTTGCATGGCTTTAATGATTACAGCCATTTTTTTGAACAGCCCGGCCAATTTTTAAGTGGGCAGGGCATCGCTTGTTGGGCTTACGACCAGCGCGGTTTTGGTTTGTCGCCACGGCGCGGGGTTTGGGCGGGCGTGTCGGCGTATGGAGAAGATTTGCGCGCCTTTGTGCGCTTGGTCAAACAACGCTACCCGCATCAACCCGTTTATGTCTTGGGCGAAAGCATGGGCGGCGCGGTGACGATCAGCGCATTGGCAAAAGCGCCGATGCCGGAAGTGGCGGGCGTGGTGCTGGTCGCTCCGGCCTTGTGGGCGCGCAGCACCATGCCGTGGTATCAAACCAGTGCGCTATGGGCGTTAGTGAATACATGGCCCAGTTTACGGCTGACTGGGCGCGGTTTGCATATCAAACCGTCAGACAATATCCCCATGCTCCGTGCTTTGGGAAAAGACCCGCTGGTGATAAAAGCCACCCGCGTGGATGCCATTGCAGGCTTGTCCGATTTAATGGACGAAGCTTTTGCCAATGCCAAAAATTTATCGGCAGACACCTTGCTGCTGTATGGCGAAAAAGATGAACTGATCCCTAAAGAACCCACGTATCGGTTTTTAAGGGATTTTTTAGCGGATGACACCGGCGTAAAAACCGCCGCCGTCTACGAAAATGGCTACCACATGCTGCTCAGGGATTTGCAAGCCCCTTTGGTTTGGCAAGACATAGCCGCCTGGATTGCCAACGCAGCCAAACCATTACCCTCAAAAGCCGACCAGCAAGCACAAGCCGTTTTGGCTAGGTTTAATGCAACTAAGTAATGGCGAAACAGAAACAATTTGTTTGGATTTCCTAATTGAGGGTTTGGCAGTGCTATAAAGGTGGCAGAAAATAAAACGGCATGCCAGGGTCTTAAAAACCACATGGAACACTGACACTCAATTTAAACTTACGATAATAAGAGCAAAAGATGACAGCCGTTACTGATGGACAAAAAGGCAGTCCATTCATCCTCTAGTTGTTATTTAACAATTGCCGCAAATCAGAAGATATCCACAACCCAATCTTCTTCTAATAGTGTTTTTATTGCTTTAGATTTGTTGTCTTCCTTTAAATCCAATCCACAATAAGACACCCAATATTCCCCACAACAACCCTGGCACTAGCCAAAAAGTGCGTTGGTAAAAGGTGCTGGGCGGATTTTTTAAGTAAGGTACTTTCAGTACGCCAGCCCAAGGTTGGTAGATGGGCGATAGTGCCAGCACCTCGCCCGATGCCAGCGAGGCGGTGGAGATGCCGGAGTTGGTGACGCGTAGCACAGGCCGTCTAAATTCCACGCCGCGCGCCAGGGTCATGTACATATGTTGGTAAGGTTCTTGCCAGTCGCCATACCACGCGTCGTTGGTGACGTTGACAATAAATTGCGCGCCCAATTGTGCCAAATCTTTGGAAAATTCTGGGAACAGGCTTTCATAGCAGATTTGTGCGCCGATCTTAAAATCATCCAATTGCAACAATTCGGTCGGGCCTTTGCCGCGTCCAAAATGTCCGGTGGCGGGCAGCCATTGGCGGATTTGCGGAAACGTTTCTTCGCCGGGTATGTATTCGCCAAAAGCCAAAAGGATGGTTTTGCTGTAATGCGGCGGTACGATGCCGCCGTTTTTGTCTAGCACAAATAAAGAGTTGCTGACCAGTCGCGAATCGCTATCGACGCTGTAGGCACCGGTGATGAGCGGCAATTGCCTTGTCTGCAAAAATTTTGCAAGGGCAGTGGGCATGGGGTCGTTTTTAAAGCGTTCGCCCAATAAGGCCGGAAATGCGGTTTCAGGCCACAAGGCAAAGTCGATGTGGGTGTCGGCGTTGGCGATAAGTGCGTCATTGGTGAGCGTCATGTAGCGGCGCAAGATTTCGGCGCGATAGCCTTGTTTGAGTTCGGCGGCGAGTTTTTCGGAATTGCCGACGCTGGCTTGTGCCATCAGCACATTAAGCGAGGCATCGGGGGCGGGCAGCCGGGCTTTTAGGGCGATGCCGCCGAGATTGAGCAAGCCAAAGACCGCGACGACAGCAGCAAAAATAACTTTCCCCGATGTTTGCCGACGGCTTTGCCAAGCCCAATACAAGGGCAGGTTGCACGCCAAGGTCAACGCGCTTAAGCCTTTAAAGCCGATAATTTCCGCGCAATGGTACAGCGGTACGCCCGCGCCATACCACGAGTAGCCAAAATTCCAGTAAAACAGCGTGACCGAATAGGCTTCGCATAAAATCGTGATGATGCACAGCATAGCCAAGGACAAACCCGCAGGCCACCGCCATGTGCGCTGCCCCCAAAACCACAGCAATCCCGCCACTGGTACAAACAAGTGGGCAATCAGCGCATAAACCAACAAACCGACAATGGCGTAAGGCCAATCCAGATGCGCAAATTCGTGCAGCAGATAGGCCATCCAGTTGAAGCCAATCAGCGTAAACACGAAAGCGGTGGTCAGGCCGCCGATCAGCACGTTTTTAAAGGTGCTTTGGCGAGTCCAAAATAGCCAAAGCGGTACAAAGCCAAACAGCGATGCCCAAGGCGGAAACGGAATGTAGCTGGTGCCGATAAAAATGCCGGACAACATCGGTAGCCACAAAAACTTGAGGAGGTTGTTCATGGTGGCCTAAGGCAAAAAACAGGGTAGGGGATTGCAGGCTTGCCAAGCGTTTGGGCGGTTGCCGCTAAACGCTTGGCTGAAAGGAATGTTTATTTATGGATTTCGGCGTATAAGGCGCGGAATTCGTCGCTAAGTTTGTGGTGCGGCATGTAATGCACCAAAGGCTGCGAAACCGAATGTGATTCGCGCACTTTTACCGACGGTGAAATCATCGACATCAACACCGGTAAGCCTTCGGCGATCAGCTCTTCAACCAGTTGCCGTGGCAAGTTGGCTTGTTTTTGGTATTGGTTGACAATAATGCCTTCCACTTCCAAACCTTGGTTATGGTCAGCCCTGACTTCGGCGATGGCGTGCATCAGCGTGTACAAGGCTTCGCGGGCGAAAGTGTCGCAATCGAACGGGATCAGACATTTTTGCGCGGCAATCAATGCGGATTGGCTGTAGAAATTTAAGATTGGCGGTGTGTCGATGTAGATGTCGTCGAAACCTTGCAGTTTTTCCAAGGCTTCCTTGAGCTTGAAGATTTTAAAGCGGGATTCCAAACGGCCTTGCAGCGGTTCCAGTTCAGGATGCGAAGGCAGCACGAACAAATTCGGGAACGGCGTTTCGTGGATGATATTTTCCAATCCGGAGTTGGCATTGTTGCCGCCGAATAAAGACAAGCTTAAGCAGTCTTTAAAGAATAAGGCGATGGTCTTATCGCTTTCAGTCACTTTATGACCCAGCAAATACTGCGTGGAATTGCCCTGCACGTCCAAATCAATTACCAACGTGCGTCTACCCTCAACCGCATTGATGGCTGCCAGATTACACGTAATGGTGGACTTGCCCACCCCGCCTTTTTGGTTAAATATCACTCTACGCATTGTCTTTCCGTAAAAATCAACTGGATAAAGCCAGCATTATATATGAAGGGTGGTTATGTGGGTGTTGAAATATGAACGGCTAGATTATGCAAATACATCCAACTTAGCAAATTATTAAACAGTCCGTAGGGGGTAGGGTACGCATTGCGTACCTTCCAATGCTTGCCGATGGACTGGCCTTAAAAAGGTACGCGATGCGTACCCTACGGCTTGGGGCAGTTGGTGTTATGTACCCATACGCCCATTTGCCCTACGTAATACGTGAGGTTATCTTCCACTTCCAAGTTGTAGACGTTACGCAAAAAATGAATAGGTAGCTGTTCAAAGTTTTCATAGGCAAAAAGCCGTATCGGACGCTCCCTAGAATTCAGAATATAACCGGGCTTTCCAACACTGAAATTCAAGACTACTCCTGCATTTCCTCCTCCAACATCTACTCCGCTGTACATGATCGCAAATTGTTCTTCTAGGTTTTCAACCAATAAGTCCTTTTCTACAATGATTTGCTCCTTAGCACTAGCCACTTTCACCAGAGGCCCACAGCCATAACACTGAACGAATCGTCCGTCGCTTAATTTAAAGTTTGGACACACTCCGCCTATGCTTGTTATCTCATCATATATTTCATCCACTGATAACCATTGATTTACACCCTGCCATTTACTGGTACGAACGACCCAAAATGAGTGTAAGGCGGTGGTTACTAACAATTCTGTTTCCAGAGTGCGCCCTTGCTGATCTAATATCCGGCATTCTAAATACCACACTTCACAATCTGGATATTCAAATGTTTTACTAACCCGTTTATAAGCATGCTCGCCTTCGCCGCTTTCAGGCTTAGACAACACCCAATCCCCCACCCGAATTAGTTCAATGGGTTTCAGACCTTGTTTGGTGTGAACTAAAGTACCTGCCACAAAACCGCCATCGGGCATTTCAACTCTCTGCAATGTTTTCATCTTCTCGTCCGCTTGCAATCATTTGTTTATTCGCCACATGCCATCAAAGCCTTTGTGCGGGCAGCGGCTCTTCGAAAGTATAGATAGCCCGTAGGTTGGGTTGAGGAACGAACCCCAACACATACGGTGTCATCAATCGTTGGGGTTCCTAACGTCACCCCAACCTACGAACTGCAATGGGTGTTGTGTACCCAAACGCCTTTAGTGCCGACGTAATAGGTGTGAAAGTCTTCCACTTCAAAGTTATACACCGTGGTTCTAAAGTAGAATTTCGGGTCTCTTAATTCCTCGGCTGACAAAGCCAGTTGAGGTGGAAGTCCTTTCTTCGGCACTATTGTTTCGCCGGAATTACCATTGGTCAGATCAATAACATCACCATCTGGGGCATCAAGGAAATAAGCTGGCTCAAAGGGTTTATCTTTGTCATTGTGGTTATACAAAGGTCTTATTCTTTGAATAACAGCCAAATTACCGTCAGCCAATTCAATTTCATCATCCCATGTTAAATTCTGCACAGACACCCAGCCTTTATCTTTTACCCAGAACGGATGATTGGGGGTGACAATCAAGCGTGAAATGTCCGAATACTCAATCATGCTGCCTGCGGCTACGGCTTTATCCCAAACTTCTTTTTCGTAATAACTCACCGCCCAAACCGCATCGTCCTCAAAGCGGAAGGTCTGCGTGACCCGTTTATAGGCTTTGTCGCCGCCTTGTTCGGGTTGCGACAACACCCAATCGCCAACCCGAATTAGTTCAATGGGTTTCAGACCCTCTTTGGTGTCAACCAAAGTACCTGCCACAAAACCGTCATCCGGCATTTCAACTGTCTGCAATGTTTTCATCTTTTCATCCGGTTACAATCATTTGTTTATTCGCCACATGCCATCAAAGCCTTTGTGCGGGCAGCGGCTCTTCGAAAGTATAGATAGGCATAGCCATAAAAAAAACGCCATTCTGGGCTTAATCAAAATGGCGTTTTTACTGTTGGTAGGTTGGGGTGAGGAACGAACCCCAACAATGAGTGGGCATCAATCGTTGGGGTTCCTAACGTCACCCCAACCTACAGGGTAAATCATCCACAAACCCGCACAAAAGTCTGACTGCCACAAACGGGGCATTCAGGAATTTCGCTAGGTTCTTTAAAAGCAATTTCTTTACCGCAAGCTTGGCAGACAAACGTACCTGGCAAGGTGATGTCGCCGCTATGGTAAACGTGTTTGATGGCTTGTTGTTGCAGCTTTGCCAATTCGATGCGGGTTTTGTCGGCAATGCTTAAGAAAGCATCTAAGGCGAAATTTTCTAATAGTTCGACATCAAACTTTAGCCATGCGGCTAAGGAGTTGTTGCTTTCTTCTAAAGTTAAATGTTGGGCGGCGTGTTCTATATCGCGTTTGACGAAGCTAGCGACTTTGTCGAGTTCTTCGGCGGTCAATTCGCCCGCTTCTTTGAGTTTGTCTTTACCGATTTCGATGGCATCGGCAAAAGAATGCAGGGTGTCGTCCATGATTTCGTACAGGTGTTCCATGAGATCGGTATAGGCGTTAAGCAGTTTATTTTTATTCATGATCTCGCTCCTTTCAAAATGACACTTTAGATTTAAGCGTCTGTACGTTATTCTAACGCTTTTGATTGCCAAAAGACGATAAGGATGCAAGAAAATTACCAGCCGCTCGCTATTGAGCAAGATGTGCAACAGCTTTGGGAAGATACGGGGGCGTTTAAAGCGTCGGAATCTTCGACTGCCACCAAATATTACTGCCTGTCGATGTTCCCCTACCCCAGTGGCAAGCTGCACATGGGCCATGTCCGCAACTACACAATCGGCGACGTGATTAGCCGATACCAACGTATGCTTGGCAAAAACGTGTTGCAACCCATGGGTTGGGATGCCTTTGGTTTGCCTGCCGAAAACGCCGCCATGCAACACGGCGTGCACCCTGCCGATTGGACTTACAGCAATATCGACTACATGCGCGACCAGCTGAAACGTTTAGGTTTTGGCTACGATTGGGATAGGGAAATCGCTACCTGCGATCCTGAGTATTACCGTTGGGAGCAATGGTTTTTCTTAAAATTGCTGGAAAAAGGCTTGGTTTATAAAAAAACCGCGCCCGTCAACTGGTGTCCTAACGACATGACGGTGTTGGCGAACGAGCAAGTGATAGACGGTTGCTGCTGGCGTTGCGATACCCAAGTGGAACGCAAAGAAATCTCCCAGTGGTTCTTGAAGATTACCGCCTATGCAGATGAATTATTGACATCATTAGATACGCTGGACGGCTGGCCTGAGCAAGTCAAAACCATGCAAGCCAATTGGATAGGCAAAAGTTATGGAGTACGTTTTGCATTCCCTTACGAGCTTGACGGGACAAAAGATTTATTATGGGTATATACAACTCGCGCTGATACCATTATGGGCGTTACTTTTTGTACAGTTGCTGCCGCACATCCATTAGCCATTTATGCCGCCAAAAATAACCACGTCCTTGCTGAATTCTTAAAAGAATGTGAGCAAAGCGGAACCGCTGAAGCTGATATGGCGACAATGGAAAAGAAAGGTATGGATACAGGGATTTTTGTTAATCATCCACTTACTGGCGAACAAATACCCGTATGGGTCGGTAACTATGTCCTAATGAATTACGGCGAAGGTGCAGTAATGGCTGTACCTGCACACGATGAGCGGGATTTTCATTTCGCACAAAAATATGGATTGCCCATAATTCAAGTGTTGCATAGCAAAATTGTAGGAATTGGAGATGATGAAGCGTTACGTTATGGGTATGGCGGCGGCAGTGGCGGTGGAGCGGGCTTTGGAGACGGAACAGGTCATGACATGCCTGACACTCCATTCGATCAGAGTTTTTGGCAACCTTGGTATGCGGCTAAATACGAATGGATGATTTTAATTAACAGTGGGAAATATAACGGTTTAAACCAACAAGCTGCTATTGATGCCATTGCTTCTGATCTTAAAGCTAAAGGACTTGGCGATAAACAGGAAAATTTCCGTCTACGCGATTGGGGCGTATCCCGCCAACGCTATTGGGGCGCGCCGATTCCGGTCATTTATTGTGACGACTGCGGCACTGTGCCTGTACCTGAGCAAGATTTGCCTGTCACCCTGCCGCGTGATGTGGTTTTGGATGGCTCGCAATCGCCGTTGGTGGCACACCCGACTTTTTCGAAAACCACTTGCCCTAGCTGCGGCAAAGCTGCCCGCCGCGAAACCGATACCTTCGATACTTTTATGGAATCGTCTTGGTATTTCGCCAAATTTGCTTGTAAAGATTCCGAGTCCATGCTCGATAGCCGCGCCAGCCATTGGTTGCCTGTCGACTATTACATCGGCGGTATCGAACACGCCATTTTGCATTTGCTGTATGCGCGTTTTTACACCAAATTGTTGCGCGATGAAGGCTTGGTGACTTGCGATGAGCCGTTCAAAAAACTGCTCACCCAAGGCATGGTGCTGAAAGACGGCACGAAGATGTCCAAATCCAAAGGCAACACCGTCGATCCACAAGGCTTGATTGAACAATACGGCGCGGACACCGTGCGCTTGTTCATCATGTTTGCCGCACCACCTGAGCAATCGCTGGAATGGTCGGACAGCGGCGTGGAAGGCGCGTCGCGATTCTTAAAACGTTTGTGGCGGCAAGTGTATTTGCACGTGCAAGCGGGCGGATCAACAACGGCTTTGGACAAAGCGGCGCTGACCGAAGAACAAAAAGCCGTGCGTCGGCAATTGCACCAAACCATCCAAAAAACCAGCCACGACATGGGCGTGCGGACGATTTTCAACACCGCCATCGCCGCCAACATGGAATTGGTCAACACCTTGGGCAAATTTACTGATGATTCGGACAATGCCAAAGCCGTCCGCCAAGAAGTGCTGGAAGCCATTGTGCTGATGTTGTCGCCAATGGTGCCGCACATCTGCCATCAATTGTGGATAGAATTAGGCCATAGTGAAACCTTGGCAAACGTGGCTTGGCCTGTGTTTGATGAATCGGCGTTAGTGCAAGATGAATTGGAATTGGTGGTGCAAGTCAACGGCAAGTTGCGCGGCAAAATCGTGGTTTCCGCGACGGCTAGCACTGAAGAAATCCAAGCCATTGCCTTAAATGACGCACATATCGTGGCGTTTTTGGAAGGCAAGCCCGTTAAGAAAATCATTGTTGTGCCTAAAAAACTGGTCAGTATTGTTGTTTAATCGGAGTTGCCTGTGTTGCCGCAAAAAATAACCCTCTTCGTCGCCGTGCTGATGCTGACTGCATGTGGCTACCATTTACGTGGCGAAGTGGATTTGCCGGAAAATTTAAAAAATGTCTACTTAGATGGCGCATCCGCGCCGCTGCGCGAGCATTTTCGGAAAATCCTGAAAGCGTCTTCGTCGCGCTTGTTGGACAGGCCGGAAAATGCCGGTTTGGTGATCCACATTGTTACCGAAAAATCCGACCAGCGTGCCTTGTCGCTCAGTTCGCGGGGTCGTTCCAACGAGTTGGAATTGTCTTACCGTATCGACTATGAATTGGCAAACGCCGCGGATGGTTTGATGACACCCCGCCAGCCCTTGGAAATAAAACGCCAATACTTTAATAACCAACAAGATATACTGGCTAAATCCAACGAAGAAACGGTGATACGGCAAGAGATGTACCAACAAGCGGTGCAGACCATTGTCAACCGCGCCCGCGCTTGGGCCGAGGCGAAAGTATCTAAATAACCATGCAATTAAAGCCTGAGCAACTCGGCGCGGCACTTAAAAAAGGCTTGCAACCGCTGTACTTCATTAGCGGTGACGAGCCTTTGCAAATGGATGAGTTGACCGATGCCATCCGTTTGGCGGCGCGGCAAGCAGGTTTTACTGAGCGGGAACTATTAACCGTACAAACGGGTTTTGAGTGGAACCGCTTACAATTTTCTGCTGATTCATTCTCGATTTTTGCCGAAAAAAAATTGATCGATTTGCGATTGTCGGGCGGCAGTCCTGGGCTTGATGGCGGTAAAGCGCTCACCGCTTATGCACAGCGCTTGCCCGAAGACACTATTTTGCTGGTCAGTGCCGGTAAGTTGGCTAAAGAATCATTAAAGTCACGTTGGTTTCAGGCGATTGATAAAGTCGGGGTTACTGTTCAAGTTTGGCCTTTGGATGGGCAGGACTTGCTCCGATGGCTAGGGCAGCGTTTGCAACAACGCGGTTTGTCTGTCGATAACGAAGGCATCAAACTGCTGGCGGGTCGTGTTGAAGGCAATTTGCTGGCGGCGGCGCAAGAGGTGGAAAAACTTTATGTGTTATACGGCGCGGGTACATTAAATACGTCACAAATTTTGGCGGCAGTCTCCGACAACAGCCGTTTTGATGTCTTCAAGCTGATGGATAGCGTGTTGGCGGCTCAGGTTTCCCGTATTTTAAAAATTCTGGCCAGTTTGCAAGCCGAAGGGGTTGCCGCACCGGTGGTGCTTTGGGCTTTAACCCGTGAAGCCAGGTTGCTTGGCAACATCAAGCAAGGCTTGGCGGCAGGGCAAAACCGTGATGTATTGTTTAGAAACTATCAGGTCTGGGATAAACGCAAACAGCTGGTTAATGATGCCTTGCAGCGTTTAAGCAGCCAAGATTTGGACAATGTTTTATGGCTATCGGCAAAGGCTGACCGGCAAATTAAAGGGCAAGAAAGCGGTGATGCGTGGGAGAGTTTGCTGCAAATTTGCCTGATGCTGGCGGCGGTGAAAATATTGCCGCAAGCGTATGCTGTCCGCTAAACGGCAGCCGTATTTCAGTTCATCGTTCTTTTAGGACAACTAACCATCCCTTCATAAATGGCAAGAAGACTCAAATCCAAACATTCCTTACAGCGTATGCTGACAATTTACATTGTCGTGGTCGGTTTGTTGGTGTCTGGGATTTTTGTCTATGTCGTACATCAAGAAGTTGAAACCTCCAAATACCAAGCCCGTTATTTGTCGCAGATCAGCAAGCAGCTGAGCTACAAACTGACTTCCGGCAGCAGTTCGTCGGTGCGTTACCCCGAATTCGGGCCTTATGATGAGCGCTTGGGCTATACCTTATTGCCTGATGCCATCAAACGTCTGGAAGATTCCGGTTATGCCATTACCTCGCAAGCCACGTTTTCGCCAAAAATGACAGAGATGGTCGATTACGGCCTGTTTGCCATTTACCACGAAAAAAACCAAGCGGGTTTACGCATCGTCGATCAGGCTGACAAACTGGTGTTCAAAGCCTTGTATCCTGAACACGGCTACCCCAGTTTTGATACGATTCCGCCTGTTGTGTTAAAAACTTTGTTGTTCATTGAAAACCGCGAGCTGTTTGATGAGAAAAAAACCTATGTCAATCCCGCCGTGGAATGGGATAGGTTGGGTTTTGCTTCGTTGCAATTGGTGGCGAACAAACTGGGGGTTGGCGGCAATGTGCCAGGCGGCAGTACTTTGGCGACGCAAATTGAAAAATACCGCCATTCGCCGGATGGCTACACGCGTTCAGTGGTGGACAAATTCCGGCAAATGGGCAGTGCCTCTATCCGCGCTTATTTGCAAGGGCCAGACACCCGCGCCATGCGCCGAGAAATTGCCTTGGCCTATCTGAACTCCATGCCGCTGGCTGCCGCCCCCAAGGTTGGCGAAGTGCATGGCTTGGGCGATGGATTGTCGGCTTGGTTTGGTGCCGATTTTAATGAAGTCAACCGCTTGCTCAGCCCGCAAGCCTTAAGCGCGCGGCAAATTACCGAGCAACAAGGCCAAGCTTATCGGCAGGTGTTGAGCGTGTTGTTGTCGCAACGTCGGCCTTCGTATTTGTTGGGCAAAGGCTATGACAGCTTGCAGAAACTCACCGAAAGCCATTTGCGGATTTTGGCGGAACAAGGCGTCATCCCATTAGGCTTGCGCAACGCCGCACTGAAAGCCAGTTCGGTGCGCCCGCCAAGGGCGGCGGCAGTGCCGTCAAAATTTGCCAACGAGCGCAAAACACAAATGGTGTTGCGTAGCCGCTTAGGCAAGGCATTAGGGGTCAAATCCAATTACGAGTTGGATCGCCTCGATTTAACTGTAAAAACCACAATAGATTACAACACCCAGCAAGCCGTCACTTCGGCTTTGCGGCGCTTGAGCGATCCTGCCAATGCCCGTGCCGCCGGTTTGTTGGGCAAACGTATGTTGGATGACAACAGCAAATTGGATCCCATCGTCTACAGTTTGATGTTGTTCGAACGCAGCCCGACCGGCAATTTGCTACGCGTCCAAACCGATAACTACGACCAGCCTTTGGACATCAACGAAGGCATCCGCATCGATTTGGGTTCAACTGCCAAACTGCGGACCATGGTGCATTATTTGGAATTGCTTGCCGGCATTTATGAGCAATACAAAGGCTATAGCCTTGCTCAGCTGAACCAGATTGATGTGCATCCGCGCGATCACCTCACGTTGTGGATGGTCGAGCAACTCAAAGCCAACCCTAAAGTTTCTTTGGAACATCTGATGATGATGGCTTTGGAGCGGCGTTATTCCGCCAGCCCTGGCGAAGCATTTTTTACCGGTGGCGGTTTACATACCTTCAGCAACTTCACCAAAGATGAAAACGGCAGGATCATGTCGATACGTGAAGCGTTGCGTGATTCGGTCAACTTGGTGTTTATCCGCCTGATGCGCGATGTGGTTTACCATCATTTGTACAAACCGAATGGTGTGGCGCGTTGGCTGGACAGTCCTGACGACCCTAAACGCGAAGAGTATCTGCAGCGTTTTGCCGATAACGAAGGCCGTGAATATTTAAAACGTTTTTACAGCCGTTACCGCAACAAATCGCCGGAAGAGGCGCTGGATTTGCTGACCCAACGGGTGTTGGCGAAAGCGTCACGTCTGACCATGTTGTACCGCGCCGTCTATCCCGATAAAGACGAGAACGCGCTACAGGCTTATCTGAACAATTATTTAAGCAAAGATGCCTTAGTCGAAGAAGATTTGTACAGCTTGTACGATAAATATTCGGTCGATAAGTTTGATCTGCAAGACCAAGGCTATATCACCAAAGTACACCCCTTGGAGTTGTGGTTGGTCAGTTATTGGGTCAAGCATCCCAAAGCCAGTTTTGATGAACTGGTCGAAGCCAGCACCGAACAACGCCAACAAGTGTATCGTTGGCTGTTGAAAAGCAATAAGAAAAATGCCCAGCAGCGGCGCATTTTAACGTTGTTGGAAACAGAAGCTTTCCGCGACATCCATCACGCTTGGGAGCGTGTCGGTTATCCGTTTGGTGGTTTGACCTCTTCTTATGCAACGTCTATCGGTGCATCCGGCGACCGGCCGGCGGCCTTGGCGGAATTGGTCGGCATCCTCCGTAATGATGGGCTACGGATGCCTGCTGTCCGCTTTGAATACTTGCATTTTGCCAAAGGCACGCCTTACGAAACGGTGATGAGCAAATTGCCTGAACAAGGCGAGCGCATTTTTGCACCGGAAGTGGCACGTGCTGCGCGGAGTGCGATGGCGGGCGTGGTGCAAGGGGGTACAGCTTCGCGCTTGAGCGGTGTGTATGTCGATGCCAACGGCAAGGCGATGGAAGTAGGTGGCAAAACCGGAACCGGCGACCACCGCAAAGAAGTCTGGGGGCCGGGCGGGCGCTTGATTGAATCGAAATTTATCAGCCGTGCTGCCGTGTTTACCTTCTTCTTGGGTGAGCAATATTTTGGTGTGATTACCGCTTACGTGACCGGTGACGATGCTGGGCTTTACCATTTCACCAGTTCTTTGCCGGTGCAAATCTTAAAATCGCTTAAACCAACGTTGACGCCATTGCTCAATAAAACCAGCACAGAGCCGGTGGGTGAACCCAAACCTCTGCCCGCATCAGGTTTGCAAACGGTTAGCAGCGGCCTACCGATACCGGTGGTCGTTAAAGCAGCTGGCACGCAGCCGCTTGCCAAGCTTTTGCCGAGTGTGCCGGTAGCTAAAGTTACCAAACCGATTGCAAAACCTGTGGTTAAACCATTATTGGCAAATAGCGCAATAAAAGAAACGAAGGCGCTGCCGGTGCCGGTGCGTGTTCCGGCTGCGCCAAAACCTAAATTGGACACCAAGCCAGTTGGGGTTATAAAGCCAGAGCTTAAAACTCCCGTTCAAAACGCCGTTAAAACAGTTAAGCCGCAGACCATGACGACTAAACCAACGGCTGTTGTTCCCCCAAATGCTAATAAACCTTCAGCCGTTGCCAATCCAAACGCAACGCCCAAGCCTGTTGCTGTGCCAAACTTGACGGAGACCGTCAAACCTGTGCCGCCTGCTAAGCCGATTACACCGCTTGCGCCTGTCGCTAAGCCTGCCAAACCTGCGGTCAATACGGTGCCAAAAACACCCACAACACAGAACAAACCTATTACTCCCGCCTCTTCACCAACGGCTCCAACCGCAGCAGCAAAGCCTAAGCCCGTTGCCAAACCTGTATCCAGCGCTACAACACCGCCTCCGGTTGCTAAACCGAAAAGCGACGACAAACAAAACAGCGCAACCCGTTATTTCAAATATCCTACGCCGGCAACGCCAGTACCGGCACCGGCACCCGCTGTGCAATAATGTTGCATTCGCTGGTCGTCACCGTATATTGGTATAACGACCAGAAAAGCGATGCCAGCAATGAAGCATGGCACTATAAAAATAACGAGCTATCGAGGATTCGCACATGAACAAAGACACTTTAGAAGAATATCTCGCTGAATCCCTCGCGCAATTGGAAATGGCGCGGGATCACGCGGCTGGCTGTGAATCGGAAGAAGCGTTTAACCGTCTAAACGACATTTGCGAAAATGTCTCTGATTTGCTTGATAACATCGAAGATAACCAACTTGCCATCACCAGTAAACCCCGCTATACCAGCCAGCAAGCCCAGCTTTTATACAATGCCTTACAAGCACACAGTGCCGCCAGTTTACAACCCGGCATTAGCAGCCAAACGCGTATTGCCTTAGACGAGGCTTTAGCCTGTTTACGCATGGAGTTGTTGGCGTTTGCCGCCCAACGCCATGCCGCCGTTGATGACAGCCATAGTGAATATATTTTTGATGATTCGGTAGACGGGCAGTAATGGTTACAGCCGTGATCGGCTGCCTTTTACCCCCCATAAACGGACATCAATCGCCATGACACTATTCAATCTCCTTGAAGGCCATTGCGCCCGCTTGCCCGAAACCTTAGCAAACAGCACGGCCAATGCGCTGCACCAATGGTGCGAAGCCAACCCCGAATTCAGCGCCACGCCCGATTTTGCCCAAGCCATGGTCAAAGTCTGGGCGTGCAGTGCTTTTGTGGCTGAAAATTGCCAGCGCCAGCCATTGCTATTGACCGATCTGTACCATTCCGGTGACTTATCCGGCTGTTATCAGCCGCAAACCTATGCCGACAAATTGGCAACGTTACAACCCGACAGTGAAGCGCATTTAATGTTGATGCTACGGCAATTCCGCAAGCGCGAAATGATCCGCATTGCTTGGCGCGATTTGGCGGGCTGGGCCTCACTGGATGAAACCTTATTGGACTTGTCGCATCTCGCCGATGCCTGCATCCAAATGGCGCTGGCTTATTTATACCAACACGCTTGCGCCAAACGCGGTACACCGCTTTTGGCTGATGGCAGCCCGCAGCAAATCGTGGTGCTGGGCATGGGCAAGCTGGGGGCTGACGAACTGAATTATTCCTCAGACATCGACCTGATTTTTGCCTATCCCGAAGATGGCGTTTTGCCTGACCGCAAAGCCACCAGCTACGGCGAATTTTTCACCAAACTGTGCCAAAGCCTTATAAGAGTGCTGGACGAAACCACGGTTGACGGTTTTGTTTTCCGCACCGACATCCGCTTGCGCCCTTATGGCGACAGCGGCGCGGTCATCATGACGTTTGACGGCATGGAAGCTTATTACCAAACCCAAGCACGGGAATGGGAACGCTACGCGATGATTAAAGCCCGCCAAGTGGCGGGTGATTTTAAGTCCGGCGCACAATTGATGAAAATGCTGCAAGCTTTTGTTTACCGACGTTATTTGGATTACGGCGCCTTTGCCGAACTGCGCGGCCTAAAAGCACAAATCAGCCAAGAATTGCGCCGCAAAGACCGCATGGACAACATCAAGCTCGGTCCTGGAGGCATTCGCGAAGTGGAATTTATCGGTCAGGCGTTCCAATTGATCCGTGGCGGGCAAGAAAAAAAATTGCAGACGCGCGGCATTTTGGACGTGTTGTCGCGCTTGGGTGAACTGGGCTTGATGTCGGCAGACGATGTTTTGCAATTGCAACAGTCGTACCGCTTTTTGCGGCGCACCGAAAACCACATCCAGCAATACCAAGACCGGCAGACCCACGATTTGCCCACCGATGCTAAGGTGCGGCAAATATTGGCATGGGCGATGGATTATCCGGATTGGGATGCTTTTCTTGTGGATTTGGATACCGTCAGGGCGCAAGTCCACAGCGTGTTCGACCAAGTGTTTTCCGTCTCCAAACAAGATCAACATAACCCCGTTTGTGAAAATCTTTGGATAGGTGCCGGTGACGGGCAAGAGTTGTTACAGAGCTGCCAACAGCTGGGTTTTTGCCAACCTGCAGACAGCTTAATGGCCTTGCGCCATTTTAAGCAGTCACCCGCCATCCGCCGCTTATCGGCAAAAGGCGCAGCGGTGCTGGACAGATTGATGCCACAATTGCTGGAAGCGTTACGCCAAGCTAGCAACCCCGATGAAACCTTAAAACGCATACTTGACCTGTTTGAAGCCGTGGCGGGCAGAAATGTCTATTTGGCGCTATTGGCAGAAAACAGCGGTGCTTTGGCGCAGCTGGTCCGACTGTGTGCCGCTAGCCCGTGGCTGAGCGGCTATTTGGCTTTGCATCCGGTACTGTTTGATGATCTGCTTGACCCGCGCCACCTTTATGAACCGCTCAACCGTGCCGATTTGGATGAGCGTTTGGCGCATTTGCTGGCCCCGATAGACACGCAAGACGAAGAAGCCTTGATGTTTGCTTTGCGGCAGTTCAAGCAAAGCCAAGTCTTAAAAGTGGCGGCGGCGGACATCATGGGCGTGATCCCTTTGATGGTGGTCAGCGATTATCTGAGCTATATCGCCGAAAGCATTGTCAACCAAGTCGTCCTGCGGTCATGGCTGCTCTTGACCGCCAAGCACGGTCAGCCGCCCGGCAGAAGCCTTCAAAACATGGGCTTTGCCGTGCTGGGTTTTGGCAAATTGGGCGGCTTGGAATTGGGTTACGGTTCCGACCTGGATTTGGTGTTTGTATACGATTACGGCGACGGCAACATCTTGACGGATGGCGGCAAGCCGATTGCCTGTTCGCAATTTTACGGACGCTTGGGGCTAAAAGTGCGCCATATGATGGACACCAAATTGCTGTCCGGCATTTTGTACGAAGTCGATATGCGTCTGCGCCCTAGCGGCGATTCGGGCTTGTTGGTCGCCCATATCCAAGCCTATGAAAATTACCAGCATAACAATGCTTGGACATGGGAACACCAAGCTTTGGTGCGCGGGCGTTTTATTGCCGGAGACAACGACTTGCAGGCGGCGTTTTCACAAATCCGCCACAGCATTTTGTCTAAAAGGCGCGAGATCGGCACTCTGCGTGCTGAAGTGCGTGATATGCGCGAAAAAATGCGCGTCGCTTTTGCCAGCAAAGAAGCGGGGCAATTTGATCTTAAACACAGCAAAGGTGGCATCGCCGATATTGAATTCATGGTGCAATTTATGGTGTTGGCACATGCGGCACAGTATCCTGAACTGACCGCTTTCACCGATAACGTGCGAATTTTGGCGGATTTGGCAAAGGTGGGGTTGTTATCTGAACAGATCGCCAAAACCTTGACCGATGCTTATTGCAACTACCGCGATTTAGGCCACAAACAAGTCTTGCAAGGCAGCCGCGCGCAGGTCGATGAAACGCAAGTTTTAGGATTTAAAACGGCGGTGGGTGATATTTGGGATCGTCTTATGACGGAGGGTTGAGGAATCAGCCGGGTTTGCGTTAAACCCGACTGATAATTGCCAAGCCGAAAATCAACTACAAGCTATTGGAGAGCGCTGCTTTGGCATTGCTGCGCATATTGGAGTTGTATTGCAAAACGGCACTTAAGGCCGCTGGGCTGAGCAATTGTGTTTCTATCATGCGGTCTGTCCAATTGGCATAATCGATCATGGAATAAGCACTGAATAAAGTTTCCACCACTATTTTGTAATATTCATAACGCAATTGCTTTTGGCATTCTTTTGAAATGAAGGCGGCGGGATATTTTAAATACTGGCTTTTGGTTTCTTCGGTTAATGCCGCCAAGGCTTTTTGGTAGGGTAACCATGCGGAATTAAATTTGATGGCGTAGCCTTTGCTGTCCCATTCGGCAGCATATAAAGCGGCTTCTGGATCAAAATCGCGCCAAACGCAATTCGGGATCAGGGCATCGAGTTCGCTTTGTACCGCTTTGGTTTCTGTCGCCGCATTTTCTTCGCGTTTCTGCGGGTTGGCGGCGGTTTGGGGTTTGCCTCGGTTTTTAAGGGCCAGCGCATATTGGCGCATTTTGGCCTCGCTGGTTAAGCCCAAGTGTTTTAGGTTGTTTTTGATTTGGTCGATGGCATCGGCTGTTGCATCGACGGACAGGAAGCTTTTTTGGTAAGCATCCAGTTCGGCAGGCATGTTGTTGGCAAATTGCTGGCCAAAATCAACTGCGTTCAGATCACGCTGCTTGAACATCAGCCGGGTCCGCGAAGGATGCGAATCAACTTGGTTGGGTTTGCTGGGTTCTATATAAATCACCACGCGCTCTTCGCCGTAATGGATGCCAAAACCGTTTAGCTGCAAACGTTGTACGCGTTGCGCTTCATTGGGGTTGTAATAGAGTTCGTTCTTCCAAAGCAGGCCGACGTGGCCTAAAGCGTTGAAGCTATCGGCTTGCGATAAAGCGGCTTCTGACAACAGCCACCAGTGCGCCTTCACTTCCAAGCCCATGGCTTTTAGAGTGACGCAGCCGTGCTTTTCGGCAAATTTCATCAGAAACGCCTGTTGTCCAATGATGTTTTGTTGTATCAGCTTTTCGTTGGCATCGTATTCAGCGACCTGAACTTTTAATCCGGCGGCGGGCAGGGTGAAATAGCGGCTGTTTAAGAAGTAGCCGATGCCTTTGTTGACTTGTTCGCCAGCAATCTGGCGGTTAAGCAGGCTTGCCGATTTTTTGAAAGTGTCTTCATCATCGCTATTGCCCAACAAGGTGGCATAAGAACCGCTGCCGCTATTTTTGATAGTGTCGTTAAATTCGCTCATCGGTACTTTTCGGAAGTACTCGGTTTCTCCGTTAACGGTCTTGCCTTTTATTTCATACAAAAAAGTGCTGGGATTTTTCCATAAGGTGAATTCAATACCTTCTTTTTCGCCAAAGGGTAGGGTGCGGTAAACCATGCCTTTGGTGTTTTCCGGTAAGGCGGATGTTTTCGCACCAATACCAAAATTGCTGGGAGATGAAGGTTCACCAGGATTTTTGGTGTTGTGGGCAACGTTGCCAGAGTTAACCAATTTGGCTAAATGGTTAGTGACTTGGTCAAACGTCATCCCAATGCCATCGCCCCAAAAGCAAAGTTTTTGTGGGTTGTTGCTATCAGGTTCAACGCTGATGGTACCGGTGAAGCTGGACTGGCCTTGTGATTCCACTTCCTTATCCCAGCGTCGGTAAATCGCGTCCAATTCGTTTTGGAAAAGCTCACGCACGTACATGTAAGACGGTGTGCTGCGATACAGCATATCGACAATAATGGTCAGCGCCGTGTCGCCCGAAGTGGAAAGTGAAATACCTTTAGGTGTTGATGATAGGGCTTTTTCGTCCGGTGCGTGTTCTTGCAATAACTGCGACAAACGCATTTCAAATTTGGATTCTTGAGGTTGCAGTTCCACGGCTTTTCGGTAAGCGGCAATGGCATCGGAAAATTGCTTTTTGGCTTCTAGGGTATCACCCAATATGGCGTAGATACCGGCGGGTGTTTGCTCTTTACAGAGGCTGATAAGGTGGCTGCAGGTACTGGCAACCACATTCATTTCAGCTTTGTTTTTTGACCATTGCCGCAAAAAAGGGATTTGGTGCGCCATTTTTATTTCGTTGGCTTGCAAACCGTCAATGCGGCGGTTGACCAGTTGCAGCGTGGCGATGTGGACAGTTTCTTGCAAAACTTCTATATAAATCTCAAGGGACACGTGTTCTGCTTGGCTGTCCAAATCCAGCAAAAAAGCAAAGCTGTTTTGTTGGGTGTATGGCAGATCAGGAAACTGCGGCGGCAAATGCATACTGGCTTGCGGCAGGTTGGTCAGCTTTGTGGTTGATCCGGCAATTTGCACGGTTGCGGAGGTCACTTTATCCTGTTTGGCAACCGCCCAAAAAAATAACGGCAGATAGGCACCGGTAAAGATAATTTTTTCTTGCAGATGGGCAATCGCAAAGCCTGCGAAAAGCTCTGAATGTCCGTTAGGAAATTTAATGATTTCCGATAAATACCAAGCGTTTACCGATTCAGTGTTGGTTACAGAATTCCAATTCATGATGGTGACCTTTTTGTAGGGTAGTCGATAGAATAAATAGCGGCGTAAGCTTGCAATAAGCGCTTGTGGGCGGTTGGATACAGGGGATTAAAAATGCTTAAATTTGAAGGTTTGCTGGAATGCAAAATACAAGCGTTTATAAATTATCTAAAAAAAAACAGCAAAATCAACTCATTTCAGATTGTGGACAAAAAATTTATCCGTTACTTCAAGGCTTTTTCCCAACGGCTTACTAATGCCGAAGCCATACTATTGCCAAACACATTGGTGGCGCTGCGCCCCATATCCAAAAGCTGGTCGATTCCCAACAGCAACAGTAAACCCGCTTCGGGTATTTTAAACATCGATAATGTCGCGGAAATGACAAGCAACGATGCCCTAGGCACACCCGCCATGCCTTTGCTGGTGAGCAGCAACACCAGCAACATCAATAACTGATCTGCCAGCGGCATGTCGATGCCATAAGCTTGGGCGATAAACAACACCGCAAAGGTCATGTACATCATGCTGCCGTCTAAATTGAAGGAATAACCCAACGGCAATACCAGCCCGCAGACTTTTTCATCGCAGCCGAAACGTTCCAATTGTTGCAGCAATTTCGGGTACGCGCTTTCGCTGCTTGCCGTGCCAAACGCCAACAACATCGGCTCGCGGATGTGGCGGATTAAAGAAAAAATCCGTCGCCGCAAAAATAGCGCGGTAAAGCCGCCTAACAGCGTACACAGCAACAGCAAACCCAGATAAAACTCGCCGATAAAGACACCATAAGACAGCAACACCCCCAAACCTTGCTGGGCAATCACCGCCGCCATCGCCGCAAACACCGCCACGGGCGCGTAGTGCATCACATAGCTGGTGATTTTCAACATGATGTGCGCCAAAGAATCCAACAGCTTAACCATCGGTTGCGCCAATTCGCCCAATGACGCACAGGCAATGCCGAAAAATAGTGAGAACACCACAATCTGCAAAATCTCGTTGCTCGCCATCGCCTCAAAAATGCTTTTCGGGAAAATATGCGCGACAAAACCGCTCAGCGTGGCTTTAGTCGCAGGCAAGCCAGTGGCGGCATCGGCGGCAGGCAAGGCGATATGCAAACTTAAGCCTGGCTCAAACACATTCACCAGCAACATCCCCAACAACAAACTGACTAACGACGCACTGAAAAACCATAACATCGCCTTAAGTCCAATCCGCCCCACCGTGTCGATGTCGCCCATTTTCGCCATTCCGACCACCAGCGTGGCAAACACCAAAGGCGCGATAATCATTTTCACCAAGCGCAGGAAAATGTCCGTCAACACCGCAAATACCGCGATGATTTGCGCCAATAACGGCTGTTGCGCCGCGTCGCTTAAACTCAAGTGCAAACCCTCGCCAACCGCAACGCCGAGTAATAAGGCGATGATGACGTAAAGGGTTTGGCGGTTGGACTGGGATTTCGGGGATGGGTGCATGGAAGTATCCTGAGATAAGCGCGATTTAGTGTTTATACCATAGCATCGTCGGCAATCCGGTATGGAAAAACCAATTTTCAGCTTAATCGCCCCCACACCCTCCGCCGCCACAGCCATCACCGCCACCGTCGCTGCTATCGCCCGCGCAGCTGCCGCCGCTACAGCCGCCGCCACAACCGATGCTGCTGGCACAATAGCTTTTTTCACCGTAGCGGCAATCGAGGCTGTAGACAAAACCGTTGGCAATGCCCAGCTGTCCATCGATGGCGAAAAGCAGCGGCAGGGCTGTGGGTGCTTGCGGATTGATTTTTTCTTTTAGGCAGGCCAAACGCCACGCGCGTTTGATGCCGTCTTGCGCCATGTGCGGGCTTATCATGGCTTCGGCAGGGGTGTGGTGCAAAAAGCGTCCGATGGCGCGCTGGCAAAAGCCTTGGTAAGCACGGGTGAAGAGGATGAATTCGTGCCAGGCATCGTCAACGATTTGTGAGGGCATCGACACCATGTGCCGCTTGGCGCGATTGCACAGCGTGAAGTAATCGCGCAGGCCTTGGAAGACTAAATCCAATTCCGGATCAGTCAATTGGCTGTGTTTGTTTTTTAGCTTTTGCCGAATGGCGGGATGAAAGCGGTAGTCGTCAATGTATTTCAGTTGCGATTTTTGTTTTACAGCGATGTAGATGACAAAAACAGCCATCAGCATGGCAATAATTAGCATGAGTAGCATAGTGGCTCCAATGTTGACGAAGGGAGTTTGAGATTAATTGCCTTTCACCGACATATCCAGCTTAAGCTCTTTGGCGGTCTGTGCTTTTAGCATTTCGATCAGGTCATTCGCGGCACTGCCGCCACTTTGCCCGTTGTTGCCCATTTGGATTTCCGGCACCCATTTTTGTTTTTCGATGGCTTCGGCGTAACGCAGGTGGACAGTTTTCCAAGCGTCCAATTTGGTGGCTAGCGCACCGTCCGCGCTCATCACCAAGCGTTTGTATTCGCCATCGCCTTCGCCGCGCAGGATTTGCTCTTGCTTGTAGGCCACCGCCGCCAAACGTTTTTGCTCGGCTTCCAGTTTGCTTTGTTCGGCAACCAACACGCCTTGCATGGCTTTGGTGACGGCGACTTCTTTCTCTTTTTCGGCATCGACCACGGCTTGAATTTTTTCCTGTTCTTTCCGGTAGCGATCCACCATAACGTTTTTCTTGCCTTGTTCTTCGGCGGTGATGGCTTCTTGGCGGGCGCGTTCGGCATCGGCCTTGGCGGTGATGATGCCCATCGTGGCTTCGCGTTTGCGCGAGATTTGGTCGAGGGTTTTTTGTTCAAAATCCCAATCGGTCACTTGAAAACCATTGACTTTAATGCCGTAGATTTTTAAATCACTGACATTTTGGATGGGCAGGCCGTCACTGCCGTATTTAATGACGGGAATTTGCCTGACAATCTGCTCGTTCAAGCCTTCCATTTTTTCCATGACCGGTTTCAGTTCGGTGACAAACTTGCCCGATGCCACTTGCTGTTCCGCCCATTGCGTAAAAATACCGCGCTTCTCGGCGTATGATTCTTCCGAACTCATCAAACCGGCGGTCAAGTTCATGGACTCCTCAGTGACAGCTTTAATCAGTTTGTAAGCCACCGCTTCATTGGCACGGAAGTCTTTGTGCAAGCGGATCATGGTTTCTTCATCGCCCGGCAGGGCAAAGCGCGCCTTGCCAAACACTTTACCGGTGCCGCCGTCCTGATAACGCACGGTGATGCCGGCAAAATTCAGGCTGGTCGTGCCGTTGTTGTCGTCTTTGTCGAAATCGTAGGTGATGACATCTTTGTAAATTTCAGTAAGGCCAAAACCTTTAAAATAAAGGCCCGGTGAAAATTTGACCACCAGCGCGCCGGTCGGATATTGGATGACAGTGCGATCGCCAGCGTTGTTGATGCCAAAATTGAATGCCAACAACCCAAAACCGGCGAAGGCAATCGCGCCATAAAGGAGGGTTTTACTGGGGAGTTGGACAAAGCGGTTTTTTATCGGGTCGAGCGGATCAGTGGGTAACATGGGGTTGATTCCTATTCGAGACTAAAAAACGGGAGACAAAATAATGTATAAAGCATTTTGATTGAACGGACAAGCCCATTGCCCAGCTTTAAAAATCACAGCCGACGACCAGCCAAAGTTTGTCAAACAGGTTACAATCAAAGCCAGTCTAAGCCGTCTGTTTTAACACTTTATTAATGTCCAAACTCAACCCCCAACAACTTGCCGCCGTTAAAATTATCGACCATCCGCTGCTGGTGCTAGCCGGTGCGGGCAGTGGCAAAACCCGCGTGATTACCGAAAAGATTGCTTGGTTGGTCAAACAAGGCACGCCAGCAAGGCACATTGCTGCGGTGACGTTTACCAACAAAGCCGCGCGCGAGATGAAAAGCCGCGTGTCTAAACTATTGGATAGCCAACAAAGCCGTGGCTTGCGAGTATCGACTTTCCATTCCTTAGGGCTGGATATTCTGCGTGCCGAAACCAAAACGTTGGGCTACAAATCGGGCATTACCTTGTTCGACGAACAAGACAAAAACGCGTTGCTACGCAGCCTGGTCAGCCACGGTGCCAAAGGTTGCGATGTTGATAACCTCGACCAGTACGCCCACCAAATCGGGCAATGGAAAAACGCTTTCGTCACCCCCGAACAGGCCGCCGCTTACGCCACCGCCGAACAATACCCGATTGCGCATTTGTATGCCGACTACATCCGCAGCCTAAAAGCCTATAATGCGGTCGATTTTGACGACCTGATTTTATTGCCGGTGTTGCTGTTCCAAGAACATCGCGCCATTTTGGAAAAATGGCAAAACAAAATCCGCTACTTGCTGGTCGATGAATATCAAGACACCAACATCACCCAATATCAATTGGTGAAACTGATTGCCGGCAACTTAGGTCGCTTCACCGTGGTGGGCGACGACGACCAGTCCATTTACGCTTGGCGCGGCGCGCAACCAGAAAACTTGGCGCAACTGCAAAAAGATTTCCCGCGCCTGCAAGTGATTAAGCTGGAACAAAACTACCGCTCGACTGGACGCATCCTAAAAGTCGCCAACCAGCTGATCGCCAACAACCCCCATGCCTTCGAGAAAAAACTCTGGAGCGAACTGGGCTATGGTGACGCGCTGCGCGTACTCAGCCACAAAGACGAAAACACCGAAGCCCAACAAATTGTCTCGGAAATCATTCACCACAAATTCCGCACCGGCAGCCGCTACCAAGATTACGCGATTTTATACCGTGGCAACCACCAATCGCGTTTGTTCGAAAAAAGCCTGCGCGAAAACAACATCCCTTATTTCATCAGCGGCAGCACCTCGTTTTTTGCCTACGCGGAAATCAAAGACATCCTCGGCTACTTGCGCTTGTTTGTTAACCCTAACGACGATGCCGCTTACCTGCGCATCATCAACACCCCGCGCCGCGAAATCGGCCCGACTACCTTAGAAAAACTCGGGGCTTACGCCAACCAACGCCACATCAGCCTGTTCGCCGCCAGCAACGAATTAGGTCTGACGCAATCGCTGTCCGACAAATCCAGCCAACGCCTGCGCAAATTCCACGATTGGGTGATCGACACGGCTGATCGCATCGAACGCGGTGACACCTTTGGCGTGATTGAACAAATGATCGACCAAATCGGCTACCCGCAATACCTGCGCGAAGAAAGCAAAACCAAAGAATCGGCAGACCGTAAATTGCGCAACGTCACCGATTTGATCGCTTGGCTAAAACGCATTGCCGACAAAGAAGTCGGCACCGCCATGCCGTTATCGGAAATTGTCTCGAAAATCATGTTGATGGATATTTTGGAACGCGCCGAAGAGGAAGACAGCAGCGACCAAGTCAGCCTGATGACCTTGCACGCCGCCAAAGGCTTGGAATTTCCGCATGTGTTTCTGATTGGCATGGAAGAAAACCTGCTGCCGCACCAAAACAGCATCGACACCGGCAACATTGAAGAAGAACGCCGCTTGGCTTACGTGGGCATCACCCGCGCGCAACGCACACTGACATTTAGTTATTGCACACACCGCAAACGTTACGGCGAAATCGCCGAATGCGAACCCAGCCGTTTTTTAAGCGAGCTGCCGGAAGACGACTTGGAATGGATCAACAAAAAACAGCTGCCGCCGGAAGTGCTAAAAGAACGCGGCAAAGCCAGCTTGGCGCATTTAAAAACAATGTTGTCGTAATTGCAGGGCGTGTTTAGTATAATGCCCTGCTACGCGCCCGTAGCTCAGCTGGATAGAGTACAGCCCTCCGAAGGCTGTGGTCGGTGGTTCGAATCCACTCGGGCGCGCCAATTCCTCTCATTTTTCATTATCCTCTGGATTATCGCCAATTTCTCTAGCCAAATTCCAACTCTATGTTGGGTAACGGATACGTGGTTAACTTTTAGTTCAATATCAAAGCTGCCGAACAACTCGTAGGGCGCAATGCCCGTTCGTCTTTGCGCCTGACGGGGTTTTAAGTGAAATTTGAGACGTTTACAAAGTTTGCCAGTTTCTGGAGATTAGATTCTAATGCGAGCATATTTTTCGCAGTCCAGCCTCTATCGGGTCCAAAAATACGGTTGAGCCAAGTGTCGCTTAAATCGCGTTCAGCAATACGGTTAAGTGTGTCCAACAAATTGGCTTTCAATCGGATAGCTCTACAACCGCTGTGTAGAACGACTGAGTCGTGATGGCGGGCTGAAATGGCGATGGCGTTATCTAAGGTTGAGAATACAAGACTTTGATCTTCGTCAGGTACTTTCCAGTTCTCTGTTTGATCTTTCATAACTATTTCTAATACTTTTCGCATCAATGTATTAATCACGCTGACCGCAATTTCCGGGTTGTCTGAGGAAGCAAACTGCTCAACGATTAAATCTAAAGTTGCTATTGCATCCGAAAACTGATTTTTGTTTTTAAGCAAGATGTTTGCTTTACGGGTTAGGCAAGCAATTACTAATTGATCGGTTTTTAGGTCCGAACAATTTGGATTGCGGGTAATGACATGATCAAGTTGAATGAGCGCTTCATCCTCATCGCCCGCTTGTTCAGCAATACCTGCTTTGTTGTAGTAGGCCTTATCGACTGCTTGCCGCGCAGCAGTCGTTCTAAAGTATTGATAACGCTCAATCACTTCGCCGAATAGCGCTAAAGCCTCTGCCGTACGCCCCATAAATGCAAGCGTTACAGCCTTGTCTTTGGTGGCAGTAGCGATGTCATCGGACGAGGCGTCTGCTGCATTGATTGCACGGTCAAAATATGTCAGCGACTTATTCCACAATTTATCGCGAGCAAGGTCGTAAGCGTATTGCCACAAGTTGGCAAACGAATCATCCTCTTCTATTTCTACGTGTGCATTTTGAATGTACTGGTATACCCAAACACCCTGTGTGCCGACAAAATAGGTATGGGTGTATTCGACCTCAATGTTATAAACTTTGCGGCGCATCGGATGGAACAGTTGATAGGCTAAACTGTGTTCAGGCCAGTCCAGCATCGATTCCATCAAGTCATAATCGCGATCTATCAATCCAAAAGCGTAATCGTATATAACCTGTCCTTCTCTAATGGTTGCTTCTGGTCCAGCAGCCCCAAACCGCACTGCCGGGCCAGCACCATCCCATCGCCAGTGGGCAATTTTAACGGTGCCGTAATCAGGATTTTCAAGGTCCCGCGCAATCGGGCCGATCTCGTGTATTTTTGCATCTCTTCCATCAGAGATAAGCCCACTAAAAACAATCGATTTACCGCCGTCGGCATCATATTCTCGCATCAGGGTATACAGTGCCTCAACCGACATCCAAGCATTAACGGGTGTATGTACCCAGTCTACGCGGTCGCCGTGCTCTTGGAGGGTTGAAAACGATTTAATCCATAACGGATGAGCCCCCGTCACCACAACATAGTCTCGCTCTGGTCCTCGTAATCCATCTGGATTTACCGGATGGAAGGCCAAGAAATACACCTCCCTATCCTCATATTCATAAGTGCGAGTTACCCGTTGATAGCTCAATTCGCCGTCGCCCGATTCCGGTTTGGACAGCACGTAGTCGCCCACTTGGATTTGCTCGATGGGCTTTAGGCCCGCTTGGGTGTGAACTAAAGTGCCAGCGACAAAACAGTTGCCTTCTCGTTTGGTTGAGATGGTTTTTCTCGGCGAAATCATCATAAAGTCATTTTTGAGATTGGTTGGAGGGTTAGCTTTCTTTCACGATTTTAATCCCACGCAGTATAGTAGGTTGGGGTGTACCCAACGGCATAAAAGGAACGAACCCCAACACATCCGGACACATCAATTGTTGGGGTTTCTGACGTCACTCCAACCTACGGGCTGAGGTTGTGCACCCATAAACCGGTTTTACCGACAAAATAGCTATGCGTGTGTTCGACCTCAATGTTATAAACGTTGCGGCACATGGGACGAAAGCCTTGATAGGCTAAACTGTGTTCGGGCCAGTCCAGCATCGATTCCATCAAGTCATAATCGCACTCTATCGAACCCCACGCATAATCATAGGAACTTTTGTTGGGCGAAGCGGTCGCTTCTGGTCCTGATGCCCCAAAACGCACCGCCGGACCCGAACCGTCCCATCCCCAGTGATGAATTTTAACGGTGCCGTAATCGGGGTTTTCTTGATGTCGCGCAATCGGGTTGATGTAGCGTATATGTGCTTCTCTTCCATCAGACAACACTCCACGGAAATGAATCGATTTCCGGCGGTTAGCATGATACTCTCGCTTCAGGGTATGTAGCGACTCAACCGACATCCAGGCATTCACGGGGGTATGTACCCAGTCTACCTGCTCGCCGTGCTCTTCGAGCGTTGAAAATGTTTTAATCCATAGGGGATGCGCCCCGGTCACAACAACATAGTCTCGATCATGCATTTGCATCCTATCTGAATTATTAAGAAGGAAAGCCAGGAAATACACTTCCCTATCCTCATATTCATAAGTTCGGGTCACGCGCTGGTAGCTCAGTTCGCCGTCGCCCGATTCGGGTTTGGACAACACGTAGTCGCCGATCTGAATTTGCTCGATGGGCTTTAGGCCCGCTTGGGTGTGAACTAAAGTGCCTGCGACAAAACAGTGGCCTTCCCGTTTGGTTGAGGTGGTTTTTCTCGGCGAAATCATCATAAAGTCATTTTTGAGATTGGTTGGAGGGTTAGCTTTCTTTCACGATTTTAATCCCACGCAGAGCAATACGCTAACACCAGTGTGTGATTTTTGTTGTTTAAGCTCGTAGGGTGTATAAGCGAAGCGTCATACACCACATCGAAATTGCCAATCACTGCAAACGGATTTACCGCTCCCCGTCATCATTCCTGCCATAAATTGACCCTACATGGCTTTTGTCTATTCACAATTCGGTGTATGGCGCTTCGCTTATACACCCTACTTTGTTCTACCGATTGGGGATTTATGTCTAATTATGTCGGCTATCGCGTTCCGGGTAGCCCGTAGGGTGCAATAGGCGATAGTCATGTAGGGTGGGCAGCGCTTTTTTGCCCACCTTTTGCGGCATGATTGGTGGGCAGAAAAGCATTGCCCACCCTACACTAGATAAGATGCTGTAGGGTGGTTTCGCAAAGCAAACCGCCATGCCACTGAGTTTAAGACGATAACAACACAATTACGTTTTACAGCCCCTTCTCCAACTGCAAATTAACATCCGCCAAATCCCCGTCACCAATCACCCCGACGGCTGCTTTCAAGCGAATAATATTCAGCAAATACTCATAACGCGCTGCCAATAAATCCCGTTTGGCAGAGAATAATTGTTGTTGGGCGTTTAGCACGTCGACGCTGGTGCGGATGCCGGCTTCGTAGCCTGTTTGGGTGGAATCCAATTGGCTTTGGCTGCTGATTAAGGCTTGTTGGTAGGCGTTGACTTGGGCGATGCTGGAGTTCAAATTCAAATACGCAGTTTGGGTGTCCAGCTCGGTTTGGCGGCGGGCGAGTTCGACGTCATCTAGGGCTTTTTGTTTGTTCAACACCGCTTGGCGGACGCGGGAGCTGGTTGCGCCGCCTTGGTAGAGCGGCAAGTTCAGTTCCACGCCGATGGTGCCTGTGTTGATGTCGCTACCGAAACCGAAGTTGCTGCCGTTGGCGGAGGTTTGCGTGTAACTGGCGACGGCATCGACGGTGGGCAGGTGCGCGGCTTGGTTGCGTTCGATTTCTTGGCTAGATAGCGTTGCCATATCTTGTTGGATTTGGATGCTTAAATTGCTGTCCGCCGCGACTTTTAGCCATTCGTCTAAAGGTTGTTTGAGCGCGTTGGGTTTTAAATCCGCGCGAACTTTTGCCAAGGAATGCGGCATTTCACCGATGATGGCTTGCAAGCTGCGTTTAGCGATTTCAAAGGCGTTTTGCGCGGCGATTTCTTGGGCGACGATTAAATCAAACCGTGCTTGCGCTTCGTTGCTATCGGTGATGGTGGCGCTGCCGACTTCAAAATTGGTTTTGGCTTGGTCGAGCTGGCTTAAAATCGCCGCTTTTTGGGCGCGGATTAAATCCAGTTTGTCTTGCGCGATCAGGGTATCAAAATAACTTTGCGCGGTGCGGAGCATCAGGTTTTGCAGGGTCAAATGCAGTTGCTTATCGGCTTGGCTGACTTGGGTACGCAATTGTTCCATTTGCACAAGATTCTCTTTGCGGAACAACGGCTGCCGCGCTTCCACGCCGACTTGGTAGCCTTCGTAAGAACGCACGCCGTTAGGGAAGGGAATGCCACGGCCTTTGTAATTGACATCTGATTGCGCCGCGCTGGCTTCGGCGCTGAAATTCACCACCGGACGGTACAAGGCTTTGGCTTGTTCGATTAATTCCTGCGAGGCTTTGTTGGCGTTTAAGGCCGAGGCCAGCGTCGGGTCATGCGCGAGCGCGAGGTTGTAAATGTCCATTAAGGATTGCGGTTTGTTTACCGAGCTAGCAGGTGTGGCTAGGGCGGTGGTGGCAAACAAGGCGGTGATTAGTAATAGGGATTGGCGCATAGTGGTAAACCTTTATATAAACATTGGCTAGTTCCCAAGCTCCAGCTTGGGAACTCACGTTTTAGAAGCTCTGGCTTCGCGAGGGATAGGAAGCTAGAGCTTCCTATCCTGCGTTCCCAAGCGGGAGCTTGGGAACGAGCTGTATACGATTTCTACAATTCCGACGATTTCGGCATTTCCACCCGAAACCACGCCGCATACAAAGCAGGCAAGAACAACACCGTCAACAAGGTTGCCACTGCCAAACCGCCCATAATCGCCACCGCCATCGGCCCGAAGAACACACTGCGGGTGAGCGGGATCATCGCCAAAATCGCGGCGGCGGCGGTCAGCACGATGGGGCGGAAACGGCGGATGGTTGAATCCACCACGGCTTGCCACGGTTCTATACCATTGGCGCGGTCTTGGTCGATTTGGTCAACCAAAATCACCGAGTTACGCATAATCATCCCCGACAAGGCGATGGTGCCGAGCATGGCGACGAAGCCAAAAGGTTTGTCGAACAGTAGCAAAGCGATAGTTACGCCAATCAAACCAAGCGGCGCGGTTAGGAACACCAACAACACCCGCGAAAAGCTTTGCAATTGGATCATCAGCACGGTTAACACCACGATTAAAAACAGCGGGAAACCAGCCGCGACCGATGCGCCGCCTTTGGAGGATTCTTCCACCGCGCCGCCTGTTTCAATCTCTACGCCGATGGGTAAGTGCTGTTTCAATTCAGCGAGTTTTTCTTCGACTTGGCCTGAAACCAACGGCGCTTGCACATTGCCGTTCAAATTGGCGCGTACGGTCATCGACGGAATGCGGTTGCGTCGCCAGATCACACCTTCTTCAAACTCATAGCTGATGGTGGCGATTTGCGCCAGCGGCACGCCAACGCCTGTTTGTGTGTTCACCATCAAATCCTGCAAATGCGACAAACGGCGGCGTTGGTCGGCGGGGCCGCGGGCGACCAAATCAATGCGTTCGATGCCTTCGCGAAATTCGGTGATGTACTGCTCTTGGATACCGCCATTCAACACCGTGGCAATATCCACGGAGCTGATGCCTAGCAGCCGTGCTTTGGTTTGGTCAACGCTGACTTTCACCACTTTGCTAGGCTCGTCCCAATTTAACTGCACGTTACTCAAGTTTGGATTGCCGCGCATGATGTCGGCGATTTGATGGGAAACGTTGCGGATTTGCCCAATGTCGCTGCCATTGACGCGGAACTGCACCGGAAATCCGACTGGCGGACCGTTTTCCAAACGCAACACCGAGGCGCGTAAAGCCGGAAAATCGTTGTCGAACAAGGTCAACAGGTCTTTCCGCAAGGCTTCACGGTCTGGCAAGGTTTTGCTCAAAATCACCAATTGCCCAAAACCGCGATGCGCCAGTTGGATGTCCAAAGGCAGGTAAAAACGCGGCGCACCGCTACCGATGTAGGCAACGAAATTATCGATGCCGTGGTGTTTGTCGTTCCAATCCAACAACCATTTTTCCAGTTTTTTGGTTTCGGTTTCGGTGGCGGTGTACGACGCGCCTTCGGTCAAACGCAAATCAACAATCAATTCCAAGCGTGTCGAGTCAGGGAAAAATTGTTGTTGGACTTTGCCAAAACCAACAATCGCCAACACGAACATCGCCAAGGTAATCGCAATTACGGTTTTGCGGTAACGCACACAAGCGGTGACTACGCTGCGGAAGGTTTTATAAAACGGCGTGCTGTAAATGTCGTGGTGATGGGTTTCAGTAAGCTTTTCTTTGATCTTAAACGTTGCGCGCAACCAACGTCCGAATTTGGATGGCTGCGGGGCTTGCCCGTAATCTGGCAACAAGTGATAGCCGATATATGGCACAAAAATTACCGCCGCAATCCACGACACTAATAAAGAAATTGCCGTGACTTGGAAAATCGAGCGCGTGTATTCACCTGTCGATGACGCTGCGGTGGCGATTGGCAAAAAGCCCGCGATGGTAACCAGTGTTCCGGTCAGCATCGGCATGGCGGTGGAGGTGTACGCAAACGACGCGGCTTTCAGCCTATCCCAACCTTGTTCCATTTTCGCCGACATCATTTCCACGGCGATAATGGCATCGTCCACTAACAAGCCGAGGGCCAGAATCAACGCGCCTAGCGAAATTTTATGCAGGCCAATATCAAACTGTTCCATGAACACAAAAGTAGTCGCCAATACTACCGGAATGGTGATGGCAACAACGATGCCACTGCGCCAGCCTAAAGACAGCAAGCTTACGCCCAAGACAATGACTAATGCCTCCTCCAAAGAGTGGACAAAATCGTTGACCGAGCGGGCGACAATTTGCGGTTGCGAAGTGACGGTGTTCAGCTCCAAACCGACCAGCAGATTTTCTTTGATGCGCTTCATGGCGACATCCAGATTCTTGCCCATTTCGATGATGTCGCCGCCTTCGGTCATGCTCACGCCCAAGAGCAAGGTCTCTTTACCCTGAAAATGGATTTTGTCATGCGCGGGTTCTTCGTAGCCACGATAAACAGTGGCGACATCGCCCAAACGGAAATCCTGCCCGTTGGCGCGTAACCGTAACTCGCGCAAGTCGTTCATACTTTGGTAACGGCCTGAGACGGCAATGCGGATGCGTTCGTCGGGCGATTCGTAAGTGCCGCCACGGACGATGGCGTTTTGGTTTTGCAGGGTTTGGATCAATACGGGGGTGCTGATGCCTAGCGTCACCAATTTGGCGTTGGAAATGTCGATGAACAACCGCTGTTTTTGTTCGCCGAAAAATTCAACTTTGGCGACGTTCTTCACTATTAACAATTCAGCGCGAATGGCTTCGGCGTGAGTTTTCAAATCCGCGTAATTAAAGCCATCGCCTGTGAGTGCGTACATGCTGCCGTACACGTCGCTAAATTCGTCGTTAAAGGTCAGGCTTTCGAGTTGCTGTGGCAAGGTGTAACGGATGTCGCCGATTTTTTTCCGCACTTGATACCAAAGATCGGGGATGACATCGGACATGGTGTCGTCTTTTATCATCACGAAAATCATGGTTTCGCCAGGCCGTGAAAAACTGGTGATTTTGTCCAAATGGGCGATTTCTTGGATTTTTTTCTCCAGCTTGTCAGTGACTTGCGCCGCCATTTCTTCGGCGCTGGCGCCAGGCCAAGTGGCGCGAACCAACATGACTTTAAAGGTGAATGGCGGATCTTCCGATTGCCCCAGTTTGGTGTAGGAGAACAGACCTGCTAGCGTGACGACCAGCATCAAATACAACACCAAGGTTTGGTGTTTTAACGCCCAGTTGGTCAGGTTAAATCCAGTTGCTTCGGTTTCAGGTGTTGGGTTCATGGTTGCGTCTCCAGAACCGGACGCACCAATTGGTTTTCGGTGAGGGTATGCACACCTGCGACGGCAATGGTTTCGCCTGTGGTTAAGCCGCTGCTGATGACCACGCCATCTTCACGGAATGCGCCTGTTTGCACGTCACGGGCATGGACGGTATGGTCTTCCAACAGCACCCACACTTGGCTTTTGCCATTGCTAGCGGTGACGGCGCGGCTAGGGACGATCACGCCGCCAGCGGTTTCGGTAGCGAGTGCGGGGAATTTTACGCCCGCAGTCATGCCGAATTTAACAGCGGCATCGGCGTTTTCCAGCGTGATGCGGACATCAAACGTGCGGGTTGCTGGATCGGCTTCGGGGGCTATTTCACGCACTTTGCCTGTGTACAGTTTTTGTTGGTCAGCCCACATTTTTAGATACACAAGGGCGTTTAGCTTTACTTCCGCCATGCGCGATTCCGGCACAGTCACTAACACATCGACTGTGCGCGTGTCGGCAATCTTCACGATGATACTGCCTGCTTGCACCACTTGTCCTGGTTCGGCTTGGATAAAACTGACCACGCCGTCGCGGTCGGCGGTTAGGGTGGTGTATTGGCTTTGGTTGCCGGAAATATTGGCTTGGGCTTTGACTTTTGCCAACCGCGCACTGGAGGCTTTCAGCTCGGCTTCATGGATGTCCAAGGCCGAGGCGGAGATGAATTTCTTGGCAAACAATTGCCGCTGGCGTAGCACTTCCGCAACCGCCAAGGCGTGGCTGGCTTCTGCCGAAGCCACTTCCGCCGCCGCTGCCGCGACATTTAATTGGCTATCTGTAGCATCTAGCCGTGCAATTACTTGGCCTTTGCTGACTTTTGCCCCGACTTCCACACGCCGCTCGATAATCTTGCCGTTAATGCGGAAACCTTGTGCCGATTCGTAACGCGGTTGCACCCTGCCGACTAAACTCATTTCGGTGTTGGTGGCGGTTTCTATGATTTTCATGACTAACGCCGGACGCGGTGGTGGCGGGGCTTCAACAGGTTTGTCGCAGGCTACCAAAAGCGGTAACGCCAGTAAGCCGAGATGTAGTGGTCGCATAGTGGGGTATCCTGTGGTGGATAGGTTGGTTGTAGTAGGATTTTTCCGTTCGTCCTGAGCTTGTCGAAGGATGAACGGAAAAATCCGTGAGCAAGGCTTAAACCATTCATGCTTCGACAAGCTCAGCACGAACGGTTTAAGCCTTTGGTTCATATCATTCTTTCCTTAGCTTAATGGCAGTGAAGCAGGAGCTTGGGAACGACAAAAATTTCAACACATTGATTTTTAAATATCGTTGGAGTAAAAAACATGTTTTTTATTCCAACGCCGAATATTCATCAGATGATTACAAGCCAACCTCAACTAGCAACAAAGCAAGACTTGCGAGAACTGGAACTCCGCCTTGAAGCTAAAATCAACAACATCAAATTCGATTTGGTGAAGTGGATTGCAGGGATGTTGCTGGCACAAGCGGGTTTGGTTGCCGCTTTAGTTAAATTGCTGTAACTGCAATAGATTCCAGCAACATCACATCCTGCATCAACTCCGGCCTTGTAGGGTACGCTGTGCGTACCATTAATCAGGCGAGCGGCGATGGCGATGTTGAAAGGTACGCAGCGTACCCTACTCAATTTTTCAATGTGCAATCGTTCCAACAGATTCCCGCAACAATCCCCGTAACATCACATCCTGCATCAAGCCAAGCCGTGCTTCTATCGCCGTCCATTCCATCCAAACATCATTGCCTAGCGCAATCTCTAGCGAACAAACCCCATGCACACCTGCCCATATGGTTTGCGCGACCAGTTCGCTGTCCTGCAATTCTTCCCGAAACAAACCAGCGTCCAGTGCTGTTTTCACGACCACCTGCAATTGCGCGTAAGCATCTTGCTCGGTGTTGCCTTGTTCTATATCGGTAATCTCCAAATTGCACGGTGCGCGTGGGGTCATGAACATAAAGCGATAATGACCTGGGTGTTGCAGCGCAAACTGGGCATAGCCTTTGCACAAGGCCTGAATCCGTAAAATAGGGCAGGGGATTTGCATAATCTCCCGCATCCCTGTTGCCAAAGCCAAAAAATCGGTATCGCAGATGGCTTGCAGCAAGGCTTCTTTATCGGCGAAGTAGTTGTACAAAGTGGTTGCCGAGTAGCCGATTTGCTTGGCAATTTCACGCATGGATACCGCTTCGATGCCGCGCTCGACAAATAAGTTGCGGGCGGCATCGAGGATAGTCATGCGTAACAGTTCGCGTTCTTGTGTTGTTTTTATTTTTGGCGGCATAGTTTTAATTAATTTACGGTGTTAAGTTAACACTGTTAATTATTTCTGTAAAGGGTTTATGTTGATTTTAGAAAATGGTTTTGTCAGTTTTTTTTGTTGTCTTGCCTGTGTACCCATCAAGTAAATCTAGGAGATGGCGGTTTGCCTTTCAGCAGTTTATCGGGCATTGCGCTTTTATTTAAGCGGATTTTGGCATTCTTTGCTTTCGATAAGGGTCTGTTTTTTGTGATAATGGCCTGCTAATCGTCTTGTGTAAGCCGGTGAAGTTTATCGGCAATTGTTTATCCAGTCAGTAATTACCCTATTTGAGTTATGCCCGATTTATCGAAAAACGATTCATTTCATCATTTGCCTTTAGCCGAGCAAATTAATGCCTTGTTGCCCCAAACCCAGTGTGGGCAATGCGGGTTTAAAGGTTGCAGGCCTTACGCTGAAGCGATAGCCGAAGGTAGTGCGGACATCAACCAATGTCCGCCCGGTGGAAATGAAGGCATTGCCGATTTGGCGGCGTTTTTAGGTGTGCCAGCCAAGCCGTTGGATTTGCAATTTGGCGAGTATAAGCCCAAGCAGGTTGCTTTTATTGTTGAGCAAGATTGCATCGGTTGCGTGAAGTGTATTGCTGTTTGTCCGGTTGATGCCATTTTGGGCGCGGCTAAGCAAATGCATACCGTCATAGCCAGCGAATGTACCGGCTGTGAATTATGTATCGCGCCTTGTCCGGTGGATTGCATTGTCATGCAACCGGCACCGGATTGGCCTGTTCTCGACCGGCAAGAAAAATCCGCTTTGGCAAAACGCCGTTTTGAGGCCAGAAATTTGCGTAAAACCTTGGAGCTGGCAGAAAAAACGGAACGGGCAAGATTAAAAAAAGCAGCTTTAATGATAGGAAAATCTGCTTAATCATTTAATAAAAACAACAGGAGGCCCATGTGGCAAAAGCAAGTGAGTTAAAACGCGGTATGGTGGTGGAGATTGAGGGTGTGCCACATGTGGTAAAAAATGTGGATGTAAAAAGCCCGTCTTCACGCGGTGCAAATACACTTTATAAAGTGCGTTTTAATAATCTTAAAACTGGTCAGAAGTTGGATGAGTCTTTAAAAGGCGATGATTTTTTTAAGGATACTGATTTGGTGCGGGCAAAAGTGCAGTATTCCTACAAAGACGGTGAAAGCTATGTTTTTATGAACATGGAAGATTACAGTCAATACACGCTAAGCGAAGAAGATTTGGAAGGGCAGGTGGAGTATCTGACGGAAGGTTTGGAGGGCATTATTGCATTGTTGGTAGATGATGCCATCTTGGGTATTGAGTTGCCAGGCTCGGTGGTTTTGGTGATTGTTGAGACGCCACCTGCCATTAAAGGATCATCGGCTTCGGCACGGACCAAAACGGCACGGTTGTTGACCGGTTTGGAAGTGCAGGTGCCTGAGTATATTGAAACTGATGAAATCATCAGGGTGAATACCGAAACCGGTAAGTTTATGGCACGTGCCTGATCGTTAAATTTATGGTTGGTCAGGATCAAGATTCACAATTTAAGGTGCCGCAAGGCGAATTTGCCTTGGTGCGTTTACCCAAGCGCCCGCGAGAATTGCTTAGGGCTTGGGATGCTGCTGATGAATATTTGCTGGAGCATTTGGCTGGAGAGGGTTTGCCGGTCGACGCACAGCGGGTTGTTATTGTTAACGATAGCTTCGGAGCATTGGCTGTGGCTCTGCAAGCCTATTCGCCTATCGCAATTTCCGACTCTTACCTTTCGCAACAAGCGACCCGAATGAATTTGCAGGGCAATGGTTTTTTAGAAGATTCTGTAAAGTTTGTAGATAGCTTGGCGACTTTGAATGAGGGTATCGATGTTTTGCTCATTAAAGTGCCGAAAACGTTGGCATTGCTGGAGGATGAGTTGCTGCGCTTGCGTCCTTGGCTAAAACCTTCGACGCTAGTGGTTGTGGCGGGCATGGTCAAAATGCTGCCGGCATCGGTTTGGGGTTTGTTGGAGAAGCATATTGGCCCGACAACCACTTCGTTGGCCTACAAAAAGGCGCGTTTAATTTTCGTAAATTACAATACTGACATTAAAGTGATGTCCAGTCCTTATCCCGTTGAATATGTTTTGGAAAATACGGGCTATCAGATTACTAACCACGCCAATGTCTTTTCCCGTGAAAGCTTGGATATTGGGACGCGGTTTTTTTTACAGCATTTGCCCAGTTCGCCATTACCTTTGAAGATAATCGATTTGGGTTGTGGCAATGGCGTTGTGGGTTTGTTGGCGGCGGAACGCAATCCAAATGCTAGTGTGAAATTTATTGACGAATCGTTTATGGCGGTTGCGTCGGCACGGGAGAATTTTCACCGGGCTTTTGGCGGGCTTCGGCAGGCCGATTTTGTGATCGCGGATGGTTTGACGAACACGTCATCAGTATCAGCGGATGTGATTTTTTGTAACCCACCTTTCCATCAGCAGAATACTGTTGGCGATCAAATTGCCTTGAGTATGTTTAAGGAAGCTGAGAGGGTTTTGCAAAAAAATGGCGAGTTATGGGTTATTGGTAACAGGCATTTGCAATATCATCTGATATTAAAAAAGCTGTTTGGGAATGTTGCCACGGTGGCAAGCAATGCAAAGTTTGTGATATTGAAATCGCTCAAACGCTAAAAGGAACCCAAAAACGATCGGTTTTTGGGTTCTTTTCGAGAAATAGTTACGCGGGGGTTACGTTCTCAGCTTGCGGGCCTTTTTGACCTTGGGTGACTTGCATAGTCACTTTTTGGCCTTCACGCAGGGTTTTGCGTCCAGTGCCGTTAATTGCGCTGTGGTGGACGAATACGTCTTTGCCACCTTCTTGCTCAATAAATCCAAAACCTTTTTCATCATTGAACCACTTAACGGTACCTACAACTTGATCTGACATATGACACTCTTACTTAAAAAACGCCAATTTTAGCTGGCTTTACAATTCCCGGACCTTATAAAAAGGCCGGCTCAATCTTGATACTGCAAGTCATAGTAGCACTAAAAATAAGCCAAGGGCAAAATATTTTATTGGTAGTTCAATTGCTTCTAGCATAAAAATTATGCGGTTTGTGGTAATTTTTCACAGATTTTTACGAATCAGCTTACGCTTGCTAATCCGGTCGAAAAACTCATGAAAAATCAACGATGACAAAATAAGTCCTGCACCGATACTGATGTCGGTTGTTAAGGGTTCTTGGTTAATACGGTGACCAATTATCAATGCCAAGACCGGTGTTACCAAATTAATCAAAGCCACTTGACCAGCTTGTAGATGCTTCAGCAAGTAATAATACAATGCAAAGCCGAAACTGGTCGCCACGATGCCTAAGTAAAAGATAGCTGCCAAACTGACCATTGGGATATTGGCAGGCCATTGCCCGTCGGCAATTGTCCATGTTAATAGGTAAGCGGGCAGGGCGATCAACAGGCCGCCAGTCACTTGTGATATGGCGGGTATTTTGGCGTCGATCTGTTTTATCCAAACCGCGCTGGCGCAATGCAAGGTGACCGAAAACAAAACACTGGCAATACCAAACAATGCCTTGTCGCTGTATTGCAAAGCTGTGCCAAACATTATCCACATGCCAAAAATTGCCAAGCTATAAGCGAACATTTTGGCTACGGTCAGTTTTTGGTCTTTTAAGGCAATGGCTGCCATTAAGGCTGTAATGATCGGCGTTAACCCAAAAATTAGCGAAATCCAGCCGGTAGGGATTAGCTGCGCTGCCCAGTAAACAGCCAGCATCGCACCGTATATTTGCAAAGCGACCGCGAAGTAAGTCATTTTTGCTTTGCGGTGCATAGGTAGCGGTTGCTTGGTTGATAGCAGCCAGATCAACACGCATACAGTACCAATTGCCATGCGGCTGGTGACGCCAAATAAACTGCCGCTGCCTTCGCTACTCCATTTAATGGCTAGCGGTGTGGTTGACCAAAGCAATATAACGCTGGTATAAGCTAGGATTATCCGCATTTTAAGTGGGCCTGTTGATTGTTTGGTGGGTGGCCTGCAAAGATTTTCTATTTGCCTGATAGTTCAACGCAAGTGCGCTTGATAGGTGTTTTTCCATATCTGGTCGATTATTGAAGCACACTGTCAATTTATTGGGTCATTTTAAAACAGGTGGCACATCATGCATTATGAGCGATGGATTTCCTTGTTGATTGGCCTAGGTCAATTTCTCAGGTGGTGTTTGCTCCGGTATTGTTACAGACTTGTGGCGTACCGTAGCATCATGGGTTAAAATTACATAGTTTATGTGTGCTTATTAATTAGGGGCTGCCGATTTATTTGGCCTGCCAACCAATTGGCACGCACAGGTTTATTTTTTATAAAGAAGGGGCTGCTCAGTGAACAATAAAAAGCATCTATTCGCGACCCTGATCTTAATGGCTTCCGGCCTTGAGACAGCACGCGCGGACTATACGCTCAACTTAATGAAGGGGGTCACCAAAGTCAGTCATGACGTTTATGACCTGCACATGCTGATTCTATGGATTTGCGTATTTATAGGCGTTGGCGTATTCGGAACTATGTTCTATTCGATTTACCATCACCGTAAGTCGAGAGGGCATCAGGCGGCTCAGTTCCATGAAAACACTACAGTAGAAATTATTTGGACAATTATCCCGACCCTTATTTTGGTGGCTATGGCGATACCTGCCACTAAAACGTTGATGGAGTTGGATGATGTTCAAGATTCCGATATGTCCATCAAAGTGACTGGCTGGCAATGGAAATGGGAATATGAGTACCTTGACAACGGTATCCATTTCTTCAGTAGCCTTGATGAGGCCAGCAATAATGCCCGTCAATTAAATTCCGGTATCGACCCTCGTTCAGTACCCAACTACCTTCTAAATGTAGACCATCCCTTAGTTATCCCAACTAAAAAGAAAATCCGTTTCGTCTTTACCGCTGCAGATGTATTGCATTCTTGGTGGGTTCCCGATTTAGGCTGGAAAAAAGACGCAATTCCTGGCTTCATCAACGAAGCATGGACATCGGTTGACAAACCTGGCACATATCGCGGCCAATGTACTGAATTATGTGGAAAAGACCACGGCTTTATGCCGGTTGTGGTGATCGCCATGGATCAGCCCGACTATGATGCTTGGGTTAAAAAGACCACCGAAGAAGCGAAAAAAGGTTCTGACTTAAGTGATCAAAGCCATGCTGACTTGGTGGTCAAAGGTGCTGACATTTACGCTAAAAACTGTTCAACTTGCCATTTGCCGGACGGCAAAGGCGTTCCGGGTGCATTCCCGGCCTTAACCGGCAGCGCAGTGGTTAAAGGTGACATTAACGCACAAGCCAACCTGGTATTAAACGGTAAAGGCGCGATGCCTGCGTTTGCCAAAATGCTGAAAGCGGACGAATTGGCGCAAGTGATCACTTATACCCGTAACGCTTTAGGCAATAGCGTAGGTGATGAAATCCAACCTAAAGCTATTCAAGAATTGTTGCCAAAAAAATCAGAAGCGAAAGCTGAAGCAAAAGCCGCTGCGCCAAAAGAAGCAAAAGCAGAAACCAAACCTGTTGAACCGATTGCTGATATGGGCAAGGACGAGTTGGTTGCCTTGGGTAAAACTGTTTACGCTAGCAACTGTGCTTCTTGCCACCAAGCAGAAGGCCAAGGCATGGCGCCAACGTTCCCTGCTTTAACAGGCAGTGCCGTGGTTAAAGGTGATATCAACGCACAAATTGATCTGATGTTGAATGGCAAAGGCATGATGCCAGCATTCGGTCATTCGCTTAACGCTAAAGATTTTGCGGCAGTGGTTACCTTTACACGCAATGGTTTGGGTAATGCTGTCAATGACGCTGTCCAACCTTCAGCCATCCAAAAATTGCAAGCGGCGTTGCCGCCTGAAGAGGACGATGACGAATAAGGCTTTGCCCGTTCCGTCTTTGCAAACACTTTCTAATATTTTTGAGGTATAAACTATGTCCGCTGTTGTAGCTGAACATGACGATCATCACGATGATCACGATCATGGCCCACAAAAAGGGCTGTTAAGATGGATAATCACCACCAACCATAAAGACATTGGCACGCTCTATCTGTTTTTCGCCTTGGCAATGTTTTTTATGGGCGGTGTCATGGCGTTGGTGATCCGCGCCGAACTGTTTGAACCTGGCCTGCAATTTGTACAGCCACAATTCTTTAATTCCATGACCACCATGCACGCCTTGGTGATGGTATTTGGCGCGGTTATGCCTGGTTTTGTAGGTTTGGCAAACTGGATGGTGCCCATGATGATTGGCGCACCTGATATGGCTTTACCCCGTATGAACAATATGAGCTTCTGGATGCTGGTTGCCGGTATTGGCATGTTGGCAACCACGTTGTTCATGGAAGGCGGTGCACCGGCGGCAGGATGGACATTGTATCCGCCGTTAGTTTTGCAAACAGGTAAAGCCTTGCCGTTTGCTATCTTCTCAGTGCATTTGTTGGGTATCTCATCCATCATGGGTGCGATCAACATTATTGCTACCATCTTCAATATGCGTGCCCCCGGCATGACCTTAATGAAAATGCCTTTGTTCGTCTGGACTTGGTTGATTACAGCTTTCTTGCTGATTGCTGTTATGCCAGTGTTTGCCGGTGCTGTGACCATGTTGTTGACTGACAAATTCTTTGAAACCAGCTTCTTCGACGCGGCTGGCGGCGGTGATCCTGTGTTGTATCAGCATATCTTCTGGTTCTTCGGTCACCCTGAAGTTTACATTATGATTTTGCCGACTTTCGGTGTGGCTTCAACTATCATCCCCGTGTTTGCCCGTAAGCCATTGTTTGGTTATAGCTCAATGGTTTATGCGACTGCTTCGATTGCATTCTTGTCATTCATCGTTTGGGCGCATCACATGTTTACAGTGGGTATGCCGATTGCTGGTGAGTTGTATTTCATGTACGCCACTATGATTATTGCCGTACCGACAGGCGTTAAAGTCTTTAACTGGACCGCAACCATGTGGAAAGGCTCAATGACGTTTGAAACGCCGATGCTGTTTTCAATCGCCTTCGTGGTTTTGTTTACCATGGGTGGTTTCACGGGTCTGATGATGTCGATCGCACCGTCTGATTTCCAATACCATGATACTTATTTCATCGTTGCTCATTTTCATTACGTGCTAGTGCCTTCATCCATCTTTATTTTGATGGCGGCAGGTTACTTCTGGTTGCCTAAATGGACCGGTCATATGTACAACGAGAAACTAGGCCAACTGCATTTTTGGATGTCCGTCATCTCCGTGAACATTTTGTTCTTCCCGCAACATTTCTTAGGTTTAGCGGGTATGCCCCGCCGTATTCCAGACTATGCCGTGCAATTTGCTGATTGGAATATGATCTCCAGTATTGGTGCATTCATTTTTGGCTTTAGCCAATTGTTGTTCTTGTACATCGTCATTGACACCATCAGAGGTGGAACAGGCGAAAAAGTGAGTGACGAAGTGTGGGAAGATGCACACAAACACGGTTTGGAATGGACGTTGCCATCACCGGCTCCGTACCACACCTTTACCACGCCACCCGAAGTGATTCCAACAGAACATCACTAAAATTAAATCTTTGATACGTTGCCTTTGGGCGACGTATCCGGTGGAACAATGAATACAAAAACAAAAAATGTATTGACGGCTGTGTTGTTGTTTGTAATCGCAATAGGCATTTATGCCGTTGCGGTTATTAAAGCGATTTCCTAATGAACGAAGAGCTGAATCAAAAAAATATCAAACTGGTTCGCAATCTGGTCATTGTGGTTGTCGCCATGTTTGGTTTCGGTTTCGCTTTGGTGCCGCTTTATGACGTTCTCTGTGATATTACAGGGCTGAACGGGAAAGTTAACGGCACTGCGGTTAAAGAAATTGCTTATACGGTGGACAAAAGCCGGGAAATTACGGTTGAGTTTATGACGTCATTGAATGAGGCCACACCCATGGTGTTTCGGGCTGAGACGAAAAAAATAACAGTCCACCCTGGCGAATATGTGACAGTCAATTTTTACGCAGAAAACAAAACCGATAAAAACATGGTTGCCCAAGCGATACCTAGCATCTCGCCAGGGCAGGCGGCTGAGTATTTTAAGAAGACCGAATGTTTTTGTTTTACCCAGCAAACTTTCAATCCTCATGAAGGCAAAAGCATGCCGGTGAGGTTTGTCATCAATCCAGAGCTGCCCGCACAATACAAGACCATTACGCTGGCTTATACATTTTTTGATAATACTGAAACATCACTTAAAAAATAGAGAGGAAGTTTATGTCTACACCTGGAGCCTATTACATTCCGAGTAAAGCCACTTGGCCGGTGCTGGCCACTGGCGGATTGCTCATCCTGCTGGCAGGGTTTGCCAATTATCTGAACGGTGCGTCAATAGGCCCCACTATGATGATTGCGGGTTTTGCCATTTTTATCGTCATGTTGACGGGTTGGTTTGCTTTACAGGCAAGTGAAAGCGAAACGGGCATGTACAGCAAGCAAGTTGGCATTTCCTACCGTATGGGCATGATGTGGTTTATCTTTTCAGAGATCATGTTCTTTGCCGTGTTTTTTGGCACGCTTTGGTATACCCGTAATTTGTCAGTGCCTTGGTTGGGTGGTGAAGGCATCGGCGCAGCTACAAAAGAATTGTTGTGGCCTTCTTTCGAAGCAGGTTGGCCTACTAACGGCCCGGCTCACTTAGGTGGCAAAATTGTTGATGGTAAAGCCAGTGGCGAATTTGAGCCAATGAGCCCATGGGGTTTGCCGCTTTTAAATACTTTAATTCTGTTGACCAGTGGTGTGACTTGTACTTGGGCGCATCATGGCTTGTTGGCGGGTCACCGTGACCAATTGATTAAAGGCTTGATTGCCACTGTTGCGTTGGGTTTTATCTTCGTTGCTTGCCAAGCGGTTGAGTATCATGAAGCCTACAGCGAAATGGGATTGACTTTAGGATCGGGCATTTACGGTTCAACCTTCTTTATGTTGACAGGCTTCCATGGTTTCCATGTTTGCGTGGGTGCCATTATTTTGTCTGTTGTGCTGTTCAGAAGCTCGGTTGGTCATTTTAAACCAGAAAACCATTTTGCTTTTGAAGCAGCGGCTTGGTACTGGCATTTTGTTGACGTAGTTTGGCTGGGTTTGTTTATTTTTGTTTACATGATATAAGCTTACCCAACGCCGTAAAAAAAGCGCTGCATCAGTAGCGCTTTTTTTTTGGAGTTTATTTTGTGGTCTGGACTTGTTGGGCTAGGCGGTTTTCGTGGATTTTGGCGCCGATGCCATGCGGTTTGATTAGACCCGTGCTAACGGCGATAGCTACAAAAATAAACAGTAGCAAAGATAGCCCAATGCGGACGGTTAAAGCCTTAACGGTGTTTTTGGAACGCTCTTCTGGCTTACGTATGATTAAGTTATACAAGGCATTTGCCAAACTGGCCAAAATCAGCAGGAAAGAAATAATTACAATGATTTTTATCATTTTGAATAAACAATAGTCAGGTAGTTTTTGGTATTCTCAATGATAAATGCCTTATAGCCAATAGCCAATCATAAAAAACACGACAAGCCATTACTTATGCCCCGTTACACACCTCACTTTCGGTCTTTACCTTTGCTGGCTTTTATCGGTTTATTGTCGGTATTGGTGCATTTGGGGATTTGGCAATTGGATCGCGCGCAGCAGAAACAAGACTACCTCAATCAGCAGCAACAAGCCCTAGCGTCAGGTGTGATTGATTTATTTGCCTTACCGTTGCCTATTAAGGAAGACTTGCGTTATCGGCAAGTAAAAGTGACAGGGCATTACGATGATGCCCATCAAATTTTATTGGATAACCAAATTAGCGAAGGGAAGGCCGGTTACTTTGTTTTAACCCCCTTTATCTTTGGCAACCAAAACCAAGCCGTGTTGGTGAATCGCGGTTGGTTACCGGTTGGTAAAGACCGCGCTATGTTGCCCGATGTCGCCATCAAACAACTGGAAGTGACCATTAACGGGCGTATCAACCATTATCCTTCCATTGGTTTGGTGTTACCTCAGGCAGATCAACCCGATAAAGGCTGGCCTACGCGGGTGCAAGTGCTGAACAACCGAATTTTATCGGAAAAGCTAGGCTACCCTTTGTTACAATTCCAAGTTGAATTAGCCGAAGACCAAGCCGACGGTTACAAAAGGTCATGGCAGACCACTTCATTAATGCTGCCAGAACAACATAAGGCTTATGCTTTCCAATGGTTTGCATTGGCTACCGCGCTAAGCTTACTTTTTATTCGTTATAGTTTTAAAAAAATTAATGTTTGACCAACAGAAAAAAAACCAGCTTATCATCTTGGCAATTTTTGCCATGACCGTCATTCCCTTTGTCATGGCTTGGAGCTTAAAAGGTAGCCTCATTCCCGTCAACAAAGGTACCAACTTAGGCCAATTAATCACTCCGCCTGTACCGTTGGAATATAGCCAGCTGCTTGGCTTTGACGATTTTTCCAGCGCCAATCTTGCTGAATTGCCAGGCCACTGGTTGATGGTGAATGTCATCCCAAGAAGCCAATGCGCAGAAACCTGTTTGGAAGCGATCCTAAAAACCAAACAAATCCGCCTGATGTTAAGCAAAGACTTGCCAAGAACCCGTCGCGTGGTGATGGTTTTGGATCAGCTTGCACCGGCTGCAGCCGAACAGCTATGGCTTAAAGACAGCTTGCTATGGCGTTTGCGTGCGGCAAATTTGCCCGAAGGCGATAGTTTGTACGCCAACTATCTGAAAGCTGATGTGTTATTGGACGAGCCACGCATTGTCCAGCTAATCGGCAATGAAAAACGCGAGTTGGCCTTGCAATCCGATTTGTTGAGGATTAAGCCCAGCGCTGACGTGGCGGAAAAAATAAAAGCTTTAGTTAAAGGCGAACTGCCAGAAGGTATGTTGTTATTGATGGATCCGCTGGGTAATCTGATGATGCAATATGAATCGGGCTTCGATCCTTATAAAGTTAAAAAAGATCTTATGCAGTTGCTGAGAATTTCGCAAATAGGTTAGTGGAAAATAAAAATGTATAAAAAATTAACTGGGTTTACTGTTCTCTTAGCCTTAATCGCGGTGATTTTATCCGCGTATGTGCATCTGAGTGGTGCGGATTTGGCTTGTTCGGAATGGCCTGCCTGTTATGGACAAACCTTTGTACTGGACAGTAACAGCGCACAGTCCGTTGCTGATGTTGCTAAAGCAGGCTTGGAATTGGCCCAGCGTTACCTTTTTGTGGTGTTGGCGCTAAGTGTTTTGGGGTTGTCACTATTGTCAATTTGGCAAAAAACCTTCCGTGTTGCCGCCATTTCCACATCGGTATTGGTGTTGCTGATATTGGCTTTGCAGGGTTTTAGTGCGTATTGGCTTATCAAGTCCAATGCCATGCCTGTAGTGGCTTTGGCGAAAACCTTATTGCAAATGGCGGTAGTGTGGTTTTTATACGGCTTGTATTTGCGCGGTACCACGCAACCGCTGGTGGCTCATGCCAGGGTCGGCAACGTGTTGTTGGCAGGTTTTGCCATGTTGGTGGTTGTTCTGCAAAGTATTTTAGGTGTTTGGTTGGCTGCCAATAATGGCGCATTAGCTTGTGCGGGCTTTCCACAATGTAACGGACAGTGGTTGCCAGTTGCTGATTATCAAACCGCATTTAATTTTGTCAGTGGTTTAATGACAGGTTATAGCGGCATTTTGTCATTCGATGCCCAAGTTGCGGTCAGTGCCGTACACCGAATGAGCAGTTTGCTAAGTTTTATTGTGTTGAGTTTATTGCTGTTCAAAACCACCGCTGCCAATTCTTCAAAAGCGTTGAAAAGCTCGGGCATCGTCTTGGGTGTGGTCATGTTTTCAAATCTGTTGGTTGCCATCTTGGGTGTCAAAATGGCAATGCCAATGTGGGCCAGTTTAAGCCACCAAGCCTTGTCGGTGCTGTTGATGTTGCCGCTGATCTCCATCAGTTTTTATAGCCGCTATAGCTTGGAAAGTGTAGAGGACTTTGCTTCCGTTGACGCATTGGTGGCAAAAACCGAGGTGGATTATGCCGAGGCCGAACCGGAATCTTTATATTTGCGCCTGAAATCGCAATTAAAGCGCACCCGTACCGGTTTGGGTGGCTTGCTGTCCAGTCTGCCATTGGGGCAAAAGGAAATTAACAGCGATTTGCTGGAAGAAATTGAGTCCAGCCTGATTATGGCGGACATTGGCATTAACGTCAGTAACGACATTATCCAGCAACTGACCAAACGACTGGAACGCAACCAATTGTCCGACGGCGCATTATTGTCGGCAGCCTTAAAAGAAGAGCTGCTCAATATCCTTAAACCTTGCAGCGCGCCGTTAGTGATCCCGAAAAAAGACGGCCCGTTTGTCATATTGGTGGTCGGTGTTAACGGTGCTGGCAAAACCACAACCATCGGCAAGTTGGCGAAACGTCTACAAACCCAAGGCCATAGCGTCATGCTGGCGGCAGGAGACACGTTTAGGGCGGCGGCAGTTGAGCAATTGCAAACGTGGGGCGAGCGTAACAATATCCCCGTTGTGGCACAGCATACCGGTGCCGATTCGGCATCCGTCATTTACGATGCCTTGCAGTCCGCACAAGCGAAAGGTATTGATGTCTTGATTGCCGATACCGCAGGCCGTTTGCATACCAAATCCAACTTGATGGACGAGCTGAAAAAAGTCAAACGCATCATGGGCAAATTGGATGAAACCGCGCCCCATGAAGTGTTATTGGTGCTGGATGCCGGTACAGGCCAAAACGCCTTATCACAAGCAAAAATATTCAACGAAACCGTAGAACTGACGGGTTTGGCATTGACCAAATTGGACGGCACAGCTAAAGGCGGGGTTATTTTTGCCCTCGCCAAACAATTAGGTTTACCGATCCGCTTTATTGGCATCGGCGAAGGTATCGATGACTTGCAAGACTTTGATGCCGAGATGTTTGTTGAAGCCTTGTGCGTCAACGATTAGGCAGAAGCCATGCTGAGGTTCGATAATGTCACCAAGCGTTACAACGAAACGGGCGATGTCTTACGTGGCGTAAGCTTTCACTTGCAGCGCGGGGAAATCGCTTTTTTAACCGGACATTCAGGCGCAGGGAAAAGCACATTATTAAAGCTGATTGCAGTCATGGAGCGTTGTAACCGGGGTGAAATCTGGTTGGATGGACAAAACCTAAGCCACGCCAAAGACAGCCAAATTCCTTACTTGCGCCGCAAAATGGGCTTCATTTTCCAAGACTACAAGTTACTGCAAGATCGAACTGTATTCGATAATGTGGCCTTGCCGTTAGTGATTGCCGGTTACGGACATCAAGAAACCACCCGTAAAGTGCGCGCTATTTTGGACAAGGTGGGGTTGGCAGGCAAGGAAAAGAAATACCCGTTGGCCTTGTCGGGCGGTGAGCAGCAGCGCGTCGGCATTGCCCGTGCCGTGGTCAACAAACCCCCCATCATTATTGCCGACGAGCCAACCGGCAATCTTGATCCTGAGCTATCAGAAGAAATCATGCGCTTGTTTGAAGGTTTCCAACAAGTCGGGGTGACGGTACTGATTGCTTCGCACGATATTTCCTTAATTCGGCGGATGAACCATCGGGTGCTGAAGCTCGATCACGGTCAGTTGGTGTCGGGGTAACTTATGGTAAGAAAAAGACGTTCCCAAACTAAAGATATTAAAACGCCCAAACCGCATAAGCCTGTGCGCCAAGAGCATAAGCAAAACCGCGCCGCTGGCGGTGGTTTGCTTGACAAATTGCTTGCCCAACGCGATCTACATGTCCATGTGCTGTTGGCAAGTTTAGGGCGTTTGCTGGAGACGCCTTTTGCTTCGGCGATGACCATCGCCGTTTTGGCAATCGCCATATCGCTTGCCGGAAGTTTTCATTTGTTGCTGATAAATGCCCAGCAAATCGCCGGAAATTTACAAACCAGCGCACAGTTATCTTTGTTTCTAAAAGACAGCGCCAACGATGTCAATGCCAAGGTCTTGGCTGAGAAAATCCGCATAAACCCTTCAATACAATCGGTCAAGGTCATCTCAAAAGAGCAGGGCAAGGCATTATTTAAAAGTTTCGGGCATTTTGGTTCTGCACTTGATGTTTTGGAAGAAAACCCATTGCCGATCGCCATAGAGGTATTACCTAAAAACACCTTTGATAATGTGACTGAAATAGAACAGTTGGCAAATCAATTAAAACAAGAGGAATTGGTGTTTGATGTCCGAATGGATATGGAATGGCTAAAGCGCCTGCAATCGATGATGGCGGTTGCCAGCCGCTTGGCAGTGACACTTTATACCTTACTGGGTTTGGCTGTCCTGTTCATTACTGGTAACACCATCCGTTTGGAACTCAATAACCGTCATGACGAAATTGTCATCTCCAAACTGGTGGGGGCAACCAATGGGTTTATCCAAAAGCCTTTTTTGTTTACCGGTTTTTGGATTGGTTTTTTTGCCGGTGTTTTAGCTTGGTTTATAGTTGCGATCATCATGCTGTTTATGCGCCAACCCGTTGAAGCACTTTCGCAACTTTACGACGGCAACTTCCATCTTCTTTTTTTAAGTCTTGGCGATAGCTTAAGGCTGATTTTCTTATCCGCTTGTTTAAGCACGCTAGGTTCTTGGATTGTCTTATTGTTCCAATTGCAAAAAACCAAACCCGAATAAAGGAACTTTAAAAATTGTTAGCACTCTTAAAAGCAGAGTGCTAAAATTTCATCAAGTTCTTAAAAACGAGGGGTGTCATGAGCAATTTACTGGCGTTATCCGCAAACTTATCTGTAGCAACATTTGATTCTTACTTAAACCTTGTCAGACAAATACCCAAATTAACTTCCGAAGAAGAACGCCATTTGGCATTAAAATTCAGGGACGAGGGTGATTTGGAAGCGGCAAGGCAGTTGGTGATGAGCAATCTGCGCTTTGTCGTACACGTTGCCAGAGGTTACAGCGGTTATGGTTTGCCAATGCCTGACATCATTCAAGAAGGCAATGTCGGTTTAATGAAAGCCGTCAAGCGTTTCGACCCTGACATGGGCGTGCGTTTGATTTCTTTTGCCGTGCATTGGATCAAAGCTGAAATCCACGAATACGTCATTAAAAACTGGGGCATCGTAAAAATTGCCACCACCAAAGCGCAACGGAAACTGTTTTTTAATTTACGTAAGTCGAAAGAAGATTTAGGCTGGCTTTCCCATGACGAAGCGACCGCTATCGCAAGAGATTTGGATGTTGCGGTCAGTAGCGTTTACGAAATGGAAAAACGCTTGGGCAACCGGGATATGTCTTTTGATATGTCTACGGACGAAACCGACGAAGACAGTTTTAGCGCCCCCGTCAACTATCTGCAACAACATAACGCTGATCCGGCGGAATTATTGGAAAATGCCGATTGGGATGGACACGAACACGACAAGCTTGCCGATGCCATGGCAAGTTTGGATGAACGCAGTTTGGACATCGTTTCCAGCCGCTGGTTAAGCGATAAAAAAGCCACTTTGCATGAATTGGCAGAGCGCTATAACGTTTCCGCAGAACGCATCCGGCAGCTGGAACAAAACGCCATGAAAAAATTGAAAGCCGCTTTTGTCTTGGCTGCTTAACTATAAATTGGTCAGAGGGTTGATTATCTTTCTTTATATTTGTGAAAGATAACCAACCTTGGCACTATCATCGAAAATGATTTAGGTCATCAAAATTTCCGCAGTGATATTCGTTATTTCCGCCCGATTTCTCTTCAAAATTATTACCCCCCTGCACAATCCCCAATTTATCGGCATCTGTCAAAAAAACGGATGCATAGCTACAATAGACACCCAATTTTCAATCCAACACTAGACATTTGACAAGCTTGGCTATTTAATGGGTGCTGACGCCGAATTGTCGGCATTTAACGTTGATAGACATAAGGAAAGCTGCATGAGCACCACTTGGGAAACCGTCATTGGCCTTGAAATCCACACCCAGTTGGCCACCCAATCGAAAATTTTCTCCGGCGCCTCCACCGCTTATGGCGCTGAACCCAATACACAAGCTTGTGCAGTCGATTTGGGCTTGCCAGGTGTATTGCCGGTTTTAAACGAAGAAGCCGTCCGTATGGCGGTTATTTTTGGCATGGCTATCGAGGCCGAAGTGGCACCGTATTCGGTGTTTGCCCGAAAAAATTATTTTTATCCCGATTTGCCCAAAGGTTATCAAATCAGCCAAATGGATTTGCCGATTGTCGGTAATGGGCATTTGGATATTGAAGTCGATGGCGTCACAAAACGCATCGGTGTCACACGCGCGCATTTGGAAGAAGATGCCGGCAAATCGCTGCATGAAAATTTCCACAGCCTCAGCGGTATCGACCTGAACCGCGCCGGTACGCCGCTGTTGGAAATTGTTTCTGAACCGGACATGCGTTCAGCCAAAGAAGCCGTAGCCTACATGCGTAAATTGCACGAGTTGGTGCAGTATTTGGGCATTTGCGACGGCAATATGCAAGAAGGTTCGTTCCGTTGCGATGCCAACGTGTCGGTACGCCCTGTTGGCCAAAAAGAGTTTGGCACACGGGTAGAGATAAAAAATATCAATTCCTTCAAATTTGTCGAAAAAGCCATCAACCACGAAGTGGAAAGGCATATCGAACTTATTGAAAACGGCGGCAAAATCGTGCAAGAAACCCGCTTGTACGATGCCAACAAAGATGAAACCCGCTCCATGCGAAGTAAGGAAGAAGCCAACGATTATCGCTACTTCCCTGATCCTGATTTGTTGCCGGTGTTTGTTGGCGAAGACTTTAAAGCGCAAATTAAAGCCGCCTTGCCAGAATTACCCGATGCAAAAAAACAACGCTTTAAAAGCGAATACGGTTTGGATGACGAAGCGGCAACTATCTTGACATCATCACGTGCCACCGCCGATTATTTTGAAGGTTTGGTAAAAGCTTCCGGTTGCGAAGCCCGTTTATGCGCCAATTGGGTGATAGGCGAATTGTCCGCCGCCCTTAACAAAGCCGATTTGGAAATTAGCCAATCGCCCGTCGATGTCAGCCGTTTGGCGGGCTTGTTGCAGCGCATTGCTGACAGCACCATTTCCGGAAAAATCGCCAAACAGGTGTTTGAAGAACTTTGGCAAACCACGGCGAGTGCCGATGAAATCATTGACAGCAAAGGCTTGCGGCAAATTAGCGATAGCGGCGCGATAGCGGCCATCATCGACGAAATTATTGCGGCTAACGGCAAACAAGTGGAGCAATACAAAGGCGGCAACGAAAAAGTATTTGGCTTTTTTGTCGGGCAAGTGATGAAGGCTATGCAAGGCAAAGGTAATCCCTCAGAAATAAACGCTATGCTCAAGGATAAATTACAGTAAACCGTTTTAATTTTTGAGGCATAAAAAAAGCCCTTTCAGGCGAAAACCTGAAAGGGCTTTTGTGTTTTAGGGGTATTAGTTTTTCAGATTTTTGTAGCTTTCTTCGCTTTCACGCATGATTTTGCCGCCTTCTTCAATCATGCGGTTGCCTTCTTCAACTTTCATTTGGCCTTCGCGCACTAAATTATTACCGCGCTCGGTCATCATTTTGCCGTTTTTCCAACGGTTGCTTAAATGCGCTAAGCCTTGGCTGTCGCGTAGCATTTGTTCGTCAGAAATAATTTTGGCAGCGGTGGGTTGCATAGGAGCAGGTGCTTCAGAAGCGCAGGCACTGACCAATAAGCTCAGCAAGGTAATCGTTAGAGGTTTTCTGTAAAAAAAAGCAAATGGCATGGAGACTCCAAAAATAGGTGATGAAAAGGTTTTGACTCCCCTAATTCTATACATTCTGCAAGGTTCGGCAACTTTAAATGATGGTTATTAATTGAGATTGCCGCCACGTTGCTGCAAAACCATGGTGACGGCGGCGGCACGCGTGGCAACGCCCAATTTTTCGAAGATGTGTTCCAAATGTTTGTTGACAGTTCTGGGGCTGCTGTCCAAGATCAGACCGATTTCTTTATTGGTTTTGCCGCGCGAAATCCACATTAAAATTTCCGCTTCCCGGAAAGTTAACCCTAAAGAGTCGCGCAGCGATTGCAAATCCCAATCGTTAGTCGATTTTTGCAGCAAGAGCAGATATTCGCCCAAATGTGCGGAGAGGTCCATTTTGGCGGATAAGCCTTGGGGCGCATGGTAATCTGCAAAGCCAGTGGTCGTGTCGGGATTTTTTATGGCTTGCTTTGCCCAAGCCGACAGCGGGGTGGGCAGCCATTCACCCACTTCGGTTGCTGTGGTCTTGCCGTATTGCAGGGAAAACTCATCTAGCCATTGTTTGGCGGAGGGTGTCAGCCAAATGATGCGGGCGGCGGCATCAATGCTAACGGCTGATAATTCGGTGTGCTGCAAGGCGTTTTGTACACGTTGGAAAGTACGGGCTTGGCTTAAGTGGACTTCAATGCGCGCCAGCACTTCCGGCGGACGAATGGGTTTGACGATGTAGTCTTGCGCGCCTTCGCCAAAACCACGCAGCAAATCATCCAATTCGCTTAATCCGGTCATAAACAATACCGGTATTTGTGCGGTACTGGGATCGGTTTTTAGGCGGCGGCAGGTTTCGAAACCGTCAATGCCCGGCATCATGACGTCAAGCAGTATAATGTCGGGCTTTAGGTATTGCAGTTGCTCAAGCGCTGACAGGCCGTCAGTGGCAACCAGAACCCGATAATTGGCATCCGAAAGGGTGTCGGACAATAACGCCAAGTTACCGGGCGTGTCATCAACAATCATTACAGTGCCGTTGCTGCTAAGTGGATCATGAGTCATTAAAAGATTCTCCCTGCACAATCGTGCTATTTTGACGGCATTACACCCAACAGTTTCCTGATTTCGCCAATACGAAATTCTGCCGATAAGATTTTTACCTTGTTCAGAAACGGTTGGTAGTCGGGATTGTGCTGGCTGAGTTCTTCAATACGTTTGTTAAGTCCGCGCAAATCGCCAATACGGACAAAATGAACCAAACCCTCCAACACGGTTTGGGGGGGCAGCTTGTTGGTTGTGTCGTTCGCTTTGGCTTCAGCAAGCGGTTCATCTTGGCAAATCCAATGCAACCCCAAATGCAGTTTAAGTTTATAAAGCAATTCCTCGACTTGAATGGGCTTGCTTAAAAAATCATTACAGCCCGCGCTGACGGCACTAAGGCGGTCGGCGGGATAAGCGTTGGCACTCAAAACCACCAGGGGCATGGCGTAGTTTTGTTGGCGCAGCCTGAGGGCGGTTTCTGCACCGTCTATGCCCGTCATGGATAAATCAAGCAGCACCAAGTCGGGGGCAATGTCGGCAATTTTTTCCAGGCAGTCTTCACCGGAACTGGCTTCGTCCAGATAAAAGCCTAGTGGTTCCAAAATGCCCAAAATCAGCTGCCGATGGTCGGCTTGGTCATCCACCACCAACAATTTCCGACGGCGGCCTTGATAGCCGATGATGTGCTGTTCACGGGGCTGCTCGGCTTCGACCGCAAGGCTGGGCAGCAGCAAGCGTACCGTAAATGTGGAGCCTTCACCGATGTGGCTGGTGACGGTCAGCTCGCCACCCATGATTTCCGCCAAAATTTTACTGATGGTCAAACCCAAGCCGCTGCCGGTATGGGCATTGCCAGTGGGTGTGTTCAGGCGGATAAACGGTTGGAAGATGGTTTGCAGATATTCTTCGCTAATGCCAGGTCCGGTATCGCTGATTTCAAAATTGGCGACACCGCTGCTGTAGCGGATGCGGAAGTTGATTTCACCGGTGTGGGTAAACTTGACGGCGTTGCCAAGCAGGTTGATTAAAATTTGTCCGACGCGCTTTTCATCGCCGCGTATGCGTTGCGGCAAGTTATTGGCAAGATAGCAATGGAAGCCCAAGCCCTTTTCTTCGGCTTGGGTTTTAAAAATGAACACCAAGTGTTCGATGAAATTGGCGAAGTTGATCGGTTCGTATTTCAGTTCAAAGCGGCGCGCTTCAATGCGGGCTATATCGAGGATGTCTTCAATCAGCGATGATAAATGCTCACCGCTGCGTTTCAGGGTTTCTACCGCTTGCTTACGGTGTTCGGGGATGGTCGGGTCTTTATTGAGGATGTGCGCGTAGCCAATAATGCTGTTCAGCGGCGAGCGGATTTCATGGCTCATATTGCTTAAGAATCGGCTTTTGGCGGTATTGGCAGTGTCGGCAAAGGTGAGCGCTTCTTGGAGCTTAAGGTCGGTTTTTTTATGCTCTTCAATTTCTGTTAGCAACAAATGGGTTTGCCGCGCCGCCTCTTCATGGGCCACATGGCGGCTTTCGTCATTTAAGATCAGCCACCACGTACACAAGCCGATAAATACCAGTAACGAGGCGTAGATTTTAACGAAGTTCGCCAACAGCAAGTTGAACGCAGGCAGATATTTTTCCGCGCTCAGTAAGTCTTGATAATAAATGATGCCGATGAAAATGCTGGTCAGCACCGACAAGAACATGAACAGCAAGAAAAACCTAAGCAATCTGCGCCTTAGCGTCATCGACAGTTGCGAAGGCAGGCAGGTGCGGGCAACGGTTTCCAGATAATCTTCAAGCCTTGATCCCGGTTTGCAGGCGTCCAGGCAGCGGGCATCCAACGTGCAGCATAACGAACAGATACTGCCGTTATAGGCGGGGCAGAAGGCGACATCTTCCTGTTCGAAATCATTCTCGCAAATACAGCATTGGCTGTGCGTGTGTTCGTTGTTGAGTTCGCGGTTACGGGCCAGATAATGCCGCCCACGCGTCAACCAAGCAATGCTGGGTACTAAAACAAACGCCAGTCCTAAGGCAATAAATGCCGAAAAACCTTGCACATAAACGCCAAACAGGCCGATATAGGCCAAGGTACCCATCACCGAGGCCGCAAACGTGGCAATAATGCCGACCGGGTTAAGGTCGGGCAAATAAGCGCGTTTGAACTCGACCAGCTTGGGGCTTAAACCGAGTGGTTTGTTAATCATCAGCTCAGCGGCGACGGCGCTTATCCAGGCAATGGACATATTGGAAAACAGCCCCAAGACTTTTTCCAAGGCGCTAAAAACACCAAATTCCATCAGCAACAAGGCAATCAACACATTGAACAACAACCAAATGACGCGCCCTGGGTGGCTATGGGTGATGCGCGAGAAAAAGTTGGACCACGCCAATGAGCCGGCATAAGCATTGGTGACATTGATTTTGACTTGGCTTAACACCACAAACAACGTGGTGACGGCTAAGGCCACGTTGCTGTCATCAAACAATTGCTTGTAAGCGATCAGGTACATTTGCGTGGGTTCGTGGGCGTGGTGGGCATCGACACCGTGACGGATTGCCAAATGCGCCAACAATGCCCCCGCCAACTGCCGCGCCATGCCAAAAACAATCCAGCCCGGACCGGCGGCGATGACTGCCGACCACCAGCGCCAGCGGTTGGCGGCGGTTTTTTCGGGCATAAAGCGCAAGAAATCCACTTGTTCGCCAATTTGCGCGACCATCGAAAACGCCACCGTGGTGGCGCTGCCAAACAGCAGCCAGTTAAAGTTTTGCCCGCTACCGGCAATCCAAAAATAGGTTTCAACCGTCAATAAGGCATCCGGTTCTTTTTGCACAACGGCAAAATACGGCGCAATCAATAAGATCAGCCAAATCGGTTGTGTCCACAATTGCATACGGCTGATGGTGGTGATGCCAAACGTCACCAGAGGGATGACGATAATGGCGCTGATGACATGCGCAGCGGCGATAGGGATGTGGAAATACAGTTCCAATGCCAAGGACATAATCGAGGCTTCCAAGGCAAACAGAGTAAAGGTAAACGAGGCGTAAATCAGTGAGGTGACCGTGGAGCCAATGTAGCCAAACCCCGCGCTACGAGTGAGCAAGTCGATGTCGATGTTGTAACGGGCGGCGTAATAGCTGACCGGAAAGCTGATGGTGAAGATAATGAGGCCGACGATTAAGATCGCCCAAAAGGCATTGGTAAAGCCGTAATTGATCGACAGGAAGCCGCCAATGGCTTCCAACACCAAAAACGAAGTCGAGCCAAAAGCGGTGTTGGCGACCTGGAATTCCGACCACTTCCTAAAACTGCGGGGCGCAAATCTTAAGGCGTAATCTTCCAAGCTTTCGTTGGCTACCCAAGAATTGTAGTCGCGGCGGATTTTGGAAATGTTTTGGTAGATGTTTTTATTTTGCATCTGCTAGTTAGCCGCGATTTAGGCAGAGGTGGTGGATAGTGGTAACCACTTGTGTCAACGCCTGTTTAGCGGCGTTGATGCCCCATTTCCAGCATTAACGGTGTGCCTTGGTTATGGATAATGATTTGTTTGCGTTCAACATCGTCTTCAATACGCACTTTGGGTGGTGCCGCTTGAACAGTTGCGGGTTTGGTTTCGTTTTGTACAGCGCTGGCTGGCGTACTGATAACCGGCGCAGGTGCGATGGCTGCAGGTTGTGCGGGCGCATTTTTCACCTCAACACTGACATTGGGCATCCAACCGGGCTTGTTGACGGTTGTGGTGACACTTGCTGGCGATGCTTTTTCAGTAGGCAAGTCCAATTCGTCCAACAAGTTAAAGCAAACCGTGCTGATTTCATTGGTCAATTTAGTTAATACTTCAGCAGGCGTCTGTTCGCTTGGCGAAAAGCCGTAGGCATTGACCGTGGTTTTATAGATAGCCTGTTGCCTAGGGTTGGCAAGGCTGCTGAGTTGGCAAGTAATGGGCAATACTTGCGATTTTTGGAAGCCTGCGGCCCTGGGGTCGGAGTTGCCTTGGCTAAATGAAAACCCTACCGGCGTGTTATCGGTGGTTATTGCGCCCACGCTTGCCGACATACGGTGGCTGGCATTGGTGGTATCGCCGCTGTGTATCGGGTAATGCCACTCGGCAAGGTTGCTGCTGATTTTTGTGTTTAAACTTTTAATATCAATAATTTGTGAGAAATCACTTAACTGGTCGGCAGTGATTGAAAAGGCTATCTGGCTCACATTGCTTTTATCCACCAAAGTATTTTCCACCCACTCAGAGCGTGCTTCCCAGCTGAGGCAGGCAGCGGATACTATCAACAAAGTGCTTTTTAATAGCGGTCCGCGCGTTAGCTTGGTCAAGAAAGGCATAGCAATATCTCCAAAAGTAGTGTGGGTCACTTTAAAAAACGGGCTGGCTGATAGATATACGTCAAATGACTGATGAGTCATTTGACGAATTGAGCAATTGTTGCCAGCAACGAATAATCCTCTCAGCCAAAAAATTGGCTGCATCCAGGTAAAGAGCGGGTGTGTTACCTAAAATCAAGCTTAACAGAGGGCTTTCTATGAATAATTCTATCGAGTACGCAGCGCCAAGGCGAAAAACGACTCCCTTATGGTCAGGTTTAGCGCTGGCGATGTTGGCATCTGCCACTTCTGTTGCTCATGCAGGAGCGACTTTCAAGATTGATGATACCAAATGGGTGAGCGTTGGCGCAGGCTTGCGGAGCAGTTTCAATGCAAACGAAAAAGGCGCGCCCAATGGCACCGATACCAGCACTAACTTTAATCTCGACAATATCCGTTTGTACGTCAGCGGACAAATCCACAAATACATCAAAATCGAATTCAATACCGACTGCCAAACTTGCAACAGCGGCGGCGAAGTACGGGTTTTGGATGCCATCGGCAAATTTGAAATAAACCCTTATGTCAACCTGTGGGTAGGCCGCATGTTGGTGCCTGCTGAACGCCGTGAGATGAACGGTCCATTCTACAGCGCAAACTACAACATTTTTGCTAATGGCACACCTTTTATTCCTGCTGACCAAAACTTGACCGTACAATCGGACGGTTCTTCAGCGGGTTCATACGGTCGTGACGACGGTGCGACTTTCTGGGGTGCTGCGGTGGATGGGCGTTTGCAATACGCGGTAGGTTTCTTTAGAGGTCTACGTAGCACGACGACTACCGCTGGTGTGCCTCAAGGCGCCAATCAAGACGGCAATGTGCTGTTTGCGCAACGTGTGGCTTATAACTTCTGGGAAGTTGAGAAAAACCCCGGCTATTACACGTCTGGTACTTACTACGGTACAGGTGGTGATATTTTCACGATTGCCGCATCGAACATTTATCAAGAGCAAGGCGTGGGTACAGCCGCTAACCCCGGCAATTTCCGTGGCACTTCTTTTGACGTTTTGGTTGAAAAAATCCTGCCCGGCAATGGCGTGGTCACTTTAAATGGTGAGTACAAAAACTTTGGGGTGGATGGCAATACCGCGCCATTGCCTACTTCCTTGGGTCCTAACAGTTTTACTTTATTCCAAGGCAATGCCTACGATGTCAGCGCCATGTACTTGTTCCCACAAAAAATCGGCTACGGCAAAATCCAGCCATACGGTCGCTATGTCAACAACATGGCTATCCACAGCCCTGACAAAGACGTCTTCGAAGGTGGCTTGAACTACATCATCGACGGTCACAACGCGCGCATTTCTTTAAGTTACCAACGTTACCTGCCCACCGATCTGAATGGCATGACACTCGGTTTCCAATGGCAAATTTAAGCCGCATTATCTAGGACTAAACTATGAAAAATTATTTGCAAATCTGTAAAAAATTAGCAATTGGCGTGGCGGTTTCGGCTGTGATGTTCACCAGCGCACAAGCCGAAGATACTATTAAAGTCGGCGTATTGCATTCTTTGTCCGGCACCATGGCGATTTCAGAAACTACCCTGAAAGACACCATGTTGATGTTGATTGACGAACAAAACAAAAAAGGTGGTTTGTTAGGCAAAAAACTGGAAGCGGTGGTGGTTGACCCTGCTTCAAACTGGCCTTTGTTCGCGGAAAAAGCCCGCGAATTGCTGACTAAAGACAAAGTTTCCGCTATCTTCGGTTGCTGGACATCGGTTTCCCGTAAATCGGTTTTACCTGTTATTGAGGAGCTGAATGGCATTCTCTTCTACCCCGTGCAATACGAAGGTGAAGAATCCTCCAAAAACGTGTTCTACACAGGCGCTGCGCCAAACCAACAAGCCATTCCAGCGGTTGATTACTTGATGAACGATCTGAAAGTAAAACGTTGGGTATTGGCGGGTACTGACTATGTGTATCCACGCACCACCAACAAAATCTTGGAAGCGTATTTGAAAGCCAAAGGCGTTAACAAGAAAGACATCATGATTAACTACACACCCTTCGGTCATTCCGATTGGCAAAGCATTGTTGCCGACATCAAAAAATTCGGCTCTGCTGGCAAGAAAACTGCTGTAGTTTCTACTATCAACGGCGATGCTAACGTACCGTTCTACAAAGAATTGGGCAACCAAGGCGTATCTGCGGAAAACATCCCTGTTGTGGCCTTCTCAGTGGGTGAAGAAGAATTGTCGGGTATTGATACCAAACCATTGGTTGGTCACTTGGCGGCATGGAACTACTTCATGAGTGTAGATACCACCAAAAACGCCGGTTTCATTCAACAATGGAAAGACTACATCAAAAATCCAAAACGCGTCACTAACGACCCAATGGAAGCCCATTACATCGGCTTCAACATGTGGGTAAAAGCCGTAGAAAAAGCCGGTACCACCGATCCTGATGCTGTACAAAAAGCTCTGATTGGCGTTGAGTTCCCCAACTTGACCGGCGGTATGTCAAAAATGCTGCCCAACCATCACATCAGCAAACCGGTGTTGATTGGCGAGATTCAAGACGACGGTCAATTTGTGACTGTTTGGCAAACCAACAAAGTGGTTGATGGCGATGCTTGGTCTGATTTCTTACCAGAAAGCAAACCCATTATTGCTGATTGGACTCCACCCATTAGCTGCGGTAACTACAACACCAAAACTAAAAAGTGTTCTGGTCAAAATTATTGATTTGATTGCTTGAAGGATGGGCTGACGCAAGGCAGCCCATCGTTTGCCAAAATGTAGGGTACGCATTGCGTACCTTTTTGACACTGCCATCCAAAAAGGTACGCAATGCGTACCCTACAAGGAAAACTTATGAATATCCCCGCAAACAAACCGCTTTCTTACGGCTTGGCTGTGTTCATGCTGCTGTTCTCCCTACTGGCGCACAGCGAAACCGATGCCACCCAACAGCCGTTGCAAGATGCCTTAGCAGCCATCAAACAAGGCTCAATGAGCGAGCGCGAACAAGCTATCAATCACTTGGTTGAGCTCAAACATCCGCGCAGCTTAGCGATTTTACAAGCCCTGCTTTCCGGCAAATTATTGGTAGTCAAAGACCAAGACAAATTGGTCATAGGCGATGCCATCGACCAGGATTACACCATTGTTGATGCCGTCAGCAACGAAAAACTCGGCATTATCAGCGCCGAACAAGTCGGCAAAATCAACCTCACCAACAAACTCCGCAGCAATCTACGCAAAATTATTGGCGAACTGGAATTAAATGCCGACGACGATGCCGTGCGTTTGGCTGCCGTTAAAGCGATGGACAAGGAAGTGGACGATAGATTGCTGGGCTTATTCAAACAACGCTTGGCTGTCGAGCAAAATGCTGATGTAAAAGAAGCCATCGAAAATATTTTATTGTTGCAGCAAATGGACAGTGCTGACAAAAACGAACGCATGGCGGCGATAGCACAATTAAAAAGCCACGACAGCTTGGACGTGGTCAACAAACTGAAAGCCATCACCGAAAAAGACGCGGAGGGCAATTATGCGGAAGCAGACAGCGACATCCGCAATATCGCCGGTGCCGCCTTAGCTGAAATCAATACCCGTTTGCAGTTTTACAGCTCCATAGAAACGGTGTTTTTTGGCCTGAGCTTAGGCGCGGTGTTGGTGTTGTCCGCCATCGGTTTGGCGATTACTTTCGGCGTGATGGGCGTCATCAATATGGCACATGGCGAGTTGATGATGATCGGCGCGTACACCACTTACGTCATCCAACAGCTGATGCCCAACCATTTGGGCTTGTCGATTTTGCTGGCGATTCCCGCTGCTTTCATGATTTCCGCATTGGTCGGTATCGCCATCGAACGCGGCATTATTCGTTTCTTGTACGGCAGACCGTTGGAGACCTTGCTGGCAACCTTTGGTGTTAGCCTGTTTTTGCAGCAAACCGTGCGTTCTATTTTTTCCCCGCTCAACCGCAGCGTAGCAACGCCGGAATGGATGAGCGGTTCGTGGCAAATCAACGACTTTCTGTCACTGACTTGGAACCGTTTTTACATCTTGATCTTCTGCTTAATCGTGTTCGTGTTGCTGATGCAAATCTTAAAACACACCAAACTGGGGCTAGAAGTACGCGCCGTGGCGCAAAACCGCCGCATGGCGAAAGCGATGGGTATTCCGACTGCACAAGTCGATGCTATGACTTTTGGTTTAGGTTCGGGTATTGCCGGCGTAGCGGGTGTGGCCTTAAGCCAAATCACCAATGTTGGCCCCAATTTAGGCCAGTCTTACATCGTCGATTCCTTCATGGTGGTGGTGTTTGGTGGTGTGGGCAATTTGTTAGGTACCTTGGTTGCTGGCTTTTCATTAGGTATCGCCAACAAGTTCTTAGAACCGTTTGCCGGTGCGGTGCTGGCGAAGATTTTAGTGCTGGTCTTTATCATCTTGTTTATCCAAAAACGCCCGCGCGGTTTGTTTCCGCAAAAGGGTAGGGCAGCGGATTCTTGATTTTTTTTGTCCACGAAAATCACGAAAGGCACGAAAAATATAAAAATGTGGAATGGGCAATCTTGATTTGGTTGTAGGTTAAATCTGTATTTCTGGTAGGTAACGTGGAGTGCAAACCTCGGTTTGCGCTTTTACAAGCCCAGGCTTGTACTCCAACCACCCGCATTTTTTCGTGCAGTTCCTGGGCATTCTCTAGTAGAAATTAACAAGGCTTTAAAAATGAAACTTTTAACTCTCGCAAGCCAAGACAAAACCCGCGCCACCGTGTTATCGGTGCTGGCGGCAATTACCATTATCATCCCTTTATGCAACGTGCTGACGCCTGTCGATTCGGCCTTGCACTTCTCTGCCTACACGGTTTCGGTTATCGGCAAATACCTGACCTTTGCCTTGCTGGGCTTATCTTTGGATTTGGTTTGGGGCTATTGCGGTATTCTCGCCTTAGGCCACGGGGCGTTTTTTGCGCTGGGCGGCTACGCGATGGGCATGTATCTGATGCGCCAAATTGGCACACGCGGTGTGTACGGCGATCCGCTGCTGCCGGATTTTATGGTGTTCCTCAATTGGAAAGAACTGCCGTGGTTTTGGTACGGCTTCGATAACTTTGCCTTTGCCATGCTGATGGTATTGCTGGTGCCAGGCACCTTGGCGTTTGTGTTCGGTTGGTTGGCGTTCCGCTCACGAGTGACGGGCGTGTACTTGTCGATTATCACTCAAGCGCTCACTTATGCCTTATTACTGGCGTTTTTCCGTAACGAAATGGGCTTTGGTGGCAACAACGGCCTGACCGATTTTAAAGACATCTTAGGCTTTAACATCCAATCCGAAGGCGTGCGCTCCATGCTGTTTTTCTTGTCTGGTGTGGCCTTGATTGGCGCATTTTTGCTATGCAGCTGGATTACCAGCACCAAACTAGGCCGCGTAGTTACCGCCATTCGCGATCAAGAATCACGTGTGCGATTTTTGGGCTACCGCGTAGAAATGTTCAAACTTTGGGTGTTCACCTTTGCGGCGATGTTGGCGGGCGTGGCTGGGGCGTTGTATGTGCCGCAAGTGGGCATCATCAACCCTAGCGAATTCTCGCCGCTCAATTCCTTAGAAATCGTCATCTGGGTAGCAATGGGTGGGCGCGGCACTTTATACGGCGCAATCATCGGCGCGGTGGTGGTCAACTACAGCAAAACGGTGTTGACAGGTTTGTTGCCGGATGCCTGGCTGTATATTCTGGGCGGCTTGTTCATCGTGGTCACGCTGCTGCTGCCGGATGGCATCGTCGGCCTGTTGCAACGTAAATTGAAGGAGCAAGCGGCATGAAGCAATTTGAAGAAGATTTGTTCAGCGAAAAAGACAAAATCGCCGCCAGTTCGCTGGTGGTGGAAGGCTCGGTGGACACCCGCCACGGGCCGATTTTGTACATGGAAGATGTCAGCGTCAGTTTTGACGGCTTTAAGGCGCTCAACCAATTGTCGCTGTACATTGATGCGGGCGAACTGCGCTGCATGATCGGCCCAAACGGTGCGGGTAAAACCACCATGATGGACGTGATTACCGGCAAAACTAAACCTGATATCGGTTCGGTATTTTTCGGGCAAACCATCGACTTGTTAAAAATGGACGAACCCGCCATCGCCCAAGCAGGCATCTGTCGGAAATTCCAAAAACCCAGCGTTTTCGATGCCTTAACGGTTTTTGAAAACTTGGAGCTGGCCTTAAAAGCCAACAAAAGCACTTGGAACACGCTGTTTTTCCGCTTAAACGGCGAACAACGCGACAAAATTGAAGAAGTGTTAGCCACCATCGGCCTGACCGACTGCATCCAGCAACGCGCGGGCATTCTCTCGCACGGGCAAAAACAATGGCTGGAAATCGGCATGTTGTTGATGCAAGAACCGAAAGTCATGTTGGTGGATGAGCCAATTGCCGGGATGACCCATCAAGAAGTCGAACGCACCGCCGAATTGCTGCTGTCGCTGCAAGGCAAGCATTCTATTGTCGTGGTTGAACATGATATGGAATTCGTCCGATCCATTGCCAGAAAAGTCACCGTACTGCACGAAGGCTCGGTGCTGACCGAAGGCACGATGGACGAAGTGCAAAATGACCCGCGTGTTATACAAGTTTATTTAGGCGGCTAGCTTGGAATAAGTTTTATAAGACTTTGGTAGCTTGTTTTTAGGTCATGTAAGAAATTTTCGGATAATTCTGAAAATTCTTTTGTATACATATCTTTGTACTTAATACGGAATAGTTTGTAACTAGGAATAGTTCCAGATTTACCTATATAAACTGAATCAAATGGTCTTTTGTTGATGATGGCTTTGTTTAATTCACTATCATTGATCGTGTTGTACTGGTCGGATGTTATATCTATTGCAATATCATTAATTTCGAGCCAGTAATGGGAGATGGTTTCTTCCTTATTTTTGTTTTTAGCAACGCCACAAACACCATAAATAGTAATGTCAGGGTAATCATTAAGAAAGTGATAAGCCAGCAACAGTGAAGCAAGCTTGCAGTGCATGATAGGGAAATTATCATTTATTAAACCAATAGATTCCCCTTTGTGTTTATCAAAAATTATTCGAAGTTTTCTCGCTTCATATTGGATTTTTTGTTGGGTTAACATTGTTTTATTACCAAGTTTTGAGATTTTAAAAAAATCGTTCCAGCTTTGGAACAATTAATTATATTCAGTCATTCCGGTAGGGATTGCCGGAATCCAGAACACATGGACGTGAGTTACGGTGGCCCAGTAAGGAGAAATTAGGTGCTAAAAATCAATTCATTAGACCAATACTACGGCGAAAGCCACACACTCTGGGATGTCAATCTCGACATCCCACAAGGCGGCTGCATTTGCCTGATGGGGCGTAACGGCGTGGGCAAAACCACCTTGCTGAAAACCATCATGGGCTTGATCCCCGCCAAAAGCGGCAGCATCCATTTTGACGGCGACCTGTTAGCCAACGGCAAAGCCGAGCAACGCGCCGCTTTAGGCATCGGTTATGTGCCGCAGGGCAGGGAGATTTTTCCGTTGATGACCGTGGAAGAAAACCTGAAAACAGGCTTACGCGCCGCCAACAAACACGGCATTAAAAAAGTGCCGGAGTCGATTTATGAAATTTTTCCGGTGTTAAAGCAAATGCTTAAACGCCGTGGCGGTGATTTGTCGGGCGGTCAGCAACAGCAATTAGCCATCGGCCGCGCCTTGGTGCTTAACCCACGTTTGCTGATCTTGGACGAACCCACCGAAGGTATCCAACCGAACATCGTCAGCGAAATTGGAGACGTTATCATCCGCTTAAACCGCTCGCGCGGCACGCCCTTAAATTTGCCGAAAGCCAATCCCAACGCCACTGGCGAAGTCCACGAAGCCATCCATAAAATTACCCGCGATTTAGGCGTTACCGTCTTGCTGGTCGAGCAAAAACTGCCGTTCGCCCGAAAAGTCGCCGACCATTTTTGCATTATGGACAGAGGCCGCATCGTCGCCACGGGCGCGATGGAAGGCTTAAGCGAAGGCATGATTAAACAGTATTTGACGGTTTAAGGGCAGTCGTAGGGTACGCTGTGCGTACCTTGCTTAGTAAGGAATGCGCCTAGCTTCAAGACCTTTCAGGTTTTTAAAACCTGAAAGGTCTGGCTTCAAGCACCAAAAATACTTTGCTAATAAATTAACTGGTTGCGCGGAAGAGGAGTCAAAAAACAAGTTTTTTGGTGTCATCTTTGAAAAAACATCAGCTTGATTTTTACCACCACCAAATATTTCATGCCCACTTTCAATTTCTCTGATTGATGGCAGACACGCCGCCCGTTACGACATCCTTGGCGATTTAAGAAAAATTCAACCAGTTCTTAGCCGTGATTTCGTGGTAAATTCCCACCATCAGCCAACCTACGTTAATCCAAATATTTTCAAGAGGACTCATCATGAAAACCCAATCATCGCTGTTATCCGTTCTGTTATTAAGCCTCGCCGCCTTGCCCGCCCACGCCCATACAGGTATCGGTACCGTCCACGGCTTGCTCGATGGTGTCATCCACCCCTTAATCGGTATCGACCACTTGCTGGTCATGCTCGCCGTCGGCTTATGGGCCGCCATGCGTGGCGGTAAATCTTTATGGCTATTACCGCTGGCTTTCGTTAGCTCCATGGGCGTGGGCGCAGGTTTATCGATGTCAGGCATCACCATCAACGCTGCCGAAACTTGGGTAGCAGCTTCCGTTGTCGCTGCGGGTGTATTAGTCTGGCGCAACAGTAAAATGTCATCCGTTTTAGCAGTGGCCTTGGTATCCGTTTTCGCCCTCGCCCACGGTTATGTCCACGCCTTAGAATTGACTGACAGCGCCAATGCTTTGGCGTATTCAGCAGGATTTTTATTGACCACAGCTGTTTTACATGGCTTAGGTTTGGCGATTGGCTTATTGGCGGCTGCTAGGATGAGAATGCTGGGTGCTGGGTTGGGATTGGTTTGTGGTTTAGTTGGATTGGGGTTGTTGGCTGGGGTTTGAAGATTAGAACCGATTGCAAACAACATTAGAATTCCAGCTTTAATTTGGAGCTACGTATTTTATGACTACCATTTCAATTGAAGTTGATACAGAGATTGCAAAAAACTACCAAACGGCATCGACAAGCGAAAAAAATAAATTGCAGTTGTTGCTGAATCTGCGTTTAAAAGAATTGCTGGCAAATCCTCATCGGCCTTTGCCGGACATACTGGATGAAATGGGGGCTTTTGCACAAAACCAAGGCATGACCCCGGCGCTTTTAGAATCATTGCTAAATGAAAAATAAGCTTAGGATTGTCATCGATACCAATGTTGTGGTTTCGGCAGTTTTATTACCCCATTCCATTTCGCGTAAAGCATTTGATTCAGCATTGCAAAAAGGGCAGTTGTTGCAATCCGAGGCCACGCTTGCCGAGTTAAATGAAGTTTTATCCCGTCCAAAATTTAGCAAATATATTGCAGAGGCCAAACGTTTGGAATTTTTTGACGCACTGGTTCATGAGGCGGAAATTATCCCTATCACACAAACAATAACCGAATGCCGCGACATAAAAGACAATCAGTTTTTAGAGTTGGCGATAGGTGGAAATGCAAGCTGCATTATTAGCGGCGATAACGATTTGCTGGTTTTAAATCCATTTCGTGAGATTGCCATTATGCCGCCTTCGGTTTTTCTGGTTATGGCGGGTTAATAGATGCAAGATTGGCAAGCCCAATTAGACCTAGGCTTCGAACACCAACACGGTAAAACCGTACTGGCGCACCGTCGCCATCTCGGCCCGTTAACCGTGCAACGCCCTTTTTACCCAGAAGGCGAGGTCTGCCATGTGTATGTCTTGCATCCGCCTGGCGGTGTAGTAGCGGGTGATCGGCTGGCGATTAACATCAACGCCGCCAGCCACAGTGCAGCTTTAGTAACCACCCCAGCGGCGGGTAAGTTTTACCGAAGTGAAGGCAAACAGGCGCGGCAAAGTGTGGCGTTAAATGTAGCGGCAAACGCATCATTAGAATGGTTGCCGCAAGAAACCATTGTTTACGAAGGTGCACAAGTCGCTTCTGAAGTGCGATTGGATTTGGTGGCAGGTGCGCGGTTTCTCGGTTGGGAAGTGTTGGCATTAGGCCGACCTGCCGCGCAAGAAGGTTTCACCGTAGGCGAAGTCGGCATGAATTGGCGCATTTTCCGCGCGGGCGAGTTGTTTTACCGCGAACGCTTGTTGATAGACGCACAAGCTTTTGCCGCCAACTGGGGCTTAAACGGACATTCCGCCTGCGGCACATTGTTCGCCTATCCCGCCAACGCCGCGCAATTGGCGGCTGTGCAGGCTTTGATTGGCGAAAATACAGGGCAGGGCGTGACTTTATTGGATGATTTGCTGATCTGCCGCGCTTTAGATGCTCGCGCCGACCGCTTACGGGATTTTTTCCAAGACGTTTGGCGGTTGTTACGGCCTGAGGTAATCGGGCGCGAAGCGTGTGCGCCACGTATTTGGGCGACTTGATTAATTTCTAAGTCGTCATTCCGGCAGGGATTGCCGGAATCCAGAATACAGGGATGTAAATATTCGAGAATGTAGATGTCCATCGAAAAACAACCTTGTGTTTATATACTGGCAAGTGGTGTCAACGGGACTCTTTACGTTGGTGTTACCTCCAATCTAATTGGGCGCGTTTATCAGCATCGTGAGAACTTAGTTGAAGGTTTCACCAGTCGTTACGGTGTCCATAATTTAGTTTGGTATGAAGTGCACGAGCAAATGGAAAGTGCAATTTTGCGGGAAAAACAGATAAAAAAGTGGTCTCGGGTGGCAAAAAAACGACTGATAGAGTTAGGCAATCCGACTTGGCAAGATTTGTGGAATAGTTTGACATCACCATCCTTGGCATCTGGATTCCGGCAATCCCTGCCGGAATGACGATCTAAAACTAAACGAAACTAGAGAATCTACGAGGAAATAACACCATGCAACTCACCGCACACGAAAAAGACAAACTCCTAATCTTCACCGCCGCCTTATTAGCAGAACGGCGCAAAGCCCGTGGCCTGAAGCTGAATTACCCCGAAGCTGTCGCCTATATCACCGCCGCCATTATGGAAGGCGCGCGCGATGGGCGCACGGTTGCCGAGCTGATGGAATACGGGCGCACCTTATTAAACCGCGATGACGTGATGGAAGGCATCAGCGAAATGTTGCCGGATGTGCAGATAGAAGCGACCTTTCCCGATGGCACCAAATTAGTCACCGTGCATAACCCGATAGATTGAACCCCACAAACGGCGCAGCCATGCTAAGCAACGGTTATCGCTATTATTACAGTCAGCTCGATGCGCCTATGCAAAGCGCATACGAGGCCATGCTGGCAGGGGTAAAAAATTATGCCGATACCATCTTGCTGAATCCCCATTTTACGCTGTACGAATCGGCAATCAGCGAATTGGTTCGCGCCGTCAAGCTAGATAATCCATCGGTTTTTTATCTGGCTTCACAATACCAATACAGCATTGACGGCAACGCGATTTGGTACAAACCGCAATATCTGTTCGACCGCGCTGCACTGCAAATGATGGAAGTCCAGTTGTTGGATACGGTGGATAACATCGTAAACAATGCGATTGGCTGGGGCATGAGTGATTATGACAAAGAGCTGGCTTTACATGATTATCTCATCCGAAACGTGGCGTATGCCGCCGACAGCCAGTGGCAACAAAACCCGCCGGAAATCATTTACACCGCTTACGGCGCATTGGTTAACAGGCAAGCGGTTTGCTCAGGTTTTGCTCATGCGCTGAAATTGCTGTTAGACCGTTGCGGTATTGATTGTTTGGTGGTGACGGGAAATTCATTCATGCCCGATAGTACGATTTTGATTTCCCACGCCTGGAATATCGTCAACATCAACCAGCATTTTTACCATGTCGATGCAACTTGGGATGCGCCGACCAACAAAAATCCGGCGGAATTGTTTCACCATTACTTTAACCTCACTGACCAAGAAATCGCCATTGACCATCAATGGCAACAGGACGTGCCCAGCTGTTATGCCACGGAATACAATTATTTTGTTCACCAAGGGCTGAATGTTGCCGATGAATCGACGTTGATGCAGTGGTTACAATATGCTATCGGCAATAGAAATCCGAGCTTGGTGTTTAAATATTCGGGTGGCAATTCCACGATGGATAACGAAAATCTCAACGCGATGATCGCCGATTCTTGGCAACAGTTTGGCTATAACTCGCTGAGCTGGAGTTTGTCGTTTAATGATCGGCAGAAGATATTTAATGTGGAGTTTAGTTATGGTTAAGTGTTGATTATGCCGTTTAGTGTTGACTTTTAAGACGCAATTTTTCGTTCCTTAATGATATATTTGCAACTAAATTTTAGTTGCCACTAAACTATGAGCCAATTAGAAAAACTGCTGGAACAATTTATCAACACCCCCTTCCCAAAATGGACGGAGGTAATAAGCTTGATGAAAAAATTAGGGTATAAAAAGCTTGAAGGCGATGGCTCCAGAATAAAATTTGTCAACTTGGAAAAGAACAGCATCATTAACTTACACCAGCCGCATCCACAGAATACGATCAAAGCCTACACCAAAAAAGACATTATTAAGGAATTGAAAGATAAGGGTTTTATAAAATGACACACTTCAATTACAAAAATTACCAAGGTAGCGTTAAAGTCAGTATCGAAGACCATTGTTTACATGGAAAAATTGAATTCATCAGCGATCTGGTCAATTACGAAGCCGACACCGTAGAACAATTGGAATTGGAATTTAGAAAAGCCGTAGACAGTTACCTTGAAACCTGCGAGCAAGTTGGCATAGAACCTAAGAAGCCATTTAAAGGTTCGTTTAACATCAGAATCGGTCAAGAACTGCACGAAAAAGCGGCAAAACGAGCCAACGATATTGGTAAATCGTTAAACGATTACATCAAAGAAATTGTAAAAAAAGATACCGAATCACATGTTTAAGCGCGGTGAGCTTCAGTCGATTCGCTAGTTCCCAAGCTCCAGCTTGGGAACTCAAGTCCGAGAAGCTCTAGCTTCGAGACCACAGGAAGCCAGAGCTTCCAAAACTGCATTCCCAAGCCAGAGCTTGGGAACTAGCTAACTTAAGGAGTCCCCCATGATCCCCGGAGAAATCATCCCCGCCGCTGGCGAGATTGAATTAAACGCTGGTTGCGAAACCCTCACGATAGTGGTCGCTAACAGCGGCGACCGCCCGATTCAAGTCGGCTCGCATTACCATTTTTATGAAACCAATCCCGCCTTGGAATTTGACCGCGAAGCCGCACGGGGTTTTCGTTTGGACATTCCCGCAGGCACGGCAGTGCGCTTCGAGCCAGGCCAACAACGGCAAATCCAGTTGGTGCCATTTGGTGGATTGCGCCGCGTATATGGCTTTCGCAATGCCGTCATGGGCGATTTGGATGCCACTTCAGTGGAGACAAAATTATGAGCAAAATCAGCAGACAAGCCTACGCCGACATGTTCGGCCCGACCACTGGCGATAAAGTCCGTTTGGGCGATAGCGAATTGTTTTTACAAGTCGAAGCCGACCGCACGATTTACGGCGAAGAAGTTAAATTCGGTGGCGGCAAAGTCATCCGCGACGGCATGGGGCAAAGCCAAGTCGATTCCAGAATCGCGATGGACATGGTGATTACCAACGCCTTGATTATCGACTATTGGGGCATCATCAAAGCCGATGTCGGCGTGAAAAACGGGCGCATCGCCGCGATAGGCAAAGCAGGCAACCCCGACATCCAATCCGGCGTAGACATGATTATCGGCCCTGGCACGGAAATCATCGCGGGCGAGGGTAATATCCTCACCGCAGGCGGCATCGACGCGCACATCCATTTCATCTGCCCACAACAAATCGAAGAAGCCTTAAATTCCGGCGTAACGACCATGATCGGCGGCGGCACAGGGCCAGCAACAGGTACCAACGCCACCACCTGCACCCCAGGCCCTTGGCATTTGCAACAAATGTTGCTGGCTTTGGACGGCTTCCCGATGAATTTTGGTTTGCTTGGTAAAGGCAACGCCAGCTTGCCGGGCGGTTTGGAAGAACAAATCCTGGCCGGAGCGATGGGGATGAAGCTCCACGAAGATTGGGGCACAACACCCGCCGCCATCGACTGCTGCCTAAGCGTTGCCGAAAAATACGATGTGCAAGTGGCGATCCACACCGACACGCTCAATGAATCCGGTTTTGTCGAAGACACCATCGCCGCCTTTCAAGGCCGCACCATCCACACTTATCACACCGAAGGCGCGGGCGGCGGTCATGCGCCGGACATCATCAAAGCCTGCGGCTTGCCGAATGTATTGCCGTCGTCTACCAACCCGACGCGGCCTTACACCATCAACACCGTGGACGAACATCTGGACATGCTGATGGTCTGCCACCACCTCGACCCTAGCATCCCCGAAGACGTCGCTTTCGCCGAATCACGCATCCGCCGCGAAACCATCGCCGCCGAGGACATCCTGCACGATTTGGGCGCGTTTTCGATGATCTCGTCTGACTCGCAAGCCATGGGCCGCGTCGGCGAAGTCATCCTTCGCACCTGGCAAACCGCGCATAAAATGAAAATCCAGCGCGGTCACCTACCATCCCCCTCCCCAGTGGGTGCTGGAAGTGTGGGCGATTCCGGCAACGACAACTTCCGCATCAAACGCTACATCGCCAAATACACCATCAACCCCGCCATCAGCCACGGCATCGCCCATGAAGTCGGCTCGATAGAAGTCGGCAAACTCGCCGATTTGGTGTTGTGGAATCCGGCGTTTTTCGGCGTAAAACCCAGCCTGATCTTAAAAGGCGGCCTCATTGCCGCCGCCGCGATGGGCGACCCCAACGCCTCCATCCCCACCCCGCAACCCGTGCATTACCGCCCCATGTTCGGCGCGTTCGGTGTCACCGCTGCAGCCACCTCCATGATCTTCCTGCCGCAAGCAGCGGTAGAAGGCGGCGTACCAGCCAATTTGGGTTTGCGTAAACGCATCGGCATAGTCAAAAACACCCGCAACATCGGCAAGAAAGATTTAATCCACAACGCCTACCAACCCGTGATGGAAGTTGACCCGCAAACCTATGCGGTACGGGCAGATGGGCAGTTGTTGACGTGTGAACCAGTGGCGGTGCTGCCGTTTGCTCAGCGGTATTTTTTGTTTTGAGTGATTGGGTACAATACAGTAGGAGTTTTGTCGGGTTACGCTTTCGTTAACCCGACCTACGAACTATTCCAACGACTAGATTTAACCCACTACCCCATTTTTAGCAGAGATGAGAATATCAAAGTTAACTGAATTCAATAGTGCCTACTGGTCTGCGCTTCGGGGGCAGGACACCGGGTTTCCGTTCAAGAATCTTCTCCCATGTTCTGGCGCAGTACTGGATCCTGTTTGGAACAAGAGGCTTCAGAATGCAAGAACAAAATTCGCGCAATTTGACTCAAAAACTGAGCATTTACTGTTGTTTTACGACTCATCTATGTTCCATAACGGGAATTTAGGATTTGTTCTCACTGATCACTTTCTTTATTGCGGCGAATGGGGTCTCTTCTCACCAGAATGCACGAAAATTTCGATTGATAATGTCTCAGAGATTGAATTCACCAACGGGGGGATGCAATATCAAGGGAATAAAATTCTTTCTATACCTCATCTCAGTGACTTCGATTCTAATTTATTAGAAAATCTAATATTACGAGATTACTTTGTAGCTATTCAAAGTCTAAAATTCGATCCATCCATACTTCGTGCCTTTATTGACCCGTCTTGTGGATCAGAGCTTATGAAGTTCGCCGAAAAAAAAGGAGCAAGCATGAATGTGATGATCGTTATCAACAATGATCAAATACAAAATGAAAGTGTCGTTAAATGCATTGATGATTTCATCGTAACTACTCACCGAATTATTAAGCTCCCTAACAGTCAAATTCGTCTAACAAAAGACACATGTTTGATAATTAAGAAGAAATTTTCTGAGCCACATCTCTTACATCATCATCCCTCTCATTCTCCTCAAGACCCATTAACTACGGCTGCAATTCTTGCGGCCAAAATCGTCTTCAATGAACTGTCAAAAGGTAATCATAAGAGAAAATTACTGCGTTACGAGGGGCAGTTTAAAAAGTACGATCCCGTATTTCCGAGAGAAGAAGAATTAGACTATTCCGTAAATCTCAGTTGGGTACCAAGTGATGAATCTAAGATGCTTCAGTTTGCTAAAGACTTTTCGTCTGCGGGTATTCAGGTGCTGTACGATGGAAGCCCTATTGAAACGCGATAAGATGCTCTAACCCGTAAAGTGGATTCGCGTTAGCAATCCACCATTTCGAAAGCTGATGGTTGCGTTGAATATGGCGGTTTGCTAACGCGAAACCACCCTACGAACTGTCGAGGACAAACGCGAATGATGCGCCTCCTGTCGTCGGCACATCCTATTTTGGTTTATTGCCAATCTCCGTTTTGGAACAAATAATAAAACCCCATTGATTTACCGGAGTAATCCCATGTCCATAATTAGCGAAGAAATCGCCCAAAACCTGCCCGATTTGCCGCTTGAAATGCAGCAAGAAACGCTGGATTTTGTCTTGTTTTTAAAAGCAAAGCTGGCAAGCCGAGCTGATAACTTGATAGAACCCTTTGAAACCCGCAACCAACAAGCTGATGCCGCGTGGGCTGACTATCAGCTTAGCGGCAAAAGTGTCGGTAACGAGGCGGTCATGGCTTGGCTGGACACTTGGGGGACAGACCAAGAAAGTTCATGTCCTCAAATCTGACGCTAATCTGGACAAGCACCGCGTTAGCGGATTTGCAACGCTTGCGGTCATTTATTGCACAACATAATCCTCATGCCGCCAGACGCGCCGCCCAAACCATTAAGCAAGCGGCAATCCGTTTACTTGACCATCCTGAACTCGGCAAACTTTTGGACGGGCGCGAAGACAGGGAATTATTCATCCCATTCGGTCAGCGCGGTTATGTGCTGCGTTATCGGTTACATGGCAATGCAATTATTGTCTTAAAATTGTGGCATGGTCTTGAGGATAGATGAGGCTGGTTTATCTGTTTTCCCGCCGGAACTTGGTATTGAGATAAAATAAAAATCCGTTTAAATCCATAAGGAGTTTTGCCATGTCTACCCTGACTGAAGAAATCATCCATGATTTGGCTGAGTTGCCGACTGAAATGCAAATGGAAGCGCTGGATTTTATTCGGTTTCTAAAAACTAAATGGGTAAACCAACATGTGTTGCAAACAGGGGCTGAAAATAATGGCGTTGGGCTTGCCGAGCTATTAGATAAGGTGGCAACAAGCGATTTGTTTGCAGATATTGCCGATCCTGTTGCTTGGCAACGCGAAATTCGCCAGGACCGTCCGTTATCGGGTAGGGAAGAATGATGCTGTTGGACAGCAATATCATTATTTACGCCCACCAGTCTGACTATCAGCACATCCGTGATTTTATCCGCAATAAATCCATTCATGTTTCGGCAATCAGCTATCTTGAAACTTTGGGATACCATCGGATTTCTCCTCAAGAAAAGCTGGCTTTGCAGAGTTTCTTTGCGATGATTACGCCGTTGCCGATTTCTCATCTCGTCATCCAAAAAGCCACCGAGTTACGTCAACAAAAGAAATTATCAGTCGGTGATGCTGTGATTGCGGCAACGGCATTGATTTACAATGAAACCTTAGTGACACGGAATGTTGTAGATTTTGATTGGATAACGGGTTTGGAATTGACCAACCCCTTTGAGTAATGACATTAACTAACGCGGTAAGTCGCATTCCGTAACCCGTAAGGAGGATTCGCGTTAGCAATCCACCATTTCCAAGGCTGGGTGTTGCGTTGAATATGGCGGTTTGCTAACGCGAAACCACCCTACGAACTAACAAAAGAGCAAAACTTAGAATCCATTTTCACAATTTCCCTGTACAAACGTGGGAGTGAAAACATAAAAGCCCGTTATTGGTTTTTAATATGCAACCAAAAATTAAAGAATTAATCCGCTCTTTGGAAGAGGCTGGTTTTGTCAACAGAGGCGGCAAAGGTATCCATAGAAATTTTGAGCATCCACAGGGTTGCCGTATTACCCTATCTGGGCAAGTCGGCGATGATGCCAAGCCTTATCAGGTGCGCGAAGCCAGGAAAAAAATTGAGGAATCAAAATCATGAAAGAGAGTGACCGCTACGTGAAAATTGTCGAATGGTCTGAGGAAGATGGCTGTTTCGTGGGCTTTTGCCCTGGTGTTATCGGCGCTTGTTGTCACGGCGACAATGAAGTCGAAGTGTATGCCGATCTGTGCCAGATTGTGGATGAATGGCTTACTACGCTGAAAAATGACGGCAAACCTTTACCTTTGCCTACCGTGGGCAAGGGTTTTGTCGATCAGATTTTGAATGTTGCTTAAGCCAACCCGTAAGGTGGATTCGCGTCAGCAATCCACCATTTCGAAGGCAGGGTGTTGCATTAATGATGGCGGTTTGCTATCGCGAAACCGCCCTACGTATAAACTTCATTCATTACCGAATATTCACCTTATCATGCAAGACATAATCAATTGGACAGAGCTTTTCAAAGATTTTATAGGTATTTTTGCCATACTGAATCCACTTGGCGCAATACCCGTTTATCTTGGTATGACGGCTAACAAATCACGTTCTGAAACCAAGCGTATAGCCATTAAAACCTCAATGGCGGTGGCTATCATTCTGGTGATTTCAATTTGGGCAGGCGGTGTCGTTTTACAATTTTTTGGTATCACCATGCCTGCTTTTCGCATTGCCAGCGGCTTATTGGTGTTGTTGGTCGCTATTTCCATGTTCCATGCCAAATCCAGCGGCGCAAGCCACACCGATCAAGAAACGCTGGAAGCTGCACAAAAAGACGATATTGCCATCGTGCCCTTAGCCATGCCTTTATTGGCGGGGCCGGGTGCAATCAGCTTGGTTATTGTCAATGCCAATCAAATGACGCAATGGTTCGAAAAAGTTTTCTTAAGCCTAAGCATCCTGATTATGGCGGTCGTTATTTGGTTTACATTGCATATCGCCAATAACCTGGGATCGTTAATGGGTACGGCGGGGATCAATACTGCAACGCGGGTGATGGGGTTACTGCTCGCTGCGATGGCGGTGCAATTTATGATTATGGGATTGGTAGAGGCGTTTCCGGGCTTGTCTTCTAAAAATTAACGCGGTAAAAACGGGATAGGGTGGGCAAGGCTGTTCTGCCCACCTTTGATAACGGCAAACGATAAAGCTGTTCATTCCCAAGCCAGTGCTTGGGAATGAGAAAAATTTATTTTATTGATTCCAATTTAAAGTATTGCTTTTAGTCTTGCCGGAAAGCGCCCGTTGGCAGGTTAAAATGGCATCGCGCCAATCTGAGCCGCTACTCACGCCGCTGTTAAAGCAAGCAACGGTTTTTTCTGCATCGCTGGTGCCAGAGCATAGGTTAATGATGTTTTTCCAATCCCAATCGGTGCTGCTGTTGGCGGTTCCCCATTTTACCCGCCCCGTCCTAACCATCGTAAAGCATTTGCCGGGTTCGGCGGGTTTTGCTGTGCCTTCGCAGAGTTGTTTGATATTTTCGGCATCCCAATTCATATTGCCCTCATCATTCCAGGGCGTTTTTGCTTGTATATCGTTAAAACATTGGGTTTCGTGATCGCTAGCGTATGCCGCTGAATTTATTAAAAATCCGGTAGTAGCTAATGACAGGATTAAAACGAGACGGCTGGCATTTTTTATTATGGTTTTCATGTTGACCTCTTGTGACTGAATTTAATTGACCGCAAGATTAATTTATCTGCGATTAGCAATTGCACAAGCCTAAATTTTTTGGCAATCATCGCCAAAGACGATAAAGTGCCTTACCGCAACAAAACCAGCAAAGCCCATAGGATTCTGTTATCTGACAGTGTTGCGATGGCAATCGCTGGATTATCAAAATTTACTTTCATAAACATCAACCGAGTGGCCTTTCAAATTCAAACACTATGCTAAAACTAACCGAACTAGCCCCCGCCGATACCCAAGCTGACGACAGCTTGACCTTACCCTTCGAATCCCGCCAAAAAAGCCGCTTACCCGCCCTGACCGATGGCGGCGTGAAAGTCGGTTTGTTTTTGCAGCGCGGCAATTATTTGCGCTCCGGCACGGTGCTGACGGGTAACGAAAAATTTCGAGTGCTGATAAAAGCCGCGCCGGAAACCTTGTCGATTGTCCGCACCGATGATCCTTTGCTGTTCGCCCGCGTCTGTTATCACCTCGGCAACCGCCACATCGCTTTGCAAATTTTGCCTGGCGAATTGCGGTTTTTGAGCGACCATGTCCTCGATCACATGGTCGAAGGCTTAGGTTTAAGCGTCAGCCATGAAGACTTGCCGTTCGAACCCGAAGCAGGGGCGTACCAACATCATGGTCACTGATCTTAGCCTTTTACGCTTGCTGCAATTGGTTAGCCCTGGCTTGCCGATTGGCATGTACAGCTATTCGCAAGGGCTGGAGCGGGCGGTGGACGATGGCTGGGTCAGCACGCCTGATACCGCCCGCGAATGGATAGGCGGCGTGTTGCAAACCAGCATGACCCGCGTGGATGTGCCTGTGTTGTTGCGTTTGTGTAGCGCATGGCAAAACCAAGACCACGCGGAGGTAACACACTGGAGCAAAACCCTAACCGCCTGCCGAGAAACCAGCGAACTCCGCGCCGAAGACCGCCAAACCGGACAAGCCTTGGCGAAATTGCTGATTAAATTGGATATGCCCGAAGCCGAAGCTTGGCAACGCCAATCGGAAGCAACCTTGGCAACCGTGTTCAGCCTAGCCGCCGTGCGTTGGGGTATTGATCCACGCCACGCCGCGATGGGCTATGTTTGGGGCTGGTTAGAAAACCAAGTCTTATGTGCCGTCAAACTCGTGCCGCTAGGACAAGTCGCCGGACAGCAATTATTACAAGCCTTGGCAGCGCAAATCCCCGAGCAGGTTGATGCAGCGGTTTTGTTGGATGATGAGGATATTGGCGGTAGTGCCTTTGGTTTGGCGTTGGCGAGTAGCCGTCATGAGATGCAGTATTCGAGGTTGTTTAGGTCTTAAAAAAGTTAATGGGCGTGCTGTTCTGCCTATCTTGTACATCACAAACGGTGGGCAGAACAGCGTACCCACCCTACAAAAGGAAAATACTATGAATGACAAACCTGTATTAAGAGTTGGTATCGGCGGCCCGGTTGGGTCAGGTAAAACCGCGTTGGTGGATGCGTTGTGCAAACGCATGCGTGACAATTTTGAAATCGCGGTGGTGACGAATGATATTTACACCCGCGAAGACCAGCAGTTTTTAATCCGTAGCCAAGCCTTGCCGGAGGAGCGGATTTTGGGCGTGGAAACGGGCGGTTGTCCGCATACCGCCATCCGCGAAGATGCGTCGATGAACCTCGCCGCTGTCGATGAGTTGATCGAGCGTTGGGATAATCTGGATTTCATCATGGTGGAAAGCGGTGGCGATAACCTGAGCGCGACGTTTAGCCCGGAATTGGCGGATTTGACCATTTACGTGATCGACGTATCGGCGGGTGACAAAATCCCACGCAAAGGCGGCCCTGGGATTACCCGTTCGGATTTGTTGGTGATTAATAAGATTGATCTTGCGCCTTATGTGGGCGCGTCTTTAGAAGTGATGGATCGGGATGCCAAGAAAATGCGCGGCGAGCGTCCGTTTGTGTTCAGTAATTTAAAAACGGGAACGGGGCTCGGTGATATTGAATCTTTTATCATCCAAGCAGGTATGTTGGACGCTTAGGTCAGCTTTTCTAATCTATTAAGCGGCTGTTGGGTTAGCTTGACAGCTGCTTCTTCGAAATTTTCCTGCCTTTTTAAAGCGGATGCTGTTTTCCGCTTTGCTTTTTCATGTCAAAACGCGTTGGTTTTTTAGGAACACTTAAGCTCAAGCGCGATCTTGTGTTTTTTTTGTTAAAAATTGTAAAGTTTTACCCGCAGTTTGAGTTAAAAAGCTGTTGGTTAGAGTAACTGTGCAATAAAATACCCCTCAAATGTGGTTTTTTGTGATTTACTTCACTCAAATTAAGCTCTAACAATTGCCAATTTAGATGGTTTTCATTTGTTGGGGGCTTTGTTTAAGCTATTCTTAAACACAGCCTATGGAAAAATAATTTTAATCTTCAGTGCAGTGAGCAACGATGTTTCAAGAAAATGCTAGCCCGATTGATCCTTCCGAAGAACAGTTAACACCCGAGCAGTATCATATTTGCCGGCTAAAAGGCACAGAGCCACCTTTTAGCGGCAAATATACCGATTGCAAATTGGAAGGCATTTACCATTGCGTGTGTTGTGGCAATGCTTTATTCGCTTCCGAAACGAAATACGACTCCGGCTCCGGCTGGCCCAGTTTTTTTGATGTTTTGTCAGAAGCCAGTGTTGCCGAACATGCGGATAGCAGCTTTGGTATGCGCCGTGTAGAAGTGACTTGCAAACATTGTGATGCCCATTTAGGTCATGTTTTCCCTGATGGTCCGGATCCTACTGGTTTGCGCTATTGCATTAATTCTTTAGCCTTGGAGTTGAAAACCCAATGACAGACGCGTTGCATCAAGCCCAACAGCTGCTCGATTTTATTGATGCCAGCCCCAGTCCTAGCCATGCTGTCAGCGTCATTGTTGAAAAGCTGCTCGCATTTCATTTCATTCCGTTAGATGAAAAGAGCAAATGGGACTTGCAGGCCGGTGGACGTTATTTTGTCGTGCGCGATGATTCGTCGATTGTAATCTTTGTTTTGGGTCATCAAGCCATTGCCGACAGCGGCTTTAAAATTATCGGTGCGCATACCGATTCGCCAGGCTTAAGGATTAAACCGAACATATCTGCTGGTGCAGATGGTTTTTTCCGATTGGGTGTGGAAGTTTACGGCAGCCCTATTTTAGCGACGTTTGCCGACCGTGATCTGAGCTTGGCCGGGCGGATAAGTTATCAGGACGCTGATGGTGGCGTGTCGAGATGTTTAGTTAACTTTGACAGGCCGTTATTGCGTTTGCCCAATCTTGCCATACATTTAAATCGTGGCGTTAATGATGACGGTTTAAAACTGCAAAAACAGATGGAATTACCGTTATTGCTGGCACGGGCCGTGGAGGGGCAATTGCCGCAGGATTATTTCTTGGCGTTATTGGAACAGCAAACAGGCATTGGCAAAGCGGCGATTTTGTCTTGGGAGCTAAATGCCTACGATACCCAAAAAGGGTCGCTTTGGGGGGCGAATAGTGAGTTTTTCAGTGATAGCCAGCTAGATAATCTGGCCTCTTGCGATGCCGCTTTGCAAGCCTTGTTGGATGAAAGTGTGTTGCAATCGGATGCGACCTTGGTGTGCGCGTTTTTTGATCACGAAGAAATTGGTAGCGAAAGCAAGAAAGGCGCAGATGGAAATTTTTTGCCCGATGTCTTGATGCGCATTGGTTATGCGCTTGAAGCGGAGCACGAGGATGTTTCCCGCGCTTTGGCCAATAGCTTTTTAATCAGTGCCGATATGGCGCATGCCTATCAACCTAATTTCCCGAACGCTTACGATGCCGACCACAAAGCCTTGGTCAATAATGGCCCCGTTATAAAAGTTAACGCCAGCCAACGCTACAGCACCGAAAGTTTGTCGGAGGCACAATTTGCCCAGTGGTGCGAATTGGAAAACGTGCCTTACCAAAAATATTCGCACCGTTGCGATTTGCCTTGTGGCACGACCATCGGCCCGATCACTTCGGCAAAATTGGGCATCCGTTCGGTCGATGTCGGCAATCCGCTTTGGGCGATGCACAGCATCCGTGAAAGCGCGGGTGTGTTGGACCATCATTACATGATTAAAGTCATGAGACGTTTTTTCACCAGCTAAAATGCTATGCCAAGTTGTCCTGTCAATCGCTGGTACGGGGTAATTTGCAAGTAAACTTATTTTTAACTTAAGCGTTTTAATGAAAATATTTCGAGCGCCGTGGATATTGCTTATTTTAGGGTGTTTAGGCTTTAGCCAGCAAAGTTACGCTGAGGATGCCAAAACAGTCGAATATAAAATAAAGGCCGCTTATATTTACAACTTTACCAAATTTATCACATGGTTAGACGATGGCTTGCCGGAGTTTAATTTGTGCGTTTTGGGGGTTGATCCGTTTGGTGAAACGATTGTTCCCATAGAGCAACGTACCGTTGCCGAACGTCCTATTCGTATACAAAGATACCCCAGCTTTACAAAATTTTTCAATTCAGGCACGAAAGCGCACTGCCATATTATTTTTATTAGCGCCGCTATTGGTAACCCTTTATTTATTAAAAATGTGGAAAACACGTTGGTGATTGGTGACAGCCCAAACTTTGCTGAAAAAGGCGGCATGATCGGTTTTGTTAAAAATAACAATAAAATTAAGCTGCAGATCAATCTTGATGCCGTAAAACGGGGTGGCCTGAAGGTGAGCGCAAAACTTTTGGAAGTGGCTGAAATCGTCAAGGATGACAATCATGATTAAGTTCTTTAAAAATCTCCCCATTCATCGAAAACTGTTTCTTGCTTTATTTGTTTCCAGCAGCATTTCATTATTTTTTGCCGGTATTTTTTTAGTTTTTTTACAAATTGCTGAGTTTCAAAAATCTACTAAAGAAGACTTTTCAGCACTGGCTACGTTGATTGGTAACCGCAGTACCGCCGCGTTAATGTTTCAAGATAAGGAGATGGCGGAAGAAAATCTTGCTGTCTTAAAAGCTATGCCAGGGGTTGAGAGGGCGTGCATCTATGATTTGGCTGGGGTGCTGTTTGTGCAGCAAGGCAACACTGATAGTTCGCAATGGCAATGCCCGGAAGCTTTACAAAACCAAGGTACACGTTATGAAGGCAACTATTTATATGTTGTTTCGCCCATTATGGTGGATGGCGAAAAACAAGGGGCTGTTTACATATTTGTCGATGTAAAAGCCGATTATGTGCGCGAATTCCAATACACGGCCATTTTGCTGTTTGTATTGGTGACAGTTTCTGTTTTGTCATTTTTTGTTTCTGCACCTTTGTTGAGATTAGTTGCCAAGCCCATTAACCAATTGGCAAATACGGTAAAAACCATTAGTGAAACGAAAGATTATTCGTTACGCGCCGAAAAAATGTTCAATGATGAATTAGGCGTGTTGGTGGATGTTTTTAATGGCTTAATTATTACCGTTGAATCGCAAAACTCAGCTTTAACCCGCGCTAAAGACCGCTATCAGGCTTTATACAATGACAACCCCAGCATGTTGTTCAATGTTTCTGAAAAAGGCCGGATTTATTCGATCAATATCACTGCTGCAGCCCAGTTAAATTTAGATGTCGATGACTTTCAGGGCAATAACATCCTGAACTTTATCCACAGCCAAGATTTGCAATCGATGCATAAATTATTGGCAAACTGCCACCAACAACCTTGGCTAACCCATAAGCAAGAGGTTCGGATGGTGTGTGGTGATGACCGTATATTGTGGGTGCGCATGAGCGGTCGATTGCTTGATAATGACCAAAATGACAACAGCATCCTTTTGGTGTGCGAGGATGTCACCGAAGCCAGGCATCTAGGCGAAAAAGTCGCTTATCAAGCCAGTCACGATGCGTTAACAGGCTTGGCTAACCGAAGTGCGTTTGACAGCTATATTTTAAAAGCAGTGGAATCGGCTCTGCATGAGCAAACCGAGCATGTGCTTTGTTATCTGGATTTGGATCAATTCAAGATAGTTAACGATACCTGCGGACATTTTGCCGGTGATGAATTGCTCAGGCAATTGAGTGATCTATTAAAAAAACTGGTCAGGCATAATGATTTCATCGCGCGCTTGGGTGGCGATGAATTTGGCATTTTGATGTACGACTGTACGTTAAGCCAAGCCTATGTCGGTTGTGAGCATATTCGTGATGTGATTAGGGATTTCCGCTTTGCTTGGGAAGATCGTAGCTTTGCAGTGGGTGTCAGTATTGGCATCACCTCCATTAATGCCCATAGCCGGAATGCTGCCACTATCTTAAAAGAAGCGGATGCCGCCTGTTATGCGGCTAAAGATAAAGGCCGTAACCGTGTCCATGTCTTCCGTCCTGATGACGAGGAACTGGCGTTGCGGCACGGTGAAATGCAATGGGTGACTAAATTGCAACAAGGCTTGGAACAAAACAGCTTTTGTCTGTATGGTCAGCGTATTGTCTCTCTCAATAAAAAAGATGAAGGCCTGCATTTTGAAACCCTGATCCGCTACCGGAACCATCTGGGTGCCATCGTGCCGCCGGGTGCTTTTTTGCCTGCTGCGGAACGGTATAATTTGGCATCCGAATTGGACCGTTGGGTGATTGCCCAATTGTTCTCATGGCTGGCTAACACACCTGGTTTTTTGGAAAAACTTTCGCTTTGCACCATTAACTTATCGGGCTTGTCGCTTTGTGATGAGACGATGTTCAGTTACATTTCCTCGCAATTTAGACGCTGGCATATTCCTACCCATAAAATTTGCTTTGAAATCACCGAAACGGCAGCCATTGCCAATTTGTCCCATGCTACCCGTTTTATCAACCAGTTACGGGATCAGGGATGTTTGTTTTCTTTAGATGATTTTGGCAGCGGACTTTCTTCTTTTGCTTATTTGAAAAATTTGCCGGTCGATTTCCTTAAAATAGACGGCCTGTTTGTTAAGGATATGCTGGTTGATGAGGTTGATATGGCAATGGTTAAGTCAATTAATGAAATCGGACAGATTATGGGCAAGAAAACCGTTGCCGAATTTGTTGAGAATGAAGCTATTTTAAGATTGCTCACCGATATGGGGGTCGATTATGCACAAGGTTATTGCGTTGGGAAGCCAATACCTTTAGATCTGCTCCTTTCAGAGAACAATACCTTTTCTACAAGTATGCAATGAAGAGCCATCTGATAACAGCCAGCCTTTGTTTGCTGACGATCATCTGCCAAAGCACGGTGGTTTTTGCCGATTACTCACGCCAAGACGATTTTTTCTCCATGTCACCCGCCCAGCTGGCAGAAATTTCGGTCACTATTGCTAGCCAATCCCCCAAAACTATCAATCAATCTGCCGCTGTGACCAGTGTTATTACTGCCGAGCAAATCAAGGCGATGGGGGCAACGGAACTGCATGAGATATTGGAGACAGTGCCTGGCATGCATGTCGGTACCCAAACGGGTAATGGCGATTATTATTACAGCTCGCGGGGCATTAATAATGGTGATAATTCGCAAATATTGTTGATGATGAATGGAACGCGAATCACCACGCCTTATCGCGGTTCGCTGATGACAGGTTTTCAGTTGCCGGTCGATGCCATCCAGCGTTTGGAAATTATCCGTGGTCCGGGGTCCGCTTTGTATGGAGCGGATGCTTTTGCCGGTGTGGTGAATATCATTACCAAAAAAGCGGGTGACATGGCTGGCGGCAAATTAGGGGTTAGGGCAGGTAACTGGGATAGCCAGAGCGCTTGGGCGCAACAAGGTGGACAGTGGTCTGGTTGGGATGTCGCGGGTAGTGTGCAGTATCAGCATAGCAATGGTGATACTGGGCAAGTTGTCATCAGCGATGCACAATCTGCATTTGATCAGAAATATGGCGACCACTCCTCTTTGGCTCCTGGTGCTTTGGCTAACCGTAACCAAACTATCAATGCCCATGTGAATATGCAACGTAAACACTGGCAGTTGGGCTTTTGGGGGATCGGTGGTGAAGGTGGTACAAAGGCTGGCTTGGCTGGAGCTTTAGACCCTACCGGCGTTATACAAAACCAACAGTTTTTGGGGGATGTGCGCTTTTCCAGTGAAGACTCTTTTCAAGCGTGGGAGTGGTTGGCGCATTTTAGTTACCTGTATAGCCACGTGGATACGAAGGCACAATTATTTCAGCCGAATTCGAGTTTGTTGGTTGATGGCAATGGTGACCTGATTAGCCGTTTAGATTTTATTCCAGGAAAAAGCTTATTTTTTAGTGCTGGCGCTATTAATCATTCTGGACAAACCGATCAAATCCCTTCGTTTGAATTAAGCTCAATTTATCGGGGCATGGATCAGCATGAAATGCTTTTTAATACAGCTGTTAGGGTTGAAGAAACAACGGTTACAGAGCTTAAAAATTACGGTGATGGGGTATCTTCTTCCGGCGATTTGGTTGATGTGACAGGTACACCCTATGTTTACTTGCCGAATGTCAGCCGGACTGTCACGTCGCTTGCCTTGCAAGATGAATGGAAATTGGCTGAACATTGGCAATTAACCAGTGGTGTACGTTACGACCATTACTCTGATTTTGGTTCTACCGTCAATCCAAGGCTCGCCTTAGTGTGGGACATCTCCACACAACTGACCACTAAAATGCTCTACGGAAGGGCTTTTAGGGCGCCTAATTTTATCGAACAGTATTTGCACCACAATCCTATCGTTATTGGCAATGACCAACTCCAGCCTGAAACAATCAACACCGTTGAATGGGCATTTGATTACCGTCCGAATACAACATTACGTACGGCTGTCAACATTTACTACTATCAAATCGACAACCTTATAGCGGTTGATACGGACGCATCTAAAACCTTTAAATACGAAAATAGTGGCAGCCAAGATGCTTACGGCACAGAGTTTGAGTGGAATTGGGAATTGTCGGAATCGGTGAATTTAGCCGGTAACTATGCTTGGCAGCATGCACGCAATAACTTAAATGGCAGTCGCATAGGTGGTGTGCCGGAACATCATATCTACACCTCATTGCAATGGCATTTTCTTCCGAAGTGGCATATCCAACCGCAGGTTAATTGGGTAGGCAGTCGTATTGACACTTACATACCCAGCAGGACCTTGCCCGATTACGAAACCGTTGATTTCACCCTACAAGGCAAAAAACTGTTTGGCAGGTTGAATGTGGCGGCTTCTTTGAAAAATGCATTCGATAGCCAGCGCCTTGAGTTAGCACCTTTGCAGCACGCCTTAAACCTACCCTTACCGGGCAGAAGCTTTTATTTTGAAGCCAGCGTGGACTTTTAAGGCGATCATTCAGGGGCGTGTTGCATTCACGAATACCCGTTATAGGCGGATAGATGAAAATTTCATCAACATTTCATATTGTAATTATTCGTTCACATTAAAGCTTTATCCTCCAAGCTTTACATAAGAGCATAACTTAATAATAAGATGACATTGAAAATTGCATTTATTACCGATGCCTGGAAACCACAAATCAATGGCGTGGTGACCACCATTGACAACACCTGTAAAGCCTTAAGGGAAGGCGGCGCAGAGGTGTTGATGATTACCCCTGAACAATTCAACACCATACCTTGCCCTAGTTACCCGTCGATCAAGCTGTCTATTTGGAGCTACCCCAAAGTCAAGCAACTGCTGCAAGACTTCTCGCCCGACCACATCCATATTTTCACCGAAGGCCCATTAGGCATGGCGGCACGTAAATATTGCCTAAAAAACCATCTGGCTTTCACCACATCATTCCACACCTTATTTGCCGAATACGTCAATTTGCGCTTTAAAATGCCCGTTGATTGGGGGTATGGCTTGTTGAAATGGTTTCATAAACCTGCCAGCCACATTATGGTAGCCACGCCTTCGGTAGAAGCCAATTTGGTGGCAAAAGGCTTTGAACCCCAAAAAATGAAGCGTTGGAGCCGGGGTGTTGATACCGACCGCTTCCGCCCACGTGACAAAAGCTTTTTGGATTTGCCAAGACCTGTTTCCATGTACGTGGGCAGGGTGGCGATAGAGAAAAATTTGGAAGATTTTCTGTCCTTAGACATCCCCGGCACTAAAGTGGTGGTCGGTGACGGCCCGTCTTTCGAAAAACTGAAGAAAACTTATCCTGATGCGGTGTTTGCTGGCTTTAAAACCGGCGAACCTTTGGCGGAATACATGGCGGCAGCTGATGTGTTTGTCTTCCCTAGCAAAACCGACACCTTCGGCATCGTGATGCTTGACGCTTTGGCGTGCGGTGTTCCGGTTGCCGCTTATCCGGTACAAGGGCCGCTGGACGTCTTAAAAGATAACATCACCGGCTGTATGCGCGAGAACTTGCAAGAAGCCATCATGGGGGCGTTAACGCTATCAACTGAAGGTTGCCGCAACCATGCTTTGGAATACTCATGGCAAAAAAGCTCGGCGCAGTTTAAAGGCAACTTAGTACCGGTTAGGAAAGGTTAATCGGCAGGGTAGGGTTTAAAATGCCGATCCGGGCTGTGTTAAAAAAACTTTTTCTTCTTCTGTAGATGTTCTGCCTAAGAACGGGTTACGGTGTGGGTAACGTCCAAACCGTTCAATAATAGCCTTGTGTTTCAACTCAAATTGCAAAGTCGCGACGTCCATATCCGCTTCAGCAAATAAAACCACCGCCTGTTCGTGAACCTGCAAGGATTCGCTGTGCATAAAAGGCATATACAAAAATGCCCGCATCGTTGGAAGCAATTGCCGATGTGCGCCGATGGCAATCGCTGCTTGGGCGAGAGTTAAGGCTTGAGCATCTTCAGCAAATGCTTGTGGGGAATCCCGATAAATATTGCGGGAAAATTGATCCAATACAATTACTTCCGCCAAACGCCCTAATGGGGTTTGACGCCAGCCAGCTCACCACGACTGGCAGCTTGATGGATATTGAGGAAACGGTTTTTGATGGCGTGGTCAAAAGTCGCATCTTTTTTCCACCAGTCTTCTGGCGAGATTTCCTTGAACCAGAAATCAATAATTGCCGCTTCATCTAGCATGGGTTTCTCATTTAAAGCGATTACGTTTGGACTAAAATAAAAAGGTGGGCAAAACAGCTCTGCCCACCCTACTTATGACTTTACTTAATGGCTTTAAAACCAATATCGGTCCGGCAATACATGCCGTTCCAGCTGATTTTGTCGACCAATTCATAAGCTTTACGTTGCGCGCTGGCGATGTCATCACCTAAGGCACAAGCACACAATACCCGCCCGCCCGACGTGACAATATCATCGCCGACAAGCGCCGTTCCGGCGTGGAAGATTTTGCAATCATCCGTGTCATCTGCCGCCAAACCGGAAATCACCGCGCCTTTTTGGTAAGCATCAGGATAACCGCCCGCCGCCAAGACCACACCCAACGCCGCGCGCTCATCCCAATCGCTAATGGTTTTATCCAATTCGCCTGCCAAGGCCGCCAAGCATAATTCCACTAAATCAGACTTTAAACGCATCATAATCGGCTGGGTTTCGGGGTCGCCGAAGCGGCAGTTGAATTCCAACACTTTAATCGCACCGTTTGGTGAGATCATCAAACCCGCGTACAAAAAGCCTGTGTACGGAATGCCATCCGCCGCCATGCCGTCCAGCGTAGGCATGATGACTTCGCGCATGGTGCGCTCGTGGACGTCGGGCGTCACCACAGGCGCAGGCGAATACGCACCCATGCCACCCGTGTTCGGGCCTTTGTCGCCATTGTCACGGGCTTTGTGGTCTTGCGAGGTTGCCATTGCCAAGGCATGTTTGCCATCGGCGATGACGATAAAACTGGCTTCTTCGCCGACTAAAAATTCTTCGACCACCACACGATGCCCCGCTTCGCCAAAAGCATTACCCGCGAGCATGTCTTCCACGGCATCAATGGCTTCTTGTTCAGTTTGCGCGACAATCACACCTTTGCCCGCCGCCAAACCGTCGGCTTTCACCACAATCGGTGCGCCTTGTTGTTTGATGTAAGCAATGGCTAAGTCTTTGTCGGTGAAGCTTTGGTAAGCGGCAGTCGGGATACCGTGGCGGCTTAAGAAATCCTTGCAAAACGACTTCGAGCCTTCCAATTGCGCCGCCTGTGCGGTCGGGCCAAAGCACTTCAAACCAGCGGCTTGAAATTGGTCAACAATGCCCAACACCAACGGCACTTCGGGGCCAACGATGGTTAAGGCGATGCCGTTGTCTTGGGCGAACACCAGCAACGCCGGAATGTTATCGACCGCAATGGCGACGTTTTCAATGCCCGACTCAGAAGCCGTGCCGGGGTTGCCGGGTGCGACAAAGACTTTAGTGACATTAGGGGATTGGTTGGCTTTCCAAGCAAGGGCATGTTCGCGCCCGCCGCTGCCGACGATGAGGATGTTCATGGATTTAGTTCTCGGGGTTTTATGGGATACGTTTGTGTTTTATGGAGTAAAAAACATGTTTTTAACTCCGCAGATTGAAGGATTGGCTGACATATGAAGCCAATCTTACATTAAAATCGATGTGGAATACCCGCTGCTTTTAAGATGCTATTAGCCGTATGCCTTGATTTACAAGTATGGTTTACCGTTACAGAGACACCCTTTTCTGATGCCCAGATTTCGTGTGAACCTTTGCCAGTGCGGACTAATTTATAACCATGCTTAAGCAAAAGTTCTTTAACCAGTTTTTCGTAACCATTCATACCGCAACAGGTGGTTGAAAAAACGACACATGCGTTCCGGCTTTGGCGTGTAACTTGGGCAGATTCAGCGTAAGCAATTCCGGCACTAAATCCCGCACTTCTTTTTCTAACTCGTCCAAAGTTTCCGCTTCTACCACCAAACCTTTTAAATCAGGGCTGGTGGCGACGTAAACATTGGCTTCGTCGTCATGGATGATTTCAACTTTGATTAACAGCGACAATCCCAAACCTGCAAAGAATGCCGCACAAGGCCAACTTAAACGGTACATGCTGTTCTCCTGAATAATGAAGTTTGAGCATAAATATAAATTTTTTAGGATGGGCTGACGTAAGGAAGCCCATCATTTACAGGATATTTTGATGGGCTTCCCTTCGTGCAGCCCATCCTACAATCTACTTTACGATAACAGCAGTCAGTAATACATTTTCATTCACTTTATTCAACTGTCCTTTGTTTTGTAGTCTGCGCCTTACATCAATAAAACGGGCATCGTTAAAACCAGCTATTTCTTCTCTTACCTGTTTTATGACTATATTGGGCATAACTGGATGGTCATTTTTCCATGTCTCGCGTTTTTTCATATTTTGAAGAATTTCCATAATAGTTTTGTAAACTATTTTTTCTTCATCAATTTTTCGCTTTTCATTTTCTTTTCGTCGTTGTTCTTCAATATTCCTTCGGCTTTCCTCAGCAATTTCTTGTGCAAGTGCTTCCTGTCGTCGCTGTTCTTCCAATTCTTTTGCTTGCATTTCCTGAAGAGCCTTAAATTCTTGAGCTTGTTTCTCCAAAAATGCTTGATGTATTTTTTGCTTTTTTTCTTCTTCTAAAAGCCTTATTGATTCATTCTGTAAAACCAATTCCTCTAAGCCATTACATAATTTACGGCTCGCTTCGTAGAAAATTTTCGCTATTACAAAATAACCAAATTCCTTATTAGTTGTTTGATATTGAATTGAAGCAAATATGTCTAATTCTAAAAAATCACATTCGACTTGATAACCATTTCCGACTGCATATATCAAAACAGATTCAAGTCCGTCAATTTTGTGTTCGATAAAGATTGAATCTTTTCTAGAATAGAAATTTATAGAGTTTCTATATTTTGATTTTACAAACTGCTCAATTCTTTGAAATAGATCACCTTTGAAATGTTGATTTAGTACAAGATCATTTATTTCATTACTAAATTTTGATCTAAAAATTTCGTTTCGCTTTTTCTGTAATTCAATTTCTCTAGCTTCTTCTTTTTTCGCAAGAATTGCTGCTCTCTTTGCCTTTTCTTGTTCCATATTTAAAGCTTCTTGGTGGTATTGCTCATGTTTGACATGGTATAGCCACTTTACGGATTTTTCTTTTAGATACAGCCTTTGCGTGAAATATTTTTCCAAATCGTCTGCAGTTGCCGTTCTGGAAAATTTGGATAAATCTATTTCAATTGCTGAAACATTATGTTTTTTTAGGCTTTCAATTTTTTCCTTCTCAGATGGATGGGAAACAGCAATTTCAATAAATAGGCGATGGTTTCCAAAATAAGCAATTAAATCAGGCTTTATATCTCCATGTCCTTGGCTTGTGTTTGTAACGTTTTCGTTATGAATAGAATCGAATGTAATGAAACGCTGTTTTTTAATAGTGTGGGTTCTTATACCTTTGCCATTATGCTTTATGACGTTCACTTCATAAGCTGGCAACACAATCGATTTCAATTTTTCGATAATATCTTTTGCATGAAAATGAATGGCAGTTTCTTCAGATGCTTTACAAGCTAAAATTTCTCTATCATTTTTGATGCTGTGATGCCTGAAATGAGGTCTGTATTTATTACCCTCTTTTTTAATTGCTTGCAAAGATGATTTGCAATCCAAGCAAATACAATTACATGCCAGACCGTTAGCAACATCAATATCTGTCACTCTAACGACCTTTCCATCTTTTAAACCGTGACCTAATTTAATGCCCATTTGATTTGATGGGTGATAAGTTTCTGAAATTTCCTTGAGTTTTTACATCCGCCGATTTATGGAGTCAAAAATATATTTTTTGACTCCGTGTCAATTTACTTAGTGGTTGAAATACTTAAATTCGGAAAAATTACGTTATTTATCAATGCCTAAAATGCCGCATCCCAGTAAACACCATCGCAATCCCATGCTCATCCGCCGCCGCAATCACTTCCGCATCGCGCATTGATCCGCCTGGATGAATAATAGCGGTCACGCCCGCAGCGGCGGCAGCATCTATGCCATCACGGAAAGGGAAGAAGGCATCGGAGGCTAACGCAGAACCTTGCACGACCAAGCCTTCATCAGCGGCTTTAATGCCCGCGATTTTTGCCGAATACACGCGGCTCATTTGGCCTGCGCCGACACCGATGGTTTGCCCGTTTTTGCAGTAAACAATGGCGTTGGATTTGACGAATTTGCCGACTTTCCACGCGAATAGCATATCCGCCAGTTCTTGTTCGGTTGGGGCGCGTTGGCTGACGATTTTTAAATCGGCGGCGGTAATTTTGCCTTGGTCTTTGTCTTGCACCAGCAGGCCGCCTGCGACGCGTTTGAAATCTAAAGATGCGGCTTCGTGTTCTGCCCACACACCGCATTCCAAAACGCGGATATTTTGTTTGGCAGCGAGTACGGTTTTGGCGGCTTCGCTAACAACTGGTGCGATGATGACTTCGACAAATTGCCGTCCGATAATTTCGGCGGCAGTGGTTTCGTCCAGTTCGCGGTTGAAGGCGATAATGCCACCGAATGCGGAAGTCGGGTCGGTTTGGTAAGCCAAGTTGTACGCGCCTAAGTTGTCATCGGCTTGCGCAACACCACACGGGTTGGCATGTTTGACGATGACGCAGGTGGGTTTGGCGGTGAAAGCTTTCACGCATTCCAAGGCCGCGTCGGCATCGGCGATGTTGTTGTACGATAACTCTTTACCTTGCAATTGTTTGGCGGCGGCAATGGTGCCGGACGCGGGGGCTTTTTCGCGGTAGAAGGCGGCGTTTTGGTGCGGATTTTCGCCGTAACGCAAGGCTTGGTGGTGTTCAAATTGCAGGTTTAAGGTGTCGGGGAATTGCACGCCGTTGAGACCGCTTAAGTAGGCCGCGATTTGGGTGTCGTAGCTGGCGGTGTGGGCGAAGCATTTTACCGCTAAGTTAAATCGGGTTGCGCCGCTCAGTTGGCTGTCGCTGCCGTGTAATTCGGAGAGGATAAAACCGTAATCGTCTGGGTTGACGACCACGGCAACGTCGGCGTGGTTTTTGGCGGCGGCGCGGAGCATGGTCGGGCCGCCGATGTCGATGTTTTCAATCGCTGTTTCAAAATCGCAATCCGGTTTGGCGATGGTGGCGGCAAACGGGTACAAATTCACAACCACCATATCAATGGGTTTAATGCCGTTATCTGCCATGATGGCATCGTCTATACCGCGACGGCCTAAGATACCGCCATGCACTTTTGGGTGCAGGGTTTTCACGCGCCCGTCCATCATTTCTGGGAAGTCGGTGTAGTCGGAGACTTCGGTGGCGGGAATGTGGTTTTCCGTCAGGGTTTTGTAAGTGCCGCCTGTGGATAGGATTTCGATGTTTAAGTCAGTTAATGCGCGGCAAAAATCGACAATACCGGATTTATCGGAAACGCTGATGAGCGCACGGGTGATTTTTTTGTTCATGCTTGTGATTAATAATTGGAAAGATGAAGGCTCAGTCAATGCGGACTCTAACGTTTAAGATAGTCCGTACTGTTCGAGTTTTTTGCGAAGCGTGCTGCGGCTTAGCCCCAAGGCTTTGGCGACTTTGGTTTGGTTATGTCCATAGTGGGCCAGTGCCGCTTCCAATAAAGGCTTTTCGACGGCACTGATAATCATGGCGTGCAAGCCAGTGGTGTCATGACCGTTCAGTTGTAAAAAATAAGCGTCAACGGTCTGCTTAACAAATGCCGATAAAGGCACTGCGTCGTCCGAGTGGCTTATTTTGATAGGTTCAGCGTTGGGGGTCTGATGCGTATCCATTTATGATCCAGAAAAGCCATTTGTTAAAAAATAAAATACCGCACCGACCCGTGCAATTTGCTGGGATGGTGTGGAGGCTTGGTTGATTCGGTCTTTGTCGTCCTGGCGGGCGGGGGGTGATTGCTTTAGGTACCAGGCAATGTGCTTCCTGGCTATTCTAACACCGCTGGTGTCGCCGTAAAAGCGGTATAGGTTTTCTAAGTGGCCGGTTAAGGTTTGCTGGATTTCCGTGATGGATGGGCCAGGCAAGTGTTCGCCCGTACTTAAAAAATGCAGGATTTGCCCGAACAGCCAAGGGTTACCTTGGGCGGCGCGACCGATCATGATGGCATCGGCGTCGGTGTTTTGCAAAACCTGCAAGGCTTTGGCTGGCGAGTCTATATCGCCATTGGCTATCACTGGAATGTTGACCGATTGCTTAACGGCTTTGATGGTGTCGTATTCGGCTTGCCCTTCAAATTTGCAGGCACGGGTGCGTCCGTGGATGGTGAGTGCGGCAATGCCGCTGGCTTCGGCAATTTGTGCAATGGTGACAGCATTGCGGTGTTGGGTATCCCAACCGGTGCGGATTTTTAAGGTGACTGGGACGTCCACGGCGTTGACGACAGCCTCCAAAATACGCTTTACCAAGTCCTCGTCTTTTAATAGGGCGGAACCTGCCGCAACGGAGCAGACTTTTTTGGCTGGGCAACCCATATTGATGTCGATGATTTGCGCGCCGCGTTGGGCGTTGAGTTTTGCCGCTGCCGCCATTTCGCTGGGGTCAGTGCCTAGAATTTGTACCGAACGTAAGCCTGTTTCACCGTTATGGTCAGTTCTTTGCAGGGATTTTTTGTGGTGCAGCAGGGCAGGGTTGGAGGCGACCATTTCCGAGACCGCCAAACCGGCACCGTTGCGGATGCAGATTTCCCGAAAGGGTCGGTCGCTGACCCCAGCCATCGGGGCGAGTATCAAGGGATTGGGGAGTTGATGTGGGCCAATTTGCATTGCTGTTTACGTTTGAAAAAGGCACACATCATATCAAAAAAACGACTGGCGACCCAGTCGGGAGCGAGCTGATAATTAGTTTTTAGGCTCTTGATTTTCGGTGTTTTCGTTCCAAATCGGGTTGTTAAAGTCATCGGGATGCATTTGGGCGGCATCATGCGGGTAGATATGCCAGAACGATTGGTCAATTTTGGCGTCGCTGTAATTTTCTTTCTTCTCGTGACCAAACGGACACCACCAGTTTTCCACCAATTTCACCAAGTAGGTATGCCATTCAAACAGGGCGACGCTATAAGGGCAGTACCATGTGCAGTTTAGTAGCCAGAAGACTTTTGATTGCGATACGGCTGGCTGGAAGGTGGGGGTCATCGTGATTTGGCTTTTGAGGTCATAGCGGTGGCTGGCGCGGTCAGGGATAAAGTCTTGGTATTTTTTGAGGTTGGTCGCGCCGCTCATGCGCAAATGGAAGTAGGTGAGGTAAGCGCTGGCAAAAACAAACGGTAGGGTCAGAATAGGCAAGTAAATTAACAACATACCGCCATTGCGGACTAAGAACGGCATTTGTTCGTAGTTTTTGCCAATATCCACTCGATGGGCACTGGCGCAGGTTTCACAGGCTTTCATTTAGGGTTCTCCTCGTTTTGTTTTAGTTGTTGGTTTTGGGGTGAATCAGGATAAAGCAATTGGAATATGCTTAGGCAACCGCCGCAGCAAAAATGATGTACGCCACTATTGCCGACCAAGCTAAAGCCTTTAATTTCAACTTTTTGGCTACATAGGGCGCAAAGTTCGATGTGGACATCTGTGGACATAACACGGCTGCTGATTTATAGGCTTGATGTTACCGAGCAAAAATAGGTTTTCAAGTATTCCGTTTCGGGGGCGGCAGGATCAATTGGGTGGTCTGGCCCTTGTCCGCCGCTGGCAAAAAACACCAAGTGACGGTCGATGTGTTTGCCGGAAGACCGTAATATCTCATGTAGGTTTTCCTTGCTTAAATGGTGCGAGCAAGATGCAGACACCAAGATACCATTTTTTGCCAAAACTTGCAGGGCAAGATGGTTAAGCCTGCGGTAGGCTTCGTAACCTTGTTTGAAGTCTTTTTTGCGTTTGATGAGTGCGGGCGGGTCGAGGATGATGATGTCAAACTGTTGATTGTCAAGGCGTGCATCCTTTAAATAATCAAAAACATCGCTACGGATGAATTGCATGCTGCCGCTGACTTGGTTAAGCGCGGCGTTTTCTTGCGCCAAGGCCAGCGCCGATTCTGAGGCATCGACGCAGACGACTTCAGCTGCACCAGCCATGGCTGCGGGCATGGCCCATGCACCGGTATAGCAAAACAAATCCAGTACCCGCAGGCCTTTTGCAAAGCTTGCCAATTGGGCGCGGCTGCTGCGGTGGTCGTAGAACCAGCCGGTTTTTTGCCCGTTGAGAATGTCGATTTTAAATTGGGCACCATTTTCTTCAATGATGAGCGTTTCTGGCAGTTGCCCGTAGGCGACTTCCGATTCTTGCCCTAAGCCTTCTTGTTGCCGCTGCCCGCTGTCGTTTTTGAGGACGATAGCCGTGGGTTCAAACAGTTCGACCAGCGCGTCTATCAATATTTGTTTGCGTTGTTCGATACCAGCGGTGGTGATTTGTACCGAAAACACATCGCCAAAGCGGTCAATGACCAAACCAGGCAGACCATCGCTTTCGCCGAACACCAGCCGGTAATAGGTTTTGTCGAACAGCTTTTCGCGTAATGTTAAAGCTGTGCTGATGCGCTCCTTAAAGAAATTGCTGCCGCATTTTAGGTTGGCTTTTCTGGAGAGCAGACGCGCGCAAATCAGCGCTTGCGGGTTGATGTAGGCGGTACCTAAGGCTTTGCCATCATTGCCGCACACTTGTACCAAATCACCGGCATTGAAGCTTTCCAACGGCGAGCGTTGGGTGTCGACTTCGTTGCTGAATACCCAGCAATGGCCTTTGCGTAGGCGTTTGTCTTCGTTTTTCTTTAGGTAGAGCTGTGGGTATGCCATGTTAGTAGGTCAGTTCAAGGTTGTAGCCGCCAATTGGGGCTTGCGTGGCGGCGATATCCAAATGGATGGTCAGGCTAGTGTCAGGGGCTATGGGTTTTTGATGAATGCCCGGAAAATAGTCTTGTGGGGTAAATTGCCGGTAGCTAAAGGCTTGTCCGGTGTAGTCCAGTAACGTCAGGATGATTTTTGGGTTGGCTTGTTCAAAAGCCGCACGGTTGCTGATGACAGTGTTCAGTTGGTAATGCTGTTCTCCAGCTGGTGTCAGCGAACCTGCCAAGACGACCAGTTCGTTAATATTTTGGTAGGCCGGAAGCTTGCACGCCAGTTTTTTGCAGGCACTTAACAGGATGGGGCGGAATTTAGGATGTTGAGTTAGCCCATAGCCTTCAAAGTACAAAAACTGGCTTATCAATAGTAAACCGCTAAGTAATGCGCCGATTTGCCAAAGTGCTTGGGGTGGTTTCGATACGGGGGGGTGTTCCCAGGGCAGTTCGGTGTTTTCATCGGTCGCTGTCGTTTCGCTGAGCAATTCTAAGGCATCAAAGCGAATGGCGCAGTAAGGGCAATAGGCAATCGCCCGGTTTAGCCGCAGTTGTTCCACGGTGATGGTTTGGCTGGCACGGCAATTCGGGCAGGCGGTGTACATGGCGCTAACGCATGTTGCCGTCCAGCCTAATCCAGTCTTCTTGTTGCGTGGGGCTGGTAAATGCGATGCTGGTTTGGTAGCTGCTGATGACGGCATCGGCTTGTTCAGCCAAAATGCCGGATAACACCAGCTGTCCATCTTCCCCAACCAAACTGATAATGTTGGATGACAGATCAATGAGCGGTTTGGCTAAAATGTTGGCGAGAACAACATCGGCTTTTCGGGGCGTAAATTGTTCAGGAAGATAACAATGGATTTTATCGGTGACGTTGTTTTTTAACGCGTTATCTTGGGTGGCGGTTAGTGCTTGTGGATCGATGTCGATGGCATGGGCTTCTTTTGCGCCCAGCAAAACCGCTGCAATCGCCAAAATGCCGGATCCACAGCCGAAATCAATCACGGTTTTGCCCGCCAAATCATGGCTCGCCAACCATTCCAAACATAATGCGGTGGTCGGGTGCGTACCTGTGCCAAAAGCCAAGCCAGGGTCTAAGGTAAGGCAGACGGTATGGTCTTCCTGTTGTTCTTGACCGGTTGGGCAAACCCAAAGTTTGTCGGCAAACTTCATCGGTTGGTAATATTCCATCCACGCCCGCTCCCAGACTTGATCTTCTACCGGTTCATAATGCCAAGTTTGCAAAAGCGAGTGGTCAAAACGGGCGTAGACTTGCGTTTTGACTTGCTCGGGATCCGCCGCGTCCAGCTCAAATAAGGCGATGACTTGGGTGTTGCTCCAGATGACGGTTTGGCCTATTGCTGGCTCATAAACCGGCTCGTCTTCGGCATCCATGTAGGTGACGGAAACGGCGCCTAAGTCGCTGAAAAAATCAGCCAGCAACGGGGCGGTGTCTTCATTGGTGATAACGGAAAATTGATGCCAAGCCATAAGAGGTTGCTACAAGGGGGTGGATTGGCGCTTGGTGTTAAGAACGCCAAGAGCAGGGCTAATGTGAACAGATTTTAAGGCAAAGGGCTTGCCATTAGGTGCTTGTTGGAAAACAACGGTCAGTTTGGATGGCTGAGAAAAATCCAAACTGACCGTATGGCATTAGTAAATGCCTAGTTTTTTCTCCAAATAATGGATGTTTTGCCCGCCAGCGGCAAAAGCCGTGTCATTCATGATGTCTTGCTGCAACGGGATATTGGTTTTGATGCCGTCGATGATGATTTCACTGAGTGCGGTGTTCATACGGGCAATCGCGCTTTTGCGGTCTTCTCCGTGGGCAATCAGTTTACCGATCATGGAATCATAATAAGGCGGTACTTTGTAGCCGTTGTAAATATGCGTTTCGCAACGGATACCTGGGCCACCCGGCATATGGAACTGGTCAATTTTGCCAGGGCAGGGCATGAAGGTTTTAGGGTCTTCAGCATTCAATCGGCATTCGATGGCATGACCGGTCATTTTGACTTGATCTTGGGTGATCGACAAACGCTCGCCAGCGGCAATTCGCAGCTGCTCTTTGACGATGTCAAACCCCGTAACCATTTCCGTAACAGGATGCTCAACCTGAACACGGGTGTTCATTTCAATGAAGTAGAACTCGCCTTTTTCGTACAAGAATTCGAATGTACCCGCACCTAAATAACCAATATCAACACAGGCTTTGGCGCAACGCTCGCCAATAAACTTACGTTGTTCTTCGGTGATGCCGGGTGCTGGCGCTTCTTCCACCACTTTTTGGTGACGGCGTTGCATAGAGCAATCACGCTCGCCCAAATGGATGGCGTTGCCGTGGCTGTCAGCCATGACTTGAAACTCGATGTGACGAGGGTCTTCCAAAAACTTTTCCATGTATACGGTCGGGTTGCCAAACGCGCTGTTGGCTTCCGCTTTGGTCATGGCAATGGCGTTGATTAAGGCCGCTTCGGTATGTACGGTACGCATGCCGCGTCCACCACCACCGCCCGCTGCTTTGATGATGACCGGATAACCGATTTCCTGCGCCAATTTTAAGTTGGCTTTGGGGTCGTCAGAGAGCGGGTCGTTATTGCCGGGTACACAAGGGATGCCGGCTGCGATCATAGCGTTTTTAGCGGAGATTTTGTCGCCCATCATGCGGATGGTGTCAGCGTTAGGGCCAATAAAAACAAAACCGCTTTTTTTGACTTTTTCAGCAAAATCAGCATTTTCTGACAAGAAACCATAGCCGGGGTGAATGGCTTCGGCATCAGTCACTTCTGCTGCGCTGATAATGGCAGGGATGTTCAGGTAGCTATCTACAGAAGCTGCAGGGCCAATACAGACGGACTCGTCAGCTAAGCGCACGTGTTTTAAGTCACGGTCAGCTTCGGAATGCACAGCAACGACTTTAACGCCTAATTCACGGCAAGCACGCAGAATACGTAAGGCAATTTCGCCACGGTTGGCGATGACTATTTTCTCGAACATGGGCTTTCCGTTTGCGTGTTATTCAATGACGAATAATGGCTGTCCATATTCGACAGGATCTGAGTTCTCAACCAAAATTTTTGTCACCACACCGCTTTTGTCGGCTTCGATTTGGTTAAGAATTTTCATGGCTTCGATAATGCACAAGGTTTCACCGGCTTGAATGGACTGGCCTACCTCAACAAATGATTTTGAACCAGGTGATGCTGAGCGGTAGAACGTGCCTACCATTGGCGATTTGACGATATGGCCTGAGATGGGGGCGTCACTTGCTGGTGTTGTTGCTGCTGGCGCGACAGCGGCAGGGGCTGGCATCGATGGCGGTGCATAAGCTGCAGGGGCAGCGGAATAGCGGCTAATGCGGATGGCCTCTTCACCTTCTTTTATCTCGATTTCGGCAATGCCGGATTCTTCAATGATTTCGATGAGTTTTTTTATTTTTCTAATATCCATTGTCATTTCTCTTGCCTAATATCTGATGAGCCGCTTGTAGTGCCAGCTCGTAGCCTGTTGCGCCTAGTCCGCAGATGACGCCTTTGGCTACATCTGAAAAATAGGAATGTTTCCGAAAAGGTTCACGTGCATGAACGTTTGATAAGTGAACTTCAATAAAAGGTATTTGCGTTGCCAGCAGTGCATCGCGGATGGCGACACTGGTATGGGTGAAAGCTGCCGGATTGATGATAATAAAATCAACTTTATTAAAATAAGCTTGGTGGATTAGTTCGACAAGTTCATGTTCCGCATTGCTTTGGTGGAAATCAAGCTGATGGTTGAATGCAGCCGATTGTGTCAATAAAGCTTGCTTGATACCGTCTAAAGTTTGCGTGCCGTATAGGCCTGGTTCACGGACGCCCAGCAAATTCAGATTCGGTCCATTCAATACGGAGATATACGCCATTACCTTGTTCGCCCAATTCGTCTACAAGCATTTTAGCCGACAATTTTGCCTAAATTGTCGAATTTTGTCCAGATATTATGCGTTTTTATAAACCAACCCTTTTTATTTTGGAAGACTGTCCCGGTAAGCTTTTAACGCGTCGTTAATGTCATCAAACCAATGGGCTTTACCGTTGTTTAACCATATGCCGGCTTCGCAAAACTGCCTAAGTGTTCCTTCCCCATGCGAAACCATAATAATGCTGGCTTTTTCGGAAAGATTTTTAAATGCCTTGTTGGCTTTTTCTTTAAATGCGGCATCACCGGCTGCGGTTACTTCGTCTGAAATGTAAACATCGAAATCAAAGGCCAGCGATAAGCCAAATTGCAGACGTGAACGCATACCTGAAGAATAGGTTTTAACAGGCCTATCAAACGCTTCACCTATTTCGGCAAAGTCTTGGATAAAGGCTAGGCGGTCCTCAATGTCATCTTCACGACCATGAATACGGCAGACAAATTTGGCATTTTGGCGACCTGTTAAACCCGCTTGAAGGCCACCACCAAAACCCATGGGCCAAGAAACCCTACAGTATCTTTGAATAGTGCCTTTGCTAGGATTGTCAACACCACCAATTAAACGTAACAAAGTTGATTTGCCGGCCCCATTACGACCCACTAAGCCGACACTCAGATTGTTTGGAATGGTAAACGAGACGCCTTTTAAAACCCATTGACCGGGGCCGTGTTCGGTTTGGTAACGTTTATGGACATCATCAACAATAATCATTATTTGCCTATCAGGTATTCAAAACGCCTATGCAGTGCCAAACCAATAAAAATGGTCACCAAATCGGCACTATATAGGTAGTTTAAGTCGAGTTCTGGAATGGTGTGGTAATAGGTTGACATGGCTTGCCGCGCCGTCTCAATACCGTGGACGATGGGGTTGTAAGACAAGTAATGCCGATAAGGTTCAGGCACGTTTGAAATGGGGATAATAACGCCTGATAGCATGTAAGCCGGTGTCATCAGAAGGTTGATGATATGGTCCGAGTCGGGCGCCAACTGAATGCAAACGGAAGTGATTAAGCCAAAGCCGAGGCCAAACAACCATATGCCAAAAAAAGCCAGTATTAGGCTTAAAAAGTCATTGGGCATAAAATCGACACCAAACAACGAGGCGGCGGCAACCACAATAAAACCGATGATAGTCATTAAAAAAGCTTCTAAACAAGCCCTGCTAATAACCGTGTCTATGGGTTTGACTTGGCGATAGGTGAACAGCTGTTTATTAGGGGTAATGCCGTTTTTGGTTTGTGTGGCGGTTCTTTTAAAGGTAAAAAAGAAAATCAAACCAACCAGCAACCAAACCACTATATTAATGCCACCCACTGTGCGCATGCGCATAACGGTGAAAATAAAAAGCAAAAATGACATGTGGAAGATCGGCTCAAATAACAGCCACAGCCAAGCAATGCGGCTACCGGTCAGGCGGCTTAATGCTTCCCTTAAAAAAAGGGCTTTCCATGTTGATAGGGTGATTTGCAGCGGTGTGCGATTTAAATACGAGTTTTGCATGATTTAAGCCAGCAATTAGAAGCGTTAAACAACAATGGAGCTTTGCATTACCGGACACTCCGATTCGTCAATGCCATTTTGAATATGCAAGCAAATGCACGGTAAATTGATAGAAATACACTTTTAAAGTGAATTATTGGTTAAATCATTGTCCAGCCAACAAAATCATACTATCACGACTAGGGAATTGACGGCAAACCGGGCGGCAGTCAAAAGCAGAAGAATTGATGGGTTAGCGGTAAGGTCAAAATATTGGCGCTTTATCCTTAAGTCTTGATAAAAAAAAACAATAGCTGACTATACTCTGTGCGCCCCAAGACGGGCGAAGGGGTGTATTTTATCAATAGACTTTGCCAATTTAAGCTATAGGAAAAACTCAATATGACGAACATCACCTACACCATTGAAGGCTCTGATATGCAATATGTGGAAGTCATATTGCCTGCTTACGCATCGATTGTTGGCGAACAAGGGGCAATGATGTATATGGACGACACCATTCAAGTGACAGCTGTTTTGGGTGATGGCTCGCCCTCCCGTTACGGTGCGCTGGGGCGTTTTTTCAAAGCTTTTAAACGCTCATTGACAGGCGAATCCTTATTTAGCAGCCGCTATTTCAACAGTGGCCTGAAGCCGCAGCGGGTCGCCTTTGCCGGCTCCAGCATCAGCAAAATTGTCGCGATTGATTTGGACGAAGTCGGCGGCGAACTCATTTGCCAAAAAGGCGCGTACTTGGCGGGGCAGGAAGGCATTGAGATTAAATTGGCCTTCCAAAAGCGCCTTCGGGTGGGTTTCTTTGGTGGTGAAGGTTTTATCATGCAGCGCATCACCGGCAAAGGCCTGGTCTTTATCAACGCCAGCGGCGCATTGAAGGAAATGGTGCTGGCGCCTGCGCAAAACTTGCAGGTCGATAGCGGGTGTCTGGTGGCATTAAGCCCGACAGTCACTTACGAAATCAAATACGCAGGCAAAATTAAAACGGCCTTATTTGGCGGCGAAGGTTTGTTTTACGCCAATTTGGTCGGCCCCGGAAAAGTGTGGATGCAATCCTTGCCGGAACGCCGCTTGAGCATCGAGCTGATGAAAATGGCAACTTTGGGTTCAACCAAAGGCATAACGGGGAAAGTCTATCTGTTGGTGGTGATTGCCATCGCCATCATTTCATTTTTAGCGGAAATCAAAAAATAACGGATAAGCCTTATGCAGACATTCCAAGCCATTTTATACGGCGGTGATTTGCCCTTGGCAGGGCAGGCGGTGACCGCCAATTTTATCGGCGAATTATTATTGGTTAAAGCCCATTCGATCAGTGTCAATGGCAGCCAAATTGTCATGGGCGTGGGGGGCTTTGAGCATAACGAGTTTTACCTGCACTGGCAGACGCCCGACGGCGTGGCGATGAGCCTTAAATTGCACAGCAAAAATGACATCGCGATTGTGATGGCTGACGCGCCTGCCAGCCTAAGCCAGCAGTTTGGCAAATGGCAACAACGCCAGCGCAGCATCAAAATGGTTTGGGGCAGTTTGGCAAGTTTAGCGATTGCCGTCGTGTTCGGCGTTTTGTTGCTATGGTCCAATTACGATAACGCCTTAGGTTGGATGGCGAGGCAAGTTTCCGTGCCACAGGAAGAGCAGTTGGGCAAATCGGTATTGGCGCAGATTGAAAGCCAAGGCGGCACGATTAAGAAAGGTGTCGCCTTCAATGCTGTTAAAAGTGTCGGCGAGCGCTTAACTGAAAACTCCCGCTACCATTACCAATGGCTGATAAAAAAAGACAAGACCGTCAACGCTTTTGCTTTGCCTGGCGGCATTATCATTGTCCATTCCGGCCTGATTGCCAAGGCCGAAAATGCTGACGAATTGGCGGCAGTGTTGGCGCACGAGGTACAACACGTCGAACGCCAGCACGCGCTCAAAAACATGATTAACAGCTTAGGTTGGGCGGCGGCGTTAATGGTGCTGCTGGGCGATGTCAATACCGCCACCGCTGTGATTGTCCATCAATTGGGCAACTTGGTTTTCAGCCGCGACAGTGAAGACGAGGCCGACCGTCTAGGCTTGCAGGCTTTAATCCATGCCAAAATCAAACCCGATGGTATGGTCAGCTTACTGCAAAAACTGGCTAAAGAACCTGGTGCCGATGTGCCAGAATGGTTATCTTCGCACCCCGATATTCAGGCGCGCATTGCCACCGTGCAACAAATGCTCAAGCAACAAGCCTGTCCGACCTGCCTGCCACTGGCTTTGGATTGGCAGAAGGTGCAGGCAGACCAGGCATTGTTAAAAGGTGATTCTTAAAGTGTCACGCTAAAGGCGCAACCGCTATTTTGGTCAATGGGGCGGTGTATTTAAGCCCGAAATTCCTGGCTTGGGTCAAGATAGAACAACAGGTTCCAAGCTTGCGGCGCATCGGCACGGTATTGCTGCCAAATGGGCAATAAGCTGCGGATGGCAAAGTGCAAATGCGGTGCTTTGCCTTGCGCGTTGCCGGATCTGGCGAAAATATCGATACCTTTATGCGTACCGGAACGGCCCCACGGGTGATACCAAAAGGATTGGGGATGCCAATCGGCGGCTGTTGCACCTTCCACGGGTATGATCGCCTGGGTAGACGGCAAACAACCTAAGACAAATACAGCCAACACGATCAACAAGCTGAAACGGAACGAGTTCATAGCGGCACCCCGTCGTCTTTGGGGCGGCTGGTTTGGTTAGTCAGGGCATACCAATCGAAACGGCGTGTGCTTAGCATTAGTGCGGCGAGTACTGCAAACACCAACAAACTGCCCATCAGCAACGCGCTTTCTTCCGCTTGCAAGATGACATACAGCGCACCGTACAAACCCGACAAGCCCGCGCCCAATAGCCAAGCCAATTTGCTGCCACCCAGAATGCCGCCAAAATACCCCGTCAACAATGCCGTGCTGGCGGTAGCGGCAATGGCGTAGGCCACAGCAAATGCCAGATGTTCGGACAGCGAAATCAGCAGCAGGTAAAACATCAGCAAAGCCATGCCCACCAAGGTGTACTGGATGGGATGGATGCGCACTTTTTTCAGCAGCTCAAACAAAATCAAGGCCATAAACGTCAGCAAAATGAACAGTTCGGCGTATTTGATGCTGCGCTCCGATTGCTGGTAAACATCGACCGGTTGGATCATATCCAAGCCAATGGTTTGCTGCAGCAAATTGGGGCATTCGCTAAGGCGGCAATTTTTAAGCAAGTGGTTGACGTTATAAGAAAATGACGAAGCCCGCCATAGGGCGCTAAAGCCTTGCTCGGAGACTTCCCGTTGTTCGGGCAGCAAAATGCCAGTAAAGCTGGGATGCGGCCAATTGCCCGCCAACTGCAAGCGGGTATCTTCGGCAAGCAAGGCAAATTTGACTGAACGCATGCCGCGTACTTCCAAATCGATGCTAAAGCGATGGTTTTTGGCTTGGCTTGCATCAAAATTCGGCAAGGCGACATGAATGCCCGCTTCGGTTTTGGGTAAGGCCGAACCGGGCTGGAAGGTGATTTTCTGACCATCCCAATCCAATGTTGGCGGCGCGATAACGCCACGCTGATCGCTCAGCAAAATCGACAACTCCGGTTTACCAAAGCTGATTTTGCCATTTTTATTGGCATTGATGATTTCCAACAAAGCCGCATCGCTAAACTCGCCTTGCATTTGGGTGCGGCTGCCAAACACCGGCACGCCGTAAATGCCGCGATAACGCAAACTGCTATCGACTTGGCTGTTGATTTTTAACTGTTTGGGAATGATATACAGCAGTTCATTAGCGGTCACCTCACGGTTAACCTGAACCTCTCCCTCTGGACCGCGTTCGGTTTCGGTAATTTGATAAGTCAGCTGGTAAGGCACGGTAATTACCGGTCCGCCTAATGTTTGTGGCCCAGGCCAGCTTTGTTCAATGCTGGAAAAAGATTGGCGCAGCCAGTTTTGCCGTTCATAAATCAGCCCGTGCATAAACGCTTTGGGCAGCATCAGGGCCATTATCAGAAAAAAAATGACGCCGAGCTTAAGGTAAAAATTTTGTTTCATTGCATATCTCCTGTTTTGGGGTTTGCACTTACAGTACAAGGAGGCTATGCAGATAAAGTGCTGGAGATAAGGAAATTGCCTGCAGCAAATGTGCAGATTTTGTGGCATTGTTGGGAGTGGCAAACGACAAGGCAGAATATATTTCCTGATAGCCGCCGCTTCAGTGATAATGCGGGGGCAAGGAAGCAAGCCTAACGGATGGAAAACAGACTGCAAAAATTGAGAGGCATTTATGAAAGCTAAAAAGATTATCTTGTGTGTCGTGATGGCCGGCGCTTTGTCAGGCTGTGTTTTTACAAAAGTCGTCAGCGTACCGATGCGGGTTGGGGCGGCGGTGGTTTCTGTCATACCGGGCGTGGGCAATAAAACGCACGATGCCATCGATGGCGCTGCCGAAACGGTAGACGATATTCCTATTTAATTGCGGCTTTAGTCAACGGACGCCACGGATGATGGGTTTGGCTTGTCATCCGTGGCTGCGTATCCTACGGACACTGATCTGAAATTTGTCCAACCCAATGAAAAATCCAGCCACTTATTGAATGAAAAACACCCTCTTCACCTTTGAACAAATCCACATTGAAGTGGCACGTAATGCTTCTGACGATTTCAACTTATTCCACGACAAACACAAATGGCTGGAGATCACCCACAACCCCTTCAAAGGGCCGATTGTTTTGGGTTTTCAGCTAAATACCTTAATCGAATACCAAATGCGCCTGTACCGCGAAGCCCATCACGAAGAGCGCATCATTGCCGAAAAAGGTTTGCGGTTCAGTAATTACCAAGTGATTTTTGTCAATGCCTTAAGGCCGCGCCAAGAAATCTCGCTGGACATTAAAAAAACCCTCATCAACACCATCCCCAACCTGACCTTAACCAACCGCATCACCATCAAATCGCAAGGCAAAACCATTTTGCTGGGCTACAAAAAAGAAACCCAAACACCGCTGTTCCTTGCCGATACCGATTTAAGCACCTTGCCGGATTTGAACAAACTGCCCGACAAAAGCGTGGTGCCAGAAACCGATTTTTTCCTGAAGCGCAAATGGATGCACAACGGCAACGTCAAAAATTTCTTGTCCGGCTCGCTAGCCGAGCAGTCCGATTATTTTGACGAACTGACCCACTACGCCCATTATCCGGAAGTATTTCCCTGCAGCCTGACATCGGGCGCCTTGTTGGATAAGGCGCAATTGGAAAACCACGACTTCAAAGCCAACCCGATGGTTTACACCTCGCACGACATCAGCGTGGACAGGCTTTTGGCAAGCCAAGTCAAAAACAACGACAAACTGCATATTTTGGTCAAACAATTACCGGAATCAAAAAGCAACACCTTAAACAACACCGATATTCAGCTGCGTTCTTACGAGTGTTATGGCTTGCTGGAAAATCAGGAAATTTTGTTTAGGATCCGTTTAAATCTGGTGCCGTTGGAAGAGATTATTAAAAATTTGCGGAGTAAAAATTAGTTGGCCTAAATCCGCCAAAAACCCAGCCTGCCACCGTAGGTCGGGGTGATGTCAGGAACCCCAACAATTGATGTGTACGGATGTGTTGGGGTTCGTACCTCACCCCAACCTACGGGCTGGCTTTATTTTGTTAGGAATCTATTAAGAATACATAAAAAAGTTAAATACCAGAAAAATACTTAGGAAAAGTAATTTTTCAGACTCTCCACAAATTCAAAAGCCAGTCTCTCATTTTTATATGAATTCGCGGTTTATCAGGAAGGCATTCTAATTTTGGGCTAATCAAAATAACGCCCCCACCTTCTTCAATTGTTTTTAAATGTAAAGGAAAATCTCTTTTTTTCAGGCTCTTGACAAATTCTAAAAGCCAGTCTCTCATTTTTATATGAATTCTCGGTTTATCAGGAAGGTATTTTAATTCTAGGCGAATCAAAATAACGTCCCTACCTTCTTTAATTATTTTTAAATGTAAAGGAAAGTCTATTTTTTTCAGACTCTTGACAGATTCTAAAAGCCTGTCGCTCATTTTTATATAAATTCGCGGTTTATCAGGAAGACATTCTCTTCTCTCTAATTTTACACCAAGTAAATAAACATTCTCTCTTTCTGAGAGAAAATCAAATTTTATTTCTTTCATAATATTTTATTAAATTATAATTTATTTAGTAACCGTTCACCCGTGGGTTGATTGAAATGGGCGGACATCCAGGCGGGTCATGTATTACATCACGGTTTACGATAGCCAATATTTCGGGTGATGAGGGTTCTCAATATACTTATTACCAAGCCCTACCGCGCTAATAACAGTGACATATAAGATGGCTCAAAGCCACCGTTACGGGTATCAAGCGAGAGAGTATGTTTGCCGACCGTTATTGGCTTTGGATTTTTGATAATCATGCAAAAGAACTTTGGTTGCGACTGCCCAACGTTACGGTAAGGGGCGCGCCGCTAACGAAAGCGAAACGAAGCCGCCGAACCTTGATAAAGACCAAAACTTCAAAACCGCCAACGGGCGGCGAGTCCCTTTGACTGACTTGTTGGGCTAAATTGCAACCACTCAACTTAGACTAACGATATTATTTCACAGAAACTGCTTAGACTTCCAAGTTCGAGAAAAACGGGTTCAAGTGCCATTATTGCCTTTGGCGGAAGCCAAATAATTCGATATTCTTTTTGGTAAGAATATCGAAAATGTTTTGAGAAAAAAACATCCAAATTGGCTGATTTTGCATTCAGTGGATCAAAATAATGAACTGATTCAGAAGAGGCCGAAAAATCTGGGTATTTTTTGTAAAACTCTAACATTAAGAGTTCTACAAACTGACAAGGATTCTTGATAATTAAACAACAATCCGCTTCAAAATCGCCAAAAAGTCTAGGTGAATATGCTGATGCTAAACAATAAGCATAATAATTTGTTGACGATTGTCTGGTGTATTTAATATTACCTATTGGTTCAATGAGAACTTTTGACTCTCCTGTTTTTCCGCAGATAGCTTCAATTTTAGTTTCTGAAGGAAGCCCAAAAATTGATACTTCTAGTTCAGAATCTCTTATAGCTGAATTTAGAGAAGGGTCATCATAATAAGAAGCTGGCATGATGCGGACTAAGCCAGTATCCAAAGTGGGACGTAAATATTCATATTTACCGAATTTTACAAGGAAGCTTCCCTCTTTCAAGTTCATAAGTTTGAAAGCTTGTTGAGCTTTTTGCAAACCCGGCCACTTGTGTTTCGGTATTTGAGAATCGCTCAATTTATAGGCAAAAGGAGCAGGATACTCGTATTCCCTTAAAACACATTCTTCCAAAATGTGAGTTCCCAATTCTGCCCAATATCCTCCTCCTTCTGTAATTGGCTGAAGCCCTATTTTGAACATATCATCCGCTTCGGTTAGCGCTGTAATATTGGCAAGTAAATCCTTAAATCTTTTAACCAACTCATCTTCATTTAGATGTTCAAGATAACGGCGAGTCCGGTATTGCATACGCCAGAACTCTAAGGTACTCCCCATTGTCTAGACCAAAATCTCATAAAATTAAGATAGAAGCCGGTTGATAAAAATGGGTTGTTTCATCCTTCTCATAACACTTCCCTAAATACACGTCGGCGGGTGTCCGATAGCCCAACGATTGGTGTAGACGATGATGGTTGTAGAAATGAAAGAAATCCTTCAATCCTAGCCAGGTTTCCTGGACGGTGTGCCTATCCTGCAAGTACACATGCTCATACTTGACTGTGCGCCACAACCGCTCAACAAAAATATTGTCCAATGCCCGGCCACGCCCGTCCATACTGATTTTGATGCCTTTGTCCAGCAGCGGCTGGGTAAAGCGGGGCGTGGTGAACTGCGAACCCTGGTCGGTGTTGAAGATTTCGCATTGCTGGCGTTCGGTTATAGTGCCGATGGCTTCAATGCAGAAATCCGCATCCAAGGTGGTGCTCAACGCCCAGCCCAGAATGTATCGGCTGTACCAGTCAATCACCGCCATCAGGTAGACAAAGCCTGATGCCAGCCGGATATAGGTGATGTCGGTGCTCCACACTTGGTCGCAACGGTCAATCACCAGCCCGCGCAACAGGTAGGGGTAGACCTGATGTTCCGGATTCCGCTGGCTGGTGTTGGGTTTCTGGTACACCGCCTCCAGCCCCATCTTCCGCAGCAAACGCCTGACCCGCTTGGCGTTCACCTCATGCCCCAGGTTGCGCAAATGCGCCACCATTTTCAATACCCCATAACAGGGTGTCCGCGTGTATTGTTCGTCCAGAAGCCGCATCAGGGCTAGGTTTTCCTCGCTTTCACCCGCAGGCTGGTAGTACAGGGATGAACGGTTCAGCCCCAGCAGGCCGCATTGTTGCCGAACACTGAACTGTGGGTCTTGCGGGTCAATCCCTAGTTGCCTTGTCGCTAATGGCTGGCCGAGGACTTTTTTTTGAGCCAGTCCCGTTCGGCGATGAGCTGGCCTATCTGGCGGTGCAGCTCGTCAATGTCCTGTTGCTGATTGTCCCGTGCCTTTTCCTTTTTCCCGCTGAAGGCTTCCGGGATCACCGCCAACGCCTGCTTTTTCCAGAGGTTGATCTGGGTCGCGTGGACACCGTATTCGCTGGTCAGTTCGTTAACCGTTTTTTGTTGGCGGATCGCCTCGACGGCCACTTGGGTTTTAAATTCCATTGTGTGGTTCTTGCGTACATTGGCCATAGTTTAGTTTGCCTTTTTGGGTAAGGCTTTCTATCTTAACTGCTGGTCTAAAATATGGGGAGTATCATACTCATGGCGACGCATTGTAGTGTTCGTTTTTGATTTTGATGTGTCATGAAGTGAGCCGCAACACTTTTTATATTTTTCTCCACTCCCACAAGGACAAGGCTCATTTCTTCTGGTTTCCATTGTTTTTCCTAACCGAATACTAAAACCAAAAAATGACTACGAATACTAAAAGTTGATAAACGTAAAGCGAAATCTGGCCTAGATTGCCCAACGTAAAGTAGACATCCTAATTGACGTAAAAAAACACGTCAAAAGGATGCCCATTAATTTTAAAAATATTAAAACACATTTATTTTCATTTGTTTGCTAACATTTAGCATTTCCTAAAAAAGCTGCATTACACTTCAGGCGAATAAATCAAACAACAACTTTTTTGCTTTTTTAGGACAGCCAAGATAATGCCCCATTCTTTAAGCCGTGTAAACGGAGTCCTTTATAAAAAAGTAGTTAGTTTCATCACTTAGGTTCGGTTCGTTCAAGCGCTAGTTCTTCTGTGCCGGAACGGCTTTGTAAGGCCGTAAGGCGCAATAACCAACCGGCATTGCGCCGCCTGTTGGAAATCAATCATCCGGTGCAATAGGCTATCGAGGCTGTGAAAGTATTCCAAATTATTGACTTTTATTCCAATATATAGTGCTTTGTAGCTAGATCATATACAATATATTGTGCTTTAAATTTCAAAAACCGAATACTTTCACAGCCTCTATCGCTATTGGTTTCTACGAGTTCTAGCGACCAAGAGGGTCGCGCTCCTTTCATTAACCATATCTAACCAAAACCGCCGCATCCCCCAGCCAAACCCGAAGGCGGTGCAGTAGTTCGTCGCTGGGGTAAACCCGCCAGTCGTCGCCCAGTTGCACCAAGGCTTGTGCTTCGGGCGAGGTGTAGCGGATGCTGAGGGTGCTGGAGCCGCGTTTGAACGGCACTAAGGTGCTGCCCAGTTTGCTGATGAAGGTTTTTTTATCGTTGTCGCCATCGACGATCCAGTCGATTTGCAAGCCCCGCGAGAAGGCTTCGCGGGCTTGTTCCATGTTGTAGATTTTTTCTGCCGTTAGGCGCAACGTGCCGGAGAAGCTGTCGATGCCCAAGCTGCCTTCCACCACGATCAGTTGGTCGCGCACCAGCAGGTCGCGGTAGTTATCGTAGATTTCGGCAAAGGCGGCGCATTCCAAACGGTCGGTGCGGTCGTCCAATTGGATAAAGCCCATGGTTTTGCCGCTTTTGTTTTGGCGGGTGCGGACATCCATGACCAAACCGGCGACGCGCGCGTTTAAGCTGCCGCGCGAGCGTTCCACCGTGGCTTGCAGATTGGCGATGACACCGTGGGTGAAGTTTTTTAGCTCGGCTTCGTATTCGTCGATAGGGTGTCCGGTCAGGAACAAGCCTAAGATGGCTTTTTCCGCCGCCAGCTTTTCTTTTTGCGTCCACGGCGGTACGCGGGTGGTGTAGGTTTCGCCTTGTTCGGGTGTGCTTTCGTCATCGCCGCCGAGTCCGAACAAATCGTTTTGTCCGGTTTGTTGCATCAGGCCGTGTTGCTCGGCGACTTGCAGGGCGGTCGGCAGTTCTGCCAAATGGCTGGCGCGGCAGGGGTTAAAGCTGTCGAACGCACCGGCTTTAATGAGGGCTTCCAAAACCCGCTTGTTCACTTTGCGGGTATCGACGCGTTTGCACAAATCGTACAAACCGGTGAAATCGCCGTGGGCTTTGCGTTCTTCGATGATGACATCTTCCACCGCCGCTTCGCCCACGCCTTTGATTGCGCCCAAGCCGTAGACGATTTGCCCGTGGCGGTTGACGGTAAATTTGTGTTCCGACATGTTGAGGTCGGGCGGGCAAATGGTCAGCTTCATTTGCCGGCATTCTTCAATCAGCACCACGACTTTGTCGGTGTTGTCCATATCCGACGACAGCACAGCCGCCATAAATTCGGCGGGGTAATGTTCTTTGAGCCAAGCGGTTTGGTAGGCGACCAATGCGTAAGCTGCCGAGTGCGATTTGTTAAAACCGTAACCGGCGAACTTTTCCATCAAGTCGAAAATATAGGTGGCGATTTTTTCATCGACCTGATTTTGTACCGCACCGACAGTAAATTTCTCGCGTTCTTTCGCCATTTCTTCGGGCTTCTTCTTGCCCATCGCACGGCGCAGCATGTCCGCACCGCCCAGCGTGTAGCTAGCCAGTTCGCGGGCAATTTGCATCACCTGTTCCTGGTATAAAATAACGCCGTTGGTGGGTTTTAAGATCGGCTCCAACAGCGTGTGTGCGTATTCGGCCTTGGCACCGTGCTTGACGTTGATGTAGTCATCGACCATGCCCGATTCCAACGGGCCGGGCCGGAACAAGGCCACCAAGGCGATGATGTCGTCGAAACAATCGGGCTTGAGCTTTTTAATCAGTTCTTTCATGCCGCGCGATTCCAACTGGAACACGGCGGTGGTTTGTCCTTTTTTCAGCAATTCGTAAGTCGGCAAATCGTCGCGCGGAATCACGTTAATATCGACCAACGCTTCGCCTTGCGTGGCTTTTTTGGCGTTGATGGTTTGCAAGGCCCAGTCGATGATGGTCAGCGTGCGTAGACCTAAAAAGTCGAACTTGACCAAGCCGACCGCTTCGACATCGTCTTTGTCGAATTGCGTGACCAAGTTGCCGCCGCCTTGTTCGCAATACAGTGGGGTAAAATCGGTCAGTTTGGTGGGCGAGATGACCACGCCACCGGCGTGTTTACCGGCATTCCGTGCTGTGCCTTCCAGCGACAAGGACATATCAATCAGCGCTTTAACTTCTTCTTCGCTGTCATACAGCTGCTTTAGCTCGGTGCTTTCTTGCAAGGCTTTGGTCAGCGTCATGCCGATTTCAAACGGGATCAGCTTTGCCAAGCGATCCACAAATCCGTAGGAAAAACCCAGCACCCGCCCGACATCGCGGATGACCGCTTTTGCCGCCATCGAACCGTAGGTGATGATTTGCGCGACATGGTCTCGACCATAATGGCGTGCCACGTAGTCGATGACTTCGTCGCGCCGGTCCATGCAAAAGTCGATGTCGAAGTCGGGCATGGAAATCCGTTCGGGGTTTAAGAAACGCTCGAACAGTAAATCGAATTCGATGGGGTCCAAATCGGTGATTTTCAGCGCGTAAGCCACTAACGAACCAGCACCGGAACCCCTGCCAGGCCCAACCGGAATGTGTTGGTTTTTCGCCCATTGGATAAAGTCGGCAACAATCATGAAGTAGCCGGGGAAGCCCATGTTGGCGATCACTTTCAGTTCGGTTTCCAAGCGTTGGTAGTAGACTTGGCGGTTTTCTTGGTCTGAGCCTTTGCCGATGGCGGGGTATTGCTGCAAGCGTTCGTCCAAGCCTTTTTGCGCTTCTGCTGCCATCAGGCCGTCTAAGGTCATGCCTTCGGGTACAGGAAAATCCGGCAAAAAGTTTTTGCCCAGCGTCAGCGTCAGGTTGCAGCGTTTGGCGATTTCGACGCTGTTGGCAAGGGCTTCCGGCAAGTCGGCAAACAGTTCTTGCATTTCTTCAACGCTGCGCAGGTATTGTTGCGGCGTGTAATCTTTGGGGCGGCGGCTGTCATCCAAGACGCGGCTTTGGTTGATGCAAACCCGCACTTCGTGGGCGGCAAAATCGTCTTCGTGCAGAAAGCGCACGTCGTTGGTGGCGACTACCGGCAAGTCGGTGGCGACCGCCAGTTGTACGGCGGCGTTCAAATAGCGTTCTTCATCGGGTTTGCCGACGCGTTGCAGTTCCAGATAAAAACTGTCGGGAAACAACGCTTGCCATTGTTGTGCCAGTTGCGTTGCCAAATCGGTATTGTCTGCCAATAAGGCTTTGCCAATGTCACCTTCCATTGCGCCGGACAGGGCAATCAGGCCATCGTGGTTGGCAACCAGCCAGTTGCGCTGCAACATGGGCACGCCTTGGTGCTGGCCTTCTTGGTAGGCTTTGGAGATCAGTTCGGTGAGCGTGGTGTAGCCCAGCTGGTTTTTGACCAATAAGGTCATCCGAAACGGCGTGACCGGATCATCAGGGTTGACCACCAAGACATCCGCACCGGCGATGGGTTTGATGCCTTGGCTAGAGGCGGTTTTATAAAATTTGACCAAGGCAAACAGGTTGACGTGGTCGGTGATCGCCACGGCGGGCATTTTCAGTTCCAGCAGGCGTTTGGCGAGCGGTTTGATTTTAACAATGCCGTCTACCAGCGAAAATTCGCTGTGCAGTCTAAGGTGAACGAAAGCCGGTTGCATCTTTGTTGGAATTGATAGGGTAGGGGGAAAGCTTAACCGCTTGTGCGGGACAAGGGTGTGGCGAAGGTTAGAGGGATTTTACAGGATTACGCTGCAAATAGCCTTGTGACTGCATTTCTATTAAGCGCGATACGGTGCGTCTGAATTCAAAGGCACCATCGCCTTCGACATACAAATCTTGGGCGGGTACTTCGGCGCTGCATATCAATTGGATATGGTGTTCGTACAAGACATCGACCAAGGTCACGAAGCGCTTGGCTTCATTGCGCTTTTCGGCGGTCAGTTTGGGTATGTCGGAGAGGATGAGGGTGCGGCAATGTTGGGTGATAGCCAAGTAGTCAGCTGCACCCAAGGGTTGCACGCACAAGGCTTCGAAGCTGGTCATGATGATATCTTGGTGCGCTGCCGACAGCAACACTTGTCGTCCGCTGACGGTTAATGTCAAAGGCTTGATGGCCGCGCCTTGGCTTAAGTCTTGGTAGCTTTGCCGGACAAAACGGTCGGCGTGTTCGCCTAACGGATGCCAGTAGCTGGGCGAGGCAGGCATGCCGTTAATCAGCCGGTAATCTTCTTTGGCGACCAGTTCGATAATTTCTGCCGAGTTGCGCAGCACTTTAATAAAAAACAAGAATTGCTCGCGTTGCAAGCCGCCTTGGTATAAATCGTTGGGATGGCGGTTGCTGGTCATGATGATGCTGATGTTGGCTTCAAACAGTTTGCTGAACAAACGGCCCAAAATCATGGCATCGGCAATATCGGTGACGTGGAACTCATCAAAACACAGCAATGACACCGATGCGCTGATTTGTTGCGCCAAAGCGCTTAAGGCGTCGCTGCCATCGGTTTGCCGATAGGCATGGATGAAGGCATGGACTTCCAGCATAAAGCTGCTGAAATGGACGCGGCGTTTTTCTTGGATAGGGCAGGCATCAAAAAACAAAGCCATTAACATGGATTTGCCGCGCCCGACATCGCCAAAAATATATAAGCTAGGGAATTTTATCGGCGGCGGTGCCAGCCATTTGTGTAAAACGGGTTTGCGTTGTTGCTGATGGGCAATGAGCAGCTGCTCCAGCACAGTTTGCAAATGCTGCAAGGCGCTGAATTGCGCGGCGTCAAATTGGATATGTTGGCTGGCGATTTGCTGGTGGTAAAGCTTTTCCATCAGCCCGTGGACGTGGCTAGGGACGGCAGCTTGAACCGATTTGGGGGCGAAAAAAGAGGGTTTGTTCAGCATGTCCGCTATAACAACTGATGGGGCATAGTGAGTTTTCTTGACATGAAAGTCTTGCTAGCGGCGCTTACCTTCGGCGTTAACCGAAGGTAAGCGCACAAAAAGAGCGTCAGTTGATTTTACCGTGGCACTGTTTGTATTTTTTTCCAGAACCACAAGGGCAAGCATCATTACGACCGACTTTGTTACCGATCCTTACAAAAGGTTGTTCCGCGTCTTCTTCTGGTTCTAAGCTGGTAGCTTCAGCGGCCTGCGCTTCGTCGAAGGCAGATAAGGCGGAAGCCGCTTCGGCGTGTTCAAAATGCATCTCGCGGGGCGCTTGCATTTGTCTGTCCAAGGCTTCGACATCTTCTTCTTCACGGACTTGTACTTTTGCCAAAATGCTGACCACTTCATGTTTGATATGGTCGAGCAAATCGGTGAACATTTCGAAAGCTTCGCGTTTGTACTCTTGTTTCGGGTCTTTTTGTGCGTAACCCCTAAAATGGATGCCTTGGCGCAAATAGTCCATCGCTGCCAAATGTTCTTTCCAGCTGGTATCCAAAACTTGCAACATGACCGATTTTTCAAAGTGTTGCAGCACTTCTTTGGTGATTTGCTGTTCTTTTTCTTTGTAGTTGTTTTCGATCAGGTCAACAAGGCGTTGGCGTAAGGCTTCTTCGTGCAATTTATGGTCTTGTTCAACCATTTGTTTAACAGGAATTTGGCAGCTAAATTCTTGTTCGATTTGCTCTTCCAAGCCTTCCAAATCCCACTGTTCCGCCATTGTTTTCGGTGGGATATAGCCGGTAATCATTTGGTTGACCACATCGCCACGGATCGCGGAAATGATTTCGGACACTTCATCCGCCGCCATCAATTCGTTACGTTGGGCGTAGATGACTTTACGCTGGTCGTTGGCGACATCGTCATAAGCCAAAATTTCTTTACGGATGTCGAAGTTGCGGCCTTCCACTTTACGCTGGGCGTTTTCAATGGAACGGGTCACCCAAGGATGTTCGATGGCTTCGCCGTTGCCCATGCCCAATTTTTTCATCAGTCCGGCTACGCGGTCTGAGGCGAAAATGCGCATCAAATCGTCTTGTAATGACAAATAGAAACGGGTTGACCCCGGGTCGCCTTGACGACCGGAACGACCCCGTAACTGGTTGTCGATACGGCGCGATTCATGGCGCTCGGAGCCAATCACATGCAAACCGCCGCTGGCGACCACTTGGTCGTGGCGGACTTGCCAAGCGGCACGGACAGGTGCTTTGGCGCTATCAGGTGCATCCAGACCTAATGCCGTCAATTCGGCTTCCAAGCTACCGCCCAAAACGATGTCGGTACCACGGCCTGCCATGTTGGTGGCAATGGTGACGGCACTCGGCATACCGGCTTGTTCAATAATGTGCGCTTCGCGTTCGTGTTGTTTGGCGTTCAGGACTTCATGGGCGATACCCATTTTTTTCAATAAAGCCGAAACACGTTCAGAGTTTTCAATCGATGTGGTGCCGACCAATACCGGCTGCCCACGACTGACGCAATCTTTAACGTCATTAGCCACAGCTTGGTATTTTTCATCGGCGGTCAGGAACACCACGTCGCCGAAGTCTTTACGGATCATGTTGCGGTGAGTAGGGATGACCACCACTTCCAAATTGTAGATTTTGTTCAGCTCAAACGCTTCGGTATCGGCGGTGCCGGTCATGCCGGACAGCTTTTCGTATAAGCGGAAGTAATTTTGGAAGGTGATTGAAGCTAATGTTTGGTTTTCATTTTGGATAGCAACGCCTTCTTTGGCTTCAATCGCTTGGTGCAAGCCTTCCGACCAGCGACGGCCTTGCATCACCCTGCCGGTAAACTCATCAACGATGATGACTTCGCCATTGGCAACAATGTAATCGACATCTTTTTTGAACAACACATGACCGCGCAAGGACGCGTTCAGATAATGCATCAAGCGGATATTGGCGGCATCGTACAGGCTGGTGCCTTCACTCATCAGGCCGTATTCCAGCATCAGGCTTTCGACGCGTTCATGACCGGCTTCGGTCAAATACACTTGGCGGACTTTTTCGTCAACCGTGTAGTCGCCAGGGTGTTCTTCGTCTTCCTGTTTGGTCAGGAAGGGAATGATTTGGTTGGCCTTAATATAGACTTCGGTGCTTTCTTCGGTAGGGCCGGAGATAATCAGCGGGGTTCTGGCTTCGTCGATCAGAATGGAGTCGACCTCATCAACGATGGCAAAGTGCAGGTCGCGTTGGACTTTTTGCTCTAAGTTGAAGGCCATATTATCGCGCAGATAATCAAAGCCAAATTCGTTGTTGGTGCCGTAGGTGATGTCGGCGGCATAAGCTTCACGGCGCTCGGCCTGCAGCATGCTGCTGAGGATAACGCCAGTTGTCAAGCCTAAAAAGCCGTAAAGGCGACCCATGGTGTCGGAGTCACGCTTGGCAAGGTAGTCGTTCACCGTTACAACATGCACGCCTTTGCCGGGCAGGGCGTTTAGGTAGGCTGCCAAGGTAGCCATCAGGGTTTTACCTTCACCGGTTTTCATTTCGGCAATTTTGCCGTCATGTAAGATCATGCCGCCAATTAATTGCACATCGAAATGGCGCATGCCAAAGACACGGGTGGAGGCCTCGCGGACGGCGGCAAAGGCTTCTGGGACAATGCTTTCCAGCAGTTCACCTTTGCCTAAGCGGTCACGAAACTCTTGCGTTTTGGATTTTAGCGCGTCGTCCGATAATTGTTCGTACTCAGAAGCCAAAGCGTTGATCTTTTTGACCAGCTTTTTTTTCTTCTTAATTATCCTATCGTTACGGCTACCTACAACCAATCTGACTAGCTTACCCAGCATGTTTTTTCCGATGTGAAATTAGTAAATGATTAAATCAAAAATCCCAATTATATACGTTATAGGCGCTAAGTGACAGTTAAAACGGCTGACAAACGGCAATACTAAGCCCAAGCGCTTGAGATTAGTTGACAGATATGGGGATACTTTTTGATTAGTAAAGTGGTGCGGTCTTTTTTTTATCGACGATAGCGGCGTTTAATTTAGCCTATAATTCGCGGCTAGGATTTGGCTAAAGGGATTTTACGGCGTCGAGACTGCAACTGACACCTTGCACATCATAACAATTATAAAAGTGAGGACATCATGAAAGAGTTATTAAAGAAGCTTTTCAATTACTTCCTGATCGGGACATTTGCGGTTGTCCCTATCGTTATCGTTTTGCAGATCATTTTCTTTGTTAAAGGGATTGTTTCTGACTTGTTCCAAATTGTTTACCATTTTTCGGATAGCTACACGTATACGGCCTTATTGTTCATTATCAGTTTTGCCATCTTGGTTTCCATTGGCAACACGCTGGTCAAAAATGGCCGCTCTTGGATTATCAGTTCGTTTGATTTTGTAATAGACCGGATTCCGGTGTTGAGCAGCATTTATCGGGTTTTGAAAAAAATCATCACCATGTTTTCTTCGCGCGAACAAAAACAAGCCAAAGAGGTGGTGTATGTTGAATATCCTAAGGAAGGTGTTTGGGTGCCCGCTTATATCACTAACCGTTACGATAACTGGTATGTGTTGTTTATCCCCACATCGCCCAACCCAACTTCCGGTTTTACCGTGATTGTCGATCAGGACAAGGTTATCAAGTCGGACATGAATATCGAGGAAGCCACCAGCTTTATTGTCAGTGTGGGCGTTGATTTCAATAAAGTGGAAGAAATGAAAAACTTAGGCTGACAGCCTAAAGCTTAAGCTTGGCGTTAGATGCCGCCAAGCTTAAGGTGAGGGGCATTACTGGGCTTGTCCGTCTTCCTTATGGTAGCGGACAATACGTTCAACTTCATTTTTGGAGCCTAAAATCAGTGGAACGCGTTCATGGACGGCGCTGGGCTTAATGTCAAGGATGCGTTCACGGCCTGTCGAGCAAGCGCCGCCGGCCTGTTCGATAATAAACGCCATCGGGTTGGCTTCATACATGATGCGCAATTTTGCAGGACGGCTTGGGTCGCGCAAGTCATGCGGATAGAGGAACACGCCGCCACGCGTCAAAATTCGGTAAACTTCCGCCACTAACGAGGCCACCCAGCGCATATTGAAGTCTTTGCCGCGCACACCTTCTTTGCCTTCCAAGCATTCGCCGATATAACGCTGCACAGGCGGTTCCCAAAAACGTTGGTTCGACATATTGATGGCGAATTCGCTAGTGTCTTCAGGAATCCTCATATTGGAGTGGGTTAAGATAAATTCGCCAATGTCCTGATCTAAGGTAAAACCGTTGACACCGTGTCCGGTCGTCAGCACCATCATGGTCGAAGGGCCATACAACACAAAGCCAGCGCACACTTGCTCGGTGCCTTTGCGCAAAAAATCTTCCAGCTCAGGTTCGACACCTTCGCGGCAACGCAAGATCGAGAAAATGGTGCCGACTGCCAAGTTGACATCAATGTTTGATGAGCCATCCAGCGGGTCAAACAAGGCCAAATATTTGCCACGCGGGTATTGTTCGGGGATGGCGATTGGATTGTCGTCTTCTTCAGAAGCCATGCCAGCCAAGCAGCCGGTCCAATTGAGGGCATTAATCATGATTTCATTGGTAATTACATCCAGTTTTTTTTGTACTTCGCCCTGAATGTTTTCCGTACCGGCGCTGCCCAGCACACCGATTAGGTTGCCTCGGTTAACCTTATGGGAAATCTGTTTGCAAGCAGTCACAATATTGTTCAGCAGCAAGGTAAATGTGCCTGAAGCATCGGGCAAGCCGCGTTGTTGTTCAATTAAAAACTGCGTTAAGGTAACTTTGTTGGTCATGCAACTCTCTCGGTTTTTACAATTAGGTTGGTTAGCCATGTTAGTGGCAAAATTTTTGGCATCTGGCTTAGAGGAGGGCAGGGAAGGAAAAACCTAGTACCCCAAATCGGACGGCTGACATTAACACAACGCCATTTACAACTAAACAGCGAAAAAATCGGTTTAACTTTTTTTGATAAAGGTGTTGTAAAGCTTAAAGCACAGAATAATTAGCGCTAATAGAAAAGTAATTGAATTAGCAAAGATTATTGCTTTGTCATCAATAAATATCCCATAAAATAGCCACAATAAAACACCTAAAGTAAACAGACTATACATCGTTAACGACAAAGATTGGGTGTCTTTGGTCTTAATGGTCATGATGGCTTGGGGTAAAAACGAGACGGTGGTCAACACGGCTGCAACATAGCCGACCAAATCAGGAACAATATTCATAGGAAGCATTTTTAAAAAATTAGGACACTTGCGACACCTCAACACAAAGATGTTTTTCAAACCGCATAATGGCTGAATTAGTTCAGTCTCAACAATACGGCGACATCTTAAGTGCAGGTGTTTATGTCAGTGCTTATCTAGGTTAGCACTGACACGACAATTTATAAGTTTAACCAGTTTTGCGGTTTCAGATAGCGCTCATACAAAGCCGCTTCAGGGCTGCCCGCTTCGGGTGACCAGTTATATTGCCATTTGGCATAGGGCGGCATCGACATCAATATAGATTCGGTACGACCACCCGATTGCAAGCCAAACAAAGTACCTCGGTCGTAAACCAAGTTAAACTCCACATAACGGCCCCGACGGTACAACTGGAACTCGCGCTCACGCTCGCCATAAGGTGTGTGTTTGCGCTTTTGCACAATCGGCAAATACGCTTCCACATAATGGTCGCCCACGCTTTGCATAAAAGCGAAACATTGTTCAAACGACCATTCGTTCAAGTCATCAAAAAACAAGCCCCCGACGCCACGGGTTTCTTCACGGTGCGGCAAATGGAAATACTCGTCGCACCATTGTTTGTACATGGGGTAGACATCATTGCCAAAGGGCTGGCAAGCGGCGCGGGCAACGCGATGCCAATGCAATACATCTTCTTGGAACGGATAAAAGGGCGTCAAATCAAAGCCGCCGCCAAACCACCAGATTGCCGGCGACCCGGGTTTTTCGGCAATCAAAAAACGCACGTTGGCATGGGAAGTGGGTACATACGGATTTTTGGGGTGGATCACCAACGATACGCCCATGGCGTGGAATTGGCGGTTGGCCAATTCGGGGCGTTTGGCGGTTGCCGAAGGTGGTAAACTGATGCCCGACACATAAGAAAAATTGACGCCGCCTTGTTCGAAAACATCGCCGGTCAACACCCGGCTTCTGCCGCCACCGCCTTCGGCTCTATCCCAAATATCTTCAACAAAAAGCGCACCGTTTTCTTCACCTTCCAGGGCCGCGCAAATTTTGTCTTGTAAGTTAAGCAGATAGTCTTTTACTTGGTTAATATCGTAAGAGTTCATGATTAGCCCGGCGTTATTCTTATTGTAATAATTGGAGGTTGAGAAAACCAAAGGCGATTGAAACGCCCCCGCCCATAACCGCTGCAAGTATAGGGGTTGCCTTGTCCGCATTCAACCACTGAGTTTGCTAGGAAACACGGCTGCCAAAAATCAAAATCGCACCAAAACAGTGAAATAATGCACAATCTTAGCAATATCAAACATTAATCAGCGATTATTTGCATTGTGCCTGAAATTTTAGGATTATTGTCTTTGATAATTCTTGATTTTACCGGTCACAGACCTCGGAGATATAAATGCACGTTGTTACGTTAATTAAGGGTGATGGCATCGGCCCATCAATTATGGACGAAGCGGTAAAAGTGATAAACGCCACGGGCGTTAAAATCGAATGGGAAGAAGCCTACGCAGGCATGTCCGCGTTTGAAAAATTTGGCACGCCGCTGCCAGAAGAAACCATGGCCTCGTTCGACAAAACCCGCGTCGCCTTCAAAGGCCCGCTAACCACTGTAGTGGGTTCTGGTTTTAGAAGCATCAACGTCGCCTTACGCCAACAATACGATTTATACGCCAACGTCCGTCCTGCGAAAAGCTGGGCCGGCATCAAAACCCGTTATGAAGATGTTGATATTGTTATAGTTAGAGAAAACACCGAAGGCTTATACGTCGGCTTAGAACATTATTTGTCACCGAAAAAAGACATCGCCGAAAGTTTGGCGGTCGTCACCCGCACCGCTTCTGAGCGCATTGTTGAATACGCCTTCCAATATGCCCGCGACAACAACCGCAAAAAAGTCACCGTCTGCCACAAAGCCAACATCTTAAAGTTCAGCCAAGGCTTATTTTTGGATGTCGCCCGCGAAGTGGCGGCTCGTTATCCTGACATTGCTTTCGACGAAAAAATCGTCGATGCGGCCTGTATGCACATGGTGATGAAGCCAGAACAATTTGATGTTGTGGTCACCACCAATATGTTCGGCGATATTTTATCGGATTTAACCGCAGGTTTGGTTGGTGGTTTGGGCTTGATTCCTGGTGCCAACATTGGCGCAGATGCCGCCTTGTTTGAAGCCGTCCACGGTAGTGCGCCGGACATTGCCGGCAAAAACTTAGCCAACCCCATCGCCGTCATCATGGCGGGTGCCATGATGTTGAACCACTTGGGCGAAGCGGAAGCCGCCGAGAAAGTCGTTAAAGCCGTTGAAAAAGTCGTTAATGAAGGCATTTACGTCACGCCGGATTTAAACCCCGATTCCAAATACGGCACCATAGAAATGGGCAACGCTATTGCCGCAGCGGTAGAGTAAATAAAATGGGTTGGGGTGGCCTATGTTGCCCCAACCTAATCCCGCCTATGCTTTATCCGCCCCTAGCTCAATCTACGAAAAGTTAAATTGATGGTAGATTTCAACCGTAAACGATTACAAGTATTTGTTTCGTCAACTTACACCGACCTTATCGACGAACGTCAAGCCGCCGTGGAAGCCATTCTAAGTCACGGACATATACCAGCTGGCATGGAGTTGTTCACGTCTGGCGATGAATCGCAAATGGACGTCATCAAACAATGGATTGAAGATTCTGATGTCTATCTGTTAATTCTGGGCGGTCGTTATGGCAGCATTGAGCTTAATTCAGGAAAAAGCTATACCCAGCTTGAATACGAATATGCGATTGAATTAGGTAAACCTTATTTTGCTTGTGTAGTGAATGAGGCAGCACAAGAACGCCGTGCTAAAAAATACGGTCCTAAAAAGGTAACAGAAACTGAAAACCCCAAGGAACTCAAAAAATTTCGGCAATTAGTCGAAAGTAAAGTAAGAGGAAAACCATGGGAAGATACAAAAGACATTAAAATTATCGTCGGCGAAACGCTGGTGGCTTTTGCCCGTCGGGAAAATTTAGTGGGTTGGGTTCGTGCCGATCAAGTGACGGTAAATCCGGCGGTTGCGGAAGAAATGGCTCGGCTTAGTAAAGAAAATGAGCAATTGCGGAGTCAAATTGCCAATGGTGTCCCAACTGAAGAAATAATTGATGGTTTAAGTTTTTCTGAATTTAAGATGCTACTTGAACACAACGGCTTACTTGAAATAATTAAGCAGGCTGCCGCCTCCGAAATACAATATTGGCATGATGTAACCATGAACTATTTTGATGAAATTGAAATTAAAAATCTGGGTTTTTTTGAGGATGATTCAGCAATAAAACTGACAAGCTCAGGACGCAGATTTATCAACAAATTAAACCTCGAAGAGCTAAAGCTCAAAATAGATTACGTCACAGTACGTGATGATTAGCTATAGGATGTATTGAGGAATGAAGCAAATTAATGGCATTACCCAAATGATGTTAGGCAACCTTTATCACTTTTTATAATCGCATCCAAACGCTAAATTTTTGCTTGAACAACTTAAAGAAACACATCAGCAGTAACACAAAACCGTTGCGCTAAGGCGCGGATTTGCCGGACATTCAATTGCCGTTTTCCGCGTAAAATTTCCGAAACTACGCCTTGGCTTCCGATTTCTGGCAAATCACTTTGTTTCAGCTGGTGTTCCGCCATTAAATAAGCCAACACATCTTGTGGCGTTGATGTGGGAATAGGATAGTGGGCTTGCTCATAATTAGATACAGCGATGCCTACTATATCGAGCAAAGAAGCCAGCGGATGATCTTCGTTTTCGCCCACTTCATCGATTAAATCGTTAAGTAAGGCTACCCGTTCTTGGTATTCGGTTTCGGTGTATGGTACGGCAACTAAAGGGGCGATAGGTTGCCAGTTTGTTACCATTGTTTCTAAGGTATTATTCATATAAAAGCTCCTGTCCCTAAGCGAGGCAATCAGCAAACGTAATGTGTCTTATGAGGTTTATTTGTAATACAACCCAGTAATTTTAAAACTTCCATTTCCCTTTATCGTACTCTGCATGGGTAAGAATATCGCGGATATACAACTTATTACGGTTGTAATGAATGGCAGCGATCAGTCTGACGTGATTACCATGGATATTGAATACCGTCAGCGTATCGCCCTTTTTGTTTTTAACAACGTCCGCACTCGGGAAAATGACTCTTACTTCGTTAATATTAGAAAAATTATTTTTACTCACCAATTTGAACCATGCCTCAAGCGAGGCTTTGGCATCAGGATGCACCTCGCAAAATTCCTTGATTATGGGGTATGAAATTATGTGCATAATTTAAACGTCCTTTTAAAAATTAGTTAAATTCCAACCTAAAAATATCTCGATTTGAGATTTATTGCAAGTTATATCGCCTTAAGGAGCCACCATGCTAGAACAATACCGCACCCACGTAGAAGAACGCGCCGCTGAAGGCATCGTGCCTAAACCTTTGGACGCAGCACAAACCGCTTCCCTATGCGAACTTATCAAAAACCCACCTGCTGGCGAAGAAGCTTTCATCTTGGATTTGCTCGCCAACCGCATTCCCGCAGGCGTGGACGAAGCGGCGTATGTCAAAGCCGGATTTTTGACCGCGATTGCTAAAGACGAGGCCACGTCACCGATTTTAACGCCGGAAGATGCCACCGAATTGCTCGGTACAATGCTGGGCGGTTATAACGTCGCACCGTTGATTGATTTGCTGGATGTCGCCGCACTGGCACCGATTGCCGCAAAAGCCTTGTCGCACACTTTATTAGTGTTCGATGCTTTCCATGACGTACAAAGCAAAGCCGATGCGGGCAATGCTTACGCCAAACAAGTCCTGCAATCGTGGGCGGATGCGGAGTGGTTCACCAGCAAACCTGCTGTGCCGGAAAAACTCACCGTCACCGTGTTTAAAGTCACGGGCGAAACCAACACCGACGATTTGTCACCCGCACCGGATGCGTGGTCGCGCCCTGATATTCCGTTACACGCCAAAGCCATGCTGAAAATGCCGCGCGAAGGCATCACTAACGCCGAGCTGCAAATTAATGAATTGAAACAAAAAGGCTTCCCTGTCGCTTATGTCGGCGACGTGGTCGGCACGGGTTCGTCGCGCAAATCAGCAACCAATTCCGTGCTGTGGTTCATGGGCAATGACATTCCGTTCATCCCCAACAAACGTGATGGTGGCGTGTGTATCGGCGGCAAAATCGCGCCGATTTTCTTCAACACCATGGAAGATTCCGGCGCGTTGCCGTTTGAATGCGATGTGACCCGTTTATTAATGGGCGATGTGATCGACATTTTTCCGTATCAAGGTGTGGTCAAACGCCATGACAGCGAAGAAGTGGTGTGTAACTTCAGCTTAAAAACCGATGTGCTGATGGACGAAGTCCAAGCAGGCGGACGTATTCCGTTGATTATCGGACGTGGACTGACTGACCGCGCCCGTAAAGCACTGGGTTTACCTGCTTCCACCGTCTTCATCCGCCCAACTGACGAAGCTGACAGCGGCAAAGGCTACACGCTGGCGCAAAAAATGGTCGGCAAAGCCTGTGGCGTTGCAGGTGTTCGCCCCAACACTTATTGCGAACCGCACATGACCACCGTCGGCTCGCAAGACACCACCGGCCCGATGACCCGCGACGAGCTGAAAGATTTGGCGTGCTTGGGTTTCTCCGCCGATTTGGTGCTGCAATCGTTTTGCCACACCGCCGCCTATCCCAAACCTGTCGATGTGACCATGCAACACACCTTGCCAGATTTCATTATGAATCGCGGCGGCGTGTCCTTGCGTCCTGGCGACGGCATCATCCATTCGTGGTTGAACCGCACTTTATTGCCAGACACCGTCGGCACGGGCGGCGACTCGCACACCCGTTTCCCGATTGGCATTTCCTTCCCCGCAGGTTCTGGCTTGGTCGCCTTCGCCGCCGCCACGGGCGTCATGCCGCTGGACATGCCGGAATCCGTGTTGGTGCGTTTCACTGGCACGATGCAGCCCGGTATCACTTTGCGTGATTTGGTCAACGCCATTCCTTACGCCGCCATCCAAAAAGGTTTGTTGACGGTTGCAAAGCAAGGTAAAAAGAACGTCTACTCAGGCCGCATTTTGGAAATCGAAGGCTTGCCGGATTTAAAAGTGGAGCAAGCGTTTGAATTGTCGGATGCCTCCGCCGAACGTTCCGCAGGCGGTTGCACCATCAAATTGAACGAAGCCCCGATCCGCGAATATTTGAATTCCAACATCACTTTGATGAAATGGATGATCGCGCAAGGCTACGGCGATGTCCGCACTATCGAACGCCGCATCAAAGCCATGCAAGACTGGCTGGAAAACCCTGTGTTGCTGGAAGCCGACCCCGATGCCGAATATTTTGAAATCATCGAAATCAACATGGACGAGATCAAAGAACCGCTGCTGGCTTGCCCGAACGACCCCGACGACATCAAACCATTGTCCGAAGTCGCTGGCACCAAAATCGACGAAGTATTCTTAGGTTCGTGCATGACCAACATCGGCCACTTCCGCGCGGCGGGCAAATTGCTGGAAAAAAACAAAGGCGAATTACCGACCCGCTTGTGGGTTGCACCACCGACCAAAATGGACCAAAACCAATTGGTCGAAGAAGGCTATTACGGCACATTCGGCAAAGTCGGCGCACGTACCGAAATGCCAGGCTGTTCTTTGTGCATGGGCAACCAAGCACGGGTCGCGGAAAACTCCACCGTGGTTTCCACATCAACCAGAAACTTCCCCAACCGCTTAGGCAACGGCGCAAACGTGTTCCTGGCCTCGGCAGAATTGGCAGCGGTGTGCTCCATCTTGGGTAAAATCCCGACTGTTGAGGAATATATGGCTTATGCGGATCAAATTAATGCAACGGCTGATGACACTTATCGGTATTTGAATTTTAATTTAATGGATAAGTATCAAGAGGCGGCAATCGCTTAATTGACGCTGGATGGCAGGGTTAATTCCGTAGAGACGTTGCACTGCAACGTCTCTACAATATTGATGTTGCGAATTGAAATGATGTATCGACGACCTAACGAAATAAAATAGTGGGTATTGGGATCATGAAACAATGGCGCGGTAAATACAGAATTTCTTCTGCACGTTTGCAACATTACGATTATCGTACCAACGGCGCGTATTTCATTACCATTTGCACTCATCAACAGGTGTATTTTTTCGGCGAATGCCTCGATGGTGAAATGAAACTTTCCACTATGGGCGCAATTGTGCAAGGCTTTTGGTACGAAATCCCGAAACATTTTTCGTTTGTGTCACTAGGCGAATTTGTTGTCATGCCCAACCATGTTCATGGCATATTGATATTGAATAACACCGTAGAGACGTTGCAATGCAACGTCTCTACCAACGCCGCGCAACCCGAACAATCGTTGCAACCTGTACAGACGTTGCACTGCAACGTCTCTACGGACGCACCGAAAAATGAATTTTTTTCCGCCATTTCACCCGATGCAGGTTCTGTTTCAACCATCGTGCGCTCTTATAAATCCATCTGTAGCAAACATATTCGTTTAGCCTTTCCAGCTCAGAATTTCAGATGGCAAACACGTTTTTATGACCACATAATTCGGGATGAACCCGCGTATGAAAAAATTTCAAATTATATTTTGCACAATCCCGCATCTTGGGAGGATGATAAATTTAACCATTCCGTAAAATGGAGAAATGAAAATGCACAGAATGTTGAAAACCGTTGTGGGGACGTTGCGATTTGTACAGCGAGGTAGGGCGGAATAGCGCAGCTTATTCCGCCGCATGGTCGAAGCTACAAACATACGACGCAATGCCCGTTGGTTATTACGTCCTACTTGCTTGGCAACAAAAAAAGTAAATGGTAGGTTGGGCAGGCTTTTTTGCCCACCGAATCGTACTTTCTGACTTTTGATATTATACAAATGGTGGGCAAAAAAAACTGCCACCCAACCCAACCAGCAATTTATAAATCTAAACAGAGGCTTCAATAGATGGAAATTATCAATTCAATTGCTCATAAAATTATTAAACACAAGCGAGAAAAAGATAAGTCAAACGTTGAAGCCGAAGTTCAGTTACGAGATGATATTTTTGATCCCGCCAACGAAAAAGTAGTCACGTTAATTGAAGCGCTCTTAAAAATTTACAAAGGGAAAACATTTGGTTCATTTGAAACTGACACAAAAAATCACCCTTTTCAATTATGGGCGAAAAACCTATATGCTGAAGATTATTCAAAGCAAGTATTTATTGAACTCACTGTCAGTACTGTCAGCAGAATAAAATATTTTATTGAAAAAGAAAATTTTGCAACAGGTGGTTTTTTGGTGTTTGTGCATTACAGAGATAACAACCAGACCTATTTAATGATCGCAATGATTAAAGATAAGGGTGGCTTAACTTTTACGCCTAATATGGAATTAACCGATGTTCAACATATTGATTTGGAAAAACTTCATCAAGCATCCCGTATTGATTTAAACCGATTTGAGCATGACAAAGACAGTTATTTGAGCTTTCTCAAAGATGCCAAACCTAAAGGCGACAAGGAAAGAGAGGTTACAGGATATTTTACAGATGCTTTAGGGTGTACTGGTTTAATTTCATCAAATCATGCAACAAAAGCTGTATTAAATTTAATTGACGAAATTTTTATCGAAGCAAAGTTAGACCCTAAGCCTATCCACGATGAAATCTATGACTTTCTACAAGAACGTCATAAAATCGGTGTCAAAATAGAAGAAATTGCAGCAAAGATAAATTACTATTTGCCAATCGAATCACACGATGCCTTTATTGAAAAAGCAAACTCTGACAAATTCCGAATTAGCCAAGAATTTTTTCCAAGTCTAACAATCTTAAACAACTTTAAAAGGGTGTATCACAAATCGCCTACTTGGAATTTATCTTTTGATAAAAACGCCTTAGGAACTCCAGAATCACAAGCAGAAATTATTTTTAATGCCAAAGAAAATTCCTTGACAATTAATAGCCTTCCTCAAAAATTTATTGATGAATTGATTGAATTAACTATACCAACAACGAATACAAATGGATAAGCAATCACTATTAAATGATGTTGTTAAACTCTATAGGTTATGCGGTAAGCCTAACTTTATGGACGGGACAGCAGTTAATTGTGAAATTTTGTTAAATGAAGAAGTTACTTTACTAATCAACGCTATTTATTGTCAAAACGAGGATGTTTTAGGCTCTATTAAATGTGACGGTGACTATATTGATTTACCCATACAAGAGTTAAAAACTGGGCAGGATTTAACGTTTAGACTAAATATTCCTCTCATAGAACATAAGCTCTTTTTTAAAGATATAGCTGATTTAATCACCAATTACACAGGAATAAAAATAGGCAAATTACCAGAATCTTTTTATTTAATAGGAGAAGATTATTTGACTACTGAAGCGAATGAGCCTGAAAAGCTAATTCAGCTTAGGCGTGTTTGCAGATGGATTTTATTTTTAGATAAAGCCTTACCACATACGGACAAATCAAATAACTCTTTCACTTTTGTACTGCTAACTGAGGACAAAGAAAATAAGGGGTTTAAAAAACATCTTATTGAATCGCGTTTTACTTTTGCAGATTTAAAACCATTGGATGGGTTAGAAAGCTTTGAAGAAATGCTGAAAAACCAAGATTTGCATTGCTCAGAAAGATTAGCAGTAGTTCGTAACGCATTAGAAGAATTACTTTCTAAGCGTCCTGCAACAAATCAACAGCTTGGGTATATTTTGTCTGAATTCGAAGTATTCAAAAAACTTTATCAAGACAACTACGAAACCTACATAAATGGCTTTTCATTAAAAGACTTTAAAAAAGAAGTTATTGAAAAACATCAAGACGTTGCCTCTAAAATTGACGGGGCATTGTATGACGTGATTAATAAAGCTCTAGCTATTCCAGTGTCAATTGTAACTATTGGCGCTTTAATTAAAGAAGATCAACTTATCAATAGCTTAGTTGTAAGCTGCGCTGTTTTGTTGGTCCCTGTTTTAATGTGGTGGTTAATCGGGCAACATTTAAAAAGACTGGAAGAAATTCAATTAGACATAAAAGAAATATTTGATAAATTTGAAAATAAAAAAGAAAGTGCCGCTCAATTTGTTGACGAAAAACGACAAAGTTTAGTTGATAGATCAAAATCAATTACTGTGGTTTTGAAAATTTTGAAATGGCTTGGTTTTGCTCCAGTTATTGCTGCTATTTTTTTGTTATTGAATAAATTTCCTGCAATTCCAATATTTTTTTGTGATATATATTACTTTATTGTCTATTTTGTATTTTGTGGGTAAGTCAAGTAGGTGGATTAGCCTTTGGAATTCAACATTTAGATAATTTCCTGCTATGAATCTAAAAAGCCCCATTAATACCCCCCAAATCCCGAATCGCATCCATGACTATTCCGGTGCCGACTGAAAGCATCAGGACATCGTTGGCGACGCGGACGTATCGGTAGCCAGGCATGGGTATGCTGATTTGGCTAATTACGGCGGGTGGCAGTTCATAAACAACCACATCTTGCGGTAAAGGCCGCCCCAAAACCCATTGCCGTTGTCCTGGAGGTACGCAGCCGTTATGTCTTTTGGCTAAGCCCGGAGGGCAATGGCCCGAATTGTATTCTTGGATATAGTAGTTGTTGACGATAGTCCGGTGATTGTCATTGAAACCTTGTTGCGGATAGCGGTAATCATCATCCCTTTCATAGTCTTCGTAGTCACCATGCCGCTCGTAACCGCCGTGCCTTTCATGATGCCCGCCATGATGACGCTCCCTGTCGGCTTGGCTTGGTAGGGCAAGCATCAATCCGGCAAGGGTTGCTAAAAAATGCAAGATTGTTAGGTTGGAAACTTTCATGGCGGATTCCTTATAAAATTGTAATGGCGTTAACGGCTGGCGATAAGCTTATACGGGTTTTCTGAATCGGAGCTGTATCAGAACTGCCCCGTTGCCACCTCAATAATTCAGTCCCTCCCTAACTGCAATTTTAGTCGCCTTCCGCGCTGGCAAATACGCCGCCAACATCGCCAAAACCAAAATCACCGCCAACCAAATCGCCACCGCAGCCCACGCAAAAACAAAATCCAAATGGATGCCGAGCATAGTGATGCCAAGCTGTTTGGCTAACGGTTCGGCGAGCAGATAGGCTAGGGGGATGCTTAACAGCCAAGCCAACAAACCGTGGAACAAACCTTCGAGCATGAATAATTTAAAAATAGCTGACGAGCTAGCCCCGATGGCGCGGAGTACGCCGATTTCGCGGGTGCGTTGCAGTACGCCGATGGCGAGTGTGCCGGACAGACCAATCGCACCGACAGCCGCGATCATGCCGGCTAAGCCAAGCAACATGCTGGTCAGTGGACGGAATTGGTTTTGCGCGAATTGGCGTTGTTCGAGCTTGGAGAGGGTGGTGTAGATGTCGAGTTTGATTTGTTGCTCGGCGAAGGCGGTTTTTAGGCTGTCGATGTAGGTTTTTTCTTCGTCTAGGTTGTTGATGTTAGCGGCGAGTAGGGCGAAGGAATGGTTGTTGTCAGTTTGGATGCTACTGAGTGGGGCGTAAACGGGTTCAACCGCGTAGCCTGAACCTGCAAACCAGCGGTAGAGGCCGATGACTTGCCAGTCGGTTGTCGGTGTTGTAGTTATGTTTTTGGGCAATTCCGATACGAGGTTAAGCCGTTCGTGGTGAGCCTGTCGAACCATGGACGGCTTAACCGTTTTCCCTTCGACGACCAATGGAAGTCCCTGTGGGGCAGGCTCAGGGCGAACGGTTAAGCCTTGATTGTCTTGATGTTTCATGGAAATTTGCTGAAAAACCTTCACTTGCAAAGTATCGCCAACTTGAATCCCATTCAATTCAGCCGTCGCCGCATTCAACACCAAATGCTGTTGCCCTTCGTCAGATTGTTCAAACCACCGCCCCGCAACTATCAAAGGCTGGTACATGTTGGTTTCAACTGGCAAGGCAATCATCTGCACACCTAAACTGCCAGATTGCTTAAGCAATTGCCCATTTTTCGAAAGCTCAGCGGGTAGGCGATTCCAAAATTCCACGTTGGTGGTCGGCGCAATGCCTTGCACGACAGGCGTGATGGTGTCGGCGGCTTGGTCTTGGCTGAACCCTAAACGCACGGCGTAGCGGCTACGCGCTAGTTCGTTGTCCAGCGTCAATTTGACTGATGCAATCAAGCTCATAATGATGATGAACAATACCACCGCAATGATTAACACGCTTTGCGTCCAAAACAACCGCGCTTTGCGGCGCAGCAAATTGCCCAACGCAACGGCGTAAATGGTCGGTAACAAACTGGTGGCGCGACGTTCCAACCAGCGATCAAAACCGCCGCTGGCAAAATCCGCCCCTAAGCCATAACTGGCAAGCGCTTGCCGCACCGACATCGCCGCGCCTTTCCAGATAGGCCACAGTGCCGCCAATAAAGGTGCGGTCAGGCCGCCGACGATCATGAAAACTAATGCGCGGGGCGAATAGGCAAAATCCGCCAATTCAATATTGAACAAACCCAGCAACCAGCGGCTGCTAAAGAATGCGCCCGCCCAACTGACCGGCACGGCAATCACCAGCGCAACCAGCGACAAAATCAACACCTCACTCAAGTAAATGCTGGCAATCGTCCAACGGCTTGCCCCTACTGATTTCATAATGCCGATTTGATCGGTTTGCTGGGTAATCAGCGCGGCGACGGTGTTTAGAATCAGCACCGAACTTAACGCCAACGATGCCCACGCCATCACCGTCAGCACCAAATGGATGCCAGAAAAAATTGCCCGTCCCCAGTGTTCGTCAGGGTTTTGCAACAGCGTGGCGTTGACGGCGATGCCGGATTTTGCCAACTCGGCGCGGAGTTTTCCGGCGATGTCGCGGGCTTTGTCAGCAGAGTAGGGTGGTTGGATTTGCACCAAGACTTGCCGGAAGCTATGTTCAGGAATGCCAAACTTGGGAGCCAATTCCGGCGCGATAAAGAAATGCAATTGCCCACCAAAAGCAGGTGGTTTAACGAAAGGATGGCGGATGATGCCGCTTAAGCTGACAATTTCCGAACCTTTAGCCGTGGCGAATTCGATAGTGTCGCCAATATTAAGTTTGGCTGATTGCGCTGATAAACGTTCGGCAGCGATGTGCTGGTCTTTGGGAAAATCACCAGACACCAAGCGCATCAAATCATAGCGTTGGCTTTGGTAATCAGGCCGGAAAATCACTGTTCCGGTTTGCCATTGTGCGGATTGCGGCGTTTTGTATTGCGCGGTGAATTGCGTTAGCAAGTCGATATTGGCAACGCCGTCGATAGTTTTTAGTGTGTCGGCGATGGTTATATCGGCATCTTGGCGCAAAATCAGACTGATGTGCGAGGGTTGTGATTGCCGATGGGCGTTGTCCATGCTGCCTAATTGCAAATCCATCATGCCTAATAAAGTGCCGATGACGAACAGGCCGATGGCGATGCTAGAAATGGAAAGGGCGGTGCGGGATTTGTGCGTTAGTAAATCAGACGCAATTTTGGAGTAAAAAAACATGTTTTTTACTCCGAATGAAGGCTATCGTGATGAATCCGCCCCGCGTGAATGGCAATGCGCCGCGACGCCGATTGCGCCAGTTCCTCGTTATGCGTCACCATCACCAGCGTTTTGCCTTGTTGTTGCAAAGTGCTGAACAGATCAAACACGGCATCGGCGGTGGCGGTATCGAGGTTGCCCGTGGGTTCGTCGGCGACAATCAAGGCCGGATCATTCGCCAAGGCACGGGCAATTGCCGCGCGTTGTTGCTGACCGCCGGACACTTGTCCTGGCAATTGCTTGGCTTGCGCGTCCAGCCCGACCAAATTCAGCAAATACCGCGCCCGTTCCAGCCGCTCACGTTTCGGCAGTTTGCCGACAAAATCCATTGGCAATTGGATGTTTTGTAAAAGATTCAGCGACGGCAACAATTGGAAAAATTGAAAGACAATGCCAACATTTGCCCCGCGCCATTTCGATAATTGTTCTTCTTTTAGTTTATGCAACGCCGCACCGTTGACTCGTACTTGGCCTTGGCAAGGGCGGTCGATGCCTGTCAATAAATTCAACAAGGTCGATTTGCCATTACCCGACGGCCCGACGATAGCGACAAATTCTCCAGCGGTGATGGTCAGGTTGATGTCGTGTAGCACAGGCGTGGTGATTTGCCCCAGCGTGTAGGCTTTGTGAACGTTGTTGAGTTGGATGATGTTGGGCATGGCGGGATTTTGGCTGGTATTATTAGGAAAAACTGGTAAATTCTAGCATGTGGCTGAATTAATTCGGTTTTACGGTAGGGTACGCATTGCGTACCTTTATGATTTTCAATATAAACCAAGTACTTAAAAATGTACGCGATGCGTACCCTACCAATAAACGAATCATCTGAATGAACCCAACACAAATCCTCTGGCTAAGCCTCGCCAGCCTCTGGGCGATAGCCGAAATCGCCATCGTCATAAAAACCCGCACAGCCAATGAAGCCAAGCCCGCCGCGTTCCGTTCGGCAAAATGGATTTGGTGGGCGATTATTGCCGCCTTGCTGATGGCTTTGGCTTTCAAACGCTGGCAATTAGTGCCGATTCCGCTAGATTACCAGCTACGGCAAATCATCGCGTTATTGATATTTAGTTTTGGTCTAGCATTGCGCTTTTACGCCATCGCCAGTCTGGGGCGGTTTTTTACCACCACGGCGATGGTGCAAGACCAGCACCAACTCATCAACCACGGCCCGTACCGACTCATCCGCCATCCGGCTTATTCAGGCTTGTTAATCAGTTTTTTCGCGGCGGGTTTGGCGATGGGGGATTGGCTGGCATTGTTCAGTTTATGCGCCCCACTCGCATACGCCTTGGCAAAACGCATCCAGTATGAAGAATCGCTGCTAGTAGGATATTTCGGGCAAGTCTATTATGATTACTGGCAACGTACTAAGAAATTGATTCCTTGGGTTTATTAAAGAGGTTATGCCATGCAAGCAGTCAAACAAGCCGCCCTGAACACTATCGCCCGCCTTCCCGAAGATGCCAATATGGAAGAGATTATGTATAGGCTTTATGTGTTGGAAAATATCCGGCGTGGACAGGAAGATGCCGCGCAAGGTAAAAGCCAAACGGTTGAAGAAATGCTGATAGATATTCAAACATGGTGAGATGGACAGCCCATGCCAAAGCGCAACTTCGGCATATTCATAGTTATATCGCTGATGATTCACCGCTTTACGCCAAACGGGTCACGGATACGATAGTGCGTAAAACCGTCGGGCTTGATGAATTGCTTTATCAAGGACGAAAAGTGCCTGAACTAAATGAGGATAATATTCATGAGTTGGGGATTTATTCTTACCGTATTATTTATGAAGTGAAAGCTGGTGCTGTTGAAATTCTGGCGGTTATTCATAAACGGCGGGATTTTTCGAAGGATGATTTGCTTTGATCCGAATATAGAACAACATAAATATGTTGGTACAAAGCAAATCAAAATAAATCCTCAGCCAACGCATTAAGAAATTGATTCCTTTGGTTTATTAAGGATTCATCCAAAAATAGATAGTTAAACATATAACAGTATGTTCCATAAATTTTTTCCAAAAAAACTTAAAACACCACATATCAAGCTTGGAATCGAATTGCGAGAAGCTATCGATATTCTCCGCTCAGTGGACAGCCATATTTTTGAAGAATCTGGCAAAGAAGATTCATATCGTATCAATACAGCGGATTTTGATATGGCTATTTATCCTCATGGTAATATCGTTAAATCAGTCTGGTTTGATGACTCTGCTGGAAGGTTTCTTGCCGCTGGAAAATTAAAAAAATCCAAATGTACCTCGATAGATACAGCTCCTTAAATAATTGGGGGCTTCGATTAGATAATGGTTGGATGCAATATTGGTTTAATGATGTTGACAAAATGCAGATGGTTTACGGACTACACAAAGATGTAATCAGGTTCAATCAATATTCCAATAACGACGAAGTATGAATTGAGAAGTGAATTGCATCATGATTTTTCTTAAAACGATGCGCTTCCTATCGTCAGCACATCCTACAAACCTAAAAATATCAATAACCTCCAAAATTTCCTTTAACCCGTAACCCTACCCAATCCATGCCCGAAAAAAAACACATCGTAATCATTGGTGCAGGCCCTGGCGGCTTGTGCGCTGGAATGCTGCTTTCCAAACGCGGCTTTAAAGTCTCTATTTTTGATAAAAACAGCGAAGTGGGTGGACGTAACCGCCCAATCCGTTTAGGAAAATTCGTTTTCGATACCGGCCCAACGTTTTTGCTGATGAAGCATGTGCTGGATGATATGTTCGCTTTATGTGGACGGCGTAGCGAAGATTATTTGGATTTTATCAAGCTCGATCCCATGTACCGCTTGCTGTTTTCTGACCGTGCTGTGCAGGTGTATTCCGACCGCGAGAAAATGCGCGAGCAACTGAGTGATGCGTTTCCTGAAGGCAGCGCGGGCTATGATGCTTATCTAAAAAAAGAAGGTGAGCGGTTTGAGAAATTGTATCCGTGCATCAAACGCGATTATTCCAGCCTGAAAGCGTTTTTCTCGTGGGATTTGCTCCGCGCTGCGCCTAGCCTGGCGCTGAACCACAGCGTGTTTACTAATTTAGGCAAGTATTTTAAAGAAGAGAAAATGCGTTTGGTGTTTTCTTTTCAATCCAAATACTTAGGCATGTCGCCGTGGGATTGTCCGGCTTTGTTTACCATGCTGTCGTATTTGGAACACGAGTACGGCATTTATCATGTCAAAGGCGGTTTGAACCAAATCGCGGCGGCGATGGCGAAAGTGATTATTGAACAGGGCGGGGAAATCCTTACCGATACGGCGGTGAAGTCACTCATCGTTGACAACAAAACCGTCAAAGGCGTGCGTCTGCAAGATGGCAGCGAAGTGCTGGCGGATGAGGTGATCGTCAACGCCGATTTTGCCTACGCGATGACTAATCTCGTCGAACCGGATGCGCTGCAACAATACAGCCCTGAGAAAGTGGCAAAGCTGGAATACTCTTGTTCGACCTTCATGCTCTATTTGGGCTTAAACACCCGTTACGATTTGCCGCACCACACCATCGCGTTCGCTGAAGATTACGTCACCAACGTCAGCAATATTTTTCATAATAAAATTCTCAGCAAAGATTTTTCCTTTTATGTGCAGAACGCTTGTGTCAGCGATGACACGCTCGCACCGGAAGGCAAATCGGCCTTGTATGTGCTAGTCCCTATGCCCAATAACGAAAGCGGTTTGGATTGGGAAAGCTTGTGTGCGGAAAAACGTGAACAAGTGTTGGATATGTTGGAAACGCGGATGGGGTTGACGGGCATCCGTGAGCACATCGAATGCGAGAAAATCATCACCCCGCAAACCTGGGAAACTGAAGAAAACGTGTATCGGGGCGCGACGTTTAGCTTGTCGCATAAATTCAGCCAGCTGCTTTACTGGCGACCACACAACCAATTTCAGGAATTGCGCCAATGTTATTTGGTGGGTGGTGGTACGCATCCGGGTAGTGGTTTGCCGACCATTTATGAATCCGCGCATATTTCGGCTAAGTTGATTTGTAAAAAGCACGGCGTGGATTTTGCCGTGGTGAAGTAATTTGGGTAGAGACGTTGCATTGCAACGTCTCTACATTTCTAGCCTGATAACGGTAAAGAAGCATAAGCAACATAAATAGTCTTATTCAATCGTTAACATAAAAACAATCAATTTTTATAATAGATAATTCGCTCGTATAGTGTTTACCAAGCCAGACGAGAAGCCTTTTCAGCTACTTAGCCCGAAAAGGACTGGCTTGAAACCAAACATTAACGAGGAGAATTATCATGAAATCACATACCAAAACTATCATCGCCATGATTGCCGCGATGACCATCACCAGTATTGCCAATGCCGATACTACCGCCTCCGGCACGATTGTTTACGACAGCAACGCAGCAATATACAGCATCCATAATTCACCCAACCCTGTGCAAGCGCAAGTGGTTGAACATGCCGAGATGGTCTATGTGAACCAAGCCAATGGGCCCGCGATTTATAGCTACCCCAGCCGTGTTGAACCCAAGGCCGTCAAATTGGAGATGATTTATGTTGACCAAGCTTATGGACAGGCCATTTACAGCTATCCACATAACCACTAAAAATCAACAAGAGAACATCCATGACTGAAAAGCCCTTCTCGCAAGCTTGTGAAAACAACAAAGTGCCGATTTTGCAAGTGTTGCAATCAGTATTTACCCATCCGGTAACGGTTTGGGAAATCGGCAGCGGAACGGGGCAACATGCCTGCCATTTTGCCGGACACTTGCCGCACGTGGTTTGGCAGCCGACTGACAGGGCGGAAAATTTAGCCGGTATTGAACAGTGGCGTGTTGAGGCGGCGTTAAGCAACCTTAATGCGCCCTTACCGTTGGATGTTGCCGATGCCGTTTGGCCTTGTGCCACGACCGGTATCGACGCGCTGTTTACTGCCAATACCTTGCACATTATGAGCTGGGCGTTGGTGCAGCAGATGTTTGTGCGTTTAGGGAATTACTTGAACAACCAGGCAAAAGTCTGCATTTACGGGCCGTTCAATTACCACAACGCCTACACCAGCGACAGCAACGCCCGTTTTGATGATTGGTTAAAAGCCCGTGACCCGCTCAGCGGTATCCGCGATTTTGAGGCCGTGTTGGTTTTGGCGGAAACAATAGGTTTGCAGTTGCATGAAGATATTGCCATGCCTGCCAATAACCGTTTGTTGGTGTTTGAAAAGTAAAGGTTTTTAGATTGTTCCGTTCGTCCTTCGACGCGCTCAGGACGAACGGAAACCAAGCGTACAAAAACCATTTTTGTACGCCGGATTGAGGTTAAGGTTTAGCTGCAACTAAATTCTGCTGCGCTGGCGGTTGGTTTTGGCTGTACAGTGAGTACGCACCGAATACCATTTGATGGGCGCGGCCCAGTTTTTCTTTTGTAAAATCAATACTGAATTGCTGGCTAAGCTGTTTGCCATCCCAGTTGTAGGCTTTCAAAAACTGTTCATTATCCGCACCTTTTTTATCCCAGTTCGCCAGTAAAGAAGACGTGAAATAAACGCGTTTGCCATCCCAGCTGGATGAAACCATATTCACCTGTGCGCCAATTTTGTGTTCATAAACTTGTTTCGGGCTGAACGGGTCGCTGATGTCGAAGGCGCGGGTTTTGCCGTCCATGAAGGTATTGACCCATAAGGTTTTGTCATCACTGGCAATGGAAATGTCAACCGGCAGCGGGATTTGTTTAGGGTCGCCAATGTCCGCCACGGCTTTCGCTTGCCAAGCACCGTCTTTGTCTTCGTAGATCAGCCAGATTTTTGAGGTAAGGGCAGTGCTGGTGAAGCAGTAATTGTGGTTCTCGCCCCAAGCGCAGCGGATTTCCAACGGCGCGCCCGGTACGTCAAAGATTTTTTTCGGCTGTTTGCTGTGCAAATCCCATTGCACGACGGTATTGCCGAAACGTTTCATGGCTTCGGGGTCTTGCAGCATTTTGCCAAAGTCCATCATGTAGTTCGACCAACCGGTGAACGATGAGGTCAGCATCAGGTTGCGGCGCGGTAACACGCGCAGGTCGTAGCCATAACCATCGGCATAGTTGCCGGTTTTGTTTGCGCCCTGCAAGTCGCCGTCAGTGGGTGTCCAATGCGTGGCGATATAGTCGCCGCTGTTGGTGTATTCAACAATGCCGGTGCGTCCGCCGTGGTCTTTGTTGTTGGAAAGACCCGTTATTACCATCCGCCCTGGTAAGGCGTAGGTGGTGTGTGGCCCGACAACACCTCCACTTTTGGCGACAAAATCGCCAATGGTTTTGACCAGCTTAGGTTTCGCGGGGTCGCTGTGGACATCGAAAACAAACAGTTTGTTGGTGTCCAAACCGCCCGCCCATAAATATTGGCGGTCATCGGTAAAGCCGGAATGATGGGCTTCGTTGCGTCCGCCCACCGACAAGCTGGCAACCACTTTGCCGTAATGGGGCGATTTTGGGTTGACATCGACGGTGACCAGTTTGTCTTGTTCATCGCCCAAGCCTTCCACGCCCAGCGTCCAGACGTAAATAAAATCTTCTTGTCCGACAATTTTTGCCATGTATGGCGATTGGCAGGTTTCGTCGGCATTGACCGGGCTGATGTTGGCGATTGCCAAAGTCGCGGCAGCAAATGTGCAGGCCGTTGCCAGTTTTTGTAAGGGTTTGCGGTGGGTTTTGTGCATTTTCCTCTCCTATTTTATTTTTAGTTATTTTGTGGTGCTGAGTGCGGCTGACGGGCATTGTCCGATCACGGCGAGCAGTTCCTCTTCACGGGCTTGGCTGCTGTCAATGACAAATTGACCATCTTCAATTTTAAAAACTGCGGGTAGATTTTTGACACAAACGCCGGCATGGCAGCATTTGTTGGGATCCCATTGGATTTGCATAAGCGTTTCTCCGGTTAGCTTTCGGCACTGGTGGGGTCGATGATGGTTTTCACTTCCGAAATCCGGTTGGCAGGAAAACCGCCTTGTTCAGCGTGTTGCTGGATGGCGGCGGCATCGGGTGCGATGTAAACGCAGTAAATTTTGTCGTCGGTCACATAGCTTTCCAGCCATTGGATGCTAGGCCCCATGGCATTGAGAATGCTGCAGGATTTTTGTGAAATGCTTTGCAGGTCTTGGGCGCTAAGTTTACCGGCATCGGGAATTTCACGTTCGATAATAAATTTGGGCATTGCGGCCTCCTGTGTATTTTTATATGACGGGTCGTCTTAAAAAAGGGCAATAAAAAATCACGCCTTGAAAAAGTCATTGAGCAGCGCTTGGCTGCATTGTTTCAGCGGTTGCGCCGATTGTTCTATTTTCATTCTCAGCAAAGCGCCTTGCCAGGTGTTGACCAATAAGTCCGCCATGTCTTCAGCGGATTGGTCGTTCCTTACTGTGCCTTGCTGTTGGGCTTTTGCCAAACCTACCGCCAAACTTTGCCGGTATTGGTGGACGGCAGTTTGCAGGGCTTGTTTGCATAACGGGCTGGTGTCGCCAATTTCACCCATTAAATTGCCCAACAAACACCCGCCTTGAAATTGGTTTTGCTCCAAGGCGGCAATCAGTTCGGCAAAATAGTTTTGCAATGCGCCTAAAGCATCGTGGTCGGCGCTTTGCAGATGCCGCTCAACTTGCACGATAAACGGGGCGATGTAATGCCCGATGACTTCGGCGGCAAAATTTTCCTTACTGCCGAAATAATTGTAAAAAGAGCCTTTCGGAATCTGTACGGCATCTAAAATCTCTTTCAGGCCGGTACCGTGGTAGCCTTGCTGCATCAGCAGGCTGACGCCTTGGTTGAGCAAGTTTTCGCGGTTGATTTGTTTTTGTGCGGGCTTCATCATGGTTATAAATAATACGACCGGTTGTCTTAAAGTGTCAATGTTTTTTAAATTTAGGGCAAATGACACAGTGACTGGGGCATTTGCCTGGGTGATTTGTGTGATGGATGGCTGAAAGCCTTGCCAGTAGCGGCTTTCAGCTGCATTTTCTATTGCCCAAGAGCTGCCATAAGCAATTAGTTTGCCAATTTTCGCTACTTTTTGTCGCGCGTCAATATGACACATTTTCAAGCGCTTGGACTGACATTACACTGCACGCGCTGTTATCGAATTCCCTTCCGTGACAGTGCAGATCCTTCCTCTCCGATGCGGGCAGTTGCTTAGCCCGCATTCTTTTTCTTTCGAGGTCACTATGAATCGTAGCCATGCCAGCAAAAATGTCGTTAACTTTGTCGATAGTAAAGAGCTGCTGAGAAAAACCGCTATCCACGAAGCGGGTCATGCGGCAGGCATTTATTTGGGCAATCTTGCCAAGCAGTTGCCGCCGGTGCATTTCCAGATTGTCCTAAAGCGCGAACACAACCGCCTACGCTTAATGGCCCATCAAGCCCATGCTCTTGACGGGTTTGCCAAGATAGAAGGCGGTCGTCTATTGCATACCTTGCCATCGTCGTTGGCGGAGGTGTTTGCCGAATTGTCGGCGGAACAAGCCTTGGCTTATCAAAAAGCCTTCGAGGCCGATATTGTCAATTATTTAATAGGTCCGTTGGCGGAAGCCAATTATGTGGCTTTGCGTGACGATGAAGTGTTTAACCCCAATTTGATTAACAAGGCGGCTTTGGGCAATTACGGTGGGCGTTATGATTTGGAAGTGGTGGATGAATATTTGCAATGCCTGGCTGATGACTTTGCATTAAAGCAGCAAAAAATCGACGCATTATTTCTGGAAGCCTTCCATTTTGTGAACGACCGCGCCAATTGGTTTGCCATTGCCAGCTTAGCCAATTTTATTTTGGCGGATAACAAAACCGTGATTCCCTGCGAAGAGGCTATCGCGGTCATGGATGCGGGGTTGATTTCAGCCAAGAAAAGAGTTTGGCGATACTGATGGGCCTTATGAGCGGCTACCAAACAAGGCTGTGCCGATCCTAACCAAGGTCGACCCTTCCGCAATCGCCGCGTGTAAATCCCCGCTCATACCAAAAGAAAAGGTATCCAAATCAGGCATGTCCGCTGAGTCGTTTAAAGTGCGTACAACCTCCATCAATTGTTGGTAAGGCCAACGCTGTTTGGCAAAATCATCTTCTGGCGACGGAATAGCCATGACTCCCCTCAAGGCCAATCTTGGCAGGCTTGCCACTTGCCGGCACAAATCCGGCAGTTCTGCCAAAGCCGTTCCCGATTTACTGTCTTCGTCACTAATATTCACTTGTAGGCAAATGTTTAATGGCGGCAAATGCTCGGGTCGTTGCTCGCTTAAGCGTTTGGCTATCTTCATGTTTTCAACACTGTGAACCCAGTCAAAATGCTGGGCGATTGGCTTGGTTTTGTTGGATTGGATCGGTCCGATAAAATGCCAGCAAATATCGAATGCGCCCAATTGTTGTTGTTTGGCGAGGGCTTCTTGGCAATAGTTCTCGCCAAAATGGCGCTGCCCCGCCTGATAAGCCTGGGCAATATCGCTGGCAGGTTTGGTTTTGCTGACGGCGAGCAATTGCACGCTGTGGGTTGGGCGTTGGTAAGCCAATTCGGCTTGGCGTATTTCGCTAAGCACTTGTTGTAATCGGTTGGCGATCATGCGTTCGGTTATTTTTTGTTGATTAATTCACTTCATTAAACATTATGGCTTTAAAAAACTAAAGACCTGAACTATGTTATAGGTCATTATTTTCTAATTTCACGTTTGAAGGAAGGTTTATGGATATTACAGAGTTGCTGGCGTTTTCGGTTAAAAACAAAGCCTCGGATTTGCATTTGTCGGCAGGACTGCCACCCATGATCCGTGTTGATGGTGACATCCGCCGTATTAACGTGCCGGAGTTGGATCATAAAACCGTGCATGCGCTGATTTATGACATCATGAACGACAAGCAACGCCGCGACTACGAAGAGTTTTTGGAAACCGACTTTTCGTTTGAACTGCCCAATGTTGCCCGTTTCCGGGTCAACGCCTTTAACCAAGAACGCGGCGCTGCGGCGGTATTCCGTACCATTCCTTCACAAGTACTGAGTTTGGAAGAATTGAAGGCCCCACGCTTTTTTGAAGAGCTCTGCCAAAAGCCGCGTGGCTTGGTCTTGGTGACGGGCCCTACGGGTTCCGGAAAATCGACCACTTTGGCGGCGATGATTAACCATATCAACACCAACGATTACGCCCATATCCTGACCATTGAAGACCCTATCGAGTTTGTTCACCAAAGCCAAAAATGCTTAATCAACCAACGTGAGGTCCATCGCGATACCCACGGTTTTAGTGAAGCTTTGCGTTCGGCGCTCAGGGAAGACCCTGACATCGTTCTGGTGGGCGAGATGCGTGACTTGGAAACAATCCGTTTGGCCTTAACCGCCGCCGAAACTGGTCACTTGGTATTTGGCACTTTGCACACCACCTCGGCAGCAAAAACCATCGACCGTATTATTGACGTGTTCCCCGCCGCCGAAAAAGACATGATCCGCGCGATGTTGTCAGAATCGCTGCAAGCGGTTATTTCCCAAACCTTGCTGAAAAAAATAGGTGGGGGCAGGGTGGCCGCCCATGAGATTATGGTGGGTACGCCCGCTATCCGAAACTTGATCCGTGAAGCTAAAGTGGCGCAAATGTATTCTGCTATCCAAACAGGCCGTAAAGACGGTATGCAGACCTTGGACCAAAATTTAAAAGAGTTGGTCGATAAAGGTTTGGTATCCGCCAAGGTAGCTATTACGCGTGCCGTCAATAAAGAAATATTTAGGTAATCGCTTAACCGACAGGGGAATGGTATGGATTTTAGAGCTTTACTCGTCTTAATGGTGGAAAAAAAGGCCTCGGACTTGTTTATTACTGCCGGTCGGCCTCCCATGCTTAAGGTGGATGGCGGCTTGCTGGCGGTTTCCAAAACGATTCTTGATCCTGAGCAAACCCTCAAGATTGTACAGAGCATCATGGATGATCGGCAAAGGGATGAATTTGAAGAAACCAAAGAGTGCCAATTCGCGATTGGCTTCCATGATTTGGGGCGTTTCAGGGTCAGTGCTTTTACCCAACGCAACGCCGCCGGTATGGTGTTGCGCCGCATTGAGCATAATATCCCCGATTTGGAAGATTTGAATCTGCCGATCATTTTAAGGGATCTTATTATGGAAAAACGCGGCCTGATTATTTTTGTGGGCGCGACAGGTACGGGCAAATCAACCTCATTGGCTTCGCTGATCAAATACCGTAACCAAAACAGCAGCGGTCATATCATTACCATTGAAGACCCGATGGAGTTTGTCCATCCGCACCTAGGCTGTATCGTGACCCAGCGCGAGGTGGGGGTTGATACCGAATCTTATGAAATTGCCTTAAAAAACACTTTGCGGCAAGCCCCGGATGTCATTTTAATTGGTGAGGTAAGAAGCCGCGAAACCATGCAAAATGCTATTACCTTCGCCGAAACCGGACACCTATGCTTAACCACCTTGCACGCCAACAACGCCAACCAAGCCATTGAACGTATTCTGCATTTTTTCCCCGATGAAATGCATAGTCAGTTGCTAATGGATTTGTCTTTGAATTTGCGCGGTATTGTTGCACAGCAGCTTATCAAGCGTGCCGATGGTCAAGGCCGCTATCCGGCGATAGAAATCTTCCTTAACACGCCATTGGCAAAAGACTATATTCGTAAAGGTGAAGTCCATAAGCTAAAAGAATTGATGCGTGATTCGCGTGAGCAAGGCATGCAAACCTTCGACCAAGCTCTGTTCGATTTGTACAAGTCCGGTAAGATCGGCTACCAAGATGCACTCAATTCGGCGGATTCTAAAAACGAAGTGCGCTTAATGATTAAACTTAGCTCGGAAAATCCGGGCGAAATCCTTGGCGACATTACCTTGACCGATGTTGAAAACCAAGATACCGGTTACATATCGTCAATGTCGCGTTTCAAAAACAACAACTAAACATGCCTGCATCAATAAGGGTTTAAGCTTGCTTAAGCCCTTGCTCCGCAAATAATGCTAGAATGTCTGCCAACATTTATAACCGTTATTGCGAGGAACTATGAGCGCCGAAGACGCACTTTACCAATCAGACCTGCCATCTTTAACGCTACTCGCCCGTGGCAAAGTGCGTGATATTTACGATATTGACGGCGAGCATATGCTGATTGTCACCACTGACCGGCTGTCAGCATTTGATGTCATCCTGCCCGATCCCATCCCTGGCAAAGGCCGTGTGCTGACCAGCGTATCCAATTTTTGGTTTGAAAAAATGCGCGACATTATCCCAAATCATTTGTCGGGCATCCCTTTGGCGCAAATTCTGCCCAACGATGAGGAGCGCAAACAAGTTGAGGGCAGGGCAATTGTGGTCAAAAAGCTCAAACCTTTACCGGTTGAAGCGATTGTGCGCGGCTACTTGATTGGTTCAGGCTGGAAGGATTATCAGCAAACCGGTGCGGTGTGTGGCATCACTTTGCCGCAAGGTTTGCAACAAGCCCAGCAATTGCCTGAACCCATTTACACGCCATCAACGAAAGCCGATGTCGGCTTGCATGACGAAAATGTCTCCTTTGAACGCACCGTAGAATTGATGGGGCAAGAGAAAGCCGAACAAGTCCGTGCTGCCAGCATCCGCCTTTATCAGGAAGCCGCTGCTTACGCCAAAGAGCGGGGCATCATTATTGCCGACACCAAGTTTGAGTTTGGTGTGGATGAACAAGGTGTGCTGTATTTGATCGACGAAGCCTTAACGCCTGATTCTTCACGTTTTTGGCCTGCCGACCAATACCAAGTGGGTATCAGCCCGCCAAGTTTTGACAAGCAATATGTCCGCGATTATTTGGAAACTTTAGATTGGGATAAAACCGCTCCAGGACCCCATCTGCCGGCAGAAGTGGCTGAATATTGTGCAGCCAAATATAAGGAAGCACAAAACCGCCTGACCCAAAATTAATCCGTCTCTTTATTCGAGGCTCGTTGCCAGATAAGCAATGGGGTTTCAAGCTTAAATAAGCCCATGTTCGGCAAATGAGTACGGTTGCCCGTCGCCAATAATGAAATGGTCCAGCACGCGGATGTCAAATAAGGCCAACGCCTGTTTAAGCTTGTCGGTAATAAATCGGTCGGCTTGACTGGGTTCGGCAACACCGGAAGGGTGGTTATGTGCGAAGATGACAGCTGAAGCGTTGTGGTGCAAGGCTTGTTTGGCAACTTCGCGTGGGTAAACGCTAGCACTGTCTAACGTGCCACGAAATAACTCGTCCAGTTGGATGACGCGGTTTTGATTGTCAAGAAACAAACAGGCAAACACTTCATAGCTGTAGCCGCGTAATTGCGCGCTTAGATAGGCGCGGGTAATGTCGGGGTTTTTCAGGGCGTCGCCGCGCTGCAACACTTCTTTAAAATGACGCCTCGCCATTTCCAGCACTGCTTGCAGCTGTGCATATTTGGCACTGCCAAGGCCGTGTCCTTGGCAGAACTGGGATTGATCTGCATCAAGCAGCGTTTTCAGTGAACCAAAGCTGTCCAATAATTCGCGTGCCAGATCAACCGCTGATTTGCCAGCGGTACCGGTGCGTAAAAAAATGGCCAGCAATTCAGCGTCTGTGAGCGCACCGGCGCCACGTTGTAAGAGTTTTTCGCGAGGCCGTTCTTCTGCAGGCCAGTCTTTAATTGCCATAGTCAAATATTGCTCTGTTGATTAAGTGAGTATTTAAATATTAGGTTAGGATTGGGTTTTTGCCAAGCATCCGTCGGTATCGGAATATAATCTAAGCGGTTTTCCGGTCTTCTCTATGTGATTGAATGGTTTATCTAAGAAGGCTTTTTGGGTGAAAAAACTAATTTTTCACCCAAAATTTGACGGAGCTCGGCTACGATGGGGAATGTTGTTTACAAATCTAAAGCGGCGCGTAATTGCTTTTCGATTTCTGTCGCCAACCATTGCGCGTGATGGCGTTTTAAGATCGAATCACTCGGTGCAGCCGTTAAGCTTTCGGTGATTTGTTGGCGCAGCAGGCTGAGGGTGTGGCGCCTAAGTATGGAATCTTCTGGCAGAATTGTTTTCTGGGTGCATGATTTAGTAGTGCTGATGATTGTGTTGCCAATTGCTGCACTTAAAGCTTCGCTGGCAATAGCGGCGTCTTGGGTATCGGTTTCCATTTCGTCATCATCGAAATCCATTTCGGCAAACAGATTGGCAATCTCTGTTTCGGTAGCATCTTCAGGGTCTGTTGATGCTTCGGCAGTCGAATGGGCTTGTGCTTCATCGCTTTGCTTTGCTAAGGTGTTGTCAGTTATATCAGTTTGTTTATGTGCGTGTTTTTTGGCGTTAATCCAAACTACGATCGGCATGATGATGCCCACTAAAGCAAAGCAGCCAGAAACTGCCGCCCAGTTAAACAGTTCAATGGTAATCAGATTGAATGTCCACCATGTAAAGCCGAAACAAACCAATAGCCCGTAGATCACTTGTAGGATAACGGCAAGTGAAGGAAAAACTTTGGAGTTTGCTGATGAGTGGCGCTTGCTGCTCAGGGCGATGATTTGGATGAGTGTAATTGAGCTAATGGTAATGCTGGCGATAGCGGTTGCTACCATTTCGTAAGGCAAGGTTAAAAACTCTTGAAGCGTCATAGTGTCCTCCTCAATTTATATTTTTTGTTATAAGGATTGCCCATTTTTATGCTTTATCGTTGGGGAAACGGCATTTTTTTATGCCTGTCCAATGTTTGCCAACACCTGAAATTTATCAGAAAAACAAATGCTTTTCTAACAAATTCTAGTTTTCATACCCAAGAAATGTGTATTATTACCAAAATGTATCCATATAGTTTTTTATGGACTTATTCTTGTCGTTTTTCATATCTATTTTTCGCTAACTATTATCTCGCCCGTTATGCTTTCACCTTTACAAGTTTTTAAATCGCTTGCTGATGAGACACGCTTGCGTTGCATGATCTTATTGCACAAAGAAGGCCGTCTTTGTGTTTGTGAATTGGTTACCGCCTTAAACATGTCGCAGCCAAAAGTTTCCCGCCACTTGGCTTTGTTAAGACAAAATCAAGTCTTGCTGGATAGCCGTGAAGGGCAGTGGGTTTATTACCGAATTAATCCAGATTTGTCTGAATGGGTATCCACAGTTTTAAGTGCAATGCTGCTCGACGAGGAAATACAACCAGTATTGAACCAAGATTTTGCCCGTTTACAAGCAATGGAAGGGCGTCCGACAACCACTAATGGGGAAAGTAAGTGTTGTAATTGATGCATGACCCCAGTAATATATGGTTTTCCATATTTACAAGCAACTGAGGTCAACGTGTTAAACATCCTTATTTTATGTACCGGCAACTCCTGCCGCAGCGTCTTGGGAGAAGCCTTAATTAACCATTTGGCAAAAGGCCGTTTCCAAGCTTTTTCGGCGGGCAGCCGTCCGGTTGGTAAGGTTAACGATAACGCCTTGGCAACTTTGGCTCGTAACGGTTTGCCCACCCATGGTTTTAGCAGCCAGTCATGGGACGAATTTGCCGATCAAGGCATCGACATTGCCATCACCGTTTGCGATCAGGCTGCCGGTGAAGTGTGTCCTGTTTACCTGAACAGCACGGTAAGGGCGCATTGGGGATTGCCAGACCCTGCCCATATCACCGGTACGGAAGCGGAAATCGAAGCCGCTTTTCAGGCCACCTACAATGCTCTGCACGAGCGCATCACCAAAATGCTGGCTTTGCCGGTAGAATCCATGGCCAATGCCGAACTGGCACAAGCATTGAATGCGATTGGTGCTGAACATGCAGGACACTAAAGCCAGCCCAAGCTTAACTTCAAATCCTGAAAAACGCTTAGGATTTATCGAACGTTTCCTGACCTTATGGATTTTTCTGGCAATGGCTGGCGGTGTCAGTATTGGCTATTTTGTACCCGACTTTACACAATGGCTGGCGCAATTCCAATCCGGAACCACATCAATACCCATCGCCATCGGCCTGATTTTAATGATGTACCCGCCACTGGCTAAAGTGCGTTACGAAGCTTTGCCGCAGGTTTTTAAAAACGGCAAAGTCTTGCTGTTGTCATTGGTACAAAACTGGCTGATCGGCCCCGTTCTGATGTTTGGCTTGGCGGTGCTATTTTTGCGCGACTATCCCGAATACATGGTGGGCGTGATTATGATCGGCCTGGCACGCTGTATTGCCATGGTATTGGTTTGGAACGAATTGGCACAGGGCGATGCGGATTATTGCGCTGGATTGGTGGCGTTCAACTCCATCTTCCAGATGCTGTGCTTTCCTTTATATGCTTATTTTTTCGTGACAATCCTGCCCGATTGGCTGGGCATTGCCTCTGGCCTTGCCGTTCCTGTGACGATTATGCAAGTGGCACAAAGCGTGTTCATTTATTTGGGCATTCCTTTTTTTGCCGGATTTCTTAGCCGAGTGTTGTTAGTGAAATTTAAAGGCGTGGAGTGGTACGAAAAAGCATTTATCCCCGCTATCAGCCCGATAACTTTAATCGCTTTGTTGTTCACCATTGTCGTGATGTTTTCTTTAAAAGGCGAAATCATCGTGCAATTGCCCATGGATGTCTTGCTGATAGCCGTACCGCTGGTGATTTATTTTGCGATTATGTTTTTGGCGACATTTGTCATGTCTTACTGTGCTGGCGTAACTTATCCAGTCTGCGCCACATTATCGTGTACGGCAGCGGGCAATAATTTTGAGCTGGCGATAGCCGTGGCTGTTGCCGTTTTTGGTCTGTCGTCGGGGCAGGCATTTGCTGCCGTTGTCGGGCCGTTAGTGGAAGTGCCTGTACTAATTGGTCTGGTGAATTTGGCTTTATATTTCCGCCGAAAACTCCATTTAAAATAAGATTATTACCCAATATGTGCGCTAGCAATCTACTTTAGTCTGGCGCAACTTTTATAAGATATTGATTTTTATTATTTTATAGTCTGATCCATAAACTTGCTCCTTAATTTGCCCTATATCTGGTATTCCTGTGGTTTTCCATCGTATAAGCTTCAGTCCTGCCGCTTCTATTGCCTTGTTTTTTCTGCTGTCAGCTTCTTTTCTTTTTACGGTTTCGTGGCTTTTGTCGTCCAGTTCAATTACTGCCACAATGCTAAAATCTTTCCTGCAAACCAAGTAATCAACACTCATCCTATTGATTCTGTTAAACCACTTACCGAAATCATTACCTTTTTTAACCCCCAAAAACCGTGACATTTGCACTTGTGCAAGCACAACATAATCGGGCAGGGCATCCACAAGCCTGAAATACAAAACTTGCTCAACTTTGCTTAACGGCTTTTTGGCATAAAACGGCCATTCCCCATCATCGCTTTTTTTTGACCTGACCGTTATCCAGACCAGCACCACGATTAAGCTTAAAACGATTGCCAATATTTTCATTCATAAACTCCAGTTAAAAAAAACCGCCACCGGCGGTTTCTTCGCAATACTTTTTTGTTTTACTTCCCGTAATAACAGTCCACCGTTTCGTTACTGATGACCTTGTCTTTGCCCATGCACTCGCTTAGCTCATGTTGCTTTGACCTGACCGTATAAGCCTCTTTTTTTCCAGCCCACCGGTTCAACCGTTTTGATGTATCCACAATATCCAGATCCGCCTTGTTTTTTAATACCTTGCCCACAATCGTTTCCCTGATCGCTTTCTCAACAAGCCTGCTGGTTCTGTCGTCACAATTTCCCTCGATCGACAACACCAACAAAACTGCATGATTTTTCATTAAAGTATCCTAAAAAAACGGACATAAAAAAACCGCTCGATCGCGGTTTGATGATTAGACTTTAAATTGGCATCAATTTCAGTTAACTGTTTCACACCTCCTGTAATTTTCTTTATTATTTAACATAATATACAGAAGGTGCTTAAAAAACCATTAAATAAGCCAAGCACGGGCTGATAGAGGAACAAAAAAACAAAACTCATACCCGACCGAAGACTAATATTTTCCCACGCCCTACGCACCTCTCCTTTGCTTCTTGCGATTGCCGCTGCAATTAATACCTCACCTTCGTTTATCCCTAGCTGCTCTGCTATTTTTATCGCGGTTTCGTCCTTAATGTTCCCGCCTTTTCTAATTACGCTTACTGATTGTTTGGTTATGCCCAATGCCTTTGCTGCAGCATAATCACTTCCGGTTTTTTCTTTAAGTTCGTCTAAGTATTCGCTGATATTTTTCATATTTTCACCTCTTGCGTCAGTTTACGCTTGACCTTATTTTTTTCTATGGTCACATAATAACTGACCGTCAGTTAATATCTGACTTTGAACCATAGAGGCAAGCTATGAAACCCCAAACCACCCAATGCCTACACTGCTCGGCACCCATTACCCAACATCAAAAGGGCAGGGTACGCCTTTACTGCGCCAGCGCACATAAAAAACTCCATTACAACCTGCTTGAACGTCAAGCTAAACAACGCGAATGGTTGGAATCTGAACACGCTTATCGTTCATCCTTTGGCATTCTTTCGCGTCAAACCCACATCGTTGATCTGGTAGGTTTAGCATGACCACCAACAACACCCTATCAACCGGCCTTGCCCGGCCTGATGTTCCGCCGGTGGTGGATTTAGCTCATCAGGCCACCCGCTGCCCTTATTGCTTGAACAAACCGCTTCGCGTCACTCTCGATTGTGAGCATTGCAACGGCACGGGATTGTTTCGCGCTTTCAAACGCCCCGCTCCGGTCGAAAAACTCTCGCGCATGATCCGCCAAGCCGGTGAATGCCAAAAATGCAACATTACCAAAACCGTCGAAACTTTTTACCCTGCTTCTGAGCCGTCAAATTTTGTCGTCCGCGTTTTCTGTAAATGCCATTTCACACAAACCAAAGTCATCTACAACCCACGCAAATTTTATGAACAGAACTACGACAAAAACCACGTCGGATTTTTACACCCCGAGGACATCTTGAATGACATTCTTCCTAATGTAAAAAAACAAAACTCCGCCGCTTCGGAAGTGCCTGTACTTGTAACACAGGCACTTTGTCTCATGGGTGAGACTTTTACCCCAAAAACTCACCTTTTTAGCTGTTAGGAACTGCCATGTTAATTGACTGGATAACAGCCTATTTGCCTATGTCAAAAATCAACGAATCAGAGTGGCAAAAACTCATTCTGATGACAGAACGCGTTATGCGTTTTAAGCCGGATTCACAAAGTCACAGTGCGGATGATTGTTTTTTTCTGATAGACCGCGATTCCGTTGTTTATGAAACTTCGGCTTGGGAGTCTGTCCGCTCCGACTCCCATCAGATCGCCTTTAAAGTCGGCGGCGATTCCATTTACGTCCAAGGCAGTCCGGCGCGTCTTTGTGGTTCGGGTGATGCGGTCTTTGGCGAAGGTGCAGCCGCTGCTTTGGATTTGACCGCTTGCGTACACCGTATGGCTGCCTTTGTCGCTTCCAAGTTCTCGCTTGATATATCGCTCAATCCTGATGATTGGCACGTTACCCGAATCGACGTGACCGGCAGCTTGCTCCTTGATGACTTAGCCGCCGTCCGCGAAGCCCTCCGCGTCCTCCGTAATTGCGAAGGCGGACGTTATCGCGTTAGCCAGCAAGCGGGTGACACCGTTTATTGGTCTCACAAAAGCCGCTTAAAAGCGGGCAAAGCCTACGCAAAAGGCCCACACATCGACTATTCAACCAAACGGCCTGACTACACCGGTCGTGAATATACCGACTCCGAAAAACAATTGGTTAACCGCCTCTTACGGTTAGAGCTTCGCTTAGGCGCTCAATGGATAAGGGAAAGGGCAGGGCTGCCTTGGCAAAAACTTACACCTGAAATGCTAATAGACCAGTGGAAACAATACTTTAACCGAATGATAGGTGATACACACATGAAAACAACAGACGACGTAAAAGCTAGGGTGATGGCAGCCGCCAAAACAGAAGGGCAGGGCAAGGCCGCTTATTGCTGCTTTCTCATGATTCAATCCCAAGGTTGGGAAAATGCCCGAAATAACCACACTAAACCTTCATGGTATAGACATCTAAAAATTCTCCGCGCCGCTGGCCTCGGTGATGCTGACATTTCAGCCGGTAAGGTCGTACAGCTCCGCCGCAAAATCATTGAATGTCAAGTAATCAACTCATGGTCTGACTTCAAAAAAGCCGCTTAACCAACTAAACATAAAGGAAAAAAACAATGACATTACAAGTAATCATAGATCACGACCAAGTTAAAAACGTACGTATTCGCGAAGGCCAAAAAAACGGTCGCAACTGGCGTGTTGTCTCCCAAAACGTTTGGATCAAAAAACCAAACCAACATTTTCCAGAACAATATTCGATTGATATTCCCTCCGGTGCTGACCCGTATCCAGCGGGCAACTACACCATCGACATTGAAAGCATGGTCACACCTGGTCAATTTAAGTCTTTGTCGCTTGATACCCGTGGCGGCGTCTTGCTCACTCCACACATCAAAACGGGGTCAGTCCAAGACCTTAAAACCGGCACGGCTGGCTAACCCTTAAGCCATTGGCGGCAAGCCGTTGCCGCCAATGGCAATACAAAATTCACCACACTTTGTGAATCCGCACCGGACGGCATCCGGTTTATTGAACCTTCTAGGACTCGTATTATGAAACGTATCTTATCAACCTTACTGGCGGTCGGTGCGCTTACCGCCTTTTCATCCACTCAAGCGGCTAACAGCCCGTTGTTCCATTCCCCAACAACCGGCAACAACTACATCGCCTATGATCTTTACCGCACGGGTGCACAGGCAAAAGCTTACTGTGTTTCAAAAGGCGGTCAGCTCGCAGTTGTCAATACCCATGCCGAAGCTGATGAATTGATGGCTGAGCTGGATCTGCTTTTACCGGATGCCGTCTTACCCGATTCCGAAGCCTATTACACAATCGGCTCAACCATTCCGGCTAATACAACCGTTCCCAAAAACATCAACACCCAAGCTTTCTTTCAAGACCCTGCTTATTACTACTTGGATTTTGACGGTACAGCCACGGCAACTGAACGTTATTTGACCGTTTCGCCTTTATCACAATATTTCAAGTGGGTTGATTTGACTACGCAAACACGCCGTTTTGTCTGCGAGTTCAACCACGCCCCAATTTAAAGCCCACGCTTTAAAAACCTGTCGCAAGACAAAACCAACCGCCCATTCTGGGCTTTTTAACCAACTTTAAAAGGTGATTTATGAAAAACGTTTATAAAAAAATCTCAACCGGCGTATTGGTTGTTTCAGCTTCTGTTGCCGGTACCGCTTATGCTGACGGCGCGTCAGATGCCGTATCTAAATTGGCGGATGTTGCTGTAAACGGTGCAGCGATCGGCGGCGCCGTCCTTGTTGGTCTGGCTGCGATCGCAGTTTTCAAACTGTTGCGCCGCGCCGTGTAACAAAACCGAGGCCAGCTATTCGCTGGCCTCACCCTTTCGGATGATTACCCATGAACCTCTATAAAAATTACTGTTACCCAGACTCCCAAGCCGTTGCCGAGGCCGTCCACAGCGAATTTACTATTGAAGGTTTCGGCATTATCCAAACAGTTACCCCTAACGGTGATGCTTTGACCATCACTGTTTTAACGCCAGATCTCACCCAGCAAACCATCAACTATACGCTTCAAACTTGCAACCAACTGGGCTTCAACCAAAGTTACACCGGCCTTACTGTTGACGATTCTTTGCTTTTATCCGGTGAAATACTTTTCGCCCTCGCTTCCGTCTATGCAATTAAAGCCGTAAGGAAAGCCTTCTGATGGACATTTACGCCCTTATCATCCTGATTGTTAGCATCATTGCTTATACAATCCTCTTTACGGATTGAACCTATGCGCGCCATTATTTTTACTTTGCTTTTTTGGTTGTTTGCATTGACATCAGCTTCCGTATCAGCTCAAGACTGCACAACGAAACTCTCCGCTTGTTCAAATTCTACCGTACGCCTCAATTGTCGTTTGTCATCTTCTGGGGTTACTAATGCTATCGTCTATGACACTCCAGATCAGTCCTCAATGGGTTTACCTCAAAAAACTGGTCTGGCTTATCAGTCTTGCACTGCAACCCAATGTCCTACGGGTCAAACGCTCAGTCTTTATAACGCTCTCTGCGGCGTTCCTTCTGCACCTACTTGCTCCGCGAATTCTTCAACCGCTGCAATCAATCCCGGTATGCCTTGTTCTCCGGCTGCTTCCGGCTGCAACTCAACCGTCTCCGGCTTTATAACTGGTCTACCCCTTTGTGCGTCTGCTAATGACGTTCCAACCTCTCCACCAACCGGCACGGGAGGCACTCCTTCTGGTACTGGTAATACTGGAGGTACTCCATCCGGCACAGGTGATACAGGGGGTACATCTGGAGGTACATCTGGAGGCACGTCTGGAGGTACATCTGGAGGCACGTCTGGAGGCACATCTGGAGGTACAACCAACAATTATTTTTACGACTATCAAATGGACACGTCCGGCATTATCTCTGCTGTAAATGGCGTTCAAGTTGCAATCCTCGGCTCTGTTGTTCCCACCGTTGCTGCGGGTAACACTATATTGACAGGCATTGCCACCCAGCTCGGTACGATTGCCGCTTCTGTTACGCCCATGCTCCCGCAGATTGCCGCGATTGCTGCCGCGACCACCGCTATGGTTGGAACTGTCCAATACATTCAGTCCGCTGTCGAAACTGGCAACACAAACCTAGTCGGCATCAAGGATGCAGTTAACAATTTAAACACCGAACTAAAAACTATCCAGACCAAACAAGACCAGTTTTCAGGCCAGTTTGATGCCCGTATGAATGAACAGCGTCAATACATCGACCAGCTAGAAACCATCACTTCTGATATTTCGTCAAAATTAAGCCAATCACTCGACAAACAGGATTTTACTAATCTTCAACTCGACTACATCCGCGAAAACGTTTTCACCCTTAACCAAACCGCTGTAGAGCAATTGAAGGCCGCACAAGACACCAACGAAGAACTCCGTGGTGTATACAACCAGATCGTAACAACGAACAGCAAGCTTGAGGCCATTGACAGCGACTTTGCCAAGGTCGATACCACAAACAATTGGCTGCAAAGCATTTACGACAGCATCCAAAATTTCAGCCTTCCCACCGCTGACTCATTCTGTCAATCCTCTGGCCTCTGGTTTTGCTCAAACCCCAACCCGCCCGCCATTGAACCCCAAGAACTTGAAACTAAAAACATTGAGGATATGGACATTTCGCCAAAAGTCTCATCCTCCGGCTCGTGTCCTGCGGATATAACCGTATCCATCACCTCCGGCAACTCACTCACATTTAGCTTTCAACCTATTTGCGATTTTGCCAGCCTCATCCGTCCGCTTGTTATCGCCTTGGCTTATCTCGCATCGGCGCGGCTTCTCATTAACGACCTTAAACCATAGGTAGGTTTTTTCATGGAAAGGATTTTTATCTGGCTTCTCACTGTTTTTATGTCCGTTCCCGGTCGCGTACTTGCCACCATGGGTTTTGGCTGGGTTTCTTATCACGGCTATAAAACCGCGATAGATGAGGTTGTTTCACAAGCCACCTCTTCCGTTAATTCAATCTCAGGTGTTGCCTATGAACTGGCTGGATTATTCGGATTTATCGACGCATTCGGCATCATTCTTGGCGCTATTAGCGGTAAGTCTGTTCTTGCCACTGTTGACAAACTCACTAAAATTCTTAACCACTAAACCATGATTACATTAATAACAGGCGTGCCTGGCTCAGGCAAAACCGCCTATGCCCTAAGCGAAATGCTTAAATTCGTTGGCAAGGACTCTGTCCGTCCCCTCTACGTCCACGGCATCCCTGATTTGAAGCTTCCCCATGAGGCCGTTGTCTGCTCGTCGCCCAGCTGTGATTGCTGCCCCAATTTGCCGCCTTCCGACTACCTAAAAGCCGACCAATGGCATGAATGGGCGCCCGATGGTGCTATCCTGTTTTTTGACGAAGTCCAAACCATTCACAGGCCGCGTTCCTCCGCCTCAAAAGTACCCGAAGTGATCGCAGCCTATGAAATCCATCGCCACAGAGGCTTGGATTTTTACCTTATCACCCAAAACCCCAACCTCATGGACGGCAACGTTCGCCGCCTCGTCTCCAAGCACATCCACTTGACCACCAACTGGATGCACCGCGTCCAGTACGAATGGCCAGAATGCTCAGCCAACGTCCAAAGCGTCCAACATGCCGTCAAATCCGCCTACAAAATCCCCAAGCACGTTTTTAAGCTTTACAAATCCGCCAGCTTACACACCAAGATCCAACGCAAAACTCCCGCTTTAGCCTACATCTTCATTGCGCTGGTTATCTTTTTGATATTCGGCGTTAAAACATTTTTAGGCATTGCGCTAAACCCCAACCAACAAACCGCCAAACAAACCCAAACGAACCAGGCCCACCAAAACCCCAACCAACAAACCCAACCACCACCGACCCAACAAGACCTTAAGGAACAACAGCGTTTACAGCTTTATGACTTCAAGCCCACCATTCCAAACCTTCCCCAGTCCGCTCCCGCCTATGCCGACATAGCTAAACCAGTTACTTTCCCCAAACTCTCCGGCTGCTTGCTATCAAAAAAAACCGAGCAATGCTTTTGCTACACCCAACAAGGCACAAAATATGAAGTTGAACAAAGCCTCTGCCGTGACTACATAAAAAACCTGCCTTTCGACCCTTACAAGCCTGACATCCAATATCGCGCCGTTACCAACATCACCAACAAAAAAACCTGAGCGGAACGCCTTTAGCGTTTCCGGTCAGGTTTTTTTTGGCTGTTCATCCCTTTACCGTGACACGATAACATGGTACTATGCTATCGTGTCACTTTTAAGGGCTTTCTATGAAATATTTAATCTCATTTGATGATGGTTTAAAGCGTGTTCATCATTTGCGCGGAGAACAGTATTTAACTTGCTCGTCTGCTTCTGGTTATAAAAAAGGCAAAGCCTTGGAGTCTTCCCGCCTTGTCTATAGCATATCCTGTTCATTTTGCTTGTCTTTTTTTGAGGGTGTGGGCAGGGCAAAATACTGTTCTGAATCATGTAAACAAAAAGCCAAACGTTTACGTCAAAAGGTAAAACTATGAGCAACTACGATCATGATTTTTACAGCTGGACGCAAGAGCAGGCGGGTTTGCTAAGGGCAGGGCGCTTGTCCGACTTGGATATACAGAATTTGATTGAGGAAATAGAAACGATGGGTAGAAGCGAGAAGCGGGAACTTCAAAGCCGGTTAACCGTTCTGCTTGTCCACCTTCTCAAATGGACGTATCAGCCAGAAAGGCGCGGTCGCAGCTGGACGCTGACCATAGAAGGCCAACGCATAAACTTTCAGGATGTCTTCGAGGATAATCCTGGCCTCAAACCACAAATTGAAGCCATATTTTCCAATGCCTACCGCCTCGCCAGAATCAACGCATCCAAAGAGACTGGCCTAGATAGGCGTATTTTCCCAGAAACCTGTCCTTGGACATTCGAACAGGTAATAGATGACGGTTATTATCCAAGCGAGTAACCCCGCACCCGAAAGCGTCCAAACTCGTCAAGGGCGCGTAACGCAGTGGAGCGGCGAAGCGAACCCTTGATTGAGCAGGACGTAAAAATACGCTGTAATTAGGAAGAATGAATGCTTTTCTCATTCTTCCTAATTACCTTTGGCGGACAAACCGGAGTGAAATTCGGAGTCCGAAAATATTCCTAAAATGCCATCTTGCCAGCTCCAAAAGCCCTTCTAGCCGGTAAAGCCGCCAGATTTTCCCTTCAAGCTCTTGTAGCTGCTTTAAAATCCTTTCATGTTCCAACAAATTTTCAGGCCGCCACCGGTGCTTCTTGTAAATTAAAGCCCCTTGGCTAAACGAAAACCCCTCCCACCCCGCATACCCGATATGCTTTCTATCCCAAAGCAACAGCAGCTTTTCAGCCATCGCCGGTGCGCCTTCAACATCCCACTCCATTACCTGTTCAGTAGACACCTCCAGCACTTCCGCCGCCCGCTCAACATTCAAACCGACCTTATTCCACCGCGTATGGTAAAAGCTTGATTTTTTTGGCCTTCCTTTACGTTTGTTCTTTACCATCTGCTCCATAAATTCCTCCTAAAAAACAGGCACAAAAAAACCGCCACCGGCGGTTTCTTGCAATACCATTTAGTTTTTTTTACTTCCCGTAATAACAGTCCACCGTTTCGTTACTGATGACCTTGCCTTTGCCCATGCACTCGCTTAGCTCATGTTGCTTTGACCTGACCGTATAAGCCTCTTTTTTTTCAACCCACCGGTTCAACCGTTTTGATGCATCCACAATATCCACGTCCGCCTTGTTTTTTAATACCTTGCCCACAATCGTTTCCCTGATCGCTTTCTCAACAAGCCTGCTGGTTCTGTCGTCACAATTTCCCTCGACCGACAACACCAACAAACCAACCAACAACACAACCGCATTATTTTTCATCAAAGCCTCTCAAAAAACGGACATAAAAAAACCGCTATCGCGGTTTGATGATTAGACTTTAATTTCGCATCAATTTCAGTTAACTGTTTCACACCTTCGCTAAATTCTTTTCTATTTTACATAATATACATTATGCGAATTCTAGGAGACAGGTGTCCGGTGGGCTGAAAGAATAAAAAGCGGTCTTTCGCTGTTGTGTGGGGTCTGACAACACACATCCTAGTGCTTCCATAAAGCGCACGTCCGAGTGACAGACCAGTTAAACTCTGGCGTACTGTGAGCGGCTTATTATGTGCGGTTTATACGTTGTGTGGGGTATGGATGCGCTTTGCCGTACATTCCGCGCGACATGGGATGGCAGACCGAAGTGCGTCAAAACGGGCGACGGCGGCCTGAAAATGGGCGTTGAGGCCATAAAGGACGGCGCAGACGTTTTCGGCATCCGCGCCGCAATCGCCCGTAATCACCTGCAGGCCATCATATTGTTCCCGCTTGGTTAGGCGCTACCGACCCCATCAAACTGCGGGCAGACCGCCTTGCACAATTTGGCTATTCGGCTTTTGTCGCTGACATGTACGGATGCTAAACTTTTTCGGCGAAATTTTTGATGGCAATCATTAACAACGTTCTAATAAGATATAGTGGTTGAAGGTTGCGGTTAACAGTTTAAAACAACCTGCCCTACCTAACGGGTAAGCAGCCTGTTAACGCAGCTATCTGGCAATTCATTTAATACTAGGCACTTAGGCCACCTTGAGAGAAAACATGAAATTATTAGCATTTGCAGCAAGCAGTAGTAAAAAATCAATCAATAAGCAATTGGTCACTTATGCGGCTAGCTTAATGGAAGGAGCAGACGTTGAAGTCCTAGATTTAAACGACTATGAACTGCCTTTATACAGTGTTGACAAAGAACAAGAGCTTGGTCATCCCCAATTGGCGCAAGCGTTTATGGCAAAAATTGCCGCTAGTGACGCGGTCATCATTTCTTTTGCCGAACACAATGGCTCTTACAGTGCGGCTTACAAAAACTTGTTTGATTGGTGTTCACGTATCAATCCCAAAGTCTTTCAGGATAAACCACTGGTTTTACTAGCGACGTCACCTGGCCCAAGAGGTGCGGCTACCGTCCTAGCTGCAGCAGTCAATTCCGCCCCTTATTTTGCTGGTCACGTTAAAGCCAGTCTTGCTGTGCCAAGTTTTTATGAAAACTTTGATGTTGAACTGGGCGTTCTTAAAGACCAACAGCTCAATCTACAACTTGTTGATGCAATGAATAGTTTGAAGTAAAACTATGCAGGCATTAGATTTTCCCTCAAACGACTTGCCTTGCGCGTGGGAATATTTGGCCTACTAAAACCGCAGACCCACTTGGTTACTGGAAGACAGGTTTCTGGAATTTGATTGGTAGGTGTTTTAGTCCGTAACTTTGCCCCCTAGCCGCACAGTGCAAAATCAAAACTTCGTGGTAACGCCATTATTTTAAACAACGTTTATGATCGGATGATTGCCGCTGCTTTGCCGATGCCCAGGCTGGCACTGCGTTTATGGTTCATCAACATTTTCCTTTCCTAAGCATTTAATGTGGGCGTTCAGCGCAAAGCTTGAACGCCCGTCAATACCGCTATTTACCCGAAAAAGCCGCTTTAATTTCGCTGGCAATATCCGCCGCGTGTTCTTCCAGGGCGAAATGTCCGGTTTCGTACCAAACAATTTTTGCCGCCGGCATGTCTTTTTTAAAGGCTTCCGCACCTGCCGGAATAAAGAACGGATCATTCTTGCCCCAGACAATCAGCGTTTTGGGTTGATGTTTCTTAAACAACACATGCCACGCGTCATACGCCGCGACGTTGGTTTTGTAATCTTCAAGCAAGTCGATTTGGTAAGCATCGGTGCCTTTGCGGTCAAGCAAGGCTTGGTCGATTGTCCAGTTATCGGGACTGATGGCTTCAGGATTTTTCGCGCCAAAGGTGTATTGGAATTGAGTGGTGTCTGCCGTTAAAAAGCTGCGGGCAGCGGCTTCGGAAGCCGCATCACGTTTTTCCCACAACGGCAGGAAGACTTTTTTAGGCGCCTCCCCTACCCCTTCCATATAAGCATTGGTGTTTTGCACCACAAAACCTTTGACCTTTTCAGGGTGGTCAGTAAACAAACGGAAACCCACCGGGCCGCCGTAATCTTGCATGTACAAAATGTACGATGGCAGGTTCAGCTGTTCCAGCAAGCCATCGACATGTTCGGTCAATGCCGCAAATGTGTATTTGAAATCGGTGTTGGCTGGCGCATCTGATTGCCCAAAACCGATATAGTCCGGAGCTATCAAATGAAACTTGTCGGCTAACGCAGGAATCAGCTCGCGGTACATGTGCGAGGAAGTCGGAAAGCCATGCAACAACACGATAGTCGGATTTTTGCGGTCACCCGCTTCGCGGTAGAAAACCTTAAGACCTTTGACAGTGGCATAGCGATAGTAAGTTTTGTTCATTTTTGCGGCCTGATGATGTGCTGTTTTCACTTTTGCCGCCGTAGCAGAGGCCATTGAAAACGGTTGAAAAAATATTGCCGCCGATGCCGCAAGGGCAACAGCCGCAGATGAGAGGATTTTTGTTTTATTCATAACACGACCTTTGTAACCATTAAAATTGCGTATTAATAGTGACAAGTATTTAGTAACCTTTCAAATGTATTTTTATAGGTTACACTGGAGATTAATTAATGAATGGCGCAGGAAAACTTCCCACAACCCCAAGCTATGTTTACGGCTAAAAAGGAATGACCACTTAGTTAGCCAATTGAAAATAAACAAGAAAATAAAGAAATTACCTAGACAAACTATCGTTTGCAAAGAGGAAAATACGGGGATTTGATGGCTTAAGGATAAAGCCATGCCCTACCCTGATTTTTTAAAAACGATGCCAAGCTGTTTGGGCGGCTAGCCAAACAACAGCCAAAAGAAAGCGAGGGTAAAAAGAAAATGCTGTTTTTGTAGGTAAACGTAAATCCGTTCGACCAGAGCTGGTCGAACGGATTTACGTTGTAAAGATTATTTGTTTTTAGATTTCGCGCGAAATGCGGCAACCTTCATGCGATTGCCGCACAAAGCCATATCGCACCAGCGGCGTTGATGGGATTTGGTTCGGTCATAAAACCACAAGGTACAAACAGGGTTTTCGCATTGTTTGACCAAGTTGAAATCGCCGCTAACCACCAACTCAGCAATGGCTTCAGCGACAGGTACTAATAAATCAGCCCATGCGCTGATCCGGTGGTGATGCAAACAAGCAGGCGATTGCCCATTTTCCCAGCGCAATTGCTGATAACAATGGCTGCGTGCCAGAAAACTATTCAGCATTGCTGGGTTTTCGTAGCCAGCGTTTTTCCGTGCCGCCAACAGATTTTTGGCGGTGTCACGCAATGCCAATGCGGCAGTGTGCAAGCTACCCGAAGCGTCGTTATCGAGCCGATCAGCCTCGGCAACACTAACACCTGCCTGCTCTAGCCAAGCCAACACTTGCGCGTCATCGCCAAGGTATTCCACACGGCTGTCGCCAGACCCCATTTCGGTGTTGATAAAATCCAAGGCCAAATGACCCGCTATAAAAAAGGCGGTGGGCGCGGTGCTGTGCATAGGCTTACTCTATTTAAGTGAATGAATTCAATAAAATAGTAACCTGTAAAATCAGATTACACAAGTTATGACGGTGATCCATCTGTCCATACTGTTGCACTGGGCAAGCGTTACACCGGCATCAACTGTTTGCCTATAAAACGCTGCGCTTGCTGATCGCCCTTTACCAACACAGCGTGTTACTCAAGGCGTGATTTGGGATAACGAATCATTCAACCCACAGGGCGTGTAATTAGACAACTGCTTTGGCAGTCCAAAATCCAAGATTGCCAGCGGATTTAAGCCGCTTGCCCCCTGCCCTGCATCACCACATCTTCCTTCGCCGCCCATTGCCCGATGTCGCCGCCGTTTAGCGCGGTCGCCATCAAATCGGGGAATTTGTCAGGCGTGCAGGCAAACGTCGGTACGTCCAGATTAGCGAAGTGCTGCGCCATTCGTTGGTCGTAACTCGGCGCGCCGTCATCATTTAATGCCAACAACGTGATGACGGTCGCGCCGCTGTTTTTCAGTTCGGCAATACGGGCCACCAAGCTATTGCCGTCGCCGCCTTCGTACAAATCGGTAATCAAGATAAAAGTCGTGTCACGCGGCTTGCTGATTTGTTGCTGGCAATAGCCCACGGCGCGGTTGATGTCGGTGCCGCCGCCCAATTGCACGCCAAACAATACATCCACGGGGTCGGCGAGTTGTTCGGTCAAATCCACCACGGCGGTGTCAAACACCACCAACTGGGTTTTTAAGGCCGGAATCGATGCCATCACGGCGGCAAAAATGCTCGCATAAATCACGCTGGTCGCCATTGAACCGGACTGGTCCACGCACAAAAACACTTCTTTCAAATGCTGCGGTTTTTTGCGCCCAAAACCAATCAAGCGTTCGGGGATGATGCTGTTATATTCTGGCTGATAATGCTTGAGATTGGCGCGGATGGTGCGCCCCCAGTCGATGTCGCCCGCCAAAGGCCGCTGTTTGCGGGCGGCGCGGTTCAGGCTACCGCGCAAGGCTTGCTCGGTTTTACTGCGCAGCCGTGCCAGTAATTCGTCCACCAGTTTTTGCACTAAACGCCGCGCCGTGTCCTTGGATTGGGCTGGCACCAAATGCTTGAGGCTAATCACGGTGGCGACCAAATGGATGTCCGGCTCGATGCCCTCAAGCATTTCCGGCTGCAACAACATCGCCGTCAGATTCAGGCGTTCAAACGCATCTTTCTGCAACACCTTGACGACATTGGCCGGAAAACGCTCGCGGATGTCACCCAACCAACGGCTGACTTTCGGCGCGGAACTGCCCAATCCCGCCGACCGTTCCGCCGTTTCACCATTCGGGTAAAGCTGGCTCAGCAAGTTATCCAATTGGATGTCTTCTTTGCTTAAGCCCATTTGGTTATCGCCGCCCAGCAATAAACGCCAACGTCTTTGGCGGGTCAGTTGTGCTTCGTTGAGTTCAGTCATGGTTTATGATCCTAAAATGTGGGTCGATGGCTTGCCGCAAAGTCAGGAAAATCGCGCTCAATCACCCGCCATAAACCCCATTGGCCGATTTCTTCGATGCGTTTTTTGGCTTTTTGTAAATAATCATTAGCGTTTTTGGAGTACAAAACCTGTTTTGTACTCCGACAGATTCGGGCGGCGAGTAAATCCAATTCGGCATCGCGTAGGTGGTAGCTGGTTTCTTGGATTAAGATTTGGGCTTCCTCGTAGTGGTTTATAGCGGTGTCAACATCTTGGATGGCAAGGCTATAACGTCCGTAGATTAAACAATAATCGACTTGGTAGAGTTTCATATCGCAGCGTTCGATGATTTCGTATGCGCTGTTTAAATCGGCGGCGGCTTTTTCTAGTTGGTTTTGGGTGAGGTAGAAGTCGGCGTGGGATAAATAAAACTCTGAATTAAAAATTATAGCATTCGATTTTTGCACTTCTGCAATTGCTCTATTAAAAAATAATTCAGCATCTTTATTTTCGCTTGCAACACAACATAAAGCCAATGTAAGGCACTCATTTGCTTTTGGATATAAGCCATCGTCATATTTTTTTTGACAAGCATTATTTAAACGATTCACCAATATTTTTTCACGTTCACTTTTATTTTTAGATCGTTCTATTTGCAAACAAAAAAATCTATCACTTATAATTTGAGTATATTCTGAAATATCTTGTCTTTGTGTGCTAAAACTATTAGCTATCGCCTCCTTAAACATTATTTCAGATTCTTTTAACTTTCCATAAAAATAATAAGTAGTTGCCAAATAATTACACCCAATAATTTCACAATCATAATTTTTAGATGATTTAGAGTATTCAATTGATCGTCTTGCAGCTTCTTCAGCTAAATTTAATTTTCCTAATGCGAAGTACATATCAACAAGGTTTTGATAGGAAATAGCTATGCAATGCAACGTTGTGTCATCATTGAAGTTTGAATATCGTTTAATAATTTCTTTTGTATATTTTATGGAATCGCGCAAGCGACCTAATGACATTAGGCATGATGATATTACTGCTAAAATATTAGTCAAAGCGGATTCTGGAATATTTAATATTTCCTCTTTTTGTATTTCTGAAATAGCTATTTTCAATATACTCAAATCGTTACTGTACGCACCTAAATAATTTTGACTGTAATAATATTCTCTATTAATGCGTCTAAAATAATTTTCACTAATTGCTTGCTGATATTCGCCAGCCAAACACCCATGAACCACCGCTCGATAAAGCGGCAACATTTCTTCTAACGTATCAGGAAATTCTTTTTCAGGCAGTTTTTGATAATAATCAAACAAAACCGAATGCGCTTGTTTAAATTCTTCGGGATAATTTTCTTTAAATTTCTCACCAAAGTAACTACGAATAATCGGATGAGTATCCCATTCCAAACGTCCAAAACTGCCTTTTTTACCCAATAACAAACCATTGTTTTCCAATCGCTGTTCCAGCTTTTTCCATTCGGCATCGCTCAAGGCGCGTAACGGCGCTGCGAGTTCAGCTTTGGCAATCAATTCCCTTTTTTCATCCGGTTGCATCGGACGGTCAAACAAACCCAACAACTGCAAAAAACACCGAGAGACGGCATCCTGCAAGCTATCGTAATAATCCAACACACGTAGCGCATGACGGCTGTCTTTTTCCGCATCAGTGTTTATAAAATCCCCCTCAGTCCCCCTTTGATAAAGGGGGAAGCGGTTCAGCTCGTTAGCATAACGCGGATCGCCCTCATGATATTCTCTTAACAAATGCCCCATTAACACCAAACTCAAAGCATGACCGTTCAAATCCTGGCTAATCGCCTGCCGCTCGGTGTCATTCCCCTGAACGCCTAATTTCGCTAACAGTGTCGCGCCATCACTATGCGGCAAGGTCGCTAACGGCAAATTCAAAAAATGTTCGGCCTGCCACTTTTTCAATTCCACCAACGGCTGACGCGATGACAACAACACAAAACTTTGCCCTGCAGCCCGCCGGAATTGCAGAATAAATTCCTTTAACGCGCTGTCCTGCAATTCGCCATTCATGCTGGGCAGATTTTCGGCATATTGCAACGGTTCTAAACCATCGAGTATCAACAAACAGGGTTGTTTTTGACATTCCCGCGCTAACAGCCGCGCTTTTTCAATCTCATCTTTAGGAATCTCAGTTATGCCTAGAAACGGCAATACCGCACTGAAAAACGGCTGCGAGTTGGTAAAGGTGTTATGCGAACCTTGCGAATAAAACGACCAGCCAAATATGCGGGTTTTGCCGTGGTAATTGTGTTCTGGTTTACCAATTTCTCTTAACCATTCATAGGTTAAAGCGGATTTACCAATGCCGCCCGCCGCGACAATAATCGCTAAACGAGTTTTGCCGTCGGTAAATCGTTCAGTGAGTTGTTTTAATTCTGCTTGCCGTCCGATTAAAGCAGTAGTGGGTTCGGAGAGGTGGTATAAATTAGGAGGGATGATTTCTTCTTGAGATTCGCCCAGTGAAATAGTAATCGTTGAATTTTTAATATTTTTAACGTTAGTCGAATTGTCAATAATTGTCTTGCTTGGGAGCAGTTTTTTAAACATGGCAATCCTGATTATTCGGTTTGTTGTATTTTTTGCCATTCAATAATGATAACGGCACGCCAAAATTCTGATTTTATCGTCCAGAACTTCATAAACTAAACGATGTTCCTGGTCTATACGCCTTGACCAACAACCGGACAATTCATGTTTTAATGCTTCTGGTTGCCCTGTTCCGGTAAACGGCGTGCGTTGAATTTCTTTGATTAATTTTAAAATTTTCAAGGCTTTTTTGCGGTCTTGTTCTACCCACCACGACAAATCTTCGAAACCTGTTGGGTCAAATTCCAAGCTTTTCACAAGCCGCTCCAAATTCAATACCTTCTTTACGTTCCTTGGCAGCCAATAAACGCTGTTTCATGGTTGCGCTTTTCAGTAAATAAGCGGTTTCTTGCTCGGCGGTTATTTGTTGCCATAATTCAATCGGCACAATCACCGCCGTTGGCTTGCCTTGTTCATTGGCTACATATTGAATTTCTGCGGTATTCATACTGTCACCTTTTGATTTTAATTTTGGAGTCGTCGATTTCTTCAATAGTAATATTGCGTCCTTTAGGGCTTGCTACGTCAATATTGCTTTTTTTGATGTTCTTAATCGCGGTTTGGTCTTTATTTTCACGTTGGCTCGCTGTTATTTTGAGCTTGTCTTTAGTGAAAATGGCACTGAATTTACCGCTGATTAATAGCCCTACAACTATTACGATAAAGCCGCCGATAAACCAAAGTTGTGTGTTGTCCATTTTAATTACCTGATGGGATTATTTTTGTTTGGTTTCTAAGCTTACGCTTGGGAATGCGGTTTTGGAAGCTCTAGCTTCCATAATTCTCGAAGCTGGAGCTTGAGAACCCACTAATCAGTAAAACCAACAGAAAACTCAGTTACCACTGACAACACCCTCCACCCCACCCCCCAAAATCACATCCAATAACGGCAAGGCCAAAGCTGCCAGTTCGTGGTCAAAAGCGTCATTCCCTGGCGGTGTATCAGCCACTAGATTGCTATGGCGGATTTTGTCCAACAAACCGCGCCGTTCGCCTAAGGCAAAAGTTGAAAAGGTGCGTCTTAGCAAGGGTGTGATGGAGTCGAATCGTTCTGGGCTTAGGCCGCAGACATAAGCGTCCAGCACAGCCAGTAAGGTTTCGTCATGCAGCAAAGCCAGGCCAGCACCTGCCAGCAAACCTTCCAACCAGTCGGCGGCTAGGGCGGGGTCTTGGGCGCGGGATAAGGCTAGGCTTAATGCGCTGGCGACAGTTTCAGTGCTGATGACGTGGGCGTTTGCCAATAGGCGGTAAGCTTTGCCTGCAATGACGGCGTGGATGCCGTCGCTGTCCGCCAGCCGCAGCAACATTTGCCGCCATGCGTCCAGCAAATCGGCGTTGTCCAACACTTGCAAGGCGTTGTTGACGCTTGCCAGCGCGGTAACAAGGTGGCGGGCATTGTCGGCATCGACTTGGCGGCAGTGGTTGTTCAGGCCAATGTTGATGCGTACCGCCAAGCTTTCCACCAGATGCTGCAAGGCGGCGTTGTCCGTGCCGCGCACATCGCCGTAACGGACGATTTGCACCAAGCCCGGCAAGGCGGCGAGCAGTTCGTCAATCTGTTGGGTGGTGGCTGCACGGTTGTGGAGGATGTCCAAAGCAAGGCGGACAGCGTTGGGCAAGTCTGCCAGCAACAAGCGTTGCAAGCCTTGTAAAATGACGGTCAAGGTGTCGGCCTTTTGCAAGTCGGCGATGGCAAAGGCTTCGGCGGCGCTGGCGAGGGTGGTTCCCCAAACATTTTTTTCTATCAACGCCAGTTCAAATTCCGGTTGCCATTGGATTTGCCAGTTTTCTTTAAACGTGCCTTTGCTGCGGCTGCCAACGTTGCGCCCCCACGGCAAGCCAAGGATTTGCAGGCGATACAGCAACACCGAACGGTTGCGTCCGGCATCGGTGCGCAAATCCAATTCGATGGTTTTTTCGACAGCTTCTTTCGCCAGTCGTACGCTTTTTAGCTGTTGGTTGAAATCTTGTTGCAAGGGCGTTTGTGGCAGCTCATCCGGCACTTGCCCCAAGCGTTCGCCGACCCAAAGCTGCGCGTCCAAAAGATGCAGTGCGGTGGCATCGCCCATGCCGAACAAGGTTTGCATGGCTTCCTGCATATCGCTGGGATTAGGCGGATGCCGTCCGCGCAAAATCGCCAGATTGTCCGCCAAGCGCACTGCATCAATGACGCTGGCGGGGGAAATGTCCACGCCTTGTTCGCGTAACAATCGGGCGGCGCGGGTGATCCAACCGCCGCTGACGCTGTAAACAGGCGGGTCTTGTTGACCGTGTTCCCAAAGGAAATCGTACCAGCCGGGCGAATTCACGCCCGCGCCGTAGCCGCTGTGGTAGCTGATGCGACTGTAAGTCCACGGTATCCAGGTCGCGGAAATTTTGGTTTTGGGCAAGCCTTTTAATAACGCGGCGTCGGTTTTGGCGGCGATGTTTTCCAGCAACGCCGGAACATGCCAAGCCCCGCACACCACGGCGATTTTTGCAAAACCGTCTTTACGCGCTTTGCGGATGGTTTGGCGCATCCAAGCTTCGCGGTATTGCTCGCGTTGGCTAATGGGGCGTTCGCTGGCAACTGCCGAACGCACAGCGTACATAGCTTCGGCAATGGCGGCAAATACTTCGCCTTCGTGCGGATGCTGCTCGACCATTTGTTCCCACCATTGTTCGCCGTCATCGAAACCTGCGGTGTGGGCGAGCAAATCCAGTGGGTCTGCGGGCAGTTGCAGGCTGTCGATGGACTCGTCATCGTTTGGCGTTGCCGCCGCTTCGGCGCGTTTTAAGGCCAACGAATGCGCTTGCGGCAAATCGAAAAATTCCAGCGGAATGCCTGCGGCTACGGCATATTGCAAGGTTTGCCATTCCGGCGAAAAGCGCGTGAACGGATAAAACACCGCTTCTGCGGGGTTGTCGCTGGCATAAAACAATTGCGCGACCGGCGGTTGCAAGTCTGGGTTTTGCAGATGCGCCAGTAACGGCGTGGCTTCCGGCGGGCCTTCCAGCAAGATTTTATCGGGCGCGAAATGGTTTAATGCCCGCAATACGCTGTGCGCGGAGCCTGGGCCGTGGTGGCGGATGCCTAGGTAAAAAATGTTGTCGATCAGCATAGTTTATTAGAATTGCTGTTCTGGGTCATGAGAGACCCTAGTCTAAAAACAGGAAGCTGGAGCTTCCCGTCCTGCATTCCCATTTATGCCCTGCGGGTAAGCCCCAGCTTGGGAACGAGCTGTTGAGATTAGCTAAGTTCACGGCAAGCGCGGTACAAATCCCGCCAATCGGCGCGTTCTTTAACGACGGTTTCTAAATATTCCCGCCAGACGATGGGGTCTTGCACGGGGTCTTTGATGACTGCGCCAATCAGGCTGGAGGCCAAATCCGCCGCGCTCAACTCGCCATCACCAAAATGTACCGATAGGCTAATCCCGCTGTTCATGACGGAAATAGCTTCGGCGGTGCTTAAGCTGCCGGAAGGTATTTTCAGTTTTTCTTTGTTATCCAGTGTCATACCCATGCGTAGTTCGCGGAAAATTGTCACCACGCGCTGGATTTCTTTCAAGGCCGATTTTTCCAGCGGCAAGTACAATGATCTGCCCAAATCGCGCACCCGTTGCTCGACGATTTCCACTTCTTTTTCTAAGCTTGCAGGTGTCGGCAAAATGACGGTGTTGAAACGGCGTTGCAAAGCACTGGACAATTCGTTGACACCTTTGTCGCGGTTATTGGCGGTGGCGATGACATTAAAGCCTTGGCGGGCGGCAATTTCGGTGTTCAGTTCCGGGATGGGCAAATGCTTTTCGGACAAGACGGTAATCAAGGTGTCCTGCACATCGGACGGGATGCGGGTGAGTTCTTCAATACGGGCGATTTTGCCGTTTTGCATGGCGTGCAGCATCGGGCTGACCACCAGCGCGTCCATGCTGGGGCCTTTTGCCAACAGTTGCGCGTAGTTCCAGCCGTAACGGATGGCTTCTTCGCTCACGCCAGCCGTGCCTTGGATGACCAAAGTGGAATCGCCGCTGACCGCCGCCGCCAAATGTTCCGACACCCAAGATTTGGCTGTACCCGGTACGCCGTACAACAGCAAGGCGCGGTCGGTGGTAAGCGTGGCGACGGCGATTTCCATCAGGCGTTGCTCGCCGATGTATTTGGGTGAAACGACAAAGCCATTATCCAAGGTGCACCCCATTAAATATTGCACCACCGCCCACGGCGACAAGACCCAGTTGGCGGGCTTTTGCCGGGTGTCTTGGGCTTTAAGGGCCGCCAGTTCTTCGGCGTATTGGTGTTCGGCGTGGCGGCGAATGACTTCAGTCATGGGCAAACTCCTGATGCAGTGCGTGACGTTGGGAAAAGTTGGTTATTAATTCCGAAAAATACGGGGTGTCGCTTTGTTGTAGCCGTTGATTAATCAGCGCGTAATCCGCCAACGGCAATTTAAAGGCCAGTTGCGCCAAGGCGTTACGGTCGAATAGATAACGCCCGTTGTCTTCTTGGGTGGCGGCGAGCATAGCCTTGATTAATGCCAAAGCCATTGTGCTGGATAAGCTTTGTTCGTGGTGGACGATGCCCAACATAAAAATGGCGGCTTCGCGTCCTTTCAGTTCTGCAAGATGGCTAATGACCAGCGTCTGCAAGTCTGCCAAGGGAATCGTCCTACTGTAGCGGTTCAGCCAGCCGCTACGTTGTTTGCTGTTAAGACTGGCAAAACGGGGCGGCAACCATTCGGTGCAACTGTGCAAAGCCGCCCCTGTATCCAAGCCCATCAGCAAGACGTTGGCAAAATCGCTATGGCTGGCGGCGGCGACTAATTGCCCAATGCTTAAACCCAAACTCTGCGCTATTGGCTGTGGATCGCACAGGCTCAGCCATTGGTACAACCAAGCGGCTTTTGTGCCAATTTTTTCGTTGCTGCCGGGCAGGTATTCCAATTTTTCCTGAATGCCGCGTTGTTTCCAAACATCGCTTAAGGTTTCCGGTAATTGGATGTGCAACTGCGCGTTGCCCAATAACGGTTTGTGGACGCTGATGATGGCGGTCAGCGTGTCTTGCAACAAGGCCGTGGTGTCCGGGTCATGCAATTTAGCCAGGCATTGCGTGGCTTTTTCGCGCACGGGCAGGCTGCGGTCGCTGTGCAGGCTTTGTAAAAACGGCAAAACTTCAGGATTAAGATAGTCTGCTAACACCTCCAGCAAAGCCAAGCGGTCTTTGGCATTTTCGCTAGGCCAAACCGTAGGCAGTTGCGCCAGGGTTTGGGCAAAATCAGCTTGTAAGGCTTGCCCGAACAACGATAAGCGCGCCGGGCCGTGCGCCACTTGCCACGCCGTGTAATCCTCAGCCGCCAGACCTAGCAGACGTTCCCAATCGGGATTTTGGGCGCATAACCAGAAACCGCGTTGACCGATGACCGCCCGGACTTGCGTGGCATCGACGCGGTTGTTGGCGCACCAAGCCAAAAAATCTGCCAAGATGTCCGGCGTAAGAATGTAAGGTTTACTAGCGAATAAGGCCAAGGCTTCTTGAATCAGGCCGTGGTTTTGTTCCTGCAAATAGCGTTGCAGACGCGATTTTAAGGGGGCGGGAATAAAGGTTTGGTTTTCGGCGGGGCAGACAGGCGGCGGTTCGGCGATGGTGCTGACCGCCGATTGCCCGACCGCACGGTAAGCGGACACTAAAGCTAGGGCGTTGAGCAGTTGCCGCTCTTGGCTGAGGTTTTTCCAATGCGTTTGGCGTTGCGCCAAGGCGGTAGGCGTTAATGGCGGCAACGGCGTGCCATGTTGGCTGCCGACAATCGCGTGTTTGAGCAAATTTTGCCAGATGTTCATCAATTACCTGTCCTTGCCAATAAGCTATAACCGTGTGGATGCCAAACGCCCAAGGCTTGCAAACTGTTGCCGTCCCATTCGCCAAACACCAGCACCGGCAGGCCGCCGCTTAAGGCCAATAGCGTCCACGGCGGCATTTGCCGAGTATCGACGGCTATCGCGTTGCCATTGTCAAAACGCAAAAACAAGCGGCTGTTTTGATAGCAAGGTGTGGCGGCGGGTATCAGCACCGGATAGCGTTCCAGCCACGGATTGCGGATTTTCCACTGCGGGTAATCCTGCCATAACGGGTAATGGCTAGGCACAGGCACGTCGCCGCCCGTATCGGTTTGGCATTCGCCCAGTACGGCGCGCAGTGGGCTGGCGGAGGGATAAAAATGCACGGCACCGTGGATGCGGTTACTGATTAGCCAAGCCGTTAAGCTGTGCCGCTGGCTGGTATGGGCAAACTGCAACAATTTGGCGAAGCGCCCGCTGGTTTGGCCTAATAACCAAGTTTCGCGCGTAATCAAGGCATTGTCTTCGCTGTCGCGGCACGCCAGCACGATCCAAGTATCGGTGACGGGTTCGGTTTTCAACACCTCGTCTTCACGCAACACCACGCCCAATAATTGTTGTAGATCGGCTTGAACATCAACAGGCAATTGCCCGCGTTGTGGGTAAGCTTGTACCAATAAATGCAAACGGGCGATTTCTTCGGCAAACGCGCTTAAGTGATCGCCTTTTTGCAACAGCAAGCCGCTGAGTTTTTTGATCCGCACCGCCAACCCCGGCAATTTCGCGTCTACCATCCGTGCCGCCAAGGTATCCCAATAACGCAAGGGTTTGGCGGGCAGTTCGGCAAAACCAATGCGGATACTATCTTCCAACCATAACGCCAATTCGGCGATGCCTTGGGACATGTCCGCATCGCGTTGTTGCTGGCGTTTGGCTTGGGCTTTGGCATCGACAGGCTTATCTTTAGGTGCCGCTTTTTTGGATTCGGCTTTGCTTTCGCGGTTGTCTAGCCACTCCGATACCCAAGCCGGTTCGGTGTCGCTTTGGCTAAAACTGGCGGTGTTTTCGGCATACAACAAATACAAGGCCAAACCGTGTTTGCATGGGAACTTACGGCTAGGGCAAGAACATTTGAAAGCGTTGCCACCCAGATCGATACGGGTTTGGTAAGGTTTGGAGCCGCTGCCTTTGCATTCGCCCCACACCGCCCGTGCGCTAAAACCGAGCGTCGGCCAGGTTTTGGCATTTTCCAAGGGTTTGGCGGCGGCAACGGAGGCAGCATCAGAGGCTAAGGCAAGGATTTGTTCCCGGTTCATCATGAGTCTGTGCTGGCGGATAGATGGGCAAAGCTTTAGTAAAGACGGCTATTAAAAGTAACAGCTGGGTGATGTTTTGGGCATTTTGCGTTTGCGCGCTTATTTTGTAAACCTCCAAGAAGCAAGTGGCATGGGCAACACCTGCTGTAGCGCTGGCAAGCCGCTTGCCTGTATCAATGAAACGCTTAATGTTTTCCATGGCAAACTTATCTTTATTACCGCCACTTGACCACGATATTGATATGGTCGGGATCATAAATAATCCGCAAAGGCCGCCAAGCAAAAACAAAATTCTTACCGGCAAAACCAATTGCCAACACCGTAAAAACCATCACCGCCCACCAATGCACAGACAATACTAACAGCATTGCTAAATCAAATCCCATTAACGCCGCACCGATAATGATCCCTATCCAACCCAATGTTGATTCGGCACACAAACAGCGCATCGCCTGTCTTATATTGCCAGCCGATTGCTTGCGCCGGATTGTCAGCAAGTAACAATCCCTGAGCAAACCTTGCAACAGCAATATAGCGGACAAGTACAGCAGCAACCGCCCCAACTCCAATTGCATCGGCAACACATCGCCGAATGGATAAACGCATAAAACCGATAATACGATTAAAACAAGTTCAAATATTTCATGGCGTTGCATAAGTTTCTCCAACGAGAAAACACGTGATGATAGTGATCTGTCAGCACTGGCTATTCTTACCTATACACAGCCAATTGGACAGGGCATTATCTGGCGCGCCGAAAAGGTAACACAACTTTTTTATGTCCATTTAGAATGCATAATGACCGTTGAACTGATAGGAGCAGAAAACACGATGGCAGCCGATGTACTCGGTACACAAGAAGTATCTGATATTTGGGAAGACTAATAGTTATACGTTAGCTATAAACAACAGAAAACATTTGTGCCATTAGCGTTTAAAGCAGGTGAACAAGACACGGCAGTACCATCGAAGTCCTCAGCAAACCGCAACAAGGAGCCACTTTTATGTTTAGCTTGCCCTTTTCGCAGGGTGTGTAGTTGATCTTCGGCTGCCATTATCCTTCTTTTATTGTTGGGTACGCGGTAAGTTATATGCGTTAAAATTGTCTGACGGCAATCTGCCTCGTACTCTTCCGAAGCAACTAAACATGCAAATAAAACCACTGGCCTGCCTGCACGAAATGGATAGCGTAGCTTGGAACACCTTAGCAGGCAGCGGCTACCCTTTTTTACGCCACGAATTTCTGTCGGCCTTGGAACAATCGGGTTGTGTGGGTGGAAAAACCGGTTGGTTGCCACAGCATATCACCGTTTGGGAGGGTGAAACCTTGGTTGCGGTGATGCCAATGTACCGCAAAAGCCATTCTTCTGGTGAATATGTCTTCGATCACGCCTGGGCGAATTTTTACCACCAAAACGCTGTGGCTTATTACCCCAAATGGCTGACGGCGATTCCGTTTACGCCCTGCCAAGGGCCGCGTCTGGCGTGTCTGGCGGGTGTCGATGCAGCCAAAATCAACCGTGCTGTGTTTGATTTTATCCGCGCCCAAGCTGAAATTGACGGCATTTCTTCTTGGCATGGTTTGTTTCCGTTGCCAGATCAATTGGCACAATGCCAAAACTTAGGCTTAAACATCCGCGAAGGTGTGCAATTCCAATGGTTTAATCGCGGTTATCGGGATTTTTCAGATTTTCTCGATGCCATGACCGCCAGCAAACGTAAGATGATTAAACGCGAACGCCGCAAGGTCACCGAGCAAGGCATTGAATTTTTAATGCTGACCGGTGATGAAGCCAGCGATGTGCAATGGCAGGTTTTTTACCAATTTTATGCACTGACTTACCTAAAAAAATCGTCGCAACCGTATTTGAATTTGGATTTTTTCTTACGCTGCGCCGCCCGCATGGGCGAGCAAATGCGTTTGGTGTTGGCGATAAAAGACCAACGTTATGTCGGTGCGGCCTTAAGCTTTATCGGCGGTGATACGTTTTATGGGCGCTATTGGGGCTGTTACGAGGAATATAATTTTCTGCATTTTGAAGCTTGCTATTACCAAGGTTTGGATTATTGCCTAGCCAACGGTTTGCAGCGTTTTGATTCGGGCGCGCAAGGCGAACATAAAATTGCCCGAGGTTTTGAACCTGTCACCACCTATTCTGCACATTGGTTAAAAGAAGCCCGTTTTGCCAAACCCATCGCTGACTTTTTGGCGCGGGAAAAAATCGCCATACAGGATTACCGCGCCGATGCTGCACGGCATTTGCCTTTTAAAACCCCAGAAAATAAGGGTTGATAATTGAGCGCCAACTGTTACATTTGCGCTTTTACTTAAGACGAGAACTTTTATGGAATACAAAAAATACGAATGCGTCGTGTGCGGCTATATCTACGACGAAGCCTTGGGTGATCCTGATTCTGGAATCGAACCCGGTACCGTGTGGGCGGACGTGCCTGATGACTGGTTTTGTCCGGATTGCCGCGTCGGTAAAGAGGATTTTGAATTGATGGGTTAACTGGCGGCGGAGTACAAAATGGGTTTTGTACTCCCGATTAGCTTTGTTGCGCGACTGCCGTTTTAAAGCGGGCTTTGCTGAGCGCACTTTCAATGGCATGGTCCAGCATCGGCGGCGGATAGCCGCAAGGCTGATGGGATTGATACCAGTGATGGATGGTTTTAACAGCCTGCCCTTGCAATTCCGGCAGCCATTGCAAAATGTAACGGCAATCGGCATCAAACTTTTGTTGTTGCAGCCACGGGTTAAAAATTCGGAAATAGGGTTGGGCATCGCAGCCGGTGGATGCCGCCCACTGCCAGTTGCCGTTATTCACACACGGGTCGTAATCGACTAAATGTTGGGCAAAATACCGCTCGCCCCAACGCCAACTGATATGTAAATCCTTCACCAAAAACGACGCGGTTATCATTCTGACCCGGTTGTGCATAAACCCGGTCGCGTTCAATTCACGCATGCCGGCATCGACAATAGGAAAGCCGGTTTGGCCTGCGCACCAACGCTTAAACTTCTCCAAATCGTTATCCCATTGCAAATCGGCATAGTTCGGATTGAACGGCTGCCCAAACACGTGCGGAAAATGGTAGGCGATGTGGGTAAAAAAATCGCGCCAATATAATTGCCGAATTAACGGATGCGCATGTCCGAGTTGCTGACTAATGGCGTGATAAACCTCCCTGACCGAACAGGTGCCAAATTTTAAGTGCGCCGACAGCAAACTGGTGGCGGCTAAGGCCGGAAAATCGCGTTGGTTTTGATAGTCGCGGTAACGCGATAAATTGTTGATGATAGCTAGCGCTTGTCGGCGACCGCCGATGATTTTGCTTTGGACATCTGATTTCAGCGCTTCAAAATTAAAGTCGCTGGCTAGGCTTTGAAAATGTTGTCCAACCAGCGGTTGTGGCTTCGCCACCGGCAAACGTGCGGCGTTATTAAAAAACGGGGTGAAGACCTTATAAGGCGTTTGACCGTTTTTTAACGCTTGCTCCGGTTCGTTAAGCAAAGCATCGGCAAGATAGTGCAATTGGATGCCTAAACTTTCGCAAGTTTCGGCGATGGCAAAATCGCGTTGGCGGCTAAACGGAGTGTAATCACGGTTGGTAAATACGGCATCAAAACCGTATTGCTGATGCAATTGGCGAATGACTTGTTCGGCTTGGCCTGTGCGTAATGCCAGTTGGCTGCCGGCGGCTTGCAATTGTTGCTGAAGATCGTCCAGCGACTGCAACATAAACTGCAAGGCGGGTTGGCTTTGGTAAGGATGCGCCTGGATTTGCCGAGGATCGAAAATAAAACAAGGCATGACCTGCCTGGATAAGCGCAGTGCTTCGTTAAGGGCGTTGTTGTCGCTTAGGCGTAAATCGCGACGGAAAACGAACAACGCCCGTTGGTAAATAGTCACGCCAATTTATTCAATGACACCGGCATTTTGCAGTGTTTGCCGCAAGCTTTCGATGCGGCGGCGGTTAACGCCAAAATCACTGTGTCCGGTACGCGAGGCCGAACGGATGTGGATCAATTCGGCTTCGGCATCCATCACCACGTTGATGTCGTCAATAAAACGGAACACCAAGCTGGTGGCTTCGGCATGCAGGGTATCATGGGTTTCGTGGGTGATGACCATGCGCTGCTTGTCATTGATGGCCAGTTTTAAGGCTTCCCACGCTTTTTGGGGATTACCTTTGATTTCAAACGGGGCAATAAAATGCGTCTTGTCAATCAACGGCGCTTGGCTGGACACGCAATTGGGGCTTTTTAGGCACGGCGGCAACTTTTTGCTATTGGCTTCCGCCATTTCGGGTAAGGTGTTGAGTAAAGTCATCAGCAGGCAAAGTAGTAAAGGTTTAAGAGTCATAAAACACACAAAGGCAAGGATGCGTAGGCTACCAATTTGACACAATCTTGGCGGCTGTCAATTTTAAGCGCCATCCCTTACGAGAATAGTTTAAATGGCCTATAAAAACAAAATATTAAAGCATAACAAAACAGTATTGCAGACTTGTAGAATGCCTTAAGCAACTTCATTCTGTAAAACTGTCATAATATAAGCACGCATTACCCCATAGGAGTTGCCCCATGCGCCGTATTATTTTACTCTGCTTGCTTGCTTGCCCTGCGTTCGCCGACGAGGCACCGCCAAAGCTGGAGCAAGTACCTGATGTGCCTCAACCACCCTTGCCTGTCCATAGCGGTGAAAATTTGGAGCCGGACATTACCATTGTCCGACGCGGCAACCAAATCGTCCACGAGTACCGCCGCAGCGGCAGGCTCTATATGGTGAAAGTGGTACCCGATATTGGCCCCGCGTATTACTTTTTGGATACCAATGGCGACGGCAAGCTGGACATCCGCCGCAGCGATATGAATCAAGACGGCAACGTCAACCTTTGGAAAATTTTCGAATGGGATTAATCGCCCGTTAAACAGCAACCAGCAGGAAAACACATGCCCAATCCATCCAAGGCCAACACGTTAAAGGCCGATTTACTCCCACATTGGCTGGTCGTCGCCCTAGTGGCTTCGGCCTTGGTGGCGTTTATCGTTATCAGCCATGTCATGGGTGCCAGTTTGCAAGAACCTGCGCCTGAAGACCAACGCGTTTTCGCGCGTACTTTATTTTATGTCATGGGCATTATCATGATGCCCATCACCAATCTGATCCGCCATATCCAGCTGCGGCTAAACCAAACCATGCCGGGCGACAGGCCTTCAAAAATGCGTTATTTCTATACCGTGGTGGTGTCGATGGTCATGGTTGAAACCATTGGCGTATTTGGTTTTGTCATGTACATGCTGGGCGATGGCTTCAATACTTTGTATATTTTTGCCTTTATGTCGGCTTTGGGGATGTTTTTGTACCGGCCTAAACTGGCGGAATATGAAGCCATTATCGACATCAGGGAACGCCTGAAAACAGAAAGCTAAGCCCTCCCCTACCTTTGTTTTCGTTTTGAACACTTATCTATTTGTCTACGGCACATTACGCAGACATCACCCAAGCCGCCGTCAACAGCTGTTCGGTGCTGATTGGCACTGGTTGTCTTATGGCTATTTGCAGGGGCGTTTGTACGAAGTGGACAATTATCCGGGTGCGGTATTGTCTGATAATCCCGCTGAGCGGGTGGTCGGCGAAGTGTATGTGCTTGCCGACAGCAGCGTGCTGTCACGATTGGATGATTATGAAGAATGCAGCCAACGCTTTCCTGAGCCGCAAGAATATTACAGAACCCTCACCGACATCGTCTTGCTTGATAGCTCAAGTGTGACCGCGTGGGTTTATCTTTACCATTGGGATGTCAGTGGCTTGATGCCTATTGCCGGTGGTGATTATTTGGCTTGGCAAAATGGTGGTTCCTAAGCCAATCAATAAATTGTGCTGCGCTGGCAAAAGCCAAGCGCAGCAATACTTGCCGTTAACCTAACTTAACCAACCGCCCTTCCGCTGCCGATTGCAAAGCCGCCACAATAATTTGGCAATTGGCTTTGGCATCGTCCAACGATAGCAACGGCGCGGTATCGTTCAGCACATTCGCGCTAAATTGTTCAATCTCCAAACGGAAGTGGTTGGCTGCAGGCAAACGCTCTTCGCATTGCTGGCCCGCTTCAGTCCACAAAGAAATCACCGGCACATCGCCTGGCAATTGCCAAACCACATGACATTTGATGCCGCCTTGCGTACCGATGATTTCGTACTCGCAACGGCGCGCCCGCTCAAAGCTAAAATCAAAATGCGCGTATTTGCCGTCGCCAAAATCGATGATGCCGCTGGTGGCGACATCCGCACCGCTAGGTACGTATTTACTGATGGCGGTAACAGCCAAGGCTGGTTGTGGAAAAATAAGCCGTGCCGAATGGATGGCATAGCAGCCAATATCCCACATGGCGCCGCCACCGTGTGCCACACTTTCCGCCAAACGGTAAATTCGCGCCGGACGCATCATAAATGAATAGCTGGCCCGCACCGAACGCACTTCACCGATAACGCCCGATCCGATCAATTCCAAAACACGTGCGTGTTGCGGATGGAAACGGTACATAAAACCTTCCATCACTTTGACCTGATGTTGCTGCGCGGCCTGTTCTATTTGTTCAATATCCGCCACTGTCAACGCCATTGGCTTTTCGCACAGCACATGTTTGCCGTGTTCGATGGCGCGCAATGCCCATTCGGCGTGTTCGTGGTTGGCAACCGGCACATAGACGGCATCGACATTGGGGTCGGTCAGTACCGCTTCCAGGCTGTCGTAGCAAGCTACATTTTGTTGGTTGGCGCCATATTTCGCCAAAGTTTCCGCCGCCGCTCCGACGCGACGACTGCCAACCGCAACCAATTGGGCGTTGTCGGCTTCGACAATGGCAGGCATGAGCCGTTCGTTAATGCGGGCCGCGCCTAAAATGCCCCAGCGCAATTTTTGTTGAGTTTCCATGTTTCACCTAAATTCATTATGACAGACCATAAAAAATCCCCCGTCCGTGTCCGCTTTTCCGGCACAAACGGGGGATTTGCCAATACGGGTTGAGCCGCGCTTATTCTAAGTTGGCGTGGCGTTCGCGCATGATTTCTTCGGGGATGCCTTTCTCGTGGATCAGATGCGAAATGTACGCTTCCAAGAACAATAAGGTGGACAATTCAAACACCGTTCCCATCGGCATGCCTTCGACTTTGCTGTATTGGCTAGGTACGCCAATTTGCAAGACATTGTCCGCCATATCGCCAATGGTTGAATTGGCTTTCGTTGAAATCAAGACAATATCGGCACGCACTTCGCGGGCTTTTTTGGTGAAAGCGATCAATTGCTCGGTTTCGCCCGAACCGGAAATGATGATGAGCAAGTCGCCGCGTTTAATGCTGGGCGTCACAATTTCGCCAACAACACTGACGGTATAGCCGCTGTGCATGAGGCGCATGGCGAAGAATTTGGCGATTTGCCCTGAACGGCCGGCACCGGTGACAAAAACGCGGCCTGCGCGATCCAGCATACGCGTCAAGATGACGGGATAGTAGTCGTTGGTTTCTGACAAAATGCTGGTGATTTTATTGACGACCATTTGTTGGTGGGTGTTTTTGCCATCGGCAATGTCGCGGATTTTTTTCGCTGCTTCAGCAGGGCAAGGTGCGCCGTAAATGGCTGCGCCGACGACAATAATATGGGCACCGGCTTCGACCACTTGTTTGACAGTCGATGGCTTGATGCCACCGGCAACCGATACGCGCATTTTCAAGCCCAGCTCAGCAATGGCCTGCAAATCGGCAAAAGGTGTTTGTCCAGCCGCTTGTGCATCCAAACCGGTATGGACACCAATGATATTCGCGCCCAGTTCGGCAGCTGCGCGCGCACAGGCCAATTTGTCGGGTACGTTGATTAAGTCAATTTGCGCTTCGGCTTTATGGGCTTTGGCGGCTTTAACCACGCCTTCGATGGTCGCCAAACCGGAAACGCCCAATACGGTACAAATATCGGCACCGGCGGCGTAAAACGGTGTGGCTTCGTATTCGCCCGCATCCATGGTTTTCAGGTCAACCAAGATCAGCTTTTCCGGAAACTTAGCGCGTAAGGCCTTAACAATTTCAACACCGTTAAATTTGATGCACGGTGTACCTACTTCAAAAATATCAACATAAGGTGCGGTTTTTTCTGCGAGGCTGAGGGTTTGGTCAAAATCCAACGAATCCAACGCTAACTGTATCAATGCTCTTGCCATGTGCTATCTCCCGTATAATTTTTATATTATCACTCAATCGTTGAACTCTAAAACAGCTGGGGGCGGATGTCAATTTGGTGGCTGGCTTGCGCCTGACAAATCACAATTCCCGCAGCACTTGCAACGGTGGTTTTGATAAAACACCGCGCAAACCCAACAATCCGGCGATGCCCACCAAAACCGCAGCGCCAAATGGCACAATGGCCCAAAGCGCGTAAACAGGGTGATAGTCCAAGCTGAGTACGCGTGTATACAAGACATACAACAAGGTTTCAGAAAGGATGACCGATAACCCGCCCGCCAATAAGCCCAAGACGCCGTATTCGATCAGATGCGCGTTTTGCAGCAACCGGCGGTTAGCGCCCAAAGTCCGCATCAGCGCACCTTCGTAGATGCGTTGGTCGAGGGTTGACAGCAAGGCCGCAAACAGCACCGTGAAACCCGCCATCAAGGCAAAATACAATAAGTAATTGATAGCTTGAGTCAGCTGGCTAAGCAGCGTTTTAAATTGTTGCAACAAGGCATCCACTTCCAGCAACGTCACGGCGGGGAATTGCTTGACCAAGCCATTCAACTGGTTTTTATCCGCTGCCGGCAGATAGAAACTGGTCAGATAAGTACTGGGGAACGCATCCAACGTGCCAGGCGAGAAAATCATGTAAAAATTTGGCTTCATCGTTCCCCATTGCAGGGCGCGGATGCTGGTGACGGTCGCCTCCAGTTGTTCGCTGCCCAGCGTAAAGGTCAGCTTGTCGCCCAATTTGATTTTCAGGCTTTCCGCCAATTTTTGTTCCACCGACACCTGTCCGGCTTGCGGGCTTGTCCACCAAATGCCTTGGCTCAGGCTGTTTTCTTCAGGCAATGTTTGCGACCACGTTAGGCTCAGTTCGCGGTGGGTTGCCCCTTCGCCTTGGCTGTCTTTGCTGACCACTTTTTGCACCGGTATGGCGTTGATAGCCACCAAGCGGCCTCGGCTGACCGGATAAAAACGGCTGCTGCGGATATTGCCCGCCTGCAAAGCTTGTTGGAAGGCGGCTTGTTGGTCGGGAAAAATATTGAGCGCGAAATGGTTGGGCGCATTTTCCGGCAATTGTTTTTGCCAGTTATCGAGCAAATCGTTGCGGACGTTATAGCTCAGCAACATAGCCACCAAGGTGATGCTGAACGCCAAAATTTGGCTAACGCTAGCGGTCCGGTTTCTGGACAAGCCTTGCAAACCAAACCGCCAGCTCAGGCTGAGTTTGGGCAGTAGCGGCTGGATCAACCCCAGCAACGCATAAACCAATGCCCCCAAAAGCAACCAACACACCAATCCCACGCCTAAAATGGTTGAGGTCATTTTTAAGTCGTGGGTGGCTTGCCAAACCAAAATACCCACGATGCTGATCGCCAAACCGTAGACCAGCCATGCACTGCTTGGTAAAGGCTCCAACTCGCGGCGCAGGACGCGCAACGGCGACACTTGTTTTAAGCGCAATAACGGCGGCAATGCAAAACCCAACAATACCGCCATGCCGATCACCGCGCCGAACAATAAGGCTACGGGGCTGGGATTGGCGACGTGTTGCGGTAACAGCGGCTTTAACAGATGGAACAAACCGGCTTGCGCCAACCAACCTAAACCACAGCCGACAACACTGGCCAGCAAACCCAAGACGATAAATTGGCTGCCATACAAAAACAAGATTTCCTGTTGCTGGCAGCCCAAGCAACGCAACAAAGCCGTGGCGTTGAAATGCCGTTCGCTGTAGCGGCGGGCCGCCATAGCAATCGCCACACCCGCCAATAAAATGACGACAATGCTCGATAGGCTTAAATAACGTTCGGCACGCTCGATGCCCAAACCAATTTCGGGGCGGTCTTGGCGAATATCCAATAAGCGTTGCGAAGGGTTAAGCTGCGGCTTAAGCCATTGGCTGTATGCCTGCAAAGCCTGTTCTGTACCCGTAAATTGGGCAAAATAATGGACATGGCTGCCGGGTTGGATCACCTGGGTTGCCGCCAAATCGGCATCATTCATCATGACACGCGGTGAGAAACTAAAGAAATCGCCTTGTTTGTCGGGTTCGTAAGTCAGGATGCGGGTAACCTGCAAGGCTTTTTCGCCCACCGTCAAACGGTCGCCTAAGTTAAGTTTTAGTGCTGATAAGATGCGTTTTTCTACCCACACCGTACCGGCAGGTGGGCCTTGTGCGCTTTGGGTTTCGTTGGCGTAATCGCTTTCGGTGGTTTTTAGCTGCCCGCGTAACGGATAGGCTTCAGTGACGGCTTTAACGCTCGCCAACAGAATTTCGTCGTGTTCCATTAAAACGCTTGAAAACTCGGTAGTGCGGGCTTGTTTAAGCTGCCATTCTACGGCTTTTGCCAGCCAAGCGTTGGGGATGGACGCACTGCTGCTGACCGCCAGATCGCCCGCCAAAAACTCGGCGGATTGCGTCATCATGGTTTGTTGCAGACGGTCGGCAAACAACGCAACGGCGCTGGCGCTGGTGACGGCAATAATCAAGGCGGTAATTAATAGGCCCAGTTCGCCGGAGCGGCTATCCCGCCACAATAACCGTAAGGCTAAATTAAAACGCTTCATACCATGCACCCGGCTGACAAGCGCAGTGTGCGTTGGCAACGTGCCGCCAATCCGGCATCGTGGGTGACTAAAATCAGCGTGGTGTGATTTTCTTGGTTGAGTTCGAACAGCAAATCAATAATGGTCGCACCGGTTTTGCTATCGAGGTTGCCGGTGGGTTCGTCTGCAAACAAAATTGCGGGGCGGGTGACAAATGCTCTGGCTAAAGCCACGCGTTGCTGTTCGCCGCCGGACAATTGTTTGGGTGTGTGGGTTAGCCGATGCGCCAAGCCTACGCGCTGCAACAGCGCCGCCGCCATGGCCTTAGCCTGCGGATTGCCGCTTAATTCCAAAGGCAACATGACGTTTTCCAAAGCCGTCAAGCCCGGCAGCAATTGGAACGATTGGAAGACAAAACCAATCAGGGCGTTCCGTAACGCTGCCCGACCGTCTTCATTCATCGCCGTCAATGATTGGCCTTGTATGTGGATGCTGCCGGATGTGGGTGTATCCAATCCTGCCAATAAGCTGATGAGCGTGGATTTTCCTGAGCCTGATTCGCCAATAATGGCAAGGCTTTCACCCGCTTTTATGGTGAGATTGATGGCCGATAGGATATTGAGCGTGCCATCGGAAGTCTGCACCGCTTTGCCCAGACTTTCTGTTACTATAATGTTATTTAAATCATCTTCTTGAAGGCGCATAATGTCGAGATTTTTAGCTGTTGTGATAATTTCGTTATTGCCAATGTGTGCTTTTGGGCAATCGACCATTGTTGTTTTGGGCGACAGCATCAGCGCGGGTTATGGCATGGAGGTAGACCAAGGTTGGGTGGCCTTGTTGCAAGACCGCCTGCAAGTTTCAAACAGCCCTTACCGCCTTAGCAATGCCAGTATTAGCGGCGAAACCAGCGCTGGAGGTTTGGCGCGCCTGGATCATATCTTGGCGGCACAAAAACCAGCTTGGGTTTTAATAGAACTCGGTGCCAACGATGGTTTGCGTGGCCTTTCACCGGTCGCGCTAAAAAGTAACCTGACCATCATGATTGACCGCATCCGCACCGCTGGCGGTAAAGTCATGTTGTTGGGTATGAAAATCCCGCCCAATTACGGCAAACGCTATATTGAGCTGTTCTACAATGTTTATCCACAATTATCCCAAGAACTTAATGTGCCATTGGTGCCGTTTATGCTCGACAAAGTCGCCCTTAACCCCGAATTGATGCAAGCGGATGGCCTTCATCCGAATGCAAAGGCACAATCCATTATTGCCGACACTATCCAATCTACCCTTTTTCCTTTACTTAACCATTGAGAACCGCCCATGTCCGTACTAACGCTCAAACAAGCCAACCATATCATCAACACCGCCATCCACGTTGCCAGAGAGTTGAACATGGCGCCGATTACCGTCGTTGTCTTGGATAACGCCGGACATCTTAAAGCTTTGCAACGTGAAGACGGTGCCAGCATGATCCGCCAAAAAATCGCCACGGCAAAAGCGTGGGGTGCGGTCAATATGGGCGTGTCTTCACGCAGTTTGGCAGCCGTCGCGGAACAACGCCCTGATTTTATGAATGCCTTGATTGATGTCGCCGAAGGCAAAATTATGCCGGTTCCTGGCGGCGTGTTAATCCGCGATGCCGACAATAATTTGATTGGCGCAGTCGGCATTAGCGGTGACAAATCCGACCAAGACGAACGTTGTGCCATTGCCGGTATTGAAGCAGTTGGCTATTTCGCCAGCGTCTAAGCCATGCCCGCCGCCCGCTTTGACCTGACCCGCACCCTGCTCGCCATCTTGGCCTTGTGCGGGTTGGCGGGCGGATCCCTCTGGATCATCTCACCTTTTATTCCCGCACTGCTTTGGGCCGCAATGATCGTGGTTGCCACATGGCCCTTATTGATCGGCGTACAAAACAAGCTGCAAAATAAGCGTGGCCTTGCTGTAGCAGTGATGACCGGTGCGCTGCTGCTGATTTTTGTCATCCCTTTTACCCTCGCCATCGGCACCATTGCCGACAATATTGACCAGATCAGTGAATGGGTAAAAGCCTTAACCAGTTTGCAAATTCCTGCGATTGCCCCACCATGGTTGCAAGACTTGCCTTTGATAGGCGACACCATTGGCGAAGCTTGGCATAAGTACATGAGTATCAACAGTACGGGCCTGACCCAAAAAATCAGCCCGTATGTCAGCAAAACCGCCCAATGGTTTATTAAAGAAGTCGGTAACTTTGGCTTATTGACGATGCAATTTTTGCTGACGATTTTGATGTCTGCGTTGTTATACGCACAAGGCGAAAACGTTAAAAGTGCGGTGTTGGCATTTGGTCGGCGCTTGGCTGGTGATGCTGGCGAACAATCCATGCTGCTGGCGGCACAAGCCATCCGAGGCGTGGCGTTGGGTGTGGTGGTGACGGCTTTAGTACAATCCAGCTTGGCGGCGGTCGGCCTGTTTGCAGCGGGCATTCCTTTTGCCGCCATTTTAACAGCGCTTACATTCATGCTCACGCTGGCACAATTGGGCACTTTGTTTGTGTTGTTTCCTGCGGTGGCTTGGTTGTATTGGTCGGGCGACACCACATGGGGTTCGGTGTTGTTGGTTTGGTCTATTTTCGTCAGCTCCATCGACAACGTCATCCGCCCCATTCTCATCAAAAAAGGCGCAGATTTGCCATTATTACTGATTTTTGCCGGTGTCATCGGCGGCATGATCGAATTGGGTTTGGTTGGTATTTTTATTGGCCCGGTATTATTGGCTGTGACCTACACGTTGCTTGCCGCTTGGATTGCTGAACAACCTGAATAGCGGAAATCACCCACTTCATTTACAGAAAAAGCCGTTAACATCCGCTAAAATGTCCGGCTTTCTTTTAACCACTCACTCAATATAAAAAATACGGGGAATTTATGTGCTGGAGCGGTGAAGCTTCAACAGTACTGGCAACCGTGGGCTTATCCAGTACCGTTTATTTTTATTATAAAAAACATCCGCCTGCCATTTGCGCGGCCTTGGGGTTTTTCTCATTGATGGAAGCCTTGCAGGCTTACACCTACACGGTGATAGACGATTGCAGCAATCCCGGCAACCAGATTGCCACCCTATTGGGCTATCTACATATTGCTTTCCAACCTTTTTTCATCAACGCGGTATCGCTGCATTTTATCCCTGAACAGGTCAAAAATAAGCTCACCGGCGTGGTTTACAGCGTGTGCTTTTTAGCGACCGTCTGCTTGTTGCTGCGATTGTATCCGTTCGATTGGGCGCCCGCTTGTTACGAAGTAAAAAGCAAGCTGGTTTTATTCGGCGATTATTTTGATTCATTCACCGTACCGTTTTGCGGCAAGCGGGTGTGCTCCATTTCAGGGGATTGGCATATCGCTTGGGAAATTCCGGCAACTGCCAATTTGCTGCTGTACAACATGTATCTTGTTGCCGCTTTTGTGATGCCGGTTCTGTATGGTTCTTGGAAGTTGACCATTTACCATATTATGACTGGGCCATTCCTTGCGTTTTTAACCACCAAAAACCCGAATGAATGGGCCGCCGTTTGGTGTTTGTATTCCATTGGTTTGTTATTGTTGCTATTGAAAACGCCCATCCATAAATACTTGCATGTGCGGGCGTGGTTCTTATGGCGGTTGCTTAAAATAGGCTCGTAAATCTACAGACCCATTTCATATAACCACTTAATGGACACATAAACCGTCATCAATACACCCAACAGATACGCGATATAAACGACCGGACGATCAACAAAAGCTTGCCAGATGGTTGAGTGTTGTCCGGCTTGTTTGCGCTGCAAATAGGCTTGCCGCTGACTTATATAACGCTGTTGTTGATAATCCGACAACAACATTTGCGCCTTTGTTAAATCCGTATCGTCCTTAAGCCAAATGGCAGGCATTGATACCCCCCAATTGCCAGCCGTGGTCTCATAAAAGTCGATTCCTTCTGCCGTTAAGAGATCACGGACTTCTAATGCTTCATCTTCGGGTACACCGCGCAGGTGAAATATTAATTTGCTCATTGTGCTGTTTGGTAAAAATTAAGTGCCTATCTTGGGATTTATTTATTGTCTATGCTGGATATTTTAATAAATGTCACATAGACTTTCTAAAAATGTTTTTTATTTAATGGGTTAGGATCAGAGGGAAAATAAATGAAAGGTTTTTCACCGCTCAAAATCATGTGGATACTGATGGTATCCGTTTTGTTATTACACAAGCCGTCTGATGCGTTGGCGGTCGTGCAAGAAATTAGGCTGTCAACGGCAATGCCTAGCAACTGGTTTACCACCAATACCGCCGCACTTCCCAAGGGTATGAGCCAACATGCCTTCATAAGCCCCAGTAATCGTGCAGACGTTGGCTACTCGGTTTACCTGCCGCCCGGCTATACAACCAACACAACCAAAAGATACCCGGTTGTTTATTGGCTGCACGGGGCGGGCGGCAATGAAATAATGGCTTCTTGGCTGGCAGAGTTAGTTGACCCCGCTATATCGGCCAAAACAATACCGCCGATGATTATCGTTTTTCCAAACGCGGGCGGCAGGTCTATGTGGTGCAATTCGTTCGACAGATCCATGCTCGCCGAGACGATGGTTATTAATGAGCTTATCCCCTTAATCGACAGCAAATACCGCACCATCAAAAACCGTTCAGGCCGCTTTTTGCAGGGTTTTTCAATGGGCGGGTTCGGTTCGGCCCGGTTTTTGTTTAAATATCCGCAAATGTTTAGCTCAGCTATTACCTATGGTGCGCCTTACAACACGAAAACCAGTATTGTTGGCACAGCCGAATACACAACCGCTTTTGGCAATAACATTAACTATTTTACCGCTAACAGCCCTTATACATTAGCTAATGGTTATAGCAAACGGACTGACAAAAACCTTTACCCGGTGCGTATCCGCGTTGTTGCCGGTACCGATGACCCGCAACTTAACTTAAGCACACTTTACAAAAACGTGCTTATCCAATTGAAAATTTCCACCCAATATTTGGAAGTGGCGGCCGTGGCCCACGATTCACAAGCCTATTACGATGCCATAGGCATTGATGGTTTTAATTTCCATTAACGGATGCACCGCTAGCAAGCTTTAATGGCTTGCTAGCCAGTTCCCTCGCCTATCAATATTCCCTTAACAAAACATCACAAACCAAGCGCATTTTTTTGACCACCGCTTGCAAAAATAAGCTGCTTTGAACAGCTTGCCTCAATCTGACAATTAATTTTCGTTCAATTAAATAACGGCTTAATTTGGGCTTTTTCCAAGCAACGGATTTACCTTGGAGTTTTTCTAGTGCCTGCCAGAGCGTTTCAGGCGGATAACCTAACAACCTCAAATCTTCGGGATTAATATCAGCGATCATGTTTTTCATCATGGACAATTTGTTAGGATCAGCCTGTAATTCTTCGGCCCATTTGTCTAACGAACTTAATGACGGCCTAACGAATTTACCAACCCCTAATGGATCGCCCAAGCCTTGGCTTAGATTATTTTCACCATAATTGATGCAACTAGGCTCAAAGGGTATTTCCAAATAATCACAAAGTTTTGCAACCACCGCATCAGGATCAGCCACCAAGTCTTCATAACGGATGGCGCAAAAATTACCGGCTTCTTGCCGAATAAAATGGGCCATTGCGGGTATGTACCGCGATAAAATCGGGTCATGGGCTTGGGTAACTTGCCAATCACCATCAAAAAAAGAATTGGCAAACGATGAGAAAATAGCGGCGGGATGACGGCTTAAAACAATGTATTTGGCATCAGGGTAAAGCTTGGTAATAAAAGGCAAAATAGTGGCATATTCGGGCGTTTTATCAAGGCAAATCAGTTTGTTGGGATACGCTGAGAGGTAAGCGTTATAAAGTGTGTCGCAATAAGCTCTGCAAGCAAGCCAATAGTCTTGTTCCTGGTTCGGCAAATACGCAATAAAATCTTTTTGTCCAATAGCGGCAACAATGTGGTCAAACGGCGCTTTGTCTACGTTACGCCAAACGCCAAGATGTGCTAAAGGCGTTAACAAATGCGGCTCGCTACCGCCTTGAATGAGCGAATGTGCAGATAATATCCGTTCTAGCAAAGTCGTACCTGAACGCGGTGCGCCAATTAAAAAAAGCATTTTCATAACAGATTCACCTGTAAGTATTTGCGGTTATTTGCCTAACGCAGCGGCAATAAATTTAAAACTGCCAAAATCATCATGTTCATAATATTCAATGGGATTATGTTTTACATCATTCAATACTTGATAATTATGCGTAATTGACAAGCTTGTCAGTAAATCATGCATTTTGTCATTAAATGGGCGGGTAAAATCAGCATCACCAATCACTAACCTAATATTTTCATGATATTTTTTTAATTCATCACGATTTTTTGCACACCAATAAACTGGAGTATTCACTTGTAAAAAATTAAAATCATTATTAAAAATACTTTTGAAAGTATGGCCTTCATGACGTACAGGGAGATTATCCTTATCAATAAAAGCACCACCTAATGTTTCTACCGCCACAAATTTTTCGGGGTATTTGCAATAAAATTTCAAAGCCCCAAAACCACCCATAGAAAAACCAATTAAGGCGCGGTTTTCACGATTAGCCAAAGTGCGGTATTGCTTATCAATAAATGGTAACAGTTCGTTGATAATCATCGATTCAACTTTTACACCACCATCAAAAGCATCCGTGTAAAAATTATCAACACCGCCATTTGGAAATACCATAATGGTTTCTTTTAAAATACCTTGTGCGATTGCGTCATTTAAATATTTGGCAAGATAAGCTCCGCGTGATTCATTACCCGTTTTACCATGCAGCCAATAAATCACCGGATAATGCTGGTTGCCCGCTGCATAAGACGGTGGCAAATAGATACTATAACCAACAGGCTGGCCTATCGCTTGGCTATCAAACTGAAAGTGTCCAACATTTTCAGAACCAGGACGATGGTCAGGGGAATTAACCCACTGAGTGGATAAAGTGGAACCGCCATCAGTGTTGTGACGATTCGATTGCCAAGCAGGTGTACCCTGTCTTGCCTGTCGAAATTGACCTAATCTATCTGGCGGTTGTGCGTTTGCAAAACAAAAACCAGCAAAATAAAAGCATAAACATAAAATATAAGGGCGCATAAATACCTTAAGTGATTGGGCAATCGGTACGTTTAACGAATAAAGGGTTTTCCCATAACAACAAACGGGCATCTAACGATTCTTTAACAACACAAAAATGCTTATCTAAGTAATCGGACATTTCTTTACCATAGCTTAATTTGGATGGCCCATCAGGTGCCGATACAATCCAAATCCGTGGGTGGCTTTGCATAACATCGTTTAATGCATCAATACTGGTCAACACAGGATTCCCGTGCCATTTATCTAAATATAAAGAAGGGTTACTATGATCATACATAATCGGCATTACCGTATGTGCTTGTAAAAAATAATCACCTTCGATACCTAAATAAGCCCCCGTCGGAAAAGGTGCCTGAACAACCAAAATATCACCTTTTTGATAATGTTGTTGTAAAGCCAAATTGACAGAACGGAACCGAAAACCACTTAACTCCCTACGCAATTCAAAGGGGCGGTTATTTTGCAAAAAATCACCTAGATCAGTTGCCTGAATACCCCATGGAGAAGCCACGCCAACCATTAACAATAACATTAATAAATAAGCTAATTTGGATTTATCAGAAGGAAGCATTAAGCTATCAAGCAGTTTAACTGAAGTATTTGAAACAATTAATAAAATAAGCGGTAATAAAAAATATATATAACGAAGCGCATAATATCCTAAAAAGAAATTAAGCATCAAAACTGATAAAAAAACAATGCAAAATAAATAACGTAAATTCCAAGATTTTTTTAAAAAAAACAAACTTATTCCAAACAAAGCATAAATTAATACATGTGACTCTGAAAAAAGTGACCTGATATAAAAAAATGGATCAAAATCAGAATTTAGGAAAGCTAAACTTAAAGCATTTAAATTAGATTGCGTATTACCCAAAACATTATAAGGCTCCCTTAGCGAAGTACGGTATGTTAACTGAAAAATAACAATAAATACAATTAACAAACCAAGGATTACTGCCTGTTTATTAGCAAGCCATTGCCATTGTCCAAACTTTAACAACAAAGCTGTGATAGAAAAAACTAGCAATAAAACACCTGAACCTTCCCAGCTAAAATACATAAAAATAAAAAATAAAAAAACTTTTATATAATCCGATTGTTGTAATTTATCTTTAGTTAGCAAAGCATGAACTGACATAATACAGAGTAAAGCGAAACACTGTAGTTGCGATGGATAAAAAGCATTAGCCCCCCAATAAATAGACCACGGCAATAAACAAAAAAGACTGATTGCAATAATTGCGGTTCTTACATCAAAAAGCTTTTTCCCATAATAATAAATAAAATAAACCGTCAGCATCGCAAACAATGTAGACGGTAAACGTACTGCTGTTTCAGTATGTCCAAAGAGTAATGTCGACAAAGCTATCGGATAAGGAATTAACTCATAAGTACTGATAATAAAATCACCAACCGTTTGACGAAGAAATGGATAACCACGCTCAGAAACGCCTCTGGAAAATAAAACCATAGTTGATTCATCTTGGGTAATAGAATTGGTTGACGAATAAGAAATTCTTATAAGCCCCGAAAGGGCAACAATCAACATCACATAACCATCTAACAACAGATTTTTATTGATCGACTTCATAATAATCTCTTTTTATCAATTCGTGATGCTGTTAACAACAAAATAACACTACTAATAAAAGTAATAAAAATACCGAAAATAAACGGTATTTTTAAATAACCAATATAAAAAACAAAGTCAGGATCATAAATAACAAAAATCACTCCCAACATAACGATGCAAGCGATAACATAAGGATAGCAATACCATTGCCAGTAAGAAAAACAATGCGTCGATTCTGCTAAAAATGAAACTAAAACTTGTCCAATTAAAACAATAAAGACACCCACAACGAAGATATTCATTGTAAAACCTATGTATTTATTAAAATAAAAAAAAGGAGCAGAAGTGTTAGCGACTGTGGTAAATTTAGGTATATTTTTATCAGGTTTAAAAAAAACCAAGCCTTCATTGCGTTTATTATCAGCCGCCACCCAATTGGCATCTGTTGAAATATTGGTCATTTGTCCGGTTTTATAAACTATATTTCCATATACAGCAGCCCTTTTAGGAAATCCAGCAGAAAATAGATCAATTGCTATTGTGTTTTTACTTTTTAAATAGCGTCCAATATCATGCAAAACGACTTGACTAGTAGTTGCCTTATTATTGACTATATCATAGCCATTGACTTTTATTTTATAATAACCATCAACTGATACGCCTAAATTTGCCGATTCGACTGGTATATCAAGGAGAAAAAAACTATTCTCTATTGTTAGGTGTGGTGTTAAATTATCCTTATCCCATAAATATAAACTTTTATTGAATTGAGCCAATTGCTTTGGCATTACGTTATTAGGTACGTGCGATAAGTTGTCATAACTCGTTGCTAAAATGGCATTACCCCAATAATGGCTAGCATAGCCATTCTGATACCAATATAATGGATTACCCGTAACAAGATACTGAACTATAGGAAAATGGTTTGTCGATAACCAGCTAGAGTCAGAATAGATATTAAAAGTACCTGAGGTAGTTTTATAAACCATTTCAGAAATTAGATGACTATTAATTCCAGAGCTGTTGCTAACAACTTTCGCTGCTAAGACATTAGGCCCTGCTTTTAATAAATGATGAACATCATAAGTAGCAACTGGTTTGCCGCCAAGATAGTTTTTTCCACCTGCTAATATGCCATTAACATAAAAATTAAAACTATCTGTTGCTGAAACAGTAATAAAGGCTTGAATGGGTTTTTCAGATAAATGGATAGGTTTTATATAGTAAGATTCTTCGCTAGCTGCTTTGGACTTTATCCAATGGGCATTGTTATTAAAGTGATGGTAAGAGTTTATTGGTTGGTCTATTAATAGTTTATCTGACAAAAAAACCATTAAAAATGAAAAAAACAGAATCACAAAAAAAACAGGGATGGGTATAGGCAGTTCAAATATTTTAATTCTAGCCATCGTTATTTCCAGTTATTTATGTCCCAGACAATGCTTTTGCAGCACGGAAATTATAAGCTTTGTCTATATTTCGGCAGGCAAAATATGCTTTTCTTGCCAATAAGTATTTTCCACTTAAATGATAAGCATCGCCTAATCCACATAACATATCAGCCTTGATTCGTTTATATTCAATATCGGTAACTAATAATTTATAATAGTAAGCTGATTTTTCAGGATTCTCCGATTTATTATAAAGCATTGCCAAATAATAATTCTTTAGTAAATTATCATCTTTAATTAATGTTAAAACTTGATTGAGCGCATAACTTTCATTGTGCTTTGTTACTGCTTTTTTAATATTACTTAAAATGGCTTGCTCGCCATATCGAAGTAGCCAGTTTAATAACTGAACATCTAAATCCGACTTTAGTGTTTTTCTTAGCTCAATTTCATTTATAAGTAACTTATTATACGTGTAAATAAATAGTGGTTCTGCACCCAAACTAGGGGCTTTAATTATTACGTTTTTCTTCCAAACCAAGTTTGTATAACTGGTTAATGGGTGGGTGTATTTGTAGTTTTTCAACACAGCTAAGAAACAATCGCCCATCATTGAATCAGAATAAGCATATAGTGGCTTTATTCTGATTGTTAACTGACAAACATCAAGAGCTTGTTTAGATTTTCCTTCAGTATTTAATTGCGATATGGTCTTTAAGTTTTGACTACTGACGATAAAATTATTAATACCTTCAATATTAGCCGTTATAAAAAAAATGATAATGAAAAAACCAACTCCAAATGTATATTTTTTTTCTAAACGCACATTATTGCAAATTAATAAATGTAATCCAATGACAAAAAATGCACAAAAAAACCATGAAACACTGAGTGTTGCCATTAATATTTTTACAGTGTCCCAAGCATTAGCAATATCAGTAACAGGTTCTAATACTGGCTGAGAAACTTGATTTAATGGCAAATAGAGAACACTGATTTGATTGATGGCAATACTTAATTTTGATTGCACCAAGTATGATAAAAATAATCCATCATTATAAAGCAAAGTTATGATAGGAATTGAAAAAACCAACACAACCGTTAGCCATGATAAGATAAGTGCAGCTATCGGGTTAATCTTTATAGTTAAATAGGAAGAAATAAGAGCCATTAAAAAAACCATATAAAATGGCACAGATACGCCTAAAAAAATACCCTTTATATGCGTAGCGTAAATTGAATCGTATAACGGAAAAACAAACCATTGACCCAATAGGCTTAATGCCGACATGGCGACTAGTACCGCCCCCAATACCCAATATTTTGGCAGGTTGCTTAGATGTTTCAAAGTTATATCTTTAGCAGTAGAAAACAACTGAAGCCTCCATTAGGGTTGTAACAAGGTTATAGCTATTTTAATTGTTTTTTCCAAGCGCTGATTTTATTTCAGAAACAGAAAATAACTGCAATATCAATACCATCAAAAGGTAGATGGCGTAAAAAACAAAGCTTGCGATAATTTTTGCTGCCAATGAATCGCTCAGCATAAATGGCGCCATCATTAATAATGAAAACAGCACACACAGAAAAGACTTACCGTAAATTCTAAAAACCCGCATAGTAATTAAATTGTTATTTAAGGTTGCCACACATAAAACCATTGTTAACAACTCAGTAACAACCGTTGCAGCGGATGCGCCTAATTCTGCGTAAACAGGTATCAATAATGCATCCAGCAATGCTTTTAATACTAATATGCCAATCGTTATAGCCATGAATGATTTTTGTTTTCCCAGTACCGAAAAACTTGAATGAAATAGTGTTGCCGGAATTGTAAACATCATGGCTATGCTTAATATTGTCAGCACATGGCCTGCACCTATAAAAGCTTTTCCATAAAGCAATGGCATTATTTGGTTAGAAAAAATAATTAACCATGCAATAACTGGACTGATAATAACCACTAACACCCTAAAAGCGCTTTCATTGACTACTATAAATTTTTCTATGGAACTAATCGAAAGCTTTGACAATAATGGGTAAATGACACTACATACAGACAAGCCCCCCATTTCAAGTATTTGCACAATCCGATAGGTTGCACTGTAAAGGCCCACGGCAGATGCCCCTGATAATCCTGTCAGCATGAATATATCTAATTGGATGGTCAGTTTTCTTAAGGTAATGGCTATTCCTAAAGGTAATGCTTCTTTTATCATGGCCTGCCAATGATTTAGATCGACCAAAAAGTGTACCCGGCAATAGTTTATGCTGACATAGATAACAAAAAAAACCCAATAACATAGGGCTGCTATCAGATGGGCGACTGCAATCCCCGTTAAACCTAAATCTAATTTTATGGCTATCAATACCCATAAAAAAATGACCACCTTATCGATTATTGCCAAAAGGGCGACAACGGCCATGGCTTCGTTGGCCCTTAAAACGGCGACAAATATCAGGCTATGCAAGCTGACCAAGCCGGTTAATACCATAATGGTCACCACTTCCCTTAAATAGAAATGTGGATTTAAAATTTCGAAATATAGATATAGCAATAAAAAAGCAATAATACTAACTATCCAAATTAATGAATAAGTTGTGCTTAATATACGCATTACGTTGGCTTTATTTCTAGCAACGTCCCTAATGGTTATTGTTTGGAAACCGCCATCCGAAAAGGTTTGGAATACCGTCAATATGGCAAAGGCAAAGGCAAAATTACCAAAACCTTCAGCACCTAAGTAACGGCTAATGGTCAGTGTCAAAGCAAAAATGATTATTGCACTAATGACACCGCCACCAGTTATCAGCAACGAGTTACGCCCTAATTTAGTTGGTTTGATTTCGGAAGTTTGATCCTTCATTGCCTTTGCCGTTATTGCACTTGCAATTCTTCGGCAGGCTCTACCACACTCACTTTATCGCCTTCTTGCAATTCCACTTGTCCAGCGACTACAACCCTATCATTTGCCTTAAGCCCGCTTTTTACTTCAGCATAACCTGAACTGATGACGCCGGTTTGAATGGTTCGCTGCTTGGCAATATTGCTATCATCAACAACAAAAACGGTACTTTCATTATTGCGGGTTGAAATCAAGCTAACGGCTGGAATACGCATAGTGTTCAAATCATTAATAATTTGTCCCGTTGCAGCCATGCCTGGCAATATCAGCCCATCGTCGTTATTCAGTTCTACGTCAATATTTACCATCCTTTGTTCGTAGTTAGCCAGCGGCTGTACCCTTTTTACCTGTCCTTGAAAACCATGCCCTGCCAATGCCGGAAAACTCACTTTAACCGGCAACGCCGTTTTGTTGTCACCCAATAAGGCGTAATCCGTATCAGACATCGCACATTCCAGCAGCATGGGATTGATAACAGCGACCGATACCAAGCTATCCCGTATAGTTGACACCTGCCCTACTTTAGTGACGTCAGTAACAATCCCATCAACTTGCGAGACAATAGCCGTCTTTTCCAAATCAACCGATGTTTCCGACAACAAACGTTGCGTTTGCTGATGCTCACTTTGGGCTTTCAGCCAATCCACTTTCGCTTTCCGAAAATCGGCCTCTTTTACCAAACCTCTGTCCAAATTGGTTTTGTAATAGTCGGCTAAATTAGCTTGCTCACTGACTGTCGCTGATAAAAACTGCAGCTCTTTTGATAAGTTGTCGATGGTGGCTCGATAGGCGCGATCATCCAATTTAACCAAAAGCTGGCCTTTTTTAACTCGGTCGCCGATAGAAACCGGTACGTCTTGTACGATGGCATTCATCAGCGGCGAGTTAATAACTAATTGTGGATTCGCAGCCGCTTGGCATTCAAACGCGGTTAATGCGTAAATATTTCCGGAAGCAGCCGAATAAACACTGACAGGTATGGGTTGACCATTACTTCTTGCCACACTGGCATCAGTGAGTAATTGATGGCTTTTGCGGAGGTTATATAAAACCATAATGGCAAAAATTAAGCCTAGGACAACAACAATAAAATTAACATGTTTTTTCACTAAAACCCCTTTGCGACGCGCTTGTTGACTTTACGACTATAAACCTTATTTCACGATTTAGCCTACAAAAATATTTTACAAATTATTTTTTAATCAATGCGTTAATATAAAGCTAACATACTACGACCTAGCGATGAATACACTGATTTGACAAAAAACTATGTTAAGCTTAGCCAACGATTGTTAAGCTTTGTGTAGGGTGCCTCCCTTAACAACCCCAGAATTTACTTATGAAAGCCTCTGAAACAACCAAAAAATAACCAAATTTTTAACTGAAATCTATAGTTACATAAAAAACCAGTTAGACCAAAACATAAATTCAATCACATAATGAAATTCTTACGCTGACCCGGCAAAACCGCTTGTTGAACCGACAAGGCTTTTTGCCTGCCAATAAATTCCACCCCAACCCCTTTTCTGGCAGACACAAAAATGAGCAAAAACATTCTTAATACGACGTTATACGCCCCGCTGATTGTCTTATTGACCATGGCGAGTTTGCCAACACAAGCCGAAGACCTTGCCAGCGTTTACAAGCTAGCATTAGAAAACGACCCTACCCTGAAAGCGGTCAGAGCCAACCAAATGGCAACTGACGAAAGTAAAAACCAAAGCATTGCACAATTTTTGCCTAACATATCATCCATTGGCATTGCCAGCCGCGACAACATTACCAATAACAACCCGAACAGTTTTTTACGTAGCCAATCGTTTTGGAATAACTCTCTGGTGTTCAGTTTAAACCAACCCATTTTTCATTGGGAACACTGGGTAAAGCTTAGCCAATCGGACAATCAAATTGCCCAAGCAGAAGCGGAATATAAAGCCGAACTGCAAAACCTGATGACCAAAACAACGGAAGCCTATTTCAACGTGCTCTTGGCTGAAGACAACTACAGCTTTGCAATGGGGGAAAAGGATTCCGTTTACCAGCAGCTTGAACAATCCAAACGCCTTTTCGCCAACCACCTTATCCCCATTACCGATGTCCATGAAGCCGAAGCAGGATACGAGCAGGCCACCGCCAACGAAATTGATGCCGCCAATAAAGTTGATGATGCCAAAGAAGCCTTAAAAGAAATTATTGGTGACCACGATGTCAAGTTGACACCATTGCTGGAAAACGTCGTCTTACAAAAGCCTGAGCCGGCGGACATCAATGTCTGGAGCCACACCGCCGAGGCCAGCAACTTCAGTGTAATTGCCGCCATCAATGCCACGGAAGTGGCCCGCAAAAACATTGACTTGCAACGCACTGGGCATTACCCCAGCTTAGATTTGGTCGGCACTTACAATATTTCCGATGTCGGTAGCAATTTCGGTATCCAAGGCGACCGCCAAACTATCGGCCTGCAATTAAACGTACCTTTATTTGCTGGCGGTTCGGTCAACTCAAAAACACAACAAGCGGCTTATCTGTTCGAAGCCGCAAAAGAAAACCTAAATACCATCAAACGTGCTACCAACAGGCAAATTAAAGTGGCTTATCGCGGTGTGACGACCAGTATAAAACACATCGAAGCCTTGCAGGCATCACTAAAAGCAAGTGAAAAAGCTTTAAAATCAAGTGAATTGGGGTTTGAAGAAGGTACACGCACCATGGTTGACGTGTTGAGCGAACAGACGAAATTATTTGAAGCGAAAAGGGAATATGCCCGCGCCCGTTATGATTATTTTATCAACAGCGTCAAGTTAAAACAGGCGGCAAGCTCTTTGGATGAGAATGATCTTGAACAAATCAATAAGTTTTTAGCTAACTATAGTGCAAAAAAATAGTAGCCGGGTAAACCCATACGGCGAGGTTTACCGAACCCCGCCATAACCCAACTAACCGGCATGAATTTTTAAGGTTGCTGAACCCAAAGCGTCCATCAACCCCATCACCACTGCTTCCATACGTGAAAATTGCCTTTTCGGCACCACTTTTACCAATCCAGCACAAGCCAAGGTAAGCAAGGTTCTTTTAGGATCTTTCCACAAAATTCTGGCATCGGTTTTGATGGCTAAGACCACCAGCTTCATCGCCAATTTGGCCTCCCTGGAACGGATCGCCCGCCTAGCCAAGGAACGCAATTGATAAGCCTCTGCCAACCTGCCCCAAGTGGCAAACACTTTTGGTGATTTGACTTGCAGTTTTTTTACCGCCCGCTTCCAACTGTCAAACTGGCTGACAACAGTCAACGACAATAGGTCTTCATTACTGCGGCAAAATGTCAATGCTTGTGGGATACCGGCAAATTGCCAAGGTGTTTGTGTAGCAATCCTTAACCAACATTCAATATCTTCCGATTGCTTAAAGGTTTCGTCAAAATACCAATAACGCACTTCGCCATTGCGATGGTGCTTAAATGCAACGGCTTCAAATGCCGCTTTGCGGATCACCGGTACCGAACCATTGTCGATCGGATTGCTGCATAAAATATCTTCGATACCAATATTATTTAACTTCGGCACATGCCTGATGCCCATTACTCGACCCTCTGAATCTACAGTCTTCGAAGGGCAGTAGCTGAGACCCAAATGGGGATTATCTTCCAAATGCGCAATATGCTTTTCTAATTTATCGACCGCCCAATAATCGCCAGCGTTGATAAGGGCAATGTATTTGCCTTGTGCAAGATGGATACCGGTATTGCGCCCAGCCGCCAACCCCATGTTTTGTAAATGGACAATCCGGATACGTGGATCTGTAAAATTTTCTGCAATGTCCACGCTATTATCAGAAGATTGGTCGTCGATCAGTAATAGCTCAAAATCTTCATAAGATTGTTGCAATACCGAGGCAATCGCTTGGGCGATATATTGCTCGGCGTTATAGACGTACATGATAACGGAAACTGTAACCATGATAATTACCTGCGTTTCTAAAATAGTGAAAATGCCGTACGGTCTCGGCTGCTGCCAGCTGTGCAATCAATAGCCCGAAGCAGGTGTATGGCTAACAGCAGTTAACAACTCCCCGAGCTAGCCATTCCTTTCAGCATTTGCAGGATATTTAAGGTTTTTTGCCTTACGTCCAGACCAATCTTCCATATGGAATGCGTAGCCAACAGCATAGATTTACGCAAATTCATGATGCTTGTTCAACGCGTAAAAATAAGCACTGCAATTATCTAAAGCTTCTTTAAAATCATTAGCCAAACAACGGCGAATAGGTTCTGCGTTAAAGGATTTCGAACATGTGTTGGTAATTGCTGAAAATTCATAATCCGGGTTGAAATTTCCAATAAATCCACCAGGAATTTTTAATCGTTCGCATAAATCCGCCCCCTTGTTGGAATAATAAAGGTTATAAGGGACGCGACCTGCTGCCAGTGCCAGAATAGCCGTGTGATAACGGACCGCAACAATTAAACCTGCTTTTTTAAGGACGGCCTGCAACAACTCCCAGCTTGGCACAGTGCTTTGGTAAGCCAGTAAGTCCAACACCTTAGCCCCCGGACAAAGCTCCATAATTGCCTTGGCAACAACCCAATCGCTTTCTTTTTCAGAGACTTTGGATTGGATCAACAATACGGGTTGGTAATCGTATTCCAATAGCTTCCGGCATAGTTTGCCGATATTGCGGACAAAAATTTCGTTGTTGGCTGGATACAGTGAATTGAATTCCCGCAGGGAAATGACTGCTGAACGGGTTGCTTCCAAATTCTCCAAAACAATATCGGCTTGCCGTTCCGCCTCAGCCGAGCATTGCAAAACAAATGATGTATCGAAAGACAGCTTACAGTTGACCCCCATTTCGGACAATTTTTTATAACTTTGCTGATCGCGAACCGTCACCGAATTGATGCGTTTCAATTGGCTAGCCAACAATTTAAGGCTAGGGCCATTGCAAGAAGCTGGGATGGACTGACCAAACAAAAACGTAGTATTCGGTTTTTTTCCTAACAAATTGAGGTTATTAAGAAATTTTTTGGTGACAAACCAAGGCCGCGTATTGTTAAAAACATCGCCGCCGACACTGACAAAGCTGTCACACTGGTTAAGGTTGCGTTGGTTGTGAATACCCGATGGAATTGGCGCTTGCGCTTCCATAAGATTTGCATAAACCTCGTGACCATTAAGTAATTGCGCCAACGCCGCATAAGTAGCAGCATCACCAACGTTGTTGTAAGAATGGGTATTGATTAAGCCGATTTTCATGTCGCTCTCCTTATTAAGTGTTCACTAGCACTTTAGCAATCGCTGTGCCACCTAATAAAAATAAACAACCAATTGAATAATAAGACTTTATCTTTTATTTTGGCAATTTTTCGAAAACCTTTCATTGCTAAACTTGGCTACCCCCTGCAAATTGCAAACAAGCATTAGCGTTTTGCAATTTGCAGGGGGTATTTCTTGTTAAAATCACCCCGCCGACACCTCCTAACCAAGAATCCGCAATGTCAAAACGCCCCGAACAACCTGTTCCAACCCCCATTCGCGATTTAAACAAGCCACATCTAATTCCTTTATGCTGTCTTGAATCAGTGGATTTTTTTATATCTTTAAAGGGAAAAATAGTTATAAATCCCAGTACGCTATTGTTCCTTATATTTGCCCTTCAAAGCCCACAAGTTAGCGCGTGGGAAGCCATCCAATGCATTGCCCCCATCAACAAAAACCTGCAAAAACACTGGATGGGTAAAATTTACCAACCCGTTCTTGACCCCCAAACCATTCCCGTAGGCTCGCCATACTATTTTGCGGTGCTTGAGGCCCTGGAACGCATGAACCGCAACCCTAGCCAATTCCGTTACGTATTCGGTGGCATGGATAAAAATCCCGGTATTGGCTTAAACAATGGCGAAAGCGAAATTTATATGAAAGATTTGGGGGCGGCGTATGCCAACAATTCCGCCATTGAAGAAAGCGACTCTGATTATTCGCCCAACTGCACCGCCACAGAATCGGACATTGTCATCAACAGCCATTACCGGCTACAGCGTACGCCAAGCGGCATCAGCAAACTGGCTTATAGCGATGACAAACGCCAAATGTTCGTCTACGGCGGCAGCCATGCCCATTTGGTCTCGACGATAATGCATGAATTAGGACATAGCGCGGGCTTGCATCATGAAGGCGATGTGATGAATTTGATGGGCGGCAACAACCTGTTAGCAACTAACGGCGACCGTGTTGAACCCTATATCGGCGAAGATGCCGCCAATGGTTTAATTGCCTTGCACGGCTTATCGGCGCAGGCATTGGAAGACGTCAGCGTCAGCCATTGGCGTTATGGCGACAAACTAACCGCAAAAGATGGCAGTATTTTTAGTTTGCATAACCGGACCAGGTTATTGGATGCGGATCACAACGACCTACCGTTAACCTGCCCTTACCGCAACCCCGATCTCAACGGCCCTTTGACAACCACTTGTCCAGAACCGGTTTACAAAGTACACAAAGGCCAAACCGTAAAACTGGAATTCACCTTTGAGAATTCCGGAAAAACCAGCCCTATCGGTATAACCGCCCATTATGTCCTCTCAACGGACGCTAACATTGATGATAGCGACAGATTATTGTTCAGCAAAAACTATTCACTCAAGCGCGATGGGCAACCCTCGACGGTCGCAGCTCAGGTCAAACTGCCCAATTCATTGACAGAAAACACCCCTTATTGGTTAGGCTGCCGAATTAAAACTTCCCGTTCAGGCATCAAAGAAAGCAATGAAAATAATAATTCGGCCTATGTTGGGATAAAAATTGAACCCGGAACTTCACATTAATGGCTTTTGGCGTGATTTGGCTTCCAAAACCTATTTTGGAGGCCATTATTTGCTAAACAATCACCCCCGCCGCCACGGTTGCCAAGCTGCTTTCGTCGATGACGATAAAACTGCCTGTCACTTTTAAATGTCTTGTTACTAATCCGACGTTGTCCATTTTGTTGATGGCGAGTACGACGTGCTAAACGCCCAACAAATGCGCCAAGTAAGAATGTCGGCGGGTTTGCGTTACCAAGCCTTTGCGGGCATCGACCAGAATAACCGCCAAACCGAGCTGGACACGCAAACCGCGTACCTGAATTTGAACTCCAGCATCGCCCAAGTCAACGCCTACCAGCAAGCCTTAATCGGCAGCCAACGCCAATTGGATTCAACTAAAACAGGCCACGATGTAGGCGTCAGCACCTTCCAACGCCCAATAACAATTATTCGCCGCCAAACGGGATTTGTTGGCAGCGCGTTATCAATATTTGCTGAATATTATTCGCTTGAAAGCAGCGGTTGGGGTGATTGGTGATGGGGATTTGGCGGATGTTAATTTGCAGTTGGAGAAGGGGCTGTAAAACGTAGTTGTGTAGTTACCGTCTTAAACTCAGTGGCATGGCGGTTTGCTTCCCGAAACCACCATACAGCCCTACCGTAGAGCGCATTAGCGATAGCGTAATGCGCCGGATGTTTGAAATCCAACATGCGGTGCAATACGGCTACCGTCTATTGCACCCTACGGGCTAGCTTCAAGACCGATTTTATTGGAAAAAATCCAAAGACTAAACGGGGCTATCCTAGTTTGTCAGCTTGCGTTTTGCCAGTCTTAAACAACAAAAATCACACACTGGCGTTAGCGTATTGCACTGCGTGGGATTAAAATCGTGAAAGAAAGCTAACCCTCCAACCAATCTCAAAAATGACTTTATGATGATTTCGCCGAGAAAAACCACCTCAGCCGAACAAGAAGGCAACTGTTTTGTCGCTGGCACTTTAGTTCACACCCAAGCGGGCCTAAAGCCCATCGAGCAAATCCAAGTGGGCGACTACGTGTTGTCCAAAACCGAATCGGGCGACGGCGAACTGAGCTACCAGCGCGTGACCCGCACGTACGAATATGAGGATAGGGAGGTGTATTTCCTCAGTTGGATTGTGCTGAGCGATGGCGACAAAGTCACGGATAAATATGGTCAGCCGAACGAACGCGGCCATGTGGTGGTAACCGGTGCGCATCCGATCTGGATTGCTGAAATCCGTATTGCGGAGTCCGCCGATCAAGAATTGGTAACTCAGCCTGTTAATCGATGGATGTCTGTGGCAAGCTTGGATTTAATGAGGAAGGAATACGACCTTAAAGGTGGTACGGTTATTTTTAATGCCCAACTTTCTGATGGTCGTTTAGTGTATCTCGAAAATTTTAACCCTGTCGTGCATAACCTTAAACATCAAAGCAAAGGCATAGTCAGGCCAAGTTTCATTTGGTATCAGTGGGATGGTCACGGTATCGAGGTCGAATTTAACCAAAACGGGCCGTCAGTAGGCGTTATCGAAACGCTGAAACCGTGGCATACTGTCTGCTATAAAGATTCTTTAATCGAACGCGATTGGGATTTAATGGATGACTCGGAAGACTTGGATGAGAGCAGTCTGGCCTTTCAGGGCTTTCACCCCATGTGCCGTACGGTCTATAACATCGAAGTTGAAGATACCCATAGCTATTTTGTCGGCGAACACGGCCTGTGGGTGCATAACCTCAGCCCGTAGGTTGGGGTGACGTCAGGAACCCCAACAATTGATGCGTCCGGATGTGTTGGGGGTTCGTTCCTTTTATGCCGTTGGGTACACCCCAACCTACTATACTGCGTGGGATTAAAATCGTGAAAGAAAGCTAACCCTCCAACCAATCTCAAAAATGACTTTATGATAATTTCGCCGAGAAAAACCATCTCAACCAAACGGGAAGGCAACTGTTTTGTCGCTGGCACTTTAGTTCACACCCAAGCGGGTCTAAAACCCATCGAGCAAATCCAAATGGGCGACTACGTGTTGTCCAAACCCGAATCGGGCGACGGCGAATTGAGCTACCAGCGCGTGACCCGCACGTACGAATATGAGGATAGGTAGGTGTATTTCCTCAGTTGGATTGTGTTGAGCGATGGCGACAAGGTCACGACTAGAGGTCAGCCGAACGAACGCGGTCATGTGGTGGTAACCGGTGCGCATCCGATTTGGATTACTTCAATTGGTATCGCAGAACCATCCGACCCAAAAACAGTTGACCAGCCTGTAAATCGCTGGATGTCGGTAGCAAGCTTGGATTTAATGAAAAAAGAATACGACCTTAAAGGTGGTCGGGTTATTTTTACTGCCCAACTTTCTGATGGTCGTTTGGCGTATGTCAATAATTTTTCCCCCATCGTGCAAAACCCCAACTATCCCGCCAAAGGCATCGTTAGGCCAGGAATGATATGGTATAACTGGGATGGTTTCGGTATCGAGGTTGAATTTAACCAAAACGGGCCATCAGTAAGCGTTATCGAAACGCTGAAACCATGGCATACTATCCGTTATAAAGATTCTTCAATCGAACGCGATTGGGATTTAATGGATGACTCGGAAGAAATGGATGAGAGTAGTCTGGCCTTTCAGGGCTTTCACCCCATGTGCCGTACGGTCTATAACATCGAAGTTGAAGATACCCATACCTATTTTGTCGGCGAACACGGCCTGTGGGTACACTACCTCAGCCCGTAGGTTGGGGTGACGTCAGGAACCCCAACAATTGATGCGTCCGGATGTGTTGGGGGTTCGTTCCTTTTATGCCGTTGGGTACACCCCAACCTACGGTTTTTTGGGTGGTTTGCCGGGGCAGATGTCTATCTACTCAACCCGTAAGTCGGATGAATGTAAGGTGGATTCGCGCCAGCAATCCACCATTTCGAAGCCTTGATAATCCATTAGCTTGTAGGTTGGGGTAGTTTTCTGGACCAAATGCCTATCTGCTCAACACCCCGCATCATGCGTAAACCTGACGCTTTCCTCCGCCGAACGCCTTAGCAAACCAAGGCGGTGGCGCGGCAAATACACTTTACGCTGGTTACCAAGCTCTGGCTTGGTAACCCGGTTGTCAGAAGCTCTAGCTTCGAGGGGCAAGGGAAGCTAGAGCTTCCAGAACTGTATTCCCAAGCTGGAGCTTGGGAATAAGCGAAGATTACAAAGTGAAAGGTTTTAAGCGCTTAGGACAATGGTATGAGCGAATGTTCGATGTAGGATGCACCCAAGGGCATAAAGACTGACGGCAGGAAGCCCATCAATTTATATCCCCAATGATGGGCTTCCTGCCGTCAGCCCATCCTACGATTTACGCTAGTTACCAAGCTCCAGCTTGGGAATGAGCGAATAGTTAAACAATCACCCCCGCCGCCACCGTAGCCAAGCTGCTTTCATCAATCACAATAAAACTCCCCGTCACCTTATTTTCCGCATAGGTATCCACAAACAACGCTTGTTGCAGTTTGATTTGTACGCGGACGATGTCGTTCATGTGGACGGCTTCGGGTTGCGGGTGTTGCTCTAAGGTGTTGACGTTGATTTTATAGTGCAATTCGCCAAACAAGCCTTTCACGGTGCGGGTGGTGTGCTTGATTAAATATTTGGCTTTCGGGTTTAGCGGCTGTTCGGCTAGCCAGCAAATATCCGCGTCTAATTCCCGCGTTACTTTGGGTGGCTGGTCGTTGCCGACGATGATGTCGCCACGGGAAATGTCGATTTCATCTTCCAACTCCACCACCACGGCGCTGCCGGCAACGGCTTTTTTTACCGATTTGCCTGCCAGTTTTAAGCTGCGGACTTGCGAGCTGCGCCAGGCGGGCAACACCATCACGGTATCGCCGCATTGCAAGCTGCCTTCGGCGAGTGTGCCTTGATAGCCGCGAAATTCCACATCGTCACCAGTGGTTTGAGTGGCGGCGTTGCCGAGCATCACCCGCACCACGCGTTGTACGGGCATACGCAAGGCTTTGTTACTGACATCGGCTACCGTAGACACGGTTTGCAAATAATCCAGCAAAGTCGAGCCTTGATACCACGACATGGCGGTGCTGGCATCAACCACGTTATCGCCTTTGAGCGCGGACATGGGGATGGCGACAATATTGCTTAAGCCCAAGGCTTCGGCAAATTCTTGATAGTCGCTGACGATTTGCCGATAAATGTCTTGCTGCCAATCGACGCTGTCCATTTTGTTGATGGCGAGCACGATGTGCTTAACACCCAGCAAATGCGCCAAATACGAATGTCGGCGGGTTTGCGTTGCCAAGCCTTTGCGGGCATCGACCAAGATCACAGCCAATTCGGCAGTGGAAGCGGCGGTGACCATGTTGCGGGTGTATTGCTCGTGGCCCGGCGCATCGCCAATGATAAATTTGCGTTTCGGCGTGGAGAAATACCGATAGGCGACATCAATAGTGATGCCTTGTTCGCGCTCGGCTTGCAGGCCGTCGGTGAGCAAGGACAAATCCACTTCCGATAAGCCGCGTTTCAGCGAGCTTTGTTCAATGGCGGAAACTTGGTCGGCGTGCAGGCTTTTGCTGTCGTACAGCAAGCGACCGATCAAGGTGCTTTTGCCGTCATCGACACTGCCTGCGGTGATAAAACGCAGCAAGCCGATGTTGGCGGGTGCTTCGGTTTCGGTGGTTGGCGCGCTGGCGATTGATAAAGCAGTCATTAGAAATACCCCTCTTTTTTACGTTGTTCCATGGCCGCTTCGGAAGCGCGGTCGTCTAGTCGGGTTGCGCCGCGTTCGGTGACACGGGCGGTGGCGGTTTCATGAATAATGTCGACAATAGTGGCGGCGGGCGATTCCACGGGTGCGGTGCAAGTGATGTCGCCGACGGTACGGAAGCGGCAAGTCACGGTTTCGACTTGATCGCCCGCTTGTGGAGGCGTCAGTTCAGTGACCGGCACCAACACTTCACCGCGCCGTACCACATCGCGTTGGTGGGCAAAATAAATCGACGGCAGTTCGATGTTTTCGCGTTGGATGTATTGCCAAACGTCCAGCTCCGTCCAATTGGAAATGGGGAACACCCGTAAATTGCCGCCAGGAATCACCCGTGCGTTGTACAAAGACCACAATTCTGGACGCTGGTTTTTTGGATCCCATTGCCCAAATTCATCACGGACACTGAACACCCGCTCTTTGGCACGGGCTTTTTCTTCATCGCGTCTCGCCCCGCCGATGCAAGCGTCGGCAGACAATTCTTCAATCGATTCCAATAAAGTCACCGATTGGTAAGGGTTGCGCGACTCTAGCGGGTGCCGTAAGCGTATCGTGCCGCGCGCGATGGAATCGTCCAAACTCCGCACTTGTAAGTTGCATTGATAATACTCAGCCATACGGTCGCGGTAGTCGATGACTTCGGGATAATTGTGTCCAGTGTCGATATGCAATAACGGCAAGCGGATACGTTCGGGGTAAAAGGCTTTGTAAGCCAAATGCAGCACCACTGCCGAATCTTTACCGCCGGAATACAACAACACCGGATTACGGCATTCAGCCGCGACTTCACGGAGGATAAAAATGGCCTCAGCCTCTAACACATCCAAATGGCTGTGCAGCGCGTTGGCGTGTGGATCGACGTCAGCGGCGGATGCGTCATCATCCTGCCAAACTGATTTTTTTAAGCTATTCATTTGCCATGCTCCAAGTTAGAGGTTGTAAATTGATTGTTTAATGGGATACAAAGATTCTTAATAAAACAATGAGTCGCTATCGCGACAGTTTTTCTAATCGGGTTCTCGCACCCGAAGGCGAGCTACTTTCTTTTGCGCCGCCAAAAGAAAGTATCCAAAGAAAAGGCGGCCCGATTACCGCTTCTCCCTGCGCTCCTCGATTTTGTCGGGAGTCAGCAGAGAGGGCTTCCTGCCCTCCTGCTGACGCGCGGCTTCCCTGCCGCGCCCCTTACGGGCTATTCCCAACAAAATCTGCGGTACTCGGCGCGGTAAACGGGGATAACACTCACTATTCGGCTTTACTCGCATTTAAGTCACTGTGTAATGGCTGGTAACAGCGGCTTACTCAAGCGACGATTTATGGTAGCAATCGTTGATAATTTCATCCAATATATGTATTTAATGAAATCGTTCGCTTTTTTATATGGATAAACATGGCTTCCTTAAACTACCACCACCTCCGCTACTTCTGGGTCATCGCCACTGAAAACAATCTCACCCGCGCTGCCGAACGCCTGCACGTCTCGCAATCGGCGTTAAGCATTCAGCTGCGGAATCTGGAAGAATCATTCGGGCAAACCTTGTTTGAACGCCAAGGCAAACGGCTGATTTTGACCGAAGCCGGACATATGGCTTTTGATTACGCCAACAGCATTTTTAAAGCCGGGGATGAGTTGCTGAATTTGATGCACAACCGTCCGGTGAGCCAGCGGCAGATGTTACGAGTGGGTGTGGTGTCGACTTTATCGCGGAATTTTCAGCTGGAATTGGTCAAGCCAGTGCTTAACCGCAGCGATATTGAATTGGTGTTGCGCTCGGGCAGTTTGAAAGAATTATTAGGCTTGATGCACACGCATATGTTGGATTTGGTGGTTTCCAATCGCCCGCTGCCCAGAGATTCAGAAAGCAATTGGAATTGCCGATTGCTGGACGAGCAATCGGTGAGCTTAATTGGCAAGCCGGAGGCGGTGAAAGCACATTTTAAATTCCCTGACGACTTGCAATTTACGCCATTGCTATTGCCCAGCATGGAAAGTGAAATCCGCGCCGCTTTTAATTTCTTAATGGAGCAAGCCAATATCCGCCCATTTATTGCCGCCGAAGTGGACGATATGGCGATGTTGCGCTTATTAGTGCGCGAGTCCAATAGCTTGGCGTTAGTGCCGCCCGTGGTGGTGCGTGATGAATTGAACAGCGGCATGTTGGTGGAACATTACTGCATACCGGATATTTTGGAACACTTCTACGCGATTACACCGTCACGCAGGTTTCCGAATAGCTTGTTGAAGGAATTGTTGGCGGGGCATTTGTAATAAGCCAATGGCGCTTAAAAAAGTTTGTTTGATTAAACAGGCTTGTCATCATCGTTAACGGTATCAGTTTTTAGAATCCGCTCCAGTTCTTTAACCTGCATTTTGGCAAAGTTGACCAATTCCGGTTCGTTGTCAAAAAAAGCAAAAGACTCCCTCAGCGCCGCTTCGTCGTAGTCTTTGAATTGTTGGGCTTTGGCATGTGCTTCAGCTTCGTCTTTGCCCAGTGTCATGATAATTTGCTGGCCCATTGCTAAAGACGAATCAAAAATTTCCCGTTTGTAAAAATCAACACCGGCTTTGTAAAGCTCGTAAGCATGACGGCGATTGCGGGCGCGGGCAAAAATGCGCAGTTGCGGAAATTCGGCCTTGGCAAGCTTGACGATAGCGACGCTGGCGGCAGGGTCATCCACGGTAACGACCAGCAATTTGGCTTTCGCCGCACCGGCGCTGCGCAACAAATCCAAGCGCGAAGCATCGCCAAAGTGGCCTTTAACGCCAAATTTTCTAAGTAATTCAATTTGTTCAGGATTTTTTTCCAAAACCGTGGTTTTAATGCCTTGCGCCGCTAAAAAGCGTCCAATGATTTGTCCAAAACGCCCGTAACCGGCAATGATAATGGGGTTTTCTTCAGCAAAATTATCATAATCTTGCGGCAAGGCGCTCATGAAACGGGTTGCGATCAAGCGGTTGTAGGCCAACATTAGCAAAGGCGTGGCAGCAATGGAGGTCGCCACCACCAAAGTTAAAAACTTGGCTTGCGCATCGGGCAATATCTGCAAATTTCCGGCAAATTGGAACAACACAAAGGCAAACTCGCCGCCTTGCGCCAACGCAAAGGCGAAGCCAAAGTTATGCAAGGCGTTCAAACCAAATAAGCGGCCTAAAGCGAACAAAACCAAAGCCTTGCTGGCCATTAAGATGACGACGGCAGCTATCAGGCGCATAGGCGCTTCGGCAAACAGGCCAAAATCCATGCCCATGCCAACAGAGATAAAAAATAGGCCGAGCAATAGACCTTTAAAGGGTTCAATGTCGGTTTGCAAAACGTGGCGGTATTCGGAGTTAGCCAACACCACGCCCGCAACAAACGCCCCTAAGGCAGGCGATACGCCCACCATCTGCATCAATAACGTAATGCCCACCACCATTGCCAAAGACAAGGCGGTAAACACTTCGCGGATATTGGTTTTGGCGATTTCCCTAAACAAATGCCTCGACAAATGGCGTCCTGCAATAATAACAGCAGCAATGACGCAAGCGACTACAACGGCTTGCAACCAGCCTGGCAAATGGGCGATAAAACTGGCGTGCGCCGGTTCGATAGCGCCGGTATGGCTTGCCAAAAGCGGGATAATCACCAAAATGGGAATGACAGCAATGTCTTGGAACAACAGCACGGAGAACGACGTTTCGCCCATCGAGGTGTTCATCAGATTGGTTTCTTGCAGCATCTGCAAGACCAAAGCTGTTGATGATAAAGACAAGGCCATGCCGGCCGCCAAGCTCATCTGCCAAGAATAGCCCAACGCAACGCCAAGCAGCGTGAACAAGGCGCTGGTCAGCAACACTTGCAAGCCGCCTAAGCCGACAATGGATTTGCGTAGCCGCCATAACAAAGCCGGATCGAGTTCCAAGCCGATCAAAAACAGCATCATCACCACGCCAAATTCGGCAAAATGCATGATTTTGGCGGCTTCGCCAATCAGACCCAAGCCGAATGGGCCGATGAGGATACCGGCAGTCAGATAACCTAATACCGAGCCGAGTTTAAAGCGGCTGGCTAAGGGTACGACCACGCAAGCGGCGGTCAGGAAGATAAAAATATTAAATAGGCTGTTATCCACGCAAGACTCCGGCAATGCGGTGTGGTTTCTGGAAGAAATTAAGCGGTTGCAACAGCAGGCATCCTTGCCATCTGCCCTTATAAATGTGAACGGGCAGATTAATTTGAGGGCTTAAGACACGCTAAAGCTTTCCCCGCAACCGCACTGGGCTTTGACATTGGGGTTATCAAAACGGAAAGCTTCGTTAATGCCTTCGCGGCGATAATCCAATTGGATGCCGTCCAAAAAAGGCATGTCGCTGGCAGGCACAATCACTTTGACGTCGAAAGCTTCAAATACGGTATCGTCGTCATTGAGTTGGTCGGCATAATCCAGCGTGTAGGCATAGCCGGAACAACCGGATTTTTTGACGGCTAATTTTAAGCCGATGCCTTTGCCGCGTTTGCTCAGTTGTTTTTGGATTTGGCGGGCAGCACTTTCAGTAAGGGTAACGGACATAAGAACCTCTAAATCAATGTTTTTAAAACGTTTAAAAATGTTAACACGTCGGCTTCGGTATTATCTTTCCCCAAGCTGATGCGGACGGCGGTTTTGGCTTGTTCCGGCGCATAACCCATCGCCACCAATACTGGGCTGGGTTCGCTGCCGCCACTGGCGCAGGCGGAACCGCTGGAAACGGCAATTCCCTTTTGGTCGAGCTTCATCAACAACATTTCGCCATCCACGCCTTCGACACCCCACTGGACGGTATTGGCAACGCGGGGTGAGTGTTCGGCAAATAGAGTGACTTTAGGCAAGGCTTTCAAGCCTGCTTCCAGAATCGTCTTAAGTGTTGCCAAATGGTGTTGGCGATCAGCGAGTTCGGCTTTTGCCAATTCGGCAGCTTTACCAAAGCCGACAATCGCGGCGACATTTTCAGTACCAGCGCGCAACCCTTGTTCTTGTCCGCCACCCACAAACAGGGGGTTGAGCGGAACGGATTTTTCAAACACCAAAGCCCCGCAACCTTTCGGCCCATAAATTTTATGGCTGGAAAGGCTCATCATATGCACTGGCAAATCATTAAAGCTCAGCGGTATTTTACCCAAAGCTTGTACCGCATCGGTATGCACCCAAATGCCGTCGCCATGTAACGCTTGGGCAAAACGGGCGACATCTTGAATGGCACCGGTTTCGTTGTTGACCATCATCATCGATACCAGTTCGGGTTTGGCCTGTTTGACAGCATCAATGTCAAAGTCCAGCAAACCATTTTGTTTAACCGGTATGATCATGCCCTCATGACCCAGACTTTGTAAGCGCATGGCTTGTTGGAAAACCGAAGGGTGTTCGATGGCAGAAACCGCAAAACGCGCTGGCTTTGTCAAAACCGAAAAAGCCAAGTGATTGGCTTCCGTTCCGCCGCTGGTAAACACGATTTGCGGGGCGGTTGCGCCAACTAAGACGGCAACCTGCTCACGCGCCGTATCAATTGCTGTGCGGGCAAATCTGCCGTGCCGGTACAAACTGGAAGGGTTGCCGTAAAAACTTTGCAGATAAGGCAACATAGCCGCCAGCACGCGCGCATCAAGCGGCGTGGTGGCATTGTGATCAAAATAGATCATTCATTGTCGGATTAAATTCGGGGTGGCGATGGACTTCAATAACGTGCTGGGCTTCCAAATCTTGCCGCCTTGCCACTTCTTGCACGTGGTGTTTGTCCAGCAATTCTGCCAACGTGATGCCTTTTAGGTAATCACGGATTTGTTCGCTTAAGCCTACCCAAAGCTCGTGCGTCAAGCATGCTTGATGTTTCTGGCAATTGGCTTCGCCACCGCATTTGGTGGAGTCAATTTGCTCGTCAACGGCGTGGATAATGTCGGCAATGTTGATTTCGCTGGCTTTACGGCACAACTTGTATCCACCGCCAGGGCCGCGTACACCTTTAACCATTCCGGCGCGGCGTAAACGTGCGAACAATTGTTCCAAGTAAGATAAAGAAATGGTCTGACGGGTAGCAATATCCGTTAACGTGACCGGTTTTTTTTGGCTATGGAAAGCCAAATCGAGCATGGCAGTGACCGCATAACGGCCTTTAGTGGTTAAGCGCAAAGTAAATTCCCCAAAACATATACAGTTGCTTGTTACTATACTTAACCCACTAAATTAGTCAATTAATATAGCTTACAATTCATGTGCTTTTAGGCTGAGTTTTTAAGTTGCACTTAACGTAAACAACACCCTATAACAGGATGTTGTTTATCGAATGGATAGGACAAGCTTATGCTTTAGTCCATTTGGCAGCCAAAACACCAGACAACTGACCAAAGTAAGTGCCAATGACAATAGACAAAGAAATGACGACTAACGGGTTGTCCAAAGAAACGCCCAACAACACTTCTTTGTTCAATTTATCAGCCGTTTGCAATAAATAGGCAAAGGTTGAAGAATAGCCCAAGACGCTGGCAGGAATACAGGCCAATTGCGGAATGCTTGCAGCCAAACACAACACCACAACCGATACCGACACAGTAAACGCCGCCATAATCGGGAAGCCCAACAGTGTTTCCGGTGAAATTTCAGTCAACAACAACGCCGTTACCCAAGCCATCACCACACCGAAAATACCGCAAACGATGGTGTTGACCAACGCTTCTTTAGTCGCACCCAAAAAGAAGTACGCCGCCCAAGCAATCGTTGCCGCCCAGATAAAAAAGACGCCGCTCGCAGGACCTACCGCCAGAAAAGTTGCCACGCCAGACAAAGCGCCGATGCTTAAAGAAAGGGCTGTTAGTTTATTCATTGTAAATCTCCACATTGACACCTCATTGATAAAATTGCCAAGCTTTGCATTGAGGCGGAGCTGCAAAACTCGGCGTTTTCGATAACTAAATTGGCTTGCCGCCAGTAACTTACCCCTACTAACGCCTAGAAGCCGGCACAAAAATGATACTGAATTGGGGTGATTGTTCTATTATTGATGTTTATTTTTCAAAAAATCTTACATCACTATGGATCTGATTCTAGCACTTAAAGCCATTATCTTGGGCATTGTCGAAGGCTTAACCGAATTTTTGCCCATTTCCAGCACCGGACACTTAATCTTAGTCGGCGATTTGCTGCATTTTAATGACGAAAAAGGTAAAGTTTTTGAAATCGTAATCCAAGTTGGCGCAATTTTGGCCGTCTGCTGGGAATATCGACGCAAAATTGCCAGCGTTGTGATCGGCCTGCCCACACAACGTGCCGCACAAAAGTTTGTTTTAAATTTAATGATTGCGTTTATGCCTTTAGCGGGGTTGGGATTTTTGTTCGGCAATACCATTAAGGCCCAACTGTTTAAACCCGTACCCGTCGCCTTGGCTTTTATTATTGGCGCATTGGTCATCATGTGGGCAGAAAAGCGCGAGCATAAAATCCGCATCCATGAAGTGGACGACCTGACCCCATTAGATGCCTTAAAGCTGGGCTTGGCACAAGCCTTTGCACTTATTCCCGGCACGTCGCGTTCGGGATCAACCATTATTGGCGGCCTCTTATTTGGCCTGTCCAGAAAAGCCGCAACAGAGTTTTCATTTTTTCTGGCGATTCCCACCTTAGTGGTTGCCAGCGCTTATAACTTGTACAAAAACCGAGAACTGTTAGATTTGGCTACCGATGCGCCCGTTTTTTCAATCGGTTTAGTCGCCGCTTTTTTAAGCGCCTTGCTGGCAATAAAAGCCTTGCTGCGCTACATCAGCCAACATAACTTTGTCGTTTTTGCCTGGTACCGGATTATCTTCGGGCTGTTAGTTTTGGCGACTTCTTATAGCGGCTTGGTGGAATGGACCGTCAACTAAACCCTCTTATTCGGCATCAGACACAAGGTTAACCATGCTAAAAAATACATCCCTTTTACTTATGGCATTATTGCTTAGCATTGACGCTTCTGCTGATCGAACCATTATCAAATGTAAAAAGCCTGATGGCGAATACACCTACCAGAAAGCGCCTTGTGCAGAGAATACCGAAGCGGTGACTTCTTGGACAGCACCGGTTGAAACACGAAAAACCAATATCCCATTGGTTTTGGAGCAAAGCTACGGCGGGCATTATTTTTTAGACAGTGAAGTAAATGGCATTCCGGTCAAGTTTGTGGTCGATACCGGCGCAACCCTGGTCAGTTTGCCGTTGTCGTTGGCTGAGTCGGCGGACATCACCTGCAAAAAACAAATATTAATGGAAACCGCCAACGGCGCATCTTTGGCGTGTACCGGCATCATTAAAAAGCTAAAGTTTGGTTCGTTTACCTTAAAAGAAGTGGATGTCGCGATTGTGCCCAATTTAAGCAGCCCGTTATTGGGTATGAACATCTTAGAAAAATTTAAAATCACCCAACAAGGCAATACCATGAGAATTGCCGATCTCGACTAAACGTACCTAAGCATCAACTTTTCCATCCACTTTCGGCAATTGCTCAGCTAAATGCTGTCAAAAACAATACAGAATGACGCTATCACCCTCGCTGGCGCAGTGTATTCGTATCTAGGCACAAACTGTTTACTTTTTATAACTGATACTACAATGTATGTGCCGAAGAAATTGAATTACAACAAAACTAAGGGGGATGCAGATGCAACAAGCATTGATTAACAACAAATATCCAACCATAAAACCGTTTGCCTTTAACGGGTTAGCCTTATCAATTTGTTTGCTTTGCAACATGGCTTTTGCCGGAGACTTTGCACCGGTCACATCAAAAGTAGTAATTAGCTATCAAGATGGACACGAAATTACCGAGCAATACCGCTTTTCCTCAGAAAGCGAATTTAGCAATATGCTAAACAAACAAATCCTGATCGACCCCGACTACAACCAAGGTGGTGAATTACCACAGGTAGTATCGATATCGGATATTCAAGGCAACGCTTTTGTTGTCAGCACAGAAAACAATTCCACAGTTTTAAGTTTGGATGCGCAATCTTTGGGCATCCATGAAACGTTTTCTGGAGCAACACGGGAAGCAAGCTTGAAATTATTGGAAGATTGGGCAAAAAATAACTCGGCACAAATCTTTAAAGCCATCAACGAAAAATCCCCCCTTTCAACCATCGGTGGCGTTTCAGGTTATATCGTCAGAACGCCCTCTTTGGACAGCGCAATTGATGGCTCAGGATTCAGTGCCAATGTACTGAAAGAATTGGTTGGTGAAGAACGGGAAAACCATTTGACCGTATTGACGGGGTTTTCCAGCTACCATGCCAACGGAAAAACAGCCGACGTCTACAATATTCCTGTTAACTATAACAAGGAAATAAAAAAGGGATGGGCAGTGCTATTGAATGTGCCGCTGACTTATATCGACACAGAAGGTGTCTCTTCGTTTAGCGGAGCCTTAGGTCTTGGCCTGCGAGTTCCCGTTTCCAATTATGTCAGCACCGGAAAACTCAAATGGGATTTGGTGCCGCTATTCCGTATTGGCGCGATTGGCTCAGAACAAAACAATGTTGAAACCAGTGTCATTTATTCCGGCGGCCTGCAAAGCAACCTAGGGATACCGCTTGGGAATGGTTACTCTATAATTATTCAAAACCAATACAATTACTACACGGTCACTTCAATTACCGCCTATACCGATGTCAGGGTGAATGGCAACCTCATTGAAATCCCCACCATCTCCAACAGTATTTACCGTAACGGAATGCAATTTGTTAAAGATTTTAATTACAAGCTGCTCGGGCGCACGCTAATGGCGGACATTACCTTTGCCGATACACGCCTGTCCGGTGCAACTTTGGCACTTGATAGCCAGCAGGAGATAGGTTTTGATATTGGTTTAAGAACAAAATCGAAATCAAAATTCAAATTGGATGTATGGGAAACCGCAGAAAATGTTGTGAATTTGGACAAAGCCAAATTGATAAAAATGGGCAAAGACAAAGTGGCTGGCACTGAATTCAAACTTGGGTTCAAGTACACTGTCGCAACAGGCATTGATAGCGCATATGGAATGAACACTTCTTTTTCTTACTGACCTTTTACTCAATTCTGGAAATCCTGTTAGTGATTCTTTTCCCTACCGGTTGCAAACTGAATCCGCATTTAAGCGGACGTACGCAAGAAGGAACAAAACACCACAATTGCCTTTCATAAGATTTGTTCAGCGATTCCCTAGGTAAGGCCAAAAGCTGCAAGGTATAATCCTCCCATTTATCGCCTTTTACTTAGGACAGAATCACAACATGAACGCCGAAAAAAACCTTATCAGCCGCCGTGGCATTTATCTTTTACCCAATTTATTTACCACTGGAGCCTTATTCTCAGGTTTTTATGCCATCACCTCCGCCATGGACGGACGTTACGAAACTGCTGCCATCGCCATTTTTGTCGCCATGATTTTAGACGGCCTGGATGGGCGCGTCGCCCGCCTGACCAACACCCAAAGCGAATTTGGCGCACAGTATGATAGCTTGTCGGATATGGTCGCCTTCGGTGTTGCGCCCGCTTTGGTCATGTATTTGTGGGCGTTTTACAGCCTTGGACGCTTAGGGCTATTTGCCGCATTCGTACACACCGCGGGCGCAGCATTGCGCTTGGCCCGCTTCAATACCCAAATTGAAACCGCCGACAAACGCTATTTCCAAGGCTTGCCCAGCCCAGCCGCTGCCGCCATTTTGGCGGGATTCATCTGGATCAGCATCGAACACGGCTACGATGTCAGCATGCTGAAATACCTTGCCGTTATCCTAACCATCAGCACCGGCCTGTTAATGGTCAGCAATTTCCGTTATTCCAGCTTTAAGCAAATCGACTTTAAACGGCGCGTTCCCTTTTTTGTCTCGATAGCTATTATGCTGGGCATCGCCTTCATCATGGCACAACCCCAAACCATGCTGTTCCTGCTGTTTTTGGGTTACGCCATTTCCGGTCCGATCATAACTTTAGTCGGCCGCAAACGTAAACTGCAAGGCCGTAAGGGGTAAAATCTGCTTGAGGGCTTAAGGCCAATCGGGTATAGTCAGCGGCATGATTACTATCAGAATTTTCCCTTTTTCGCCTCTCCCAGCCAGCATAAACGGTGCAGCTGCCGCGTTGCGCCTCGCCTTATGCCTGTCTTTAAGATTGCTGCCCTGATGGGCATCTCTATCTTACTTTCGTACATTACAACTCGCCTATTCTACTTCCATCAACTTTAAGTTGACGGCTCCACTTGTATGGAATTTTTATGAAAGACCAATTGATAATTTTTGACACCACCATGCGTGATGGCGAACAAAGCCCCGGCGCATCCATGACCCGCGACGAAAAAATCCGCATCGGCAAAGCCTTGGAGCGATTGAAGGTCGATGTCATCGAAGCAGGCTTCCCTGCTGCCAGCCCTGGCGATTTTGAATCTGTGCAAGCAGTCGCTAAAGTCATCAAAGACAGCACCGTTTGCGGCTTGGCAAGAGCCTTGGACAACGACATTGACCGCGCCGGAGAAGCCTTGAGAGGGGCGGCGCGCTCGCGCATCCACACCTTCATCGCCACTTCGCCCATCCACATGCAGATGAAGTTGAACATGACCCCAGAACAGGTCATCGAACACGCCGTCCGCGCCGTCAAACGTGCCCGCCAATACACTGACGATGTGGAATTTTCACCCGAAGACGCAGGCCGCTCCGACGAAGACTTTTTGTGCCGTATTTTAGAAGCCGTCATCAACGCCGGTGCAACCACCTTGAACATCCCCGACACCGTCGGCTACAGCATCCCGCAACAATTTGGCGCGACCATCGCCAACTTAATCCAACGCATCCCCAATTCAGACAAAGCCATCTTCTCGGTGCATTGCCATAACGATTTGGGTTTGGCGGTTGCCAACTCCTTGTCAGCCGTCATGAACGGCGCACGCCAAGTCGAATGCACCATCAACGGCTTAGGCGAACGCGCCGGCAATGCTTCTTTGGAAGAAGTGGTCATGGCGGTCAAAACCCGTCACGACGTGTTCAACTGCCAAACCCGCATCGACACCCGCGAAATTTTGACCTGCTCAAAATTGGTTTCCACCATTACCGGCTTCCCCGTCCAACCCAACAAAGCCATCGTGGGTGCCAATGCTTTCGCGCACGAAGCAGGCATCCACCAAGACGGCGTTTTGAAAAGCCGCGAAACTTACGAAATCATGCGCGCTGAAGATGTCGGCTGGTCCGCTAACCGCATGGTATTGGGCAAACATTCAGGCCGTAACGCCTTCAAAAGCCGCATGACCGAATTGGGTTTTGAATTTGCCTCGGAAGCTGAATTAAACGATGCTTTCGCCCGCTTCAAACAATTGGCAGACAAAAAACACGAAATTTTCGACGAAGATTTGCAAGCCTTGATTTCTGAAGTGGATTTGGCTTCGGAACAAGAACACATCAAATTGATCGCCTTAAAAGTCTGCTCAGAAACCGGTGAAATCCCCAACGCGACCGTCACTTTGCGTTTGAACAACGAAGAAGTCATCGGCAGTTCCGAAGGCGGCGGTGCGGTGGATGCCAGCTTGAAAGCCATCGAAAAATTGGTCAAAACCAATGCCACTTTGGCATTGTACTCGGTCAACAACATCACCAACGGCACCGATGCCCAAGGTGAAGTCACTGTACGCTTGGAAAAAGCCGGACGCATCGTTAACGGCTTAGGTGCCGATACCGACATCGTCATCGCCTCGGCAAAAGCCTACATCAATGCCGTCAACAAATTGCAAAGCCCAGACCAGCGCAGACATCCACAAAAAGGTGATGTCTAGTCAAATGCGGATGTTTTGTTGGGCTGACGCAAGTTAGCCCAACTCGCTAAGCGATTTCTTTTGGCATCGGATTAGTTTTTTAATCTAACCCGACATCAAATCAGCATAATCAACATCATAACGATTATGAACACCCCCAACCGGCTACACTATCTACAAACCATGGGCATCGACGTTTGGCTGCCAAGAGCTGCCGCCGTCGAGACTGTCGAAACGCCACCATCGTTTGTTGAAACCCAAACGCAACCTGCCCTGCCCCCACCTAGCCAAAGCTTTACGCCATCGACCGATTGGCAAACCTTGGAAGCCGAAGTGGCTGCTTGCACGCGCTGCGGTCTGTGCGAAACCCGTACCCAAACGGTGTTCGGCACGGGCAGCCGTCAGGCCGATTGGTTGTTTATTGGCGAAGGTCCAGGCCAGCACGAAGACGAGCAAGGCAAGCCGTTTGTCGGTAAGGCCGGTACTTTGCTGACGGAAATGATCCGCGCGATTGGTTTGGATCGTGAAGAGGTGTTCATCACCAATGTCATAAAATGCCGCCCACCTGGCAATCGTGATCCGCACACGGACGAAACCGCCAGCTGCCATCCGTATTTGCAACAACAAATCCAACTGATCCAACCGAAAATCATCGTCGCTTTAGGCCGCATTGCCGCGCAAAAATTGTTGCAAACCGATATGCCGATTTCCAAGTTACGTGGAAAAGTTCACACTTTAGATAATCTGCCGCTTGTAGTAGTCTATCACCCCGCTTATTTGCTGCGTTCCTTGTTGGAAAAACGCAAAGCGTGGGAAGACTTGCAATTTGCAGTACAAACTTTTAAAGCAAACAAAGGCTAACAATGCGCGGATTACTCGACCATATCAAAAACGCCCTGGTTTATGATGCCGATAGGGAATTTTATGCCAAGCTATTCCCCGATTCTGTAGAGAGAAAAGATTTGCTGCGCTTAAGAAAAATGAACGAAACCGATTTGCCGGAAGTGCTGGCTATCGAAAGGCAGAACTACCCTTTCCCGTGGGAAGTGGATATTTTTACCGACTGTTTCAAAGCCGGTTACAGTTGCTGGGTGTGTGAGGAAGACGACAAAATCTTGGGCTATTGCCTGATGTCGATGGCGGTGGGCGAGGCGCACATTTTGAATATTTCCGTTGACCCTGCCGAACAAAAACAAGGGATTGGACGGAAAATGCTGGAACATTTGATAGATACCGCGCGGGGCAAGGCAGAAACGGTGTTTTTGGAAGTGCGCCCGTCAAACCCAAGAGCCTTGGCCTTGTACCAAAATACTGGGTTTAACGAAATTGCCATCAGAAAGGATTATTACCCCGCCGAGAATGGTCGCGAAGATGCCATTATGCTGGCCTTGCACTTGTTCTAAGCTGCCAACCTAAACTTCACGGCGTCCATTAAAGGCATGCATTAAGGTGCTGCTGTCGATAAATTCCAACTCCCCGCCCATCGGCACGCCGTGGGCGATACGGCTGGCGGGAACTTGATATTTTTTTGCCAATTGGCTGATGAAAAAGGCCGTAGCTTCGCCTTCAACAGTGGAGTTGGTGGCTAAAATCAGCTCTTTTACTGCACCACTTTTTAGCAACGGCTCCAGCTTATCCATGCCCAACTCATCGGGGCCGATGCCATCCAAAGGCGACAAGCGCCCATGCAGGACAAAATATCGGCCTTTAAATACGCTGGCCTGATCGATAACCCAGACATCGGATGAATTTTCGACAATGCATATTTGGCTTTGGTCGCGCCCGTCGTCTTGGCAAATATCGCAGACGGTTTGTTCGGTCAGGATGCGGCAATGTTGGCAATAACCAATTTTTTCGATGGCTTCCAATAAGGATTCCGCCAACCGCAAACCGCCGTTACGGTCACGTTGCAGCAGATGAAAGGCCATGCGCTGGGCAGATTTGTTACCTACGCCAGGCAAGCAGCATAGATTTTGGATAAGTTGTCCTAGCAGGCCTTTTCTTTGCATAGCCGGTTTTAGAATGGCATTTGGAAACCAGGCGGCAATGGCAAGCCAGCGGTCACTTCTGCCATTTTTTCTTTTTTCATTTTGGCGACTTTATTGACGGCGTCGTTAATGGCTGCGGCAACTAAATCTTCCAGCATGTCCTTGTCTTCGCCCACCAAAGAGGGGTCGATCGTGACTTTGCGGGCTTCGCGTTTGCCAGTCATGATGATGGTGACAAGGCCGCCACCCGATTCGCCAACAACTTGCATCAACGTCAGTTCTTCTTGGGCTTTTTTAATGTCTTCCTGCATTTTTTGGGCTTGTTGCATCAAATTGCCCAGTGGGTTTTTCATAGTCTCTCCTTAAAGCTAAACGGGCGTGATCGTGCCCGGAATAATTCTGGCATCAAAATGTTCTTTTAACGCCTGGATGTTAGGATCCGTTTGGATAGCATCGACAGCGGCTTGCTGGCGGTCTTCGCGGGCTTTGGCGATTTGCGCGGCGGGCGTTGCGTCCGCAATGTTGGTTTGGGTGTCTATCTGCAATTTTAACGGACTGCCCCGATACTTCTGCAACGCTTCTTGCAAGGTGTTTTCGCTGCGCGGGCTACGGATGTGTCCTGGGTCAATCACCAATTTACAGACATGATCGTCGATATGCTGCAATACGCAATGATTTGCCAGCTCGCGCGCCAAACCGGTCAGCCCCATGTTTTCTATCATGGTTTGCCAATTGTCCATGGTTTTGACGGACGCTTCCCTAACCGGCAAAGCAGCAGCGGCAGGAGGTGGTGGTGTCGATTCGGCAATTTTGGGTGGCGGCTGCGGGCTGCTGGTTGGTTGCTTAACCGCTGGTGCTTCTGTCGGAGTATTGTTGACGGGATAACTGGGCTTTGGCGATTTGGCAACCGCTTCAACAGTAGCCGGTTTGAAAGCCAGCATCCGTAACATGACCATTTCAAAACCCATGCGCGGTTCGGGTGCTAAGTCCAAGTCTTTTTGCCCCATCAGACCAATTTGGTAAAACAGCTGCACATCTTCCGGACTCAGCCGCCCGGCAAGCGCTTCGATGGTGTCTTTGTCGAAATCATCCGCAATGGCACCAGGCACTTGCTGCACCAACGCCACACGGTGCAAAACCACTAATAGTTGTTGCAGGACGGCGCCAAAATCAACGGCGGTGTCGGCAAGTTCGGCAATGTTGTCGAGGATGGTTTTGGCGTCGGCTTGCGTTAAAGCGGTCAGCAAATTTTCGACCGGTTGTTGGGCAACCGTACCTAACATGGCATTGACATCATCGGCGGTCACTTGACCGTTACCAAATACGATGGCCTGATCCAAAAGGCTTAAGCCGTCACGCATACTGCCAGCGGCGGCGCGCGCCAAAACTTTTAAGGCAAGGCTTTCGGCAACAATGCTTTCTTCTTTTAAGATGTATTCAAATTGCTGAAAAATTTGCGCGGGCGACAGGCTTTTTAAGTTGAGCTGCAAGCAACGCGATAAGACCGTAACGGGGAGTTTTTGCGGATCGGTGGTCGCCAATAAAAATTTGACGTGGGCAGGCGGCTCTTCCAAGGTTTTTAGCAACGCGTTAAAGCTATGCCCGGACAGCATGTGGACTTCGTCAATCAGATAGACTTTATAACGGCCTTGGTTGGGGGCATATTGGGCGTTGTCGAGCAAATCGCGGGTATCTTCAACTTTGGTGCGGGACGCGGCATCCACTTCAACCAAGTCTAAAAACCGGCCTTCATCAAAGGCAACACAAATGGCACATTGACCACAAGGATTGAAATCTTGCAGATTTTCGCAATTGATGGCTTTAGCAAGGATTCTGGCGAGGGTTGTTTTGCCGACACCACGTGTGCCAGTAAACAGGTAAGCATGATGCAGACGGTTGTGCTGCAAGGCGTTTTGCAAGGATTTGACGACGTGGTCTTGACCAACCACATGATTGAAATAGTGAGGTCGCCACTTTCTGGCAAGAACCTGATAACTCATGGCAGGCTCGAAGGAGTTTTTGCGAGATTGGGCGGTAACCGTACCAGCCACATCCCGGCACACGAATCTGCTGCTACCGTTGCTCCCTTCCGGGCCTGGCGGGGTTCGCAGCGTATCGTTGCGGGAGGACCGATACGATCACCATAATGTTTAGCCATCGGCTAAGAGCTGACTATTATGGTGCAATCCGATAAATATTACAACCTGAAATATTTGCCAGATGGGATAATTTTAGCCACGTTACCTTTCATTTACTTAAAAAGTCTTTATCATCAAAATGTTGTCACTTTTAAATAAAATATATTTATCACTTATCGTACGGATAAATTTGTCGACGATAGGATTCTGTGCTTTATTAGCAGACTAAACACCCTTAATTGCCAGCCAATTTTCTACCGCTATGGATCTACAAACCCTAAAAAGCCAAGTCAATCGCTCGCCAGCTTTTATTGTTGATGAGGATGAAATCAAACGCTCCTTAGCCCTATTAAGCGATTTGCGCGCCCAGTCCGGCGTTAAGGTGTTGTATTCGATAAAATCATTGCCGCTTTCCAACGTATTGGAATGCGCCAAACCCGTTGTTGATGGCTTTTCGGTCAGCTCCTTGTTTGAGGCCAAGCTGGCCCGCGAAATATTGGCAGGAAAAGGCAGCATTCACCTCACCACACCGGGCATTAACTTTAATGAACTCGATGATTTGCTGGCAACCGTCAGCCACCTCAGCTTTAATTCGTTAAGCCAATGGCAACGCTTTAGGCAACAAAAACGCAAAGTAGTCACATCTATCGGCGTGCGCCTGAACCCCAAGCTTTCATTTATTGACGACGACCGCTACAACCCTTGCCGCCCTTATTCAAAACTAGGCATATCTATCGATGAATGCTGGCAAAACAACCTGCTGGAAAATATCCAAGGCTTGCACATCCACAGCGTTTTTGGCTACGAAAACTACCAACCGCTGATTAAAACGTTAGAAAAAATGCGCAGTTATTTTGGCAAACAGCTGAACCAGCTCCAGTGGATCAACTTGGGAGGCGGCTACTTGTTTAACCAAATCAGCAATCACCAGCCCTTTATCGAGCTGGTTAAGCAGCTTAAAAAAGATTATGGATTAGACGTTTATATAGAACCAGGCAAAGCCGTCGTCGGTGATGCCGGTTACTTATTGACCACTGTTATCGACACCTTTGCCAGTGATGGCAAAGCGATTGCCGTTTTAGACACTTCCGTCAACCATCAACCGGAGGTGTTCGAGTACGGCTTCCAACCCGAATTGCACGAACACCGCGACAAAGGGCCTTATGCGGTCATCTTGGCAGGCGGCACATGTCTTGCCGGTGATTTGTTCGGTGAATACCGCTTTAACGCACCGTTAAAAATTGGTGACAAACTGGTGTTTAAAAAAGTGGGAGCCTACAGCTTGGTTAAAGCCAGCCGTTTCAATGGCTTCAATTTGCCAGACATCTATGCCTATGAAGCGGGCTTGTTATGTCAAATCAAACATTACAGTTATGAAGATTTCCGCCAACAGTGGCTCACAGACAACTAAGGAACGTCCTATGAAAGCGATATTAATGACAGCCACCGGCAATCCCGACGTGCTTAAACCCAGCAACATTACCGAACCGGAAATCACCCACGCCAGCGAAGTGAAGGTCCGCATCCACGCTGCCGGGGTCAATCCCATCGACACCAAACTCAGACGCAACGGTCTGTTTTACAACAACGCCCTACCCGCCGTATTAGGCTGCGACGGTGCAGGCAGAGTAATAGCCACCGGTGACGCCGTCAGCCGTTTTAAAGTTGGCGACAAAGTCTGGTTTTGCCACGGTGGTTTAGGCTTGGAACAAGGCAACTACGCAGAATTTAACGTGCTGGATGAGCGCTGGATCAGCCTGATGCCTGCCAGCTTAAGCTACAGCCAAGCCGCTGCCGCACCTTTGGTTTGCATCACCGCCAGCGGCGCATTATTTGATCGGGGCGGTTTGCAGGCTGGGCAAACCGTGCTGATCCACGGCGGCGCGGGCGGGGTCGGTCATGTTGCCATTCAGCTCGCCAAAATCATGGGCGCACGGGTCATCACCACGGTGGGTAACGCACAAAAAGCCGCCTTCGTGCAAAGTTTGGGGGCGGATGAAAGCATTATTTACCCAGAACAAGATTTTGCCGAAGCCGTCAAAGACCTTACCCACGGCAAAGGAGTTGACTTGGTATTGGATACCGTCGGTGCCGAAGTTTTTAAAACCAGCATTGCCATCACCGCACATTTCGGACGTATCGTCACCTTGCTCGACCCCGGCGAACTTTGCCTAAAAGAAGCCAGGATGCGTAACTTATTGATCGGCTTCGAACTGATGCTGACCCCCATGCTAAGAAATCTACCGGAAGCCAGGGATAAGCAGGTCGAAATCCTCAAGCGCTGCGCCAAATGGGTGGACAACGATTTGCTGAAAATAGAGCTGAGCCACGTGATGGCTTTAGACGATGCCGCGCTGGCCCACCAGCAAATTGAAACCGGACACACCAGTGGAAAAATTGTGCTGAGCATTTAAAGGCAAAGCAGAAATTGGCGAAGGCGATGAGTAAAAAACTGCGGACAAAAATCCCACCACCCAAAAAACCAAGCGTGGCAAAGCCGCCACTACAACAGCCCAGTGACGAGCAAATCAACCACGTGGTGGCGTTGTATAAACAAGGCGATTTCGACGGCGTGGAACAGCAAGCCAAGGTGCTTATTAAACAATTTCCGCAACATAATTTTGGTTGGAAAGCCTTGGGCGCGGTGCTGCCACAATTGGGCAGATTGGAAGAATCGCTGGAGGTACAACTTAAATCGGTGCAACTCTCACCTTCCGATGCCGAAGCGCTTTACAATTTGGGCAATACTTACAAAGCCTTAAAGCGCTTGGACGATGCGGTAAAGACTTACCAACAAGCCATTGCCATCAAGCCTCATTTCAGCGAAGTCTATAATAATCTGGGTCTAAGCTTGCATGACTTGGGACGCCTAACCGAAGCCGCCAACAGCTACCAGACCGCACTGGCCCAACAACCGCAAAATGCTGAGTTGCACTACAACTTTGGCATCACGCTCCGTGAATTGGGCAATTTATGCGCCGCCGAGCAAAGCTACCGCCAAGCCATTGCCCTTAATCCCCGCCATACCAAGGCCTACAATAACTTGGGCAATGTCCTAAAAGACGTAGGCCGCTTGCCGGAAGCCGAACATTGCTATAACCAAGCCATTGCCATCAATCCCAATGACATCGATGCGCAAAGCAACCTGCTCTATACCTTTGACTACAAAACCAATTATTCTCCCGCCGTCCGTCTAAGCCACGCCCGGCGTTACGGCGAGATTGCCGCCCAACAGGCCGGCAAAACTTACACCAACTGGCAATGCCCGACACCTGCAAAGCCGTTGCGGGTAGGTTTTGTCTCCGGCGATTTGTGCAATCATCCGGTCAGTTTCTTTTTAAAAAGCCTGCTGGCACACACCAACAGCGCCGACATCGAATTTTATGCCTACGTTACCCGCACCAAAAATGACGATGTCAACGCCCAACTGCGCCCTTATTTTACCGCTTGGCAATCCCTTGAAGAATTGGACGATGAAGCCGCAGCCAAATTGATCCACCACGATAGCATCCATATTTTGATTGACTTGGCAGGCCACACCGCCCACAACCGTTTACCGTTGTTTGCTTGGAAAGCAGCACCGATACAAATCAGCTGGCTGGGCTATTGGGCCAGCACCGGTGTTAAGGAAATGGATTACTTCTTTGCAGATACAACTGGCGTGCCAGAACACTTGCGCTGGCAATTTACCGAACAAGTCTATTACTTGCCGAACACGCGGCTATGTTTTTCAGCACCGGACGCAGCAATCCCTGTTTCCGGCTTACCTGCTTTACGCAATGGTCATATCACCTTTGGCTGCTTTCAAAACTTAAGCAAAGTGACCGATCCGGTACTGGCTTTGTGGGGCAGGATTCTGGCACAACTGCCCAACGCGCGTTTGCGCCTGCAAAGCAAACAGTTCTTTGACGGGCAATTCACCGACCTGTTTTACCAACGCCTGGCGACACAAGGCATCAAACCTGAACAAGTCAGCATCCATAAAGCCAATCTCCGCGAGCAATACTTAGCTGCACACGCCGAAGTCGATTTTATTTTGGATACTTTCCCGTATAACGGCGGCACCACCACCTGTGAAGCCTTATGGATGGGCGTGCCGACACTCACTTTGCTGGGTGAAACCTTGCTGGCAAGGCAAGGTGCCAGCCTGTTGTCCGCCGCCGGATTGACCGATTGGATTGCCGATGACCCACAATCCTACGCCGATAAAGCCATCGCTTTCGCCACTGACATCCACCGGCTGGTGCAACTGCGCCAAAATTTAAGGCAACAGGTTTTGGCGTCGCCGTTATTCGATGGGCAACAATTCGCCCGACATTTTGAAACGGCATTGCAGGATATTTGGCAACAGAATCAATTGTGTAGTTGAGTATATTTGTAAATGCCGCATTGATGCCGCAACTCAGCATTGAGCGTTCTAATACACTATTTATGTATAATAGAAAGCCAATCAATTGCAGTTAAATAAAAACCAACGAACAGAGGCTATGGCAGATAGATCAAACAAGCGCGGGATGCGGTATGGGGCTAAAAAAACCGAACGGAAACCGTCCTCCCACTGGTTTAGAAATATATTCCTGCTTCTGTTGGTTGGCTGCGGATTTGTTCTGTTCAGTTATCTAGGTTATTTGGACTTTTACGTCCGCGAGCAATTCGAAGGCAAACGCTGGGCCATTCCCGCCCGAGTTTACGCCAACCCAGTCGAACTTTATGCTGGCGCCAACATGAGCGCGGCAAAATTTGAAGAATTGCTGCAAATTTTGCATTACCACAAAGATGCGCATTTAGGTTCGGAAGGTTCTTATTTTAAAAACGGCGCGCAAATCAAGCTCAAATCCCGCGACTTCGCCTTTTGGGACCAACATCAACCTAGCCTGTTGATGCAAATTGATTTCAACGAAAACAGCATTGCCGCCATCACCGACCTGCAAAGCTCGGAAAGTTTGCCGATTGCCCGTATAGATCCGGTACAAATTGGCAGCCTTTACCCCACCATTAAAGAAGACCGCGTCCTAATCAAGCTTGAAGAAGCTCCTGACAGCCTGATTAAAGGCTTGCTGGCCTCAGAAGACCGCGACTTCTACACCCACTTCGGCGTGTCCATGCGGGGCATAGCCAGGGCGTTATGGGCCAACGTGCAAGCGGGCGGTATGGTACAAGGCGGCAGCACTATCACCCAACAATTGGTCAAAAATTTTTATCTCAGTTCTGAACGGAAATTGACCCGCAAAATTAAAGAAGCCTTAATGGCTTTTATTTTGGAATTCCGCTACAGCAAAAACGAGATTCTGGAAGCTTATCTGAACGAAATCTACCTCGGTCAAAACGGCTCCAACGGTGTGCATGGTTTTGGCTTGGCGAGCGAGTTTTATTTTGGCAGCTCATTAAAAGAGCTGACCTTAGACCAAGTCTCTTTGCTGGTCGCCTTGGTGCGCGGGCCATCGGAGTATGACCCACGCCGCTTCGCCAACCGTGCCTTGCAACGCCGTAACCTAGTACTGACCGAAATGGCGGCAGAAGGCTATATTTCCCCGCAAGATGCCGAAGCCGCCAAAGCCAAGCCCATCAATATCATCCCAAAAGCGCAAAGGGCTTCGAACCGTTACCCAGGCTTTATGGACTTGGTGAAACGCCAGCTTAAGGAAGAATACCCCGAAGAGGAAATCACTTCGGAAGGCTTAAAGATTTTCACCACATTGGATACGCAAACCCAAGACACCTTGGAAAAAACCGTTGCCAACAAATTATTGCAGCTGGAAAAATTGCCGCACGCTAAAGACTTGGAATCCGCCGTCATCCTCACCCGTAAAGACAGCGGTGAAATTGCCGCCATGGTGAGCGGTCGCGAAAATGCCGTCTCTGGCTTTAACCGCGCTCTGGATGCAGTGCGGCCTATTGGCTCACTCATGAAACCGTTTGTGTACCTGACTGCCTTGGAAAACCCCAAGGAATGGACAATCACCTCGCGGTTAAACGATACCGGCGTGACCGTCAAAGGCGAAAACGGTACCGATTGGACACCGAAAAACTACGATCACAAAGAGCACGGCAGTGTGCCGCTGCATAAGGCATTGGCGAAGTCCTACAATTTGGCAACCGTCAATTTGGGCAGAAAAGTAGGCATTGGCAATATCGCCAAAAACTTAAGAAGCATCGGGATCAACAAAAATATCGACCTCTACCCTTCTTTATTGTTAGGCGCGACATCATTATCGCCGATGGATGTCGCACAAATGTACCAAACCTTAATGGACGGCGGTTTTTCCACACCCATTAAAGCCATCCGTGGGGTCATTAACGCCAAAAACGAAGCCGTCAACAGCTACCCGCTCAACATTAAGCAAGTGGTTGACCCTGGAGCAACGTTTATCGTCAACACCATTTTGCAAGAAGTCATGCACGAAGGTACGGCGGCTTCGGTCTATGACACCTTCCCCAAAGATTACGGCTTGGCCGGTAAAACAGGCACCACCAACGATGCCAAAGACAGCTGGTTTGCCGGTTTTTCAGGCGACTATCTGGCGGTGGTTTGGGTGGGGCGCGACGACAACAAACCGATTGGCCTCACCGGCGCAACCGGCGCATTGCCCATCTGGACCGCATTAATGCAACAAGTTTCCAGCCAACCGTTTACACTCGACCCCGACCAAGTGGAAAACATCAAAATGGTTTGGGTTAACGCCGATAGCGGCCTGCTCAACCGCAAAGGCTGCGGCAATGGGCGTGAATACCCTTATATTGAAGGATCGGAACCAACCAGTTACTCATCATGCGGCTCAGAACAACCCGATCAATCTGAACCAAACGATGCTTCTGAACCTAACGTAATCGAACAAGACAAACCTTGGTTTGATCTCTTCCCCGAATAATTGACAACGACACTATGAAAAAAACTTTTTTGCTCACGTTTGGCCTTCTGGCTTTTTTGGGCTTTTCAGCCGCCAGCCAAGCTGAAGAACCGATACAACAATTAAAAATATTTTTAAAAAACACCAAATCGTTGCAAGCCGACTTTAAGCAAGTGCTGGTCAACGAAGCCGGACAAGCCGCACAAACCAGCTATGGCGAGTTTTACCTGCAACGCCCAGGCAAATTCCGTTGGGATTACCACAAACCGTTCCAACAACAAATCATCTCCAATGGCGGCAAAGTTTGGTTCTACGATACCGATCTGGAACAAGTCACCGTCAAAAAACTTGACGAATCCGTGGGTACAACACCTGCGCTATTGCTCAGTGGTGATGTCTCCTTGGAACAAAACTACCACATGGAAAACCAAGGTACTGAAGGCACATTGCAAATTATTAAGCTGGTGCCTAAAAACCAAGACAGCAGCTTCAAATACGTGACAATTGGTTTGGACAAAGGCCAACTTGGCGGCATGGAATTAAGCGATAACTTTGGGCAATTGACACGCATCTATTTTTCCAACAGCAAACTAAACCAACCCATTGCAGCCAGCTTATTCGAGTTTAAAGCGCCCAAAGGCGCGGATGTTTTTTCCGAATAACCCCCCTTCATGTTTGATGATCTGACCAAACCGTTGGCTGACCGTATGCGTCCTAGGGCGCTAGATGATTACATCGGTCAGCCACACATCTTAAAACCCGGCAAACCGCTTTACGAAGCCATCCAATCAGGCCGGCTGCACTCGATGATTTTTTGGGGGCCGCCTGGGACGGGCAAAACCACGTTGGCGCGCTTGATTGCCCAACACTCCGATGCCGACTTTATCCCGCTATCGGCGGTTTTGTCAGGCGTTAAAGAAATCCGCGCAGCGGTTGCCGAAGCACAAAGCAGCCAGCACCTCCAGCGCCGCCGTACCGTGCTGTTTGTCGATGAAGTCCATCGTTTCAACAAAGCCCAACAAGATGCTTTTTTGCCTCATGTTGAAGACGGCACGGTTTATTTTGTGGGTGCAACCACCGAAAACCCATCGTTTGCCCTCAATAACGCCTTGTTGTCGCGCGCCCGCGTCTATGTGCTGAACGCTCTGACCGCCGAAGATTTATTGGCGGTGCTGGACAACGCCTTGAACGACACCGTACGTGGCTTGGGGCAGTTACGCCTGACTATCGCCGAAGACATCAAACTGCAGTTTGCCAAGGCCGCCGATGGCGATGCCCGGCGTTTATTGAATCTATTGGAAATCGCCGCCGAATTGGCAGAAGCTAAGGGCAGCAAAAGCATCGACGAAGCGTGTGCTTTGGAGATTTTATCGGGCGGTGTCAGGCGTTTTGACAACCAAGGCGAAGAGTTTTACAACCAGATTTCCGCTTTGCATAAATCAGTGCGCGGCAGCTCGCCCGATGCCGCCTTATACTGGCTATGCCGGATGGTTGATGCGGGTTGTGATTTGGCCTATTTGGCGCGGCGGATTGTCCGCATGGCCTCGGAAGACATCGGCAACGCCGACCCAAGGGCTTTGCAAATCGCCATCAATGCCTGGGAAGCGCAAGAGCGCCTGGGCAGCCCGGAAGGTGAGCTGACTTTGGCACAAGCTGTGGTTTATCTGGCGTGTGCGCCCAAAAGCAATGCTGTTTATGTGGCCTATAAAGCGGCGCTGAATGCCGCCAAACAAAGCGGCAGCTTGGCAGTACCCGTGCATTTACGCAACGCCCCCACCAAGCTAATGAAGTCTTTAGATTACGGCAAGGAATACCGTTACGCCCACAACGAACCGGAAGCCTATGCAGCGGGGGAAAATTATTTTCCTGATGAATTGGTGGGCAGTTGTTTTTACCAGCCCGTGGACCGTGGTTTGGAAATCAAGATAAAAGAAAAACTGAAGCATTTGCGCGAGCTTGACCAACAAGCGCAATTCAAGTGACCACAAAACCAAGCTTTAGCCTTGTTCTTTGCCCGATTTAAACGGTACAAAACTCACTTTGCCAAAATCTTCAATTTTATAATCGCTTGCCGTGCGGGTAACGCGTTTTAACACTTGGCTGCCACCGCTCACGCCGGTAGGAATCACCATCACACCTCCGACCGCCATTTGCTCCAAAAGCATCTGGGGAATTTCCAGAGGCGCAGCCGACACCAAAATGCCGTCATAAGGTGCGTAATCTGCCCAACCCCAGCCACCATCGCTGTGCATATAGCTGATGTTTTTAATCAGCAAATCGTACATGTGGCTTCTGGCAACCCGCTGCAACGGTAAAATACGCTCTACCGTATAAACTTTGCCGACCAGTTGCGCCAAGACGGCGGTTTGGTAACCGCAACCGGTACCGATTTCCAACACCTTCGTTAACGGGCCATTTTCCAGCAACAGTTCCGTCATTTTGGCAACCGTATAAGGATGGGAGATGGTTTGCCCGTATCCGATGGGTAAGGCATCATCATCATAAGCACGGCTGGCTAATGCTTCGGCAACAAAAATGTGGCGCGGTACCTTACGCATCACATCCAACAACTGGGGGTTACTAATGCCTTGTTCAGCCAATCGTGCCACCATACGCTCGCGGGTACGTGGTGAGGTCATGCCAGAACCTTGCAAAGATGATGTCATTATCAATCTCCTAAGCTAACCATGTTTTTAATGCATTAATCCTTTCATACCACGTCAAATCCAATTGCAATGGCGTTACTGACACATAGCCCGCATTGATGGCATAAAAATCAGTGCCTGGCCCCGCGTCTTGCTCACCGCCTGGCGGCCCCACCCAATAAATGCTACGCCCACGCGGATCGGTACTTTTAATGACTGGCTCGGACTTATGGCGTTGCCCCAAGCGGGTGGCTTGATAGCCTTTTATTTCGGCAAAAGGAACATCGGGTACGTTAACATTCAAAATAGTATCCGATGGAAGCGGTGAACTAATAATACGTTTTAATAGTGTTAAGGCAACCTCGGCGGCGGTATCAAAATGCACCGGATTGTTGCCCGCCAAAGAAATCGCAATGGCAGGCAAGCCTAGAAAGCGCCCTTCGCTGGCAGCGGCAACCGTACCGGAATACAAGACGTCATCACCCAAGTTAGAGCCATGGTTAATGCCGGCAAACACCATATCAGGCTCATGTTCCAACAGACCGGTAATGGCCAAATGTACGCAATCGGTCGGTGTGCCGTCTACTTTTATAAAGCCGTTATCGGCGGTATGGGCGCGTAGCGGCATTTCGAGGGTGAGTGAATTGCTGGCGGCGCTGCGGTTACGGTCTGGCGCAACAACTGACAATTCTGCCTGTCCTTGCAAGGCGTTAGCTAATGCCGCCAATCCTTCTGCCAAATATCCGTCATCATTAGTTAACAAAATGTGCATTATCAATAGCCCTTAGGCAGAATTAGCTATAAAATTTAAAATAGTAGCAATATTAAACGACAAAATCAGCTAGCGTGACAAAAAAAACACTCCTTCCAGAAGATAGCGATTTATTTCGCAGCACCATTGGCAATGTACAAAAAATCAAAGCCGATAAAGTGGCATTGGCACCGGACAACAAGCCCAAACCCTACCCCAAGCCCCGTAACTTAAGTGTTGAAGATGCTTTAACCGACCGCGCCAAAGGTTCGGACATCAATACGGTAGGCATTGAAGACACCTTAAGTTTTACCGCCTTTGATGCCCCCAAAAACTGCTTAAAGCAACTGCAGCAAGGCTATTTTGCTATTGACGCGGAAATTGACCTGCACGGCTTGAATAGTAACGACGCTAAAAAATACTTGCTCAATTTTTTACGCGATTGCGTCATAGACGGTTGCCAATGTGTGCATATCGTCCACGGCAAAGGCTACCGGTCGCAAGACAATTACCCTATCCTAAAAAATAACCTCAATTTATGGCTGCGCCAGCATCAAGATGTTCAAGCATTTTGCTCGGCTGCGCCCAAAGATGGCGGTAGCGGAGCAGTGCTGGTGTTGTTGTATTTGTCGGAAAAATACCAAAAATAGGTGTATTGAGGCTTACCAGCCCTAAACGTTATTCATGGTTCGACAGGCTCACCACGAACAGCTTCAAGAACACTAAACCCCATAGCAATCTATAAAAGATCGGATCAACAGTCGATAATCTCCCTCAACAAAGCGGTTGCATAACAGCCCGCCGGTAGCGAGAAGCTGAGCTGCAATACTGTGTCTTCGATAAATTGCCATTGCAAATCAGCGGCCTTAAGGCGTAAGGCACGGCGGGCTTTGGCAACACCGGCGGCTTCCAAGCCTTCTGCGAGTGCTTGATTGGCGGAAATAATTGTCTGTTCGATTGCCAACGCTTCACCCGCCACATCGGGCGCGCCTTTGCCCCATAATACAGCCGATGGATGGATAATTTGTTCCGCCACGCGCCGAAGGATTTCTTCATCAGGCTGTGTCGATTTAAAGCAAGTTTGCGCCCCGTCAAACATAAACGTATCGCCCGCCAACGCTTGGTTCCACGAGCCATCCAAAACGCGCGAGGCGAGAATATGGTTAAACAAGTAGGAGCGTGCCGCCGACAAATACAAGCTACGCTGCTCACGCCCCGCCTTCATGCCTTGAAACATCGCCAGCGCTTTGCTGACATTTTGGCCTTCGTGCCCAAAGCGTTGCGAACCATAATAATTGGGTATGCCATACGCTTTAATAGCCGCCAGTTGTTGTTCGGTTTTTGCCTTATCACCTTGCCAATCGCGCACCGTAATGACAAAACAATTGCCCGATAGAACACCGCGTTTTAGTTTGCGGGCATGGCGATGGCTTTGTAAGATTTTTATGCTGTCGCTGGCAAATAACGACCAATCGGGATCGGCTTTGCCCGGCAACCACACACTAAACCATTGTGTAGCCACTGCATAACGGTCTTTTAAACCTGCATAACCAATATCACGTTGCCGGACATCGGCGAATCGTGCCAATTGCCTGGCGATAAAATCGGTGTTTTCACCGGTTTTTTGAATTTGTACAAAGGCGTGTTCACCCTCGCCAGACGGAGCAAAAGACAATTGTTCGGTGACAATAAAATCTTCAGCTTGGCTACGGAAATTGCCCGTGGCGGAAGGTGTGCCGTAACAATAAGGCCAGATAGGCAGGTCAATTTTCATTTTTATATTTTTTAATCAATCAGTTGATGATTTTTTGCTACCCATGGAAAAAAGTTTGGCCTTATAAAAAACCATATTCTTTTCCTTAAGAAAAATTTCCGGCTATCATTCACCCGTTTTTCCGATGCCGGAAACCGATTTTTAGACCCACAACCTAACGCGATGATAAAACACACTTTCAGAGGCATTAGCCTTGCCCTATTTTTGTTGTTCAGCCAAACCAGCCTTGCTGATGTGTTCAAGTGCGTAGACAGCAACGGCGTGGTCAGCTACGTTGACCATGTTTGCGAAAAAGGCGCCACCAGTACCTTAGTAGAAAAATCCAGCCAAAAACAAAAAGCCCTTGCCGCCATAAAAGCACCGTTGCCCAAACTGGACATCTCCGGCTTAAGCATCAATACGCAACGCTTGCTGGCTGCGTGCTATTTAATCATGAGCGTGCTGTGTTTCTTTTTTTATTTTCTCGACAAGCAAAATGCGGAAACGGGCGGCTTTCGGACACCGGAAAGCAGTTTGCATTTGCTGGAATTATTGGGCGGCTGGCCTGGCGGTTTATTGGCACAACGGCTATTACGGCATAAAAACCGCAAAACCAGCTACCAAATCGTGTTTTGGTTGATCGCCGGTTTGCATATCGTGTTTTGGATTGATTACCTGATCCTCAACCGCAGCCTATCCGACGCCATCAAAAACTATTTGGCAACCATGACAATCGCCTGAACAGCAATGCCTTCTTTACGGCCTTCAAAGCCCAATTGTTCGGTGGTGGTGGCTTTTACGTTAATACAATCGACATCAACCAACAAATCCTCGGCAATATTGGCACACATGGCGGCTATATGTGGAGCCATTTTCGGGGCTTGGGCAATGATGGTCATATCGGCATTCACCAAGTGATAGCCTTTGGCTTGGACAATGCCATAGACATGACGTAATAAAACGCGGCTGTCCGCCCCTTTAAACTCAGGGTCGGTGTCAGGGAAATGTTTGCCGATGTCGCCCAAGGCCAACGCCCCCAAAAGCGCATCACACAAAGCATGCAACACCACGTCGCCGTCGGAATGGGCGATCAGGCCTTGCCCATAAGGGATGCTGACCCCCCCTAAAATGATATGGTCGCCTTCACCAAAACGGTGTACATCATAGCCTTGCCCTACTCTCATACTGATTGCTCCAAATTTAGTTGCTGCAAATAAAACGCCGCCAAGGCCAAATCTTCAGGCCGGGTGATTTTAATGTTCTCTGGACGGCCTTCGACAATCTTGGGCTGCCAACCTTGCAATTCCAACGCACTGGCTTCATCGGTGACAGCGGGATTGCCTTCGTTGGCTTCCAGTGCCGACTTTAACATGCCATACCGGAACATCTGCGGCGTTAATGCCCGCCAGACATGGCTTCTGTCGAGCGTAGCCACAATACTGCCTTCTTGCACATTTTTTAAGGTGTCGTGTGACGACAATGCCAAAATGCCACCGACAGGATCGTTCGCCAAAGTGTTTATCAACAAATGAATATCCGAAGGCATCAAACAGGGGCGGGCAGCATCGTGCACCAGGACCCAATCGTCGTCAGACGCTTGCGCCTGCAAGGCTTTTAAGGCTGATAACACCGAATCGGCGCGTTCTTTGCCGCCCGGCGCGGTGATAACTTGCTGATGCCGGGCAACCGGCAATTCGGGCCAATAGGGGTCTTCTACAGAAATGGCAACGCTGACGGCGGTAAACACGTCGGCGCGCAACAAATTGTGCAAGGTTTGTTCAATAACGGTTTGGCCTGCCAGCGGCAGATATTGTTTGGGGCAATTAGCGTTCATGCGCTTGCCGACACCGGCAGCCGGTACGACAGCCCAATATTTTGTAGGTTGGCTCATATCGAAAAGGGTTGGGATTGATCGCCGCTGACCTGATGGGGTCAAGGTAGCGGAAGTGCTGGCTATGTTACATGAATAAAGCCCGTGCGGGCAGTATTGACAAAGCCTATTCGGTGTCTCCAGTAAAATTGTAGAGTATTCTACAAACTTGTTATAGACTAAACATTATGAATAATTGGCTATTATTAATTTTGTCTTTACCGACTGAAAACACCACCGTGCGCATGCGTGTTTGGCGTAGTATCAAAACAGCGGGGGCGGCAGTGCTGCGCGACGGCGTTTATATCCTGCCTAACCGACCTGACTGCCTAAACCATTTTCAACAGACGGCAGATGCCGTTAACGCTGCGAATGGCACGGTGTTTTTAATGCCTGCCCGTTTTCCCGACGACGATCTGTGCAGTTTATTCGACCGCAGCCAGGAATACCTAAGCCTACAGTCCGACATCGAAAAGCATCATCAAGCCCTCACCGCCGGCACGCCGCCTGCTGATTTGGTAAAACCTATCCGCAAACTGCAAAAATCGCTGACCCTTTTGCAAACAATTGATTTTTTCCCAAGCACTGCACAAAGCCAAACCATAGCGGCAATGACGGAACTCAACACCACCCTCACCACGTTGCTGTCACCACAAGAACCATCCGCCAGCCAACAACCCATCATCAAGCACCGAGCGGAAGATTTCCAAAACCGCCGCTGGGCAACCCGCCAGCATTTATGGGTGGATAGGCTAGCCAGCGCCTGGCTCATAAAGCGCCACATTGATCCAGCCGCTCAATTTGTCTGGCTAGCTTCGATAGCTGATTGCCCTAGCGATGCCATCGGTTTTGATTTTGATGGCGCGCCGTTCAGCCATGTCGGCGCACGGGTCACCTTTGAAAGCATGCTAGCCAGCTTCGACTTGGAAACGCCTGCTTTGCTGCGCTTGGCAAAGCTGGTGCATTACTTGGATGTGGGCGGCATCAGACCCGCTGAAACCACCGGTATCGAACAAGTTCTGACAGGACTCAAAACCACGTTATCGGATGACGACCAATTTTTAGCGGCGGCAAACTGTGTGTTTGACGGTTTGTACGCCGCCTTTTTGCAAAGCACCCAACCCCATCACGAAAACCTTCTTTAACCACTGGAGAATCGTATGAACAAACCACAAGCCGTTAGCTTTGCCGAAGCGTTTAAGTTTTGGTTAAAAATGGGTTTCATCAGCTTTGGCGGCCCCGCCGGACAAATTGCCATCATGCATCAAGAATTGGTGGAAAGACGCCGCTGGATTTCCGAAAAACGCTTTTTGCATGCCTTGAACTACTGCATGTTGTTGCCAGGGCCGGAAGCGCAGCAGCTGGCAACGTATTTAGGCTGGCTGATGCACAAAACTTGGGGTGGCATTATTGCCGGTTTATTGTTTATCCTACCGTCCTTATTTTTGCTGATCGCCTTAGGCTGGGTCTATGTCAGCTTTGGGCAAGTGCCTGCCGTTGCCAGCGTGTTGTATGGCATCAAGCCCGCCGTCACGGCAATTGTCTTGTTCGCCGCACACCGCATCGGTTCGCGGGCTTTGAAAAACAACATCATGTGGACATTGGCGGCCTTATCCTTTATCGCCGTGTTTGCACTTAAAGCCCCCTTCCCTTTAATTGTACTGATTGCGGCACTGCTCGGTGCAATCGGTGGGCGCATCATGCCCGACAAGTTTATTGTCGGCGGCGGGCACGGGGCAGCCAAACAAAGCTACGGCCCGGCGCTGATCGACGACGATACCCCTGTCCCTGACCACGCCCGTTTTAGCTGGAAAAAGCTGGCTTGGATTGCCGTCATCGGTTTATTGCTCTGGGCAGGCGTATTAGGCTATTTGTGCTGGCAATACGGCTGGACGGGCGCACTAACGCAAATGGGCTGGTTTTTTACTAAAGCTGCACTGCTGACATTCGGCGGCGCTTATGCCGTATTGCCTTACGTCTACCAAGGTGCAGTCGAACACTACCATTGGCTGACCGCCACACAAATGATCGATGGCTTAGCCTTGGGCGAAACCACACCGGGGCCGTTGATTATGATTGTCACCTTTGTCGGTTTCTTAGGCGGCTTCAGCCAATTGCCTTTTGGAGCCGATGCGCCCTTATTGGCGGGCATTGTTGCCGCTGTGGTGGTGACATTTTTTACCTTTCTACCCAGCTTTGTGTTTATTTTGGCGGGCGGGCCGTTGGTGGAATCCACTCACGGCAACTTAAAATTTACCGCACCCTTATCAGCGATTACCGCTGCGGTAGTGGGTGTGATCCTTAATTTGGCGGTCTTTTTTGCTTGGCATGTACTTTGGCCTAAAGGTTTTGAAGGCCCTTTTGAAATCGCTTCGGCACTGATTGGTGTGCTGGCAATGCTAGCGTTGTTCCGCTATAAAATCGGCATCATGAAAGTGATCGGAGGGGCAGCGGTGATGGGCTTGGTGGTGGAAATGCTGGCTAAACCCTTGTTGTTGCAAATGGGTATTTCATTGTAACTCGCGTCAGGAGTGCAAAACTTGTTTGCACTCCACCTTGCCAATCAATTTTTTCAAACGAACAAGATTTATTTTTTAGCAACAATCAGCTTGATAATATCGCCGCTGCCCGCTTCGATGTGAACGCGTTGGAACGCACAAGACTGAACGTTTTTGACCGTATTGCGGTTGATATTGGCGCCAACCAACCAAAGCACCAAAGGATTGGCAAGATTCATCAACCAAGCCAAAATTGGCTGGCTACTGATGACATGTTCCAACAAAATAACCTGACCGCCAGGCTTGCAGACACGGTAAAGCTCTTTCAAGCCTTTCAATGGCTGCGGCACAGAACAAAACACAAAAGAAGCAACCACCGTATCAAAACTATTGTCGGCATAATACAAACCTTGTATGTCCATTTGCTCCAAATGGACGCTGACATTTTTTCTTTGCTGGTTCTTTTGCGCTTGCTTAAGCATGGCGGGACTGAAATCAATAGCTGTGATACGGGCATCGCTGGGGTAAAAAGCAAAATTTTTGCCGGTGCCGACACCCACTTCCAAAATATCCGGACCTTGCACTTTAGACCAAAGTTTTTGCCGCCAAGGCTTAAAGAACAAGCCTTCCATCATGGCTTCCATGCCATCAAAGTAAGGTGCAAGACGGTCGTAACGTTTTCTTATGGTAGTGGTGTCAGTTTTCATCGGCATAGGTTTTATCTGATTATTGCAAATATTTTCTTAAAATTTTGCCCAGCGGGCTGCGCGGTATCTCTGCGATAAACTCTACGCGCTTAGGGATTTTATATTCCGCCAAACTGGCTTTAGCATAGTCGATGATTTCAGTTTCTGTGCAGTCCATCCCCTCCACCAGCACCACAAAAGCTTTCAGCATTTGCCCATAGTCGGCGTGATCGACTCCGACCACCACCGATTCTTGTACTTTAGGGTAGCTGCCGATCACTTCTTCAACTTCTAGTGGGTCTACTTTGTTGCCTGCGACAATAAACAAAAGTTTTTTTCTGCCGGTAATGAACAAATAACCATCGTCATCAAGATGACCTAAATCCCCTGCAAAAAACCAATGGTCGACAAAGCAAGATTGGCTGAGCTCGGCATGGTCATCATAGCGGCTGGTCATGGCTGGACTGCTGATCCAAATCTCGCCTTCGCTACCGGCAGGCTGCACATTGCCCTCATCATCCCTTATGCCAACCTGCACGCCTGCCATTGGCAAACCGACAGACAATGGCTTTATCACCGCTTGTTGATGGTTTAAGGTTATCGCGCCGGTTTCGGTAGAACCGTATAATTGGCTGATAGGCTTGTTAAACTTGGTATAAAAATCGTCCGCAACCGCTTGTGGCAAAGGCGCGCCAGCAGAAATCAACAACCTAAGTGCGCCCAGTTCAGGTGGCTGCTCAAATTTGACGCCAGCCAACACTTTAAACATAAACGGCACAGCAGGATAAATCGTCACGCCATAATTGACCAAAGCCTGAAGTGTGCGGCGGGCGTTAAATTCAGTGGTTAACATCACCAATTGCCCGCCTGACAACAGGGCGGCCAATAAAGCATTCGATAAACCGTGGGCGTGGTAAAGAGGAATCGTACATAAAAAACAATCGCTTGAACTTATCCCAACTGTATTAGTCAAGCTATTGTATTCATTTAAAATTTGTTCTTGTGTGCGGGTGACCCGTTTGGATTTGCCAGTAGACCCCGATGAGAACATATAAAGCGCGGGTAGGGAAATATTTACTGTATCCAGGACAGGCAAGCAATCAAGCGCTTCCGCTTCAAGCAAATCGGTTTCTGTAAACAATAATCCAGTAAAATTGCTGGTCAGATCGAGCTGTTCAACCGTTTTGGATTTGGCAAAAACAACATTAGCGTGGCTAGAAGCTAAAAACAGCTGGATTTCGGCTTCCGTAAAATTCGGATTTAACGCGACAACAATGCCATTGATAGCAAAGGTTGCTAAAGTGGCGGCAATAAACTCAATGCTATTTGGAAATAATATGGCAACCGTTGGTTGCTTATCTGCCTGTTTTTCTAACAGGCAGAGACAAGCTTTTATTTTTTCTTGTATTTGAAGATAGCTATAAGGGACACCGTCACAAACAACGGCGACCTTGTTGGGCGTGAGATCGAAATGTTTTTGCAAATGCCCGTAAATACCAGCAACATTGGAATTCGCTTGTTTGATTTGATTTGCTTGAATACTCATTGATTGTCCGCCATTTTTTATATTAAATTAATAAATAAATTGCCATTAATGTATTAAGATACCGCTTGGCTTTTGTTGGTTTTATTTCGGTTTTAATGACTCTATTTTAGGTATATTAGGGACTGCTTCTTATTTTATCCAACTCTTAAAATGCTGATTGGGTTAAAAATTACCATTTTTTAATTTAACACTCTCTTTTTTTAACAAAAACATGTTACATAAAGCTAGCTGGATTTCATTAATTTAATACACCATTCACAGGACATTATTATGAATACCTCTGCACAATCTGCGACAAGCAACACAAGCAACACAAGCAACACAAGCAACACAAGCAACACAAGCAAAGCTTTATCGTTTGACAGTGTCAGTGTCATTTTTCCTGCCTTTAACGAAGAAAGTAATGTTGCCAATGCGGCTAACATGGCCTTTTCTATTTTTTCGCAATACTTTAAATCGGTTGAAGTCATTATCGTCAACGACGGCAGCGCCGACAAAACAGGTGAAATTATTGAGCAACTAGCCACTGAACTTGAAGGTTTTAGAGCCATCTCGCACCCCCACAACATGGGTTACGGACAAGCCATCAACACCGGTTTTTGTGCCGCCAAGAATGAGCTGCTGTTTTTTACCGACTCTGACCTGCAATTTGATCTTAATGAAGTTTCCAAGCTAGTGGAATGGATAAACGATTACGATTTGGTCATCGGCTATCGCGAAAAAAGAGCCGATCCTTTTTACAGAAAGCTTAACGCTAAATCGTGGAATATCCTTGTTAGTATCGTGTTAGGATTGAAAGTGAAAGACATTGATTGTGCATTTAAACTGTTCCGCCGCCAAGTGATTGATGATATTAAATTGGAATCTAAAGGTGCGATGATTAACACCGAATTACTGGCCAGCGCACAACGTAAAGGCATGACCATTAAAGAAATACCGGTTACCCATTTCCCTAGGCAATATGGCCAGCAAACCGGCGCAAAATTATCGGTGATTGTAAAAGCTTTCAAAGAATTGTTTTTACTTTCCAATAAAATCAATGCGATTGCTAAATAACACTGCTTATTAGATTTGCCATAGATGGCTAAAATTTTAAAAACATTACCGTTTACCGTTTGTGCTTTGTTGTTGGGGGTATTTGCCATTTTTGTCTCGTTGATTGAAGACGGTTACGACATTGAGAAAAAATGGGGATTGACAAGCTTGTTTGGCCTACGCGGCGAAATCGCAGCCCCTAAAGAAGTGGTCATCGTCAGCGTCGATCCCAAATCTTTAAATGCGACCGGGCTTCCAATAGATAAGCAAACTCCCAACATCATTAACCGCATGGCGCATAAAGCATTAATTGCCCAGTTAAATAGCCAGCAGCCCCAGATTATTGCATTTAGCTATTTTTTTAGGATCGATAAAGATCCTAAAATCGATTCCGATTTAGCCGATGCCATTGCCCACAGCGGCAATATCATCCTTAGCAGCCTTTTAGAGAACGCCGACACCATCGATATGGGGTCAGGCAATACGCTGCACATGGAAAGGATCAAGCCGCCAATAGAGGCTTTCGCCAATGCGGCATTAGCTGTTGCGCCGTTTGCCGTCGACAATTCTGACGGAATTAGCCAACAGTTTTGGACTTATAAAGAAAGCGCCGGCGACATGGCCACGCTTCCTACCACCATCTTCCACTGGTATGTGCTAAAAACAGCCTATACCGAAATTACTCATTTACTGTCATCCAACAACTCGGCATTTAAACCGCTATTGCCCAGCAGCTTTGAACAATTTAAAGCCAACAGGCAAGCCATCGAACAACTCCGCAATGTCTTATTAACAGGAGGGCAATCTTTCGAAGACTGGCAACAGTTACTTGCCAGCAGCCATTTTTCCGATGAAAAAAAGCAACTGATTGCCGCATGGTTAGCGTATTTAATGCATAACGATGACTTAGTTTACTTTAACCATTACGGCAGCAATGGCTCGATTACCACGCTACCACTCAGTACGGCACTGACCCTAACCGGCTTAAAACAAAACATGTTTGCCAATAAGATTGTTTTGGTTGGGCAATCAGAAGCCTTTGATACCGGTCAAATTAATGGCTATAAAAACACTTTCTCTAAACTTGGTGAAAACATCAGCGCTGTAGAACTGGCAGCAACCGCCGTTGCCAATTTGCTGACCAATACTTGGATAAAGCCACTGGCAGTGGGTGACCAATGTCTATTATTGTTAAGTTGGGTCGTATTTTTAACACTGCTTTGTTGGTTATTGGCTTACCCGTTGGCAGTCATCGCGCTACTGCTATGCTCTCTGGGGTATTGGGCAATCAGTTGCTACCTGTTCACCAACCAATCCATTTGGATACCTACAATCATCCCCACCTTGCTGCAAGCCCCACTGCTCTTATTCGGCATTTCTTTCAACCGTTTTTGGCAAACCCAAAAAGAGAAGCAAAATATCGAACAGGCCATTCAATATTACCTGCCCGAACACGTGGTCAATCAAATCAGCAACAACAATGCCGCCCAAGATATGCAGGCGTTTGGCGAGCTGATAAACGGCATCTGCCTTGCCACCGATGCCGGTCAGTACACCCGGCTCTCTGAAAGTTTGCCGCCAGACCAACTCAATGTGTTGATGAACAGTTATTACGGCGTCATTTTTCCTGAAGTCACCCATCAAGATGGCATTATTTCCGACATTGTTGGCGACGCCATGATGGCATTATGGCGCTCTGCCCCCAATAGCCATAACAAAGCCAGTGCGTGTCATGCCGCCCTAGCCATCAAACAGGCTGTCGATAACTTTAACGCCAACAACATCCATCAAATCCCCACGCGCTTAGGCTTGCATTATGGCGAGATGCGCTTAGGCAATGTCGGAGCCGTCGAACATTATGAGTATCGGGCGGTGGGTGATACCGTCAACACGGCAAGCCGTATTGAAGGCTTAAACAAACAATTGGGTACGCAAATCCTTATGTCGTCCCAGGTTATTGAGGGTGTGGCAGGATTTGTTAGCCGAGAGCTGGGAATTTTTTACCTGCCAGGCAAAACACTGCCCATTAATATTTATGAATTGATGGGCAACACGGAAGAAAGCTTGGCGCAACAATTGCCACTGATTATTGGATTTTCCAAAGCGTTAGGCTATTTTCAACAACACCATTGGCCTCAAGCGTTGCAATTGTTTTTACTACTGCAAAAACAATTCCCAAATGATGGCCCAACCCAGTTTTATATTAATCTTATCCGGAACGAATCACTGGCAAACGCCGTGATACAAACCAGCCTGCCCGTTGCTGTGGCAGTCAAAAAAAGTTGATCCGCCCCGTTTAGTGTTCGTGTTTGCCGGCCACTTTAAAATTAACGTAAAGGTTTAACAAATAATTCCAAGTACCGGTCACAAAGGCAATCAAAACCCTGGATAACAGGTAATTCCAAGCAAGCACGTTAACCATCAGATACATACCACCCGTAACAATGGCCAAGCCACAACCGGCGATAAGCAAAAAACCGCCATAACCGGCATGTAACGAGCGCAATGTGCCTTTGAAGACATATTTACGGCTAATAAAATAATTGATCGAAACGGCAATCAAAAAAGCGATGCCTGCCGACCAGACAGGATCAGCATTGAATACGCCAGTAAAAAGGTACAACAACAGCAAGTCGAACAAAAATGTTGAGCCGCCCACCATTGCATATTTAAAAAAGCGATGCAGTGACCTTATGTCCAGGTTTTTCAACTTTGTTTGGACATCATTAAAATCCAATTTCATCTTTATTATTCCAATCGAGTCTAACGAAAATTTATGATGGGCAAATCTAGCAGTTCAGTTTAAAAAAGCAATGTTTTGTTTATGTTCGCCGTCAAGCAATCCACAATGATCCTACTCCCAAACCGGTAGTATTTATCGTATTTAGGTTAACCCCAACCAATTCCGACCAACAAATCGTTATTGCCGTCATTTTGGAACACATAAGCGTCCGCACCAACATTAAAAACCACCGTTGCACCTGTCGAAGTAATATTGGTTTGCAGATAAGCCAATACATTCGTCAAGTTACCTGCCCCAATGCCGAGCGCACTGGCATACGTATCAACATCATCAAAAGTGATGAGACCGTTGCTGATTGCGTGACTTTTGATAACGCCCGCATCCGAACCATTCGTGCCTACTGTGTTGGCAGCAACCGTGGTGCTTTGCAAATCCAATTTGTCCACACCGGCGCTGGAGCTGACACTCAAGCCTTTTTGAAAACCGTTAATGACATCAAAGCTGCCGACCAAACTGTTGCCGGTCGCTATTTTTACCGTATCGGTAGCGGCAGTGGTTTCGGCAAGGTTGAGGGTGTCTTTACCCGAACCGGGGTTGTAAATGTCGGTGCCATTGCCGCCGGTCAGCATATCATCGCCCGCGCCGCCCAATAAATTGTTGGTGCCTGAATTGCCGACCAAGACATTATTCAGGCTATTCCCAGTCCCATTATTAGTGGCGGTTCCCAACAATGTTAAATTTTCAATATTGGCACCCAACACATAGCTGATGGCGCTGCTGACCAAGTCAACCTCTGTTGCAAATGTCGATGTTTCAATCACCACGTCGCCGCTATTGTCGACAAAATAACTGTCGTTGCCCAAACCGCCAATCATAACGTCAGCACCGGCGGCACCTTGTAAACTGTTATTTTTGTCGTTGCCGACCAGCGTGTTGTTAAGGGAGTTGCCGGTCGCATCAATGGCTGATGTGCCGATCAGCGTTAAGTTTTCAAGGTTTGCAGTTAAGGCAAAGCTGACCGAACTGAACACCGTATCAATTTCCGTTGCCACCGTGGAGGCTTCAACAATTAAATCGCCGCTGTTGTCGACCAGATAGACATCGCTGCCGATACCACCGACATAAGTATCGGCAATACTGCCACCGCCACCCCAGCTGAACATTTTGCCGTCCGCCCTTAATGCGGCAAAACTGCTGCCAATCGCAAACAACTGGGTGACGTCTACCGTACCGTTAATGTCACCAGCCACGGCACTGCTATTGCCGCCATAGTTGCTATCGCCCCAAGTCACCACCGAGCCATCGGCGCGCAACGCTGCAAATGCCAAACCGTTGGTCACCACTTTTGTCACATTCTGCAACGTTCCGGAACCGCTCAGCTTATCGGCAACCGCGCTACTGTCTCCGCCATGGACGCTATCGCCCCACGTTACCACCGAACCATCCGTAAGCCTGGCAGCAAATGCTGAACGCCCAGCCACCACCTCCACAACATCGACAGCACCACTGCCATTTAGCTTAGTGATGCCACTGGTACTGCCGCCATAAGCGGCATTGCCCCACGCCACCACCGAACCGTCTGTACGGCGGGCAGCGAAGGCTTTTTCTGTGTGGTAGATTTCCACTATATCAATAGCGGCATTTTGGTTGAGCGTAGCATTGACCGCACTGGTGTCGCCGCCAAAATCGGCATTACCCCAAGCGATAACCGAACCATCCGCCCGTAATGCCGCAAAAGCGGAGGATGTTGCGTATATTTTTTGGACGTCTTTGGAACTGGTCGAGCCGTTCAGTTCGCCTGCCACAGCACTGCTATTGCCGCCATTGTTGGCGTCGCCCCACGTGATGACCGAGCCATCGGTCCGTAAAGCGGCAAATGCAAAGGCATTGGCGTAAATACGGGTAACATCCGTCGTGCCGTTGAGTGATGTGGAAACGGCACTGATGCTACCTCCGTAGTTGGCATCGCCCCATGCATAAACAGCCCCGCCTGTTAATACGGAGGCATACGCAAAAGCCGTAGAAACTATTTGCCCTGGGTAAAGCAGATTATTTGCGTCGATAGCGCGGGTATAAAGGGTTGCCATGAAGATGCTCCAAAAAAACGGTAGAAAAGATGATAAAGCCGTGCAAATCAGCCGGACTGTGCAGAGAAAAAAAGCGGAAGGCATAAAAAAAGCCTTGATACGGTGGCATCAAGGCTTTTTTAATTGTTATAGCAAATGTTTAACCGCGTCACGTTCTTGCTTAAGCTCGGTTTCAGAATGCCGCAGTTTTTGCAGACTAAAATCGTTAATATCCAAGCCCTTAACAATAGATACCTCGCCATCAACAACCGTAACGGGGTAGGAATACACCAAGCCTTGCTCCACACCGTAACTGCCATCAGAAGCGACTCCCATACTGACCCAATCACCAGGTTCCGTACCAAAAATCCACGACTTCATTTGATCAATGGCGGCATTGGCAGCTGAAGCGGCACTGGATTGCCCCCGTGCCTGTATGACTTCCGTGCCACGTTGTTGGACCGTCGGTATAAAATCATCCACAAACCAATCCTGACCGACTAACGGCAAAGCCTCTTGGCCTTTGACTTTGGCATGGTGCAAATCAGGGTATTGGGTAGCGGAATGGTTGCCCCAAACCGTCATGTTTTTTATGTCTGTCGTTAATACGCCGCATCTTTCAGCCAGTTGGCTCAGCGCGCGGTTATGGTCTAAACGGGTCATGCATGAAAAATTGTCTGGCGTTAAATCGGGGGCATTGCAAATGGCAATCAAGGCATTGGTATTGGCAGGATTACCCGTCACCAACACTTTGACGTGACGGCTGGCGACTTCGTTAAGTGCTTTGCCTTGCACAGCAAATATTTCGGCATTGACCTGCAACAAATCCTTACGCTCCATACCCGCAGTACGCGGCCTTGCCCCGACCAAGAACGCGTAATCTACATTTTTAAAGGCTGTTTTTGGATTGTCGGTAATTTCTACACGGTGTAACAAAGGATTGGCGCAATCATGCAACTCCATAACAACGCCTTCAAGCGCCTTCAATGCAGGGGTGACTTCCAAAAGATGTAAGACAATCGGCTGTTCTGGGCCAAACAACTGACCAGCCGCCAAACGGAACAACAATGAATAGCTGATTTGGCCAGCTGCGCCAGTAACCGCTATATGTATCGGGGTTTTCATCGGTTTTCCTTGTATTTTTGCCTTGATAATCTTTAATTTGCCATTAGCCTAACGCCGCATTGGGAATGCACATCCTGTCACCTAGCCCAAAAGTGCCGTTTTAAAAACGCGTAATCGTACCATTCCTGACCTGCCAAAACACGCTAATAATGCGTATCCCAAGCATTGTTAATCGGTACGAGTAAAGCTTATTCGGTTATAATGCCGCATGAAACCATTTTTAACTTGCACACCACTTCCTCTTAATCCATGAAGAAACTGCTGTTCCAATTCGACACCGATACCCATCCTTCCGTCTTCGACACGGTCGTTGGCTACGATGGCGGTGCCGACCACGTCATCGGCTACGGTGGCTTAACGCCTGACAACATTACGCCATTGGTCGAAGGCACCATTTTTACCCGCGCACCCAAAGACAAAAAGAACACCGCCATTTTTGTCGGCGGCAGCAATATGCAAGCGGGGCAAGCCTTATTCACCGCCGTACAAAAGCAGTTTTTTCCTGGTTTTCAAGTTTCCGTCATGCTTGACAGCAATGGCAGCAACACAACAGCCGCAGCAGCCGTTGCCAAATTGGCAACCAGCGGCACGTTGCAAGGCAAAAAAGCAGTGGTGCTAGCTGGAACGGGTCCGGTCGGTCAGCGCGCTGCCGTCATGCTGGCATTGGAAGGCGCACAGGTTTCGTTAACGGGTCGGCAAATGGCACGTGCAGCGGAAGCTTGCGCGAATATGCATACCCGTTTTGGCGTGGAGATCACACCCATTGAAGCTTTCAGCAACGCCGACCGCGCAGCCGCCATTGCCGATGCCAATATCGTCATCGCCGCCGGCGCTGCGGGCGTGGAATTGCTGACGGTCGAACAGTGGTGCGACAACCCTCATTTAGAAATGATTGCAGATGCCAACGCCACACCACCGTTAGGCATTGGCGGAACCGATATGATGGATAAAGGTATCGATCGGCACGGCAAAATCATTTGGGGGGCGATTGGTTTTGGTGCATTAAAATTGGCCTTGCACCGCGCCTGCATCGCGCAACTGTTTGATGACAACAAACAAGTTTTTGATGCCGAAAAGATTTTCACCCTCGCCAAAGCGATGGCTTAAGCGGCAATGACCCACGCTTTGCCCCGCACTTCTGCGCTCGCTATTTTCCAAGCCGGTATTGCCGCTGCCGACCCTTATCAGGCAGTCAAGCATTGCTTGTCAGCTTCGGATGACCCTTTGGAAATCGCCCTTGATAACGGCAAAAAACGAGCTGGTCGGTGGTCAAAAATACATATTATCGCCTTTGGCAAAGCTGCCTGCGCCATGGCAAAAGCTGCGCAAGAAACCATTCCGGCACATTTATTGGCGGGTAACAGCTTGGCGATTACCAATTACGAAAATGTTGTCACGCTTGATAATATTGAAGTAATAGGCGCAAGCCACCCTTTGCCGGATGCCAATGGTTTGCAAGCGGCACAACAACTTGCCGAACGCGTCACTGCCGCACAAGCGGGCGAGTTGGTGTTGGTGCTGGTCAGCGGTGGCGGTTCAGCGCTGATCCCCTACCCTGTTGCTGGCATCAGCTTGGCTGATAAAATCGCCACCACCCAACTATTACTGGCATCGGGCGCAACCATCAACCAAATCAACTGCGTCCGCAAACATTTATCACAATTAAAAGGCGGCGGACTGGCAAAACTGGCGGCTCCTGCCGATTGCCATGCGCTGATTTTATCGGATGTATTAGGCGATGACTTAAGCGCCATCGCCAGCGGCCCTACCGTCCCCGACAGCAGCACCTATGCCGAAGCCGTGGCGATCTTGTCGGAAAAAAAACTTTGGGGGCAATTGCCTGGTAGTGTGCAAAAGCATCTACAGCAAGGTGTGGCGGGGCAAATTGCCGAAACCCCCAAATCTAACGACACCATTTTTAATAGCACTAGCCATACCTTAGTGGGTAGCAACGGCATCAGCCTAAAAGCCGCCGCAGAAACAGCCAGCCGCTTAGGTTTTGATTGCCGGATTGTCAGCGACCAGCTCACCGGCATTGCCCGCGAACAGGCCGAATGGCTGGCAAGCACCGCAAAAAACCTAGTTGCTAATGGTTTGGCACGTCCAACCGCCCTGCTTGCCGGCGGCGAAACAACCGTTATCTTAAAAGGTGACGGCTTGGGCGGACGTAATCAGGAAATGGCTTTGGCATTTGCCTTGGCTGCCGAACAACACGGTCTGACCGGCTGGACATTTTTAAGCGGTGGCACTGACGGACGCGACGGCCCTACCGATGCCGCAGGCGGTTTGGTCGATACCGGCAGCTTGGCTCGCATGGTTGCCGCCGGCATCAACCCGCAAACGGCGTTGGCAAACAACGACTCGTACACGGCGCTTAAACACTCACAAGATTTGCTGATGACGGGCGCAACCGGTACTAACGTTGCCGATTTGCAAATCTTATTGCTTCATCCTCATTGTTAAAACTTCTTTAGGAGAACCCCATGTTTACATCCACCATGTTCATTGCTGGCTTTGATGACGATTTGTTCCAAGCCATGGAAGAAGAACGCCAACGTCAGGAAGACCATATCGAACTGATCGCATCAGAAAATTACACCAGCCCACGCGTCATGGAAGCCATGGGCTCACAACTGACCAACAAATACGCCGAAGGCTACCCAGGCAAACGTTATTACGGCGGCTGCGAATTTGTCGATAAAGTCGAGCAGCTCGCCATCGACCGCGCCAAAGCCTTATTTGCTGCCGATTACGCCAACGTGCAAGCGCATTCCGGCTCGCAAGCCAACATGGCGGTGTTCATGGCCTTAATCCAACCCGGCGATACCATTTTGGGTTTAAGTCTTGCCGATGGCGGACATTTGACCCACGGCGCCAAACCGAATTTTTCCGGCAAACTTTACCATGCCATCCAATACGGTTTAAACGCCGAAACTTGCGAGATTGATTACGATCAAGTTGAAGCTTTAGCTTTAGAACACAAACCCAAACTTATCATTGCAGGCTTCTCCGCCTATTCCCGTGTCTGGGATTGGCAACGTTTCCGTGACATTGCCGATAAAGTCGGCGCGTATTTTGTCGTCGATATGGCACACGTCGCCGGATTGATTGCCGCTGGTTTATACCCAAACCCGGTACCGTTTGCGGATGTGGTCACCAGCACCACCCACAAATCCTTGCGCGGGCCACGCGGTGGCTTGATTGTCTGCAAAAGCAATCCTGAAATTGAGAAAAAAATCGACTCCAGCATTTTCCCTGGTATTCAAGGCGGCCCATCGATGCACGTCATCGCCGCGAAAGCCGTGGCTTTTAAAGAAGCGATGGAACCGGAATTTAAAGCCTATCAACAACAAGTGATTAAAAACGCCCAAGCCATGGCGAAAGTGTTTATGGCACGTGGTTATGATGTCGTTTCTGGCGGCACTGACGACCATTTAATGTTGGTATCGTTGATTGCCAAAGGTATTACCGGCAAAGCCGCCGATGCCGCCTTAGGCCGCGCCCATATCACCGTCAATAAAAATGCCGTGCCGAACGACCCGCAATCGCCGTTCGTCACCAGCGGCATCCGTGTCGGCACACCTGCACCGACTACACGCGGCTTTAAAGAAGTGGAAGTCACCGAAATTGCCAATATGATGTGTGATGTGATGGATAATTTGGAAGATGAATCTGTCATCGAAGCGGTTCGGGCCAGGGTTGCCAACCTTTGCGCGCGTTTCCCCGTTTACGGCTAATGCTTGTCCGGAGCCTAAACGGCGTTTAGGCTCCCCTCCACTAAAAACCCACCTCAGAACAATTTGAAATATTTGATTTAAATCAAGAAGTCAACAGGAGTATATTAGTAGACTAGGTCAGTTGACTTTGCCTAACCACCTCCGCCACTACCAGACACTCCGCCATGATTAATCCTATATATCAAATTACCCGCATACTGATTTGTTCCGCCCTGCTAGCGCCAGCAACTGCCTACACGCATAGCCAAGACGACGTATTAATGGATGAACACAGAGAATTGGATGATGTCGTTGTAACCACCCAACAAGAGCAAGCGCTAAAAAAACGATTGGCAACCAACAAAGCAACTTCCACAAACACCCGTACGTTAGCGGCGGTAGTGGCGGGGCAAGAATATCTGCAAGGCAAATGGGAAGGTCCTTATGATTGGCCCATTATCGGCATCCATTTGACGTTACTGAATAACGGTAAAGTCATGGCATTTGACTCCAGCGGAGACGGCCCAACCGCTGCCTTTAACGACCAAACTTATAGCCGTGGTGATTTATGGGATCCGACCACCAACACCCATACACCTGCCACCATCTCGCTTGGCTATAACATTTTTTGCAGCGGTCACGCCAATCTTGCCAACGGACAAGTTTTTTTGGCAGGCGGCAACAAAAACCAGTTGCTTGACGGCTTAAACAAACTCAGCAATTACAACCCCTATTTGAACACCGATTTTGCCCACCAATTTTCAGCCGTTGGCACAATGGTTTACGAACGCTGGTATCCGTCGGTTACCGCCTTGGCTAATGGCGAAATGCTGGTCAGTGGCGGCGGGGTCAAAACGCCGGAAGTCCGCAAAGCCGATGGCTCCATGCGGACCTTGTCCAACATCAACGAAAGTTTTGCGGCAAGTCGCCTATACCATTGGTTAAAACAAGCACCTAACGGCAAAGTGGCTTACGTTGGCCCAAGCCCACAATTACGTTACTTGGAAACCAAAGATAACGGCAAATGGGAAGTTGTCGGCAACCGCGACACACTGAACCGCAATTATGGCAGCCACGCCAGCTATGGCGTTGACAAAATATTGGTCAGTGGCGGCAACATTCCCGCTGTCGCTTCCGCTATCAGCGTTAATTTAAACACGCTATCACCCACGCCGGTGGCAAGTATGAAATACGCGCGCCGCCAACACAATTTGACCGTATTGCCTGACGGCAGCGTTTTAGCCACTGGCGGCTTCTCTGGCAGCAAAACATTATTTGACTACACGACAGCCGTTTATCCGGCAGAATGGTGGAATCCTAGCGCCAACACTTGGACAGAACTGGCACCGATGAGCGTCCACCGTGGCTACCACTCAACGGCGCTATTGCTACCTGATGCCCGCGTCCTGAGTGCCGGTGGCGGCATTTGCGACAGCTGCTTTGATGCGGGCTACCACAACAAAAATGCCGAGATTTTTTCTCCACCTTATCTGTTCAAAAAAGATGGCTCAGGGCAATTGGCTATCCGTCCAGTCATTAGTGCTGTACCTGACAATATTACCCCTAACAAATCTTTTACCATTAGCACCGCTAACGCCAACAGCATCCAAAAAGTGACCTTAATCCGTTTGGGATCCGTCACCCATAGCACGAATATGGAACAAAACTATATTCCGTTAATGTTCAGCAAAAACATCAACAGCTTAAAAGCCACAGCGCCCGCCAATAATTTTATTGCCCCGCCCGGTTATTACATGTTGTTTATCCTTAACACCAGCGGTGTGCCTTCCGTTGCCAAAATCATTAAAGTGAATGGCGGCGATACTGTTACGGTGCCTGCGGCAAACTAGGCAAAAAAAGAGCTTTTTCCGGCAGGGAGCGCCGGAATTTCTCCCCCTCCCTGACGGCTGCCGACATTCTGTTGCCCGCTTTTGCGGCATCTTTTACCCAAATTTGAAGCTAAATTGCCGTATAATGCCGCAATAGCTGATATTGCCTATCCGCTAAAAAAACTTGTTAACCGAATCCTCTTTTACCTAATACCTAAAATGTCTGATATAGAAATCGCCCAACAAGCCAACATGCAGCCCATTATTGCCTTGGCAGAACAGCACTATGGCATTGCTGCAGAACACCTTGACCCTATTGGTCATTACAAAGCCAAAATCTCGCTGGAATACATCAACAGCCTGGCGGATAAACAAGACGGCAAACTCATTTTAGTAACCGCCATCAGCCCTACCCCTGCTGGTGAAGGCAAAACGACCACCACTGTCGGTTTAGGCGATGCCTTAAACCGTATCGGCAAAAAAACCATCATGTGCTTGCGCGAGCCTTCTTTAGGCCCGTGTTTTGGTGTCAAAGGTGGCGCAGCAGGTGGCGGTTACGCGCAAGTGGTGCCCATGGAAGACATCAACCTGCATTTCACGGGCGACTTCCACGCCATTGGCGTCGCGCACAATTTGTTGTCAGCACTGATCGACAACCACATCAACCACGGCAACGAGCTGGACATCGACCCGCGCCGCATCCAATGGAAACGCGTCGTCGACATGAATGACCGCGCCTTGCGGAACATCGTAGTCGGCATGGGCGGCCCAGCCAACGGCTATCTGCGCGAAGACGGCTACGACATCGTCGTGGCCTCGGAAGTGATGGCCATTTTATGCTTAGCCACCAGCCGCGCCGACTTAAAAGCCCGCTTAGGCCGTATCGTCATCGGTTACAAATCCGATAAAATCACCCCCATTTATGCCAGCGACCTGAACGCCCAAGGCGCTATGGCGGCACTGTTGAAAGATGCCATCAAGCCGAACTTGGTACAAACTTTAGAAAACAATATCGCCATCATCCATGGCGGGCCGTTTGCCAACATCGCCCACGGTTGCAACACCGTCACCGCCACCAAAACCGCCTTAAAACTGGCGGATTATGTGGTGACAGAAGCCGGTTTTGGTGCTGATTTGGGCGCAGAAAAATTCATCGACATCAAATGCCGTATGTCCGGCTTAAAACCTTCCGCTGTGGTCTTAGTCGCCACCGTCCGCGCGTTAAAATTCCACGGCGGCGTCGCCAAAGAAGCCTTAAACCAAGAAGATTTGGCAGCCTTGAAACAAGGTTTTGCCAACTTAGAACGCCATTACCACAACATCACCCAACACTACGGCTTGCCGTGTGTGGTTTGCATCAACCACTTCACCTTTGACACCGAAGCTGAAATCAACTGGCTGCAAGCCCAATGCACCGAGCTGGGCGCAACCTGTATTGTCTCCAAACATTGGGCTTCGGGTGGCGCGGGCGCAGAAGCTTTGGCACATGCGGTTGCTGACGTGGTTGACGGGCGCGAACCCAGCTTTAGCTATGTGTATGATGAAGAACTGAGTTTGTGGAAAAAAATCGAAGCCATCGCCACTAAGCTGTACGGTGCCGCCAACATCACCGCCAATGCCAAAGTCAAAGCGCAACTGGCGGCTTGGCAAGCGGATTACGGCAAATTCCCGATTTGTATGGCGAAAACGCAAATGTCTTTCTCCACCAATCCCAATAGCAAAGGCGCACCGTCAGGCCACACGGTAGAAATCAGCGACGTGCGTTTGGCGAATGGCGCGGGATTTATCGTCGCCATTGCCGGCGATATGATGACCATGCCCGGCTTGCCGAAAGTACCGGCAGCCGAACGCATTGATATTGATGACAACGGTAAAATTACCGGCTTGTTTTAATCGATAACAGAACGGTTTAAACATTTAAAACCCGATGACGGTTTATAAGCCGGAATCGGGTTTTTTCATATCAGCTTGGGCGATAAACATCACGCCAATCGTTAGCTTAGGTTTTATCGTATTTAATATATTTAAAGCGAGGGTCATCCGGCGTACCTTCCAGCGATCCGCCTTCCAATCCTGGCTGCCACATGATGACTTCTTCCATTTTTTTTGCCAATTCAAAGTCTTTGTTGGTGATGCCCTTGGCGGCGTGGTTCATTAGCTTGACGATGACAAAGGCATAAGAAACCGTCAAATCAGGATGATGGAAAGCCACTTCGGCAAGATGCCCCACCGTGTTCACCACCATCAATGTCGCTTTCCAGCCACTGGTTTTGTATTTGCGGCGTATCCAACCGCTTTCCAAATACCAATGGGGCAATTCTTCCAATAAGCGTGCCTCAACTTCAGCATCACTGTAGGTTTCTTCGTGTTGTCGTTCTCTCCAGCCCATTTTGTACCTCGTATGTAGTTTAGGTTTGTTGCAACGAAAGATTACCGATGATCTTAACAATAAAATCGGCTATGCTTTTAGCTATTTATTGTTTGTTAAGGATTGTTATGCCGCAGAAAAAAACCGTTGCCGATAAAGCCAAGTTGGATGAAATTGTTGCCGAAGCACGTCGTAACCAAACGTTAAGGGAACAATCTTATCGGGGACAAGCGTTAAAAATGTATCCATGGATTTGTGGACGTTGCGCCCGCGAGTTTACCCACAAGAATTTGGCGGAACTCACAGTACACCATAAAAACCATGACCACGATTTTAATCCGCCCGATGGCAGCAATTGGGAGTTGTTATGCCTGTATTGCCACGATAACGAACATCAGCGCTATGAAGAAACCCGTTATGGCGTCAGCAGCCAAACCGCCAAAGCTGCAGCACCCGAGTCAACTCATAACCCGTTTGCCAATCTGAAATCCCTGTTGCAAAACAAAAACAGTTAAAGTGACGCAATCCCTAAATTGGCAAGCGCATCGGCCCGCTCGTTACCGTGATCGCCGGAATGGCCTTTTACCCATTTCCACTCAATATGGTGACAGGCAATGGCTGCATCCAGCCGACGCCATAGGTCTTCGTTTTTAACCGCCGTTTTTGACGCTGTTTTCCAGCCACGCTTTTTCCAATTCGGCAGCCATTCAGTGATACCTTGCAAGACGTATTTGGAATCGCTATTGATTTCAACCTTGCAAGGTGCCGTTAAGGCTTCCAAAGCCGTGATTGCCGCCATCAGCTCCATGCGGTTGTTCGTGGTATTGGCCTCGCCGCCAAAAAGTTCCTTGCGCTTGCCGTTGTAACTGAGCAAGACCCCCCAGCCACCAGGGCCTGGGTTACCTTTACAAGCGCCATCGGTATAAATGATTACAAGATTAGTCATGGTGTTCGTTTTGTGCCGAGCTGTTGAAAGTGTTTGCCATCGCCAAACGGGCTATGCCGTTGGTAACAGGCGTTAAGGGAATCAGGTTGTAACGGCGCTTGATAGCCTTGACAGCATAAGCTGTCGATGCCAAGGAATTGTAATGGCGGACAAATTTCCCATGTTGGGTGCTAATGGTTTCCAAGTTAAAATCCGAAGACGCCGTCACTTCGAAGTTAAGTAATTTAAGCCAGTCCAATATGCGACCGCGACCAATAAAATGACCGCGCCATGAGTCTGCCAAATGAATATCCCATAAATATTGGCAGCGTATCCAAAAACACCAAGGATTGAAATTAAGTGCCAAAAAAACACCTTCTGGCTTAAGAACGCGTTCAATTTCGCGCATGGTTTGAAACCGGTAAGCATCAAACTCCAATAAATGCGGCACAATAATCATATCGACACTTTCACTTTGTAAGGGCAAGCGATAAGCCTTGGCCTGAATTTTTCTGGCCTGTTTACAGCCTAGGTTTTTGGCATCTAAAATGGTGTAATATTTATACAACGAGCAATCAATAAATTCGTCTTCCCAACCCAATCCGCCAATCTGCAAGACTGTTTGTTGGCAACTGACAGTAATCTGTTTTTGCAGATACTCTGTCTCTAAATCCCTTAAAAGTTTGCCCCTGGGAGTTTGGTAACAGTCAAACAAAAAGTTTCGTTTCATTAATTATGCTCGATAAATCATATGTTAATGTATGACATTGAATAAAAACACGCTATACTAAAATCCATCCCACTCGAACTAATTCCCCTAAGGCCACTATGATGATGCATGTTAATTTTAACAGGCTAGTTAATCCTTTTTTAGTTTTGGTTGTCCTGTCGTTAGCAGGATGTTCCGGAACACCAAAAAACAACATAAGCTCAGGCGAAAATTCCGGTGTTGCTGAGAACGAAGGTTATTACAACCCAGATGACAACCACAGCAAGCTCAAGTTTAAATCCACCCGCCATTCCGGTAGCCAAGAGCAATTCGACACGGTTTGGGAACGCTTATTCTCGCTCTACTCCCTGCCCGAAATCCAAAATCCACGCGTTGACCGCGCTATCGACTGGTACCTGCAACACCCTGCTTCGTTGGCTATTATCCAACAACGCGCCGAACCTTACCTGTATTTGATCCTCGATGAAATCGAAGCCAAAGGCATGCCGGGTGAATTGGCTTTGTTGCCCGTAGTAGAAAGCGCCTTCGTACCCGATGCCTATTCGAAAGCAGATGCCAGCGGGCTTTGGCAATTTGTTCCCAGCACTGGCGAAGACTACGGCCTGCAACAAAATGAATGGTATGACGGCCGCCGTGACATTTACGCATCCACCCAAGCCGCCACGACTTACTTAAAAGAACTCAGCGAAATGTTTGATGGCGATTGGTTATTGGCGTTGGCTTCGTATAACTGCGGGCAAAATAAAGTCAAAAGAACCATCGAAAAAGATGACAGCCAATATTCAAACCCCGATTATTGGACACTGGATTTACCGCAAGAAACCCAAGACTATGTACCACGCTTGCTGGCTATTTCCAGAATTTTTGCCCATGCTGAAGAGTATGGCATCAATCTAAGATACATTCCCAACAAGCCCTACGTAGAAATGGTTGATGTGCAATCACCGCTCGACTTAAGAAAAGCAGCGCAATTAGCCAACACGCCATTCGATAAATTCAAAAAACTCAACCCAGGTTTTAACCGCTCCTGCACAGCACCGAACGGCCCCCACCGCCTATTAGTACCGGTCGATAAAGTAGAAGTTTTTAAAAGCAATTTGGCAACCTTGCCTTATGATGAGCGTTTGGACATCAACCAATATTTCTATGAGCAGCGCATGGCAACCGCCAAACGCGAAGAAGAACGTTTGGCACGTCAAAAGCGTGAAGAAGAAAAACAACAAGCTGCCGAAAACAGCCGTTATAAACCAACCATTGTTGCCAGCAGCGGCAAATACACTGTCAAACGCGGTGATACCTTGGCAGAAATTGCCGAAAAAAATCATACAACAGTAAAAAACTTGCAGGCTATGAACCATTTAGGCAAACAGCCTTTGCGCTACGGCATGACCTTACAAGTGCCAAGCACCACGACTACTGCCAGCAATAAAAACAACGTTCTGCCATTGCTGACTAAAACAACCGGTGTAGGCAAAACCAAAACCGCTGCCAGCCAAGTCTATGCCGTTAAAAAAGGCGACACCATATGGAGCATCTCGCAACGTTTCTCAGTCAGCGCCAAAGACCTTGCCGATTGGAACAAAATTACCACCAAAACGCCTTTGTTGGCAGGTCGTAAGCTTTCCATTAAAGCGTCAACCCCACAATTGGCAAGTAGCTCATCGGCAATCCGCTTAATCCATTACACGGTTGGTAAAGGCGATTCGCTAAACCACATTGCCAAAAAGTTTAATGTCTCAATCCCTGATTTACGTAAATCCAATAATGATGCATTGGCTAAAGGCTTGCGTCCTGGTCAAAAACTGAAAATCTTGATTGATGGTCAACCACGCTCCTAAGCCCCACACTTTGGTAAGTTATGTAAATTGCAGTTCGTCGCCTAGAATGCAAACCTAGCTTTGCATTGGTACAAGTTTAGGTTTGTACTCAATCCCGTTAAGTAAAGGATTTTTCCGTTCGTCCTGAGCTTGTCGAAGGATGAACGGAAAAATCCATCGCCAGCAAGTTGAGCCGTTCATGCTTCGACAAGCTCAACACGAACGGCTCAATTTGCTTACCTTAAAGGTATTTTGCTTGTAATCCGGTATCAACAAAAAGCCCAAAACAGTTAACTGTTTTGGGCTTTTTGTTGATGTGCAATGTCCTACTATTTTTAGCCAGATACCGCAGCACCTAATGCCCCTCTAAGAGAGGCATTATCCACTTCACCACTATTGGCATAATGCACATGTACATCCCGCTGCGGGAATGGAATGGAAATATTATTTTCCCTCAGTGCTTTTTCAATCCGCATATGGACATCATGGGTTACAGGCAAGCGGTTGGCAAGTTCGTTGACGAAAATGTAAATCGTAAAATTTAACGAACTATCGCCAAAACCTAAGCATAAAACCGTTGGTTCTGGCTCAGCCAATACCAATGGCGTAGCTTTTACGGTCTCTAAAATGACCTTGTGGGCAAATTCCGCATCCGAACCATAAGCCACACCGACCGGTATGGTGATACGGGTGACGGCATTGCTTAGCGTCCAATTGACCAACTGGCTAGTAATAAAAGTTTTATTGGGTACGATCAGCTCTTTTTGATCCCAGTCGGTTAGCGTAGTCGCACGCATTTGGATGCGGCTAACCTTGCCGGTCACATCACCAATAGTAACGGTATCACCAATACGGATGGGCCGTTCAAACAGCAAGATAATGCCCGACACCAAATTGGCAAAAATCTCCTGCAAACCAAAACCCAAACCCACACCCAGCGCCGCCACCAGCCATTGCACTTGCGACCAGCTGCCACCCAACTCATTGGCAACCGCAATCAGGCCAATGGAATACAGCACATACTTCGCCAACTGGTTGACGGCATAGCGGCTACCGGCCTCCATTTCCAAACGCCGGAACAACAACAATTCCATGACACCGGAAAAATTCCGTACCGAAACGCCAATAATAAACACATACAAACCCGCCAACAGCATATTGGTCAGCGTAACGGATTGTAAAACCTCTTCATTATTTTCTGTCAACACGGTATGTTGCCAAAGCACGATTTGGTCTAAAAATGAAAATGCTGGCAAAATATTTTTCCAAATCATCCCCAAACCCAAGCACAACACAAAGGCAATAAACACGTGCAACAAGCGGATAGTTTGTGCGTTGATGGTCGGAATATCGATCTCATTGTGTTCTACATGAACCAAACTGTCTTCAACGCTGGCAAGATGCCGTTCCTGTTGATGGGCTTGGGCTTCAAGCCGTTGCCTGGCGTTTTCTTGTGCCAGCTGCCGGTTAACCAACGATAACCATCGGAACACCAGGGCATGGATAAATACGTTAAAAATCACCAACCTTATGCTGGCAATCAGTTTTTGTTGCAGTTCCAATGCACTTAAATAATAGCCCGCTACCGCAAAGCCCATCACAATTACCGGCACAAAAACTAAAGCGGGAAACCATATGAAACGTAATTTCGCCAGCCAACTATCCGGATGGTTTTGTAAATAATCCCGAAGCAAACCTTTGCTGGGACTTAACAGACGAACCACCAACCAAGCCAATGCCAACAGGTTAACCAGCAAGGCCAAACGCCCTAAATTGTCACTGTGCATAGCAATTTTCGAGGCACCGGTACTGGCTACCAAAAACACACAAGGCACGGAAAACCAGCGATACCAAACAATCTGCTTGCGGATTAAGGCTGCATCTTGAGGACGCCACTGAAAATGCTGATAAACGATACTGTCATTCGCGAACAGTTTGGTGAAAAACTGCAGAAACAACAAAGGCATCGCCATTGCTTGCAAACCCGCTGCGATGGCTTCGGAAAAATCGGCAATCAGAACGTTACTGCCAATAAGGGTACCCAAAAAGTAAAGCGAAATAGGGAGAGGCATCACCCAAACAAAGCTGTACACCAAGGCATTAAGGGTGTCGTAAAAAGAAACTTGATTGACAGCCACCACCGCCAATAGCTTTTTTTTGGCCCAATGCCCTAAAAAAAACAATGACAACGTTGCCAGAACATCGGCAAAACTTAAAAATGGTAATCGGTAGACCGTCATAAAGGTATCACCCAGCAGTTGCATCCAGTTATTGGGTGACAACAGCCATCGGGTCGAATGGTATAAACCCGCCGGATAATTACCGTTGATGGGTTCGGAGCTGGGTACCCATAGCAAGCGCTCGTCCAAGTACACGGCGAACTTTTCCGCCTGCCCTAACAAATTTTCTTTGGCGAAATCGTAATCACCCAAAATCCGCAAATAATTGGCGTTATTGTGCGCCAACTTATTCAGCAATTCTTTTTGACCATCCAATAAAATCCGCAACTCGGCTTGGATCATCATACGTTCATTTGCCAACAAACCTGAATCCACTTGGGTTTCCATCAGATTGCGCAGAGCCGTATCAACATCGGCAATTTTCTTTTGCTTATCCTCGATTTTAAATTGCTGCAAACTGGTTAATGCCGTTTCATTCTGCAAATTTTCGGTTTGCACACTGTATTGGTCCCGATCAGGCAAATTTCGACGTTGTTCGCGCAAAATTTTACCCAAGGCAGGGCTTAAACCCGCTAGGCTGATTTTCTTTTCCGCGCTTTTAAAATCGCTGTCGAGTTCAGTAGCCAAGCTTTCTATTCGGTTTTTTTGCTCGTTATAACTGTCGATTTTTCCGGCAACGGCTTGCAGATCACGGCTATAGCCAATATTTTCGCGGGTTAGCGTTTGGATGGCTAACGGTTTGCCTGCCAATTCTTTTTCAGCTTGACTGAAAGCATCTTCCAAATCTTTTGCTTCGCGCTCGCGACGCGTGGTCATCAGATTTTCAATGGCGGCAATCGCCGGCAACATCAGGTTTTTTTGCAACGCCAGCAACTTGGTTTCGGCTTTTAGCAGCTCAACACGGGCAGGATTGCTGATGGCTTCGTACTCGAGCATTTTGAGTTCGGTTGTTTTGTAATCAACCTCCGTTTTTAAGTAGAGCTCACGGGCTTCCACTTCCAATTTGCTGTCACTGGCGCTGGCGGGCGTTTGCAGCTTGACTTGTGCGGCTTGAAGGTCTTGTTGAGCGGTGGAGGTTTCTTGGCGAATTTGTTGTAAGCGGCTGTTTTGTAAAATAAGCTCGTTTTCAAACTTATTCATTTGCGCATCCAAATTGCTGATTTTGCCTTTTTCTATAATCAGCCGCTGCTCCAGTTCTTCGCTGCTGATATTATCGAAAGCATCAATGCTTTGTTTATTGACACGACTTTCTATTTGCTCAATGTCTTTTTGTAAGGCTTTGGTTTTTATAGGGGCGCTTTTAATGGCCTGTTCATACGCTTGGGATTTAACCTTAAAATTTTCTATGCTCAGCAAGTTGTCTTGCGCACCCTGATAAACCGACAATACCTTCGACTTAAGCGCCTTATCCAAACCTTCGCGGGTATTTAAGGCATCAATTTTGGTTTGTAAATAGGTTTTGTTGATAGTGGTAGCCGTGTCTGGTTTTACGGCTTGGGCCAGTGAACTGCCAATAAATAACCACGTGAGCAATATCAACAAAAAACGGGGATTGCAAAAAACTCGCATACGGTTTAACCAAATAAAAATTGCTGGAATGAGGGCGAGCCAGTTAACAATGGAGGTTAACTGAAGGCGAAACGCAGATAGGAGTATACCAATATTCGCTATTGGACGACTAACCGCAAGCCAATAGCGAAGCTAAGAAAGGCGCTGCACCAACAAGAACCTTATCAATGCAGAAAAAATGATGGAGGGGGTATAACGGAAACCGCTAGCGGATCAATAAGTCAGAACCTAGCCAATCGACAATAAAACGACGGTAATGCTCGGCTTTAGCCGTTTGCAGATGTTCCAAAGGGTTGAGGTTGTCGGTTAACAGTACGCCACGTTGTGGGTCAACGCTAAATTGCCGTTCTTTCAGCCAAGCCACTTGGTCGGGCATTAGGCTTGTCGATTCAATATTAATGGCTTGTTGGGCCGCCAGAAAAATGAAGTCGTTAAAGTCTTTGCCTGGCTCCGAGACAAAAGTGGCTTGATTTGCAAACACTTGACCCAATGTTTTGGCAACCGATGCCAAAGCGGTGTGTTTGCTGTCAGCAAACGAAACGAAGTTAACTGCCAAAATACCTTGGGGTGACAGCAGGCCGCGCAATTGGGTGAGTGTCTCAACGGTCAGCAAATGTGCGGGTTCGGAACCACCAGTGAAGCAATCGTGAATGATTAAGTCGTAAGGGCCTTGCAGGCGACGGATTTCGTAGCGGGCATCGCCGATAATGGCTTGACCGTTGGGCTGATAGCCAAAATAGTTGCGTGCCGCTTCGGAGACGGCAGGGTCAATTTCCAAGGTATCGGTAACAATGCCATAACGGTCACGCAGCACTTGCGCCATATGGCCTGCGCCTAAACCGATGATTAACGCCTTGGTCATTTTATGTTCGGGAGTTAACGCCGGAATCAGGCCGACAATGTCTTGGTAACTTAACCGGCTTACGCCGCTGGCAAGACTGGATGCGCCAATGGCCGAGGCATCGGAAGTCAGCATACGCAAATCCCGCGCCGGTTGGTCGATAACCCTTACCCAGCCGTACAAGCTTTCTTGTTCGGACTGGATAATAAATTTACCGCCGCCATCGTAGACATGCCCTGCCCCGACCACTTTGGGCAACAAGCACAAACCGATAACTGCCAAGCCTAAGCATGGTATGACCGCGACGGTTTTAGCCATTTGTTTTTGCTCATAAACCGCCACCAAAATTGCCCAAAACAAAAGTATCACGCCTAAGCCAATCAAAATTTCGCGCGAGCCGATCATGGGAAACAGGAAAAAGCCCAAAATCAACGTACCGAATACACTGCCCATCGTGCTGACTGCATAAATGGTGCCTGAGCTGTTGCCGATGCCTTCCAATTGTTTAGTTGCCAATTTGATGGCAAAAGGTCCGACCATACCCAACAGCGTAAGGCTGGGTGAAAACAGCAACAAGGCACTGACAAATGCACCGGCACGCAAGCCCAGCGGATCAGTTGCCAGTAAAATGGGGCGAGTTAAAAAAGGGATAAGCAACGTCAACAAGGCGGCAAGGCCGATCACCAGCGATAAGCCGCTGCGCTTGGCGCTATCGGCCCAGCGTCCGCCAATAAAATAGCCAGTCGCCAAGGCAATCATGGTCACAGAAATGAGAGATGACCAAACGTACAAACTGGCACCGTAAAAAGGCGCGATCAGGCGTGTACCCAAGAGTTCGATGACCATGACCGAGGCACCGGTCAGCGATACGGTCAGATAAAGACCTAAACGGCCTAAGGCATTTAAAGGATTGTTTGTCATTGTTGTTATTGTTCTTCTCAAAAATATTCGATGTTGTAAGAGCTTTTATAACGGGCTAATGCCCAATAGAGCCGCCTGAACCACCCGCCACATCCACCCACAAATGCGGCAATCCCAAAGCCATCAACCAATCCGGCCCCGCCTGTTCTTTCAGCATGGCAATGGTGGACGCGCTGCCCGCCACTACGCAAAAATCGCCCACCACGCTGACCGCAGCCAAATGCCCCACCGGCCAACCGGTTTGGGGATTCAGTACATGCCCATAACGGATGCCATCAATCACTATGCAGCGCTCATAATCGCCACTGCTGGCTAAAGCGCCTTCATGCAAAAGCAAGGTGTCCAAAATATCGTTTTGATGGCGGGGATGGCGGATGCCAATGCGCCAAGCTTCTTTGTCCGGCCTAGGGCCGATGATTTTGATGTCGCCGCCCAAGTTGACCACCCCATGCACAATACCGGCGGTACGGCACATTGCCGCGACCCTATCGACGGCGTATTCCTTAACAATGCCGCCAAAATCGATTTCCATACCGGGCGTGGGAAAACTGAGCAACGGCGGTTGCCATTGCAATTTGTGCCAACCGACCTTATCAAGCAAACTGTCAACCACATGCGGATCAGGTAAGCTACCCGTATCAAACCGCCAAGCACGCCGTAAAATGCCGGAGGTGATGTCAAACAAACCATCGCTTTGTTGGTAACAAGCCAAAGCGTAATTGAGCAAGCCAGTAGTTTCGGCATCGACTTTAATACTGCCGCCCGCCGCCGCCACGCGGTTTATTTTCGACAAAAAACTGTTTTGCCGGTAACGCGAATAACGGGCTTCCAAGCGGTTGACATCGGCAATGGCGGCATCGGCTACACGTTTGGCCTGTTGGGCGGAACGGGCGAACAGTTGGATGTCGCACGGTGAACCCATCGCCTTAAAGGCATAACGGTAAAAAGTTAAGGCCGAAGACTTCAAAAAATTGCCAATACGCCAGACAAAACCATCAGAAAGCCACACTCCAATTAGCCGCTAAAGTACCATCGCGCGGCAACTGATAGCCGTTGACATCATCAACCACCGGCTCCAACCATTCGACGCTAAAGCGGTTGCCTTGCAAATCGCCTTGTGGAATGGTGACGCTGACACCAAAACCGACATCGACAAACCGACCGCCGTAGCTGCTTGAGTAATCCATCGGGCCAATCGGGTAATACGTGTTGTTATAGCGGTATTTGTTTTTGTTTTGATCGGTGTAAACACTGCGAACCGATGCCGATAGCCAAGGGTTGAGGGCATAACTGCTCCAAGCTGTGGCTTGGAAAATATCGCCAAAGGCAAAACCGGATTCATTTTTGTCATCAATACGTTTGGTGCCGCTTAGCTGCGCGCCCCAAGACAGCGATTCCCATTGCCCCGTGTAAGTCAAGCTGGGTTTGAAATCCCAAGTCCCGCTGCCCAATTGCATTCCGTAATGGTAATAACCAATATCAACGCCGTGGGTGCGCCTTAATTTAATGCCGACATCGCCTGTCGGTGCGCTAAGCCCTAAAGAGGCAATCAAATGATGGTTGCCGTAATTGAACAATTTGAACAAAGCGTACATGCCCGTATCACCAATACCGCCAGTTGCATGATGATGTTGAGAATGCATGACCGCCGCCTGAACATTCGCATCCGTTGGCGTTGTTGTGCCGTCTAAGCCTCTAATGGACATCCCCATATCCATCAACTGCGGCATCAGCATTAAAGTCAGCCAATCGGTGGGGGCGTACATCAAGTCAAACATATGCATGTGCATCGTCATTTCAGAAGGTGCGACATAACAAGCGTTGCCACGGCAACCGCGGTTAAGGATGGCTTGGTCGCTGGCTTCGTTTTCGTGATGCAATATGTTGCCGGATTGGCTGCTGTACATATAACGGTAGCCCACCATAAAGTCGCCGGCGTTGGGCAAAACATGGTCGAACATGACACCCGCAGGCGCATGTGCGCCATGATGATGCGCGTGTCCGCCGTGGTGATGGTCACTGTGTCCGCCACCGGAAAACTTAATGGCGGCAAGATCAACTTTCAAATTGGCATTCACCAACCAATAGTCAAAATCGGCGTAACTGCCCTCGCCGCCGCCACCGAGCTTAAGGTCGCCGGCGTGGCTGTAATATTCACCGCCTGCTTCAAGAGTAATGCCTTTGGCAAATTTCTTGGCAACGGTCAAACCGCCGCTTAATGCGCCATAACCGGATAATCGATGGTCGCTGGAATAGTTTTTAGGCAATTTGTTACGGTCGAAAGGTACTTTTTTATTGGTGGGATTAACCTTAATGCGCTCAAGAAAGCTCAATACATGTCCAGTGTCTTTATCGACATAACCTTGGGTGGTTTTGTAATACTCTTTGCCATCGTTGTTGCTGGCAGAAACATAGACCTCCCGGCCCAAGCTATCGACAGCATTGGAAGAAAAGGCTTGGTTGGACACCAGATAGGGCTGGTAAAAATCGGCGGCCTCTTGCGAGTAGTAACGGACTCTGGGCGTAACCGTCCATCCACCTTCAAAGGGTTGCGCCCAATCCGCTTCAAACGTATGGGCGGTGATACCCCAATCATCATTAAACAGCTTGTAGTTGAAATGCAATGCGGCATCGAAATAATCCAAATGCTGCACATAACCCAATGTGCCGTTCCATTGGTTGCGCTCATTGGGGCGTTGTTCAAGCAACGAAGTAACTGTGCCGTTCAACACACTGCCGGTTTGGCTAGGGTCAACAAAGGCGACTTGAACGACTTTGTAAGGGTTTTCCAAGTAGCCGGTGCTACGGGTAAAGCCAACGCCTGCGGTGACCAAGGCATTTTTGTTGATGATTTGCGTTAAGCCAATATTAGCCGCCCAATCTTCGCGTTTTCCGAACAAGGTACGCTGACCATTGCTGCCGATAGTGATTTCGCTGTCACTGTAAGCGGCATTATAAGAAGCGCCACCGGCACTGGTGTCGTAGATATAAGGCTGGGCATCGTGGTCGATGGTGGCTTGGGTATCGCTGTTGGTATAACTTAACGCAGCGTTGGCACTGGTCAGCTTTTGATTAAAGTCCCACCGGCCCGATAGATTACCAAAGCGGGATTCATAATCATTTTCTATGGAAATGCCGCCGCCTGCCGCCAACTCCGCCTCATCCCATTCATAACCCAATTTAAAGTCGCCTTGTTTGCGGGTTTCTGGCGAGGCTTGCGACAAGGTATGCACCAACTGGGTATTTTTGACCAGATTGCCTGAAGCGTCTTTTGATAAGGGATTGAGGTTTCTGTCAAAGCTGACGTTATTGGTGTTCAGGTAAGGTGATGCACCCGAAACCGCACCCACACCGGTATAGCGGCTGTTGCCACCAAAAGCCAAAGGTGCAGTAGCAACCGGCGTTGCCCCACCCCAAGTATCTTGAATGTAGTTGAAAGCAAATTTAACGCGGTCAGCCAATTTCACGCGCGCACTGGTATTCAGGCTATTGACTTCAATGGGCGCGAAAGCACTGCTTGCGCCAAAAAGGTTGCGCGCACCTTCTTGATAATGGCTGTATTGGAAATCGACTTCGCTGTCTTCGGCATAAGCAGGGGCGGCAACCAACCCTGGCAGTGCCAATGCAGCGACACTTAAAGCATTCAGTGCCGGATTCACCGGTTTGTTCTTAGTAACAGCCACAACCGCCTCCGCTGGCAGAACTGCTGCCCGAACCCGCTTCACGGCTACCGTAAGTATGGCCTTGTAAAGCCGACTGGATAGGGTTGGGATCAAGTGCCATATGTGGCTTGGCTAAAGTACCGCGCTCCCACGGCGCAACGGTACTGCAGGCCGACACTAACACTAAAAAACCGCTCAATAACGCGGCTTTGGCAAATTTTGTATAGTTCATAAAAAGACCTGGCAAAGCAACGTACTTACTTATTTTTGACGGCATCTTCAGCCAGCAATTGTTCGATTAAAGCCCGGACCTCTTCCGCTTCGGAAGGGCGGAAGCCCAAATGCACGTGACGGATCAGGCCTTTTTTGTCGATCAGATAAGACGAAGGCATACCTTTTACGGCAAAACTACGCGCACATTGCTCGCCACTATCGCTCACAATGCTGAAACTGGCGGGATATTTATCCAAGAAAGCTTGGGCAGCGGCTTTGTCTTCATCCAAATTAACGCCCAAAATTTGCAAGCCTTTGGCTTTCAAATCGTTATCCAGCTGGTTTAGAAACGGAAACGATTTGGCACAAGGCCCGCACCAAGATGCCCAAAAATCGACATAAACCACTTTGCCTTTAAATTGCGCCAAGGTTTGTTTTTGCTGGTCAGCCCAAGAAGTCAGCTCGCATTGGGCGGCGGGGTCGCCTTGCTCCAAGGCCATTGAAGCATAACTAGGCAGCAACAATGCCAGTAGAAATAACAATTGCAGTTTTTTTATCATTATTATTGTTTTTATTGTTGAAAACTAAAGGCAATTTTGCCATTCCATGGCATAGTTTTTAAATCGCTTAAGCAGCTGCCCGCCATCTGCCGAAAGATGGCAGATGGCTTATCAAACGGACAAGTATTACTTGTTTTGCAACATGAAAATGGATGTTCCTGTGTGGATACCGGTATTGGTTGTGCAATGGTAAGTCATGTTGTAGGTTTCTGCGCCTGCTTTGGTTTTATCAACGATGACAAAATAGTCACCAGGACCCGCTGCAACGGTAATCGTTGGACTAGGAGTGGCATCACCATCCACTTGGTCAGTTGCATTAGCTGCCAACAAATCCTTTACAACTTGGACACTAATCACAGGAGCGACAACCGGTGCCTGGTCAATAATGGAAACAGCCAACCTAGCAGGTGTACCGCTGCCATCATCATCGCAAGTCACCACATAGTAATCGGTTGCGCCAATGCCTGAACCCAATGATCCAGCTTGGTCATGTGCAGAAGCAAAGCCAGCGACGGTCAATAAAGAAGCAGCCAATAGTGTATTTTTTAAAGTCATGTTCATGGTTATCCTCGTATTTAAAATAATTTTTGTTTTCTATAAGTAGCTGATTCAAGCAACTCCATTCGTTGCCTAATTAATTTTTGATTGCCACAAATCCGACAACCTCATCCTTGCCTCGGTATCAATGCCTTCAATTGGAAAGCATTGATATGAATCATTTTAACAGGACATCCAGCTTATTGGCAGCATAAGCACGGACGGTTTCGTCACTGTCCGAAAGCGCCTGTTGCAACAAAGCGACATTACTGCCTGCGTTGTCGATCACCATTAACCTGACTGAACTGTCACTGTCCAGCAAGGCTTCCTGCAATTCTTTTGACGCCGCTTCGCCTTCGCGTTTGGCAAGACTGTTAATAGCTTGCGCCCGCACTTCGGCATTTTTATCGCTTAGGGCTGCACCCAACACTTGGCGGATAGAGCCATCATCTTCGTTACCTTTCGTTGCCAATTGGGCAAGGGCAGAAGCCCGCACCGACGCTTCCGGTGATTTTGCCATGGACAAGAGCTTTTCCAGTTGCTTCGGATCAAGCTGCTTGTTTTTATATTCTTTAGTTTTGGTTGGCTCTGTTGATGCCGAAACAACCGTACAATTTCCGGCCTGCGCCGCAGCCAAACCAAAATCCGTACCCAAAATCCATAAATCGAGCGGCATTTTTTGTGAATCTCCTTTTTCACCCGTTTGCGGATAGCGGACGGCTATGTCCACTTTATGCGCAAACAAACATTCCATAATGGCCTTGACCGATGAAGCCACACAGGTTGCGCTAATGGTCGCTACCGGCAACACTGAATAGTGGAAAGCCACACCCGTTTTGCGGGCTATTTCATCCAACACGGCATTGGGTTCTGCCTGATGCGCTTCCAGAATAAACTCAGTGCCTTTATCTTGTGTTATATCAAATCGGACAGTACCTTTGCTATCGGCGGCAGTATTGCCCAAACCGAAGCAAAGCCAAAAGGCCGCCACTAAGGCAGCCTTGTTTATTGCATATTCAACTTGCAATTTCAGCTTCATTTTCCAAATTAAATTCAAGGTAATTGACTAGCCCAACACTAGCCAATTACCCCAATCAACTTAGTTGCCAGGCCAGAAGGTTGGCGTAACAGTTGAAGGAATTGGCAAGTAAGCGTCGATGTCCGCATCAGAAGGTTCAATTGCCACATCGAAGCCAGCACCGCAAGAGGCATCAAGTGGTTGTGCAGTCAAGTCGCGGTTAATGGTCATGGTTGGCCAGTAGAACTTGCCCGCCGCTACGTCAGTGGCGTTGTAAGGCATTGTTTCTGGATCATTGAATTTTGTAGTCATGTGACCAATCCAAAAGTCTGCGCGATCATCGGCAGCATCGTTAACTGCACCGCGTTTACACCAGTTGGCGACAGCCATACGGACTTTCAAAGATTTTGCACAGTTGATAGCGCCAGAAGCGTCCGCTTTAAATTGTACCGCACTCATTCTGAAAGGAATCAAACCGACAACACTTGTACCGCCCTGTTTAGAACCGCCGTAAGTGTAAAAGCCACGTAAGTTGCCCGCCGCGTCAAAAACAGCTTTTTGGTTATTAAATAAGGATGGGAAAATTGCGCGTGGCCCCATACCTGTCCAAACACCACCAGTAACACCACCAGCAAGCACAGTGCTTAAGTCAATAGCTTCGATAGTGTTACCGGCAGAGTCAATCTTATTGACGGGAGAACCCGCACCATTGGGGAAAACAACGCTAGCACCCACAAGGTCTTGTGATGTACCAGAACCTTCGCCACCTACGTTACTGGCGCAGCCGTGAGTTGCTGTAAATGCATTGTAGATAGTGCTGGTGCCTGCGGTAATGGTGTCTTTAACGCCAGTGTGGGCGAATACGCCTTGACTTAAGGCACAAGTAACAATGGCAAGAGTGGTAAGTGATTTTTTCATCTGTTGTCCTCCAGTGGACATTAATATGATTCGTTTAAATTATTTTTAGGTGTGACCCGGCAACATCCTGTCACCTCATTTCCATGAGTCACGCATTCTATAAAGCAGGTAGCGTGCCAACTTTTTAATAATTTTAAAAAAGCCATTAAAAACACAAGTAATTGATTTTTATAGTTAAATATAAAAATTAGAGAATTGAACGATTTGATTCCCTTAAAGTTCCAGAGAAATACTTATCTTTTAATCAGGTAAAGCTTGTGTGATAACACACACCCATAAAACCAAGCCAACCACAAGCCATTGATATTAAATGTATAATTTTCGAGTGCGTGATATAACACAGTCAACTGTGTTATATGACACAGTTTAATTAATTCAAACCAGCGTCTGGCGTTACGGAAAAAATACTTATCCTTTAAATATAAGCCGGGGTACACGTGCGATTCCCTTGCCAATTCGACATAACTAATTGAATGGGAAATGTTATTTAATCACTGGACAATCAACCACCAGCTCACTATGATGCCAAGCACGCTCGCATCCATGCAGCGTGTCTAACTATTTGGGAATTATGAGGAGAATTTATGCTAGAAAAACAACAATATGCACCCATGTTCAGATCATTCAACCAACACAACCAATTGGTGAGCCTGGCCGATTACACCGGTGAGAAAAACATCGTCTTGTACTTCTACCCTAAAGACGACACCCCAGGCTGTACCATTGAAGCCAACGACTTTACCCGCCTCGCCGATGAATTTGCAGCGTTGGATACGGTCGTTATAGGAGTCAGCAAAGACAGCTGCGCCAGCCACGCCGACTTCATCAGCAAATACGGCCTAAAACTGGATTTGCTGGCGGACACCAGCGGCGCATTATGCGAAAGCTTCGGCGTTTGGCGCGAGCGTGAGAAAAATGGCGTAAAAAGCATGGCGATTTTACGTTCCACGTTTGTCATTGATAAAGAAGGCAAACTGGCAGAAGTCTGCTACGGCGTTAACCACGAAGGCCACGCCGAAGAGATGTTGGCATTGGTCAATAATATGGTCAACCCAGCCCCCGCCGTAGAAGAAGAGACCGCCCAATAACGGCAGCGGCGTATCGCTGCCTTGATCGACAACTTATAGAGTAAGCATGAAAATATCAGGAATTAACCATATCAATATCGTCCTCACCGAAGCGCAATTGGCGGACGTGGTGGCGTTTTATGTCGATGTCATCGGTTTGACACAGGGATTGCGCGCGCCGTCAAGACGCAATGGCGCGTGGCTGTATTGTGACGGCAAAGCCATCATTCACTTATCGGTTGTTGAAGAAAGCCTCTATCAAGGCCGCGATACCCATTTTAACCATGTCGCGCTGGGCTGTTCGGGTGTGGACGACTTATTGACCCTGCTAGCCCAACAAAACATCGCTTACGAAATTGACTACCGCTCGCCACCCGAAATGACGCAGGTGTTTTTGTACGATCCGGTTGGCGTTAAGGTTGAACTTAACTTCCCTGGTGAAAAACCAGCCACCCTTCAGGACTATCGTTATGATACCCGAACAATCGCTTGATCTGACCGGCAAAGTCGCGCTTATCAGCGGCGCAGCCGTCGGCATAGGCCGTGCCACCGCCTTAGCCTTAGGCAAAGCCGGTGCCACCATTGGCCTGCATTATTATTCCAGCCAAAACGCAGCCGAAACCTTATTGGCGGAACTGACCGGACTTGGCATTAAAGCTATCCTGCTACAAGCTGACTTAAGCAATGAAGCCCAAGCCCAAGCCATCGTAGAAAACTTAGTGGCTAGCGCAGGCCGCTTGGACATCGTCGTCAACAACAGCGGCGGCTTGGTCAAACGTGCAAAAATCGAAGACTGCACCTTAGAAAACTGGAACAAATCGCTGGACATCAACCTGACCAGCGCATTTTTGCTGACCAAACACGCCATTCCGCATTTGCGTGCCACCGGCAGCGGACGCATCATTAATATCTTATCGTTGTCTGTGCAGACTGGCGGTGCCAACGGTGGCGGTTCTTACGCCGCCGCCAAAGGCGGCTTGATGGTGTTCACCCACACGCTGGCGAAAGAATTGGCACCGCATGTGCGCACCAACTCCATCATGCCCGGTACGGTGGAAACCCAACACCACGAAATCCATTCCACACCGGAAATGATGGAAAACTACCGCAAACAAACCCCGCTAGGCCGCAACACCTTTGCCGAAGAAGTCGCCAGCTCGGTGCTGTTCTTAGCCAGCGATATGGCCTCGCATATCAACGGCGCGCTAATTGACATCAGCGGCGGACGTTTTTTGCGCTGATAGGAATTGGCAAAACCCCCAACGTGTTCATCGGCTAATGCCGACTGCAATAATTAGCCGATGAACCAATAACCCCAACCACTAAAACATCTGCGTTTTAGCAAAAGCCCACCCTCCCCTTCAAAACCAATTCAAAAAGAAACTGAAAGAACGCCTAGAAAATCCCCATGCTCCTGCGGCAGCTTTGTTGGATGCGCTAAACCTATACAAAATCAAACTGCCCCAACAAGGCTATCGTTTGGTTTATTCTATTGCGGATAACGTTGTGACAGTAACGGTCATCGCCGTTGGCAAGCGTGACCGGAATGAAGTTTATGAGATTGCGTTGGCTAGGTTGGGAACGGGAAAACCGAAAACTTGACCGATTGATGCGTATATCCAGATAACAAAGGATTGTTTATGTTACGCCACATCCATAATTGCAAAGTTTAATTAAGCCTATTGTGAGCTATTACCCACCTTACAATTCGACTTTTTTCGAAAATAATGCAAAAATCCTGATTACAGGTCATTTATTAAAGTTTCTCCCCTATCTATGCTTATCCGTTTCGGTTGTTCCAATTACAAATCCATCTATGGTTATCAAGAGTTGCTTTTTACCGCTTCTAGCTTGAAAGACCCGCAAGCGGATTTGATTAATACGTCGGCGCTTCCTGACGCGATTTTACCCAGCATTGCCATTTATGGGGCGAATGCGTCGGGTAAAACCAATATGATTGAGGCTTTAAAGTTTTTTGTCGAATTTATCCGTAACTCGTATAGAAAAGCTGAAACTAGCGGCATTCATAGGCCTGTTTTTAAGCTGAATGCCGATGCAAAAGATGAAACCAGTGAGTTTGATATGGATTTTGTTTTGGGCGGAATTCATTATCACTATGGCTTTAAAATCAATGATAAAGCCGTTATGGAAGAATGGTTGTTTTCTTATAGTTATGAAAACCGTAAATCAAGAAAAGTTTTATTCCATAGGAATAGTCAAGAAGAGAGCGAATATAAATTTAGCAAGTATTTGAAAGGTGAGAATAGGGTTATTGCCCGACTGACTAGAGACAATAGTTTGTTTTTAAGTACCGCAGCCCAAAATAACCACGAGTTTTTAGAGGGGATTCACGCTTATTTTTTGATGGCTTTTTCATTTAGATTTGACCAAGTGTTATCACTTAATACCATAGCTACTAATCTTAAAAATATCGGTGTAATTGATCAAATTAGCCAATTTTTAAAAAACTCTGGAGCTGGAGTAGATGGCATTAAATTAAAAATTAAAAATCCAGAAAAAAATGAGTTTTTAGTTAGGGAAAAAGCGAAAGCATTCGTGAAAGATGTATTTTCTGAAATGTTAGGTGAAGGCTTTGTTATCGGGCTTGATGAATTTGATGATTCTGTGTTCGATAATCGCTTAGAACTTTCCCATAAAGACCAAAACGGAAATCCTGTTTTGTTTGAATTAGAAGAAGAAAGCCTCGGCACAAAAGCAATGATCGCCCTATTAACGCCAGCCTTTAAAGCACTAAACCAAGGTGGCATTTTTATCGTGGATGAAATCGAATCCAGCCTACACGCACTCTTAACCCTTCAAATCATAAAATTATTCAACCATAAAGAAACCAACCCCAACGGCGCACAATTGCTGTTCACAACCCACGAAACCCATATTCTGTGCAGCAATCTATTAAGACGCGACCAAATTTGGTTTTCAGAAAAAAATCTTAGCGGCGAAACTGTCATCGCGCCGTTGACCGATTACCAATTACGCAGCACCGATAATATTCAAAAAGGCTATTTGGAAGGGCGGTTTGGGGCAATTCCATTTTTAGGCGATATTCAACAGCTTTTCCAACGCGAAAAAAATGTCAATGGCTAGACGACTCCCGCCATCGCGGTCAACTAGCCGAAAACTGGGTACAAAACCGCCAAAATTTCTAATCATTGCGGTTTGTGAAGGTAAAAACACTGAGCCGGATTACTTAAAAAGCTTTGCTAAACAACATGGCAACGGTTTAGTGGAAGTTGAAACCGTAGCTCCGGCGGGCGCACCTTTTACCATTGTGAAGAAAGCGGTCGAGATAAAAAAACAGCGGGATGCACAAGCCAAGAAAACGCTTGATAGCTTTGATGGTTTATTTGAAGTCTGGGCGGTTTTTGATGTGGACGAGCATCCAAATATCCCGCAAGCGCTTGATATGGCAAAAGCCAACAAAGTCCATACCGCCATATCCAACCCTTGTATTGAAATTTGGGCTTTATGGCATATCACGCCGCATTGCGCCCACATCCATAGACATGATCTTCAACGTAAATTGGCTTCGGCAATGCCAAAATATGAGCCAGAGCGTAGTAAGCAGTTTGATTTTGAACAAATAAAATACGATTTTGCCGTGGCTAAAACGCGTGCTGAAAAGCAATTGGCTGACCACGAGGCGACAGGCAATCCAATGGCAAACCCCTCAACCACTTTTTATCGGTTATTGGATAGAATCATTGAGAACGGAATTTTTTCTAATGCACCCAGCCGATAGTGCCGATAGCATCGCCCAATTACATCGCTATATCGCGGAACAAAAACCACTGCTGACCAAACGCTACGTAATATTGCTCGCCTATAATTTGTCCCAACAACTATGGGATGGCTGTTTCGGACGAAATGTTTTGGCGGTGATATAAGATGACCCACCATTAATTTCAACTTTTTCAAGGATGCGCCTATGAAATGGTTTGTACGTGCCGATATTGACGGTTTTTTTGGTTTGGCTTTGGACAATCTGGTGCAATTGCTGGTGATTGTCGGTTTATGTAGCCATGTGTTGGGCTTTTCCGATGACTTGATTTATCGGCATATTTTGCCCGGCGCGGCGGTGTCTTTGTTGGTCGGCAATCTTTATTACGCTTACCAAGCCAAGCAATTGGCGGCTTTGACTGGGCGTGACGATATTTGCGCCTTGCCTTATGGCATCAATACCGTGTCTTTGTTCGCGCATATTTTTTTGGTGATGCTGCCCGCGAAAATGGTTGCTGTGGCAGCGGGGGCGGCGGATCCTGACATCATTGCGTGGCAAGCGGGTTTATTGGCGTGTTTCGGTTCGGGTTTGATTGAGTTGTTCGGATCATTTGTCGCCGAACGCTTACGTAAAGCCACACCCCGTGCGGCGTTGTTGTCGACCTTATCCGGCATTGCCCTGACCTTCATTTCCTTGGGTTTCCTGTTCCGCACTTACGCACATCCCGTGGTGGGGTTGGTAACCTTGGCAGTGATTTTATTGGTGTATTTCGGCAAACTGAAATTTCGCGGCAATATTCCGGGTGGTTTGGTCGCCGTGTTATTAGGCGTGTTGCTATCTTGGCTGATGGGTTTGGCACCGGTGGGCATCAAGCCAGAAAATGATTTGGGCTTATTTTTGCCGATACCCGTTGTCGGTGATTTATGGGCTGCGTTGGCTTCGCCGCAAAGTTTGACCTATCTATCGGTGATTATCCCGATGGGTTTGTTTAATGTGATTGGCTCTTTGCAGAACATTGAATCGGCAGAAGCGGCGGGTGACAGTTTCCCAACGCGTCCGTCGTTAATGGCGAACGGTATCGGTACGTTGGCGGCGTGTGTGTTTGGTTCGTGCTTCCCGACGACGATTTACATCGGTCATCCTGGCTGGAAAGAGATGGGCGCACGGGTGGGTTATTCGATCATGAACGGCGCGTTTATGACCGTGATTTGCCTGACCGGAAGTTTGTCGTACATCGCCTGGGCTGTGCCGATTGATGCGGGCATGGCGATTGTGTTGTGGATAGGCATCGTTATCGCCGCACAAGCCTTTCAAGAAACGCCCAAAAGCCACGCGCCCGCCGTGGTCTTGGGCTTGTTGCCAGGCATTACCGCGTGGGGTGCGTTTATGGCGAAAAGCGGGGTGCGTGCCGCCAGCGATCCCAGTCAATCAGTGTCTTTATTTAACGATGCTTTAATCAGCCGCTTCCAAATGGCGGACATTTGGATACACGGCGCATTTGCCTTGGAACAAGGCTTTATTTTCACCGCGATGATTTTGGCAGCGATGACGGTAGCGGTCATTGAACGGCAATTTATCAACGCCGCGCTGTGGAGCGGTGCGGCAAGCTTGTTGTCCGCCAGCGGTTTGATTCATTCCTACCGCTGGACACCTAGCGATACCGCCTTGTCGTTAACGCCCGCTTGGGAATGGGCGTTAGCCTATGCGTTGATGGGCGTGGTGTTTTTCTTGGCGAAATGGCTTTGTGTGGAAGATAAAGCGGGTCATTAGCTTGATCCATTTCGTTCATTATTCACAACAATTATCGGTGCCGCTGGCTTCAGGATTGGGAACGCAGCAGGCCGATTTGCTTTTGCCGATGCTGGTGATGGGAATATTCACAGGCACACAGCAGCCGCTATTGGCTTCGGGAACGGGGATATTGTCTTCGCCAAAAGTGAGCGCGTCGGATAAGGTCAAGAAGTTTTCCCAAGCCAGCCCTTGCGGGTCTATTGTCCAATGCTTTTCGCTATTGGCATAGCAACAGGCGGTTTCGCCTTCATCCAGCAGGTTACCAGCCGAGGCACTTTGCGCGTGTTGTTTCAGTTCCGCCAATTCTTCGCTGCTTTCCACCTGAAATCCAAAATGGTTTAAGCCCAGCGCGTGGCCTCGGGCGGAAATGGCAAAATTCACTTTCGGGTCTTCCAGCATCCATTTGGCATAATCGGCTTGTTGCTTGCTAGGCGGCTGTCCGAATAATTTGCTATAAAAATCGACACTTTCTTGGATGTTGTTAACGGCAATGTGGACGTGGAAACGTTTCATGGGGTGTTCCTGTAGGTAAGAAAAGTATATATCTCAAAGAGATAGGGATAAGACTGTAAAATCGGGAAAAGGTCACAAGCAGAGGTCAATTTGTTGTGTTACCGGAACCAGAAAACTGTTTGGAACCGCTCGAACACCTAAAGTGAAAAGCAGTATCGTAAGGCTATTGATTAAAAACGCCAATTTAAAAATTGGTTCTTTGACCCATCTTTTCGTTGGGCATAAAAAAACCCGCTAAGCCGTAGGGCTTGCAGGTTTATTTTTTAAATCTTTTGGAGCTTTGTTTGGTGGTGATAGGTGGATTTGAACCACCGACCTGAGGGTTATGAATCCTCCGCTCTAACCAACTGAGCTATATCACCATTCTTAAACAAGTCCTTGTAAAGAGCGAGAATTATAAATAGCTGGATTTAACTTGTCAAACATTGAATCTAAAATGCATGACATCGCCATCTTTTACCGTATATTCCTTGCCTTCCAAACGCCATTTTCCGGCATCTTTTGCGCCTTGCTCGCCTTTGTTGGCAATGAAATCTTCATAAGAAATCACTTCGGCGCGGATGAAACCTTTTTCGAAATCGGTATGGATCACGCCTGCTGCTTGTGGTGCCGAAGCGCCAACCGGAATGGTCCATGCCCTCACCTCTTTCACGCCAGCGGTAAAGTAGGTGGCAAGGTTCAACAACTGATAACCGGCGCGGACAACGCGGTTTAAGCCAGGCTCTTCCAAACCTAAATCTTCCAAAAACTCTTTCTTTTCGTCTTCGTCCAATTGTGCGATTTCCGCTTCGATAGCCGCGCAAATCGGCACAACCATTGCACCTTCTTTAGTGGCAAATTCGCGCACGCTATCAAGCATAGGGTTGTTTTCAAAACCATCATCTTGCACGTTGGCAATGTACATGGTGGGTTTTAAGGTCATCAGGCACAAGTCGCGGATCAGCGCTTTTTCTTCAACACTCAGCGGCAACAAGCGTGCAGGCAAGCCAGCATCCAATTGCTTATAGACTTGTTCCAAGACATTTTTTTTCGCCAACTCGTCTTTGTTGCCGGTTTTGGCAATTTTGGTGGAGCGCAACAAAGCTTTTTCAACCGAGGCCATATCGGCTAACGCCAATTCGGTGTTAATGACCTCGATGTCGGAAATGGGGTCAACTTTGCCCGCCACATGGACGACGTTTTCATCATTGAAGCAACGCACCACATGGGCGATAGCATCGGTTTCGCGGATGTTGGCAAGGAATTTATTGCCCAAACCTTCGCCTTTTGATGCACCTTCGACCAAACCGGCAATATCGACAAACTCAATCGTGGTCGGCAATACGCGTTCAGGTTTGACGATTTCGGCAAGCTTTTCCATGCGCGGATCAGGCACTGGCACGACGCCAACGTTAGGGTCAATGGTGCAAAACGGGTAGTTTTCAGCCGCGATTTTTGCTTTGGTGAGCGCATTAAATAAGGTCGATTTGCCAACATTGGGCAAACCGACGATTCCGCAATACAGTGCCATAAAATTATTTTGTAAGAAAAATGTGGGTTAAAAAGCGCGTACAGAAAGAGAGACCAACTGACATGACCGCCTATTATACAAGCCTGAACGCAATCTAAAAAGTTCGCAGGCGCAGCAAACGTTTAAATGCAATCAGCGCACCTTGGGCCGGCTTTTAGGGGAAACCTTGCCGCCGCCGTTTTTTTGTGTAGGCAAACCGGTGTATTTGGTTTTAAACACCTGGCCTTTGCCGCTCGTCACCGGCATCGTGCCTTTGGGCTGGAACGACGGCACCAGATGATGTTTGCCATTGCCAATCAAATCTGACCGCCCCATTTCTTTTAAAGCATCGCGCAACAGAGGCCAGTTTTTCGGATCGTGATAGCGCAAAAAAGCTTTGTGCAAGCGGCGTTGTTTGACGCTTTTCGGGATGTAGATATTCGCTGCTTTGTGGTTCACTTTGTGCAGCGTGTCTTTGCCGGAATGGTACATCGCCGTTGCGGTCGCCATCGGTGACGGCAAAAACGCCTGTACTTGATCGGCTCGGAAGCCATTACGTTTCAGCCAAATCGCCAGATTCAGCATATCCTCATCCGTCGTACCCGGATGCGCGGCGATAAAATACGGGATCAGATACTGTTCCTTACCGGCTTCTTTGGAATATTTGTCGAACATTTCCTTGAAGCGGTCATACGTACCCATACCGGGCTTCATCATTTTCGACAATGGCCCTTGTTCGGTATGTTCGGGCGCAATTTTCAGATAGCCGCCGACATGGTGCGTGACCAATTCTTTAACGTATTCCGGTGATTCCACCGCCAAATCGTATCGTAAGCCCGAAGCAATGAAGATTTTCTTGATGCCAGGCAAAGCGCGGGCGCGGCGATACAGCTTAATCAACGGCGAATGGTCGGTGTTCAAGTTCGGGCAAATGCCGGGATAAACGCAAGACGGCTTGCGGCAAGCGGCTTCAATTTTCGGGTCTTTGCAAGCCAAGCGGTACATGTTCGCCGTCGGTCCGCCCAAGTCGGAAATGTGTCCAGTGAAGGCAGGCGAAGTGTCGCGGATGGCTTCAATTTCTTTGATGATGGAATCTTCCGAACGGCTTTGGATAATGCGGCCTTCGTGTTCGGTAATCGAGCAGAAAGTACAACCGCCAAAACAACCGCGCATGATGTTGACCGAATGCTGGATCATCTCGAACGCCGGAATATGCGCCTTGCCGTAGGTTTGGTGCGGCAAACGCGAGTACGGCAAATCGAACACGCCGTCCATTTCTTTGGTGGACAACGGGATCGGCGGCGGATTCAGCCACACATCGCGGCTACCGTGGCGTTGAATCAAAGGCCGCGCATTGCCGGGATTGGTTTCGGCGTGCATCACGCGCGAGGCGTGGGCGTAAAGTATTGGATCATCTTTAACCGCTTCGTAATCCGGCAAACGTATGACGGTTTTGGCGCGTTGGTTGCGCATCTGCAGTTTATCAAAACGGATCGCGGATTCGCCCGCCTCCAACAACGGGTTTTCCGGCGCGGCGGGTTTCAAATCGCAGGCAGGGTTTTCTTGGTACGGATCGACCGGCGGAATTAAAGCGCCGGGTTTGTCGATGTCGGTGGAATCTTTAACGGCAAAACCGGCAGGAATCTGTTTAACGTAGTGAGCCGTACCGCGTATGCCTTTCAAATCGTTGATGGATTCGCCATTCGCCAAGCGGTGCGCGATTTCGACCACTTGCCGTTCGGCGTTGCCGTAAACCAGCAAATCGGCTTTGCTATCCAGCAATACGGACTTGCGTACCGTGTCCGACCAATAATCGTAATGTGCTATGCGGCGGAGGCTGGCTTCAATGCCGCCGATGATGATCGGCACGTCTTTGAACGCTTCGCGGCAGCGGTGTGAATAGACGTTGACCGCACGATCAGGGCGTTTGCCTGCGGCACCATCCGGTGTGTAGGCATCGTTGGAGCGGATTTTTTTGTCTGACGTGTAGCGGTTGACCATCGAATCCATGTTACCGCCGGTCACACCGAAGAACAGGTTGGGACGGCCTAAGGCTTTAAAATCTGCCGCGCTGGTCCAATCGGGTTGCGACAAAATGCCAACGCGGAAACCTTGCGCTTCCAACAGGCGACCAATCAAGGCCATACCGAAGCTGGGGTGGTCGATGTAGGCATCGCCGGTCACTAAGATCACATCGCAACTGTCCCAGCCCAGCGCGTCCATTTCAGCGCGGGTCATCGGCAGTTCAGTTGCTACACCAAAGCGTTGCGCCCAATATTTGCGGTAGCCGAACAGATAAGGGGCGGCAGGAAATGCGGATTCGGTCATGATTTAAAAATATGCTTAAAAGTACTGGTGTTGTGTCTTTTTATATCTTGCAAAAAGACGGGATAATCAATTTGGTAAAGATGTTCAAGTTCTGCGGCCTGTTGTTTGAGCGTTTTAAAATCAAACAAAGGCATTTCGCTGTTAAAGGCTAGCCCGATGATGTTACTACGATCTTTCACCGGCAAAAACAACACCCGCCAGCCGAAAGCCGTGCCTAACCAATTGGCGCATTCAATAAAATCCGGTGCTTGCAGACCGCCCCACAGGTTGATGACCATCATGCCATCCGGTTTTAGCAGCTGGCGGCAAGCGTCAAAAAAAGCTTGGTTGCGTAAGGGTTGCGCCATACCTTCGTGGTCGAAGGCATCGACAAACACTACCCCGAACGATTCCGGCTGGGTTTCTGCGCGTTGCCGCACCGCTTGCGCCCCTTCGCCAACAATCACTTTTAAGCGCGGGTCTAAGGGCAAACCAAAATAGCTACGGGCAATTTTGACGACGCTTTTTCGGTATTCGACAACTTGCAGTCGGCAATCAGGAAAATGGTGCAGCAAATGCTTGGCTAAAGACCCTCCACCCAAGCCCAACAATAACGCCTCGTCAAGCAAGTCGGGTTTAAACAGCAAGTAGCTGGTCATTGCACGCGTGTAAGCCAATTGCAATTGTTCAGGCCGCGCCAAGGCCATGCTGCTTTGCAAAGCCGCCGAGCCAAAATGCAAGGTACGTATACCCGCACAATCGACCACTTCCAAAATCCCATCGTCGTCATGGCTTTCGTGGATCAACAAGCCATCGTATTTGTACATAAACAGACGGTTTTTAAAATAAAACAATGCATTATACACAAACTTACGGATTTTGGCGTTTACCCTGTAGGACATTTCTGACTACCTCCGTGATAGGTAAGATTTGTTCTTAACGCGGAACAACCAAGGTTGTCAAAACAATGGCTGAACTAAGCATACGCCAGATAGCGGAAGATTATCGAAAATGAAGGCAAGCGATGGAAGTGGAACCAAGGGAGCTTAGGAGGGTAGCAAAAACCAATACAGCAAAGGGTACGCAGCGTACCCTACTTTTTTACAATCACCCCATCAGCACTTTATTTTGCCGGTAAAGGATCCAAAAGTTGCAGCAAGCGGCTGATAAACTGCATTTTGCTTTCGGTGTCGGCGAACGTTTGGGTAAACCGTAGTTTATCGACACCGTCAAACTTATAGCATTGGCTTTGCGTTTGGATCAGTTCAATGAACTTTTCGGTATTGATATTGGGTTGCGGGCTAAAAATCAGACGCCCGCCTGCCGCGTTGGCTTCAATTTTTTTGATGCCCATCGATTCGGCCTGTTGTTTCAATTGCGCGATACTGAACAAGGTTTTCACAGGCTCCGGCAACAAGCCAAAACGATCCACCATTTCCACCTGTAACTCATGCAACTCTTCAGGGCTGTCGGCGCTGGAGATACGCTTGTACAACACCAAACGGGCGTGGATGTCGGGCAAATAATCTTCGGGGATCAGTGCAGCCGCTTGCAAATCGACTTCCGGGCCGCGATCCATGGGTGTATCCAACTCCGGTTGCTTGCCGGACTTTAACGCCGCCACGGCACGTTCCAGCAGCTCTGTGTAAAGCGTAAAACCAATTTCTTGGATTTGTCCGCTTTGTTCGTCACCTAACAACTCGCCCGCACCGCGAATTTCCAAGTCGTGTGACGACAACATAAAGCCTGCGCCCAAATCGCCAGAAGCTTCCACCGCCTCCAAACGTTTGACGGCATCTTTGCTCAACGCCGATTTATGCGGCACGACAAAATAAGCATACGCACGATGATGCGAACGCCCTACCCTGCCGCGCAGCTGGTGCAATTGCGCCAAGCCCAGTTTGTCGGCGCGGTTGATGATGATGGTGTTGGCACTGGGAATGTCGATGCCGCTTTCGATAATGGTGGAACACAACAGCAGGTTAAAGCGCTGGTGGTAAAAATCGAGCATGATGCGTTCCAGCTCGCGTTCCGGCATTTGCCCGTGCGCCATTTCAATACGCGCTTCGGGAACGAGCTTAGCCAAATCTTCCGCCATTTTGCCCATGCTTTTGACATCGTTATGCAAGAAAAACAACTGGCCGCCACGACGGATTTCGCGCAGACAGGCTTCTTTAATATCGGCATCGACCCATTCGCTGATGAAGGTTTTAATGGCGTGGCGGTTGGGCGGCGGGCTGGCAATAATGGAAATGTCGCGCAAGCCGGACATTGCCATGTTCAACGTGCGCGGTATCGGTGTCGCGGTCAAGGTGAGCATGTCCACCTCATTGCGCAATTTTTTGAAATGCTCTTTTTGGGCGACCCCAAAGCGGTGTTCTTCGTCAATGATGACCAAGCCCAATTGCTTGTATTTGAGTTCCTTGGACAGCAATTTATGCGTGCCAATGACAATATCCACCTTGCCTTGCTCCAAGTCTTCGGTGGTTTGCTTTTGCTGTTTGGGGGAAACAAAGCGCGACATGACTTCGATGCGGAAAGGCCAATCGGCAAAACGGTCGCAAAAGTTTTGGTAATGTTGCTGCGCCAACAACGTGGTCGGCACCAAAACCGCCACTTGTTTGCCGCTTTGCACGGCGATAAAGGCCGCGCGCATGGACACTTCGGTTTTGCCAAAACCGACATCGCCGCAAATCACCCGGTCCATCGGTTGTGGGCAAGCCATATCGTCCAAAATGGCTTCGATAGCGGTTTGCTGGTCGGGCGTTTCCTCAAACGGGAAGGCATCGGCAAAGGCTTGGTAATCGGTATTTTCCACGGCGAAGGCATGGCCTTGTTTGGCGGCGCGTTTGGCGTGGATTTCCAGCAGTTCGGCGGCAACATCGTGGATGCGTTCAATGGCTTTTTTCTTGGCTTTGCTCCATTGGTCGCCGCCCAGTTTATGCAATGGTGCATTTTCGGGGCTGACACCGGTGTAGCGTCCGATGACATGCAGACTGGAAACCGGCACATAAAGCTTGTCGTTGTTGGCGTATTCCAGCATTAAAAATTCTGCATCGATGCCGCCAATTTGCAAGGTCTGCAAACCCATGTAGCGGCCTACGCCGTGTTCCTGATGCACAACCGGCGAACCGATGGTCAGCTCGTTCAAATTGTTGACGATATTTTCCAGCTCGCGCACTGCCGAACGTCGCCGCCTGCGCCGTTGCTGGACTTTTTCGCCGGACAACTGGCTTTCGGTGATGATGGCAATCGCCGGATTTGCCAAACACAAGCCGCTATCGACGTGCGCCACCAACATGCACGGCGAGGTTTCGGACTTTAAAAACGCCTGCCAAGTATCGACTTGTTTGACCCGAATTTTGTAGCCGCGCAATTTGCCGATCAAGGCTTCGCGGCGGCCTGCCGATTCGGCAATGAACAGCACTTTGCCTAAAAATTGCTCGGTAAATTGCCGCAAACGCTGCACCGGTTCGGTGAGTTTGGCGTCGATGGTGACATTGGGCAGCACTTGGCTGTGGAAATCGACCGCGTCGGCAACGGCGCTGGCGGACAATTGTATGCGGTCAAAGCTTTCCGCCTTGGTTTGCAAATCCGCCGCCGACAAGAACAATAATTCCGGCTTTAGCAGCGGCCTTTCTGAATCGTATTTGCGTTGCAAAAAGCGGTCTTCCGCCTCGCTGTAAAACACCTGCGCTTGGCTGGCGAAGCTTTCCGGCACCACCAACACGGCGTTGCCAGGCAGATAATCAAACAAGGTGGCGGTATGGCTGACAAACAGCGGCAGGTAATATTCAATGCCATTGGGCGCAATGCCTTTGCTGACATCGCCATACAAGGTGTTCTTAGCGGAGGTTTGCGGAAACATGTCCCGAAACGTTTGCCGGAACAGTTTGATGGATTCGTCGGTAAACGGAAATTCGCGGGCGGGGAACAGCTCAATTTTGTCGATCTTTTCTAGCGAACGTTGTGATTCGGCATCGAATGTACGGATGGATTCCACCTCATCATCAAACAGCTCAATACGGAACGGCACTTTGCTGCCCATGGGGAACAAATCGACAATCGCCCCACGCACGGCAAATTCACCGTGTTGGTAAACTTGGCTGACGCATTGGTAACCCACGCTTTCCAACTTGATGCGGTTCAGTTCCAAATTAAAATCATCGCCCACGGCAATGGCAAAGCTGTTCGCCAAGACATGTTCCCTGGGTGCCAACCGGTGCATCAAGGTGGTCAGCGACACCACCAACGCGCCGCGCTTGGTTTGCGGCAACAGTGCCATCGTCCGTAAACGTTCGGAAGTAATTTCGGGCAGCGGCGAGAAGACATCGTAGGGTAAGGTTTCCCAATCGGGGAAATGCAAAATCGGCTGGCTGTTGCCGAGGAAAAACGCCAGTTCATGTTCCAAGCGCAAAGCGGTCGGATTATCGGCGGTGACAATCACCAGCAAGCGCTTTTCTTGCTTGATGGCAGAGGCCAAGGCCAACGCATCGGCACAGCCGTGCAAGCCCGTCCAAATTAACGGTTGGCCTTGCTGGGCGGGAACAGGGGGGGAAAAAATCAGATTATCAGCCATTAGCGGAATGTCGGGCGGTGAGCAAGATAGGTTTGGGTTAAACCGCAGAATTATACCTGAGTTTAAACGCCGACTTCAGAACCGCCAAATGGATGTTGCCCAGCAAGAAAGCCCAACTGCCATCGGCATGGATTGTGCCAATGGCAGTCGCTGCGAGACAGGAGTCGAGTAGTCCCCAGAAGCGATAGTGCTTGTGTTTTCACGAAGCGTTTTTTGCGTAGTGAAAATGCAGGCTGTCCGAAATCGCGTCGAGTCATTGCGGTAACGATGTCGCCTATCCCCTTGTTGGGTAGGCAGACGAGAGAAGCAGGACGGCTGGGGCAGCCGAAGGCAAGAGCGGTCGCGTGATTTTTGCTGATTGACCGGCACGGAGGCCGAAGCAATCTTTCGCAAAAATAGCGACTCCCTGCCAAAGCCTTTTGCCAAGCAGAACTAACTAGCTATTTTGAATGACAATATTGGGAAATTTACCACTAAAGTCTTTGGTCTTTAAAGCCAGCTTGGCGGCGGTTTTACGGGCAATGCTTTTGTAAATCTGCGCGGCACGTCCATCAGGGTCAGCCACGACCGTGGGTTTGCCCAAGTCGGCATCTTGGCGGATGTTGATGTCCAGCGGCAATGCCCCTAAAAATTCGACGCGGTTGGCATCCGCCATCGCCGCACCGCCACCCGTACCGAAAATGGCTTCTTCGTGACCGCATTGCGAGCAAATATGCAGGCTCATGTTTTCAACAATGCCCAACACCGGCACGTTGACTTTGCCGAACATCGCCAAGCCGCGCTGTGCGTCTATCAGGGCGATGTCTTGCGGAGTGGTGACGATAATCGCGCCGCTGACCGGAATCTGCTGGGCTAAGGTCAATTGGATGTCGCCGGTGCCTGGCGGCAAATCGATAATCAAATAATCAATATCTGACCAATTGGTGTCACGCAGCAATTGTTGCAAAGCGTTGGTCACCATCGGCCCGCGCCAAATGACGGCTTGGTCGGCCTCGACCAGATAACCGATGGACATGGTTTGGATACCGTAGGCAATCTTGGGCATCATGGTTTTTTTGTCTTGGCTTTCGGGTAAGCCCGATAAACCCAACATGGTAGGAATGCTCGGCCCGTAAATATCGGCATCCAAAATGCCTACCGTCGCGCCTTCTGCAGCCAATGCCAAAGCAATATTGGCGGATGTGGTGGACTTGCCGACCCCGCCTTTGCCCGATGCGACGGCAATAATGTTTTTTATGTTCGGCAAAGGTCTTAAGGTCTGCTGCACGGCATGGGAAACAATTTTTACACTGACTTCAACCACCACGCTGCCAATGTCCGGCAAGGTTTTTAAATGCGCCGTCACCGCTGCCGCCAGCTCTTCAACATAACTTTTTGCCGGATAGCCCAACTCGATTTTTACGCTCACATCCGCGCCTTCTACCGAAATCGACTTGACCGATTTTGCCGACACCAAATCTTGTCCGTGATTGGGGTCGATAAACAGCTTTAAGTAGTTTTCCACTGTTTGTTTGTCGATGCTTGTCATTGAATGCTCCATAAAAATAGAAATCGGCTTAATCGAAGCAGGATATAAGGCATAGGCTGATATTTCAATAGAATTCATGCCGGACTGGCGGCTATGCGACGCCGATGGCCTGATCTAAGGAAGCCAAAAAAGATTGGCATTCAAGCAGGCTTGAAGGTATAAAGACACAACCAAGGATGCCGTCATTTGCACATCAAACAATCAATAAGCCTTTTATTTATAAGGTATAAACTCATGTTAAAGACATAAAAACCATCGCCGTTGGCGGCTTTGCCAGCCCTTATCTGCCAATGCTTGCTTGGCATTATGCATACAACGCTCAACTGACTGTTTAATCTAAATGAATAGTTTATACTGCCAAATTTTTTTGTTGCCGTTCTCCTATAAGCAAAGGATTTAACCATGCTAAAGAACCCTCGGATCATGATAGTTGATGACGTGGTGGTCAATATCCAAGTCGCCATGAACATCTTGAAAGAAGACCATTACGATTTTTCTTTTGCTATGAACGGCTCCGAAGCCCTCGAACTGATCGAGCAAGAACCTGAAGTATTCAGCCTGATTTTGCTGGATGTGATGATGCCCGGCATGGATGGTTTTGAAGTTTGCCAAATCTTAAAAAACAACCCCGCCACCGCCGACATCCCAGTTATTTTTCTAACCGCACGGGTGGATATTGATTCCATATCAAAAGGTTTTGCCGTGGGCGGGGTCGATTACATCACCAAGCCCTTCCATCCGGAAGAATTGTTGGTCAGGACAAAAAACCATATTGAACTGTTCCATGCCCGTTTATTGCTTAAACAACATTGTTTGGTATTGGAAACGAAAGTAAAGCATGAGCGGCACAAGCTGTTGTCGGAATTGGAAGAAAATCAAAAAGACATGATTTTTATGCTGACCGAACTCATGGAGTCCACATCCGATGAAACCGGCAAGCATATCAAAAGGCTATCGGAAATCGCCGCCTTGTTGGCCAAATATCACCCTAGCCTAAACGATGAAGACGTTGAAATCCTTTACCATGCCGCACCGATGCATGATATTGGCAAAATGATGGTGGCGCCTGAACTGCTCAACAAACCAGGCCGCTATACCGACGAAGAATTTGAAGCCATGAAAAGTCATGCCAACCACGGCTACGAATTGCTGAAAAATTCCGAACGCAAGCTGATAAAAGCGGCAGCCATCATTGCCCATGAACATCATGAAAAATGGAACGGTCAAGGCTACCCCAGAGGTTTAATCGGCACACAAATCCATATTTATGGACGCATTGTGGCCTTGGCGGATGTTTTTGATGCCTTAGCGCACTCGCGGCGTTATAAAGACGCTTGGCAAATTGATGACGTGGTCAACTACATTAAAGGTCTCAGCGGCATCCAGTTTGACCCTGAATTGGTCGCCATATTCCTGGAACATCTGGATGAGTTTATTGCCATCTGCTATTCCAAATAAGCATGCCAATCCCACCCCTCCACAAGGCCAATGTTTGGCATTTGACGCTACGGTACTGTTTTTGCGCGTGGCTCGCTTTGCTTATCAGCAGCCACCCTGCCCACGCAGAAGACGACTTATCGCCCGCCAACGCAACCATTAACGCTGTTCCTAGCTTAAGCCCGGAAGAATTGGCCTGGATTAAAGACCACCCGGTTATCCGCTACGGTGGCGAACAAGACTGGCCTCCGTACGACTTTGCTGACAATAAAGGCCAACACGATGGCTTAAGCAAAGACATGCTTGAACTGATTAGCCAACATACTGGCCTGAAATTCCAAGCGACATTAGGTGATTGGAACGATTTGCTCGACAAAATCCAACACCACGAAATTGACTTGCTGCCGGTCATTTTTTATTCCGAACAACGCAGCCGCTACCTGCGTTTTACGCAGCCCTATCAAGAAATGCTCAATTATTTCTTTGTCCACGAGGAATTGGCAGCACACAACCTGGAGGATTTGAACGGAAAAACCTTGGCTATCCCCAAGGATTATGTGTTTATCGATACCCTCCGCAAACACTTCCCAAAAATAAAAATTTTGGAAGTTAATAACCTGAAGACAGCCGTACAAAGCGTCATCGAACGCAAAGCCGATGTTTTGGTGGACACTTATGCCGTACTCAGTTACTGGCTCAAGCAAAACGCCATCACCACTATAAAACCCTTCAAAATACTGCCGCACCAAGAAACTATCAGCCTGCACATGGCGGTTGCCGAAGACCAAGTGCTGCTCGCCAGCATTTTGGACAAAACCCTAGCCAGCATACCAAGCCAAGAAAAGTGGCAAGTGGAAGAAAAGTGGCTGGCTTTAGACCCAAAACTGCGCGGGCAACGCGTTGTTTTAAGCCCGCAAGAACGTGAATGGCTGGACAAGCACCCCGTTATCCGTTTTGGCGGCGACCCTAATTGGCTGCCCTACGAAGCCTTCAATAAACAAGGCCAATACATCGGTATTGTTGCTGAATACTTGGCATTGATTGAAGAAAAGCTGGGTATTCACTTAGAAATAATCCGTAGTCAATCGTGGAGCGAAACCGTTGGTTTGCTCGAAAAAGGCCAGCTAGACGTAGTATCAGCTGGGCAAGGCAGCACTTTGCCAATAGGTTCACAGCTTAAATTCACCCAAAAATATCTCAACAGCCCGATCATCATCGTCATGCGCGCCGATGCCGACTATGTGGAAAACATCGAGCAAATCAAAAGCAAAAAACTGGCGGCGATCAAAGACTATGATGACGTGCATTTCCCCGGCATCCCCTTACTTTATGTCGACAACATCCCGGATGGATTAACCGCAGTGTCCACCGGCAAAATAGACGCCCTGTTTTGCACACTCGCGCAAGCCAGCTACCACATCACCGAACTGGGCATTAACAATGTCAGGATTGTTGGCAAAACCGACTTTAAAACCGAAGTGGGCTTTGGTATGCGCGAAGAATTTGCCCCGTTAGTACCCATTTTAAACAAAGCCCTCAACGCCATCAGCCAAAGCGAAAAGCAAAAAATATACGATGCGTGGAGCAAGGAAAAATTTACCGACACCACCAATTACCGGCTTATCACGCAAATTGTTGTCGGCTTTTTACTGACCTTGCTGATTATTCTGATGTGGATGCGCTTGCTTACCAAAGAAATCAAGCGGCGCAAACAAACCGAAGCCGAACTGACCGCCTTAAATGCCCGTTTTACCTTAGCTACCGAAGCCGTGGCGTTGGGCATTTGGGAATTGCAGTTGGGTGATCCTGCCGTTTTCATTGCCGATGACCGCACCTTGGAAATGTACGGGCAACCCAGAAAGGCACAAGTCACTTTTGAAAGCTGGCTAAGCCATATCCATGCCGATGACCACGCGCATATTTTTGCCGAGCTGAATACGGTAAAGCAACACGGCGGACGCGGACGTATTGAGTTCCGCAGCTACAAGCCCAATGGCGAAATCGTCCACATCTACAGCGGCTACCGGGCCATCACCAATGCCGACGGGGTCAGCAGCGTGATTGGCGTCAATTGGGATATTACCGAACAAAAAATGACCGCTTTGGCTTTGGAAACCGCCAAACAACAGGCCGAATACGCCAACCGCGCCAAATCGGAATTCCTTGCCAACATGAGCCATGAAATCCGCACGCCCATGAACGCCATTATTGGCTTTACCGAACTGCTCAACGAACAGATCCAAGACCCCAAACTCAAAACCTTTGCGCAAACTATCCAAGCGGCGGGCAACAACCTGCTCAGTTTGATTAACGACATTTTGGACTTGTCGAAAATTGAAGCCGGCAAAATGCGCATCGAAATGGCACCCACCAACCCGCACGATTTGTTCGAGGAATTGGGCAGCATTTTCATAATTAAAATGCGCGAAAAACGCTTGGATTTGCTCCTGGAAATCGACACCAACATCCCGCCATGCCTACTGATGGATGCGGTTCGGCTGCGGCAAATCCTGTTCAACCTGATCGGCAACGCCGTCAAATTTACCGACCAAGGCTTTATCCGCGTCAGCGCCAAAGCTTGTAATACCGACAAGGCCTTAAGCAAAACCGATCTGCTGATTACCGTCCAAGACACCGGCATTGGCATATCGGCAGACCAATTGCCCATCATTTTTCAAGATTTTGAACAATCACAAGGCCAAGACCACAAAAAATACGGCGGTACAGGCTTAGGTTTGGCAATCAGCAAACGGCTTACCGAAATGATGGGTGGCAGCATCAGCGTCAACAGCCAATTGGGCAAAGGCACCACCCTGACCGTCAAACTGACCGGGATTGCCGTTACGACCCCAAAAAATCCGCAACAAAAACCCCAAGACAACCCTCAAACCGCGCAATTTTTACCCGCCACCGTCTTGGTGGTTGACGATATAGCCAGCAACCGCGAGCTACTAAAAGCCAGCATTGCAACACAGCCCATTACCGTTATCGAAGCCGAAAATGGCTTGCAAGCCGTGACCTTGGCGAGCCAACACGCTTTTAACCTGATTTTGATGGATATTAGAATGCCGGTGATGGATGGGTACGAAGCCTGCGAAAAAATCAAAGCCATTGTCAATGTACCCATCATCGCCCTAACAGCATCCATTATGATGGAGGAATACCAGCAATTGAAAAACCACCATTTCGATGGTTACTTACAAAAACCGGTGCATAAAAAAGACCTTATCAATGAAATGCTGCGTTTTTTGGGTCACAAGCCACACCTCCATTTACCCGACGAAGCCCAACCCTTGCTGACCATCCCCCCTGAACAACAGCTATTGCTACCCAAACTGTTGGGGCAATTGGAAACCGCTTCGGCCCAATACCAGCTTTGCAGCAAAAGCAACAACATTTCAGAGCTGAAAAAGTTTGCCGACAAACTGCAATACCTGGTCGAAAGCTGCCCACTGCCGGTCATCACCGACTATATCGCGGAACTCCATCAACATATTGACGCGTTTGACATTATTGCCATTAAGCAAACCATCCATCGCTACCCTCATCTGATACAAGAACTGTCCAATTTGGCAGAATCCCAAGAACCGCCGGAAAAAGCCTTCGACAAGCACGCGTAGAACGATAACAAACTGATTCCCTAAGTATTAACCGCGACCCATACCCAGCATATTTAGCCCCCGTACACGAAAGTGATACAGCACGGGAAGACGGGCAAAAAGCCAACGCATCTCACCAATCAAGCCAACAATTTATGCGATAATGCCCGCATTTATCCGTACTTAAAGTGACACGCCGACTATGACAACCCGAAAAATCCTCGTAACCAGCGCCCTGCCCTATGCCAACGGCCCGATCCACTTAGGCCATTTGGTGGAATACATCCAAACCGACATTTGGGTGCGCTTCCAAAAGCAACGCGGACACCAATGCTACTACGTGTGCGCCGACGACACCCACGGCACGCCCATCATGCTCCGCGCCGACAAGGAAGGCATTACCCCGGAAACCTTGATTGGCAAAGTTTGGCAGCAACACAACGCGGATTTCCAAGAATTTGGCGTGGCCTTCGACAATTACCACAGTACCCATTCCGACGAAAACCGCGAATTGTCGGCGATGATCTACACCCAATTACGCGATGCCGGGCATATCAGCTCACGCACCATCACCCAAGCGTTTGACCCCGTCAAACAAATGTTTTTGCCCGACCGTTTCATCAAAGGCGACTGCCCCAAATGCGGCGCGACGGAACAATACGGCGACGGCTGCGAAGTCTGCGGTGCCACCTATTCGCCTACCGATTTAAAAAATGCCGTCTCGGCCTTATCGGGCGAAAAACCCATCGAAAAAGAATCGGTGCATTATTTCTTCGATCTGGCGAATTTTGCCGACATGTTGACTGCTTGGACTAACGCCGGACACTTGCAGGCCGAAGTCACCAATAAACTGGCGGAATGGCTGCAAGGTGGCCTGCAGCAATGGGACATTTCCCGCGATGCGCCGTATTTTGGCTTTGAAATCCCCGACGCACCGGGCAAATACTTCTACGTCTGGCTGGATGCGCCGATTGGTTACATGGCCAGTTTTAAAAATTTGTGCGCGAAAACCGGCCTTAATTTTGACGAATTTTGGGCTAAAGGCAGTGATGCCGAGCTGTACCATTTCATTGGCAAAGACATCATTTATTTCCACGCCCTGTTCTGGCCCGCCATGCTCAGCGGTGCGGGCTTACGCACGCCATCAGCCATTTTTGCACACGGCTTTTTAACCGTGAACGGCGAAAAAATGTCAAAATCGCGCGGCACCTTCATCACCGCCCGCACGTATCTGGAACATTTAAACCCCGAATACTTGCGCTACTACTTTGCCGCCAAGCTCAGCGGCGGTGTCGATGATATCGACTTGAACTTTGACGATTTCAGCCAACGCGTCAACTCCGATTTGGTGGGTAAAGTGGTCAATATCGCCAGCCGTTGCAGCGGCTTTATCGCCAAACGCTTTGCCAATGGCTTGTCTGCTGACTGCGCCGAACCGGCTTTATTTGACAGCTTTATCGCCGTCAACGAAACCGTTGCCGAGTTCTACGAAGCCCGCGAATACGGCAAAGCCATGCGCGAAATCATGGCCTTAGCGGACAAGGCCAACCAGTACATCGACGAGAAAAAACCTTGGCTGATCGCCAAAGAAGAAGGCCAAGACGCGCAATTGCAAGCGGTCTGCTCGATGGGCTTAAACTTGTTCCGCGTGTTGGCGGCGTATTTGAAACCGGTGATCCCAACCTTGGCAAGCGAAGCGGAAAGCTTCTTGAACATTGCCCCGCAAGGCTGGGTGGCAGGCATGCAACCCTTGCTGGCACATACCATCAACGACTTCAAACCACTGATGACGCGTGTCGATGCCGATAAAATCACCGCCATTGTTGAAGCCTCAAAAGAAAATTTGGAAAAAACCCCGACCGTTGCAACTAAAGCCACCGCCAAACCTGCTGCCGCCGTCGAAAAATCTGAAAAATCTGAAGGCTTTGAGCCGATTGCCGACACCATCGACTTTAACGATTTTGCCAAACTCGATTTACGTATCGCCAAAATCATCAAAGCCGATCACGTTGAAGGTTCGGACAAATTGCTGCAACTGACCGTTGATTTGGGCAATGAAACCCGCACGATTTTTTCCGGCATCAAATCCGCTTACCAACCCGAAGATTTGCAAGGCAAACTGACGTTAGTGATTGCCAATTTGGCACCGCGCAAAATGCGCTTTGGCATGTCTGAAGGCATGGTGCTGGCTGCAGGGCCTGGAGAAAAAGAAATCTTCCTGCTCAGCCCTGACACCGGTGCCGTTGCAGGCATGCGGGTTAAGTAAGGCCAAAACTGTTTTACATTAAAAACTTGTTATTGTTATCGCCACAACGGATTGATTGCCGTTGTGGCGTAACACCGTCTGTTTATTGAAAAAGACGCTCCGTTTCCATTTGCACCCGCTCCGAATCAACCCCTTCCTACCTTTTTACTGCAATCATCATATTTTCAGGAATTATTCTTGCCAAGATCAGGAATAGCGCCCGATGTTTCTTGCTCTGGATTATCAATAATAAGCATTTTTCAGGAACAATTGCTTATGAAGTCCTCCGTATCCGTTTTCGCCAGTTTTTTAATCTTTCCTCTGTTTGCCTTGGCTCATGGGCCAACACCACAAAAAGCCAAAGAAAGCATCACGATTAACGCCCCCGTCAGTATCGTATGGGATACCGTCAAATCCTTCGACGGCATCGCCAACTGGCATCCTGATGTAAAAAACAGTATCGGCGATGGTAAACACGAGTCCGGCGGCATACGCACCATCACACTGCAAAACGATGGGCAATTGGTTGAAGAATTGGATTTTTACAGTGATAAAGACCACGAATACAGTTACCGTCTGAAAACCGAAAACACCCAAGCCTTTCCGGCAAGTTCATATTCTGTGACCTTGCAAGTCACTCCAGGCAGTGATGCCGGCAACAGCACCGTGGTCTTGAAAAGTCGGTTTTATCGTGGCGACACCGGCAACACGCCACCGGAAAATTTAAATGACGAGGCGGCGGTCAAAGCAATGAATAGTTTTTTTAAGAAGGGTTTAGAAGGGTTGAAAGCTAAAGTCGAGAAATAACTCAGCTAAATCAGGGTGGGCAAACCGCATTGCCCACCAACTTCCCGTCAATTATTGCAACGAATCCTGAGCCTCAATCAAACCCTGTCTGCTCGCCAACAACGTCATTTCGGCAATCGTCGCCACCCCCAGCTTTTCCTTAATCGCCGTGCCGTGGTTACACACGGTTTTGTAGCTCAAACATAATTTCTCTGCCGCCTTATGCGTGGTATAGCCGTTTGCCAGCAAGCAAAACACATCAAATTCGCGCGGCGACAATAATTTTATCTTTTCCGCATCGTCCAAGCCTGAACTCATGGTAACAGCCAATTGCTGGGCAAGTTCAGGGTCAACATAAGTGCCGCCTTGGGCGATTTTGCCGACAGCTGTTATCAAAACTTCAGGATCGCTGTTTTTAGTAATGTAGCCTTTTGCACCGGCTTTTAAGGCGCGAGTGACATAAACCAATTCATTATGGATGCTAAAGACCAAAATTTTCGCTTGGGGATCGCGATTAATAAGGCGACGGATGGTTTCAAAACCACCAAAACCTGGCATCGACAAATCCAACACCACTAAATCAGGCGAATATTGGTTGTATATCTGACAAGCCGTTTCGCCACGGTCTGCTTCGTAAATCTGGCCGATGTTTTCCGATAAAGACAGATAGGTTTTATAGCCTGCCCTGACGACCGCGTGATCGTCGACTAACAAAACATTAATTTTTTGTGCCACCTTTTCCTCCTAGGCAAACGCCCATCATGCCGTGTTTACGTTATTTGGCCTATAGGAGGATTTCCTTTTTATATTGTTTTCCCAAGCTTGACCATCGCTGACATTTGTCGGCAGCCGTTCATTCAGGAATTTTTCATCCAGATTTATCGCTATTTTCCTTGTGTTTTTAAAGGCTTATTCCGTAACGACCACACCACCGACTCCCGTAATATGCACATCCAGCATAGCCATGTACGCCGGCAATACCTTTGCCAGATCAAGTAAGCCAAACACATCGACTGCCATCGTACATGGCTAAGCCCTAATGAATACTAAAAATAATTCTGGAGGAATCATGAGGATTTTGAAAATGGCCCGTTGTGTCGGACGTACTGCGTTGGCGACGGGCATTGCCTTGGCTTTGGCGCAACCTGCGCTCGCCAACAAAGAACTGGAAAAACTGTCGCGCCAAAACACCAACTGGGCGATGCAAACTAAAGATTACAGCGCAACGCATTTTAGCGAGCTGTACGACATCAATGTCACCAACGTCAAAAATCTGAAACCCGTTTGGTCATTTTCCACAGGCGTGTTGAACGGTCACGAAGGCGGCCCGCTGGTCATCAACGGCATCATGTATGTGCATACGCCTTATCCAAACAATATTTTCGCCATCGACTTGAACGAGCCGGGCAAAATCCTCTGGGAATACAAACCCAAACAAAACCCAGCCGCCCGCGCCGTGGCCTGTTGTGACGTGGTCAACCGGGGCTTGGCTTATGCACCGGAAGGTAACGGCTATCCAGCGACTATTTTCCAAAACCAATTGGACGGCCATATCGTCGCCTTGAATGCCAAAACCGGTGAACTGCTTTGGAAAATGGAAAACTCCGATATTGCCATGGGATCGACTTTAACCGTCGCGCCGTTTGTCGCTAAAGACAAGGTCATCGTTGGCAGTTCTGGTGCGGAATTGGGCGTGCGTGGTTATGCGACCGCCTACAACATCAAAGACGGCAAACAAGCCTGGCGCGTTTATGCCACCGGCCCTGATGAAGACATCAAATTGTCCAAAGATTTCAACAAAGCCAACCCACATTACGGGCAGTTTGGTTTGGGTCTGAAAACCTGGGAAGGCGACGCGTGGAAAATCGGCGGCGGCACCAACTGGGGTTGGTATGCCTTCGATCCTGATTTAGACATGCTCTATTACGGCTCAGGCAACCCCGCACCGTGGAACGAAACCATGCGCCCTGGCGACAACAAATGGACGATGACCATTTGGGGTCGTGACGTGAACACAGGCGAAGCTAAATTCGGTTACCAAAAAACCCCGCATGACGAATGGGACTACGCAGGCGTCAACTACATGGGCTTGTCCGAGCAAGTGGTGGACGGCAAAAAACGCAAACTGCTGACTCATCCTGACCGTAATGGTTTGGTGTACACGCTTGATAGAGAAAACGGCGATTTGATTAACGCTTTCAAAATTGACGACACCGTTAACTGGGTGAAAAAAGTCGATTTGAAAACGGGCTTACCCATCCGTGATCCTGAATATTCAACACACATGGATCACGAAGCCAAAGGCATTTGCCCATCGGCGATGGGTTACCACAACCAAGGTATCGAATCATACGACCCGGCGAAAAAACTGTTCTTCATGGGCATCAACCACATCTGTATGGATTGGGAACCGTTCATGCTGCCGTACCGCGCAGGCCAGTTCTTCGTCGGCGCGACTTTGAACATGTACCCCGGCCCGAAAGGCACTTTAGGTCAAGTCAAAGCCATGAACTCCGTCACTGGCGAATTTGAATGGGAAGTGAAAGAGAAATTCGCGGTCTGGGGCGGCACAACGGCTACCGCTGGCGATTTGGTGTTCTACGGCACGTTGGATGGTTACATCAAAGCCTTGAACTCGAAAACGGGCGAAGAGCTGTGGAAATTCAAACTGCCGTCTGGCGTTATCGGTCATCCGATCACTTATCTGCATAACGGCAAACAATATGTGGCGATTTATTACGGCGTAGGCGGCTGGCCTGGTGTTGGCTTGGTGTTTGACCTGAAAGACCCGACAGCAGGCTTAGGTGCAGTGGGTGCGTTTAAAGAATTGGCGCATTACACGCAAATGGGCGGCGGTGTGATGGTGTTTGCTCTGTAGTGCATGGCAAACATCGTTCCCACGCTCCGGCGTGGGAATGCCGCCTGTGACGTTCCAGCGCACCCTCAGGGGCATAAATCACGCAACGCCGGAGCGTTGCAAGATGAATTCCCATTTATGCCCTGCCGGGTGCGCCGGAGGGTGGGAACTATAAGTAGAGAAAAAACATGCCATTAACAAAAAAACATTTATTAGCCCTCGTGTGCCTAGGTTTGGGTTTGTCAACGGCAAACGCCGATGACAGCTCCTTAAAAATCTGCGCCGCCGAAGATGAAATGCCGTACTCCAACAACAAAGGCGAAGGGTTTGAAAACAAACTCGGCCAGTTAGTCGGTCAGGCATTAAACAAAAAAATCGAATATGTCTATTGGACTGACCCGCGCTATTACCTGCGCGACACCTTGGACAAAGGCTTATGCGATGTCGTCATCGGCGTGGATACGGGCGACCCGCGTGTCTCCACTAGTGTGGCGTATTACCGTTCTGGGTATGTGTTCATCACCCGCAAAGACGGTCAGGCAATCAACTCGTGGGATAGCGAAGCTTTGCAAAAAGCCCAGCGTATCGCCTTTGTGCCGGGTTCGCCTGCGGAAGTGATGTTACGCGCCATCGGACGCTATAACGATATGTTCAATTATTCGCAAGAACTGGTCGGCTATAAGTCCAAACGCAACCAATACGTCAAATACGATACGGCAAAATTGGTCAGCGAAGTCGCCTCAGGCCATGCCGAAGTGGCGGCGTTATGGGGGCCGGCGGCTGGGCCTTATGTCAAAGCCTCTGGCACACCGTTGACGATGACCGTCATTCCCGACACCAACAAACGGGCGGACGGCGAAAAAGTCGGGCATCACTACAGCACGTCCATGGCGGTGCGTAAAGGCAACGAAGCCTTGCTTGCTGAATTGAACCACGTCATTAAAGCGAAACAACCGGAGATACGGCAGTTGCTGGAAGCCGAAGGCATACCGTTGCTGGACGCAGAACAAGTCGCCGTTGCCGCAACCCATTAAGGAAAAAATCAGCACATGAAATTATCAACACTCACCCTGTGTGCTGCGCTATCGCTGTTTTTTAGCGCGGCACAGGCCGACATCACCTTGCATAACGCCATCACCGGCGAAACCTTAGATATGAGCTTCGCCAAAAAAGGCGGCAACACCGATGCCTTCAAGCAATTTATGCAAGACGGCAAAAACCCTTACAACGGCAATAAAGAAGTCGTGGAAAAAGGCAAAAGCCTTTACATGACGGGCTGTTCCGGTTGCCACGGACACGAGGCGGAAGGCAAACTCGGCCCAGGTCTAGCGGACGATTACTGGACGTATCCACGCAACGCCACCGACCAAGGTTTGTTTGAACTGTTGTTCGGCGGTGCTAACGGCATGATGGGGCCGCAGTACGTCAACTTTAACACCGATGAAATGTTGCAAATCATGGCGTTTATTCGTGACATCTATACAGGTGATCCGAAAAAGGCCAAATGGTTAACTAAATAATGAGGATAACACCATGAAAAAATTAGCATTATTCAGCATGGCGGTACTTACCGCCGGATTGTCAGCGTCCGCCTTGGCCTACGATGGCACCAACTGCAAAGAACCCGGCGTGTGCTGGGAGCCTAAACCTGGCTATCCCGACAAAGTCGCAGGCAGCAAATACGATCCGAAACATGACGTTAACGAACTGAATAAACAAGCCCAATCGGTTAAAGAAATGGAAGCGCGTAACGAGAAACGCCGCCTGAATTTCGTCAAAACCGGCAAGTTTGTTTATGACGTGGATGACATCGCCAATTAAGTTTGGCGGTTTTTTAGAAGTAGGATGGGCTGACGAAAGGAAGCCCATCCGTTACGCCCAATGATGCGTTTTCCTTCGTTCAGCACATCCTACGATTTGTTTTTAGGCTAAATCCCCCTCAATTCCGGCAAATGTCACTTGCCGGATTTTTTTTACAGAAAACCATGACCGACCTAAACACCAGCCGCGACCAAGCCCTAAGCTTTGAACACCAACTCAACCAAATCGTCATCGGGCAAACTGCCGCCGTGCGCCATTTGTTATTAGCGATATTTGCACGCGGTCATGTTTTGTTGGAAGGCAATGTCGGTGTCGGCAAAACGACCTTGCTCCGTGCCATTGCTCACGGTTTGGGTGGCGATTACCAACGCATCGAAGGCACGATAGACCTAATGCCAGCCGACCTGATTTATTACACCTACCTAGATGCCAGCGGCAAACCCCGCGTCGACCCCGGCCCCTTGCTTAACCACCGCGAACGTTTGGCGACCTTCTTTTTTAACGAAATCAACCGCGCCCGTCCGCAAGTCCATTCCTTATTATTACGAGCAATGGCGGAACGCAGTGTCAGCGCATTCAACCAAACCTACCATTTGCCGCATCTGCAAGTATTTGCCGACCGCAACCGCGTCGAGCGCGAAGAAACCTTTGAATTACCCGCCGCCGCCAAAGATCGATTTATGTTTGAAATCAGCATCGACATGCCCAGCGATGAAGCAGTGTTGCAAGAACTGATGTTCAACCCGCGTTACCACGACACCGACCGCTTGGTGCAAGAAATGCCGGGCGGACAAATCGCCTATTACCAGCTGAATGAAGTCGCCGCCAGCATCCAAGCCCACATCCACAGCAGCGACAAACTCAAAGCCTACGCCTTGGCCTTGTGGCAAGCCTCGCATAATCCCGCCAAGTTCGGCATCCGCTTGACTGATGTCGACATGGCGGAATTGATCCAAGCTGGCGCCAGCCCGCGCGGCATGAGTTTTTTTCTCCGCGCCGCGAAAACCCGCGCTTGGTTGGAAGGCCGCGACAATTTGTTACCAGAAGATTTACAGGCAGTGTACCCGGTGACGATGGCGCACCGGATATTTTTCAGCCCTTTGTACGCTTACCGGAAAGAGGAACTGATGCCGCAATTGATTAAAGGAATATTGACGCAGATTGCTGCGCCGTGAATGTAAAGACAGACAGGCTCGTTCCCAAGCTCCAGAATTCGTAGGTCGGGTTAGCGATAGCGTAACCCGACATTTGCGGATTGCGTCGGGTTACGCTTCGCTAACCACGACCTACATGTGGAAATGAACATAAAAATAAGAGCGCTACCATGAATACCACTATAAAAAATCAACTAAACGCCATATTCGACCTCACCGCCTTACGCTTAGCCATCGCCGCTTACGCAGGCTTAGGCTTGTTCGTGGTGCTAATCGCCGAAGGCTTAGATAACCAAGAACCCGCGCCCTACGCAGCCTATTATGTCGGTGCGATTAACGAGGCCATCAGCCCAAAATTTTGGGATTTGCTCAGCGACACCAGCTTATTGCTGCTCTGCCTAAGCCTACCCGCCGCGTATTTGTCCCAACAACACGCCGCATTATTAACGCCAGCAAAGTATTTATGCCGCCTCAATAATCGGCTGTTTTTATTGGCGTTTACCTTAGGCGCGACGGCGTGGGGAATTTTGTTGGCGCAAATTATCTTGCGCTTGGCAGACGGCGCGTATCCCGCCGCTTGGGGCGATTTATTTTTTAATGCGCCAGCTTTTTTAATCCTAATCTTTTTGCCCTCGATCAACAGCTTATGGTGGTGCGCCGCACAAGCCGTAGCACAGCCGGACAGTACCGCGCTGCAATGGCTATTTGAAAAATTGGGCAAATACACCTGGCCTGCGTATGCCGCGTTTGCTGGTTTAATGGTGTTTTTGGTCGTTAATCAGCAATGAGTAATTCGTCCACAGAAGAAACGAAAATTTCAGCTTGTCAATAGCTCCAGCTTCTCTGTCATTAAGCAAACTGTGATGCAGAAAGAAGGTAGGTGCGAATTTATTCGCATTTATGCCCTGTGGCTACTGTGCGGATAAATCCGCACCTACACATTCTGGCTTTAGCTTAAATTAATAGTAAAGCTCGTGCTTGGGTACGAGCATAAATAATTAAACCATGAACCCAACCCAAATTTTCCAATACCGCTTAAGCACACCCAGCAACCGCGTTTATCCAGGTGCACATATCGGGCGCAGGGTCAGTAGCGGGCATTTGTTCAAACAGCATGAGCCGTTGCTGGCGCATCCCGACCCTCGACGCATTGATTTGCGGGCGAGTGTGTTGGATGTGTTCGGGCAATATCGGGTGCGGGTTTACCAGCAACACAGCTTGATTGATGTGCTATTGCTGGCGGATTTGTCGGCATCTATGAGCCAAAACAAAACCTTATTACTGGACTGTCTGGATGCCATCGCCGAATCGGCTTTCAGTTATGGCGACCGTTTTAGTTTTATCGGTTGTAATAGCCAAGCTTCGGCTCGTTATCATTTAAGTCATTGCCAACAACTCGGGGCACTCCGCAGCTTTAGCCAGCAATTGCAAGCCGCCCGTTTCACGCCACAGAATCCTGACTGGCAATCAGCTCTGCCGCATTTGCCCAACCGCTCGTCTTTGATATTTTTACTGTCCGATTTTTATTTTGATTTGGCTAGCCTTGCGCCTATCTTGCCGCAATTGCGCCAGCACGATGTCATTCCGCTAGTCGTCTGGCAAACAGCCGATTATGAAAACTTGCCAGAATGGGGCTTGGTCAATTTTCAAGATAGCGAAAGCCGTACCACGCGCACGCTGTTCATGCGCCCGGCGTTGCGACGCAGAATTGTGCAGAATTTCCAAAAACGGCGGCAACATCTGCAAAGTTTTTTCCGTGGCTATGGCTGTGAACCCTTGTTTTTGCAAGACAATTTCAACGCCACACAGCTGCAAGCGTATTTTTCACAGAGGGCGGTATGAAAGCATTGTGGTATTTTTTATGGAGCGCGGGCGTCCCGCCCGCCAGTCGCGGTCAAGATGACCGCGCTCCGACATTAATCCTACAAGGCTTACTGGTATCGCTGTGCTTAATAGCCTGTAGCAATTCACCCAACACAGCCGTCAGCGATTTTGAATTTTTAACCCCGCGCCCGTTCGGTTACATCAACGGCGATGAAATCCGCCACAAAATCATTATCGAAACCCGCAATGGTGTGCAACTGCAACGCGGCGGCCTGCCTAAGCGCGGCGCAATCAATCGCTGGTTGAATATCAATCAAGTGACCGTCAACGAAGCCAAAATCAGCGGCGGTTTCCATTATGAAATTGACTTGGTCTACCAAGCCTTTTACGCGCCGCTGGAAGTGAAAATGCTCACCATCCCCAGCTTTGATCTGCCCTTAGCGCAAGGCGGCAATAACGCCAGCCAAACCGTGCCTGCGTGGCATTTCACCTTATCGCCGTTGCGCGAGTTGTCGATCAGAAAAGACGAATCAGGCCAGTACATGCGCCCCGATGCCGCACCGCCGTTGCTCGATAATGCGGGCGTAGTTTACGGTTTGTGGGCGGCAATTGCCGTCACGCTTAGCAACGCGGGCGGTTTGGCGTATGTTTATGGCTATTTGCCAGGCTTGCCGAAACGCCGCGTGTTTAAACGGGCGGCGAAAAAACTCGCCGGATTGTCGGATGCGCAAACAGCGGAAGCTTTGACTGTGTTCCACCAAGCTTTGAATGCCGTCAATGGTGCACCCTTGTTCCAACATCAATTGGCGGATTTTTACCAACGCCATCCGGCTTATCAAAGCGTTGATGCGCAACTGCGGTGGTTTTTCCAAACCTCCAACCAATTTTTTTTCAGCGATACCGCGCCAACCCAGCCTGAAACGCTCGCCAGTTTACGCAAGCTCTGCGCGGCCTGTTTGGCTAGAGAACGGGGTTGGCGATGAGTTTGGCTGTGGATACGCCGTGGTGGCTGGCGGCTTTGTTGCTGACCGTATTGCCGCTGTTTAATAGCGGCATACAGCCCAGCACTTACCCGCACTTGCAGATGTTGCCTATCGACCCGCTGTCGCAAGCCATTTCCGTGTTATTGCGGGTTTGCGCGATGGCGACTATTGCCGCCTTGGTGTTGGGCTTGGCAGGTCTGCATCAAACTGAACAAAGCCGCGAGCGCATCGGCTATGGCGCAAACATCGTTTTGCTTTTAGATCGCAGCAATAGCATGGACAACACCTTTGCCGGCAAAACGCCGGATGGCGCGAACGAATCCAAAGCCACAGCGGCGCGACGGTTGTTAAGTGATTTTGTCGAACAACGCCCACACGATTTGCTGGGCATTGCCGAATACAGCACCGCGCCGTTGTTTGTGTTGCCGCTGACCGACAACAAAGCCGCGATACACGCAGCGATCAACGCCACCGCCACACCCGCTTTGGCGTACACCCATGTCAGCAAGGGCTTGAGCATGGCCTTGGATTTGTTTAAAGACCAACCCTTGAGCGGTTCGCGGATTGTATTGCTGGTGTCCGATGGCGCGGCGGCGATAGACCCGGACAGCGAATTGCAACTGCGTGTCGCTTTTAAAAGGCAAAACATCCGTTTGTACTGGCTATTTTTGCGCACCGCTAACAGCCCCGGCATTTTTGAGAAACCGCAAGACCCACGCGACGATAACGCCGGAGCGATGCCGGAACGTTACCTGCATTTGTTTTTTTCCAGCCTGAACATTCCGTATCAAGCCTACCAAGCCGAAAGCCCAGATGCCATGCAGCAAGCCATCGCCGACATCAACCGCTTGGAACACGCGCCGCTGCATTACCGCGAACGCATCCCCAAACGCGATTTGTCGGGAGATTGTTATTTATGGGCGACGGGCTTGTTAGCAATTTTGCTGGCGGTGAAATTTTTTGAGGTGAAAAGATGAGCAAAGTATGGGGGTTATGGGGCGTGTTGCTTTTGGGTACGGCGGCAATGCTGGTGCAAATCTGGACGTTGGTCGGTATCAGCCAAAGCAACCGAGCAATTACTGATTTGGCAGCAGGCAAAGATGTACCGCTGGAGAAAATCGTCAATGCCGCTCCGGAAGTGCGTTTGGCGCGGGCGATGGTGTTCAAGAAACAACAGCGTTATGACGAAGCCTTAGCGACTTTGAACTTGATTTTAGACGCACCCAATCCGGCCTTGCAGGCGAAAATCCGTTACAACTTAGGCAATATTTATTTGCATTTGGCGGTAGTCAAAACCGAAGCGATGGCGATCAACGAGGCCATGCCTTTGGTAGCTTTGGCAAAACAAGCCTACCGCCAAGCCTTGGCGTTGGATAGCCAGTTTTGGGATGCCAAATATAACCTAGAAGTCGCCATGCGCTTGTTGCCGGAAATGGACAAGGTCAGTAATGCAGAGGAAAGTCCGGTTAACCAGAAATCACAGTTGTGGACGACGGTGCCGGGGTTTCCTAGAGGCTTGCCTTAAATCGGAGTAAAAAAACATGTTTTTTTACTCCATTCCGCTCGTTCCCAAGTTTCTGCTTGGGAACGAGAGCAACGAGCGTATCTTATGCCCTCATACTACCTAAAAAACTACCGCTTCTGGCTATTAACCCTAGCCCTACTCGCCATGCTGGTCGCCCTCGTCCGCCCGACCCAAAACCAGCCGCGCCCTATCTATAACTACACGTTCATCATCGACATCACCCGTAGCATGAACGCCGCCGATTACCAATTGGACGGGCAAGCAGTCAGCCGTTTGGAATACGTCAAACACAGCTTGCGTGGCCTGTTGGCGAAATTGCCTTGCCAATCGAAAGTTGGCTTAGGATTATTCACGGAACGGCGTTCGACTTTATTATTCGAGCCGATAGAAGTTTGCCAAGGCTTCAATGAAATTGATACCGCCTTAGCGCAAGTCGATTGGCGTATGGCTTGGGCGGCGGATAGCCGTATCGCCAGTGGTTTGTTGAACACCTTGCAGATGCTGGAAAAACTCGATACCCACGTTATTTTCATCACCGACGGGCAAGAAGCTCCGCCCGTGAATCCCCGTTACCGTAGCGATTTTGCCGCTGTGAAAGGCAAGGCCAAAGGCATGATTATCGGTGCTGGCGGCTTGCAAGCCGTGCCTATCCCAAAATTCAATAACAAAGGCGAGCCAGACGGATTTTACCGCCCTGATGATGTACCGCACCGCTCAACTTTTGGTGAATCGGATTTGAACCCGGAAAAAATCCAAGGTTATAACGCCCGTAATGCCCCGTTTGGTAATGATACCAGCGCAGGCAACGAGCATTTGACGGCTTTGCAGGAAAGTTATCTGCAAGCCTTAAGCACCGAAGCGGGCTTGCATTATCAACGTCTGTCTAACGTTGATGATTTGGCTGTCGCCTTGCAAATCCCAGAATTTGCCAAACCAATCAACACTGCCGTGGATGTACGCTGGCAAGCGGCTTTAGTGGCATTGGCCTTATTGATGCTAGTTTTCATTCGGCGATTAGATCGTGGCTTAACTTGACCCTGAGTCATTGCCCAATGCTTAACGAATCCCAATGTAGTTTTAAGCTAGAAGCCTCAGTTCCCTCACCATTTAAACCACATCAAAAGCCAATGAAATACCTAAAAATACGTATTGCCCCACTGCTTAATTAAACAATTTGTGATCTACTTGTTAACTAAGCATTTATTTATAGGCTACACTTGAGCGCGGTTACAAACACATAGCCCATAAAAATCTTCTTATAATGTTATTTGTTAACATTTTTTTTAGGGTTTTTATGCTAGCCTGATTGCTGTATTGACTCAATATAATTAGAGGGTAAGAGGTTCTACAATGTCCAAAATCCCCAACCAAACCGTTTTAATTGTTGATGATTCTCCTGAGAACATCACCGTCCTCAGCGAATTGCTGCAACCGCTCTACGAAGTCAGGGTAGCAACATCGGGCAAAAAAGCCCTGAGCTTGGTTTCCAACATGCTCAGCCCTAACCTTATCCTATTAGATGTAATGATGCCGGATATGGACGGCTATCAAGTGTTTGAGCATCTACGTAACGATCCTGCCACCGCCGATATCCCTGTCATTTTCTTAACAGCAATGGATAGCCCAGAAGCCGTGCTGCACGGCCTAAAAATGGGTGCCGTCGATTACATCAGCAAACCTATCGTGCCGCCGATTCTACTGGCGCGTATCCATAACCAATTAGAGCTAAAGCACGTCCGCGATTGCCTGCATTACCAAAACTGCTCGTTGGAACTGGAAGTCAGCAAACGCATGGCGGAAAACGAATTGATCCAAGAAGTCTGCATCAGGGCATTGGCGCATCTGGCTGAAATGCGCGACCCCGAAACCGGCAACCACATCTTACGCACCCAAGCTTATGTGCGTTTGCTGGCAACACTCATTAAAGACAACCCCCGCTTTTCAGCAACGATTGACGATGCCTACATCAATGCCGTAGCCCGTTCAGCCCCCTTGCATGACATAGGCAAAGTCGGTATTCCCGATTATATTCTGTTAAAACCCGGCAAACTGAGTGTTGATGAATGGACAATCATGAAAACCCATGCGCACAATGGCGCAATAGCAATTGAGCAAGCAGAAAAAGACGTCAAAATGCCGGTTTTCTTTCTAAGACTCGCCAAGGAAATCGCCCATTGGCACCATGAAAAATGGGATGGCAGCGGCTATCCTGATGGTTTGGTTGGCGATGCCATCCCTATTTCGGCAAGGATAATGGCGCTGGCAGATGTCTTTGATGCGCTCATTTCCCGCCGTGTTTACAAAGAACCCATCCCCATAGACGAAATTGAAAACCTAATATTAATTGGTAAAGGTCAGCATTTTGATCCGGATATGGTTGATGCCATGATGGCTAATTTTGATGATTTTTGCGGTATCGCCGAACACTACAAAGATGCAGATTAACCATTTTCCATAAAGGTTTACGTTGTTTAAGCAACAAAAGGCCAAGCCATTCCTAGGAGGCATCTTATGGATTCACCGGCTACCCCCAACTCTTCCTCCCAGACTGACGGGCAAAAAATCGACGCCAATTCCCTGAGCATTTACGGTTTCGGTTTTGTATTAAGTGCCGCCGCCTTTTTGATCAGCCAAGACTTGCCCAACTCGGTTGAGCAACAATCGACACTGATATTGTTCATGTTCCCCATTTTGGTCACCGCCATGCTGGGTGGTTTACGACCAGGACTGGCAACCACAGCTATGGTTAGTGTTTGCTCGGCATTGTTAATGCCCTCTGCAACTGCATACAGTACTGCCCCGCCATTTCATGTGTTGCCATGGAGCATGTTAATCATCAACGGCATACTGGTCAGCCTGATGAGCGACCAACTCCACCAATCACGTCAGCGCGAACGCGAAAAATGGCAGGAACTGGCCGCCATTGAAAACCGCCTTTGGCATAGCGACACTCTTTTTCAAGCGACGTTTGACTACGCGGCAGTCGGTATGGCCCTGATTGGCTTAGATGGGCGATGGCTGCGCGTCAACCGCAAACTCTGTGAAATTTTGGGTTACAGCATGGAAGAGCTGTTAGATAACACCTGCCCTGCCCTAACCAACCCCGATGATTTACAGGCTGATTCCGAACACGCGCAAATGTTGCTCAACAAAGAAATTGACTCGTTTTCCTTAGAAAAGCGTTACATCCACAAAAACGGACACTTCGTTTGGGTCAACCTGTCTGTCGCCATCACCTACAAAAGTGACGGCTCGCAAGATTATTTTATTTCCGTTATCGAAGACATTACCGAACGTAAACAAACCGCCTTGCTTCTCGAACAAAGCGAAGCCATGAAGCGCGCCATTTTAGATTCGGTATCCTCGCACATTGCCGTATTGGACAAGCATGGCACCATCGTCGCCGTCAATAAACCTTGGCTACAATTTGTGGAGCATGAAGCGCATTGCGCAAACGAGAATGAAGGGCGCTGTAATGTCGGGGCAAATTATTTGGATACTTGCCGAAAAAGCCTGCACTGCTCCAGCGATGATGCCGCACTGGCTTTAAAAGGCATTCTTGCGGTACTCAATAACCAAAACGACAACTTTAAACTGGATTACGATTGCAGCATGCCAGAACACCCCCGTTGGTTCAGCATGACAGTTACGCCATTGTTCAACGACATTGGCGGTGCCGTCGTTTCCCATACCGACATCACCGAAAGAAAATTGGCTGAACTGGCCTTATGGCAAATAAAAGAAGATTTATCCGCCACCTTACAGGCCATTCCTGACCTGCTGTTTGAAATTGATGCATCGGGTCGTTACATCAACGTCAAAACCAACCAAGAAGACTTATTGGTTGCACCTAGCATTAACTTATTGGGTCACACCGTACAAGAAATGCTACCCGCAGAGGCTGCGCAAACCGTGATGGACTCAATAAAAGCCGCCAGCCGCAAAGGCACCGATTACGGACGCACCATTATTCTGCCGCTACAGGGTTCTGAACACTGCTTTGAATTGTCCGTAGCCCGTAAACTGGACGGCAACGGCTTACCACAACATTTTATTGTACTTTCGCGCGACATCACTGAACGTCGCAAGACAGAACTGGCCTTGCGTCAACAAACCCAGCAATTGGCAGAAAATAACGCCGAACTGCATCGATTCAACCAAGCCATGATAGGGCGAGAGCTGAATATGATCGAGCTAAAAATGAAAGTGAACCAACTATCAGAACAACTTGACCTCGCCAAACCTTATCCACTGGCTTTTTTAGATGAAAGCAGCCGCTCTTTTTTCAACAAACAACGCTGTAATGAATTATAAAAACGTATTCATTGCCATATTGCTACCTATCATTGCACTGTCAATGCAACAAGTCTTGCATGTTTGGCTGGCGCCTTACGTTTGGTTTTTATTTTTCCCCGCCGTTTTTTTCAGCGCACAATGGGGCGGATTTTGGAGCGGATTGATTAGCTCCTTTTTAAGCATTTGCCTAGCTTGGTATTTTTTGATCCCCCCCATCTTCAGCTGGACATTGGAAAACCCAAACCAGCTAACCGTTTTTGCCCTATTTTTAGGCATGGGTATTTTAATTAGCCACACCCACGAACGTTTACACCAAGCACAATTAACAATAGCCAACAATTTGGTCAGCGAAGGTGAAAAACAATGTTCAGCCATTCTTGAGCAAGCCGCTATCGGTATTGCTTTGTTAACACCTGAAGGCCAATTATTAAAAGCAAACAGTACACTCTGTGAAATACTGGGCTATAGCCATGATGAATTGCTGCAAAAAAAACTTCAAGACATCACCCATCCCGAAGACTTGGCAACGGACCAACCCCAAACCCAACAAATAATCGCGGGAGACATTCAAACGTATTCAAAGGAAAAACGTTTCCTGCGCAAAAATGGCACGCCCCTATGGATTAATCAAATAGCCACCTTAACCAGAAAAGCGGATGCCAGTCCTGATTATTTTATTTTCATCATCCAAGATATTCAGCATCGTAAAGAAGTTGAGGCTTTATTACAGGCAAGCGAAGAAAAATTACGCTCATCCTTTTCCAATGCAGCCATTGGCTTTGCAATGTCCGATTTGCAAGGCCGTTATTTGGAAGCCAATGCCGCCTACAGCAAAATAACCGGCTACCGTTTGGAACAATTACAACATCAAAATTTTCAAGGTCTTATCCATCCGGATGACGTTGCCGAAAACCTACAGCTTGTCGATCAGTTACTTGCCAAACAAGCGCGGGATTTTGTTATTGAAAACCGCTATATCAATAAAGAAGGTAATACTATTTGGGTACGTAAAAGCGTTTCCTTGGTTTGTGATGCCCAAGACCAGCCTTTATGGTTCATCGCTTTAGTAGAAGACATTAGCGCCCGTAAACAGGCAGAAAGAGACCTTATCCAATTAAACCTCAACCTTGAACAACAAATTGCCAACCGTACCGCCGAACTGACCCATGCCAACCGCGAACTCGACAGCTTTGCCTACAGCGTATCGCACGATTTACGCGCACCACTCCGTGCCATGAGCGGCTTCAGCCAAGCCTTACTGGAAGATTACAGCCAACAATTGCCCGATGAAGCCCGCCTATTCCTAAGCCACATCAACATCGCCAGTATAAAAATGAACGAACTGGTTGATGGCATGTTGGTGCTATGCCGCAACAATCGTAGCGAAATGCAAATGGACGATGTCGATTTAAGCTTTATTGCCGAACACCTGATGAAAGAACTGGCAACCAAGGATCCGGAACGCCACGTTAATGTAGAAATTGAACCTGGCTTGCTGGTGCGTGGCGATTGGTTCATGTTGGAAGTGCTGCTGCGCAATTTACTGGAAAATGCATGGAAATATACCGCCCGCACCCACCCCGCCAACATCCGCTTCTACCACGAAAAATCGCCCAATGGCGAACATTACTGTGTCGAAGACAATGGCGCGGGGTTTGATATGGTTAATGCCGGACGTTTATTCCAACCTTTTCAACGCCTGCATCGCCAAGAAGACTTTGCCGGCATTGGTATTGGCTTAGCTACCGTCCGCCGTATCATTAACCGTCATGGCGGGGAAATCACTGCGCACGGAGAAATCGGCAAAGGTGCGGTGTTTCGTTTTAGTTTGGGCACGGATACCGCCCAAGATACGGGCGGGTTTGTACCCATTGAAAGGCAACGTCTACTTGCCGAATCTTTGGCGAACCGTTAACACAGCTTTTTACTTGTAAAAATACGCCATGTCCAAGCTCATTAAAATACTCATCATTGAAGACAATCCCGCCGATTTTTTGTTGCTGAAGCGCTATTTGCTGCAACAAAACAGCCTGATCGATTGCCTTTGTGCCAGTAATAGCGTTGAACTGGCAACAGCCTTGATGAATGATTGGGATGCAATACTATCCGACTACAACTTACAAGGCATGGACTTTATTACCGTATTTAAAAAAATACGCCAACACAAACCTGATATGCCCATCTTGTTGATTTCTGGCAGTATCGGCGAACAAACCGCCGTGGAATTGCTGCGCTTAGGCATCAACGATTTTATTTATAAAGACAATTTGTTGCGCTTATGGCCTTCACTGAGCCGCGCAATGGAAGAGGTTGAAGAGCGTCGCGCCCGCGCCGCTGCCGAAGCCGCGTTATTGGCAAACCAAAAAGCCAGCTTAGAAGCTCAACATCAAGCCCGACTAGCCGCCTTAAACTTAATGGAAGAAGCCATTGCCGCGCGCGCCCATGCCGAAGCCGCCAACCAAGCGTTGCGTGAAAGTGAAGAACGCTTCCGCATTGCTACCGAAAATCTCCGTGATGCTTTTATTTTAATGGATGGAGAAACGACTGAAATTGTGCTTTGGAATGCTGCCGCAACCGCCATGTTCGGGTACAGCAAAGAAGAGGCCATTGGTCAGCCCATGCACAAATTAATTGCCCCAACACGCTTTCAAGATGCGACAGAAAAAGGCATTGCGCATTTTTCCCACAGTGGTCAAGGCGCATTGGTCGGTCAAACCATCGAACTACCCGCCATGCGCCGCAATGGCGAAGAATTTGCCACCGAACTGTCAATTTCCGCCATGCTTATCAACGGAAAATGGCATGGAGCAGGCGTTATCCGTGACATTACGCTGCGTAAACAAGCCGAAGATGAACTCCGTCAATACCGTGACCAATTAGAAGATATCGTCGAACAGCGCACTGCCGAATTAAGCCTGCAAAGCCATGCCCTACAAGCCATGATTGACAATATTCCCCATATGGCTTGGATGAAAGACCGCGAAGGCCGCTTTCTTGCCGCCAACCGCGCCGTTGCCGAAGCCATTGGCCAATCAAGTACCGAGCTTATTGGCAAAGGCTATTTCGATATTTGGCCGGAGGCTATCGCCGATTTGTACTGCGCCGACAATGAAGAAGTCATGGCAACACGCACCCCAAAAACTTTTGTGCAACCGTTAGCAAGGCAACAGGACTCATTGTATGAAATTTTTATCGCCCCCATCGTCGACGCCAACGATGAGGTGATTGGTACGGCAGGCTTTTCAAGAGACATCAAACCACAAAGGGAAATGGAAGCCGAACTGGCGCTGCGGGCGAGCGTGGCAGAGGCGGCTACCGAAGCCAAAACCCATTTTTTAACCAATATGAGCCATGAAATCCGTACGCCAATGAATGCGATTATTGGACTCACTTATCTGCTCAAACAAACGCCGCTTAATCTTGAACAAAGTGAACGCCTGGAAAAAATTGACACGGCGGCACAGCATTTACTGTCGATTATCAACGATATTTTAGACTTGTCGAAAATTGAGGCGGGGCATTTGCAATTGGAGCAAATCGACTTCTCGCTACCGGCGTTGATGGATAACATTTATTCCCTAGCCATCGTACAAGCTAAAGCCAAGGGCTTGAATCTCTACATTGATACAGACAATGTGCCAAACCATTTGTGTGGTGATTTAACCCGCTTACGGCAAGCGCTCATCAACTATGTCAGCAACGCCATCAAATTCACCGAAGAAGGCTGCATCAGTATTCGCTGCAAACTATTGGATAGCAATACATCAGAATTACTGATCCGCTTTGAAGTTGAAGATACCGGCATTGGTATTGATGAAAAAAACCTGCCCCGATTATTTGAAGCATTCAGTCAAGCCGATGTCTCCACAACCCGTAAATACGGCGGCACCGGCTTGGGGTTGGCAATCACCAAACATTTGGCGAATTTGATGGGCGGTGAAACAGGCGTGGATAGCGCAGCCGGAAAAGGCAGTACGTTTTGGTTTACGGCGCAAATAGCCTACGGCAAGCCCATTACTGAAACCCATACTGCCGGCTCATCAGAAACACAAATGTTGCTGGCAACAAAATATGTCAACGCCCGTTTGCTATTGGCAGAAGACAACTCCATCAACCGTGAAGTCGTCGTTGATTTATTGCATAGTTTAGGCTTAACGATTGATATAGCCGAAAATGGTCGTATCGCGGTCGAAAAAGCCCGAAGCCTACATTACGATTTAATCTTAATGGATGTACAAATGCCGGAATTGGATGGCCTGTCCGCCACCAAAGCCCTACGCGCGCAGTTCAACCACAACGAATTGCCCATTATTGCCATGACAGCCAATGTCTTTGAAGATAATAGGGAAACTTGTTTTTTGGCGGGTATGAATGATTTCATCTCCAAACCCGTCAACCCAGAAGCTTTATATGCCACACTGCTACACTGGCTATCGAAAAAAGCATTCAAAAAACAAGACTATTACCCCGCGATGCCCAAACAAGAGCAACGCGATCAAGTCTTATTAGGCAAAACTATTAATCCCATCAACATTGATGGTCTGGATAGCCAGACTGGCTTGACTATCCTTAAGGGCAACACTGATAAGTACAAACAACTGTTACGTATGTTTGTCAGCAACCATCATCACGACATGCAGCAAGTGCATCACCAAATCACAGAAGGCCACTACACACAAGCCCAACATTTAGCCCACACATTAAAAGGCGTTGCCGCCACCCTAGGTGCAAATGAACTTGCCGAAGCTGCTAAACGAACCGAACGGGCGATTTTAGAAAAGGCACCTTTAGAAGAATGTCTGCAATTGTCCATTTCTTGCGACAGCCAATTGACTGTTCTGATCGACAATATCAATGCTTGGCTTAGCCAAGCAGAACCCCTATCTGACACTTCTGCACAGCCGCTTGATAATGAAGCCCTAACAAAACTTGCCGAACTGGAGCAACTGCTTTCCGATAGCAATAGCCGCGCAAACCAACTGGCACAAGAACTCGGCCCTGTGCTGCGCGGCAAGTTGGGCGACCAATATTTCGACTTTATGCGCCATATTGAAGTGTTTGATTATGAAAGCGCACTGAAAACACTCTGTGAATAGCCCATAGGAAAAATTCCTTTTTAACCTGCTTGCCTGTATTGCCAGAAGCGACTCCGATAAGATAGCCGCAATTAATACGAGGCAACACATGAAACACTTTAGCCCATTAATACTTGGCTTATTTGGCTGGTCAGCATTGGCTGGCTTCGCTTATGCAGACGAAAAAAGCGTCGATTTAGGCGTGGTCGATGTCATCGGCGTAACACCGCTACAAGGCAGCAATGTGCCGGTGGAAAAAATTCCCGCCCACATCCAAACCGTTTCGTCGGAACAATTACAGCAAGCGCAAAGCATTTCCTTAGCCGATTACATCAACCAATATTTGGGCAGTGTCGATGTCAACGAAGCGCAAAACAACCCCTTACAACCTGACATTTACTACCGGGGCTTTGTCGCCTCGCCGTTATTAGGGCTGCCTCAAGGTTTATCCACTTATGTGAACGGTGTCCGTTTTAACGAAGCCTTTGGCGACAGTGTCAATTGGGATTTAATCCCCGAAGGTGCCATTGAGTCAATGGAACTCTACCCTGGCTCCAATCCGGTTTACGGTCTTAACACCTTAGGCGGTGCTATTTCCATCAAAACCAAAACCGGTTTTTCAGCACCCAAACACGAGCTAGAAGTCTACGGCGGCTCATGGGGTCGGCATTCGGAAGAAATCACCAGTGGCGCGAATAACGGCACCTGGGGCTATTTTATTGATTTGCACCATTTCTCCGAAGAAGGCTGGCGCGATTTTTCGCCCACAGAAGCCAAACAAGCCCTCGGTAGTTTAAGCTGGCGCGGCGACAAAGGCAGCTTGGACCTGACCTTAGCCACTAACGACAACGACTTGCGCGGCAATGGTGCAACCCCTATCCAACTGCTGGAACAAGACCGCAGTGCAGTTTTCACCCATCCCGACCAATCCATCACGCGGCTATTCTTCTCGGAACTCGCCGGCAGTTATTCGCTGACCGACAATATTGAACTGAGCGGCAACACTTATTTCCGTCAAAACCGTATCCGGACTTTCAATGGTGATGACAGCGATTACGACGAGTGTGCCAATGGCTCAGGATTTTTGTGCGAAGAAGGTGAAGATGAGCCGGTTATCGATACCAACGGCAATCCGGTACTGGCTGATGACAGTGTGGAAGGGGCCACCAACAACACCAGCAGCACCAACATGTACAGCCGTGGCGGTACTTTACAGTCGGCGTTTTTGGGCAATCTTTTCCAACACGAAAACAGCCTGACCGTCGGCGCCAGCTACGACTACGCCACCGTGCATTTTGCCGCCGATACCGAGCTGGCCTCGCTGACCGCCGACCGTGGCACGGTCGGCAGCGGCGTCTATGTCGATGCCTCCAAAGTCCGTTTGCATACCCATACCGAAACCTACGGCCTGTTCATCACCGACAGTTTTTCCATTACCGACCAGCTGACCGCCACCTTGGCGGGCCGTTACAACAACATCCACATCGACATGCAAGACAAATATGTCAACGATGTCAAAACCCTGGATGGCTCGCACGGCTTTGACCGCTTTAACCCGTCAGCAGGCTTAACTTACGAATTCAATAAAAGCCTGAGCGTCTACGGCAGTTACAGCGAATCGGCGCGCGTACCCTCGCCGATGGAACTCAGCTGCGCCGATCCCGAAGCCCCGTGTAAACTGCCCAACGCCTTTGTGGCGGATCCGCCTTTGGAGCAAGTGGTTGCCAACACTTGGGAAACCGGTTTGCGCGGCGATTTTGCACCGTTTAAAAACGACAGCCAACTTAAATGGAACCTGGGCTTTTTCCACACCATCAACCATAACGACATCATCTTCCGTCGTGATGCCAGCAGCGGCATTATCAGCCAAGGTTATTTTGATAATGTTGGCGATACCCGGCGCATGGGCATGGAGGCGGGCTCTACACTCACCTATCCGCAACTGTTCAGCACGATAGACGATTGGCACTTGAGCACTAACTACACTTATCTTGATGCCACTTTCCAAAACGGCTTTGAAACCTTAAACCCGCTGGATGACACCAGCGTCTTGCAGGTTAAGGCAGGCGACCGCATTCCCGGCATCGCCGAACACCTTTTTAAAGCAGCACTGGGTGTGGAGTTGTGGCAACGTTTTTCGATTGGCATTACCGGCATCTACAGCGGCGACAAAATCTTTAGGGGTGACGAAGCCAATAGCACCGCACCTTTAGCGGGCTACTGGCTATTCAACGGCACAGCGGAATATAAAGTGACGGAAAACTTCTCGGTTTTCGGCAAAGTGAACAATATCTTTGACACCCGCTACAACACTTTCGGCGTCTACGGACAAGCCGATCAGGTCTTAGGCGGCGCATATAATGACAGCCGATTCTTGTCACCGGGCGCGCCACAGGCGGGTTGGGTTGGTGTTAGGTTGACGATGTAAAATACTTATAAATTACCGCAATTCAAGAAACATCACGAGCGGGTGAAAATAAAATTCACCCGTACTTCAACAATAATAAGCTTTTAAATCAACAAGAGATCACTCTAATTCCATACAAATAAAGCGGAATTTTCTCATCAACAATTTTTAGAAATGTTTATAATAGACCTCTTTTTTGTCCCGGTTTTACGTTCCGGCTTACATTAAGGAATCCTTTTATATGCATCCACCTATTGTTGTTTGTGCAATGTACAAATTTGTCACATTGCCCCATTTTCAAGATTTACGCCAACCCTTGCTCAATGTCATGGAGCGGCAAAATATCCGTGGCACTTTGCTGTTAGCCGAAGAAGGCATTAACGGCACAGTTGCCGGTTCCCGCCAAGCGATTGACAGCTTATTGAACTGGCTGAGGACCGAGCCGTTGTTGGCAGACATCGACAATAAAGAGTCGTATACCGACACCATGCCGTTTAACCGCGCCAAAGTTAAACTGAAAAAAGAAATTGTTACGATGGGCGTGGAAGGCATCGATCCCAAACGCGTAGTCGGCACTTATATTGCGCCTAAAGATTGGAATGAGTTGATTTCAGACCCGGAAGTATTGCTGATCGACACCCGCAACGATTACGAATACCAAGTCGGCACGTTTAAAAACGCCATCAATCCCAACACCGAAACTTTCCGCGAATTTCCTGAATTCGTCAAACAACACCTCGATCCTAGCAAACATAAAAAAGTGGCGATGTTTTGCACCGGCGGTATCCGTTGCGAAAAATCGACCGCTTATATGAAAGAGCAAGGTTTCGACGAGGTTTATCATTTAAAAGGCGGCATTTTGAAGTATTTAGAAGAAGTGCCGCCACAAGATACGCTTTGGCAAGGTGAGTGCTTTGTCTTTGATGAACGGGTGACCGTTGACCTGCATTTGCAAAAAGGCCAGTACGACCAATGTAATGCTTGCCGTATGCCGATTACTGAAGAAGATAAGACCAGCGAACATTACCAGCAAGGCATCAGCTGCCCGCATTGTTTTGATAAAGTCAGCACTGAACGCAAACTGCGTTTTATGGAAAGGGAAAAACAAGTGCAATTGGCTAAACAGCGTGGCGAAACCCACATTGGTTCCGATGCGGCAAAAGTTTTAGAAGCCAAAAGACAAGAAAAGATAAAACGATTAGCTGCCAAAAAATTAGCCAGCAACGCGTAAAAATCGGTAGGGAAAGGCGTACAAAATGAATTTTGTACGCCTAGCGGCAAACTTACTTAATAAACAACATTTCTTGATAAGTTGGGAAAGGCCACAACTCATCAGCAATTTCGGCTTCTAAGGCATCGGCGGAAGCACGTACCTCATCCATCAACGGACGGATGGTTTTAGCACAGAACTGCATGTGTTCTTCCGATGTTTCAAAATCATGCTGGGCAATTGCTTCGCCCAATTTTGCCACTGAAGCCATCATGGCATCAACCAGCGCCGCCGTTTTGCTTAAGCTACTGGTATCCATGCTCACACCCATCTCTTTCATGCTGGCCAATGTGCTGGACAAGCCTGACAAATGGCTGATCGCCGCCGGATAAATGCCAGTTTTCGCCATGCTAACCACCAATTTGGCTTCCACTTCAATCGCCAAAATGTATTGTTCTGCATAGATTTCATAGCGGCTAGCCAGTTCGACCGGTGTTAACACGCCCAGTTTATCGAACAATTCTTCAACAAAAGCTTCTTTCAAAATCGGCAAAGCATCTGCGCCAGTACGCAAGTTCAACAAGCCACGTTCTTCAACCGCCATTTTATGCCATTCGGCAGAATAACCGTTGCCACCGAAAACGACTGCACCATGGTTGTCAATGATGGTTTTCAGCACTTTCAAAATTACAGCGCCCAATTCGGTGCCTTTAGCCAGATCGGCTTCCATTTCATCAGCCACAAAATTGAGCGAATCCGCCAACATGGTGTTCATGGCGACTAATGGGCCAGCAACGGATTGGCCTGAACCCACGGCACGGAATTCAAAGCGGTTACCGGTGAAGGCGAACGGCGAGGTGCGGTTACGGTCACCGGCGTCTTTGTCGAACACTGGCAATGTGCTGATGCCCAAATCCATGACACCTGCGTTTAATGAACCTGTAATTTCGCCATTTTTGATTTGCTCAAAGACGTTATCCAATTGCGATCCCAAATAAACGGACATGATCGCAGGTGGTGCTTCGTTGGCACCCAAACGGTGGTCGTTGCTGGCGGTGGCGATAGCGGCACGCAATACTGGGCCGTATTTGTGGACACCGCGGATAACTGCCGCGCAGAACACTAAAAATTGTAAGTTATCGTGTGGCGTGCTGCCAGGATCAAGTAAGTTGCCTTGGGTTGCGTTACCGACAGACCAGTTGACGTGTTTACCTGAGCCATTGACGCCTTTGAAGGGTTTTTCGTGTAACAAACAAACCAAGCCATGACGTTTGGCGGTGTTTTTTAGCACTGTCATCAATAATTGCTGATGGTCGGTCGCCACGTTGGCAGCTTCAAACACGGGGGCGATTTCAAACTGCCCAGGCGCCACTTCATTATGGCGGGTTTTGGCAGGAATGCCTAAGCGATACAGTTGTTCTTCAACATCTTGCATGTACACTTGTACGCGCTCTGGAATCGCACCGAAATAATGGTCGTCGAATTGTTGGCCTTTGGCGGGCGGCGCACCAAACAAAGTGCGGCCTGCCAACAATAAGTCTGGACGGCTATTGACGAAATTCGCATCAACCAAGAAATATTCTTGTTCAGCGCCACAGCTGGAGTTAACAGGAGCAATTTCGGTATTGCCCAACAATTTTAAAACGCGTTGCGCGGCTTTGTTCATTGCTGTGTTGGCACGCAGCAAAGGCGTTTTTTTGTCTAAGGCTTCGCCTGTCCAGGATACGAATACGGTAGGAATACATAAGGTTGCACCGTTGTCGGTGGTCATGATGTAGGCTGGGCTGGTCACATCCCAAGCGGTATAACCACGGGCTTCAAAAGTTGAACGGATGCCACCGTTAGGGAATGATGAACCATCAGGCTCGCCTTGCACCAAAACTTTTCCGCCAAACTCGGAGATGACCGTACCATCGCTTTGTACAGAAATAAAACCGTCGTGCTTTTCAGCCGACAAGTTGGTCAACGGATAAAAAACGTGCGCGTAATACATTGCGCCTTTGCTCATCGCCCAATCTTTCATCGCCAAAGCCACTACGTTGGCAATGGAAACATCTAAAGCCTCGCCGGTTTCGATGGTTTTTTTCAAAGATTTGAAAACATCTTTTGGCAAGCTGCCTTTCATTTTATTTAAGGTAAATACATCAGAAGCCCATAAGCTTTCCAACGGTTCGGACGGTGCAATGGGGTACGGCGGGCGGTTGGTGATTTGTTGAATCGCTTGCACACGTTTGGCATTTCCACTCATATTTTTCTCCGAGATTTCAGTCTAGTCATTTGGGTTGGCGTTTCTGACTTCCGACCGATCGACATTGAGTTGGCAACAGCTCAAGCCCAACCATCAGTTAATAGCAAAAACTATCAAGTCAAAAAAGAAATACAAGCAATTTAAATGCCTGAAATTATCACGTAGAAAAAATTGATGTTTGCCAAGAAAAACAGCACTGCAACCGTACATAATGGCTTTTAAAACAGAATGGCCTGACAAGACCGCACAGATATTGTGCGTTGACTGACTAGATAAAGTGCAAACAGAGGAAAGGATGAGAAGTTGTTGCTAAATCGCCGCCAAATGTGCGCTAGCTTTTTTACATAGCAGTCGTTATTCAATGACTTGAAAAAATGTCTCGCCATCACGGATCATGCCCATTTCTTCACGGGCGCGTTCTTCAAGGGCTTCTTGCCCGTCTTTTAAATCTAAGATTTCAGCTTTTAAGGCATCGTTACGTTGTTTTTTTTCTTCAACGTCTTTTTTTAAGGCCACCAAACGGTCTTGGTAATCTTCAATTTCTTTAATACTGCCATCGCCCAACCATAAACGTTGCTGCAACAAAGCAATAATTAACAACATAACGGGGATGAGTATTTTCATAGTGTTTGATCGGTGAAATGGTCGGGCAAGCCACAGCCCGCCCGACCCAAAACATAAGCAACCTAATAATAAGGCTGCTTAGTCAATTACAACTTTTTAAACGCGCTATGGCCTGCGTAAACTGCCAATTCGCCCAACTCTTCTTCGATTTTCATCAAACGGTTGTATTTGGCAACACGGTCAGAACGGCTTAATGAACCCGTTTTGATTTGGCCTGTGCCAGTGGCAACTGCCAAGTCAGCAATGGTAGTGTCTTCGGTTTCGCCTGAACGGTGTGACATAACAGCAGTATAACCAGCCGCATGAGCCATATCGATAGCCGCCAAAGTTTCAGTCAAAGTACCGATTTGGTTTACTTTGATTAAGATTGAGTTAGCGATGTCTTTATCGATACCTTGTTTCAAGATTTTTGGGTTGGTTACGAACAAATCGTCACCGACCAATTGAATTTTGCTGCCCAATTTTTCAGTTAACAATTTCCAGCCGTCCCAATCGTTTTCGTCGAAACCGTCTTCGATGCTGATGATCGGATATTTTTCGACCCAATCCACGAAGAAATCAGCCATTTGCTCAGAAGTATAAGTTTTGCTTTCTGAAGCCAAATCGTAGATGCCATCTGCATAGTATTCAGAGGCAGCTGCATCCAAACCTAAGAAAATATCTACGCCTGGTTTGTAACCGGCTTGTTCAATGGCTTGCAAAATAACGCTGATGGCTTCTTCGTTTGAAGACAAGTTCGGTGCGAAACCGCCTTCGTCGCCAACAGTGGTTGCCAAGCCTTTAGATTTCAATACTTTTGCCAAGTTGTGGAACACTTCTGCACCGTAACGGATGGCTTCTTTAAAAGTAGGCGCGCCGACTGGCAAGATCATGAATTCTTGCAAATCAACGCTGTTGTCCGCGTGTGAACCGCCGTTGATGATGTTCATCATCGGTACTGGCAAAATGAATTTGCCAGATTTGTTCAAATGGCGATACAAAGGAACGCCAGCTTCTTTCGCAGCAGCGTGGGCGGCAGCCATAGAAACCGCCAACATGGCGTTTGCACCCAAACGGGCTTTGGTTTCAGTACCGTCAAGGGCGATCATTGTGTTGTCGATGCCGGCTTGGTCGGATACTTCCATACCAACCACCGCGTCACGGATTTCAGTGCGGACGTTGTTAACCGCGTTCAATACGCCTTTGCCCAAGAAACGGCTTTTGTCGCCATCACGCAATTCAATCGCTTCACGCTCGCCAGTAGACGCGCCTGATGGCACCATTGCGCTGCCGATAACGCCGGATTCGAGGATAACATCGGCTTCTAAAGTGGGGTTACCACGGGAATCTAAAATTTCTCTGGCTTTAATGTCTACGATTTTGCTCATGTTTTGAATGGCTCCAAGGTTAGTAATCGGATGCGGCTTAACCACATACGGGGGTTTAAAAAAATTTCTGTTAATGTGTTATCAGACCGAACGTTTCGGAATTAAGGATTTGATTTGTAACTGCGCACCTTTAGGCGTTGGCTTAAACGTAAAATCGACAATATGCCGTTCATCATTGGGATACAGCTCGTCTTTGCGTTTCATCAGTTCTGCCACCAAACAGCATTTCATCATGGATTCGGACGAATCTCGCATCAACGGCTGGATGTCAAAAAAAACGTTAGTATCCGGTTCAAACGTCTGTCCGAACTCAGGCAATGTCGCCAACACCGAGACTAAGTTCGCCTTTCGTTCTTCAATGTTAGCCGACAAGGCAATATTCCAAGCGGCAACGCCCAATGCCATCAAATTATAATGGCTATCAAAATCCAGCCTATCGCTAGCGAACGGCTTACAGAGATGAGTAATCGCATCGGCTAATTTGACCTGATCGTATTTTTGTAGCGTCGCTTTTTGTAGGCGTTGCAAATGTTTTTTACGATTCGCTTTACTCATCTAGCTTGTTTTTAACTAATAGTACCTGCGTGTTGTTACAGGGTATTTTCAATAAACGGCTGGGCTTTAACGGCTCTGTCCAAAATCAACAACGTTTCCAACAATTCTTTCATGCGGTGCAAAGGCCAAGAATTGGGCCCGTCGCTTTTGGCTTCCGCAGGATTTGGATGGGTTTCCATGAAAATGCCCGCAATACCAACAGCTACTGCCGCCCGTGCCAACACTGGCACATGTTCACGTTGACCGCCAGAGCAGTTGCCTTGTCCGCCTGGCAATTGCACGGAATGAGTAGCATCAAATACCACAGGGCAATCGGTGTCACGCATCACTGCAAGTGAACGCATATCGGAAACCAAGTTGTTATAGCCAAACGACACACCGCGTTCGCAGACCATAATTTTGTCGTTGCCTGTGGCTTTGGCTTTTTTGGCGACATTCGCCATATCCCAAGGCGCGAGGAACTGGCCTTTTTTGATATTGACTGGAATGCCTTGTGAGGCAACCGCTTGGATAAAATTGGTTTGGCGGCATAAAAATGCAGGGGTTTGCATGACATCAACCACGCTGGCGACTTCTGCTAATGGCGTGTCTTCGTGAACATCGGTCAACACAGGCACACCAATTTGCGCTTTCACTTTCGCCAGAATTTCCAAACCTTTTTCCACTCCCAAACCACGGAAGCTTTCGTGCGAAGAGCGGTTGGCTTTGTCGAATGAGGATTTGTAAATGAACGGAATACCCAATTCAGTAGTGAGCTCTTTTAGATACCCTGCGGTATCCAAAGCCAATTGTTCGCTTTCGATGACACAAGGGCCGGCGATTAAAAATAAAGGTTGGTTTAAACCGACTTCAAAACCACATAATTGCATGAATATTCTCTTGTTTAATATAAAAAAATAGATTTAAGGATGTCAGTCATCCACGCAGCCAGCAAAGAGTTCTGCCAAATCAATCGCCAAATCAGGAAACAGGCTTGGCACGGCTTTATCATCTTCGGCGTACATGTTTTTTAATTGGTATTGTCCGTTGTCGTCCAACACAAATTGGTAAACGGCTTGGGCTTCTGGAAAAACCTGCCAATACTCCCGCACACCACTTTCTTGATAAAGCTGGTATTTGATTTGTGTATCACGCTTGGCTGTGCCTTTGGATAAGATTTCAATAATCCAATCCGGCGCACCGTTACAGCCTTGTTTATCCAGCAATTCAGGGTTGCAAATCACACATAAATCCGGCTGGACGACCGTAAAAATCTCTTGGTTTTTTAAGATGGATTTTTTGCGGTCGTATAAACGGACATCGAAAGGCGCAGCAAAGGCACGGCATTGTTTATGTTTGAAATAATTAAACAATTCGCCACTCAAACTCATCGAAATACCTTGATGATTGACATTCGGCGCAGGTGACATCAGCATGATTTTGCCTTTAATCAGCTCAACCGCGTCTTTAAGCCGCCAAGTCAAATAATCGGCGTAACTGTAAGTCTGGTTTAAATCCAATTGCGATAATTCGGTGATGTAAGCCATGATTTATCCTACGATTGATAACAACGTACTCAGACAATGTCGCCAACTTCTTTGGATGCTTCCGCCAACTGCGCCAAGTAGGTGCTGACATCATCATTAACCACCCGCTCGTAAATGTCTTGCACCGTTAAGCTCAAGTCCAACGCGGCAAAAGTGACGGTATCGCCCATAAAAAAATGTTCCGATTGCCAATGGTTGCTACGGCGGCACACTTCCACATCGACTATATCCTGTTCGATCAGCACATATTCCTGCAAACTGGGAAGGCTTTGGTAAAGCCGCCGCTTGGTGGTTTCATCGTGGCGGCGCGTTGATTTTGACAACACTTCGACAATGATTTTCGGCGCTTCAGTGTAATAGGCATCGCCATCGGTTTCACCATCACAAGCGACTACCACATCGGGATAAAAAAACGCCAAATCGCCGATTTTGACTTTCATATCCGAAGCATAAGCAGCACAAGGCGTGCCGCGTAGATGTTGCCTGAATAAGCCGCCGACATTCATCATAATATGCTGATGGTTTCTGCTCGCCCCTGCCATTGCATAAATAGACCCGTTCAGGTATTCATGCTTGGTGTCGCGCTCCAACTCATCGGCAAGATAGTCGTTTGGACTGTAAAAACACAATTGTGCAGAAGCCATAAACACCACCTGCTTTGATTAACTGTCAATATGTAACGGAAAATCAGGCACACATTCAGAATGGATCAATGGATGTTGGGCATTAAAAAAGCTCATCCCGCCTTGTTCATCGCACATCCAGACTTCTTTTGCGCCCGCTTCAAAATATAACTGGCGTTTATCCGCCATTTCTTTTTGGGTGTTGCTACTAGAGATAATCTCCACACAAATTTCCGGTGCAACCGAGGCTTCGGTTTGGGATTTGATAATTGCCCACACTGTCGATGAAGCCCACGCCACATCAGCAACCTTAATACCTTTACTGGTTTTAATAGCGCATTCGGACAAGTTTTTTCCGTTTTGCAATAGCGAACGCAATAAAAACTCCATTTCCCCTTGCAAAGCAGAATGGCAAAGATTGACCGGAGACATAATGATTCTTCCCAACTCGTCCAATTCAATCTTAAAAGGCAAGTCTTGTAAGCTAGGATATTCGCAGACTTCTTGCCAGTTCATATTGCGCCTTGTTTGCTTTAAGAAAAGTAAAAAGCCACCACGTTATCCAAATGCCAAATCACCGGATTCTAAAAACATTACCCTTGCTTGTGCTTAAACGCCGCCGCCACAAACCCCGAAAACAAGGGATGACCCCGACGAGGAGTAGACGTAAATTCGGGATGGAACTGGCAAGCCAAAAACCAAGGATGATCTGGGATTTCAATCATTTCCACCAGACGACCATCGATAGATTTACCGGAGAAGCGCATACCGGCTTTTTCCAAGACATCAAAATATTGGTTGTTGAATTCGTAACGATGGCGATGACGTTCGGTGATGACATCTTTTTGATACATCTGGTAAGCCAACGAATCCGGCTGCAAACGGCATTGCTGCGCACCTAAGCGCATCGAACCGCCCAAATCGGAGTTTTCATCACGCACTTCCACTTTGCCACAATCAGCTTGCCATTCGGTAATCAAACCAATGACGGGGTGCGGTGAAGTGGGCAAAAACTCGCTGCTGTGCGCGCCTTCCAAACCTGCCCGATCACGGGCGAATTCGATAACCGCCACTTGCATACCCAAACAAATGCCAAGATATGGGATGTTGTTCTCGCGGGCATAACGCACCGTGGCAATTTTGCCTTCGACACCGCGTTCACCAAAACCGCCGGGCACCAAAATGGCATCGAACGCTTTCAGGCGCGCAACGCCTTCGTCTTGGATAATTTCCGAATCAAGGTATTCCAGCTTCACTTTAACGCGGGTATGGATGCCGGCGTGGATCAAAGCCTCGCTCAGTGATTTATAAGCATCGGAATGGTCAACATATTTGCCGACAATGCCAATGACCACTTCATCAGTAGGATGCTCCAAGCCATCCAACACCCGATGCCATTCGCTCAGATCGGCAGGTGAGGCGTTGAGGCGCAGCTTGTTGACGACAATGTCATCCAAACCTTGTTGATGCAACATTAAAGGAATGCGGTAAATGGAATCGGCATCGACGGCAGAAATAACCGCTTTTTCTTCAACGTTAGTAAACAAGGCGATTTTGCGGCGGTCACTGGCAGGAATGGCTTGCTCGGAACGGCAAATGAGAATATCGGGCTGGATACCAATACTGCGCAATTCCTTAACCGAATGCTGGGTAGGTTTGGTTTTAATCTCGCCTGCGGAGCGGATATAAGGCACTAACGTCAGATGGATAAATAAGGAACGCTCTGCACCCAAATCAAAACGCATCTGGCGGATGGCCTCCAAAAACGGCAGCGATTCAATATCGCCGACTGTACCGCCGACTTCAATAAGAGCCACATCCATGCCTTCCGCACTGGCGTAAACACGGCTTTTGATTTCGTCGGTGATATGCGGGATCACCTGCACCGTGGCACCCAGATATTCACCTTTGCGCTCGCGGCGCAATACGCTATCGTAGACCTGACCGGTGGTGAAATTGTTTTTCTTGGTCATCGTCGTTTTTAAAAAACGCTCGTAATGGCCCAAGTCCAAGTCAGTTTCGGCACCGTCTTCGGTGACGAACACCTCGCCGTGTTGGAACGGGCTCATGGTGCCAGGATCGACGTTAATGTAAGGGTCAAGCTTGGTCATAGTCACTTTAAGACCACGGGCTTCAAGAATGGCGGCAAGCGATGACGCAGCAATGCCTTTGCCTAGCGATGACACAACACCGCCGGTGATGAAAATATATTTTGTCATGTGGATTTTATGGACGACTACCAGGAATAACGTTTAAAACGCTGCTTTACCGGTGCATTTTAATCGACTACAGCACATTCGTCATGATGTTTCGGGAATTTATCCAGTAAACCACTGAAGATGGTTGATAAAAAACCGTTAGCAGGCGCTTTCGCCAACTTTTGGATGACTATTGCTTTGCAACACCCAAGACAAAACACCCTATCCCAGCCTTAACCGCCCTCAACCTAGGGCATCCACTGCAAGCTGACGCACGCTTCGCCCTGCGGCTGATAAAACGGTGCGCTGATCCATAAATCGCCGACCGCCGCCAACTCATCGCCCACATAAAGCAAAGGCATCTGCGGCCTTTGCCACGGTGGGATGCCCGCTTCTTGATAAAGGTTTTTTAAACTGTGCCTACCCGCCCGTCCGGGCAAGCTGATTTTTTCGCCGCCACGACGAAAACACAGACAAACTTGACCCGTCTGCCAAACTGCCAAAGGCAAGCCAGATTTGCTTGGCTGGTAACCCAAACAACGCCCATCCGGTAAAACCACTGCACTTTGCTGCGCAGGCCACGGCAATTGTTCGGGCATTGGCTGTTGGACACCCTTCAGGCAATACAACTTATCGCGATAACGGCGCAGACAATACCCCTGCCCTACCAACTGCGGATCGCCATCGGCAGGTGCGGCAATCAGTTCGGAAAAAATACGCTGCACGACATTCAACGACGGCATTTTTAACTGCCACTGCTTAAACCAACGCCGGACAACCAAGCGTTGTTCGGTTTCCGGCAAAGCCAATAAAGCGCGGATGCTGAGCGTATTGTCGTTGCTGGAAAACACCGACAAAAACAACCGCTCTACCTGAACAGATTGCCATTGCTGCGCATCGGCGCAATGCCGTGCAGATCTTGCCACGGTTTTGTCCAAAGCAGGCCAGCGTTGTTTCAGCAACGGAATAACCGCATTGCGCAGATAATTGCGGTCGTAGTCGTTGCTAAAATTGCTAGGGTCATCCACCCATTCCAATTGCTGTGCTTGGGCATAATCGGACAAATCTTGCTTACAGGTATCCAGCAAAGGCCTTAACAACACACCGTCGCCAAAATCCATGCGCTCCGGCATACCCGACAAGCCCGGCAAGCCACTGCCGCGAAACAATTGCAGCAATACCGTTTCCAATTGGTCTTCGCGATGTTGCGCAAACAACAGCACATCGCCCTTACCTATCAATGATTTAAACGCCTGATAACGCGCCTCTCTGGCAGCTTCTTCGGGGCTTTGTCCGCTGGCTGCTTGGGCGTTTACGTGAATGGCGACAAAACCCACGTTCAAGGCTTGTGCGGTTTGCTGGCAATGCAAAAGCCAATCGTCGGCAGCCGCTTGCAAACCATGATGGATATAAACCGCAGTGGTTTTTGCCCGCCAATCCGGCAACTGGGCGCACAAATGCAGCAAGACGTGGGAATCCAATCCGCCGCTGTAGCCAATATAAAGGTGGTTAAGCACAGAAAACGGCGCTAAGGCATGACGAACCAACTGCGGATCAATAGGCATAAATTTGGTGGAATCGGATAAAAAATCTATTACTTGGCGGTAAATGATTTTATCCTATCCGCTCAGGACAACAAGCTACGAGGATTGACCATGTTATACACACAAGAATTATTAGAAGAACTGAACATTTTGGTCCGCTACAACTTAACCACCACACTGGAAGGCCTTAAAGTCCACCAAAGCCAAGCCTCACCCGCCACCATTGAAGCCACTAAACGCTTATTTATAAAAGGTTTGGTTTCGCAAGAAGACGGCGGTTACCTGACCAACATGGGCCGCGAAGCCGCAGAACAGGCACAAGCCGTTTTGCACTTGCTGAACCCGGCATAAACAACATCAAACACCCAGCCATCGCGTTAATTTAACCGCGCACCCAATACACCGGCAATACCGGATTGTCCGACAAGTTAAGCCGTTGGCGATACGCCCTTCGGCTTAACCACCTCCCGTCCTTCACCAAACCAAGTCAATAAACAAAAATGCTTAGTTTAACGACTTGAGGTTGCGCTTAATTTCGACAGCACAGGCCTTACTGCGCTTTTTGCACTTCATCCTTCGGCACTGTTAGTTAGATAGCTTGACCCTCCGTTCAATTTCGATGGCGTAGGGTACGCATCGCGTACCTTTATTAAAGATAAGCGCAATGGAAAGGTTTTAAAAGGTACGCAATGCGTACCCTACAGAGTTGTTGATTATGAAAGACAAGGTTTTGATTTATGAATAGAATGGTTAGGGACATTTGATGCAACAACGTACATTGCCTAACTATCAAGGGCATGATGTAAAAGCAAATTGCAAAAGATGTACGGTGGTTATCCAAAAATATTCTAAGACGATACGGCGGTAATTTTTTAGTTCAACAGAGGGGGCAGCATGGCAGTGACAATAACCAACAACACAAAATCATTTCCTGGGCATACTTTGGGGGAATGGCGGAATGGCGGCGCTTTCGCCATGATAAAAACCGACGGCTCGGTGGTCATATGGGGGAATAGCGATTATGGCGGCGACAGCCGTGCGGTGGCGGCGCAGCTCAACGGCACGGTGGATGTGGTGCAAATATTTTCCACAAGCTATGCCTTTGCCGCCCTGCGTAGCGACGGCTCGATGGTCACTTGGGGGGAGAGTAGTTATGGCGGCGACAGCGGCGCGGTGGCGGCACAGATCAACGGCAACGTGGATGTGGTGCAAGTCTTTTCTTCTTACGGAGCCTTTGCCGCCCTGCGCAGCGACGGCTCGGTGGTCACTTGGGGGGATAGCACTTATGGGGGGGATAGCAGCGCAGTGGTGGCACAGCTCAATGGCAACGTGGATGTGCTACAAATCTTTTCCACAGACTCTGCCTTTGCCGCTCTATGCAGCGACGGCTCAGTGGTTACCTGGGGGTATAGCAGCTTAGGTGGCGACAGCAGCGCAGTGGCGTCACAGCTCAACGGCAGTGTGGATGTGCTGCAAATCTTTTCCACAAGCGCCGCTTTTGCCGCCCTGCGCAACGATGGCTCGGTGGTTACCTGGGGGGATAGCGGCTGGGGTGGCGACAGCAATGCGGTGGCGGCGCAGCTCAACGGTAGTGTGGATGTGGTGCAAATCTTTTCCACAAGCGCCGCTTTTGCCGCCCTGCGCAGCGACGGCTCGGTGGTCACTTGGGGGTTTAGCGATCTAGGCGGTGACAGCAGCGCGGTGGCGACGCAGCTTAACGGTACGCTGGATGTGGTGCAAATCTTTTCCACAGGCTATGCCTTTGCCGCCCTGCGCAGCGACGGTTCGGTGGTCACTTGGGGGTTTAGCAGCTTTGGCGGTGACAGCAACGCGGTGGCGGCGCAGCTCAACGGCACGGTGGACGTGGTGCAAATCTTTTCCACAGGCTTTGCCTTTGCCGCCCTGCGCAGCGACGGCTCGGTGGTCACTTGGGGGTTTAGCGCTTACGGCGGCGACAGCCGTGCGGTGGCGGCGCATCTGAACGGCACGGTGGATGTCGTGCAAGTTTTTTCCACTGGCCATGCTTTTGCCGCGCTGCGCAGCGACGGCTCGGTGGTCACTTGGGGGTTTAGCGCTTACGGCGGCGACAGCCGTGCGGTGGCGGCGCAGCTCAACGGTACGGTGGATGTGGTGCAAGTCTTTTCCACTGGCAGTGCCTTTGCCGCGCTGCGCAGCGACGGCTCGGTGGTCACTTGGGGGAGTAGCAATGGCGGCAACAGCAGTACAGTCGCCAGCCAGCTCAGCTCAGGTGTGGTCAGCGGTGCCAATATCTACACCAACGACATCTTCCACGCCGACCCCGACCAAATTCTCACAGGCACCAGCGGCAACGATCTGCTGAAAGGCGGAGATGGCAACGACACCCTTGACGGCGGCACAGGTGCAGATACCATGACCGGCGGCTTGGGCAACGACACTTACAGCGTCGACAACACGGGCGACACAGTGATTGAAACCTCCACCTTGGCGAATGAAATTGACACCGTCAACAGCAGCATTGCTTACACGCTGGGTGCGAACGTCGAAAACCTGACACTGACCGGCACCGCCGCCATCAATGCCACGGGCAACGCCCTAAACAACACGCTGGTTGGCAATGCTGCGGACAATGCCTTGAACGGCAAGGACGGTGCGGACACGCTGATTGGCGGCTTGGGCAATGACAGCTACACCGTAGACAACGCCCGTGACGTGGTAACGGAAACCTCAACACTCGCCACTGAAATTGATGCCGTCAACAGCAGCATTTCTTACAAGCTGGGTGCCAATGTCGAAAATCTGACCCTGACCGGCACCGCCACCATCAATGCCACGGGCAACTCCTTGAACAACACACTGATTGGCAATGCTGCCAATAACATCTTAGTGGGCGGTAGAGGCGACGATGTCATCAAAGGCGGATCTGGCAATGACACGATTACCGGTGGTGACGGCAATGACGTTTTAACCGGCGGCTTAGGGCAAGATATTTTCCGCCTCAACAATGCTTTAAACGCCACAACCAACGTCGACAAAATCACCGACTTTACGGTGGTTGATGACACCATTCAGCTGGGAAAAAGCATTTTTACCCAATTGACTACTACCGGCATATTAGCCGCCGACAATTTGGTGATCGGCAACAAAGCATTGGATGGCAATGATTACCTGATATACAACAGCAGCACTGGCGGCTTGTTTTACGATGCCGACGGCAGCGGCGCAGGCGCGGCGGTCAGGATTGCCATCATGGGCGTCGGTTTGGCATTGACCAACGCCGATTTTGTGGTGATTTAAAGGATTGCCGCATTACATATTCCTGCGCTTTTGCACGCCACAAACGCCCGCCATTTCTATCATTCGGAGTGAAAAACAGGTTTTTTCACTCCGATTTCCTAAGATACCCTTCCAATATTTCCTGCACCTTGTTCTCACACGCACCGCAACCGGTGGTCGCGCCGGTCATTCTGGAAAGTTTATCAACGCTGTCGCAACCACTTTCAATATAAGCGATGATCTGCTGTTCGGTGGTTCCGCTGCAATGGCAAATGATGTCTTTTTTATTATCCGCAGGTTTGGGTTTGTTTGCATTTATGGTGGTCATGGACGCTATTTTTGTCGATTGTAAACAGTGTTGTTCGGCCTAAAACGCAGCCTTATTAAAAAGTTAAAAGAAGTCACTTTGCCGATATTTTTTGTGACGATAAACAAGCTAAACAATAAACCGATTGCAAACTTGCCGTAAATAACGCCAAATGCCTTTAATTTGGCATTTTTTGTATAATCGAACGCTTTCACCTTGTGTCGCTTGATATGGAACTACCTTTTAAAACGATCGGCATCATCGGCAAACCCAGCGATCCAAGCATTGCCGCCACCTTAGCAGTGTTGTACGCCAGCTTGAAAAGCCAAGATTATAGTGTGGTTGTCGAACAGTTCAGCGTGCATTTTATTGATGATCCCGCCGTTGCTTCCTCGCCTATCGACACATTAGGCCAGCACTGCGATCTAGTGATTGCCGTAGGTGGTGACGGAACATTTTTGGCGGCAGCACGGGCGATTGCCGCGTTTGATATTCCGCTGATCGGCATCAACCTAGGCCGCTTAGGTTTTTTGGTGGACATTTCCCCTACCGATTTGACCGACAAGCTAAACCGCATCCTGCAAGGCCATTTCCGCGAAGAAAAACGTTACCTGCTGCGCGCCAAAATTATCCGCAACGGGCAAGTCATCCACGAAGAATGCGCGGTCAATGAAGTGGTGGTGCATCGTTGGATTACGCCCAGCATGATTGAAATCGTCACCAAAATTGACGGCGTGTTTTTAAATTCGCAACGCTCCGATGGCCTTATCATTTCCACGCCGACCGGTTCGACCGCTTATTCGCTATCGGCAGGCGGGCCGATTTTATACCCATCGCTGAATGCCTTGGTGTTAGTGCCACTGAATCCGCATACTTTATCCAACCGGCCTATCGTGATTGATGATTCCGCCGAAATAGAAATCAGCTTTTGCCAAACCAAGCAAATTAACGCCCTGGTGACTTGCGACCACATCGAAATCCCCGAAGTGTTCATCAGCGATAAAATTTTAATCAAAAAAGAACCTAAAGCGATTAGAATCCTACACCCAGAAGACCACGATTTTTTCTACATCCTCAGAAACAAATTGAACTGGAGCAGTGGCTACCCACCTCCACAGGCTAGCTAACCAGACTATCCAAACTTCCATAAATAAAGGCACTTCTTAAAGGACTGGATTGTGGATAGCAAAGAGAAAAAATCCCTCAGTGAAAGTGACATGTGCGATTTGTTCATAACCCCTGCCATCAGAAATGCAGGTTGGGATGCCGTTAGACAAATCCGGCGCGAAGTGACATTAACACCCGGCCCTATTGTTGTCCGTGGCAATTTGTCTTCCCGCAACAAGAAGAAGAAAAAATTCGCGGATTATGTGCTGTATTGGGAACCCAGTGTTCCGGTGGCGGTAGTAGAAGCTAAAGACAATAAACACACGCCCAGCCACGGTTTGCAACAAGCCTTAGGCTATGCAGAAATTCTCGAAGTACCAAGTGCCTTCAGTTCCAACGGCGATGCTTTTGCTTCCCATAACAAAATACCTGCCGTTGGCGAAGAGATAGAAACCACCTTCGCGCTAGAAGACTTCCCAGCCCCCACCGAACTTTGGCGACGTTACAAACAAATTCGTGGTATTGCCGACCAAGACGAACAGCTCGTCATCCAGCCCTATTACCAAGACAGCTCCAGCAAAGAACCCCGCTATTACCAAGTGGAAGCCATCAACCGCACCATCGAAGCCATAGCCAACGGACAAAAACGTGTGCTGTTAGTGATGGCGACTGGAACTGGCAAAACCTATACCACCTTCCAAATCATCTGGCGATTATGGAAAGCCAAAGTGGTCAAACGTGTGTTGTTTTTGGCTGACCGCAATATTTTGGTCGATCAAACCCTGGTCAATGACTTCAAGCCCTTTGGTTCAGTCATGACTAAAATCAAAAACCGCAAACTAGACCCTGCTTACGAAATTTACCTGGGGCTTTACCAAGCCATAACCGGAACGGATGACGCCGACAAAATCTTTAAAAATGTGTCACCCGATTTTTTCGACATGATTGTCATCGACGAATGTCACCGTGGCAGCGCGGCGGAAGATTCGGCATGGCGTGAGATTCTGGCGTATTTTTCCGAAGCAATTCAAGTCGGCCTGACCGCTACGCCCAAAGAAACCAAATATGTCTCCAGCACCCATTATTTCGGTGATCCAGTTTATACCTACAGTCTCAAACAAGGTATAGAAGACGGCTTTCTCGCACCTTATAAAGTCATCCGCATTGATATAGACAAAGACATCCAAGGCTGGACGCCGCCATCCGGCATGACCGACGATTTGGGCAAACCTATCGAAGGGCGTACTTACAACCAAGCCGACATGGATCGCACCCTAATCCTTAACCAGCGCACCAAGCTAGTGGCAAAGCGGGTCATAAAATATCTAATGGCAACCGACCCCTATGCTAAAACCATCATTTTCTGTGAAGACATCGACCACGCCGAACGGATGCGCTCGGCGATTGTGAATGCCGCCGGAAAACTGGCGACCGATAACCCCAAATACGTTATGCGCATTACGGGGGATAGCGTCGAAGGCAAAGCCGAACTCGACAACTTTATCGACCCCGAACAGCGTTACCCGGTCATCGCCACTACCTCGGAACTGCTGACCACTGGCGTGGATGCCAAAACCTGCAAACTCATCGTGCTGGACAAAACCATCAGCTCCATGACCTCATTCAAGCAAATTATCGGACGCGGCACCCGCATTGATGAAGAATACAACAAGTTTTTCTTCACCATCATGGACTTCAAAAAAGCCACCGAACTGTTCCGTGACCCTAATTTTGATGGCGATCCGGTGGTCATTTACGAACCCGATGATGACGATGATCCCGTGCCGCCAGATCCAGAACCCGAAGAAGATGAAGATGGTAACGAAGTCAATGAAGAGCCAGGCGTTTACAAAGTGCGCGTTAGCGGCGTACCCGTCAGGATCATTGCCGAGCGTGTCGAATATCTGGGCAATGATGGCAAACTGGTCACCGAATCCTACCGTGATTTTAGCCGCAAACAGATACAAACCGAATTCGCCTCGCTCGATGACTTTTTGCAACGCTGGCAACACGCCAAGAAAAAACAGGCCATTATCGACTTGCTGGAAGAATACGGCATAGTGCTGGAAAATCTCGCCGCCGAAATCGGCAAAGACTACGGCGATTTTGACCTGATCTGCCATATTGCTTTCGACCAGCCGCCACTGACTCGAAAAGTACGCGCCAACCAAGTCAAAAAACGCAATTACTTCACTAAATACGGCGACCAAGCCAGAGCCGTGTTGACCGCATTGCTGGACAAATACGCCGACGAAGGCATAGGTAGCCTGGAAAATGCTAAAGTGCTAAAGCTAAAACCTTTTAGCGAAATAGGCACACCCGTAGAAATCATCAACCAAGTGTTTGGAGGCAAAAACAATTATGAACAAGCCATCCAAGAACTAGAAGATGAGCTATTCAAGATTTCGAAACCATCGTTGTGATTAAAAAGCCCTCTCCAAAGGGAGAGGGTTGAGGTGAGGGGAAATTAAAACCATGACCTTAACAAACCAAGCAAGATCATTAAGAAAAAACCAAACCGATGTGGAACAACGATTATGGCAACAACTCCGCAACAGACGCTTGCTAAACCATAAATTTAGACGGCAATTTCCGATTGAACCTTATATTGTTGATTTTGTTTGTCTTGAATTGAAACTAATCATTGAATTAGATGGCGGGCAACATGCCGATCAACTGGATTATGATCAACACCGTAGCCAATATTTAGGCAAAAAAGGATTCAAAATCCTACGCTTTTGGAATAATGAAATCATTGAAAACAACGAAGGTGTTTTAGAAACTATTCGCTTGGCTATTTTAGACATTACCGGATGAGTGTTTTTTAATTTCCCCTCACCCAACCCTCTCCCGCTGAAGAGGGCTTTTAATACAAACAGGACGTACCCGCATGAGCAACATTTCCGGCATCATCAAATCCATCCAAGACATCATGCGTAAAGATGTCGGCGTGGATGGCGATGCCCAACGCATCAGCCAATTAGTCTGGCTATTTTTCCTAAAAATCTTCGACGACCGTGAAGCCGAATTGGAGCTGACCGAAGACGACTACCAATCACCCTTGCCCGAACACCTGCGCTGGCGCAACTGGGCACAAAACCCCGAAGGCATGACGGGCGACGAACTGTCCGATTTCGTCAACCTGCAATTGTTCCCGTCCTTAAAAGACAAACTGCCCTTGCAAGGCGCAACCGCAATACGCGCCCAAGTCGTGCGTGATGTCTTTGAAGATGCCTACAACTACATGAAATCCGGCACCTTGATGCGGCAGGTGATTAATAAAATCTGCGAAATCGACTTCAACAACACAGGCGACCGCCACACCTTCGGCAGCATTTACGAACAAATCCTTAAAGACCTGCAAAGCGCCGGTAACGCGGGCGAGTTTTACACACCCCGCGCCGTCACCCGTTTTATAGTCGACCGCATTAACCCGCAATTGGCGGAAACTGTCCTCGATCCTGCTTGCGGCACGGGCGGCTTCTTGGCCTGCACCATCGACCATAAACGCGAGCTCTACCGCAAAACCGAACAAGACGAACAAATTCTGCAAGCCTCTATCCGCGGTGTGGAGAAAAAAGCCCTGCCGCACATGCTCTGTATCACCAACATGATCCTGCACGGCATCGACACCCCCACGCATATCCGCCACGACAATACCCTAAGCCGCCCTTACAAAGACTACACCAACAAAGAACGCGTCAATGTCATCATCACCAACCCGCCGTTTGGCGGCATGGAAGAAGACGGCATCGAAAACAACTTTCCGGCTAACCTGCGTACCCGCGAAACCGCCGACTTGTTCATGGCCTTAATCATCAAACTGCTCAAAGACCAAGGCCGCGCCGCCGTGGTGTTGCCCGACGGCTTCCTGTTTGGCGAAGGTATGAAAACCCGCCTGAAACAATCGCTATTGGAAGAATGCAACCTGCACACCATCGTGCGCCTGCCCAACGGCGTGTTCAGCCCTTACACGGGCATCAAAACCAACATCCTGTTCTTCACCAAAGGCCAACCCACCGAACAAGTTTGGTATTACGAACACCCTTATCCAGACGGTGTAAAAAACTACAACAAAACCAAACCCATGCGCTTTGAAGAATTCCAACCCGAAATCGACTGGTGGGGCGATGCCGCCGACGGCTACGCGGCACGGGTGCAAAACCAGCAAGCATGGCAAGTTACGGTTGCCGAGATCAAAGCGCGAAACTACAACCTGGACATTAAAAACCCCCATGTCGGCGAACAAACCAGCCACGACTCCGAACAATTACTAAAACAATACGCCGAACAACAGCAGGAAATAGGCAAATTGCGCGACCAGCTTAAAACGATTTTGCAACAGGCCTTAGGTAAAGGATATGCATAAATTATTGATTTAAAATACAAAAAAATAGAAATCTGGACATCAGCGCAACTGACCAAAAGTAGTAGGGTTCGCTAAAAGCCCTCTCCAGCGGGAGAGGGTTGGGTGAGGGATATTAAAACCCAATCGTATTCCATCATTGCATGATATTTTTTAAAACGAAAACAACCCCGTTCTTGAAACCCAAAGTTGTTATTTCCCCTCACCCCAACCCTCTCCCTTTGGAGAGGGCTTTTATTAGAGAAGTCGATTAATGCTTGATGCAATCACCCAACACATGGATGTCTGGACATCCGCGCAACTGACCAAAAGCACGGCGGGGCGCGGAAAGCCCTCTCCAGCGGGAGAGGGTTGGGTGAGGGATATTAAAATCCAATCGTTTTCCGTCATTGCATGATAGTTTTTAAATCGAAAACAGCCATGTTCTTGAAACCCAAAGTGTATATTTCCCCTCACCCCAACCCTCTCCCTTTGGAGAGGGCTTTCATGGAGCAGCCGATTAATGATTGATTTAATCACCCAACATATGGAAATCTGGGCTGCCGCACAACTGACCAAAAGCACGCCGGCGTGCGATAAAGCCCTCTCCAGCGGGAGAGGGTTGGGTGAGGGATATTAAATCCAATCATTTTCCATCATTGAGTTATGTTTTTTAAATCGAAAACAACTCTGTTCTTGAAACCAAAAGTTTTTATTTCCCCTCACCCCAACCCTCTCCCTTTGGAGAGGGCTTTAATGGAGCTGCCGATTAATGATTGATTTAATCACCCAACACATGGACATCTGGACATCCGCGCAACTGACCAAAAGCACGGCGGGGCGCGGCAATAGCGGTAAACAAACCGCCTATGGCATTAAAAAACTGCGCGAATTGATTTTGGAATTGGCGGTGCGGGGCAAGTTAGTGCCGCAAGATCCGAATGATGAACCGGCTAGTGTTTTGTTGGAGAAAATTGCTGAGGAAAAGGCGCGGTTGGTTAAAGAAGGGGTAATAAAAGATCAAAAATCAACGCTTGAAATTAATGAAATTGAAATGATTTCTCTGCCCAATAAATGGAAATTATGTCGTTTAGGAACCCTATTTAACGCTCTGCTTAGCGGAGGAACACCAAGCAAAAATAATCCTGAATATTGGGGAGGGAATATACCTTGGGCTAGTGTAAAAGATTTGGGTCAGTCTAAATATATTGAAAAAACTCAGGATTATATTACTGATGCTGGTCTTGCTGCGGGCAGTAAACTTGCTGATATTGGCGATATTCTTATTTGTACTCGAATGGGATTAGGAAAAATTGCAATTTGTAAAAACCAGATAGCTATAAATCAGGATTTGAAAGCTGTTAAATTGAGTTCACAAATCAACTTAGATTATTTTTTAACTGTGTTTTCCACGTTCAATATTAAGGGAACAGGTACTACCGTTGCTGGGATCAAGCAAGATGAGCTTTTGAATTTTTTATTTCCTCTGCCACCCCTAGCCGAACAACACCGCATAGTAGCCAAAGTCGATGAACTCATGGCCTTGTGCGACCAACTGGAACGACAACAAACCGACAACCACGCTGCCCACCAAACGCTGGTGGAAACCCTGCTCGGCGCACTGATTGCCGAAGATGGTGCAACAGCCAACAATGCCGAGGCCATGTCCGGCTATCCGTCACAGGATGGATTCGCCGCCACTTGGCAGCGCATCGCCGAACACTTCGACACCCTGTTCACCACCGAACACAGCATCGACCAACTCAAACAAACCATCCTCCAACTCGCCGTCATGGGCAAACTGGTTCCCCAAGACCCGAATGACGAACCAGCCAGTGTTTTGCTGGAAAAAATCGCTGAGGAAAAGGCGCGGTTGGTAAAAGAAGGGAAAATTAAAAAACTAAATTCACTACCAAAAATAACCGATGGAGAAAAAGCATTTACAATTCCTAAAATGTGGGAATGGGTTAGGCTTGGTTACGCGTTGAAAAAAATAACAGATGGGACACATCATTCACCACCAAATGGAGATGAAGGAGATTTTCTTTATATTTCGGCGAAGAATATAAAGGCCGAAGGCGTAATGTTGAGCAATGCCACTTACGTTAGTAAAGAAGTTCACCAAGAGATTTATTCGAGATGCGATCCTGAATATGGGGATATTCTGTACATTAAGGATGGTGCTACAACTGGGATCGCTACGATAAATAATTTAGAAATGCCTTTTTCAATGCTTTCAAGTGTAGCGTTACTAAAAGTCCCAAACGGAATTTTGAACACATATCTATTGCTTTCACTGAAATCACCATATTTTTATAATGAAATGCGATTAGGAATGACAGGTGTTGCAATAACAAGGGTAACACTTTCCAAATTAGATAATGCCGTTATATCCTTACCCCCACTAGCCGAACAATACCGAATAGTAGCCAAAGTAGACGAACTAATGGCACTCTGCGATGCCCTAAAAGCCCGTATCAAACTAGCCCAAACCACGCAAATCCAGCTAGCCGATGTCATCGTCGAGCAGGCTGCGGCTTAAACCCGTCCGTTAGCCACTGCCATTAAGCTAAAAAATTGTGCCATGCTTACCTTTAGATAAAGCGATAAAGTTCCATCATTCCGGCAGGGATTGCCGGAATGACGGATATATTTGCAAAAACGCGGCTTAGGTCATTTTTAGCAAAAGCCCTTTAAATCCCTATAGAGCCAAAATTTTTAATCAAAAAAAATCCTAAAGCGATTAGAATCATCCAATCAAAAGCCACCTGTATCCCCCATGCTAGTTAATCTGACTATTAACGATCTTGCTGTCGTCAAATCGCTCGATTTGGAACTTGCCCAAGGCATGTCGGTACTCACCGGCGAAACCGGCGCGGGCAAATCCATTTTGCTGACCGCCTTAGGCTTAGCTTTGGGTGACCGTGCCGATTCTGGCTATGTGCGCCCCGATGCCAAACGCGCGGAAATCAATCTGACTTTTGATTTGTCGGACGCGCCCAACGCCCAACAATGGCTGGTCGACAACGAGCTGGACGACGACGGGCAATGCCTGATCCGCCGCGTGGTCAACCAAGATGGGCGATCTAAGGCTTACATCAACAACACGCCCGTCACCTTGCAAGCCTTGCAATCTTTAAGCGAAACGCTGGTGGAAATCCACGGGCAACACGCGCATCTGAGCTTGCTCAACCCGGACCAACAAAGGCGCTTGTTAGACGTTTATGGCAAAAACCTAGCCCTGCTGGAACAAACCAACGCCAGCTACAAAAATTGGCAACACACCCACAAAGAACTGACCAGCCTGCAAAAAGCCAGCAAAGACCAAGGCGAGCGTGAAGAATTGCTGCGCTATCAAATTGAAGAATTGCAGCAGCTGGATTTGCGCGATTTCAGCTATGCCGCCTTATCGGAAGAACACAGCAAATTGGCGAATTTAGGGCAAATCTTAAGCAGCGGTCAGGCGCAGGTGGAAAGCCTTTACGAAGGTGATGTTTCGGTGGCTTCCCTGCTTAACGGTTGCTTGCGCGAACTGACCGATTTGGCGCGCTTTGCGCCGGAATTGTCGGAGATTTGCGCGTTGTTGTCGGAAGCGCGCATCCAAAGCGAAGAAGCGGCTTTGCAATTGCGGCGATTTTTGGAAGCGCAACAGGCCGACCCCGTCCACTTGGATGAATTGGAAACCCAGATTGGCGTGGTGCAAAGCTTAAGCCGCAAGCATCATGTGTTGCCCGATGAATTGCCGGACGTGCTGGCAAAACTGAGCAACGAACTCGACAACCTCACCCACAGCAGCGAACGCATCGACGCATTAAGCCTCGCTTGCGAAAAACTGCTGGATGATTACCGCCAACTCGCCAGCGATTTATCAGCCCGGCGCATTGCCGCAGCCGCCGAGTTGCAAAGGCATATTTCTGCGATGATTAAAGAATTGGGGATGCCGCAAGGTGAATTTTTGGTGGCGGTCACCGCCTTGGAAAGCGATGTGCCTAAGTTGAACGGCAACGATAAAATCGAATTTTTAGTCAGCGCCAACCCCGGCTTGCCGCCGAAACCGTTGGCAAAAGTGGCATCGGGCGGGGAATTGTCGCGCATTAGCTTGGCAATCCAAGTGACGACATCGAACGACAAAACCACGCCAACGATGATTTTTGACGAGGTCGATTCCGGCATTGGCGGCGGCATTGCCGAAATTGTCGGGCAAAAATTGCGCGCCTTAAGCCTAGGCCGGCAAGTCTTGTGCGTCACCCATTTGCCGCAAGTCGCCGCGCAAGCGCATTGGCATTTGTATGTGCAAAAAAACCAGCAAACCGACATCACCTCATCGGGTGTCCGCCTATTGGCCGATGCCGAGCGTGTCGAAGAAGTCGCCCGCATGTTGGGCGGCGTCAACATCACCGCCAACACTTTGGCCCATGCTGAAGAAATGTTGGCACAAGCCCTCGCCGATCCGGTCGGCCATTAACCACAGGAACCCTTAAAAATGACACGTTTTCCAGCCGAATGGGAAAAGCAATCAGCGGTCTTAATCGCTTGGCCCCACCAAAGCGGTGATTTCAGCAACCGCTTGGCAGCCGTTGAGCAATCGTACCGCTTTATTGCCTTAACCATCAGCTCGCACCAGCACCTTATCATCGTTTGTAAAGATGACAGCCACCAACAACATATCCAAGCGCAACTGGGCGACATCGCCACTATTGCCTATGTGCAAGCCGAAATGAATGATATTTGGGTGCGCGATACTGCTTTTCTGACTGCCGAGCAAAACAATGCTGCAATTCTGCTAAACTTTACGTTTAATGGCTGGGGCGGGAAATATGCGCATGACCACGACAACGCACTCAACGGCAAATTGTTGGAAACACCGATTTTTGCGGGCTTAAACAGCCAAGCGGTAGATTTTATTTTGGAAGGCGGTAGCGTCGAAAGTGATGGCATCGATACCATTATGACGACTAAGCAATGCCTGCTGAACCCTAACCGCAACAACAGCCTAACTTTATTTGAAATAGAGCGTGAATTACGCCAGCAATTTGGCGCAACGCGCATTTTCTGGATAGACCAGCCCAACTTGTCCGGCGACGACACCGACGCCCACATTGACACGTTGGCACGTTTTTGCACGGCGGACACCATCGCCTACACCAGTTGCGAAGATCCACAAGACCCGCATTATGCGAGCTTGAAAAACATGGAAGAGCAGTTGCAGGGTTTGCGGACCAACACCGGCGAACGTTACCAATTGGTGCCGTTGCCCATGCCTAAACCGATTTTTGATGAAGAAGGCTGTCAATTGCCGGCAAATTACGCTAACTTTTTAATCATCAACGGTGCGGTCATGGTGCCGGTATATGAAGATGACAATGATGCCGTTGCTTTAGAACGGCTGGCGGCGTGTTTCCCTGAACATAAAATTATCGCCACGCCCTGCCGACCCTTAGTGCATCAATACGGCAGCCTGCATTGCATGACCATGCAATTTCCGGCCACTGTGGCACTGACGTTTTGATAGTGCAACCCAACTAACGGCACGCGGGTAGCGTGTTCCCTTTACAGGGATGTAAATTTTTTAGCAACCGAATCAATTCAATTTTTTTCAATCGGTATCCAATATGTCCATGAAACAACTAAGCCTCATTTTATTTGCTTTAGCTTTCACTACCCCAGGCCAGGCAAAAGTTTTTAAATGGACAGATGCCGATGGTAGCGTTCATTTCACCGATTCAAACGCCCAAAAAGCGGATGCAAAACCCTTGCAAATGGGCCCGCGCCCAGCCGAGCCCGCCAAAAAGCAACTTCCAATCGATAAATCTTCAATCGTTTTGTACGTTAGCAGCTCATGTTTGCCTTGCGATGAAGCTAAAGAATTTTTAAACCGAAGGAATATTCCGTTCAAAGAGTACGATGTCGAAAATGACAGTATCGCCGCTGCACAAAAATATACATTGGCACCGGGTTATGGCGGCATTCCTTTGGCGGTCATTTACGGAAAAATCATCAAAGGCTTTGCTGAAAATGACTACAAAGCCGCGTTGGTCAAATAACGCAAACAACCAACATCCCTCCAAATATTAGCGGTTAGGTAAACCAAGGCTTACCAAGCCGCGCATTTCGTCTTTTGCCTTTTCAGCATTTCCAAGTAAGCTTGGCACTTACACATAAAAACCATAACAAAGAGGCAACCCATGAAATCTTCCCACCTAATCACCTTATTGCTAGTAATATCTAGCAGCCAAGTTTGGGCTTACGGTAGCGACAGCAGCACTAAAGCCTGTGTAAAACCTAAATTTAGCCATTTCCAACCCGTTAATAACAGCGAAGTGGCAACAAATTCGACTTTTACCTTTATCGCTTCACCGCAAACCAATCCAGAAACCTTAGAAGTCACTGTAAAAGGCCAGCCCGTCGAACTGACCATTACCGAAAAAAATAAGAATTTTTACGTCAGCGGTACGCTGCCTGCCAGCATTAGCCATGATTTTGTACGTATCAACATTGCCGCCGAAAGCCCTAGCAAATGCCGTGGTGCAGATGGCTGGCTGTTAAAGGTCAACTGACACGTTGCCAAAACCCAGCCTGTTTAAAACCAATAACAGACTGGGTTTTATGTTTGAAATCCTCTCATTGCCATTTTTCAAAGCCGCTTATTTCTAGCCTGCAACCAGCCATTTCCTACACGCCTTGTGTGGACAATATTCGCTAATATCTGGCATGATGCCTGCTTTACCTCAAAGCCGCCGCGTTGGCCTGCGCTTGAGACCCATTAAAATTAAGGAACAACTGCCATGAGCAACCTCCCACCTTGCCCGTCTTGCGGCTCAGAATTTACCTATGAAGACGGCAGCCAATTCGTTTGCCCTGAATGCGCCCACGAATGGAGCCAAGACAGCGCCGGTGACAGTGACGACAACCGTGTGATTAAAGATGCCAACGGCAACATCTTGCAAGATGGCGACAGCGTGACCGTCATTAAAGACCTGAAAGTCAAAGGCTCATCCTTAGTGGTCAAAGTGGGCACCAAAGTTAAAAACATCCGTTTGGTGGATGGCGATCATGACATTGATTGCAAAATTGACGGCATCGGTGCCATGAAACTGAAGTCTGAGTTTGTCAAAAAGATTTAATTGCCACAGCGGGCAATCGGCAAAGCATTGCCCGCGCCAACTTTTCTTTAACCTCGCTTGCGGCAAACTATGCTCCGGTCAAAACGCTTAGCCTTCAAAAGCGCCCTTCTGTTATGGGCAGCACTCTTGTCGGGTTGCATAGCCACACCCACTATGCTGGATGATGCGGTGGTGGCTTACGACCGGGCCATTACCGAAACCTTGTCCAAACAACTGCTGTTAAACATAGCCCGCGCCCATCAGCATCAACCGATGCACTTTACCGGCGTGTCCAATATTGCCGCCACTTTCAATTTTCAGCTCAGTGCCGGTGCATCGCCCGCGTTAACTGGCGACAGCGGTGCCTTGGTGGTACCGACGTTTGGCGGCAGCATTTCCGAAAATCCCACCATCAGCATCGTCCCCATGGAAGGTGAAGAATTCACCCGCCGCTTGCTGACCCCGCTACCGGAAAACAAGCTGACCCTGTTGTTGCGTCAAGGCGCAGATGTCGATTTGATTTTGCGTTTGTTGGTGGATGAGCTGCACATTAAAGATGCCACGCTCAATAAAATTTGCCAGAACAAACCTGCCGACCGCCAAGGTTACCCCACCTTCCGGCAAGCCATGCTGCATTTGTCTGCCATTCAAGACCAACATGCCTTGTACGTTAACCCGCTGCTCTACGACAAGACTTGGCAACTGCCCGCCAGCCACTTTTCGGTAGAAGAATTTTCCGATCTGCAAAAGGAATACGACGTCAATTTTGATGCCAAACAGCAGCAGATCAAACTCAGCAAACGCATCAGCGGGCATATCATTTTAAGCAATTACAATCCCAGCCGGCTCAGCAACGCCGAACGCGAACAATTGCAGGAAGAAGCCAATAACCTTTATGCCAATGAAATTATTGTCGATATTCGCCCCGGTTTTGCAGGCGGCGAGTGGCCTTGGCACGGCCGACTAAAATTGCGGAGTTTCCACAATGTGCTGAACTTTATTGGTCAAGGCATTCAGGATGATCCTGAATATGAGATTGCCAAACACGCGCAAACACCGGAAGTGCGCGAAAACCCCACCCAAACCTTAGGCGTGACCGTGACGGAATCAGCCATAAAAGAGGCCGATGTCAGCATCAAATACGGCAAATATTATTACGCCATCCAGCGCGAAAAAGGCCATCAATGGAACCGCGAAGGCTTCCGGCTGTTGTACCAAATTTTCCAGATGACCATGAGCGAATTGTCCCAACAAGGTGCGCCGAGCATCACCATTGCCAAATAATGAAGGAGGCCTTTTGAGTTTCGAAGTTGATAACAGCATGGTCATGCGTTGCGTGGCCTACAAAAACGGCATCAGCCAAGGTGATGTCACCATTGAAGACATCAGTGAAGTGCTGAAAGAACCCGATACCTTCGTCTGGCTAGGCCTGCACGAAGCCGATAGCCATTTGCTGTTAAAAGTCCAAGAAGAATTCGGTCTGCACGAACTCGCCATCGAAGATGCCTGCAACGCCCATCAACAGCCCAAAATTGAAGAATACGACAGTTCCGTATTTATGGTCTTGCACACGGCGGCATTAACGGAAACCAGCGTTGCCTTTGGCGAAACCCACGTGTTTGCCGGCAAGCGTTTTGTGGTTACGGTCCGGCATGGTTCGCTGCTGGACCACCGGAAAATCCGCGCCAGTTGTGAAGCCAAACCCGACCACCTCGCCAAAGGGCCGGGATTTGTGTTGTATGCGATCATGGATTTCATCGTCGATAACTATGTGCCGGTCATTGAAGGCTTGCAGGCGCGCTTTGAGGTGTTGGAATCGGCTATTTTTGCCAACCACCCCAGCCGACGCACTATGGAAGAACTGTACCAGCTGAAGCGCGAACTTTTGCAATTGCACAATGCCATCATGCCGGTAATCGATATGTGCAACGAGCTGACCCGCTTCCATAGCGACATTATCCCTAAGGATATGAACAACTATTTCCGTGACATAGCCGACCACATCCGACGTATCGACCAAACGTTGCACGGCCTGCGCGAAATGCTGATTTCCGCCATGCAAGTGCATTTGACCTTTGAAACTGTGCGCCAAAACGAAGTGGTCAAAGGTTTGGCGGGCTGGGGCGCGATTTTGGCAATTCCTACGATGGTGTTCAGCTTGTACGGGATGAATTTTAAGTACATGCCCGAATTGGAATGGCAGTACAGCTATCCCACCGTATTAAGCCTTGTAGTTGTCGGGAGCGTATTGTTGTATCTGCATCTAAAGCGCAGCGGCTGGTTATAAGCACAAAATCAAACCTGAACGCCGCGCTTTCCATTTTTTAAGCTGAAATAAAAAAGCCTTCCAGACTTTTATATCTGGAAGGCTTTATTTTTTTTAAGCGATTTTAGTGTTTATACCACAACAAAATCGGCATTGGTCATCGTCAAATTGACGCCCAAGGTGGCAATCTGCACTTGCGAACCTGCGCCACTGCCATCGGCATCGTAATACAATTTGCCCGTGCTTTGGTTGTAAACGATATAGTCGTTCGTATCCAAGGCTTGGCTTCCCAATACCAATTGGCCAGCTGCCAGCCCGCCTTTAACGGTAAGGGCGGTAAATACGGTGTTTTTAAGCTGGATAGTGTCATCGACAACGCTAAAGTCTGTAACCGTATCAATGCCGGAAACACTATCAAATATGAAGGTATCCTGACCAATACCTCCCGTTAAAGTGTCATTGCCAGCGCCACCTATTAAAGTATCGGCACCCGCCCCTCCAACCAACTTATCATTTCCTGCATTTCCAGATAAGGTATTGGCAGCCGAGTTGCCGGTGATGGTATTTGCCACACCGTTACCGGTTCCGTTTATTGCCGCCGAGCCGGTTAAGGTCAATTTTTCAAAATAGCTGCCCAACGTATAAGTAATGCTTGATTGCACAGTATCCGAACCTGAGGCGGCGGCTTCCGTTACCGTGTCGCCCGTAGAATTGACGATATAGGTATCGTTGCCACCGCCACCACTCATGCTGTCGTCGCCTAAGCCGCCGTCGAGCTTGTCGTTACCCAAATTGCCGCTGATATTGTCATTGCCCGAACCGCCCGTTAGGGTATTGTTGAGGTCATTGCCGATTAACGTGTCATTTCCTGAACCACCAATCGCATTTTCAATACTGACATTATAAGCGATCGCCACATTGCTGACCGCGCTTGCCGTCGGCACACTCGTTGGCGTTTGTTTGACACCTAATGAACTGAATGTACCAGCATTCAGATTGATGATTTGGCTAAAGGTTTGGTTGGACAAGTCGAAGGTGTCGATACCACCTGCGTCCCAAATGGTTTTCAGTTCGCCTTTGGTGTTGCTGAAAGTGTAAGTGTCATTACCAGTACGCGTGGTCATGTTGGCGCCGTACAAATATTGGATGGCAGCAATATCGTAAAGCATCGGCGTGCTAGGCTGCACATAGAAGGTACTAAAGTTACCCGCCCCGGTGTATTCGTTATAGGACATGGTGGAGTATTGCTTATTGTCTTCTGCACCTGTCAGATAAGTTGGATTACCAGAAATGGTTTTATTAATGTGCTTAAGGCCCAACGCATGGCCAATTTCATGCTGCATAATCTGGAAAAGCTGACCGCCCGGCGCATAGTCTGTGTATTTGGGATTAAACCAAATATCGCCAGATTTGGCAGACGAGGATACCGGATAATACGCTAAACCGGCATCGGGATCGACGTAAGTGCTGAAAGCTGCACGTATGCTGCCTGTGACGGATGCATTGTCGGCAACTTGCGTGAAATTGATATTTGCCACATCAGACCAAGTTGCCAAGGCGCTGATAAAATTGGCCTGTTGGGTGGCGTTCAGTGGCGACCATACGCCGGATGAAATTTCAGGGCCGTAACCTGAAATCCAAGTTGAAGTTGCGGTGGGGAAACTGAATGTGATTGTCGTTGTTGTTCCAGCTGGCGTACTCCATTTATACAAACTCATCAATGCATCAATGGTTTGTGTGCCAGAAAGTGTCGCTGTTGCCATGTATCGTCCTCTAAAAATTATAATAATGTGGATGCCGAAATGGATAGAAAAATCGGTTATTAAGCCGCTTAACTAATGGCGATAATTTTGATCCAATAATATTATTTTTTCTGGGGAAAATACGTAGTATGAGCATTTTTTTTGTGGGTCATATCACAAAAAATAGATAAGCTTCCGTATTCGCAGACTTGGCTTGTTGCCAGAAAATGCTGGCTTTTGGATAGAATAAAGAAAGGAAAAGGATGCATCTCCCGATTGCGCCGATATGCGCTTTCGTCCTTGAACCAACAGTTCAAGTGGGAACATATCTTGTCAATCAGGCTTCCTGAACGAACAGGCTTGCACACCATGACACAGAACTGCACCCGGGGTAAAAACAGGTTCAGGAAACACCCAGCACACTGTCGAACGCTCCAGGAGATACAGGCTTACAGTGTAACGCAATTACGGTTTTTCCAAAACGTTTTCAACTTTGTTGCTGAGGTTCTTCAATGCTTCGTTAAGGCTGAGCTTCAGCATAGCGTTTTGATTTTTCAACACTTGCAGCTCGTGTGCCAAGTTTAAAGCCGCCAAAACGGCAATCCTCTCAGCACCGTTCACTTTGCCGGAATCGCGCATTTTGCGCATTTGTTGGTCAAGTTGTTGCGCCGAATAGGTCAAATCGTCTTGTTCATCAAGATCGCAAAGGATTTTGTATTCCTTGCCCATAATCATCAGCGTGACGGATTGGGGTTTGTCGCTCATAGTCCTTGCTCCATAGCTTTCAGGCGGTTAATCATGGCTTCAACACGGGTGCGCGCCAAAGTGGTTTTTTCCAGCAGCTGGAGTTTTTCTTCCAACAATAATTCTTGTTGGTTTTTTAACGCCTCATTTTCGTGTTTGACGGCATGGAAGCGTTCAATCAATAAGTCAACCTTGTTTTCCAACAAGGCCAATTCTAAGGGTTGTTCAAGCATGGGATGGGTCACGGATAGTTGCCAAATAAAACGGTGGTAAAAAGTTAACAAATGGTCAATAACTTTGCGTTCAATGTTAGCATAAGCATTGTTTTTATTTTAGTGAATATCAAAGCACCATGGCTTACCAAACTATCAACTCCATTTTGCAGCAAGCCCAGCCAGAACTGAGCGCCGCCGAGGCGCACGGTATGGCCACCGGGCTTTTATGCGTCAACGACCACACTACCAGCAACTACTGGCTGACGGAGCTGCTCAACGAAACCCAACCCGATGATATTGAAGGCATTACGTTACTCAACAATCTGTTTGAAGAATCCCGCCGCCTCTTAAATAGCGAAGATTTCGATTTTGAACTGTTTTTGCCTGACGACGAAAGCGCATTAAGCGAACAAGTCATCGCCTTAAAAAACTGGTGCCAAGGCTTTCTGTTAGGTATAGGCAGCGCGCATTTGGCAAAAGAATGTTCGCCAGAAGCCCGGGAAGTCCTTAAAGACATCACCGAATTTACCAAACTGGATACCGACGCAGAAGGTGCGGAAGATGAATCGGCTTTTGTGGAAGTCAGTGAATATTTACGCGCAGCGGTTATGTTGCTGAAATACGAATTTTATAATGATCCGGATTCCACCCTTCATTAAGCAAAAGGATATCTGTGCATGAAAGCTTCTGAATTTAAAAAACGCCGTAAACACTTGATGCAACAGGTGGGTGTCGGCAACATTGCGCTCATCGCCAGCGCACCCAGCCATATCCGTAACCGTGATGTACATTACCCGTTCCGGCAAGACAGCGATTTTTATTATTTGACAGGCTTTAACGAAGCCGAAGCTTTGGCGGTGTTCATTCCTGGGCGTGAACAGGGTGAATACATTTTATTCTGCCGTGAATTCGATGCCACCAAAGCCCTATGGGAAGGTGCGCACGCAGGCCTTGATGGCGCAACCCACCATTTTGGTGCCGATGACGCCTTTCCCATCACCGATCTTGCCGATATTTTGCCCGGCATGTTGGAAGACAAGCAAAAAGTCTTTTACCCGATGGGGCGCGACCCTGAACTGGATCATAGCTTGCTGGAATGGATCACCCATATCCGCACCAAATCGCGCATGGGCGTTGGCGCACCTGGTGAATTGGTTTCGATAGAGCAAATGCTACATGAAATGCGCTTGTTTAAAAGTGCGGCGGAATTAAAACTGATGCGCCGTGCGGCTGAAGTTTCTGCCGCAGGCCACATCAAAGCCATGCAAGCGTGTAAAGCCGGTTTGTACGAATACCAAATTGAAGCCGAACTCGTCCATCATTTCAACCACGAAGGTCTGAGGGCGGTTGCTTACCCGTCCATCGTCGCAGGCGGAAAAAATGCCTGCACACTGCACTATGTCGAGAACAAAGACAAACTCAAGCAAGGCGACTTGTTGCTGATTGACGCAGGCGCAGAATGCGACCACTACGCTGCCGACATTACCCGCACCTTCCCTGTTGCCGGCAAATTCTCCGAACCCCAAAAACAGCTGTACCAATTGGTGTTGGATGCACAACTGGCGGCAATCGAAGCCATTAAACCCGGCGTTGCTTGGAACATCCCCCATGAAGTTGCCGTAGAAGTACTCACAAGAGGCTTAGTCGCTTTAGGCTTATTAAAAGGCCGCGTCAAAAAACTGATTAAGGACGAAAAATACAAAGCCTTCTACATGCACCGCACGGGGCATTGGTTGGGCATGGATGTACATGACGTCGGTGACTACAAAATCAATCAAGAATGGCGCATCTTAGAGCCTGGCATGGTACTGACCGTTGAACCTGGCCTGTATATTCCTTCGGATTGTAAAACCGTCGATGAAAAATGGCGCGGCATAGGCATCCGCATTGAAGACGATGTTGTCGTCACCGCTAACGGCTGCAAAGTGCTGACGGCTGGCGTACCTAAAGCCATAGAAGATATTGAAGCGATAATGCAGGCGGCCTAATGCAAATGGATTACGATTTAGTCATTATTGGCGGCGGTCTGGCGGGCAATTGTCTGGCGCTGGCTTTAAAGGATACCGGCTTAAAAATTGCGGTTATCGAAGCGCAAAGCCCCGAACAATTACACAACTCGCCCGCCGGCGACCGTGCCTTGGCTCTAGCTGCCGGCACGGTGAAGGTTTTGGAGAAAATGGGCGTTTGGGCTGGCATCCGCGATAAGGCCGAGGCCATTAAACATATCCATATTTCCGACCAAGGCCATTTCGGTAAAACCCGTTTGTCCGCCGACAAGCAACAAGTCGACGCTTTAGGTTATGTGATCGCCGCCCGCGACATTGAACGTTATTTGGCGGAAAAAGTGGCGGAAGCCCCCATCGATTTGATCTGCCCTGCCCGCCTGACCGGTTTGATGTCCGGCGCAGACAGTGTCAACATGAGCTTAAAACACGGCGACCAAGCGCTTAACTTAACGGCGAAACTACTGGTGGGTGCCGACGGCGGGCATTCTTCAGTCCGCAAATTACTAGATATTCCGCAACACAGCACCGATTACGGACAAACCGCCTTAGTCACCACAGTAAAATCCGCACGCGCCAACCAACACACCGCCTATGAAAGGTTTACCTGCTCAGGGCCATTGGCTTTGCTGCCGGTATCCAAATACCATAGCTCTGTCGTATGGACACGCAAACACGATGATGCCGAAGATTTAATGGCAGGTAGCGAGGCGGAATTTATGTCGGCTTTACAAGCCTGCTTCGGCTACCGTCTGGGCGAGTTGACACTAGCCGCGCCGCGCCGCGCATTTCCGTTATCGTTGATCCGCGCCGAACAGATGGTCAGCGGACGCGCCGTTATCATCGGCAACGCCGTGCATCAGCTGCACCCAGTGGCGGGTCAAGGCTTTAACCTTGGCATACGTGACGTGGTGCAATTGGCGGATAAATTGCTTAAACAACAGCAATTGGGGCAAGATATTGGCGAGGCAAAATTATTAGCGGGCTATGCGCAAGAAAGGCATAAAGACCACAACCACGTGATCGGTTTTACAGATGGCTTAGTAAAGATTTTTTCAAACGATTGGTTAGCGCTTGCTGCAGCCAGAAATGTGGGTCTGACGGTATTGGACCATTTGCCTTTTGCTAAAGCTTCATTTGCCAAACAAGCAATGGGGTTATCGCAAACGGGGCTTTAAGTCTTAAGCCCCTTTATACAAACCGTATTAGCCGCCAAATAATGCATAACCCAAATAGACAAAAATACTCAGGGTAATCAAGCCAGTTAGGGTAAGGATAATTTTGTAGCGACGATCAACCATTTTGTAATGCTTTTCAATATCTTCAAGACGGTGGTCAATTTCGACTGCCTTTTCATCGTGATTGAGAGCTGCAGGAACAAAATTAAAATCTTCCTCAAGCTCTTTTAAGAACTGGTTAAAACGCTTTTCCAGCTCCTGCATCTGAGCATCCAGCTCTTGATTCATTTTTTCAGTATCGTGCGCCATTGGTAATTAGAACTCCAAACTAAATTGAATGCGGTTGGTTTGTATAATACTTCATCTGCTTTCAAGCAGTGATAAAAAATCGAACTAAGCTAAGTTTTTTTCATTCCATGAATTAGCCGTAGTTTGTAGCTCACTAAGTACAGCCATTTTTAATTTTCATATCCAGTTTAGCTATTTATTTCCATCTGTAAACTAAAAATCCTATCCACAGAAACGCGCCTCTTTTGTCCGGCCGCCGAGAAATCAAAGCTATGAAAATACGATGCAAAACTACTTCGTGCGGGTTAGTGCTTAGCCTTTTTGGCTATTCGCCTGCCGCCTAAGTAGCCAACCAAGCACCTACTGCCAATGCTGGTGTTGATACTACGATTAATAAAACAGTCCAAGCAAGGCTAAGGCAAAGATACCGATGGTTTAATCGTCACGTACCAGTGGAACCAAACCGCCGATCCAACTGTGGCTCTGACAGGTGTAAACCAAGCTCAGGCCAGCTTCACAATGGTGGGTCGAGATAACAGCGCAAGACCCTGACGTGGCCTCCATGTCAATCCTCTGGCCCGATGGACGCATTCTGCCTTTGAAATATACCTGGACCAACGGAAACAACTATCCGATATTCGCAGCCAATTACCAATTTCCTGATAACGGCGGCATCTATACCTTGTTATGCGAAATCCATCAATAACCGCAGCACGACAGTGAAACTGAATGTACCTGCCTGTTCACATGGAACAGATGGGCTATGCCACTAGAGTAATTGGCCTGAACTTAAATATATCCAGCCATTAATAATCGATAACTTACTGATAAAAAATTATTATTTATTTTATTTCCACCTAAAACCGGAGTGCAGGAACATGTTTTTGCACTCCAAACCCCAAATTGCCAAGACTTAAAAAACGACTCCACAGAAAAACATTTAGGGATTTTCTTTTTGTAACGCACCATTGCCTCGCTGGCTTTTTTAATCCGTAAATAAACAACACCGTATTGCTTTACGGCAACAAACCCTTATAATCCACCCTCCTTTAAGGTTCCAAGCCGCTCACGCTGTTTGGTTAAACGGGAAGTTGGTACGGCGCATGCCCAAGCCAACACTGCCCCCGCAACGGTAGATAAGTTAAAGTCATCAATATGCCACTGTGCAAGCATGGGAAGGCGATGACCTGGGTTTTTACCCGCTTATAAGTCCGGAGACCGGCCTCAAAGGTTATTCGATGCAGCGGAGGGCTGCTTGCGAAACAAGACCGCATCCTTGCGCCCGTCTTCTTTTGCCTATTGTTCTCCGCTGCCTAACCCACAAGATTGCACGGGCGGTGCAAAAGAGGACTTATGCAAAAAATCATTGTTAGCTCGCTACTCATCACAGGCTTCAGTACAACACTGCAAGCCGAAACCTCCGAAGTGACCACACTACCTGAAAAGGTCGTTACGGCAACCCGATCCGATTTTAAGAACGAAGAATTGGCGGCGGCATCCACCGTTTACACCCGCGAAGACATTGAACGCTCGCAAGCCAGAACCTTACCGGATTTGTTTAAAGGCTCTTTAGGTGTTGATCTGGCACAAAGCGGCGGCTACGGACAAACCACCGACGTGTTTTTGCGCGGCACGAACCCAGGCCATGTGCTGGTGTTGATTGACGGCATTAAAGTCGGTTCGGCAACATCGGGTACGACGGCTTACGAATTGCTGCCCATTGACCAAATTGAGCGCGTGGAAATCATCCGCGGCCCGCAGTCCAGTTTATACGGATCGGAAGCGATTGGTGGCGTTATCCAAATCTTCACCCGCAAAGGCAAAGAAGGCAAAACCAAAGTGGCCTTGCAAGCAGGTGGCGGTTCTTACGATACTGCACAAACTGCCGGTTCGGTCAGCGGCAAAATTGACAACAGCTGGTATAACTTGGGCGTATCGCACATCAATTCACAAGGCTTCAGCGTGAAGCAAAACAGCGACCCTGACCGCGACGGCTACGAAAACACCGGATTGAATGCCCGTATCGGTCATCATTTTGACAACAATGCCGAATTGGAAGCCTCTTTTATGCGCGCCGAGGGCATCAAACAATACGACTCCAGTTATGGCGGGGACAACGCCGCATTTGCCAACCATGTCATCAGCCTGTCGGGCAGCATGGATATGACCGACAACTTGCGCAGCACCGTGCGCCTCGGTCAAAGCCAAGACCAGCTGCAAACCTTTTTGTCCGACAGCACCAACGACGGACACTTTTACACCACACGCTGGAACGCCAGCTGGTTAAACCAACTGCACATCAATGACGACCAACAAATGGTGTTAGGTTCCGATTACCGTTTGGACGAAGTCGAAAGCGACGACCTTGATAGCTTTAGCGCAGGCTTTAACTCCTACCAAGAACGCTCGCGCTACGATGTCGGTGTATTCACCGAATTGCACAGCCGTCTGTTCGACCGGCATTTTTTAAACACCTCGCTGCGCTGGGATAAAAACCAAGCATTTGGCGATTACGTCACTGGCAATATCGGCTGGCGGTTTAATTCCGAAACCGGTATCAGCCCGTTTGCCAGTTTTGGCAACGCCTTTAAAGCGCCTAACTTCAACGAACTGTATTGGCCTGATGACGGCTTTGGCGGTCATGGCAACCCTAACTTAAAACCGGAAGAATCGCGTTCGTTTGAAGTGGGATTGGCTGGCAAGCACCGTTTGGCGAGTTGGGAACTGCGCGCCTACCACACCGATGCCGACCAGCTGATCGCCGGCTGGCCGCCAGTGAATGTCAACAAAGCCCGTATAGAAGGCATTGAAGCAGAAATCAGCACCAATTGGCTGGGCTGGCACCATAAGTTAGCCATGTCCATTTTGGAGCCGATTGACACCAGCACCGGCTTACGCCTACAACGCCGCACCGACAAAACCTTGTCGTTCGATATGTCGCGCAGCTTGAATGCCTTTGATGTGGGTGCCAACGTATTGGCACAAGGCGACCGTCCTGATTTGGCCTATGATGCGGCCTTTAACCCCGTGCGGGTCAACCTGCACGGTTTTGTCACCGTTGATTTGCGTACGGCCTACCATATCGACAAAAACTGGATGGTCAGTGCTAAACTGAACAACCTGTTTAATGAAATCTATCAAACCGCCAACACCTATATCACGGCTGACCGCAACTTTTTTATCAGTATCCATTACAATAACTGATAATACCCACAGCACATGCCGTGCATAGATTGCTATATTTTCTTGGAGAACACATGAACCGCCTATCCTCGGTTTTAACACCGTTGTTAAAAACACACTATCTGCCCATCCCGCTGATCGCCTTAATGGTCATGACGCGTTACCACCATTTTGGCAATGCCTTGCATTTGCCAGATGCGTCGTTAGCGGTATTTTTCTTGGCGGGTTTTTATCAATTGAGCAAAAAAGCCTTTTTTGCCTTTTTGGTCATTTTGGCAGGCCTGATTGATTACCTTGCCATTGCCAATGGCACCAGCGCTTATTGCATTTCCCCTGCGTATGTTTTCCTGATCCCTACTTATGGGGTGATGTATTTGGCGGGGCATTATTGCTCGGCTTTCAAAGCGTTGAACGGGTTAGAAATGGCCTTATCTGGCGCTTTGGTTGCACTGGCCATATCCACCGCGTTCCTTATTTCCAATGCCAGCTTTTACTTTTTATCCGACCGTTTTGGCGAAATGTCGATCTTGGAATACACCAGCCGCGTCGTCCAATACTTCCCACCTTACTTTGTCAGCGCCTTGTTGTATTCGCTGGTGGGTTTGGGTGTGATGAAAGCCGCCAAAATCATAGCAGGCTTATCTGCACAACAGTCCGAAGCGTAATTTAAGAGCTGCACAAAACCAGGCGTCCAAAAGAATTTTGGACGCCTGCCTTATCAGGCAATATCTGATAGCCCTTAACCACTGCGAGCCTTCATGAAAGCCTGTTCATTTCTTCCAGCCTCAACGCACATCATTAACGAGCTGGGCTTACAAAACCACTTGCACGGCGTGACTTTCGAATGCCCATCGGACAAACCCAAAGTTGTCCGATCCTATCTGGAAAACACCCACCACAGCAGCGCCGAAATTGACCGCATCGTCAGCGATTACGACCGCGAAGGCAAAACCTTGTACTACATCGACATGGATTTGCTGCACGCCATCGCCCCAGATGTGATTTTTACCCAACACGTCTGCAACGTCTGCCAAATCGGCACCGCCTTTGTCGAAAAAGCCATCCACGCGCTGCCAAAAACACCCAAGCTGATTCCGCTAGTGCCACGCCACCTGAACGATATTTTCGACAACGTCTTAACCATCGCCACCGAATTAGGCCAAGCCGAACAAGGCCAACAACTGCTAAACCAATGCCAGCAACGCATCGGCGACATCGTTGATAATTTAAGAAAACATCGCGCCCCACCGCGCCGCGTGATGTTATTGGAATGGCTAGACCCCATTTACAACTGCGGACATTGGATACCCGACCAAATCGCCCTGGCTGGCGGCAGCGATGCGCTCTCCTGTCCGGCGGGTTATTCCGTGCCGATTGATTGGGAAAAAATCTGTTATTACGATCCTGAAGTCATCGTTATTGCGCCCTGCGGATTCAGCATAGAACGCGCCAGCGAAGAAGTGGATTTATTGAAAGCCAAACCCGGTTGGCAAGATTTGCAAGCGGTCAAAAACCAACAAGTGTATTTGGCGGATGCCGATTTTTTCACCCGCCCCAGCACCAGCGTTGTCGATGGCATCGAACTGCTCGCCGCCTTGTTCCATCCGCAACTGTTCAGCATTCCCGCCGCCGCGCACGACAAAGCCCGCGCCATTGCCTAAACCCTGTTATGAAAAAACCCATCATCATCGCCTCATCGGGCGGTAAAGACGCAACGCTGGCCTTGCATCGCCTGCGCCATCATCCTGATTATTGCGAGACTTACCAACCCGTCGGCTTAATGACCACCTTTTGCGCACAAAGCCAACGCTCCAACGCGCACCAAATCCGCCTGGAAGTCATGGAAGTCCATGCCGCCTCTTTAGGATTAGCGTTTTACCCGTTGTTTATGCAGCAGCCATCCGACCACGGTTTTTACGATTACCCGGCCGTAGTCGGCGCGTTCTACGACAGTATGGTCGCACAAGGCATAAGCCACTTCTTGTATGGCGACATTCATCTGGAAGATGTCAAAACCTACCGCGACCAACTCAACCAACAACACGGCATTACTGGCGTTTACCCACTATGGCGCGAACATCCGGCAGGGCTGATCCACGAATTCCTCAACCTCGGCTTTAAAGCCAAAGTGGTCGCCGTTGACAGCAGCCGATTAGGCGTAGACTGCTTAGGCAAAACCCTCGATACCGCCTTTCTGCAAGCCCTGCCGCTGCACGTCGATGCCTGCGCCGAAAATGGCGAATTCCACACCCTGTGTTACGACGGCCCAGACTTTGCTTTCCCACTCGCCATAGCTGATGGCGAGCAAAGCCAACAAGGCCACTATCATTATTTGGATGTTGCCCTGACCTGCGCCCTGCCCTAAACACATGAATGACGATTGCTATAGCGATGCCGAACGCCAAGCCGTTTATCGCGCCATTTACGAACGGCGTGACATGCGCCACTTTCTGCCCCACCCCGTTGACCCCAACGTTTTAAGCCGCTTACTGAACGCCGCCCACCACGCGCCCAGCGTCGGCTTTATGCAACCGTGGCGGTTTATCCGCATCACCTGCCCCGAATTGCGCTTAGCCATTCATCAGCTGGTCGAACAAGAACGCCAACTGACCGCCGAAGCCTTAAACGAACGCAGCGACGAATTCATGAAATTAAAAGTCGAAGGTATTTTAGAATGCGGCGAACTGCTGGTTGCCGCGCTGTGCGACCAACGCCAAGCGCACATTTTTGGACGGCGCACCCTGCCCGATATGGACTTGGCCTCCGTCGCCTGCGCCATCCAAAACCTCTGGCTAGCCGCCCGCGCTGAAGGTTTGGGCATGGGCTGGGTATCGCTGTTCGACCCGCCCGCCCTAAAAACCCTGCTGACCATGCCCGACGACAGCCAACCCATTGCCATTTTATGCCTAGGCCACGTCGAAGCCTTCTACGAAAAACCCATGCTCGAACAAAGCCACTGGGCGCAGCGGCAAAGCCTAGACAACCTGCTTTTTGAAAATTACTGGAAATAACACCATGTCATTCGCTGTTAACATTGCCCCGCTTAGCCAACAACTGCACGCCGCCCTGCAAGAAAAAATCGACCAAAAAACCAAACCGCTAGGCGCATTAGGACAACTGGAACAACTGGCCTTAAAAATTGGCCTGATCCAAAACAGCCTAAACCCGCAACTGAAACAACCCTGCATCATCGTATTCGCAGCCGACCACGGCCTGACCGCAGCGGGCGTCAGCGCCTTTCCCCAAGCCGTCACCGCACAAATGGTCGGCAATTTTTTAGCAGGCGGCGCTGCCATCAACGTCTTTGCCAAACAACATGGAATTGAATTGCTGATTGTCGATGCGGGCGTCAACGCCGACTTAAGCGCCTACACGCAACTGATCCACGCCAAAATCGCCCACGGCACAGCCAACAGCATCAACCAACCCGCCATGAGCGCCGAACAATGCCAACAAGCCCTGCAAACAGGCGCGGACTTGGTCAACCGCCAATGGCAAACAGGCTGCAACTGCATCGGCTTTGGAGAAATGGGCATCGGCAACACCGCCGCCGCCGCGTTAATCATGCAACGCCTCACCGGATTGCCGCTAAGCCAATGCACCGGACGCGGCACTGGCCTTAACGACAGCCAACTGGCGCAAAAAATCGCCACCTTACAACAAGTGCTAGACTACCACGCGCACGCCAACGACGCACTCGCCGTGCTGCAACACCTCGGCGGTTTTGAAATCGCCATGATGACAGGCGCATACCTACAAGCCGCCGCCAACAGCATGACCATCCTCGTCGATGGCTTCATCACCTGCGCCGCCCTACTCGCCGCCGCTCGCCTAAACCCCACCGTACTCGACTACTGCATCTACAGCCACGTCTCCCAAGAACAAGGCCACCAATCCCTACTCCACCACCTCAACGCCCAAGCCCTGCTCAACCTCAACATGCGCCTAGGCGAAGGCTCAGGCATCGCCGTCGCCTACCCGTTACTGCAATCAGCCGTGGCGTTTTTGAACGGCATGGCTTCGTTTGCGGAGGCTGGGGTGGCGGGGAAGGCTTAGGTTTTTAGGGCAAAGATTCGATGTTGGAAAATACCAACCTAAGAACGCGACAGCCTTAACCACCATTGGAGTCCAAAACATGTTTTGGACTCCAAAATTAAGACACATCAATAATTGAGGCTCTTTCAACCACGGCAAATCCAAATTCAACACTGCCTTATACAAAAACGCCAGCGCCGATAAGGCTTGGTTTTGTGTACAAGCCGCCACCTGCCCCTCCACCGCCAAATGCGTCAAAAACGCCTCCACTTCCGCCGCACCCATTTCTTGGGGATGCCGCTTGCCGTGGAACAGGATGAAGCGTATGACCCAATGCACATAAAGCTTCTCTGTGGCGAAGCTGTAATGCTTCACCCGAAGGCGGTCACGCACCAAATCTAACAACTTGGGCGGTGGGTTAGGAGGAGTATAAATTAGATTGCACAAATCGTTTGCTAACAGAAAAGTGATAGGGTATAGTTTTGAAAAATATCAATATGCAAGAACGACATACACCTTTACAGGTGCATTTCAAGACCCCTTTTTAACTGAGGGGGAGCAGGAGGCAGGGCTATACGCTGTCGGGCTACCGGCCGCAAGCCTACTATAGCAGCGAAGATCATGATGCTGCCTGGGAGTTGATTGACAATTAAAAGGTTTATCCCGGAGATACCGTCACCGTGCGCTTGCACCTCCTGCATCCGGAGTTGCTCAAGTCTGAAAGATTTTCAACCGAAGAAGCATATAGCCATCCCTCAATCCAACCGTGAACGACGTGCTGAGAGCGAGAGTTAAGGTTGTAGCGGGTAGGTCACCAATGTCCATTCCGGCAGCCATAGTAGCTGCTCGTTAAAAAACCAATGAGGTCAAAAGTCAGCCATGAAACTAAGTGAAACCCTGAACAAAACGATCGCGGATCTTTGCAAGAACAAGTTCACAGGCGCCGGGGAGAACCATTGCGCGCACTTTGTATGTCACGTGCTGGAACTGGACTCGGGCTACGACTGCAAAACGCACAAGAATGGCAGCCATCCCGGAGCGTGCATTCGCGTCCACGAGCTCTTCGCGGAGTGTCCGCAAGTAGGCACTTGGAATAACGCGCCTCAGGGCATGAAGATTGTGTTTGTCACCGACAATTCGAACGTCGATCTCACCGCGCACACAATGCGCAACGTCCCCAAGAAGCATGTTGGTATTTTTTCCGAAGGTCACGTTTACCACTACTCGAACACGCAGGACATTGTAATCCGGCAGACTCCAACGGATTTTCTCGCTCGCTTTCAGGGAGCATACGGTGGTAATCAAGGATTGTTCTTTGGCGCATTTCCGCCCGCGGCAAAGTTGCCTGATCCGGAAACCGGGACTCCGCCTGTTACCCCGTTCGTAACGACGCCGAATCTCGCGACCACGGGACCAGAGCCGACGATTCGACAGGTAGCGGTTTCAGCCGGCAAATATGACTATTTCGCAAAGCTCCCGGGCGTCGCGGAGTATTACGTTGCAAGCAATACAAAGTATGAATCGCGCCGTGGACTTTGGCAGCCAACGAGTAAGCTTAATGGCCCACGTTACACTATCGCTGCCTTTGCCGAAGAGTACGAAACCGTGGCCGGAATGCTGGGGGTCATCTCGGCCGGTGAGAGCAGTGGCTACTTCAATCGGCTGAACACATATGACCGGGCGGCATTCACCTTCGGATTTTTTCAACTCGCTGCCCACACGCCGAACGACAATCTCGTCCTGCTATTTCGGAGGGCGGCAGTCGAGAACTCCGCGTTCCAGGCGTTGTTTCCCGACTTGAAGCTGGTCGACGGAGTTCTTCACCGCGACCTAGGTAGTCACAAGGTCAGCCTTGAGAAGCAATACCCGCGGCCCGGTCACCCAAGTGAGAAGAATCTGAAGGACTTCATGACGTACCTGAACGCCGACGGCACGAGTATCGACGATAGAGAATTATCCGCCTCTGCTCTGCTCGTTCATCTTGCGAACTCGGACGAAGCGTTCAACCGGCTGCAAGTTAGTGTCGCAGCGCAGATCACCATGAGGAAACTTACAAGCGCATACAGCCTTTGGTACAACCTCAACGGAGTTTCGGATCTGATCTGCACCGCGATTGCGGACATCCATCACCAGGGTCGAGGTACGAAAACCGAGGTTCGAAACGCTCTCTTGTCGGCGAACACGGTTCAGGGAAAAGTAAGCGCACTCTGCAAAGTCGGACAGGATAATTATGCTGAACGCTGCGCGACTTTGAAGCAGGTGCTAGCCAAGGCAGAAGCAGATGAACACTTAGGAATATCTGTGTTCGATAAGGCGAGCGGCCTGTTCAAGCCGAATCAAGGCTGGCCCGTATAGACGCGGCTGATCTTCTATCGCCGCTTGAAATGTAGCCGTGAGCCTACACTTCCGGCATCCAGAGTTACTTTTCAGTCGCGTTCGTGTGGGCGGTAGCTTTAAGATTTGCTCAGGCGTGCGTGTTGTAGCGCGTGGCAAGGATAATCTGCATTTTGAACCTGATGGAGAAAGCAAAACTTTATAATCGGTAGGCGTAATCTAACAACTGCATGCACCCGACTGCGAAATAACGGACCTCTTATCGTTAGCTTGGATGGTTTCGAGGTTGAATGAGCGGCGGGTGATGCCGGGCGTTGAGCAACCCTAATCACGAGCATGTTGAGCTTGGGTTATGTGGGTTGTAAGTCGGCGGCAGTGGAAAGGCAGCTGTTGTTTCAACCTGTGTTTTTTGGGTGTTGGTTTTGTTGCCATTGTGCAACTGCGAATTACCGTAACACACCAACAGAAATCCACTGGTTTTAGTGCCATTAGGGAGTCCAAAACCTGTTTTGGACTCCAACCAAAAACCCACCGAAACAGACCCTTTCATTTATCTCCCTGCTTCATAACAGGTGCAATCCACCAAAAACCCAAGCTATTAGCAAACCAACGCCAGCATGCTTAGCCTTAGCTAGACATCAGGTTAACCCCCCCTTTTTATTTACCTAAACTCCTGAAATTCTCCCAACCCCTTGTATCGAAGCAAATAAAAAGCTTTGGTAGTGGCTAATTATAAAATGTTCGTTTACAGTAGGAATTTGGATCATATGAACTATGAACGCGGCACTACTGATACGGGTCAAGGCTGCGGTCATCAGCCGGAGCAATAAGATTTAAGATGACCTTACAAAATGGCGTCATTTTTCGCCATTGGCTCGTACGCATCATTTTAAAAACCCGTTCCTTTTTGAATTTCACCCTTTCCATCATCCCCATGCCCATGAACAAGCTTTTACAATCCGCCGTTTGGATACTTATTGCCATTCTTGGTGCCGCTGCTGTTGGCGGCATTGCCCTTAACCGAGGCGAAAGCATTAATGCCTTATGGTTTATTACTGCCGCGTTATGCATCTATGCCCTCGCCTATCGCTTTTATGCGGCGTGGATTGCCGCCACTGTGTTGATGGTCGATGACACCCGCGCCACTCCGGCGGAACGTTTGGAAAACGGGCATGATTTTATCCCCACCAATCGCTGGGTGGTGTTCGGACACCATTTTGCGGCAATTGCAGGGCCTGGGCCTTTGGTTGGGCCGACGCTGGCGGCGCAGTTTGGCTTTTTGCCAGGCACGTTATGGATTTTGTTTGGCTCGGTTTTGGGTGGCTGCGTTCAAGATATGGTGACGCTGTTTTTGTCCACCCGCCGCGATGGCAAAAGCTTGGGGCAAATGGCGCGTGACGAGCTGGGTGCGCTCGGCGGTTCGGCGGCCTTGATCGGCACGTTTACGATTATGGTGATCCTGATTGCTGTCTTGGGTTTGGTCGTGGTCAATGCCATGAAACACAGCCCGTGGGCCACTTATACGGTGGGGGCCACCATTCCAATCGCCATGGTGGTGGGCACCTACATGCGCCATTTCCGGCCCGGACAAGTGCTGGAAGCCACTACATTGGGGGTGATCTTTTTGTTGTTGGCGGTGGTTGGTGGTGGTTGGGTTGATAACAACCCCAGCTTGCGCGGTTACTTCGACCACGAAGGTTTGACCTTGGCATGGTGCATCATGGCTTATGGCTTGGCAGCGGCGGTGATGCCGGTTTGGTTATTGCTTGCCCCACGCGACTATTTATCCACCTTTATGAAGCTTGGTACGATCAGCTTGCTGGCGGTGGCGATTTTATTTTTGCACCCTGATATAAAAATGCCCGCCATCACGCCGTTTATTGACGGCACGGGGCCGATTTTTGGCGGCAAATTATTTCCGTTTGTATTCATCACCATTGCTTGCGGTGCCATTTCCGGCTTCCATGCGCTGATTGCCTCCGGCACTACACCGAAATTATTAGCCAACGAACGTGACATCCGCATGATTGGCTACGGCGGCATGTTGTTGGAATCTTTCGTTGCCATTATGGCAATGATAGCCGCCACGGTGCTTGACCCCGGCGTATTTTTTGCCATTAACAGCCCGGCGGGCATTGTCGGTGCAGAAGCTGCCGATGCCGTGGCGAAGATCAGCAGCTGGGGTTTTCCGGTTAGCGTTGCGCAAATGCAAACCCTTGCCCAACAAATGGGCGAAGCAACCTTGTTTGCCCGCACCGGTGGCGCGCCATCGTTGGCAGTGGGTATGGCAAGCATCTTCGGCAGCTTGTTTGGCGAAGGACTATTGGCGTTGTGGTATCACTTCGCGATCATGTTTGAAGCCATTTTCATCTTAACCACGCTCGATGCCGGCACGCGCGTGGGGCGTTTTATGCTGCAAGACATGCTGGGCAACATCTGGCCTAAAATGGCGGATACATCTTGGACGCCATCGGTGGTTATCACCAGTTCGATTGTGGTCGCTTGCTGGGGCTATTTTCTGTACATCGGTGTTATCGACCCGAATGGCGGCGTCAACATTTTGTGGCCTTTATTCGGCATCGCCAACCAAATGTTGGCAGCCATTGCGTTGAGCGTAGCGACGGGTATTTTGGTCAAATCGGGCAAGCTGAAATATGCTTGGGTGACGGGGTTGCCGCTGACGTGGCTGATTATCATCACCGGTACGGCTTCTTATGAAAAAATCACCAGCAGTGACATTCGTGTCGGTTTTTTTGCCGCAGCCAATGACTTGTCCAGTAAATTGGAAGCAGGCACGTTACCGGCAGCAAAATCTGCCATTGCTCCGCAATTGATCTTTAACCTGCATTTTGATGCTTATCTGACGCTATTCTTCGTCAGCCTTTTGGCGTTGATTGTTTTGGATATGCTGCGCGTCTGCACACTTTATCTGCTTGGCAAAACCGTCAAACCACTGAGCGAAGCTCCGCACAGCCCCAGCCGTTTGCAAGAAGATTGGGTGCGCGATTAATGTTTAAGAAACTGCAACCGGCGTGGCAATTGCTGCGCCAAATGTCTGGCGATGATGCCTATGAAAGGTATTTGCAGCATTTTGCCGAACACCATCAGGACGAAGGTAGTGAGCCGTTAAGCAGAAAAGCCTATTTTAAGCAACAACTGGACTCAAAATGGAATGGGATTAACCGATGTTGTTAACTAGAGGTGTGTAGGTGGGCTAAAAATATTCCGCTTACTTATTGATTCATTGAGTCTTCTTTAATAAGCACATAACTCAGCCCTTTTCTGCCTATTTCAAACGAATTTTTCCATTCGGTATAAATACCCAATTTGTTTTGGGCGGCAATTTCAAGATACAAACGCACTTTAGCAGGAGACATGCCGCTTTGTTGGACAACATCGTCTACTCCCCAATCTTTGGTCGGGTTTGTTGAAACCGTTGTTATCACCTTATCGAATTCTTCGGTAACAAAATAGTTACCGTCCGTCTTAATGAAAATGATCTCCTCTGCCGATGAGGCAGCCATTGCATTAAATAACTTGCCTAACTCCTGCTGAATACAATGGCGCACATTAACAGGCTGCTGATTGCTTAGGTCGGTAACAGGAGCGACTAAAGCGTCTAACTCTTTCTTTGAAAGCAATACCCGACCTTTACTGGCTTCAGCAACAAAGCTTTGAACCTGTAGTAAATCGCCGCTGACTTTTACATCTAATTTGGCATTTGGCGTGGAACAGGTATTTTTCAAAATTGTTAACGCATGCTCCGTATTAAGTGGTGATATTGCAGAAACTGATTGAGAAAATAAAGGCAATATAATGCCAATAATAAAGTAACTCTTTTTCATGATTGTACCCTGCTTATGACAAAATGGCTTAGACATATGTATTCCAACCACTTGATTAACATAGTAAATTAATAAAAAATTTCAATTAATTGCAATATAGAATCATTATATTAAGAACGTATCCTTGTACCTTAATAGGCTTATTGATCGAATACGATGTTAAACAGTTTTAGAATTGAGGCCATAGTACAGAAACATATCTAGCAAAAATACGGCGATGTTCACACTATTTGAATAACAATAAGCTTAACAGTCGTTTATTTTCAAATTTAATTAAAGCGTTTAATATTTGATATTAATATCTAAAAATCAGATAGATAAATATCTAACAGAAAAACTAATCCGATTCTGGCGCAAGCAGAGCAATCTCATCAAACTCAACTTTTCCTGTCTCAATATCGTACATTGCCCCCACCAAACCAATCTCGCCGCTATCAAGCATCGATTTCAGCAAAGGGCTTTGGGCTCGGATTTGCGCAACGGTCAGCTGTACGTTTTTATCGGCGACCTTTTGCACCAATGTGTCTTTGTCAGCTAATGTTCCAGCTGATTCTTCAGCATGAACCGCTTCTACAGCCGGTTTGATTTTTGCCAACAAACCAGTCAAATGATCCAAATGCACATCGGCACAAGCGCCTTTAATCGCCCCGCAATGCGAATGCCCCAGCACCACAATCAGTTTTGATCCCGCGACCTTACAGGCAAATTCCATGCTGCCCAGCATGTCATCATTGACGATGTTGCCTGCCACACGCGCGCTAAAGACATCTCCCAAACCTTGGTCAAAAATCAATTCCACCGAAGTGCGCGAATCCATACAGCTTAAGATAATGGCAATCGGGTATTGGCCTTGTTGGGTGTCGTTGATCTGTTCAAGCAGATTGCGGTTGTATTCCAAATTGTTGACGAAGCGTTGGTTGCCTTCTTTTAATATTGCCAATATCTCGGCTGGTGTTAACGCTTGTTGGGCGTTGTAGGTGGGCGGGCGGACGTTGTCGATAGGTGCCAAGCTACCAAAACCGCGAAGGTTTTCAATGGTCAGCCCAATGCCTTTTATAGCGGCTTCATCACGAAAACCTTCAATAATTTCATAGACATCGTAATCGATGTATTTGCAACGGGTAGCATCAATAACCACTTCAGCACCGGGCGGCAAACGCTCCAAAATGCGTTTGATGCTGGCCTTGTTTAAAAAGGTGACCTGTTCCGACAACCTTAAAATGGTTTTATTGCCCAGTTGCAATTCTTGGAAATAAAACGCGCTACGGTAATTTTCAAGCAAAATCGAGAACAATGCCGTGGTCAGGCCAATCACCAAACCCAGCAACATGTCGGTAAACACCAAGCCGATGATGGTCGCGCAAAACGGAATAAAGTGATACAGACCGGCTTTATACATGGCATACAAAGCCTGAGGATTGGCAAGCTTATAGCCCACCACCAACAAAATCGCTGCCAATGTTGCCAACGGAATTTTATTAAGCCAATCGGGAATAAAAGCCACCGCAAACAATAACAAGCCACCGTGTACCAAAGCAGATAACCGCGTACGCGCACCCGATTGGATATTGAAGGAACTGCGGACAATCACTTGCGTCAACGGTAATCCACCCAGCAAACCACAACAGACATTGCCCAAGCCTTGTGCAAGCAATTCACGGTCGGTAGGTGTTATACGTCTGTAAGGGTCAAGCTTGTCAACCGCCTCCACCGAAAGCAGTGTTTCCAAACTAGCCACCAGCGCCAAGGTTAAGGCCGCCACATAAACGGCAGGATTGGAGAATGCGTTGAAATCAGGAAAATGCAGGTGATTGGCAAAATCACCCAACCCGGCCATGACCGGCAAAGCGACTAAATGGCTGCTTTGTAAAGCCAGTGCAGGATAATAAGCTTGCAACAGCGCATTAATTACCACGCCAACCATCACCGCCAACAGTACGCCTTGGTAATTGCGGAAAAGGCGTTGTTGTTTAATGATGGGCAGTTCCCATAAGATCAATATCGCCAACGAAACCGCAGCAATGACTATAGCGGTAGGCGACGAGTAAGCCAGCATGTGCAGCAATTCGCTGAAAGACGAATAGTGGTCAGCCTGAAAGAAAGCGATATCGCCTTCGTAATCGGCATCGTAGCCAATAGCGTGGGGAATTTGCTTGAGCAAAATAATAATGCCAATACCCGACAACATGCCGTTAATGACCGAAGAGGGGAAGTAATAAGCCACCACGCCCGCTTTCAGCAGACCAAAGACCACTTGCAGCAAACCTGCCAACACCACCGCCAGCAAGAAAGATTCGAACCCCAATTCTTGGATTGACGCCAAAACGATGACCGTCAACCCCGCTGCCGTTCCGCTGATGCCTAAGGCCGATCCGCTCAACAAAGCCACCAACAAGCCACCAACAATACCTGTGACCAAACCGGAAATCAGCGGCGCACCTGATGCTAAAGCTATGCCCAGTGACAAAGGAATGGCAACCAAAAATACCGCTATTCCGGCAGGAATATCGGATTTTAAATCGGCAAGCAGCGTGCTATGGCCTGATGGATGTGAAGATTTTATTGCTGATTTCATGTTTTTTTACTGTTCTATTTTTTGCAGATAGGGGGTCTTTTTAGATCACTTTTTTTGAATCGCATCGATATTGCCGTTAAGTTAAGCCCTTCGACAAGCTCAGGGCGAACGGCAATCAATTGACTCCGTTCGCCGAGCTTGTCGAGGCTTTATTCAGCGATTCCCAAACGCTGGAAAACGCACAAGCCTTTACTCAACGATCACCAACGCCTCATGCTTTTGCATTTTCTCTTTACCGTACAAATCCAGCACTTCTACGTGGATATTGTCATCGGGTGCCGTCGCCAAAAAGTCTTCGATAGTTTCCAAAATATCATGGTCGATAAATTGGGCGCGGCGGGCATCAATTGTCATAGTGCTGTCCGGTTTGACCCTCAAAATGAATTTCCGCAATAACGCCTTATTTAAAAAAGACACGTCTTTGTTGAACACCAAGGAATAATGCTTACCTTTCTCAACCAAAGTAATGGCAGCATGGAAATTGTTGCGGATGACGAAAAACAAACCGACCACCATACCGATTGCCATTCCGATGAGCAAGTCGGTAGCAATAATGGCGGCTACGGTAATCACAAACGGCAGCAATTGGCTTAAGCCTTTTTTGTAATAGTCCTTAAATAAGGAAGGCTTAGCCAATTTGTAGCCGGTGTGCAACAAAATGGCGGACAAACATGCCAGAGGGATGTAATTTAAATAACGGGCGAATAACATCACACTCAGTAACAACAGTAATCCGTGGACAAAACACGAAAAACGGGTTTTGCCGCCGGCGTTAATATTGGCGGAACTGCGGACAATGACCGCAGTTATCGGCAAACCGCCCAGCAAACCGCTGACAATATTGCCGACACCTTGGGCTTTCAGCTCGCGGTTGGTGGGTGCCAAACGTTTGAGCGGATCAAGTTTATCGGTCGCCTCAAGACTCAACAAAGTTTCCAAACTGGCGATAATGGCTAAAGTCGCCGCCACCACATAAACTTGTGGATGACTTAAATAGCTGAAATCCGGCAACATAAAATTGCCGAAAAATTCACCGGCATTGCCAGAAACCGGCAAATGCACCCGATGTTCGTCCTTAACAGCCCACTCGGGCGCAAAAGTGGTTGCCAGCAAATTGTAGGCAACACCCCACGACACCGCTACCAACGGCCCTGGCACTAATTTAAGAGCCGCTTGTTTTTTGATAAACGGGCTTTCCCAACAAATCAAAATCAGCAAACCAACCGAGCTAATCACCAACGCCCCGCTTGATAAGGCGTTAAACGCTTGGAAGAGCTCAAAAAAACTGGATTCGGCAGTCTCACGCATATAACTTTCGTCGCCTTCAAAGCTGGTATCGAAACCGGTGGCATGGGGAATTTGTTTGATGATTAAAATCAGGCCAATCGCCGCCAACATGCCTTTAATGACCGCCGCCGGAAAGAACGCGCCAATAATACCGGCGCGCAAATAGCCTAACGCCAATTGCATCACGCCTGCCAGCACGCAAGCCGTTAAAAAGCCTTGGAAACTGCCCAAGGTTTCAATCGCATTAAAGACAATCACCGTTAAGCCCGCTGCCGGTCCTGAAACGCTCAATTGCGAACCGCTTAGCCAACAGACCAGCAAACCGCCGACCAGCCCCGCTATCAATCCGGCAAACAAGGGTGCACCCGATGCCAAGGCAATCCCCAAACACAAGGGCAAAGCCACCAGGAAAACCACAATCCCTGACGGGATGTCATCTTTCATATGTCCTAAATAATACTGAATATGCTTGTGGATCATGGAGTGTTCCCTCTGAAATACAATTTAAACGATAGCGTTGCATGGGCTGGCACAGCATCGTGCTAGTCTATAGCCAATCACTATAGTTGCCTAAGCTTTCAACAACCTTTCACTTGAATGAAGATCCTTATTATTGAAGACGACGCGGTACTTGCCGACGGCCTGACCCACACCCTAAACAGCAGCGGCTACACCACCCGCATAGCCAACACCGGCCGTTACGCCGAGCAACTGCTGGCCAGCGAAGATTTTGACTTGGTGGTATTGGACTTAGGCTTGCCCGACATCGACGGGCTGGAACTGCTGCGCAAACTGCGCCGTAAAAAGCTGCCTTTGCCGATTATGATATTAACCGCCAGGGATGGCTTAAATGACCGTATCATCGGCATTGAACAAGGCGCGGATGACTACATGGGCAAGCCTTTTGAACTGCGCGAATTGGAAGCCAGGCTACACGCCCTGATCCGCCGCTGCTACGGCGGATTTAGCACCGACATCCGCATTGGCGCGCTAACCTTGGACACCCAACAGCACCGCGTGCTTAGCCAGGGGCAAACATTGAGCTTGCCCGCCCGCGAATACGGGGTTTTGGAAGTGTTGCTGATGCAAGCCGGCAAAGTGGTCACCAAGGATCGCCTGTCACAACGACTGTCCAGCGAAGGTGAAAGCCTGACCGACAATGCCATTGAAATCCACATCCACCGCCTACGAAAACGCATCGAACCCTATGGCATCGCCATCCGCACCTTGCGAGGCCTGGGCTATCTGCTGGAAGAAACCCATGGACAACCTGCCAACCCACAACCGTAAAAGCCTGCAAACCGGCATCCTGATCCGTCTGGTCATCCCGCTGATTGGCTTCGTGCTGATCGACGCCGTGCTCTCCTACTTTGTCACCCTGCATTACGTTGACAAAGCCTATGACCGCTGGCTGCTGGACTCTGCCGACTCCTTAACCCAAGAAATCAAAGTGCAAAACGGCAAAGTCATTGCCGAACTGCCACCTGCCGCACTGGAAATTTTTAAATGGGATGAAGACGACAAAACCTATTTCAAAATCATCTCCACCGAAAGGGATGTCATCGCCGGTGACAAACAAGTCCCCGAACCTTTCGCCAGCGATACCGACTGGTCGCATCCGGTGTTTTTTTATGACCAGCTTTATGGCGAACCGGTACGCGTTGTCTCGACACTGATTAAACTGCCCAACAGCACGGAAACCGTTTTTATCCACGTTGCCGAAACCACCAACAAACGCCGCGCCATGATGACCGATATTTTGCTGGCGGACCTGCTCCCGCAAATTGGCTTGGTGCTGGTTGTCAGCTTGTTTTTGTTATCTGGCTTAAAACACGGCCTAAAGCCACTGCACCATTTGGCAGAAAAAATTGCCGGACGCCGTTCGCGCGACCTGACCCCCATCCCCGACCAGCAAGTCTTTATGGAAGTACGCACTCTGACCGACACCATCAACGAATTGCTCATCCACCACCAACAGGCCATCGACACCCAACAACGCTTCATCAGCAATGCCGCGCACCAACTGCGCACACCGCTGGCGGGCCTGAAACTTCAAGCCGAACGCGCCCTGCGCGAACAAGACCTTAACGCACTGCAACCTGCCCTGCAACAAATCCAAAATTGCGCCGACCGCCTTTCGCACCTGACCACGCAACTACTGGTCTTGGCAAAATCCGAACCCCTGCACGGCAGCCACACACTAGAACCGGTTGATCTGTGCGAAATTGCCAAAAACACCTGCATCGACTGGGTACCCAAAGCCTTGCAACGCAATATCGACATCAGCCTGGAAGGAACGGATGCGCCGCTTATCATCAACGGCGATGCCATCTTGCTGGGCGAACTGATCGGCAATTTGCTCGACAACGCCATTGCCTACGGCAACGAAGGCGGCAACATCCGCGTCCAACTTAACCGTTACCTCAACCCCAGCTTAAGCATAGAAGACGACGGCCCCGGCATACCGGAAGCGGAAATGGAAAAAATCTGCGAACGCTTTTACCGCATTGCCGGCAGCGGCGGTGATGGCTGCGGCCTGGGCTTAGCCATCGTTAAAGAAATCAGCGAACTGCATGGCGCAAGCTTGCACATCAGCCGCGCCAACGCCCATGGTGGCACGCGCATCAATTTACGTTTTGCCGATTAACCTTGACCACACGGGCAAATTACCCGTGTTATCAGGGCAAATATCGGCTTACGCGAACGCGGCAAAACCCTAAACTGGCCTCGTCCCGCCCACACGGCGGCGGAAAATCCCCAATAAAACGAGGCACTGTAATGACTATCCCACTCTTTGACGACCCCCGTATCCGCTGGCAAACCCTCAACGGTTTTGAGCATTTTTCCTATTTCATCCTCAATATTGACGACGGCAATCACATCATTGATGTGCTGTTCAAATTTGCCGCGCAACAGCAAATTGTCCTGCATCGCCATAAAGCCCTGAACCACACGTTTGTTATCGATGGCGAACACCGTTTGTACAAAACCGATGGCACGCTGAAAGAATGCCGTGCCGCAGGCACATACACCTGCAGCCCCGCCAGTGACGAACCACACCGCGAAGGCGGCGGCGAAACCGATGCCATTGTGTTTTTTAGCATCCGCAGCCCAGCGGGTGTGCTGTACGAAATTCTCGACGACGACTTGAACACGATTGCCGCCCTCAGCACCGACGACTTCGCCAACCTGTACCAACTGCAAAACCACCCCAACGGAGCAAAGCCATGAGCCGCACTTTGTTACTGGCAACAGGCGTGCTGATCGGGTTGCTGTGCAGCAATCTCGCCTACGCCAACCCACGCATCGCCGTTTTGGCTTTTGAATTGAACGACATCACCTCGCTACCCAACACGCCGCAAGAACAACAACGCACCGCTTCCATCCAACCGTTGCTGGAAGCGGCGATAAAACAAACGCAAACGGCTTATGAATTGGTCGCCATCGACCCGAAAAGCCAAGCCGCTGCCAACCCCAGCTTAGGGTATTTGTTCCATTTCCATGATCTGGCGGCAAAACTAGGCCAAGACGTGAACGCCGATTGGGTCATCGTCGGGCAACACAGCAAACCCAGCTTTTTGTTTTCATATTTATTGGTACATGTCATCAATGTCAAAACCCAGCAATTGGTGGGCAGTATCGATATAGAACTAAAAGGCAACCACGAATCCGTTACCCAGCATGGGGTTAGGAATTTAGCTAGGAAAATTGGCGGGATTATTGGGGGGAACAGCGATAAACGTGAATAGAGAACTATTTTACTAATCAATCCTGCTTTAAAAGTAACCTTTCGATACAAACCGATCAGCCATCATTTACTTCTAAGTATTAGGGGTGTACTTAAACAGGAACTACCAAGCAAGAAAGAGAGATGGCATTTAAATTGGAATCTTTTCAGAAAGGGATTGAATAACGTGATCCAGTGTCGGAATAACGGAACCAAAATCGCCGCTTTTAATGTCTTCCCTTACTTGGCTTATTAATTCAATTGTGTAAGGCAGCAAATAGTTTGTGTTTGATCCCCAAAGCCACTGATCAGCATCTTGAGCCAAACAAACTTTGCCGTGTTCGGTTTTCATCATTGAAAGCAATGCAACAAGCAGCTCAATAAATTCCTCTTCATGGGGAAAAAATTCAGTAAGGTCAATGACCCATTGTTCGCTGTGCTGTTGGGCAGTTTCATATAACGAAGGCCAACGTTTTTGTTTGTTTATCTGCCGAAGAAGCTGTTCCACTGTACCTTTAGGAACATAAAGAATGGCCTCTTCAGGGCAGTTTAAAACACCCCAATCTTCTCCTAGGTTATCAATAAAAATGCTATCCAATTGAGCGACCGGATCGGCGTTAATATATTGCATAACGGAATAAAGTCTGAGCTTACCTTCGCGCCAGCAGATTTATTTCTCCAAATAAGTATAAGCATTCAACCCCGCTACCAATTCCTGCTCATATTCCTGGCGTTGCCCGTCGCTCAAGTCGCTGTGCGCCAATTTTTCCCTGAACGCGGTTTTCAATTCTTCGCTGCTGATGTGCACGTAGTCTAATAATTCCGAGACATCTTCACCTTCTTGCAGGTCGTAGAAATGGTAGCCGTTGTTGTCGATTTTGATGTTGATGGAATGGGTGTCGCCGAACAGGTTGTGCATGTCGCCTAAGATTTCTTGGTAAGCGCCGACCATAAAAAAGCCGATCAAATAATGGTCGGTTTTACTGATGCGATGCACGGGCAAGGTTTTTTCCAGATTTTGCCCGTCGATGTATTGGTCGATGCGTCCGTCGGAATCGCAGGTTAAGTCTTGGATGACGGCGCGGCGCGTGGGCTGTTCGTCGAGTCGATGAATCGGCATGATGGGGAAGATTTGGTCGATGCCCCAAATGTCGGGCAAGGATTGGAACAGCGAGAAATTACAGAAAATCTTGTCCGCCAGTTTTTCGTCCAATTCGTGCAGAATCTCCGCTTCGCTTTGGATGTTCGGATTAAGCTGGTTTTGGATTTGTTGGCAGATGATGGCGTAGTCGTTTTCCGCTTGCGCCAATTCGTTGATGCCGAGTTTGTCGCGGGCAAATTTGGCACGCGCTTCAGATAAAGAAAAATATGCGTCGTGGTAGTCTTCGACCAAATTGTGGCTATCGGGCAGCGGCTGGGCGGCGGCTTCGCTGCTGTACACGGATTCAATGTCGGTGACGTTGGTGATGAGTACGGCGTGGTGAGCGGTTAAGGCTCGTCCGGATTCGGTGATGATGTCCGGTTGCGGCACCTGCTTTTCCGCGCAAATGTCGGCAAAACTGCGGACAATGTTGTGCGCGTATTCGTCAAGGCTGTAGTTGATGGACGATTCGCGGCGCGAGCGGCTACCGTCGTAATCCACGCCCAAACCGCCACCGGCATCGACCACTTCGATTTTCGCGCCCAAGCGGTGCAGTTCTACATAGAATTGTCCGGCTTCTTTCAGAGCAATTTTGATGTCGTGAATGTTGGCAATTTGCGAACCCATATGGAAATGCATCAGCTTTAGGCAATCGAGCATATCTGCTGCTTTCAGGCGTTCGATGAGTTGCAGCACTTCGTAAGCATGCAGGCCAAATTTGGATTTTTCGCCGCCGCTGTTTTGCCATTTGCCGGCGCTGATGCTCGACAGGCGCACACGCAAACCCAAGCTGGGTTTGATGTTTAAACGCGCGGCTTCTTCAATAATCAGTTCCAGTTCCAACGGCTTTTCGATGACCAAATACAGCTTCAAGCCCATTTTCAGGCCAATCAGCGCCAAGCGGATATAGGCGCGGTCTTTGTAGCCATTGCAGACCACCACGCCTTGTTTGGACAAGGCCATAATCGCCAGCAACTCAGGTTTGCTACCAGCCTCCAAACCAATATTGTCCGCCGCCAAAATGCCTTCCACCACTTGCCGTTGCTGGTTGACTTTAATGGGGTAAACGGGCGTGTAGCGGCCTTGGTAGCCAATGTTGGTGCAGGCTTTTTGAAAGGCTTTGTCCAGACGGTTGACGCGGTCTTTTAAAATATCGGTAAAACGCACCAGTACCGGCAGCGATAATTGCTTATCTTTCAAAGACTCGGCTATTTCAAACAAATCTAAAGTCGCCGCTTGGTCGTGGCTAGGTTTGACGCAAACATGACCGTTTTCATTAATGGAAAAATAACCGTCGCCCCAATTTTCAATGGCGTAAAGTTGCGCGGATTGTTCAATTGTCCAGTTGTGTTCAGCCGTTAAATTCATGTTTCACTCGGTATTTGTGCCAAAAAGATGGCGAATTCTAATATAATGGGTGCTTACTCATCCGTTTATTTTTCAGGAATCCACCTAATGAATCCATCCCAATGGTTCACCGAGCAATTGCCCGGTGCTGAAACTGCTTTCTCTTTAAAAATTAAACAAAAGCTGCACGAAGAACAATCGCCCTTCCAATTTTTGGAAATCTACGAAACGGAAGGCTTCGGCAATTTGATGGTGATTGACGGTTGCACCATGGTGTCCACCCGCGACAATTTCTTCTACCACGAAATGATGAGCCACCCTGCCCTGTTCACCCATCCTGCCCCCAAACGGGTGTGGATCATTGGTGGCGGCGATTGCGGCACCTTAAAAGAAGTCTTGAAACACCCAACCGTTGAACACGCCGTACAAATCGACATTGACGAGCGCGTCACCCGTTTGGCGGAAATTTACTTCCCTGAATTGTGCGAATCCAATAACGACCCGCGCGCCGACCTGAAATTCATCGACGGCATCAAATGGGTGAAAGACGCGGCGCCCAATTCCGTGGATATTATCATTATTGACAGCACCGACCCAGTTGGCCCAGCTGAAGGCCTGTTTGGTGAAGCTTTTTACCGCGATTGCTTTAACTGCTTGTCAGAAAACGGTATGCTGGTACAACAAAGCGAATCAGCCCTGTTGCACATGAAACTGATCGGCGAAATGCGCGCGGCGATGGGCAAATCCGGCCTAAGCCACCAGCAAACTTTGTTTTTCCCGCAGTGCATTTACCCATCGGGCTGGTGGAGCGCAACCATCGCTGCCAAAAATCCGCTGCCTGCGTTTAGGGAAAGCGATTGTGCCAGCAAAACCTTCGACACGGTTTACTACAATACCGACATCCACAAAGCGGCATTGGCGCAACCGGAATTTTTCAAAAAGGCGTTTTCACTGTAAATGCAAGATTTAACCACGTTTAGGCTTATTGAACGCATCAGTAACCTGTTGCGTTCGGAAGAGCGCAAAAAATACGCTGCCATTGGCTTGCAGCCTGTGCATATCCAAGTATTGGAATATCTGGCGACCTGCAACCAATTCAGCGACACACCGGCGGCGGTTGCCGAATATTTGGGCCTGACCAAAGGCACAGTATCGCAATCGCTACAGGTGCTGGAGCGCAAAGGTTATCTGGTCAAAAGCCAAGATGCCGATGATGGCCGCGTGGTTCATTTGTGCTTATCAGCAGAAGGCAACAGCTTATTGGACGAACTGAAGCCTTCTGATATTTTTGCAATGGCGGAGCAAGCCCTTGCCGCCCAGCAATTCACCAAGATTGATGAAGCGTTGGGCTTTATCCTCAGCGAATTGCAAAAAGCCAACAACGCCAAAAGTTTTGGTGTTTGCCATAGCTGCATCAATTTTCTGATCCAAGACAACCATTATTTGTGCAACCTGACGCAACTGCCATTAAGCCACAACGACGCACAAAAGATTTGCCGCGAACACGCCTTGCCACCAGCCCCTGTTATGGCTGCCGAATAGCACCGTACGCTATTCGTTTTCTAACCTAACCCAACCCAGAGATCGCCACCATGTTTGACCCTAAAGCCATTGATGATATTGCCAACCGTTTAGCCGGTGCCATTCCGCCAGGCCTTAACCACTTTAAAGACGACATGGAAAAAAACTTCCATGCCATCCTGCAAAGCGCGTTGGCTAAGTTGGACCTGGTCACCCGTGAAGAATTCGAAGTACAAAAATTGGTGCTGGCTAAAACCCGCAGCAAATTGGAAGATTTGGAAAAACGCGTCGCGCTGATGGAGCAACAGGCCGCTGCGCCACAACCTGAAACCTTCAACGACCCACAAGTCGAACTGTAAGCGTTCCGCTTAAGCGCCATGTCCTTAGCCGTACTCTACAGCCGAGGCCGTTCCGGCATCGCCGCGCCGTTGGTCACCGTGGAAGTCCACGTGGCTAACGGTTTGCCGGCGCTATCCATCGTTGGTTTGCCCGAAGCCGCTGTCAAAGAAAGCAAAGACCGCGTCCGTGGTGCCATTCTCAATTCCCACTTCGAATTTCCAGCACAACGCATCACTGTCAATCTTGCCCCTGCCGATTTGCCCAAAGAAGGCGGGCGTTTCGATTTAGCCATCGCCTTAGGCATCCTTGCCGCATCAGGACAGATCGCCTGCAACCAGCTTGACCACTACGAATGTGTTGGCGAATTATCGCTGAGCGGCGAACTGCGCCCCATCATCGGCGTGTTGCCCATTGCCCTGCAAGCCCGCGACCACGGCAGGAAACTGATCTTGCCCAAACAAAATCTCGCCGAAGCGGCGTTGGTCAAGCGCATCGAAATTATCCCCGCCAGCCACTTGCTGGAAGTCTGCGCACATTTGGGCGGGCAACAAATCATCCAAACCGCCTTCGAATGCCCAGATTCACCTAAATCAGCAAACGAGTTGGACTTTGCCGATGTCCATGGGCAATACCACGTCAAACGAGCCTGTGAAATTGCCGCAGCGGGCGCGCATAATTTGCTGATGCTAGGCCCACCAGGCACCGGCAAATCCATGATTGCCTCACGTATGCCCAGCATTTTACCGGCATTGACCGAACAACAAGCGCAGGAAACAGCAGCAATCGCCTCGATCAGCGACCAAGGTTTGGATGTTGCCAATTGGTTGCAACCCCCTTATCGCGCCCCGCACCATACCGCGTCTGCGGCAGCATTGGTGGGCGGTGGCGGCAACCCGCGCCCGGGCGAAATATCATTGGCACACAACGGCACCTTATTTTTAGATGAATTACCGGAGTTTGACCGCAAAGTCTTGGAAGTTCTGCGCGAGCCACTGGAAACAGGCCATATCACCATCTCCCGCGCCGCCCGCCAAACCGACTTTCCCGCCCGTTTCCAACTGATCGCCGCCATGAACCCTTGCCCCTGCGGTTACCTAGGCGACGCCTCAGGCCGTTGCCATTGCACCTCCGAGCAAGTCATGCGCTACCGGGCGCGTATCTCCGGGCCGTTGTTGGATCGGATCGACATGCATTTGGAAGTGCCGCGCGTCAGCCATGAAATTTTACGCAAAGGCTCACCCAACGGCGAAGAAAGCAGCGCGCACATCCGCCAACGCGTAATTGCCGCCCGCAACATTGCCATGGCACGCGCAGGCAAAGCCAACGCCGCCCTTTCAGCAAAAGAAGTGAAACAGTTTTGCGGTTTATCCGAGCCAGGTCACCAATTACTGGAACAAGCGATGGATAAATTTGGATTATCTAACCGCGCCTACCACCGCATTTTAAAATTGGCGCGCACCATTGCCGATTTGGCAGGCTCAGACGGAATAGCGCTTAACCATTTAAGCGAAGCGATTGGCTACCGCAAACTCGATCGGCAAAGCTAATTTTTATCCCCATCAAACCTCCGCCCACATCCTCAACAAATTATGGTAACAGCCCGTCAAACTGACGGCGGGCGCGGTATCGCCTTGACTGCTGCGCAATTCCAAAATCGCCATATCCATGTCAAACAACAAACGGCGGCGTTCGGTTTCGCGCACCAGACTTTCCAACCAAAAAAACGCCGCTATCCTCGCACCTTTAGTGACGGCTTCGACGCGATGCAAGCTGGAACTTGGATATAACAGCATATCGCCCGCCGCCAATTTCACCGCGTGTTGCCCGTAAGTGTCTTCAATGACCAACTCGCCGCCTTCATAACTGTCCGGATCGCTTAGAAATACCGTGGCGGATAAATCAGTACGGATGCGTTGCCCTGTCACTGGGCAAGCGCGGATGGCATTGTCGATATGGTTGCCGAAAGTGTTGTGCGCACCTTCGTAGCGGTTGAACAAAGGCGGGAAGATGCGTTTGGGCAAGGCGGCGGACAAAAACAAGGCATTTTGGTTTAAGGCTTGGGCGATGATCGGGCGCAAGGCTTGGCATTCGCGGCTTTGTTCCGGCAATTGCCAATTGTTTTTCACTTGCGCCGATTGCGTTCCGGCGGTGACGCGCCCGTCCACCCATTCGGCATGGGCGAGCAAATCCTGGCATTGTTGCAAAGCTTGCGGGCTGAGCAGTTCGGGAATCTGGATCAGCATGGTTAATCACCTATCGCTTGCCAAGTGAAAAACAAAGCCAAGCTTAAGCAGGTCAGCACCAATCCGACTGCGGCGATGCGCCTGCCGTGCAAGCCCGTCCACAGCAAAGTGCCGGTCAAACTCAGCACCACCAAACTACCCGCCAGCGTATCTGCCAACAACACCCAGCCGATGCCCATGCCCGAACCTTTATGCAGATTGGTCAGCAGCGCGAAAAAATTGCCCTCGCCTTTCTTGACGGTGACAAACGCATTGCCTTGCCAGTATTCGGCCTGCACCATGCGCTTAGGGTTGCGGATGGTAATTTGCCATTGCGGCGGCTGTTGGAAATTGGCGTTATTCCAAACGACGGTTTTGGCGGGTTCGCGGCGGATTTTTGCGTTTTCGACATCAATGTTTAAAGTTTGCCCTAACCACGTCGCCAAGGCTTTAGGATCGCTGGGATGCGGTTCTGGTAGCGGCAATTGCAGTTCATGCTGTTCTATTTTGGCAGCGGGGATTTTCAGGATGTCGCGATGATTCAGCAAAATGCCGGACACACCAAACAACAAACCCAGCACCGCACCCCACAAACCCAACCAAGCATGGGTTCGACGCAACCATTTTAAAAATGTGCCACGGGCGAGGGATTTAGGCAGGAAAAGATAACCGCCTTGGGTTTTCGGCGGGCGGGTTGTGGTGGGAGAGGTATTGCTCATACAGGACACTTGATAAATGTTATTTAGAGAAGGGAAGGATTATCGTTCCGAAGCTAGAACTTCATTGCCATTAAGAATTTAAGAACTAACGTTACGTAGTAACGTGTTTTTGCTCCCCGTTTGCCGCGTCGAGCACCGCAGTATTTGTCGGGAATAGCCCGAAGCACCCAAGGGCATAAAGGGTGCGGCAAGGATGCCGCACGGAGGCAGATTACCCACAGGGCATAAAGGGCAGGAAGCCCATTCTGCCTCCCCCCGATAAATGCGGGGAGCGCAAGACATAAGCGGTAACCGGGCCGCCTTTTCTTTGGATACTTTCTTTTGGCGGCGCAAAAGAAAGTAGCTCGCCGTCGAGTGCGAGAACCCGATTAACTATCCGTCGTGAAGCGACACCTTATTTTTTAGTTCCAATCCGCAGAAAATGTCTGCGTAACATCAGTTAATACTTCACATTCACCGTCACTTGCGCCGACAACGGCACACCCGGCAACGCCGAGCGGGTTTGCCCCGATTCGTAATAAACCGTATCCGCCAAATTGAACACATTCATCTGCACATCGTAATGTTTTTGGTGATAAGCGACGACAGCATCCAATCGCGCGTATGCGGGCAAAGTGACTTCGTTGACGCTATCAGCATAACGGTCGGACGCGTAAAACACGCCGCCGCCGACTTCCCATTCGGGTGTGATGTGGTAGCTGTTCCAAACCACGCCGCTGTGTTCCGGTACGTTAGTCGCGTTCATGCCTTGGAAGGATTTGGTCAAACCGCTGACCGTGCCCACTGCCGTGCTGGTCGATTTTGTGATCTGAGCATCCAAATACGCATAAGTCATCGACATATCCCAACGTGGCAACACTTCGCCCGCCAAGCCGAACTCAAAACCATCAGTGCGCTGTTCGCCCGCCAAAATGCTCAGTGCCGAATCGTTGGGATCGGTGGTACGGGCATTGGTTTTCTCCAAGCGGAACAAGGCCGCTGTTGCCGCCAAACGACCGCCGAACAAATCGTATTTCGCGCCAATTTCGAAATTTTGGTTTTGTTCGGGCGGCAAATTGGCGTTGGCGGCGGAAATGGACAAACTTTCCGCAGTCGGGTTAAACGACGTGCCATAGCTGAAATAATACGATTGCGCCTTATCCGGCTGCCAGACCAAACCACTCCGCGGACTCCATTGGCTATCGCTGCGGCTGAAACTGTCAGTGCCGATGCGGTCGAATTGCTGGGCGTCGAATTGGTCGTAGCGCGTTCCCGCCAATAATTTCCATTCCGGAGTAATTTCAAACTGATCCAAGACATAGCCGGCGTAGGTTTGCGCCTTGGTATAACGGTCGGTTGCCAACGTGCCGCTGAAATCGGTCGCCAAGCCGCTGCTGCTGGATGTCAGCACAGGGTTAAAAATCGAAATGCTGCTCACGCCCGTGGAGTTTTTGGATTTGAAATCGTAATTTTCCCAACCAAATTCGCTGCCGAACATAAAGGTGTTATTGAAACCCAACAAGGGCTTTTTAAATACAAAATCGGTTTGGTTATAAACCGTTTCCTGTTCATTGCGGCGCAAGGCTTGGTTACGCGCTACCGTCGATGTCGCGCCGGTATCGGTCACCGTACCGAACAAATGTGTCAGGTAATTGCGTTCATACGACCCGACCCGCACGGTGTTTTTGACCGAAAAATCGTCATTAAAACGATGGTTTAACGCCACCGTAGCGACATTGGTATCGGTCTCCATCAAACGGTTATCGGTAAAACCGTAATACGTGTTGGTCGGCACATCGGCAGGTTTACCACGGAATATCGGCACACCGTAGTCGAACACGCCCTGCTCTTCCTGATGCAGCAAACTTAAATCGACACTGGTGTCGTCATCGACTTTCAGCCGGAACGACGGCGCAAAGCCTAGCCGTTCGGTGTTGTTGTAATCGCGGAACGATCCGCTATCTTGAAACAGGAAATTCAAGCGTGCCGACAAGTTTTGGTAGGCTGATTCGGCATCAATCGTCGTGCGTTTAAAATCATAAGAACCGTAGGTGAAACTGCCGGTCACGCCGGTTTTGCCCGTGGGTTTTTTGGCAACTTGGTTAATCACCCCGCCCGTCGCGCCGCGTCCGAACAAAATCGACGACGCGCCTTTCAGCACTTCGGCCTTGTCGATGAAAAAAGTGTCACGGTTGTATTGCCCGTTTTCTTTCACGCCATCGAGATAATTGTCCGTATTCGCAGCAAACCCGCGCAAAGTGATGGAATCGCCCGTGCGTCCGCCTTCACCAGCGGCAATCGTCAAACCGCTGACGTTTTTTAAGGCATCGCGCAAATTAAACGCATTTTGCGATTGGATCAGCTCTTTGGTCACCACACTGACCGACTGCGGAATATCGCGGATCGCCATTTCGGTTTTGCCACCTGTTGTCGAGGTTTCGGCCTTAAAACGCTTAGGCTTTGGCGTTTGTGCGGCCTTTACTTTGACATCTTCCAAAACGGTTTCGCTATCGGCATGAAGGCTTGGAGCAGGCTCGCCCGCCATAACCACACCACTTAAAACCGCCCCCAGCGGCATCAACGCCCCGAACCGCCATTTGGCTTTTTGCTTGCTTGTATTGTTCATGATTTCCCCTCAGGTTTTACGTAGTACAAAATGGCTGCCTGGCGGGGAAATGCTGGGTGGCTATGGTTTTTATAATTTTAGCGGTTGTCGACAAGCGACACCCCAGTAAATGATAATGATTCTCATTTTAATAAAATAACCAGCGCTGTCAAGCCTTAAGTTTTTGCTTAGGAATGGACTCGAAACAAGTTGAACAACAGAAATTTCATCGGAAGGAAAAACTTTACTTTGCAAATAAGAATCATTATCATTTATAAAAAATAACCAACACTTTTTACTGCCGTGAAAAACATCCTGCCCTTTTTTCGCCCCCGTTTAACCGTCAAGCTGGCAATTGCACCGGAGGTATTGGCTGTGTTGGTCGCAAAAGGCCAACTCCATGCCACCGATTTCCGCTGCCTAGACTTAGATTCAAAGCAAATCGTTTGGAAGATGTTCCTGACGCAGGCAAAAGCCAAATTATTTTCAGAAACCCATCCACCACAACCTTCATAAAGCGGCGTAAACCTCATTTTTGATAAGAGTAGTGCCATGAGCAAAAAACCCTGTACTCATCCGCCACCGAATACAGCAAAGCCTTAATCTGCAGAGACTGCGGCATTGTGCATTGGCATTTTATGAACATGTCGATGCGTTTCGATGTTGCCGATTTTTTAGGCATGGCTGATACATTGGCGGAAGCCGCGCAAAATATTCGGGCGGGAAACAACAAAAAAGCGCAAAGCCCGGTTTTGACTTTGGTGAATCCCTCAACGCGTCTTAATTAATAAGTTAGCTACTGAGGAGTAAAAAACATGATTTTTTACTCCTCAGATTGCAGCATCTATTCGCAATCAGGAAGCGATATTGTGACGAATTCTCACCAACTATAACGCAAGCTCGCCAACAACGTGCGGCGATCGCCGTAAAAACAGTTGCCGCCGTAACAGGTCGTAAAATAATCCTTATCGAGCAAATTGTTCATATTCACGCCCAAGCGCAGACCGTGCAAACGGCTGTCCAACTTGCCCAAATCATAATGCACCGACGCATCCACTAAAACGTATGAGGGCGTTTTTTGGCTATTGCTCAGGTCGCCGTAATTACCGTCGGCATAGCGTAAGCCACCGCCCAAACCCAGGCCAGCGAATTGCCCGCGCGGCTGCGTGTAATCGAGCCACAGTCCGGCTTGATGTGCAGGCGTATAAGTCAGCCTGTTGCCTAATTCCGAGGTAATCGTGGATTGCGTCACTTTCGTATCGGTGTAGGTGTACGAAGCGACCGCATCTAAGCCGATGCCGAAGTGAGCCTTGCCCTCCAATTCCAGACCTTGAGAACGCACCTCGCCGGTTTGAAGGCTGTAACCGGCATGGCTGGGTTCGGGGTCGTTGGTCAGTACATTTTGCTGGGTCAGATGAAACCATGCGGCAGTCAACAGCGCGTTATAACCGGGCGGTTGGTATTTCACGCCGACTTCGTGCTGCTGCCCAGTAGTAGGCTTAAAGGTTGCGCCGTCAAAATCCGTACCCGCCGCTGGCTCAAATGATTCGGAATAACTGTAATAAGGCGCTACGCCTACATCGAAGAGATAACTTAAGCCGGTGCGGTAAGTGAAGGCTTGGTCATCTTGCGGTGTTGCGGACTTGCCGTTATTGACTGTTGTCGCTGTCGCCCAATCGTAGCGGACGCCCAAGGTCGCCAACCATCGCCCTAGCCGGATTTGGTCTTGTCCGTATAGGCCAATCTGGTCTTGTTGCTGGCGGCTTTTACTGGTCAATGCAGGCACTTCAAAAGCATTGCCGTACTGTGGGTTATAAATATCCAAAACCAGTTCCGGCACTTCAAAATCGGTGAATCCGCGCCGCCGCTGTGCGGTAAAGTGGCGGAAATCCAAGCCCGTCAATACGGTATGCCGCAAGCTACCGGTATTCATGTCGGCTTGCAGCTGGTTGTCCAGCGTGAAGGTTTGCGCTTGGTCTTGATAAGCCGCGCCATAGCGGTTGATGGCGCTCATCCCGCTATTGACGAAACTGCCGCCCGGAATGAGACGACCCGCATCATAATCAAAGCCATAATAATAATCGGGATAAATGCCGTGATAAGTGCTGCTGATGTCGGCATAGCGCAGGTTTTGCCGCGCCTTGATAGCGGAATTGAACTGGTGTTCCAAAGCATAACCGACGGCAAACTGTTCGCGCTGGTAGCTATCAAAATTAGGCTCTCCCAAAAAACGGTTGCTGGGAATCTTACCGTTTGGGTTGGGCAACACCGTGCCTTCATACGGCAAAAACTGCATGGCATTGCCGGTTTCATCCTTTTGGTAATGGCTTAACAATGTTAATGAGGTCTTCTCATCCGGCTTCCAGGTAAAACTGGGCGCGATGTAATAGCGGTCATCTTCGACAAAATCCACCTGCGTATCGCTGCCCCTGCCCAAACCCACCAAGCGGTACAGCAAATCGTCGCGACCATCGACAGGGCCTGCGAAATCAAAACTGCCTTGCACCCGGTCAAAACTGCCGCCCAACAACTGTACTTCATGGAACGGCTGTTCGGTCGGGCGTTTGCTGACCATATTAACCAAGCCTCCGGGCGGGTTTTGCCCGTACAGCACCGACGACGGCCCGCGCAGCACTTCGATGCGCTCCAGGCCATAAGGGTCAACCCGCAACTGGGCGTAACTGCTGCTGGCACTCATCAGCCGGGTGCCATCCAGATATTGCGTGCCTTCAAAGCCGCGCAGATTGAAATAATCATCGCGGGTGCTGGGGCCAAACATGCCGCTGACCACGCCCGGCGTATACGCCACGGCTTGGGTGATGCTCTGTGCCGCACGCACTACGAATTCATCTTGGTTGATGACGCTGATCGATTGCGGAGTTTCCAGTAAGGGTGTGTCAGTTTTGGTGGCACTGCTGCTTTCAGCAACAGTGCCGCTTTCTTCCTCTGGTTTGGCACTGGGTTTAGCTTTTACCGTCACCGTCGGTAAAATGGCCTCGTCCACAGGTTCTGCAGCCAAGGCTACTAAGGGTAAACACAGTTGTAAAAAGCTAACAATGGCTGTCAGCTCGTTATTTTTGTACAGAATAGCCATCGCCAAAACCTCATTTTAGCCACAGTAAGGCTGCCTGGCGAAGTGCTAGGTGGCTGGTCAAAAGCAATCAACTTAGTGTGTTTTTAAAACACATCGGATACAAACCATAATCGGTACAGACAATGCCAGCCAAGATAGGGCATCAGCAAAGCCATCACCAAGCAAGGCGCTGATGAGGCCGCCTGTACTGAGCAAAGCCAGTGCTATTGGCATTGCCCACAGTTTTACTAGGGGCGATTGAGTTTTCATAAGCTGCACTGATCTGGCTTGCCAAATCGGCTTGCCATTCGCTCGGCATACGGCAGTTTGCGTTTTTTCCACCATAACACCAAGCCACTGACCAGCAACCAAATCGCTAAAGCATCCAGTAATGCCCAAATGATTTTTAAGGGCAAACCACCATAATCGCCAAAATGCAGCGGTTTGGAAATTAACAATGCTGTGACATAGGCGGGCAATTCCGCAGTCGCCACGGCGCGGCCTGTATGCGCGTCAATCAATACCGGGGTCAGTAGTTTCGAGGTTAATGGCGTTGAACCTTGCAAATAAGCGACAAAATGTGATTTTCCGGCAAACGAGTTACCTGGGAACGCCAAAAAACTGAGGGTTTTGTCGGCATCCACCGTGTTGGCAGCCAATACTACGGTTTGCACCGAAACCTGTGCGCTTGAAGCTGGTGGGACTTGATAGGCTTGAAGCATCTGTGCCAGTTGCTCGTTTTGCCATTGGCTGAATATCGGCGTTGCCAAAGTGTTAACCACGCCCGTAAAGCCCACCACCAAGAACCAAATCAAGCTCACGATGCCGATCAAATTATGCCAATCCAACCAAAGCAAGCGCGACGATTGCCGATAACGCACCGTACCAAAAGCCAGTTTCCGCATAAAGGGCGCATACAAAACCACGCCAGATACCAACGAGACCATTAACAACACCCCCATCAAACCTAAAAATAACGTTCCCCACAGTCCGGCGAACAAATCAACGTGCAGTCTGAGGATAATATTCATCAGTCCGGTATCCAGCGGGTACTCGCCCAGTAACGCGCCAGTTCGGGCATCAAAGCTATAAAACGCGCTCGCTTCATTCGCCGCCACGGTTTTGCCCATGCGGACAAACCACACATCCTTTTCGTCAGCATCGGTACTTAAAAATTGCACGGCATCCTTAGGCCGCAAACGCTGGGCTGCCGAGACAATCGTATCGACACTGACACGCGCCTGCGTTTCCGGTCTGTCCGGCGGACTCACGCGCCTGCCGAGGGCTTGGTCGATTTCATCGGCAAAAATCAGCGGCAAACCTGTCAGGCATAACAACAGCATGAATAGCGTGCAAATCAGGCTAGTCCATTTGTGGATGCAAGCCCAGTGTTTAAGCGACAACATCAGAAATTGTACTTAATCGAACCCGTCACTACACGCCGTGGCCCGAAGGTGACAAACTCGCCGCCGCTAGTGAAAGCAGTGGCGACGTATTCTTCATCTAAAGCGTTTTGCAAATTGACGGCAAAGGTAAACGGCTTGAAGTTGTAATGCACGGCGGCATCGAACAACACCACATCAGGCACTTTAATGGTGTTACGCGCGCCAAAACTGCTGCCGTAAGAATTGCCGATATAACGTGTGCCGCCGCCAAGACCAAAGCCTTTGGCAACGCCTGTCGGGATGGTGTAATCCGCCCAGAGTGTGGCTTTGTGGTCGGGTGCGTATTCCAACGGTTCGCCAACTTCGTCGGCAAACGAGCTTTTGGTCACTTCCGCTTCCATGTAGGTGTAGCTGCCTGTCAAATTCAAACCATTGCCCAAGCTGGCAAGACCTTCCAGTTCCACACCACTGGAATGGGCCTGACCGCGTTGGACATCATTAAAAGTGGTGGGATCGGTGGTTAAAAAGTTGTCGCGGGTCAAATCGAAATAGGCCAAGGTGATGAAACTATCGACATTTTTGGGTTGGTATTTAACGCCGAATTCATACTGCTCGCCTGTTTCCGGTTTGAAGGTATTGCCGTTGACATCAGTACCAATAGACGGCAAGAAAGATTGCGCGTAGCTGAAATAAGGTGCGAGACCATTATCAGCGGCATAAACCAAGCCTGCACGTCCGGTGGCTTGGTCATCGCTTTGTGTGGTTACTTTGCCGTTCAGGCGATTAGTGGCTTGGTTTTCCGCCATGTCATAACGCCCACCCAACATCACCCGCCAGTTTTTATCGACATTCACTTGGTCTTGCAAATACAAGCCCGTTTGGTCTTGGACGACTTCGGCATTTTTAAAAACGGGTGCGGCAGCAACTGTCGCGCCATAGATCGGATTGAAAATGTCTAAGCTAGGTGCGCTGCCAAACGTTTGTAAGGAATGGGAATCAACATGCTGGAAGTCGATGCCCGATAACACCGTATGCCGCACACTACCCGTGGCGAATTTGAATTGGGCTTGGTTATCAAGGTTAAAACCTTCTACTTTGCCGAAACTTTCATACAACGCGCGGCTGACTGTGCGTTGGTCGGCAAGCAATGCAGTTGGGTAAACGGTGCGGTCATCGACATCATTATTGTAATAACGCGCATTTTGCCGGAAGCTCACCACTTGGTTTAAGTGGTGTTCCAGCAAATAACCCAAAGCAAATTCTTCGCGCTGATAGGTATCAACATTGGGCTCGCCGTTGAAGCGGTTGGTTGGGATGCTGCCGTTAGGATTGGCTTTTAACGTGCCTTCTATGGGATAACGCTGCGAAGCCCGCGTTTTATCTTTTTGGTAATGCGACAAAAACGTCACCGTGGTGTTATCGCTAGGTTTCCATGTTAAAGCTGGAGCGACATAGATGCGGTTGTCGGGTACATAATCGACTTGTGTATCGCTGTCGCGTACCAGTCCGGTCAAACGGTAGGCCAAGGTTTTTTCTGAATTAACTGCCCCTGAGAAATCCCATTCACCTTGCAAACGATCAAAGCTACCTGCTTCAAATTTGATTTCGCGGAATGGGTCGAAAGTCGGGCGTTTGGAGACATAATTGACCAAACCGCCAGCACTGGCTTGCCCGTACAACACCGAAGCTGGGCCGCGCGGCACTTCCACACGTTCTGCGCCGTATGGCTCTAAGCTGTAGCCGATGGCAAAACCGGGGTTGATGAGTTTTAAGCCGTCACGGTACAACCCGGAGGTAGTCGCATCGAAACCGCGCATCCGTATCCATGTAAAGCGCGGTTCAAAACCAAAGGTTTCGCTTTGCACACCGGGGGTGTAACGCAAGGCTTCCGCCATCGTGCTGACATTTTGCGCTTCCATCTGGGCGTTGGTTACAACCGAAACCGATTGCGGCGTTTCCAGCAAAGGCGTGTCGGTTTTGGTGGTTGCGTTTGCCGTTTTGGCGACATAACTGTTGGGTTTCTTAGGCTTTACGCTGGCGGCTTGGACTTTAACATCTTCCAAAACGGCTTCCGCCTCGCCGTTATCGGCTGCACTCGGTTCAGTAGCATAGACCTCACCAACTAAAGCCATACCCAGTGCAACGAATATCCCTATTTGCAATTTTATAGGGGTTGTTGAGTTATTCATCATTTCCTCGCAGGTTTGCGTTTTAATAATGCTGCCTGGCGGAAATGCTGGGTGGCTGAAATTATATTTATTTAAGGCTGGTTTTTAATAACGCCGGTATCCTGAAAAACCAAGCCAATGCCGATAGGGAAAAAACTGTTGCAATCGGTATTGATATAAGCAATCTCACAATCCAGATTAAGACATTCGCCATGACGGCAAATTTGCACTGATGTTAAGTCGCACCATTCACAGTTTTTAGTCCACGTATCCGGCAGCTCCAAAAATGCCCCTTCTGATGAAAGGCTACCGACCAATCCTCTATGGATAATGCCATCCAAAAAAAACCAGTAATCGATTAAGCTAGATAAATCTAAGTATTTATTAAGGTTTTGTTGTATTTTGAGTCTATTCATATTTTGGCCCTGCCCTTCTGTTGCTATTAAAAAGCAGCTTTTGCTTATTTGTCTGTGTTGGGTGCGGCAACAAAACCCATCCGGCTAACCCCCGCTTCTGCCGCATCAGCCAAGGTTTCCGCCAACAAACGGTACGGTACGGTTTGGTCGGCGCGGATATGCACTTCCGGTGCGGGCGTTTGGGTGGCGATTTGCCTTAGGCGTTGTTGGAATTCAGGACGTGATACGGGCGCGTCATTCCAAAACAATTGCTGGCTGCTGTTGATGCTGACGTTAATCGCTTCCGGTGGTTCGGGTTGCGCCGCGCCGTTGGTTTTCGGTAAGTCGATTTTTACGGTGTGCGTCATCAACGGCGCGGCGATCATGAAGATGATTAACAGCACCAACATCACGTCGATCAACGGTACCATGTTGATTTCCGCCACCGGATGCGTGTTTTTGTTTTGGTCAAAGCCACCGAATGCCATCACTCACCTGCCGATTGCTGCGGCACGGTAGCGCCTGTGGTTAAGAATGCAAACAGATCATGGGCAAAGGTGTCGAGTTTTGCCAAGGTCAGGCGATTGCTGCGCGAGCAATCGTTGTAGGCCAACACGGCAGGGATGGCGACAGCCAAACCCAAGCCGGTCATAATCAAGGCTTCGCCGACCGGCCCGGCGATTTGGTCTAACGTGCCTTGTCCGCCTTTGCCGATACCGATCAGCGCGTGGTAAACGCCCCAAACGGTGCCGAACAGGCCGACAAACGGCGCGGTGCTGGCGATAGAAGCCAATGCCGTCAAACCCCATTCCAGCTTGGCGGTTTCTTCGTCGATGACGCGGCGCATGGCGCGAGTGAGAAATTCCGCCGCCGATCCGGCTTCGTGCAAACGCTGCGCGGCGTGGTTGGCATGATGCCGGGCAGATTGGATGGCGTGGAAAGTCAGCAGCGCGAAAGGCTCATGGGCGCGGGTTTGTGACAAGTGCTTGGCGACATCGTCCAACGAAGCCGCCGCCCAAAAATGCGCCAAAAAGCGTTGGCTGCGGTGATGGTTGATCCGGCCTTGCCAAGCTTTGACGAGGATAAAAAACCAGCTCGCCATCGACATCGCCAACAACAAAGCAAATAAGGCTTTGCCCACGCCATCGCTTTGGGCGAAAAAATGCTGTAAATCCATACTTATCCCTCCAAATAAAAGGCGACGGGCACGACCACCCAAGCCGCTACTTGTACCGCGCCTTGCTGGGCAGGCACAAACCGCCACTGCTTGACGCTGCTTAGCGCGGCTTCGTCTAAGCGTTGATAGCCACTGCTTTTACGCAACACCACTTGCTCGACTTTACCGTCGGTGCTGATTTTGGCGCGCACCAACACGCGGCCTTGTTCGCCTTGTTCGCGGGATTCGGGCGGGTAATCGGGCGCGGGGTTATGCAGATAATCGGCGTTTAGATGCGGCAAAGTGACGGGTTCGGCGGCAACTGGCGCGGCAGGCGCGCTTGACGGTGCAACTTGCGCCGTAGTGCTGACTGGCTTAGGTTCAAAGCGCGGCAAAGAGGGCAACAGACTGGGTGCTGCTACGGAACGGTTTGCTTGACGGCTGGCAATCAAGTTTTTGGCTGGTTTTGCTAAGGGCTTGGGAAGCGTTTTAGCCTGCGCTTTGGACTTAGATTGTGGTTTAGGTGGCGTTTTCACATCCGGCTTTGGGCTGGGTGCAACTTGCGCCACTGGTGCTGGCAGCCAAGACACCGTCAGCACGGTCGGTTTTTGGGCTGGCGGTTCTGCATCACTGTAGATCGCGTTGCTAAGCCATAGACCATGCAAAGCAATGGTCGCCGCAATCGCCAACGCATAACCACCCTGACGGCGAATTGCCGAACCTTTGGGTGGCGCGGAATTCAGCAGCGGACGCGCTGGGACAACCGTCAACACAGGACGGCAGGGGTTCAGCGTTTCGGTCTGCACCGGAAACGGCACGATTTTTAAGGCAGGTCTGGACATCGCCATCTCTCATGATTGCATGGTAGCGTGGCTGGCTGCCTGGCGGCCTGGCTCGATAGAGCTGGGGGCTGGGTGGCTTGCGGGGTGCTATTTGGTTAAGATCAATTTGCCGTTGCTGGTAATTCGCAAACGGTATTCTTCATTATTGTGTTCGATGACCAGCTCTTGCTGATTGCCGAACAATTCGCCGCTGCTGACGCGTCGGCGGCCTGGCGCATTTTCTTGCTCCAGAATAACGATACTGGGTAAGTTGTTAGTGGTATTTTTCATAGTTGCGGCTGGAAACGTTAATGGAATTTAGCCGTCCGTACCCGTGCTTTTTGTTGATCTAACAACTGCGCGGTAATTTTCTGCCAATGGTCGAGCAATAACAGATAGGTATCACGGCTGGAGGCGGTTTCCGCCAATTCCGGATGGCTAATCAATAAATGCAATTGCTGGACGATCCGGTGCGCCAGCGTGGGGCAATGGTGACCGTTGATAAAGTCGGTCATGGCAAGACACGTCGCCGCATGCAGCAGCGCCAAACCATCTTGCCCAGAAGCGGGGGATTGTTGTTGCATAAAATCACCGATCAATACGTCATCACAAAAAAAGTCTGACGCACCTTGATTCATACGCCAGACGATTGTGGGCGAGAGGTCAATCATCGCTTGCATTAAATGATAATGATTCGCATTTAAAAACACAAGGGTTTTTGTCGGTAATTTTTCCTAAATTTTATTCGGTTGAGTTTTAATCAGAGGAAAGCGCTCTCGCCTAGCGTGTCTGACAAGATTTCCCTTGTCTTACAAAGTTCTATTAAATCAACAGCCAAGCAGATCAATCTCTTAACAATTTTTAGGGCTATCCTATTACCCACCGATTCGCCGTTGCTTACGTTAACAAACGATGCCGCCACGCATAGGCGGTGGCTTGGGTGCGGTCGGTCAAATACAGCTTGGACAAAATATTGCTGACATGGGATTTCACTGTTTTTTCGCCAATGCCGAGCTTCTCGGCAATCAGCAGATTGGCAAGCCCTTGGGCCAGCAACAACAAAACCTGCATTTCGCGGTCACTGAGCGCGTCATGCAGGGCGCGGTCACTGCGGCGGCGCGACATCGCGCCCATTAACAAAGTGGCAATGCGCGGGCTTAAGGTGCTTTCGCCGCGTCCGGCCGCGCGGATGGCCGCCACTAATTCATCCGGGTCAGTGTCTTTCAACAGATAGGACAATGCGCCCGCCTGAGTGGCCTCAACCACGGTTTGCTCGGTTTCAAGCGACGTGAGAATCACGATATGGGTGCGGGGACTTAATTTTTTGATGCACTTGGTGGCTTCAATACCATCCATATCCGGCATGACGATGTCCATCAAAACCACATTGGGCAACAGCACTGCCGATAACTCAACGGCTTCCCTGCCACTAGCGGTGGTCGCCAGCATTTTAATATCCGGTGCAGATGACAATAAAGCAGTCAGGCCGCGACAAACCACGCCGTGGTCGTCAGCAGCAATCAGGGTGATAAAAGGTTCCGGATTAGGTGATTCTAAATAATGTGTCATTGTCGTTTTCCCTCCCAAGTCATTGCAATCGCCGTCCCTAGATTTTCTGAGGTTTCGATGGAAAATGTGCCGGCGGGAAGCGAGGCGGCACGCTCGCGCATGGATACGATGCCCGATCCCAAAGTGGGCTGCGTTGGCTTGAAGCCTCTGCCATCATCTTTTATCAGCAACTCAAAATGGCTTGCAGACTGGGCTAAATGGATAAAAACCTGCGTTGCATTGCCGTGCCGTATGGCGTTGGTGACGCTTTCTTGAACCACGCGGCTGAGTACAAAAAACTGGCTGTCCGGCAGCCTTAAATCCGGCGCAACGATACAGGGAATACGCACATTAAATTTGCGTTCGAGGTTTTCGCATAAAATTTTTAGGTTCATCGCAGTACCCTCCTGTTGCGGGCCGATCATCCGCAATTCCGAAATGACCCCTACCAACTGTTCTTGCGCCTGTTTCAAAATAGACCTTGATTCAAGGAGGTTTTGTTTGGCTTCGCCTAAATCCGGTGCTTTGGCGTTAATGGCTGCCAGTTGCAGCGACAGCGCGAACAGGTTTTGTTTGACAGTATCATGTAACTCCCTCGCCATACGGGTGCGCTCGTCTTGGATCGCCGCCTCTTGTTTCAAGCCTAGCAATTCCTTCAACTGCCCCGCCATCTTATTTAAGTGCTGGCTATGCTCAGATAATTCGTCGGCCTCGCTATCCATAATGCGCCGATCCAAATCCCCTTCACGCCAAGCACTACTGACTGAGGTGATATGCCGTAAGCGCCGCACCAGATTTATTGAGGCCAAGTACCCGCTCAGCACAATACAGAGAGTGATGACATAGGGTATGAGTGCCGAAATCCAATCTTCATCACTGTTGAATTTCTTGGCGAGGCTGAATTTTGCGGTAACGATTAGGGCTACACGCCCTTTTGAGGTCGGATCACGGGAACTCAGCGGGATATTGATATATACAGAATGGGGCAAATGTTCAGGGACAAAGGCTTCGCCGCCAGCAACAGCGGCCCGATGTGCCGTTAATAGGGTGATGATGCTTTCGTCGGCACTGTCCATGCGTTGTGTAATAGGATGGTCATGGTCATCAAACACGACAAAACTTGCCGTTGGGTCACTGGACACACGGATGTGGTCGGCTACGGAATTGTCGTCCAAATTTTCCCTCATCATCAAGTCATCAATAATCTCAGGGGCATCAGCAATATCTTGGCTAGCCAACACCCCGATTTCTATCAGTCGCCTTAAGGGTTTGATGCGTTCGGTCACTGTTGCCAATAAAGCGGCAGGCTGCATCGCCTCGCTAAAATGCCGGTAATGGATCATGATGTCAAAAGCCGACATCAGCGATTTAATGCCAAATACGGCACATACTGTATAGACGATAGTCAGCTTAAACCAAAAACGTTGGGTAAAGGCCGGGCGATAGATGGTGAGAAATTTTTTCATGCTATCAATATAACGTAAAACCCTTGCCTTTACTTCCGCCCTAAGATGTGATGCCACTCCGCCTTAAGGCGGATTTTTATACCCGCCCCAGTACCGTTGTTGAATCTAGGCCAGTCCGTAAAATGCTTGCCAAGGGCATCTTCGCCCTATGCGCACAATCACCTGCGTAGTTTTTTCTAAACGATTACTTAAAGGTCAAGGCCATGAAATTTAACAACTCCCCTACCTGCATTGCCGCCAGCACACTAGTTTTATTGAGCGCTTGCGCTTCAGCCCCGACCCCGAACGCCGACGCTAGGGACCCTTATGAACGCTGGAACAGAAAAGTCTACTCGTTTAACCAAGTCGTCGATGGCTATGTCCTGAAACCAGTGGCGAAAGGTTACGACTGGATCATGCCCGATTTTGCCAACCAAGGCGTAACGAATTTTTTTAGCAACATTGACGATATAAGCGTCATTGTCAATTCAACCTTACAAGGGAAACTTGCCCAAGCAGGTTCCGATAGTGCCAGGCTGGTGGTCAATACCACCGCAGGGGTAGCAGGTTTGTTTGATGTGGCAAGCCGAATAGACCTGCCCAAACACGAGGAAAATTTCGATAAAACCTTAGGTTCATGGGGCGTGGGCAAAGGGTCTTATTTAGTGCTGCCGATTTTTGGCCCCAGCTCAACCAGAGGCCTTGCCGGTACTGCGGTTGACATGACAGCCAATCCTCTGCAATTCATGGGCTTAGGGACAATCAGTATGGTCGATGTGGTCGATAAGCGTTCCGATATGCTGCCGATGGATAAAATCGTCGATGAAGCGGCAACAAAAGACCGTTATGTGTTTTTCAAAAACATGTACTTGTCGGGAGACGAAGACCCTATGGGAGAATTAAGTGACGGAATAAATAAAAAATGATGGCCTTGACTGCTCCCAAGCTCTAGTTTCACTGCCATTAGGTTAAGAAGGGCTTGGGAACGGGTACAAACCTATCCATGCGGAACCGCTTCCAAAATTGAAGGGTATATGAAACTAAACCAACTAATAAAAAGCTGTCTCTGGATAGTGTTAGCGGACAGCTATTGGACGGAGCCATTGGCATTGGCGAGCGATGCCGACCAGCCCATCACCATCGACTCCAACACCGCAACCTACGATGATGTTAGTGCCACCAGCACTTACACGGGCAATGTCATTTCCACCCAAGGCAGCATTAATATCCTTTCGGACAATCTGGTAATCCATTTTGTGGAAGGCGAAGTGGATAGATTGGTGTTTACCGGAAAGAAGGCGAAATTTAGGCAAATGCCCAATCCAGGTGCAGACAACATCACCGGAGAAGCCTTAACAGGCGAGTATTACCCCAAGAAAAATCTGTTGGTGTTGATTGATGGCGCGATTGTCCGGCAAGGCAATACTACACACACCAGCGACCTGATCGAATATGACTCTATGGGTGCCATTGTGAAAGCGGGTGAAAAAACCTCCGATGCCAAACGAGTCCACAGCGTATTCCAGCCTAAACAAAAAATGGCAAACAATAATGTTCCCATTTTTTAGCCCAGTTTAACCGTCCGCGCCACTGACAGCAGTTTATGTTTTAGAAATAGCCTGTGCGCCACACAATCATTGAGACAAGCATCGGCACACTTAGCGCTCATACTCATTTCAACAATGTCTATTGAAATTCCCATCCGGCTTTTTTAGCAAAAGGCCTCAACACATATTGAGCCTAAATTTTAGGCTGAGGCAAAATTGCTTGAAAAAATTGACAATCAATCGTTTGATTGAAATAATCACAATCAATCGTTTGATTTAATTTTTCCACGCCTACACCCAACCACAGCCATGACCAAATCCCCCGACACGCCAGACACCCCAAACGCCCGCACTTGCTTGGTGATGGCGGCGTTAAAAATCTTCGCAGAAAAAGGTTTTGAAGCCGCAACCACGCGCAGTATTTGCGAATTGGCGGGGGCGAATATTTCTGCGATCCGTTATTACTTTGGCGATAAAGCGGGGTTGTATCGGGCGGCTTATACCGAACCGATGTGCGATGCGCCTTGCCATTCCAATTTTGAAACCTTCGCCAAACTACCGTTGCCGGAAGCGTTGCGCTTGTTTTTCCGCGAGTTTTTGGAGCCGTTAAAAAAAGGCGAGGAATTGCGTTTGGCGATGAAATTGCGCTTTCGGGAAATGATTGAACCGACGGGCGTGTGGCAGGAAGAGATTGATGCGGAAATAAAACCCCAACACGAAGCTTTGGTGCTGATGCTGAAACAGCGTTTTGGTTTGGCGGAAGTCGATGACGATTTGCAACGGCTGACGTTTTCCATCATCGGCATGGCGGTGCATTTTTATGTCGGGCAAGACATCGTCGATAGCATTGCCCCGCATTTGTTGGCAACCCCCGAAGACATCGACATTTTGGCAGATCGGCTAGCGGCTTACGCCATCGCCATTATTGACAGTGAAGCACAACGCCGTATTGGAGCTTAAGCATGAATAGACCCAAAAATGTAGGGTGGGCAGCGCGGTTTTGCCCACCAACCATACGTGGAAATGGTGTACCCAAAGGGCATAAAGGCAGAAAAGCGTTGCCCACGCAAGCATTATTAATCGCTTTGCCTTTGCTGCTGTCCGGTTGCGGTATCCAAAGCGGCTGGTTGACTACCGTCGGCCCGGAATACCAAGCGCCCACGCCGCCGACTGAAAAGCAATGGCAAGCACCACCGCCAGCACTAGCGCATCAAGGTAAATTGACCGAATTGGCGCAGTGGTGGGAGCAATTCCACGATCCGGTGTTAAGCCGTTTATTGGCGGCGGCGCAAGCGGAAAGCGCCAGTGTTGCCAATGCCAAGGCGCGTATTGAACAGTCGCGCTCTAGCTTGGTCGGTACCGATTCGCAATTTTTGCCGAGTTTGGACGCGGGGTTAAACGCCTCCCATTCGTCGTTTTCGTTCGGACAAGCGCCGTCCATCCGCAACCAATATTCCTTTGATGTGCAATCCAGTTGGGAGCTGGATTTGTTCGGCGGTTTGGCGCGCCAGCAAGAAGCCGCGCGCAGCCAATTGGCTTCGCGCACAGCAGCTTGGCATGATGCGCGGGTGGCGGTGGCGGCGGAATTGGCGAATGCTTATCTGGCGCAACGTTATTGCGAGGCGCAGGTGCAGCTGCGGCAACACGATGCCGACTCGCGGCAAGCGTCGGCAAAATTGCTCGATCTTGCCGCCAGCGCGGGATTTCGCAACAGCGCCGATGTCGCCCTTGCCCATGCCAGTGCCAGCGATGGCAAAACCGCGTTGTGGCAACAACAGGCGCAATGCGACCGCTCGGTGAAAAGTCTGGTGGCGATGACCGGATTGGCAGAAAAAGACTTGCGGCAGTTGTTGGCGCAAAGCACCGCCAGCTTGCCCAAGCCGCCTGAGTTTGCCATCAACGCCGTGCCCGCGCAAACGGTGTTGCAGCGGCCTGATGTCGCCGCCGCCGAGCGCGATATGGCGGAAGCCAGCGCCAAAATCGGCGCGGAACAAGCCAAACGTTATCCCAAATTGAGCTTGTCCGGCAACATCACGCCCGTGTTGCAAAACGTCAACGGTTCGGCGTTGACTTTGGCGGAAACCTGGTCGTTTGGGCCGTCGCTGAGTTTGCCGTTGTTTGATGCCGGCAAACGCGCCGCCAATGTCGAATCGGCAAAAGCCAATTACATCGCTACTGTTGCCCAGTTCCGCAGCACAGTACGCACGGCGGCAAAAGAAGTGGAAGACGCGTTAGTGCGTTTGGCGAGTGTCGATCAGCGTTTACCGCAAACCCGCTCCGCCGCCAAAGATTACCAAACCAATTTCCAATCCAGCCAGCAGTTGTATCAAGCAGGCTTGGGGAATTTGTTGGACGCGGAAACTGCGCGGCGTACACAAGTGGCGGCAGATTTGGCGGTGAAGGATTTGGAACAGGAGCGCGTCGCCGCTTGGATTGCTTTGTATCGGGCGGTGGGTGGTGGGTGGCAGGCGCAAAAATAGGGGAATCAAAAATCATGATTTTTGACTCCAGAATGGGCTTGTCGAACCCTGAGCGAAACACATCGTTCCCACGCTCTGCGTGGGAATGTAGCTAGGGACGCTCTGCGTCCCGTAACGCCGGAGCGTTACAGGATGAATTCCCACGCAGAGCGTGGGAACTATATGATTTTGGTCGCCACTTTGCGGGCAAGATGCCCGCGCTCCTTTGATGCACGTTCCCAAACGCCCGCTTCGCATCAAATTGAAACAAAAAGGATGCTGTCATTTTTAACCGTTCGCCTTTTCGCCAGTCTTCATGAGGATTTGTTATGACCCGTAAATTTTTAATATCCAGCGTGGCTGGTCTTGTATTGATAGTCCCTTTGTCAGTTGCGGCACGCGATTCATACGGCCCGCCGCCCGCTAAAGATTGGACATTAACGCTAGGTTTAGCACCTGTTTATAGTCCGGCATTTTTAGGTTCTAAAGATTACGCGTTGTCGGTTTACCCCGATATTCGGCTTAATTACCAAGATAAGTTATTTTTTTCAGTGCGTGATGGCCTTGGCTATAACGTCATCAATACCCCCAGTTGGAAAGTGGGGCCTTTAGTAAAAATCCGCTTTGGTCGTCGTGAAGAACAAGGTGGCTCGCCTTTTTTGGTAGCCGGAAACTCGGACGGACTTAAAGGTTTAGGCGATATTGACACTTCGGGGGAAGCAGGTGGTTTCGCACAGTACACCTATGCCCAAATCCGTTCGCGGGTGGAATTACGCCAAAGTTTCGGCGGTTATGACAGCTTTGTTGGCGACTTGAATGTCAATTATTTTAAACGTTTAGGACCTTTGAATTTTAGCATCGGCCCACGCCTTAGCTTTGCGGGCGATGATTACGTCAACACCTTTTTCGGCATTTCCGCCAGCCAGTCGCAACGGTCAGGACTCGCTCAACATCAGGGCGAGGCGGGCTTGGTGTCTTACGGGATTGGTGGCTCAGCGGTCATGCCGATTACAGCAAAACTGGCGGTCACGTTATTTGCAGGTTATGACCGCCTAGACAGTGATATTGCGAACTCGCCGCTTATCCAAGAACGCGGCGATGCCAACCAAGCCAGTGTAGGGCTTGCCTTCGGTTATCGAACCGATTGGAACAACTGACCGTAACGGAGCGCGATCCTATTGGTCGCCTTTGCGGGCAAGAGGCCCGCGCTCCCTTCCTTATTTAATCGGAGATATTCATGAAACACGGCAACTCCCTCGCCTTAATCACCACGGCTTGTTTGGCGTTGGTGACGGTCAGCCCTATCGGCTACAGCGACGATAAACCCGCCGATGGTACAGCCGCCAGCCGTCCGGCGTTGAGTGTGACGGTGGTGCAACCTAGCCAACAAACCATTCCGCTGACTTTATCCGCAAACGGTTCCATCGCCGCTTGGCAGGAAGCGATTATCGGCGCGGAAATCAGCGACCAACGTTTGGCGGAGGTGCGGGTGCAAGTGGGCGAAACGGTCCGCAAAGGTCAAGTGTTGGCGGTGTTTGCCGATGACAGTGTGGCGGCGGATGTCGCCCAAGCCAAAGCGGCGTTGGCGGAAGCCGAGGCTAATTTAAGCGAAGCACGGTTAAACGCAGGCAGTGCGCGTAAAGTCGCGGGTTCTGGGGTATTAAGTGCACAGCAAACCGCGCAATACCTGACCAGCGAAAAAACCGCCGAGGCGAAAGTGCAATCTGCCAAAGCGCAATTGGACAGCCAATTACTGCGGCTAAAACATACCCGCGTGGTCGCCAGCGATGACGGCATAATCTCCGCCCGCAACGCCACTTTGGGTGCGGTCGCTACGCCGGGGCAGGAATTGTTCCGGCTGATCCGGCAAAACCGTTTGGAATGGCGCGCGGAATTGACGGCGGCGGAAATGGCGAAACTGCACGCAGGTGTCGCCGTCACTATCAATATTCCCAATGTCGCACAAACCACGGGTAAAGTGCGTTTGCTCGCGCCCACCTTAGATATGCAAAGCCGCAACGGTTTAGTCTACGTCGATTTGCCCGATGCCACCCGCCACGGCTTGCGCTCTGGCACGTTCGCGCAAGGCGAGTTTACCTTGGGCAGCAGCCCTGCCCTGACCATTCCGCAAACGGCTTTGTCGTTGCGCGAAGGTTTTAGTTATGTATTCAAGCTAGGCAAATCTAATGGCGATCAAGCCAGCGTCAGCCAAGTGAAAGTGCAGCTGGGGCGGCGCATGGGCGATCAGTACGAAATTCTCGAAGGCATCCAAGCTGACGACCGCTTAGTCGCCAGCGGCGCGGCGTTTTTGGCGGATGGCGATACTGTTAAGGTGGTGCAACCATGAACGTCTCCAGTTGGTGTATCCGTAACCCGATTCCGGCGTTAATGCTGTTCTTGCTGCTCAGCGTTGGCGGCTTGATGAGCTTTAAAGCCATGAAAGTGCAAAACTTTCCTGACTTAGATTTACCGACCGTCATCGTCAACGCCAGTTTGCCGGGGGCATCGCCGGGGCAATTGGAAACTGATGTCGCCCGTAAAATTGAAAATTCGCTGGCGACCTTGCAAGGCTTAAAACACATCACCACCACCATCAAAGACGGTAGTGTTAACCTGACTGTGCAATTCCGTTTGGAAAAACCTGTGCAAGAGGCGGTGGACGATGTGCGTTCGGCGGTCAGTAAAGTCCGTGCCGATATGCCGGGCGATTTGCGCGATCCTATCGTCAATAAGTTGGATATGGCCTCCACGCCGATTTTTGCCTTTACCGTCGCCTCCAACCAGCGCGATGAAGAAGCCTTGTCGTGGTTTGTGGACGACACCATCACCAAACGCTTGCTGGCGGTGGCGGGGGTTGGCGAGGTCAAACGCGTCGGCGGGGTGAGCCGTGAAATCACCATTGCCCTTGATCCGGTCAAGCTGCAAGCCTTGGGCGCGACGGCGGCGGACATTTCCCGACAATTGCGGCAAATCCAGCAAGAAAGCTCCGGCGGTCGTACCGATTTGGGCAGCGGCGAGCAACCCGTGCGGACGCTAGCGAACGTGAAATCAGTGGAAGAATTGCGACCGATGGAAATTTCCTTGGCGGACGGACGGCGTATCCGTCTCGACCAAGTGGCTAATATTACCGACGGCATTGCCGAACCGCGTTCCTTGGCGTTTTACAACGGCAAACGCGTGGTGGGTTTTGAAGTCAGCCGCAGCCGTGGTGCGAGTGAGGTGGAAGTCGGCGCGGGCGTGCAAAAAACCTTGGCGGACTTGCGCTTGCTCAACCCCGATATTGAGTTAAACGAAGCCTTCAACTTTGTCATCCCCGTGCAGGAAGAATTCAGTGGCTCGATGTCCTTGCTTTACGAAGGCGCGGCTTTGGCGGTATTGGTGGTGTGGCTGTTTTTGCGCGATTGGCGGGCGACATTTGTTTCCGCCGTGGCCTTGCCGTTATCGACCATTCCGGCGTTTATCGGCATGGATTATTTTGGCTTCTCCTTGAATGTCGTCACCTTATTGGCCTTGTCTTTGGTGGTGGGCATTTTGGTCGATGACGCGATTGTGGAAGTGGAAAATATTGTCCGGCATTTACGCATGGGCAAAACCCCTTACCAAGCGGCGATGGAAGCGGCGGATGAAATCGGCATGGCAGTGGTTGCCACCACCTTTGCTTTGGTGGCGGTGTTTTTGCCGACCGCGTTTATGAGCGGTATCGCCGGACGATTCTTCAAGCAATTCGGCTGGACAGCTTCGCTGGCGATTATGGCCTCGCTGGTGGTGGCGCGAATGCTCACGCCAATGATGTCGGCGTATATGCTGAAAAACAGCGGTCATCAAGAAGAAAAAGACAGCGCGGTGATGCGCCATTATTTGCACTGGGCGGCGTGGTGTTTGCGCCATCGTCTACTGACAGTTGCGGGTGCTTTGGCGTTTTTTGTCGGTTCAATCATGTTGATTCCGTTGTTGCCGAAAGGCTTTATCCCGCCCGATGACAATCCGCAAAGCCAAGCGTTTGTCGAATTGCCGCCAGGGGCGACGCTAGCGCAAACCAATGCCGCAGCCGAAAAGGCGCGGCAATTGATCGCCGCTGTGCCGTATGTGAAAAACATTTACACCACCATCGGCGCGGGTTCGGCGGGTTCTGACCCGATGGCAAGCCAAGGCGGCAGTGAAGTCCGCAAAGCCACGCTGACCTTGGTATTGGCAGACCGCAAAGACCGTCCGGTGCGTAAACAAGCCATCGAGCAAGACATCCGCAAAGCCTTGGAAAACTTGCCGGGCGTGCGTACCAAAGTCGGCTTGGGTGCGTCGGGCGAAAAATACATTTTGGTGCTGAGCGGCGAAGACCCGCAAACCTTGTCCGCAGCCGCCCGCGCGGTTGAAAAAGACTTACGCACCATCCACGGCCTAGGCAATATCGCCTCCAGCGCATCGTTGGTCAGGCCGGAAATCGCCGTGCGCCCCGACTTTGCCCGCGCCGCCGATTTGGGTGTCACTTCCGCCGCCATCGCCGAAACCCTGCGTATCGCCACTGTCGGAGATTACGATATATCGTTGCCTAAGTTCAACTTGGCGCAGCGGCAAGTGCCGATGATGGTCAAGCTTAACGACGAAGGGCGACGCGATTTGTCGGTATTGGAGCGTCTTGCCGTACCGTCCAGCAAAGTGGGCATGGGGCCGGTGATGGTCAGTCAAGTCGCTGATTTGTCATTGTCCAGCGGCCCAGCAGTCATCGACCGCTATGACCGCGCCCGTAACGTCAATTTTGAAATTGAACTATCGGATTTGCCGCTGGGTGATGTCGCCACCGCCGTACAAAAACTGCCCAGTATCCAATCGCTACCCGCAGGCGTTCAGCAAATTAACGTCGGCGATGCCGAAATGATGATCGAGCTGTTCACCAGTTTTGGTGTGGCGATGCTGATCGGCGTGTTGTGCATTTATGTCGTTCTGGTGTTGTTGTTTAAAGACTTCCTGCAACCGATCACCATTTTGGTCGCCCTGCCCTTGTCGTTCGGCGGCGGTTTTGTCGCCTTGTTGCTGGCGGACAAAAGCTTTTCCATGCCGTCGTTAATTGGCTTGATTATGCTGATGGGCGTTGCCACTAAAAACTCCATCTTGCTGGTCGAATACGCCATCGTCGCCCGCCGCGACCACGGCTTAAACCGCTTGGATGCCTTGCTGGACGCCTGCCACAAACGCGCCCGCCCCATCATCATGACGACGATTGCGATGGGTGCAGGTATGTTGCCGATTGCCATGGGCTGGGGTGCAGCGGATGCGTCTTTCCGCAGCCCGATGGCGGTGGCGGTGATTGGTGGTTTGGTCACCTCTACTTTACTAAGCTTGCTGGTGATTCCGGTGGCATATACTTATTTGGATGATTTGAATACCGCGATCTTTAAAATAGGGCGATGGCTGGGTGATGCGAAAGGAAAAGAAATTGGAAAACACCATGAACGCACTTGAGCAACTCCACTCCGATATTGATGCGCGGGTGAAAAACATCCGCGATAACTATCCCGATTGGTTATGCCGACAAGGCTGTGATGGTTGCTGCAGACGACTTGCGGAAATCCCCAGCTTAACTTCCGCAGAATGGTTGCTGTTACGCGAAGGTTTGGCAGCTTTGCCTACAGAGGTGTTTAAAGAAGTTGCCCAAGGAATCACCGCATTGGCGCAGCAGACATCTCGCCCTGTTGTTTGTCCGATGCTAGACCTTAGCCAAGGCGCATGTCGAGTTTATGCCCACCGCCCTGTCGCATGCCGCACTTATGGATTTTACGTACAGCGCGACAAAGGGCTTTACTGTAAAGACATTGAAACGCGCGAAACCAACGGCGATTGGGTCGGTGTGGTATGGGGCAACCACGATACTATCGATCGCCGTTTACAGCCTTTGGGCGAAACCCGTGAGTTGACCGAATGGTTTGCAGAGTGGATGGGCTAATGCACCCGATGGCTTGCCTTTCTTAGCATCAGCAAGAAAGGCGGGCAACTTATTGATTAATCATATGCGTTGCCAATTGTTGCAACGCATTGCGGAGATTGGTTTCCAGTTGAGCATCCATCGGCGTATCCGCAATCGCCTTATTCATGCACAACATCCATTGGTCCCGTTCAGATTCGCCAATGGCAAACGGCAGGTGGCGGGCGCGCAGCATAGGGTGACCAAATTCTTCAATAAACAAATTGGGGCCACCTAGCCACCCTGACAGAAACTTGAACAATTTGTCTTTAGCGGAAGAAAGGTCGGCCTGATGGATGCCGCGAATGCCTGCTGCTTCGGGTAATGTGTCCATATAGTAGTAAAAGCGGTCGACCAAGTTTAGGATGGCTTGTTCACCGCCCATTGCGCCGTAAGGTGTTCGGGTTGTCATTGCAAATTGCTTTGTAAAATGGATAAGTTGTTGATAGCGGCTAATTAATGACATTACCAAATCACCGATATTTAGTTACTGACTGGCACTAAATTCGCCAAATACTCGTTTTTCCTAGATAAATATTCATCGACAAATACCTGCATAGGCTCAGCTTCATAAGCACTTGGTACGCTGATTGCCAATTTTTTAAAGCCTGAGCCAACAATCTCTTCTCCCGCTTTGATTTGGAAATACAGAAAAGCCGAAGCACGTTTGCCATTGACTTCTATTTTCGGTTCCTGCATGACTACTGATGCTTGCTGGAAATTAAGATGGTCGAATGACAGGGTCATGCTTTCATAAATAACCAAGGGGCGGCTGATGTTAAACATGACATTTTCTTGAGCCAACAATGGCACCAGCACGTAAGGGAAATTTTGCCCGGAAAACGCCACGTAATCACGAATAAAACTTTCTATGAGTGCGGGATCGCGGCTCACACTTCCAGAACGCTCAACCTGCAAATAGGTTTTGCCTTGATTGTCGGTAACATCAATTTGCTCGGCATCTGTATCAGGAAAATTCAGCAAGACATCATGTCCTACCATGCCCGAAAATATAAAATGCATATTTTGGCTTAAACCATATTTCTCTAGGGCTAAAGAAAACAACAAATCGCCAGGCACGCAAAAACGCTTTGAATCAACATCGTGTAAGGGATTGAAATCCCGGGCGACTTCTTTGGCAAACATACTGGCCTTTTCGGCAGCAATACTAAGGTTTCCATCAAAAACACTATAAAAATCTTTTAAAAACATATTATTACTTATCAATACCAATGAACTAAAAACTCAGGTAATGGTAAAAATCAACGTGATGTTGTTTTTCAAAGATCCCATCAAAAAACATGTTTTTTGACTCCTCTTTCGTGCAATCACTTAATTTTTTACCACTACCAAAACTCAAACCAAATCGTATGGCTTAATATTCCTTCTAAAATATTTAGGAAAATTCCAACTCAACCATTACTAACGATTCTGTTTACCATCACAATTTGATCTATTTTGGAGTAATGAACAAGGAGGGAATTATATTTTTTAGGCAATAAAAAACCCGCGAAGGCACTTGGCTAGCGGGTTTATTCTCGTGGGTTATGAATCCCGTTGTTGGTACCGATGGCCGGATTTGAACCGGCACGACTTTCGTCACCACCCCCTCAAGATGGCGTGTCTACCAATTTCACCACATCGGCTTAAACTTGTAACTGACTACTTTTTGGCTGGTTCTTTAGCCTTTTCAGGAACAGCGGTTTTTTCTTCTACTGTTTTTATTTCATCAGCTTTAGGCACGACAGTGGGTTGGATATCCGCCGGTGCTTCTGTTGCCGTAACCGCTTTTTCTGGAATTGCCTGAGATCCTTTAACATCGCTTGCTGCGGGTGCCGCAGGAATTTGAGTTTTTAATTGGTCGACAATCAGGTTCTCCATTTTCTGCGTAGCAACATCTGGCGTTACAGGGATACTCAGTTGTTCTTCCTGGGCAGCTGTAGGTGCCATCAAATCAGTAGACTGACCTTTTTTACCGCCCAAAAATGCCAATCCTAAGCTCGTTATAAAAAACAATGTTGCTAAAATGGCGGTTGTCCTTGACAGGAACGACGCTGCACCTTGCGCACCAAAAACTGAACCGGCAGAGCCTGAGCCGAAAGATGCACCTGCATCTGCACCTTTGCCTTGTTGCATCATGATTAAACCAATGATGCCCAAGCCCAACAGCACATGAATTACTATGATTACTTGATACATGAAAATCTAAACTGCTTTTGTAGAATTATAAATCTTTAAAAAGGATTCCGCGTCTAAGGAAGCCCCACCGATTAAGCCGCCATCAATATCTGGCATGGCAAACAAGCCTTGGGCATTGTCTGGTTTAGCGCTGCCGCCGTAAAGGATCTGTAAGTTTTCGGCAATGCTTTGGTCTTTAGCGGCAATGTATTGGCGGATGTAATGATGCACTTCTTGTGCTTGTTCATCCGTTGCTGTTTTGCCCGTACCAATTGCCCAGACAGGTTCATAAGCAATAACAGCTTTACTGAATGCGGCAATGCCTGCTGCACTGATAACCGCATCCAATTGCTCGTTGATGACAGCAAAGGTTTTGTCTTGCTCACGCTCTTCAAGGGTTTCACCAACACACAAAACAGGAATAATGCCTTTTTCTTGAGCTTGGCAGAAACGGGCAGCAACTGATGCGTCAGTATCGCCGTAATAACTGCGTCTTTCGGAATGGCCGACAAGCGCGTATTTACAACCAAATTCGCTCAACATGCTGGCTGAAATTTCGCCGGTATATGCGCCTGATGCTTTGTCTGCAATGTTTTGCGAACCCAAACCAAGTGCTGTGCCGTTAACCAATGCGCTGATGTCGGCAATATGGATATAAGGAACACAAATTGCCAACTCTGCGCTGCTTGAACCTAGGCCTGCAATGATACCTTGTGCCAGTGCTTTTGCACTTTCACGAGTTCCATTCATTTTCCAATTTCCAATGACCAGTGACTGACGCATTATCGCTCCTCGTATAGAATAAAACCGCCAATGATATAGCCTATTATGGCTTTGTTCAAGCTTCTATTTCGCTTTTAACGGTATCAGCCAATTCATTGGCGTATTGTTTGACGAGATAAGAGTCTTCACCTTCGACCATCACACGGATCAACGGCTCTGTACCCGAAGTTCTGAGCAAAACACGGCCTTTATCGCCCAACTGGGTTTCGACAGCTTGCACGGCCTTATAAATACCAGGGTAGTCAGCAACGTTGACTTTTTTGGCAACCCTAACGTTGACCAATTCTTGCGGATATTTTTGCATATCGCTTTTTAATTGATGGAGCGACTTGCCGCTTCTTTGCATTTCCGCCATCACTTGTAAGGCGGAAATGATACCGTCACCTGTGCTTGTTTTATCCAAGCAGATGATATGGCCTGAGTTTTCACCGCCAATAATGCCGCCATGTTCATTAAGCATTTTTAACACATAACGATCCCCAACTTTGGCCCGTAACAAAGACAAGCCTAAGGTTGCCAGCGCTTTTTCCATGCCAAGATTAGACATAAGCGTACCGACAACAGGACCTTTCATTGCACCTTCTTCAAGCCGGGATTTGGCAATGATGTAGATCAGTTCGTCACCATCGACGACTTCGCCTTTATGGTCAACCATAATTAGACGGTCGCCATCGCCATCTAAGGCAATACCCAAATCGGCTTGGTTAGCCAATACAGTTTCTGAAAGCAATTTAGGCTTGGTCGCGCCGCAATCATCATTAATATTAAGGCCGTTGGGTTCTACGCCGATGGCAATCACTTCCGCGCCGACTTCGCTAAAAACAGGCGGGGCAATGTGGTAGGTGGCTCCGTGGGCGCAATCGACGACAACTTTTATACCAGCAAAATCGTAGCGGGTGGGGATGCTGGCTTTGCAGAACTCAATGTAACGGCCCGCCGCATCAACCACGCGCTTAGCCTTACCCAGTTTTGCAGATTCTACTGTCACCATCGGCGAATCGATATATTCTTCAATTTTACGTTCGGTTTCATCAGGTAATTTAGTGCCTAAAACGGAGAAAAACTTAACGCCATTATCGTAATAAGGGTTATGCGACGCGCTAATGACGATACCTGCCTGAGCACGAAGTGTGCGGGTCAAATAGGCAATACCTGGCGTAGGCATGGGGCCCAACAAACGCGTGTTCACACCTGCGGCGGTCAGTCCTGACTCAATTGCCGATTCGAACATGTAACCAGAAATTCGGGTATCTTTACCCACCAGCACAAAATCGTTACCTTCTTCAGCAAACACTCGTCCGGCAGCCCAACCTAGCTTTAAAAAAAAGTCTGGGGTAATTGGCGCATCTCCTACTTTGCCTCTAATTCCATCCGTGCCAAAATATTTTCTAGTCATTTATATAAAACCCATTATCCCCATTAAATATCAATATCATGAAATTAACTTTCAACTTCAAAAAAGATTAAAAACAGCCTTTTCTAAAACATAAGATCGCTTGAAATGGATATAAAAAAAGGAGAGGTGCGGACACCTCTCCTTTTAACTTAACGTAGATTCACACTAGCCCTGTTGAGCAGTTGCACCTAAAGAACCGTCAGTTTTTTTATCATCTTTGGGTTTGAAATCATCAACGCTGACTCCACCACGCGGTGGCATGTCATCCCAGCCTTGTGGCGCCCTAACCGGTTTGCGCGCCATCAAATCATCGATTTGATACTTGTCGATGGTTTCGTATTTCATTAACGCATCGGACATGGCGTGAAGGATGTCGATATTGTCTTTGATGATTTGCTCTGCACGTTGGTAGTTACGGTCAATGATGGAGCGGATTTCTTCATCAATGGTATGCGAAGTTTCTTCTGCAACTGATTTGTGTTGGGTGACTGAACGGCCCAAGAAGACTTCACCTTCTTCTTCACTGTACGACAATGGCCCTAAACGTTGCGACAAACCCCACTTAGTCACCATGTTTCTCGCCAGCTCAGTCGCCCGCTCAATATCGTTGGAAGCACCTGTACTGACTTGCTCCCAGCCGAAAATCACTTCTTCGGCAATACGTCCACCGTACAAGCTGGAAATCATACTATCCAGTTTTTGCTTGCTGGCACTGTACTGATCTTTTTCGGGCAGGAACATGGTTACGCCCAAGGCGCGGCCTCTGGGCATGATGCTAACTTTGTAAACAGGGTCATGTTCAGGCACCAGTTTGCCGACAACAGCATGGCCTGCTTCGTGATAAGCTGTCATGCGTTTTTCTTTGTCGCCCATGACCATCGTGTGGCGTTCAGCGCCCATAATCAGCTTGTCTTTGGCTTTTTCAAGATCAACCATGCTGACTACGCGTTTGTTCATACGGGCAGCAAACAAAGCGGCTTCGTTTACCAAATTGGCCAAATCCGCACCCGAAAAACCGGATGTGCCTTGAGCAATATATTTGGCTTCAACATCATCGGCAGCAGGTACTTTCTTTAAATGCACTCCCAATATCTGTTCACGGCCCCGGACATCAGGCAAGCCCACCGTCACTTGGCGGTCAAAGCGACCTGGACGCAACAAAGCTTTGTCCAATACGTCAGGACGGTTGGTGGCAGCAATGACGATAATGCCTTCATTGCCTTCAAAACCGTCCATCTCAACCAGCAATTGGTTCAAGGTTTGTTCGCGCTCATCATTACCGCCACCTAAACCAGCACCACGCTGACGGCCTACTGCATCAATTTCGTCGATAAAGATAATGCAAGGTGCGTGCTTTTTGGCTTGCTCAAACATGTCACGGACACGTGACGCGCCAACACCCACAAACATTTCGACAAAATCGGAACCCGAAATGGTAAAGAATGGCACTTTCGCTTCACCGGCAATAGCCCTTGCCAACAAGGTTTTACCTGTGCCAGGAGGGCCGATCATCAATGCGCCACGCGGAATTTTTCCACCCAAACGTTGGTATTTGGCAGGGTCTTTTAAGAAATCGACCATTTCCGACACTTCTTCCTTAGCCTCGTCACAGCCCGCCACGTCGGCAAACGTGACTTTAATTTGGTTTTCTTCCAACATGCGTGCTTTGCTTTTGCCAAAGCTCATCGCGCCACGACCACCTGCGCCACCGCCTTGCATTTGCCGCATGAAAAACACCCAAACAGCAATCAATAACAACATGGGGCCAAATGACACCAGCAATTGCATGATTAATGAGGGTTGTTCGGGTGGCACGGCCTTGATTTCAACATTATTGGCCAACAGGTCATCAACCAAGTGCAAATCGTTAGGTGCATAGGTTTTAAATACTTGCCCGCCTTGCATTTTGCCTTTGATAACGTGGTCGTCAATCATGACTTGCTGAACCTGGCCAGCCTTAACCGATTCGATGAATTGCGAATAAGAAAGCGAAGAATCCGCCCGCTCGCCTTGAGGGCCAAAATTATTAAAAACCGACATCAGCACAACGGCGATGACGACCCACAAGATTATATTTTTTAACATATCATTCAACTTACACGCCCCGGCTATTTACAGCACCTGGTTTAAAAACTGACCCGATTATATCAGGACTACTTTACTGACTAATGTAATTTATTCGTCATTTACCATATATCATCATTTCCAGACATTGCCTATATTGGGATGCAGCAACCTCATTTAAAGCCTTTGGCTAAAATATAAACTTCATTGCTTCTTGGCCTGGAGGCTTTGGGCTTTCTGATGACGACTTTGGCAAAGTTTTGCTGTACTTCGCGGTGAAAAGCTTCGAAACCTTCACCTTGAAACACTTTGACCAGAAACGCGCCATCCCTGACCAAAACCGATTTGGCTGTATCTAACGCCAACTCGCAGAGATAAATGGCTGATGGCTGGTCGATCGACTTATTGCCACTGATATTCGGTGCCATATCGGACATCACCAAATGGATAGGCTCACCCGCCAAGACTTCATAAAGCTGGTTGAACACCATTTCTTCGCGGAAATCGCCTTGGATAAAATGGACATCTTCCAGTACATCCATCGGCAAAATATCCAATGCCACCAACTTGTTTTTTTTCGCCATCAATTGCCTGGCAAGCTGCGACCAACCTCCCGGTGCAGCCCCCAAGTCGACGACATTCATCCCTGGCTTAATCAGTTGGTCTTTCTCTTGAATTTCTTTTAACTTAAAAACTGCGCGCGAGCGGTAGCCCTGCGCTTGGGCAAGTTTGACGTATTCGTCATCGAAATGTTCCTGCATCCAACGGTTACTGCTTTTACTGCGCGCCATATCGCCTTAATTTGTGTAGAATTTACGGTTTTGATTTAGGAAAAAGTGTGAAGCCAACAGATAAAAAACAATTACGAACCGCCGCCCACGAACTAAAGCCCGTTGTGATGATCGGTCAGGCAGGGCTGACCCCAGCCGTTCTGGCTGAAATTGACATCGCGCTCAGTGTCCACGAGCTGATTAAAATTAAAGTTCGTGCCGAACGTGATGAACGTAAAGAAATAATTGAAGGTATTTGCCAAGCAAGCAAAGCTGAACTTATTCAAGGGATAGGTCAAGTTGCCGTTATCTACCGATTAAACCCCAATAAAGGCAAATAAAAACATTGGACAAAAGGCGCAAGACAACGAGTGTCTCGCGCTTTTTAACCTTTTATACGTAATGGACAGCAATAATCTCGTATTCCACATTACCTGCCGGTGCCTTAACCGTCACAATATCTTCAACTTCCTTGCCAATCAACGCCCTGGCAATGGGCGAGCCGATAGAAATACGACCTTCTTTGATATTGGCTTCGTCTTCACCCACAATTTGGTAAGTGACACGTTTTTCTGATCCTATATCTTCAATCTCAACGGTTGCACCAAACACCACCTTGCCGTTGGCATCCACTTTGGTCACGTCAATAATCTGTGCATTAGCCAACTTGCCTTCAATTTCGGCAATGCGGCCTTCGGCAAAGCTTTGCTGCTCTTTAGCGGCGTGGTATTCGGCATTTTCCTTTAAATCGCCATGCGCCCTGGCTTCGGAAATGGCGTTGATGATGCGCGGACGCGTCACTGTTTTTAATTCTTCTAGCTCTTCGCGCAGTTTGGTTGCGCCAGCGACAGTCAAAGGTACTTTACTCATTAAATATAACTCCCGTTTTTTATACTTCCATTGCTGACTATTCGGTCAGGCTTTTATGTAAATCTTGCAGGCAGTTGACATCACCGGCATCCAATTCGCCCAATGCGTAACAAGCGGCTTTTGCGCCCGCCATGGTGGTGTAGTAAGTCACCCGGTTTTGCAATGCAGCCCTACGCATAGTGAAAGAATCGGAGATGGCTTTTTTGCCTTCTGTGGTGTTAATCACCAATTGAATCTGACCATTTTTAATCATATCAACGGTATTTGGACGGCCTTCGTTCACTTTTAAAACTTTCTCGCAAGGAATACCGACTTCCTTCAAGAAACTCGCCGTGCCGCCTGTCGCAACGATTTCGTAATTTTTATCGACCAACATGCGGGCAATTTCGGCAACTTTGTTTTTATCGGCATCACGGATACTAATCAATACTTTACCGCTGGCGTTCAAGTTAACACCTGCAGCACGCTGCGATTTGGCAAACGCTTCACCGAAGGTTTTGCCCACGCCCATCACTTCCCCTGTCGATTTCATTTCCGGACCCAATAAAGGATCAACGCCTGGGAATTTAACGAATGGGAACACGGCTTCTTTAACCGAATAGTAATCAGGGATGCGCTCTTCGGTAACGCCTTGTTGCGCCAAGGTTTGCCCCACCATCACCCGTGCGGCAATTTTTGCCAACGGATAACCTGTCGCTTTCGAGACAAATGGTGCGGTTCTTGATGCGCGCGGATTGACTTCTAATACATAAATATCAGTGCCTTGAATCGCAAATTGGGTATTCATCAAACCACGCACGCCCAAAGCTTCCGCCATTTTGGCAACTTGTTCGCGCAATTGGTCTTGAATATCCGCCGCCAATTCATACGGTGGCAACGAACAAGCCGAATCACCTGAATGCACACCGGCTTGTTCAATGTGTTCCATCAAACCGCCAATCAGCACCCGTTCGCCGTCATAAATGGCATCGACATCCATTTCCACGGCATCATCCAAGAACCGGTCCAGCAGAACTGGCGAATCGTTAGAGACGCTCACCGCTTCTTTCATGTAGCGCTGCAAGCCCTCTTCATTAATAACGATTTCCATTGCCCGACCACCCAACACATAAGACGGGCGCACGACTAACGGATAGCCCAGTTCTTTGGCGGCATTAATGGCTTGCTCAACCGAACGCGCAGTGGCATTGGGCGGTTGTTTTAAGTTGAGGCGCTCCAACAATTTTTGGAAACGCTCGCGGTCTTCCGCCAAGTCGATGGAATCCGGTGACGTGCCAATAATCGGCACGCCGGCGGCTTCCAAAGCCCGCGCCAATTTCAACGGTGTTTGTCCGCCGTATTGCACAATCACACCTTTGGGTTTTTCCAATTGCACGATTTCCAACACGTCTTCCAAGGTCAACGGTTCAAAATACAAGCGGTCAGAGGTGTCAAAATCCGTGGAAACCGTTTCAGGATTACAGTTAATCATGATGGTTTCGTAACCGTCTTCACGTAAGGCCAACGCCGCGTGGACGCAGCAGTAGTCAAACTCAATACCTTGCCCGATACGGTTAGGGCCGCCGCCTAAGATGATAATTTTTTCTTTGTCAGAAACGCGGGCTTCGCATTCTTCTTCATATGTCGAATACAAATACGCCGTATCGGAAGCGAATTCCGCCGCGCAAGAGTCAATGCGTTTGTAAACAGGGCGGATATTTTGCTTATGACGGGTGTTGCGCACTTCAATTTCCGACGCGCCCAACAGCTGCGCAATGCGGCTGTCAGAAAAGCCTTTGCGTTTCAGTTGGTAAAGCTCGCCTTCTTTTAAAGTTGACAGCGTTTTGGTGGACAACGATTGTTCGGTCAGGATCAAATCTTCGACTTGCGCCAAAAACCACGGATCAATTTTGCACGTGTCGTGGACGTCCGCCAACGTCATGCCGCTGCGGAACGCGTCGCCCACATAAAGCAAACGATCGGGGCCTGGATGGCGCAATTCACGACGGATAATATCGTCCGCATCTTCAGCATTGATGTCGATGATTTCATTAAGGCCGTTGATGCCAATCTCCAAACCGCGCAAGGCTTTTTGCAAAGACTCTTGGAAAGTGCGACCTATGGCCATCACTTCACCGACTGACTTCATTTGTGTGGTCAGGCGGTCATCTGCTTGTGGGAATTTCTCGAAAGTGAAGCGCGGGATTTTGGTAACAACATAGTCGATACTTGGCTCGAACGATGCTGGCGTACGTCCGCCAGTGATTTCGTTCTGCAATTCATCCAACGTGTAACCAATCGCCAATTTTGCCGCGACTTTGGCAATTGGAAAACCTGTGGCTTTAGATGCCAGCGCCGACGAACGCGATACGCGCGGATTCATTTCGATAACAATCAAACGTCCATCAACTGGATTAATCGCTACCTGCACGTTTGAACCGCCGGTATCGACACCAATTTCGCGCAGAACCGCTAACGATACATTCCGCAGGATTTGGTATTCCTTATCTGTCAGAGTTTGAGCAGGGGCAACGGTAATAGAGTCGCCCGTATGCACGCCCATCGGATCGAAGTTTTCTATCGAACAAACGATGATGCAATTGTCATTGCGGTCACGCACCACCTCCATTTCGTATTCTTTCCAACCCAACACCGATTCTTCAATCAGCAATTCGTTGGTGGGCGACAAATCCAAGCCGCGCTCGCAAATCTCCATGAACTCTTGTTTATTGTATGCAATGCCGCCGCCGCTACCACCCATCGTGAAAGACGGACGGATAACGGTGGGATAACCCACTTCCGCTTGTGCTGCCAACGCTTCTTCCATCGTATGCGCAGTCTTTGATCGGGCAACTTCAAAGCCCAAACGCCCCATCGCATCATTAAATAACTGGCGATCTTCGGCTTTGTTGATGGCTTCTTTGGTAGCGCCAATCATTTCCACGTTGTACTTTGCCAACACGCCGTGTTTGTCCAAAGCTAAGGCGCAGTTCAGGGCCGTTTGTCCGCCCATCGTCGGCAACACTGCATCGGGGCGTTCTTTTTCGATGATTTTTTCCACCGTTTGCCAGTCGATAGGCTCGATGTAAATTGCATCCGCCATATCCGGGTCGGTCATGATGGTCGCGGGATTAGAATTCACCAAAATCACGCGGTAGCCTTCTTCGCGCAAGGCTTTGCAGGCTTGGGTGCCAGAGTAATCAAATTCGCAAGCCTGACCAATAACGATAGGGCCTGCGCCAAGTAAAAGGATGGATTTTATGTCGGTTCTTTTCGGCATTTTATGATTTGCTAGCTAATGAGTGTTAAGCGGTTTGATTCATCAAATCGATGAAAGCATCAAATAAAGATTCCACATCATGTGGACCAGGACTCGCTTCAGGATGGCCTTGGAAGCTAAACGCCGGAACATCAGTGCGGCGAATGCCTTGTAAGCTGCCGTCGAATAAAGAACGGTGCGTGGCAATCAGGTTTTCCGGCAAGCTGGCTTCGTTGACCGCAAAGCCGTGGTTTTGGCTGGAAATCATCACATGACCCGTGGCAATGTCTTGCACAGGATGGTTGGCACCATGATGTCCGAATTTCATTTTTTCGGTTTGTGCGCCGCTGGCTAAAGCCAATAATTGATGGCCTAAGCAAATGCCGAAGACGGGGATTTTTTCCGCCAAAATGGTTTTGATGGCTTCAATTGCGTAAGTACAAGGTTCTGGATCGCCAGGGCCGTTGGATAAGAACACGCCATCGGGATTCATTGCCAATACTTCAGAGGCAGGTGTTTTGGCGGGTACGACGGTGACGCGGCAACCGCGATTAACCAATAAGCGCAGGATGTTGCGTTTGACGCCAAAGTCATAAGCAACGACATGTTTGGTCAAGTTTTCGCCGGTTTGATGTCCATTTTTAAGCGTCCAAGTGTTTTCTGTCCACTCGTAGGCAGCAGCGGTGGTGACTTCTTTTGCCAAATCCAAGCCTTTAAGACCTGCAAATCCGGCAATGGCCGCTTCGGCAGTGGCAATATCCACTTCTTCACCGGCAATAATGGCACCGCGTTGTGCACCTTTGTCGCGCAAAATGCGCGTCAGTTTGCGGGTGTCAATGTCGGCAATGGCAACGACGTTGTTGTCTATCAAATATTGCTGCAAGGTTTTTTCGCTGCGCCAGTTGCTGGTCAGCAAAGGCAAATTGCGGATGACCAAACCACTGGCAAAAACGCCTGTTGATTCGTCATCTTCGGCGGTTGTGCCGACATTGCCGATGTGCGGATAGGTCAGCGTGACGATTTGCTGGGCATAAGAGGGGTCGCTAAGGATTTCCTGATAACCCGTCATGGCAGTGTTAAACACCACCTCACCTACTGAACTGCCGTCCGCGCCAATCGACACGCCGTTAAAAACTGTACCATCTTCCAAAACTAATAAAGCTGACTTAGCCAAACGCGTTACCTCAAATATGCAAAACGGGATGAACCCTAAGTGGATTCCATCCCGTCATTAAAATTCTTTCCCTAATTTTACGGAATTATGCCGTTTAGGTCATTACAATTTTTACCCTGTTTGATACGAATGCCTATTCTTGCTGATAGGCGTTCATCGCTTGCCTGACGGCTTTAATGCGTAACCGCCGTATCGCTTCACCGATTTGGGGGCCTTGCAGGCCACTCTTTGAAATCGACGAGGTATCAACCGACTGTAAGGCGGCGGCAATGCGACTTAAATATCTAACCTGATTATAATCCCTTGTTTCAAAACCTGTTCTACCCTTTGCATCGGCCTCGCAAGCCAGCAAAAACAGCGCAAAGTTATTTTTGGGTTTTGTCACACCTAAAGCAACCATCATATCGACAATTGTGCTGGCACGTAAATCAAACACCCGATGGCAGTGGGTGTGGTATTGCATAACTTGCAGCGCCAACACGCGAAATGAATTCGGCACCCTTAATCGTTTACAAAATGTTTCCAAAATGGGCAGGCCTGCATTTTCATGCCCATAGTGATGGGGCAAGTTATCTTTGGGCGATAGGGCCTTGCCCAAATCATGCACTAACGCGGCAAACCGGACTTCGGGATTGTCCGACAACAGCACCGCTTGTTGCAAACTCATTAAACTGTGGATGCCGGTGTCAATTTCAGGATGATGCTGTTCGGGTTGTGGTACGCCAAATAAGGCATGTATTTCAGGGAAAATCTTGGCTAATGCGCCACAGGCATTTAAGGTTTCAAAAAATGCGGCAGGGGTTTGCTCGTTCAAGGCTTTGAACAGTTCCGCCCAGACCCGTTCGGGGACAAGGTAATCCACCTCACCCGCTTCAACCATCTGCTGCATCATCGCGCGGGTTTCTTCCGCCAGTGTAAAACCTAAATGGGCGTAGCGGGCAGCGAACCGTGCCAAGCGTAAAATACGGACAGGATCTTCGGCAAATGCAGGCGAGACATGGCGAAAAATACGCTGCTGTAAATCTTGCTGCCCGCCGTAGGGGTCTATCACTTGCCCGTCTTCGTCCAATGCCATGGCATTGATGGTCAGGTCACGGCGCAGCAAATCTTGCTCAAGGCTAATATCTGGTTCGGCATGGATGACAAAACCTTTGTAGCCAGGCGCGGTTTTACGTTCCGTTCTGGCAAGGGCGTATTCTTCGTTGTTATCAGGATGCAAAAACACCGGAAAATCCTTGCCGACCGGGCGAAAACCCTGTGCCAACATGGATTCCGGCGTTTCGCCAATAACCAACCAATCGCGCTCAATAACCGGATAGCCTAACAATTGATCGCGGACTGCGCCGCCAACCAGATAAATTTGCATTTGTCACTCATTCAATAATTTTGGCTTTAGAATAACATAATGGTTTTAAGTTGCGGCTGACATCAATAAAGCTACCTAAGTTATTTGCCAATTGCCAATCCGAACCAACTTTCGGCTTCTTTAAAAACTTTATCAGGGAAACCCCATGTTAGACATCATTATCGCCAGCGCTTGCTTAGGGCTTGTTGCCGGTTTATTGGCAGGCCTTTTTGGCATTGGCGGCGGCTTGGTCATTGTGCCAGTGCTGGCTTTTGTATTTACTGCACACGGTTTTCCCAGCGAGCTGATTATGATGATGGCGATCGCCACATCGCTGGCGACCATCATCTTAACGGCATTATCATCCATCTACACCCACCACCGGCTCGGTGCGGTATTGTGGCAAAAAGTGTTCAAGCTCAGCCCGGGCATAATTGTTGGCACCGCTATTGGGGCTTTTTTAGCCAAGCAACTCTCGACTGACGGCTTAAAGCTATTGTTGGGCGTATTTTTGGTTTATGTGGGTTTGCAAATGGCGCTGCAATTCCAACCTAAACAAGGCCGGAAAGCCCTGGCGGGTTTTTGGGATTTTTTTGCTGGCAACGTCATCGGCCTATTGTCGGCAATGGTGGGCATCGGCGGCGGCACGCTCACCGTACCCTATTTGCTTTACAACCAACTGCCTATGCGCAATGCCGTCGCCATTTCCAGCGCTTGCGGCTTGCCGATTGCCATCATCGGCACCCTCAGCTACACCTGGCTGGGGCAAAATACGCCGAACCTGCCGTCCTGGAGCCTTGGCTATATTTACTTGCCTGCCGTATTAGGCATCAGTTTAACCAGCATTTTTACCGCCCCCGTTGGCGCATGGCTTGCCAACAAACTGCCCGCCAAACAATTGAAGCGTTATTTTTCGATATTGCTGCTGGTGATGGCGGTTAAGTTGCTGATCTATTGACCGTGTTTTGCCATTTTGGCTAATACAATAAAAAAACACTTGTAAATCTTATAGTTGTTAAAAATAACCGCTACTCATTAGACGCAATTGCCTATATAATGCTCGGCTGATTGTTCATCCGTTAAAGGCAAGCAAATGGATATTAAAAACTACATGCAAACGCTGGGCGCTCAAGCCAAAGCCGCTGGACGCGTATTAAGCAAAGCCGACACTGGCCTAAAAAACGCCGCGTTATTAAAAATAGCCGAAGCTATCGCCAACCATGCCGATCACTTGGTGGCAGAAAACCAAAAAGACTTGGCTGCCGGTAAGCTTAACGGCCTCGATGCCGCTTCACTTGACCGCCTGACCTTGTCGCCCAAAGCCCTCAACACAATGATTGAAGGCTTAAAACAAGTCGCCGCCCTGCCCGACCCGATTGGGGAAATCACCGGCTTAAGTTACCGGCCTTCCGGCATTCAGGTGGGACAAATGCGCGTGCCTTTAGGTGTGATCGGCATCATTTACGAATCGCGCCCCAATGTCACGGTCGATGCCGCCGCCCTGTGCCTTAAATCGGGCAACGCCTGTATTTTGCGTGGCGGTTCGGAAGCCATCCATTCCAACCAAGCTATTGCCGCTTGTATTTTAGAAGGTTTAAAAGCCGCTGGCCTGCCCGAACATGCGGTACAAATTGTAGCCACCGCCGATCGCGCTGCCGTTGGTGAATTAATCACCCTGAAAGACTATGTCGATGTCATTGTGCCACGCGGCGGCAAAAGCCTGATTGAACGCATCAGCAACGAAGCCAGCATTCCGGTCATTAAACATTTGGACGGCATCTGCCATGTCTATATCGACGACCAGGCCGACATCGCCAAAGCCGTCGCCATTGCCGACAACGCAAAAACCCATCGTTATGGCGTCTGCAATGCCATGGAAACCCTGTTGGTCGCCGAAAGCATTGCCAGTGAGGTGTTGCCTTTATTGGCGGAAATCTACCAGCAAAAAAATGTCGAACTGCGCGGCTGCGCCAAAACCTGTTCGTTAATCCCCAGCTGCGTGCGCGCTACCGAAGCCGATTGGCACACCGAGTACCTTGCGCCCATTTTATCGATCCGCATTGTTGACGGCATTGACGAGGCGATTGCCCACATCAACCGCTACAGCTCGGCGCATACTGAAGCCATCATTACCGAAAACTACACCTTGGCAAGGCGTTTCTTGCGCGAAGTGGATTCCAGCTCGGTGATGGTCAACGCCTCGACACGCTTTGCCGATGGCTTTGAATACGGTTTGGGTGCAGAAATTGGCATCAGCACCGACAAGTTGCATGCGCGCGGCCCTGTGGGTTTGCACGGCCTGACCTCGTTGAAATTTATTGTGTTGGGCGACGGACATATCCGCCAATAAATGATAGGGGTTTTTGGCGGTACGTTTGATCCTATCCACTACGGGCATTTGCGCTCGGCAGTGGAAGTGAAAGAGCTGTTCGGCCTTAACGAAGTGCGGCTGATCCCCTCCGCCCAACCGCCGCACCGTGGGCAGCCCAGCGCATCAGCCGCGCAACGTTTGGCGATGCTGCGTTTGGCAATCACCGGACAGACAGGGCTACTTGCCGACGACAGGGAAATGGTACGGGGCGGCAAATCGTACATGATTGATACACTGCAATCTTTACGTGAAGACTATCCGCATCTGCCCATCCTGTTATTTATCGGCACCGATGCGTTCAACCATTTGACCACTTGGAAAAATTGGCAACAATTGTTCGATGTCGCCCATGTGGTGGTCATCACGCGGCCCGGTTACAGCCCGCAGTTGCTGGATCCTTTTTTTAAAGGCAAGCACACGCCAGAGCGCTGCCAATTGTCGGAAAACCTCGCCGGTAAGTTATACTTTCAGGCCATTACCCCACTTGATATTTCTGCAACCGCCATCCGGCAACAGGTTGCCGAGCATCGGAATCCGGCGTTTTTATTGCCAGATACCGTCATTGCTTATATCAGACACCACAAACTTTACCAAAACCATTGATTAGCTTAGGAAATTGAATGCAGACTGAAGCATTGTTGAAAATCGTCCAAGACGTACTGGACGAGCGCAAAGGGCTTTACATCACCACCCTCGATGTACGCAACAAAACCACATTTACCGATTACATGGTGCTGGTCACCGGTACATCAGACCGCCATTTAAAATCGATGTGCGATTATGTCGCCAGCCAATGCATTGAAAATGGCCTGCAACCGCTAGGTATCGAAGGCGATTTGGGTTCGGATTGGATTTTGTTGGATATGGGCGACGTGATTGTCCACGCCATGACCGCGCAAGCACGCGAGCATTACCAATTGGAAAAATTATGGTCGGTTGACGCGCCTAAAACCAGCGAACAATTGGCTGGCTAAGCGGCTTAAGGGCTAAGGAACAGCACTTGACCCGCTCCTTTTTGCTGAGGACGGGCAATTGCAAGCCGAAGCCCGCCCTCTTATCGAAACATGGGGGCAAACTTGATTTTTAATGGCCTGTGTCCGAATGCAAACTGGCATTCGGGAATATTTGCACAAACACCACGCGCGGGCCGTCCATTTTTTTGATTAAGACATCGAATTGATTAAAAGCAATTTTTTGGTCTTGCGTCGGAATATCACCCAACTTCGCCATAATCAAACCACCCAACGAAGCGGTGTCTTCCAAATCCAGCGCCTCGTTTTCAATATCAATCCCTAAAATCCTTTCCAGCGAGAAGATCGGCAAACTGCCTTTAACGAATAAAGAGCCGTCATCAAAACGAGCCCAATCGTTGTTGTTATGGCGGAATTCGTCTTTTATCTCGCCGACAATCGCGCTGAGCAAATTGTCCAGCGTAATAAAGCCTTGTGGCTTTTCGCCTTGCCGTCCAATCATGGTGAAATGTGATGCGCCAGTGCGGAAATGCCTGACCAATTCCATGGCTGGCGTCTGCGGTGACACGTATTGGATAGGCCGCAAGTATTTTTCTAAATTATCAATCACCTGCAATTGCTGTTGCGCCAAAAACAAATCCTTTAAGTGGATCACACCCAAGACATCAATGCCGTTGGCGGCAAAATACGGGTAGCGGCTAAAACGGGTTTTGTATACGGTTTCCAAATTTTCCGCCAAGGCTTTGGCTTGGTACAAGGCGGTCACTTCATGCAAGGGGCGCATTAAGTCAGAGACTTCCAACTCGCTGAAATCCAAGGTTTTTGCCAAGATATTCCATTCGTCGCGGTTAAAACGTTCGCTGGCGCGATTACTGCGTAGGATAAATTTTAATTCTTCGGCAGAATAACTGGCATCATGCCCATGACCGCCCGACAAGCCCATCACATACAGCACCAAATTGGCGCTGTTGTTCAGCAACCAAATCGCCGGAAACATCAGCCAATAAAAACCATACAACGGCACGGCACCCAGCAAAGCAATGGCTTCCGGACTGCGGATGGCTAAGGATTTGGGAGCTAATTCGCCGACGACAATATGCAAGAAAGAAATGGTGGAAAAAGCAATGGCAAAAGAAATGCCATGCAAAAGTTCGGGCGAATTAAGCGTCATCTGTTCAAGCAGCGGTTCTAACAAACTGGCAAAAGCCGGTTCCCCCACCCAGCCCAAACCCAATGAAGCCAAGGTGATGCCGAGCTGGCAAGCCGACAAATAAGCATCCAGTTTGCCGTGGACTTTTGCCAAGATGCGCCCGCGCCAACCGTGTTTTTCGATAATGGCACGCAGCCTTGTCTGCCGCAACTTAACCAAGCCGAATTCGGCTGCCACAAAAAAACCATTGAGCACTACCAAAAACAGCGCAACCAAGACTAAAAAAAGATTGTTCATCGTTTGAAAATGAGTGAAGACAGGCTGCGTTTATATCATAAGCTGCAGCCGTTTCGGGAAATTTATTACGGGTTTGGTGTGTGAAACAACACCGGTCGGAAGGATATGGCGAGGTATTACAATCGGGCAAAATGCGCAAACAGCCTGCGATAATGCCCTCGCTTAAACTAAAACAATTAGGTTCCGCGATAATAACCACCGGTAGAAGCGGTTTTTTTGTTGGCTTTTTTATCTTGTTTTTTGGTTTCTTTAACGGCGACTACCGTTGGTTTTTTTTTGGCAGCTTTGGCATCCGGCTTCTTCGCGGATTTATTGACAGCAACCACATTGGTTTTGGCGGCTTTTTTCGCTTGTTTGGGTTCGGGTTTGGCAGCCACGACTGGCAATTTTTTTGTCGGCTTGGCAACGACAGGCAAAACCTTAGGTTTTGGCGCTGGCTTTGGCAATGCGACAGGCATGGGCGCCGGCTCGACCGTTGCACCTTCTAGCGGCGGCAAACGCTCATAAAGCGCAATAGGATCACCGGTCAATTCGGTTAAGGCTTTGTTTAACGCTTCTTGATCGAAATCAGGAAAATCTTCTTTGGTCGCTTTTTGGATCAACGACAAGGCTATTGCATAACGTTGCTGTTGGCTCATCTCATCACCTTCCAAATCGGGATGGGCTTCGATGTATAAAACGTTATCCAACCAACCCACTTTAACGGGCTGTTTAATCAAGTACACAGGCGTACCCACATCAACTTGACCGTACAAGGCTTGAATATCTTCAGGATACATACGCACACAGCCGTGGGTAATCTGCATACCGATGCCGTAAATCTTGTCAATATCCGTGCCGTGGATTCGGTATTCGCCAGGCAAGTTCAGATATAAAGCATACGCGCCTAATGGATTGTGCGGGCCTGGCGGAACGATCTCCGGCAACGGGTCGCCATTGGCGGCGTGTTCGCGGCGGATGGATTCGGGCGGATGCCAAGCGGGATCTTTTACTTTTCGGGCCACAGAGGTTTTGCCCAATGGCGTTTTCCAATCTTGCCGACCGACACCGTGGGCAAAGGAAATGACTTTGCCAGGGTTGTTGCGCGGATAGTAAAACATGCGGTATTCGGAAATGTTCAGAACAATACCATCGTGCGGCGCATCAGGCAAAACACGTTTGTTAGGTAAACGCACCGATTGGCCTGGCTTAACCAACCAGCGGTCTACATTGGGGTTAATCCGGACCACTTCCATTTGCCCCAACAAATAATCTCTGGCGACATCCAACAATGTTTGTGAATGGGCGACTTCAATGGTGGCTTGCTCATCACTGGGAAATTGTTCGACAACACTATCGCCAGGATTTGGCGGCAAGTTATATGTTGTCGCTAAGGCGTTGCCGCCGTTAGCTAAAAATAAAAATAGGCTGGCGATAATAATATGGTTTTTCATTAATAATGCTTCTCGTGGGGAAGATACAAAAATGCGGGTAACGGGGTGCGGTCAGTCAATGCTGGCGGTCGTCAAAGACTGCCCTGAGTGATGGTTTGTTGGCATTTTACCACGCAAGTTGCGAATTAACCATTTTTCGGTCCAAGTTTACTTGCCAACGGCTTGATTTGTTGGATATAAATGCATCACCCTAGCTGTCTGAGAGGTGAATGGTTAAAAAAATTCCAATTCCGTGCAAGTTTTACCTATTTATAGTTTGCTGGGCTATAATCCAAAAAAACGCTATTGCAAAGCCCATCAATCCATCATCTTTCCGGCTTATTGCCAACATCAGCAAAAATAATCAACCACTTACCCACTTTAAAAGCCGATTAACCTCTTAACCGCCACCTGCTTTTTAATAGTTGCCACTTTTCCTGAATTTAACTGCCTTTTAGGAGCTTCCATCTATGTCGTTGCCATTATTCCGCACCAAACCCATAAGCCCCGATGATGATTCAGACCACGCACTGCACCGTTGCCTGTCCGCTTGGGATTTGGCCTTTTTGGGCATAGGCGCGATTATCGGTACGGGCATTTTTGTGCTGACCGGCATTGCCGCCGCCACCCAAGCCGGACCTGCGGTGATTTTGTCGTTTATCATTGCTGGTTTTGCCTGCGCCTTTGCGGCCTTGTCCTATGCGGAATTGTCCGCCGCCGTGGGCGGTTGCGGCAGTGCCTATGGTTACAGCTATGCAGCGTTTGGTGAATTGTTCGCCTTTATCATCGGCTGGGATTTGCTCTTGGAATACGGCATTTCCGTCGCTGCTGTTGCTAACGGCTGGGCAGGTTATTTTTGCAATGCGTTAACGGCAATTGGTTGGCCGATGCCTGACATGCTGACCAAAGCCCCCAAGCTTGGTGGACTTATCAACCTGCCCGCCAGTCTGATTATCTTAATGTTGATGGGCTTGCTGATTATCGGCGTCAAGCACAGCGCAAGGGTCAATAACGTGATGGTAGTGGTGAAGCTCATCACCATCAGCATTTTCATTGGCGTTGCCGTGTTCAACGTCAACCCCGACAACTGGCAACCCTTTATGCCTTTTGGTTGGTTTGAAACCTTGCCCGACGGCAAAACCACCGGCGTCTTGGCGGGCGCATCGTTAGTGTTTTTTGCTTATGTCGGTTTCGATGCCGTCTCTACCGCTGCCGAAGAAGCCAAAAACCCGCAAAAAGATTTGCCGTTCGGCATTGTCACATCGCTTGGATTTTGCACCTTGATTTACATTGCGGTCTCGGCCTTGTTGACAGGCGTCGTCCATTACACCGACCTGAACGTCTCCTCGCCAGTGGCCCATGCCTTGACTTTATTGGGCTTCAACTGGGCTTCGGCACTGATTTCCACCGGCGTTATCGCAGGTCTCACCACGGTGATGCTGGTGCTTTATTACGGGCTGACACGGATTATTTTCGCCATGTCGCGCGACGGCCTGTTTTCGCCGATGTTTAGCGTGGTAAACACCAAGACGCAAACACCGGTGCGGGTTATTGTCATTTGCGGAGTCATCATGTCGCTGATTGCAGGCTTTATGCCGCTGGGCGATTTGGCAGAATTGGTCAACATCGGCACCTTAGCCGCGTTTGTATTGGTGTGTTTAGGCGTGATTGTTTTACGGATCACCCAACCCGATATGCCCAGACCGTTCCGCTCGCCGTTTAGTCCGCTGTTCCCTATTCTGGGCATGTTGTCATGCGGCGCATTGATGGCTTTCTTGCCGTCGATGACATGGCTGCGTTTTGTCATTTGGTTGGTCATCGGCCTGATTGTCTATGCGGTCTATTCTTTCCACCACAGCAAATTGGCCTCCGAATAGACCTTCCTGCCATTAAGCCGTGGGTGCCACTTGGCATCCACGGCTTAACCCAACAAAGATTGCCTAAACTTTAGGATTCCAAGTATGCGTTTCATTGCGGACATACTTGCACCACGCATACAACGCGTCATAAATCACAAAACCTTGTGCGAGCAGCGCGTGGTCGTCCTGGTAGTTATGAGACAGGCCGATAGAAATAGCCAATAAACCCGCCGCTTGTGGTGCCAAATCCAACCTATCGGTGTCTGCACTCCGGACAATCACCGCCAAATCCTGCAAGGCAGGATCGGTAAGCCGATACTTATCCAAGAACGCGTCAAAGCTGCACAACTCGCCCACATGACTGAGTTCCACATGGGCAATATCAAACGGGATTGCACCTTGGCGCTCCGCCTCCAACAACACCGCGTCCGCTGGCGCAAAAAGAAATTCCGGTGCGTTATCAATAAAGCGGGCAATAAGCCACGGACAAGCAATCCGGTCAATTTTTGGGCGGGCGCGGGTAATCCACTTCATAGACTTACCTGAAAGGCTACTTGGCAGGTGCCATTTCAAAAATAATCAATTCCGCTTCGCTTTTGCCGATGTTTTCCACCGCCATACGCTCGCCGGTTTCCCAAAACACTTCACCCGCTTTATAGGTTTGGGTTTTGCCCGCCTCGGTGACTTCCAACTGGCCTTTGACCACATAACGTGGGCCTGGGCCTTCGTGGGTATGCCAAGGGGTTTTAAAACCCGGCGCAAAGACAACTTTCATCACTTTGGCGGTAATTTCCGAACTGGGCAAATCGACTTGGTTTTGTAATAAAACCGAACGTTGCATAGCCGGATTTTCTTGGCCTAACGCGTTAAAACTGGCAATCATCAGCAGTGCAGACACGCCTGTTAACAAAGGTTTGATGGCAGCAATTAGCGACATTGTTTTTCTCCGATAGTGGAAGGATGGGGCATAACAAGCTGATAATTCTACCTTAATTAAACGGTTTAAGTTGCTGAATTAAGCTCGTAGGGCAATGGTATGAATACCTCCCACTTATCGGCATTGAGGTGCCAGACTGATAGAATTAATTATCAGACCGCTTAGAGGAGGCGTCCATCATGAATATTAAACGAATAGGAATAGACTTGGCAAAGTAGGTTTTTCGACTTCACGGTGTCGACCACCAAGAAAAAACCGTATTGCGTAAACAGCTTAAGCGCCACCAAGTCCTGGATTATTTCGCTAAGCTGCCGCCCTGTTTGGTTGGCATGGAAGCGTGCGGCAGCTCCCACCACTGCACCCAAAGAGCATAAAAGCGGCTGATCCATGGCGCTAGGTCGGTGCTCAAAGTCGCCAATAAAAAAGACGACCCGCGCAGCCGCTGGCTGCAAGGCTTAGCAGCCGCCGCAACAAGAATATTGCCGCTGTCGCCTTGGCAAAAAAGAACGCCCGTATGGCCTGGGTCTTGTTGGCCAAAGAAACCCATTTCCTGCCGGAAGGCAAACCGTATCAAAAACCCGCTTTACCGATAGACGCCAAACCACTGCCATCATCACAAGCAGTGGGATTGGCAAAGCACCTCCCCCCTTCAAGCATGATCTGACACGCTAAAAAACAGCCGCTATTGGCGTTTATTTTTTAGATTGGTGAGGCACATGTGGTGGTTTAGATTCTTTCAAATCTTTCAAAAAAGGCCATCACATTAGAACGAACAATATCAAAAAATTCCTTTTCACAATCGAATGAAATGCCTGTTAGCCATTCAGGGGAATCCGCAATTGAAAGAGTGATTTCAACATTCAAATGCTCGCTACTATAGAGTTGCTTTAGATATTCTGCATTCTGTCCAAGATTAAGCATTGTTGGGTATAAATTGTAAATATTCTGAAGCCAAACTCGCGTACGAAAAACGAAGTTTTCATTAATGTCTTCAAATATTTCAATTCGAACGAGTTTTTTCTCATTACTTAATTCAACGAAAAATTCATACGACCCAATGAGGCGAAAAATACGCATCTAAAACTCCTTCTCCAAAATATCTGAAATATACTGTGTAGTGCGTAGGTTGGGGTGAGGAACGAACCCCAACACATCCGGACGCATCAATTGTTGGGGTTCCTGACGTCACCCCAACCTACGCGCTACGGGCTAATATATTAATTCGTGATAAATAGCTTTGCCATTTGAATCAAGTTTGTAATAACCACCGCAATATTTTTCTGCGATAGGTGTGGAATATTCGGTTGAAGCATTTATATTTGAAGTAACTTTTGCTTCAAAATTAAAACTATAGTGCGGTTTTTCTTTTCCTGAAAGCATATCAACCATTGATGGAGAACTAAAGTTTGAAACTGTGAGCTCTAATTTAATTCCGCGCAAATTAAACTCACGGCGATGTCCAAACTCAGGATTATTATTGCATGGCCCTAACATCTGCTCAGAAGCAAAACCCCCTCTTGTGTTAAATGTTTTATTAAAAGTCCAGTGTTCAATCCCATTTATTAAGTCTACTCCAATATTACTTTTGTAGAATAATTGACACTTATACATTCCATAATATTCAACACTATCATCGTCTACAGCATCACCATCATTACATCTAAGTTCATATAGTTTTTCTTCAGGGTTTTCTTCTGAAAAAATATTTAGTACAAATTTAGGGTGTTCAGTAGTCACCAGCGAAGAAAGGGATGTAGGTTTTATTTTCGGCCAAATCTTTGGTTTTTCATCTGCACTTAAAACATTAACTACTGCATATAGAAAAAGCACAATGCCAATCTTAGAAAATAAATTCATGTAAATTTCCTTTCATTATGGACATGGACATTGTTTATCATCTGGCACATCAATTGTTGCACTATGAACTCCTGGAGAAATAGCTCGTAGGGCGCAATAGCCGATAGGCGTATTGCGCCTGCTGGAGGCTCATCATCCGGCGGAATACGCTGCGCTATTCCGCCCTACCTTGCTGCCATGAAATTAATAACTTATTATTTTTCAAAAAGATAATTATAGGATGCGCTGATGAACGAAGCGCATCCTATATTTCTACCTTGCTAATTTCAAAATATCTTTAGGTGGCTGGGTGTTTAGAATATCTAAGTATTCCTTATGTGATAAATCAATTAAATATTCATAGTCATTAGCAAGTTTTATAGAGTGCCAGTTAACATTAAATAACCATATACATGATAAAAACACACGATTTGTTCGATCATAAATACGTTCATCAATAGGGGGATAGCTTGTTTTTTGGGCGATTATGTATCCTGCAGGTCGAGTTCCTTTTAAGTGGAATATAATTGCAGTATCAATCAATGAATACCTTTCTTCTTCATCTTTTACTGAAGCATAGTTCCTAAAAAAAACGGGATTTCCATAAAGCGGCATTACTTGATTGGCAGTATCCGGCCAAGCATTTATTGTTTTTACCAACTCAAAATTAAGACTTTTATTGGATCTGAATTCAGTGTGGTAATAACTTAAAACCTTTCCCCAACCTAAAGTTGTCGCTAAAACGTACCGACTTCCATGTTTATCTGTAGCAGCAATAATCTCTGGTCGAAGGTTCTCAAACCCATCTTCTGCTACAAAAACATCCCCTTTTCCTTCAATCAACCATTCAGGACTTATCGAATATTTTTGTTTCAGAGCATTTAGCGTTGTTTCTGAAGCCTGCTTACTCTTTCCATTTGTTAACTGGGTCAATGCAGAGGCGGAAATATTAATTTCTTCGGCAATTTTTTGTTTGGTTTTCTTTGTACGCACTTTTATCAAAAAAAGGACGTGTGATAAGCGATCTGCGAAATTATCCATAATTTACTTAAATATTGGTTAAAAAATTAAGTATAAATTAACCATAATTATAATTTTAGTCAACTCAAAAACCGTATAACGCGATAGGGTGTATTTTCCTGATAATTCCAGCAAATCAAGACTATCCGCCTCTTGGCAAAAAAATTGTGAAGCTAGGCATTAGGATTTTATCGCAAACCGAATTTTGTCAGCTTTCCGACAATCGCCGATCTCACCACCGCTATTGTCTGCTTTGATTTCAAACAAAACCCGCTACAAGCCGCTATTTTCCTAGCTTCGTCAATTTGGCAAGCGTTTTGCATTATCCCTAGCAAACCTTGTTTTAATTGTCAAAAAGCCCATGAAAACCCCAAACCGCCAGATCATTATCGACGACACCACCTTACGCGACGGCGAGCAATCGGCAGGTGTGGCGTTTTCGTTAGAAGAAAAGCTGGCAATAGCGACACAGCTTTCGGCTTTGGGCGTACCGGAATTGGAGATTGGCATTCCGGCGATGGGCGGGTTAGAACGGGAAGAAATTCAAGCGATTGCCGACTTAGGTTTGCCTAGCCAATTATTGGTTTGGTCACGGATGCGCCATGACGATTTACAGGCGTGTGTCGGCTTGGATGTGCAAAAGATTGATTTATCCATTTCCGCTTCCGACCAACACATCCAGCACAAACTCAAACAAAGCCGCGCTTGGGTTTTGCAAACCATAAACACGCTGGTCAGCAAAGCGACCGATTTGGGTTTTGAAGTCTGTGTCGGCATGGAAGACGCTTCCCGCGCCGATGCGGATTTTCTGGCGCAAATGGCAGAAGCCGCGCAATTGGCAGGGGCAACGCGGATACGTTTTGCCGACACGGTAGGCATTATGGAACCCTTCGGTGTCTTCGCCGCCATCAAACAGTTACGCTCCGCAACCGATTTGGACATCGAAATGCACGCCCATGATGATTTGGGTTTGGCGACGGCGAACACCTTGGCAGCGGCGTTGGCAGGTGCGACTCACGTCAATACCACCGTCAACGGTTTGGGTGAACGCGCAGGTAATGCGGCTTTGGAAGAAGTTGTGGTCGGTTTGCAGCAATTGTACGGTTTCGATACTGGCGTTTCACTAGAGCAATTTCCTGCATTGTCAGTCTTGGTTGCTAGTGCTTCTGGCGATGCGATTGGTTCGCGTAAGAGTTTGGTCGGTGCCAATGTGTTCAGCCATGAAGCGGGCATCCATGTCGATGGCTTGCTGAAAGATCCGAACAATTACCAAGGCGTTGATCCGGCGATTGTCGGTCGTCATCACCAATTGGTATTGGGCAAGCATTCCGGTACGCAAGGTGTGATACATGCTTATCAGCAATTAGGCATACACGTTAATCGGCAACAGGCACAAGGCTTGTTGGCAAAAGTGCGGAGTTTTGTTTGCGAACATAAACAGGCACCGGATGCGTTGAGTTTGAAAGGGTTTTTATCGTAATTGTAGGATGTACCCAAAGGGCATAAAGGCTGAACGAAGTGAAGCCCATCATTTATCGCACAAGTGTTGATGGGCTTCCTTGCGTCAGCCCATCCTACGAATTTCATCAATCAAAGGTGATCGCCATGAACGAAGATTTAGAAATGCTGGTTGACTGTAAAACCATCGAATCCGAAAACCAAGAAGCTAAAACCTTACCTGTCGACGATGATCGCTACCCAGGTTCGTTCTTCCGCATTCCGCGTCCGCCAATTGCCGGACAAACAGGCTGGAGTTTGCGCTAGTGGTTAGGGTGATGCCTACCGCTACAGCGGATAAGCCGCTAAGTTTTTTTGCTCAATGGGTGGAAGATGTCAATTGCGTGTTTGCGAGGGATCCGGCGGCGCGGAGTCTGGCGGAGATTTTGCTGACTTACTCCGGTGTCCACGCGGTGTTGTTTCATCGCATTAGCCATCGTTTATGGTTGGCGGAATGGAAATTAACGGCACGGGTTTTAGCGGCTTTCTCCAAATGGATGACCAGCGTGGAAATCCATCCCGGCGCGACCATTGGACGGCGTTTGTTTATCGACCACGCGCTCGGCGTGGTCATCGGCGAAACGGCAGTGATTGGCGATGATGTCACTTTGTATCACGGTGTCACGCTAGGCGGCACAACGTGGAATAAAGAAAAACGCCACCCGACTTTAGGCAATAACGTGCTAGTCGGTTCGGGTGCGAAAATCCTCGGTGCGATTACTTTAGGCAATAACGTCCGTGTCGGCGCCAATTCGGTGGTGGTTAAGGATGTGCCGCATTGCTGCACCGTGGTTGGTATTCCAGGCCGAGTTATCCAAAGCAAAGGCACGAAGATACAAAACAAGCACGGTATTGATTTAGATCATCACTTGGTTCCTGATCCGGTCGGCAAAGCCATTGCTTGTTTAATGGAACGAATCGATGAGTTGGAGGCCAAGCAGGCCGAATGGCAAAAAGCCAATAGCCATGATAACTGTGATACTTGCGACGCCGAAAGCATCTGTGTTTCGCACCAAGAACCCGTGAAACTGACCGTGGTGCAATAATGGACTTGTTAGATTTTGAAGCGCAAGGTTTGTATTTTGAAGAAGCCGATGTCGCTGGCGTGAAGGAATTAATTGCCGACGCTGCGGAAAAATACGCCAGTGGCGATGCTGAATTGCCGTTATTGCAAGCGTATTTTAAAGCCCCGAATTCGTTGAACGTGTTGGTGGCGTTAAATCGATTTTATTACTACCAACACCGTTTGGAAGACGCATTGGCAGCCACCCAAAAAGCGTTGGCTGTGATTAGGCCATTGGTGGATTTTCCTGACGATTGGCGGCAATTGCAGTTGGCTCATTTGCAAACCGCACCCGTTAAGCTGTTGACGCAAGTGCGTTTGTATTTGTTTACCTTAAAAGCCATTGGCTTTTTGTTGATGCGTTTGGAACGGTTGGACGAAAGCCAAGCCATTTTTGAAAAACTGGTGGCCTTGGATAGTAAGGACAGGATAGGCGCACAAGCGTTATTGGATTTGTTGTTGCAATGCCGAAAGGAAGCGGCTTGAGCAAACGGACAAAATGTAGGATGCACCCCAAGGGCATAAAGGCTGACGATAGGAAGCCCATCAATAATTCTTGGTAAACGATGGGCTTCCCTTCGTTCAGCCCATCCTACAAGAAAGCGGTGATTCGATTTTAAAACCGGAGTTTTACCATGTTAAAAACCAAACCCAATTCCCTTATTGCCATTATCAGCGGTGCATTGTTCCTGATTTTAGCGATTTATTTATTCGCGCAAGACACGTCATTAATCGGGCCGTTGTAAGCGTAGGTTGGGCAAACGAACAAAATGTAGGATGGGCTGATGTAAGGAAGCCCATCGTTTACTAGGAATTATTGATGGGCTTCCTTACGTCAGCCCATCCTACAATCTACCCATTAACCCCCAGCGGAGAGCGCCATGAGTTTTTTAGAAGAAATGGAAGAATTGGAATCTGCTGAAGATTTTTTGCAGTATTTTCAATTAGATTACAACCAAACCGTGGTGCATGTGAACCGCTTACACATTCTGCAACGCTTCCACAATTACTTGCAACAAGGTGCTGACAGTATGCCGGAAGATGAAGATGCACTTCGGGCGATCTACAAACGTCTGTTGCTGCAAGCTTATCAAGACTTTGTCGTGTCTGACGCGCAAACCGAAAAAGTCTTTAAAGTTTTCCATATGGGCGAACAAAATTCGTTCGTCGCGTTGACTGACATCAAAACATGAAGCCCGATCGCTTTGATGAAGGCCGTTTTGATTATGGCGAAGCGGTGCGCGTCACCCGCAACGTCCGTAACGACGGCACTTATCCAGGTATCGACACGGGCGTGCTGTTGGTGCGGCGCGGTAGCGTCGGGCATGTCATCAATGTCGGCACGTTTTTGCAAGATCAAGTGATTTTCACTGTGCATTTCTTGACGCAAGACATCATGGTCGGTTGCCGATTGGAAGAATTGATTAGTGCTGATGACCCGTGGAACCCCAGCCGTTTTGAATTCCGCGATAAAGTCGTCTGCACGATGGACTTGGGTGTGCAAGGCAATGTGTTAGTCAGCAAAGGCACAGAAGGTGAGGTTTACAAAGTCATCCGCGAGGATGAAAACATCAAATACCACGTTGCTTTTTATGACCGCACCCTGCTCGTGCCTGAAACCGTGCTGGCTCCTGCACATCCAGAGAGTTTTAATGAGCCGGAGCTGTAACGATACGTCGTCATTCCGGCAGGGATTGCCGGAATCCAGAAGCCAGGGATGGCAAACACAACAGATTTACATCCATGTAATCTGGATGTCGGCAATCCCTGCCGACATGACGGTTCTATTTGTTAATCATGCAGAAAAATGATGGACACTTAATTTATGAGCCAGTCGCAAACCGAAGCCTACAATTTATTACGCACCGCCTTAGCATTGTTCAAAAAATCTCCGGCGCAATTGGCAGAAGATGAATACCATCAGGTGGTCGTGCAAGCCAGCAATGAGCTGAAACTGGAAAACCGCGTGTTGAATTCGCCAGAAGCGGCAACGGTGGTGATTACCGAACAGGAAGTGCAAGCGGCGTTTTTAGAAATCCGCAACCGCTACGAAAGTGAAGACGATTTTTTTGCCGACTTGGCACAAAACCAATTGGACGAAGACAGCTTACGCGCCGCGCTGCATCGCCAATGTAAAGTCGACACCGTTTTGGATGTGGTCGGCAGCCATACCCCGAAAATCAGTGAGGTAGAAGTGGGGATTTATTACCACCTGCACCCTGAACAATTTCAAAAACCGGAAATCCGCGAAGCGGCGCATATTTTTGTCAGCATCAATCCGGATTATCCGGAAAACACCCGCGAAATCGCTTTGCAACGTATTCAAGAATTAAGCGTAAAGCTACAAAAGAAGCCCTATAAATTTGCCGATTTCGCTATGCGCCATTCCGAATGCCCGACTTCTTTGCAAGGCGGATTATTGGGCAAAGTGCCGCAAGGTAAGCTTTATCCTGAGATTGATGCGGTCTTATTTACTTTAAAAGAAGGCGAAATCAGCGGCGTGGTGGAATCGGAAATTGGTTTTCATTTGGTGTTGTGCAAGCGGATTGATAAGCCGGAAACGATGTCGCTTGCCAAAGCCACACCGAAGATACGCCAGATGATGAACGACCGCGCCAAACGCACTTGCCAACGCGCTTGGCTGGCGAGTTTGGGTAAGGAAACCGTTGAGCGGCATTGAATGTAGGGTACGCTGTGCGTACCTTATGAATGATCGTTGTACAAATAAACATTGCAAAAGGTACGCACAGCGTACCCTACTTTGACAATTTTCCCTTTTGAGGACAGCCACCATGACCATCAAAGAACTGAAACATTGCTCGTTCTGCGGCATTGAACAATCGGCTTCAATACCTTTGATTGCCGGCGCGGAAGGCTATATCTGCGGAGCTTGCGTGGCCTTGGCGCATCAGGTGGTCAGCAATTGGAGCCGCAAGAAAGAACTCTCGAAAATGCAGGGTACGTTACCCATTCCTGCCAAAATTAAAGAACACTTAGACCAATACGTCATCGGCCAAAACCTCGCCAAAGAAATCTTGGCGGTGGCGGTTTACAACCATTATAAACGCCTGAAACACGAAGGCGGCGATGCGGGTTTAGGCCAGTTCGATAAAGATGTCGAAATCGGCAAATCTAATTTGTTACTGATTGGGCCATCGGGAACAGGCAAAACTTTGCTTGCTAGCACTTTGGCAAAAATCGTCGGTGTGCCGTTTGTGGTTGCCGATGCCACCACGCTGACCCAAGCAGGTTATGTCGGCGACGACGTGGAAAATATCCTCGTGCGTTTGTTAGATGTCGCTGAAGGCAATATGGCGAACGCCGAATGGGGCATTGTTTATTTGGATGAAATCGACAAAATCGCCCGCAGCCCAGAACAACCGACCGGAACGCGTGACGTATCCGGCGAAGGTGTGCAGCAAGCTTTGTTGCGCTTGGTCGAAGGTTCGCACGTCAAACTGCCCAGCAAAGGCCGTCACAGTAAAGATGGTGTGGATTTGATGATGGACACCCGCAATATTTTATTCATCGCAGGCGGTTCCTTCCCAGGCTTAGAAAAACATGTTGAAAAACGCTTAGTGCCGACCAACTCGGCAATTGGTTTCCATGCCGAAATGAATAAAACCACCGAAAAGCCCAGCTTGGAAGCCATGCTTAATGCCACCCAACCCAGCGATTTACGCAAATTTGGTTTAATCCCTGAATTTATTGGTCGCTTCCCCGTGTTAGCCCCGCTTGAGCCGTTGGATGTCGATGCCTTAATCCGCGTTCTCACCGAACCGAAAAACGCCTTGGTCAAACAATACCAACAATTGTTTGCCTTTGAAGGCGTGGAATTGGCGTTCGATCACGACGCGCTGGTGGCGATTGCCGAAAAAGCCATCGAGCGGGAAACTGGCGCTAGAGGCTTACGCAGCATCATGGAACAGATTTTACGCAAAACCATGTTTGAGGTGCCGTCACGCGATGATGTCGAGCGTTGTATTGTTGATGCTGAAGTGGTGAATGGCGTGGGTGAAATCAAGCTGGAACTGAAAGACGAACCGCGTCGGGAACAGGCGGGGTAATTGGTAAATACGTAGGTTGGGGTGAGGTAACGAACCCCAACAACTCTCGGAATAATGTTGGGGTTCGTTACCTCACCCCAACCTACAAATTAGGACAGACATGAAAACCACCGAAGAAAAAATCCGCGAACAACTGGCAGGCAACCCCATCATCTTGTACATGAAGGGCGTGCCGGACAAACCCGAATGCGGTTTTTCCGCCAAAACCGTCGGCATCCTAAAACAAACAGGGATTCCGTACACCTATGTGAATGTCTTGGCTGCCCCGTTTATCCGCGAAAAATTACCGAGCATTTCGCACTGGCCGACTTATCCGCAATTGTTCGTCAACGGTGAATTGGTAGGCGGCTGCGATATTGTCGATGCCATGAATAACGATGGCAGCTTGTTGCCTTTGCTGAAATCCGCCGAAACCAAAGATGAAACCGCTAGCGGTGAGCATTTAAGCGTTGCCGAGGTAACTGCATTGGTAAAACAAAACCTTGCCGATGCTGAAGTGATTGTTGATGGTGCGGGTTGTGATTTGACTTTAACAGTCATCAGCGGCTGCTTTGCGGATTTGCCGTTAGTGAAAAAACAGCAAGCGGTGTTGGCAACGCTGAAAGCGCCTTTGGCTTCCGGCAAACTCCATGCCGTCAGCGTGTTGGCTTATACGCCGGAAGAATGGCAAGCGAAACAATCGGCATCGACCAGTGGTTTATTACAAATTCAACTGTGATTGCGTCAGACCTTCCAGGTTTCATAAACCTGGAAGGTCTATGCTATTAGTAAGGAAATCATCATGGCAAAAATCGGCATTTTTTTCGGTACCGACACCGGCAACACGCGGCGTGCAGGGAGTCGCTATTTTTGCGAAAGATTGCTTCGGCCTCCGTGCCGGTCAATCAGCAAAAATCACGCGACCGCTCTTGCCTTCGGCTGCCCCAGCCGTCCTGCTTCTCTCGTCTGCCTACCCAACAAGGGGATAGGCGACATCGTTACCGCAATGACTCGACGCGATTTCGGACAGCCTGCATTTTCACTACGCAAAAAACGCTTCGTGAAAACACAAGCACTATCGCTTCTGGGGACTACTCGACTCCTGTCTCGCAGCGATCGCCAAGGACATCCAGACCTTATTGGGCGCAGAACTAGCCGCCAAACCCGTCAACATCCGCACCGCCAGCGTAGACGATTTATTGCAATACGACACGCTGATCTTAGGCACACCTACCTATGGCGAGGGCGAATTGCCCGGTTTAAGCAATGGCACCAGCACGGAAAGCTGGGCGGAGTTTTTGCCGAAACTGGCAGGCTATGATTCTTCCGGCAAAACCGTCGCCATCTACGGTTTAGGCAATCAAAAAGGCTACGCCAAAGATTTCGTCAGCGCGATGATTTTCCTGCACGACAGCTTTAAGCAATGTGGCGCGACTTTACTCGGCGCATCCAGCACCGATGGCTACACCTTCAAGCAATCAAAAGCCGTTGTCGATGGGCAATTTGTGGGGTTGGCTTTGGATCAGGAAAACCAAAAAGACCTTACGCCCAGCCGCTTGTCAGCGTGGTTGGAAAGCTTGCAAACTGCTTGGGCGTAGTCATGCAAACCAGCAAACTCGCTGCCATTTGTTCGCTGGAAGATTTGCAAAAGGTCAGCTATTTGACCCGCGCTATTCTGTTCAAAAAACAGCCCACCTCAGCCTTGGTGTTTTGGCTTGACGGTCAAGCCTACAGCTACGTCAATCACTGTATGCACATGCACCGCCCGCTCAACTGCGAGCAAGATGCCATTTTTGATGAAACCGGACGTTATCTGCGTTGCTCCATGCACGGTTTTATTTTTGAGCCAACCACGGGCGAATGCCAAAGCCCCGTGTGTTTAGGGCAACGCTTGCAAACCTTACGCTTGCAAGTGCTTGATGGTGTCATATATTTTGCGGAAAAGCATTTGCAGTTGCGGGATGAATTGTAGGATGGAGAAAGAATCATGCTAGAAGAACTCGCCATCGTCGTAAAAACTGACTCGCAACACACCTGGGTCACCAGCACCCAGCAATCGGCTTGCGGTGGCTGTCTGCAAAAAGCCGCTTGCACCACCCACGTTTTAGGCAATGTACTAAAACGTAACCCCGTGTTAGTCGATAACAATCTGTCATTGGCGATTGGCGATCATGTACTGGTCAGTATTGAAGAAAGCCACTTGCTTCGCGCTGCCTTAACTTTGTATTTATTACCGCTACTTGCCGTGTTTATCGGTGTCGGACTTACCGACAGCTTCTTGGCAGGCACTGACAATGCCGATAGTTGGCTAGCCGTCAGCGCATTAATCAGTTTGTTGCTGGCGTTGTTGTTCATCAATCGCATTCACCGCAACTGGCTACCCCGCCCTACCGTCAGCAAAAAAGTCACTCCTGCCGCGTATGAATGTTTGGGCAATTGATAAAGACACCTCACTCAAGCTGCTGTTACTGGAGTTGGTACACCGCTTCGGCGAAAACGCCTTGGCGATCAACACCCAAGAAACGCATTACCAAGCCATCGAGCTGTGTGCGCTAGACGACCCCAAACTCGCCGCTTACATCTACACCTTTGCACAAGCGCCAAGCCGTTACGGCATTGATCTGAAATATCCCATCGCCCATCACAATATCATCGGCGAACATGAAAACTTGCCGCTAGAAAATATCATCGACATCATCAGCACCCATCTACTCTCATGACCAAAACCCGCTATTTCCTCAGCTACAGCAGCGTAAAACTGCCGTTAAAACTGGTCAACGAAATCACCGAAGCCGACCTCAATCACCGCAATTTTTATTACCAAGGCAAGTTTGACGACAATGGCCTGTTACTGCATTGCCAAAAAATCGTCTACAACGAAGTGGAATCGCAACACCATTACCGTTACGACGACAACGGCACATTGGTGTGGGCGCAAATTAGCGAAGATGACGACGTTCGGGAAATTGACTTACGTTAAAACAATCGCTTGGACAAACGTAATAGCCTTGTTCCATTCATGACAATTCCACAAAAAGCCGCTGTTGCATTCACAACAAACCATCGCCAATAAAATTTTAACCCATTATAAATCAATGTAATAAAACATTATTTACAGTTGGCACAGCCTGTGCATTCACCTATCGTAAACACACCAGCGAGAGGTCAATCCCATGCAACTGCCTGTCTTAAACGAAGCCCCTGCGGCAAAAAGTGGCTGCTCCACCAGCTCCTGCGGTTCCACCGAAAATCAAATGGATGCCTTGCCCGATTCGATTCGGGAAAAAGTCCAAAACCACCCTTGTTACTCCGAAGACGCGCATCATTACTTCGCGCGTATGCACGTCGCCGTTGCGCCTGCCTGTAACATCCAATGCCATTATTGCAACCGCAAATACGATTGCTCAAACGAATCCCGCCCTGGCGTGGTTTCCGAATTGTTGACGCCCGATCAAGCCGTTAAAAAGACCATGGCAGTCGCGGCGACCATTCCACAAATGACGGTATTAGGCATCGCCGGCCCAGGTGATCCGTTAGCTAATCCTGAGCGAACGTTCGAAACTTTCCGACGTTTAAGCGAGGAAGCACCGGACATCAAACTGTGCGTATCCACCAATGGTTTGGCTTTGCCGGATGCGGTGGAAGAGTTGTCGAAACATAACATCGACCACGTCACCATCACCATCAACTGTGTTGATCCTGAAATCGGCGCGAAGATTTATCCGTGGATTTTCTGGAACAACAAGCGCATTAAAGGTAAGAAAGCCGCCAAAATTTTGATCGACCAGCAACAAAAAGGCTTGGAAATGCTGATTGCCAAAGGCATTTTGGTCAAGGTTAATTCGGTGATGATTCCTGGCATTAACGATCAGCATTTGGCGGAAGTTAGCCGCGTGGTCAAATCCAAAGGCGCGTTTTTGCATAACGTGATGCCGCTGATTGCCGAAGCCGAACACGGTACGTTCTTCGGTGTGATGGGGCAACGCGGGCCAACGCCGGATGAATTGCAGGATTTGCAAGACGCTTGCTCCGGCGACATGAATATGATGCGCCATTGCCGCCAATGCCGTGCTGATGCGGTGGGCTTGCTCGGTGAAGATCGGGGTGATGAATTCACCATCGATAAAATCGAAGAAATGGACATTGATTACCAAGCGGCAATGGAAAAACGCAAAGTGATTCATACCGCCATCCAAGCCGAAATGGACAGCAAACGTTTGGAAAAAGCGCAAAAAGCCGAACAATTTAAAGCGGAAGCCAAATTGGCAACCCGTCCAGTACTGATGGCGGTGGCGACTTTAGGCCAAGGTTTAATCAACGTCCACTTCGGTCACGCCAAAGAGTTCTTGATTTACGAAGCCTCGCCAGACGGCGTGCGTTTCATCAGCCACCGCAAAGCCGACCAATATTGCGGTGGCGACAGCACTTGCGGCGATGGCGAAAGCGTCTTGCAACAAACCGTCCGTGCTTTGGCAGGCTGTGAAGCGGTGTTGTGTTCGAAAATTGGTTACGAGCCATGGGATTTGCTGGAAGCGGCAGGCATCATTCCGAATGGTGAACATGCGATGGAGCCTATCGAAGAAGCGGTCATGGCGGTGTACAAGGAAATGGCTTCGGCAGGTAAGTTGGATGCTAAGCCGGAAGCCATGCGGGCGAGTGCTTAACAGCTGAATTTCGTCCACGAAAGGCACGAAAAAACACGAAAAATTTTATCGTTTTCATCGTTCCCATGCTCTGCGTGGGAATGCCGTAAGCAACGCTCCAGCGTTGCGTAATGTTTCGTGTCACGCAACGCCGGAGCGTTGCAGGATGAATTCCCACGCAGAGCGTGGGAACTATATAAACGGCACTAAAGGAGTCCGACATGGCTGTATCCATCAACGAATTATGTGTCAACTGCTTCGCCTGCGAACCCGTTTGCCCTAGCAAAGCGATTTTCGAAAGCAAGCCGCATTTTAAGGTTAACCCGAACAAATGCACTGAATGCGAAGGCGATTATCCGGTGTTCCAGTGCGCCAGCATCTGCCCAATTGAAGGGGCGATTTTGAATTCATTAGGCGAAGCCATCAATCCGCCGGGATCGTTAACGGGCATTCCACCCGAACGGATGGCGGAAGCGATGGCTGAGTTGCAATCTCATTAAACAGGACAAACCAATGGCTACCGTGGTGTTTTACGAAAAACCAGGCTGCGTCAGTAATCAGCGACAAAAAGCCATGCTGCTGGCGGCGGGGCATCAGGTGATTGCCAAAAACTTACTCTCCGAAGCTTGGCGCGCAGAACGCTTGCGTGCCTTTTTTGGTTCGCTGCCTGTGCAAAATTGGTTTAACTACAGCGCGCCTGCGATAAAAATCGGTCAGATCAGACCAGAAGTTCTGGACGAAGAACGTGCCTTGGATTTAATGCTGGAAAACCCGTTGCTGATTCGCCGTCCGCTGCTGCAAGTCGGCGAGGAAAAACGCGTGGGCTTTGATCCGTTGATATTGGATGAATGGATAGGCTTAACGGAGCAAACTGCCGCCGATTTGGAAAGCTGTCCGAAGACGCTTGCCCAAGCAAGCTGCGGTCATGGTTAAGCCACCGCTATTAATTAACGAAGGCATCCCGCAGGCCGTGGCCTTGTCGGAGCGGGTGCATTGGATAGGCGCACTCGACCCTAACCTGCGGACGTTCGACATCATTTTAAAAACCGCCAACGGCACCAGTTACAACGCTTATCTGGTGCGCGGCAGTGCGGGTGTGGCAGTGATCGACACGGTGAAAGAAAGTTTCGCCGCCGATTTTTTCGCGCGTTTGGAAACCGTAGCGCGTTACGACGAAATTAGCGTCATCGTCCTGAACCATCTCGAACCCGACCATACGGGCGCGTTGCCGGAGTTGATGCGCCGTGCGCCACAAGCGCGGCTATATATCTCGCAAAAAGGGCAAACCATGCTGAAAGCGTTGCTCAAGCAAGAAGATTTGGCATTTACCCCCGTATTGACGGGCGACAGCGTATCGCTAGGCGACAGGACGCTGCAATTTTTACACACGCCGTATTTGCACTGGCCCGATACCCAATGCACGTATTTGCCGGAAGAACATACGTTGTTTTCCGGTGATGTGTTTGGCTGTCATTTTTGCGATAGCCGTTTATTTAACGACCAAGTCGGCGATTTTCGATTTTCGTTTGAATACTACTACGCGCACATCATGCGTCCGTTCAAGGACTATGTGAATCGTGCGCTGGATTTGATCGAGCCGTTATTGCCGCTGGAAAACATCGCCCCTGCGCACGGGCCGCTGTTACGCGACCGTCCACATCGTTACGTGCGCCGCTACCGCGAATTGTCGCGCTCGACCTTGCACAACGACAAGGACGATGACGAAAAAACCTTGCTGATTTTTTACATCAGCTCCTATGGCAACACGCGTCGCATGGCGGAAGCGATTTACGAAGGCGCGATGGCGGTCGAGCAAGTGCGCGTGTCCTTGTACGATTTGGAAGGCAGCGAGCTGGAGCCGTTTGTGGATTTGATTGAAGGTGCCGACGGCATTGTGTTCGGCACACCGACCATTAATGGCGATGCCGTCAAACCCGTGTGGGATTTATTGTCGTCGTTGGCGGTGATTAATCTCAAATCCAAAGTCGGCGGCGTGTTCGGCTCTTATGGCTGGACAGGCGAAGCCGTGCGGATGGTGGAAGACCGTCTGCGCGGTTTAAAGCTGCGCGTGCCCGTGCAGGGCTTGCGGATCAAGCTGATCCCGACCGAAGAAGAGATTGCCTTGTGCCATGAATTTGGTCTTGAACTGGCGCAGGAATTGGTCGGCTTGCGGCAAAGCAAGGTTATTGATATGGCGGATTTGGCGTAGTTCGGATTTACGCTAGTTCCCAAGCTGGAGCTTCACTGTCATTAAGTTAAGGAAAAAATGATATGAACCAGAGACTTAAGCCGTTCGTGCTGAGCTTGTCGAAGCATGAATGGTTTAAGTCTCTGCTCACGGATTTTTCCATTCATCCTTCGACAAGCTCAGGACGAACGGAAAAATCCTGACACATCCAGCCTATCCCATTGATAGGTATTGTTAATTATTAACTTAATGGCAGTGAAGCTGGAGCTTGGGAACGAGAATTTTAACAACCCTCCAACAGGAGCAAACAACATGGCGAAAGCAACGATTACCTTTGAAGACATTAACATCACCGTGTCCGCACCCGCCGGTACGCGCATCATCGAAATTTCCGAAAAAGTCGGTTCAGGTATCACTTACGGTTGCCGCGAAGGCGATTGCGGAACATGTATCATGAAAGTCACCGAAGGCTACAACAATTTAAGTGAACCGTCGGTTTTAGAAGACAAAGTCTTGCGCGAAAACATGGCGGGCAAACACAACCGCTTGGCTTGCCAAGCCCAAGTATTGGCTGGCGTTATCAAAGTCCGCCCAGTCTAATAATAATTAACAGGAGCCAATCATGGCCTTAGTCACCTTTTCAAACCCCGAATACAAAGATAAAACCGTTTACGCAGTGGCAGGCAGCCACACACAAACCTTACTGAAACTCGCCCGCGAAAACAAAATTCCTATCAATTTTGAATGCGAAGACGGCGAATGCGGTACGTGCTTGGTGAAAGTCAGCAGCGTTGATAAAAAGCTTGAACGCATGGGCGGCACGTTGACGGAAAAAGAAAAAGCCGTCCTGCGCCAATGCGGCAAAATCAGCAAAGAAGAAATGGAACAAGTGATTGTTGACGATTTACCGCCACCTTGGCGTTTGGCTTGCCAAATGATCGTCCGTGATGAAGATATTTTGGTGGAATATTAAGACCTTTCAGGTTTTCAAAACCTGAAAGGTCTAGTTTGATTTGCATGTTTTTTGCAACCCAACGATGCGTTTGTGTTTCGCATTAAGACACCAAAATGTAGGATGGGCTGACGATAGGAAGCCCATCGGGTTAATTAGTTTGATGGGCTTCCTATCGTCAGCCCATCCTACCGCGCTAGCGTTTATCAGGAGTAAAAAAACATGTTTTTTACTCCACTTTCTTCCGTGAGGTTGCTCATGTCCGCATTGCCAAAATTTCAGCAAGACTCGCGTTCGGCAGTTTATGAACGGCTTAGCGCACCAGGCATCCGCTCACCCAATCAGGAATGGTTGGCGTGTATGCTCGCCAGTTGGCAAGTCGGTGAAGGCGTTTTGCCGGATTTTCTCGGCTTAGAACCTGCTCAATTTAGCCAACTGCAAGCCGATTTATTCCCCCACGCCAACTTACCGACAGTAGCGGTTTCCGGCAGCCAATTAGACTACAGCCGGATGTTAGAAAAAGAGGATTTGGTCAGGTTGCTGCAAAACCACGCCAACGCAGACGTGCTGGAAACCGACTGGATGATCGCCATCATCGTCGCGGGTTGTTTAGGCAGCGACCATCTTTGGCAAGATTTAGGTTTGTGGTCACGCGCGCAACTCAGCGCCATGCTCAACCACAACTTCCCTGCCCTCGCCGTTAAAAACGACAAAGACATGAAATGGAAGAAATTTATCTACAAACAATTGTGCGAAGCCGAAGGTATTTACGTTTGCCGTGCGCCGTCTTGCGAGGTTTGTATTGATTATCCGAAGTGTTTCGGGGCGGAAGAATAACTGCCGCCCGATTTTCTGAACGTTAATAGTAACCTTTGAAAGCTTCCCATTTGCCATCTTCACGGCGGATGAACAGGCTTTCGCTAATCAAGTTTTCACCGGCTTTGGTGACCCGCTCGGCAATGGCATGCAGTTCTTTGATGCCTTCAATCGACCGGACATCGCAAAATGCGCAAACATGGCGGGCCGGAATGACCACTACCGGCGTATTGGGCAAAGCGTCGGGCAATTGCTCTTTTAACACGTTATCCCATAAGTCATCCAACAACACCAAACTGGCTTCCAATTGACCACCCGCCAACAACGCATAAGAATTTTTAAAGGCTTTGATCTTTAAGTTGTTGTTGACCTGGTCGGTCAGATTATTTAAAGCCATTAAATGCAGGGCTTTCAAATCCAAATCGGTCGCCTTAATGTCGGCGTCGGTCACATACCGGTAAGCATCGTCTTTTTCCATGTAATAGCTCACACCAAACACGCCTTTTTGGCATAAAACCAATGGCGAATCTTTTTCTGCCAGCGCCAATCCGGCACTTTTGCCCTCCATGTCCACAACGTGACCTTCGGGCAAATCCGGCAAGTCCGCTACTTTAATATGGGCGATAACGTCGACAACTTGGTTGAAGTTTTTGGGCATTTTGGGCGCAGAAGAACTGAATTCTGGCGCAACGACAGGCCGGTTATTGCTGGTAACCGGGCGCGGCGTAACGGCTTTGCGGGGCGCGTCAACGACAACGGCTTCCTTGCTGCCTTTATAAGCAACATAGATAAAATAAACGCATACCAGCCCGTTCAAACCCGGTACAAGAGCCAGGAAAATACCTAAGTATTTGGTTAAGCTGTTTAAGTCAAGCAATTGACCAACAAGCACAATGCCCAATGCACCCGCCAAAAAAGCAATGGCGCTGGCGGAAATTTCAGGCATCGATACCGTTCCGCTCACCGTAAACAGGGCAATACAGGCAAGCGACGCGACAAAGCCAAGCCACAAAAAAATTCTGGCGTACAGCAATTGGGAGAGATTAAGGTTTTCTGGCTGGGAATGGGTCATCATGGTCAATTTCTACAGTGGTTTAAATAAGTTTTGCAGGGCATTTAAATGCTTTCATCCAAGTATTTATCCCAAGCAAAAGTATTGTTTTTAAAGCTATCAATACCTTTATAAAACTCGGCAAAAATATCCGGAAACAACCGTTCGGCAGCATCGCTGTTTATCAGTTTCGGGCTGTAGAGGGCAAATCCTTTTGGGCTGCTGGCTGGACGATAAGGCACGGCAATCGTCAAGCTGAGTTGGCTGCCTGGGTAACAACGCAAATCGACCACAATGGCGTCCATGCGGGCTTTGGGCAAATTCACGTAACCATCGTACATGTAGGCCAGATAAGGCGCGTTTTCTGGGTTATGGGCCAAACTTGCATGGCCTCTCTGATTGGCCTCATCCAGACTGCCGTAAAACGACAAATCCACCAACGTTTTTTGTCCACCGCCCTGTGGTTGTAGCAACGTTGGCGGCAAATTAGCCCCTTCGGCAATCATGTAGGCACCATAAGCCGCCAAAAAGCCTGCTTGGTTAATGCCTTCGACAAACAAGGCAATTTTACCCTGAAAATTTTGCCGCAGAGCAGCAATTGAATTTTGTCCCGCCACTGCCGGTTGTCGGGCTGCGGCGCGATAAATGGAAACCACTTTCGGCAAACCGCTTGCCAAGACCTTTTCGGCAAAAAGGCTGCAACTGCTTTCTGGTTTTGGCGCAAACAGCACATCGGTCAGCGTAGCAATGGGGAAATAGATACGCTCGCCCAACGCGCAATTATGGATGCTCTCAAAGTTAAACCCAATATCGTCACCGTACATGGCTTGCGTTTGCTGATGGTTAAGCCATTTCAACGAGCAATTGGCGGCCTGCGCTGTCGTGCTGCCCAAATAGGAGGCCAGCAATAAAATAAAATTAGCGGTTTTTTGATAATTGACAAACTCTTCGTAAGACGTGTCCTGCTGGGCAATCAAGGCGCGCACTTCACGTAACATGGCATCGACGCGCTTTAAGCTGTCCAAGCTAAAATCCAACCCGACCTGCCTCAGCACATCATCCAAGGCCACCCCGCCAGGAATCTCTTTGCCCTGCAGAAAATCATGCAAATAGTCTTGCTGCCATTCGGCGGAAGAAGTGGCATTCGAAGAAGCAATCAACTGCACAACTTGCTCAACAAACCTGCCTGCGCTAAGGCTGGGCGAATCATCAAAAAGAATGCTTTGCAAAACCAACAAGGGAAAACACACCTGACCACCCACCAAAGCCAGTACATGGGTAAAAAAATCCTTGGGTAATGGCGGTTCGGCTGGCAGCAATTTTACCGCCTCGTCATAACGCATCCATGCCACCGACTTGCCTGCTTGCTTGGCAATGAATTCGCCCAGATAAAAAGCCAACAACAAAGCAAAATTAGCTTTGGCGGAATCATCTAAAAAACCCGCTTTTACCGGCTTTACCTTTTCGCGCATTTGGCTAAGCAAATTATCAAGACGCGCCAAACTGGCATCACTAAAATCCAACTTCGCTTGCTGTAAAGCCTTGCTAAACAATAAGCCGCCATCGACTGCGCTATCATTGGCATAAGCATTCAATAAATACGCAGCTTTTTGGTCCATTGTCATCCCTGTGTCCTCTCTTGGTTAACTAATATCAAGTGACGAAAAAGGCGTGTTAGGGAATGTAACACGCCTTTTTTAAAGTTAAGCCAAGCTTAGTCGGTGTTTAAATTTTGTCTATGCATAAATGCTATCTACCAACACAGGGAATTAACGGCTCTAGCGTACGATTTATCAGGATGTTGGTATCGATTCCGGACTTTGGTAGGCCATCCGCAAAACTGCTAGACTGGGCAACCACGACAATCAACCAACGCCCAGCCATGAACCTGACCCAAATCAAATGCCTTGCCGTCTTTGCTGTTTTCGCCATCATTGGTTTCGGGCCGATTTCCCCGGGCTGTTTGATCGGCATGTATCTTGTGGTGAAAAGGCCGCATTGGTTTGCGCGCACCATCAGCCATCTGTATGTCGGTTTGGCGGAACCCATAGCCGACATGCCCAACCCCAATGCCGGACAAAGCAAATCCGTACGGATAAAGTGCTTCCTGAGCTTATTGACCTTATTCATTATCGACATCCTGCCCGTACCCGTCACCCCCGTTATCGCATTCGGCATCATTTTGCTGAGGCCGATGGCGTTTTATCGGGTTGTATTGGGGGTTTATGGCAGACATTAAGATAGGCCAGCTGACCAAGCACGACACTTTCAACGTTAACGCACCTGCGCCAGAACTGACCGGCAATGCCAGAGCCTAGGCCGTGTAAGATGGTGTTTTAAATAGAATATCGTTATGCTTAAGCCAATCAGGCATTAAACCAGCACCACGCATCACTCAACCGAGGACACCGCAAATGGACGGACATTTTCTAACCGATATTGAAATCAAACAATTCAAATGCTTTACCGATTTTAAAGCGGCGGGATTTAAGCGCGTCAATTTGATTGGCGGGAAGAATAATGTGGGTAAGACGGCGTTTATGGAGGCTTGTTATATTAATGTACGGTCTATTAACATTAACAACATGATTACAGCTATTTGTGGCATTAAGTTTTTGCGTGAAGTCTTGAATTCCAAAACAACAAAATCTGAACCCAAAAAATTATTAAATGCCACCCACCGTTATAGCGCCACTTCAAACTTAAGAAACAGCTCGCTTTTGATTCAAGAAAAAGATGCTTTAAAAGAATACCAATTCAACATTGATGGAAAATTCAAAACCATTAACGACAGAGAATTGACCATTATTCTTGAGCGTATAGAAAATATTGGATTCATAGATAATTTAGGATGGAACAATGAGAAATTAATTCAAGCCTACCAGTCCATCCAAAAAGCCGATCAAGAAACCGAGCTAGATAATTTTATTCAAGAATTCGACCACAGCATCGCCAACTTCAAAGTCATCGGCGACAAACCCCAATGTAAAACCAATGGCGAATACCGCGACATCAGCGAATTCGGCGATGGCTTAAAACACTATATTTCCATCATCTGCGCCCTTTACGCCTGCGAAAACGGCTATCTGTTCATCGATGAAATCGACAACGGCATCCATTACAGCCAGCTTGACCGCCTTTGGGAAATCATCCTTACCGTTTCCAAAAAAACCAATTGCCAAGTGTTTGCCAGCACCCATTCTAAGGAAATGCTGGAATCGTTTGCGCGAGTGGCAACTAAGCTGGATGAACAAGACATTAGCTACACCATTTTAGTGAAGAATAAACAGCAAGAACTTAAAACCATTTCACTGAATTATGAAATGCTCTTGGACAGCATGAAGCAAGGCCATGAGGTGAGATAATGAAGCCGATTTTTATCTTGCACGAAGGCAACGAGAAAAAAACCGCAGATAATGAGCTAATACGTTTGCTTATGGAAGATTTAGGGCTTGACCTAAATTTGGTCGATTTTCGTGGCATGGGATCGAAAAGCAATTTTTTTAAGGCAGAAAAATATGGCGTTTTAATCCAAGCCGCACAAGCCAACCAAATCGAGAAAATATTGTGTGTTATTGATGCCGATGATGCCAACAACGACGCAAAATACGGCGGCGCAGAAAATACCCGTAAGGAAATGGCGCTAATGCTCGCCCAACTAGGGCTTCAGGACATCAGCCAAGTTTTTGTGGCTTGCGATCCCGATACACAAATAGGCTACCTAGAATCACTTATCCTATCTACCATCCCTGAAACAGAAAAAGCCTGCATCAAAAGCTTTCTGCAATGCTCTAACTTTCATACAAAAAAAATAGACAAAATCATTTTGTACAACATCTACAAACATGCCTACCCGAACGCCCCTTACAATTTCGCCCACGAGAATTTTGAGCCGCTAAAAACCGCCCTTCATTTACTGTTTACGCCTATTTGAAAGCGGGCTGCGGTAAACTAAAAAATCCACACACCCACCCCAATCCCACATGACCAAACACATCCTCATCGCCGATGACGACCAACATATCCGCGAAGTGATTAGTTTTGCTTTGGAAAAAGCAGGTATGCAGGTCAGTTTGGCGGAAGACGGTCGGCAAGCGCTGGCGGTGTTCCAAAACTTGGCCTTCGATTTGCTGGTGCTGGACATCAACATGCCCGAATTTGATGGCTTGGAAGTGTGCCGCGAAATCCGCAAACAATCGGAAGTGCCGATTTTGTTTTTGTCGTCGCGTGATGAAGAAATCGACCGCATTTTAGGTTTGGAAATGGGCGGCGACGATTATGTCACCAAGCCGTTCAGCCCGCGTGAATTGGTGGCGCGCATCAATGCCATTTTAAAACGCAGCCAACCTACCCTAAAACCCAGCGCCGAAAGCCCACGGCTCACGCAAGGCAAATTGCACATGGATAGCGAACAGCATTCAGCCTGCTGGGATGGCAAAACCATCAGCCTGACCGCCACCGAATTCGCCATGCTGTTGCTGTTGGTGCGCCATCCGCAACGCGTCTTCAACCGCGATGCGATTATGCAGCAAGCTTACGGGCATCATGTCTACGTCAGCGACCGCACCATTGACAGCCACATCCGCCATATCCGCCACAAATTTGCCGAAGCGGGTTGCGGGGCGGTGATTGACACCGTCCACGGCGTTGGCTACAAACTGGCGCCATGCGAATAAACGCACAGCTGCCGCTATTCCACCGGCGGCTTTTTCGGTTGCGGAGCATTTTATTGTTGATGATGCTGATGGTGTTGGGCTTGCCATTGGGCGGCCTGTATTTTTTCCGCATTTACGAAAACGAACTGGTGCAACAAACCGAGCGCGAACTGATCGCCCAAGCGGCGGTATTGTCGGCGTCGTACCGCCAACTTGCCCGACAATTGCACGACGGCGGCAGCGATTACGGCATTTTTTTGCCGACACTGCCGCTTAGCCCCGCCAACTTTGAACCCATCATCCCCACCTTAAACCTGATTAACCCCATTTTGCCGCCACGTCCTGAGGCCGCCCCCCGCCAACAAGCCCCCGATGCGCTCGCCAGCAAAATGGGCCGGCTGATGCAACCGGTCATGGCGGATACCCAAAGGATCATGTTGTCGGGTATGCGTTTGCTGGACTATAAAGGTACGGTCATCGCCGGACGCGAAGAAATCGGCGGCTCGCTGGCGCATATACCGGAAGTGCAAAGCGCCTTGCTAGGCCATTACGCCAGCGCCATCCGCCAACGCCTGTCCAACGAACCGCCACCACCGCTGTATTCCATCAGCCGTGGCACCAACATCCGCATTTTTGTTGCCTTCCCTATTATTGAAAACCGCCACCTGCAAGGTGTGGTGTATTTGTCGCGCTCGCCGGAAAACATCCTCAAGCATTTGTTTGCCGTCAGGAAAAAAGTCTTGCTCGCCTTTATTGGCGTATTGGTTTTAGTGGTGCTGTTGGTGCTGTTGGTATCGGCAACCATTTCCAGACCCATACGTGAACTGATCCAGCAAACCGAACGCGTCAAACAAGGCGAGCAAAAACAAGTTGAACCAGTAAAAAACCCTGTCAGCTTTGAAATTGCCCAACTTTCGGAAAGCTTCGCCAGCTTATCGCAAGCCTTAACCGAGCGTAACGACTACTTGCGCCGCTTTGCCAACCATATCTCGCACGAATTTAAAACGCCGCTGACCGCCATGCAGGGCGCATTGGAACTGCTGCAAGAACACGCAGGCAGTATGCCGCTTGAACAACAACAACGCTTTATTGCCAACTTGCAAGACGACACCTTGCGCCTGCGGCAATTGGTCAACCGGCTGCTCGAACTCGCGCGCGCCGATGCCTTACAACGCAGCCAAGCACACAGCGTATTGCCGGAAGTGTTGGCGCATTTAAGCAAGCGCTATCAGGAACGCGGCTTGCAACTGTGCCACACCGCCTTACCGACCGACAGCCTGGCGATTGCCCCCGATGCCTTGGAAGCGGTCTTGGTCAATCTGTTGGAAAACAGCTGGCAACACCACGCCCGACAGATCCACATCCGCACAAAAACTGATGGCGGCATGATGCAAATCCAGCTGCACGATGACGGCGACGGCATTTCTGCCGCCAACCGCAATAAGATTTTCACCCCCTTTTTCACCACCCGACGCAATACCGGTGGCACAGGCTTGGGTTTGGAGATCAGCCAATCATTGCTTAAAGCCTATGGAGGGAAAATTGCACTGGGCGAAAGCGACAAAGGCGCATTGTTTATACTGAGCTTGCTTTGCAAGCAAGGTTAAAGGCGGGGAAATCGCAGGCTGAATACACAGCTAAAGAAAATATTTGCCGTACAACGGGAATGCGGCACCCGCAACCAGAAACATAAATGAAATATAAGCCGCCACTTTGAACAGAAACATTAAGGTATCACCCTTATTTTTGCTAAATAAGGACATTCGGATGGCGGTGCTATGTACGTCGTCAATTTCAATTTCAAAGCCGTGGGTTTCAACGCCAGCGTCATTGACTGCGTCGAAATTGCTCAGCGCACCTTAAGCGGTGCTTGCTTGTGCCATTGGGCTGAGTGTGCATAGACACAAAATGAGCAGATTAAATTTGAACCTTTGGGTAATCTGCCAAGAAATCGCGCAAAATTTGTTAACGGTCTTTGCGAAGCAATACCTTTTTTGCGGGGTTCTATTGAGACAAGAGACTCTGAGGGTTGTTTGATGGCGAAAGTGAATTGGGGCAGTACAACACAGCTTGCTCTAAGCAATGAACATACGTCGCAATGCCCGTTCGTTTTTGCGGCTAAAAGGTTTAGTTTTACTACCAAAACCCAACCGCTTTGCCACCAATATGCACGATATAAAAAAACACCTCGTATAGTAAGGAACTGGCTTTGGTGCGCCAGCCTTGATACCGTGTCGTTGGCGTAGGTGAAGGATAAGCCTGAATGCCCATATCTTCGGCAATTTTCATGGCCCTTTTCATATGCAACGGATCACTGACAATCAGCGCATTTTGAAGATTGGCAGCTTTCATAATGCGATCCGCCTCGAATAAATTTCCGTATGTTATGCGGGAAATATGTTCCGTCAATATTTTTGCCATGGGAACACCTTGTTGACTGGCATATAAACGGGCCACGTCAGATTCTGCCTTATCATCTCCGTTGCCAATACCGCCCGTAAAAATCAAGTATTTGACCCGACCTGACCGATAGAGGGTAATGCCATGATTAATCCGTTCTTGAAATACGGGCGAAGGTTTTCCGTTCCAAACCGCCGCACCCAATACAACAGCAACATCTGCCGATGCCGGACTAGAAACTGATGAATAAGAGAATATTTTCCAACCTAATAAGCACACGCATATGGTGGATAGTATTCCAATCGGCAACGCTATTTTTTTCCAGAAAAAACCCATTTTCAGACGATAGCCCCCAAACGATTTTAAAAATAGATTCAATTGAATTTTAACCACGCAACGTAAAACTGATGAACACCCCTTTTTACAACGCACACTTTGAATATTATGTTATACAGTGACACCTTTACATCACTTTAAAGCTTTTTGTCACCTCAACCCCAAAAATCGCCAAACCCATCAAAAATCAGTTCATCCACAACCAACTATCCACATAAAGGTGGGATAGCGCACGGATGTTTGTTTTTATTCAGTTACACTTAAAGCGTGGTCAAAGTGTATAAAAAAGCACGGGCAAAAAAACAGCCATTGATGATGCCGTGGGTCGCTATTACGTGAGGACAGCGGAAGATAGAGGATATTTACTAAAATGCCACTCAGGTAGAATGTTGTTATTCGCAGCTGCCTAACAAAGCTCGGTTTAATCGTTGATGAGGTTTTATGCAAGTGAAAGAGCCAAGCACCCAGCCAGTAGAACCTAACAACAATATGCAAACACCAGTGCTTGCTTTGCGTATTGTTGGTATAGGCGCATCTATCGGTGGCTTAGAAGCTTTGGAAGCACTTTTCCGCCATAGCCCATCCGATAGCGGCATGGCATTTGTGTTGGCTCACCATCTTGATCCTAGCCCGCCTAGTCCGCTGACCGAAATGTTGCAACGGAACACGGCGATGACGGTATTTGAAGCACAAGACCAAATTGCCGTAGCGCCCAACTGTGTGTATATCATTCCGCCCAACCGTGAGATGTCAATATTTCATGGCAAGCTGCAATTGCGCAAACCGGATGACCCACACGGACACCAGTTGCCAATTGATGCCTTTTTGCGTTCATTAGCGGAAGACCAACAAGAAAATGCTGTCGGCATTATTTTATCCGGCACAGGTACAGACGGCACACAAGGCTTGCGCGCTATTCTGGGCGGCGGCGGTATCACATTGGTACAAGCGCCAAGTACTGCAAAATATGACGAAATGCCTTCAAGCGCCATACAAGCGGGATACGCCAGCCATATTTTATCGGTTGATAAAATGCCGGCGGTTTTGCTAAGCGATGTTCGCCACAGTTGTACAGATCCCCTGAAAGCAACGGCGGGAATAAACCGCATCCTCATACAGTTGCGGACCAGTACCGGACACGATTTCTCCCTGTACAAAAAAAGCACGATAGGTCGGCGTATTGAACGGCATATGGCTCAGCATTTGATTGAAAATGTGGATGTTTATGTACGTTATCTGAAAGAAAATGCTGAAGAAGTCCGTGCTTTATTCAAAGAACTCTTGATAAACGTCACCCGATTTTTCCGCGACCCCGAAGCCTTTGCCCTGCTAGAAAACGAGATTCTCCCCAAACTTTGCCAAAGCAAACCTGATGGCAGCGTATTTCGGGTCTGGGTGGCGGGCTGCGCCACCGGTGAAGAAGCGTATTCCATTGCCATCTTGCTGCGGGAACTGATGGACAAGTCGCAACAGGCATTCAAAGTGCAAATTTACAGCACCGACTTGTCAGAAGAAGTCATCGCTATCGCGCGTGCGGGTTTTTATCCCCCCCATATTATCCAGGATGTAAGCCAAGAGCGTCTGCGCGGCTTCTTTATCAAGGATGACAAGGGTTACCGGGTCAGAAAGGAAATTCGAGAAATGGTGGTGTTTACCATCCAAAATGTCATTAAAGACCCGCCATTCTCCAGATTGGATTTGCTGAGTTGCCGCAATTTAATGATTTATCTGGAAATGCAACTACAAAACCGGCTGATCCCGGCTTTCCATAACGCCCTCAATCCTAACGGGGTGTTATTCTTGTCGCCATCGGAAAGCATTGGCAATCATACTGATTTGTTTACCACACTGAACCGTAAATGGAAGTTTTATCGGGCCACCCATGCCATTGCCACTTGCAACACCATTGGGCCACTGGTTGCAACATAGATTTAAATGCTTGGCGATAAAGGGTCGAACATGATTTTCCGATAATAGGATTACACAACACACATCAATGCTCGGCGCATTGTCAGCAATACCAACGGATCGTCGTTGATTTTATTAACGATGGAAAACACTGGCGAGACCTCCTCTGATGAAGAAAAGGAATAAGCGATGAACAACAAACGTGATGGCGCTGGCTCGCGTCAAACCTTAAGGTCAGACGCCGAAAAAATGGTGGTTAGCCTCTCGCCCGATGAAATGACGGCATTACCTGCCGCCATTTTGCTACATGAACTGCTCGTCCATAAGATCGAGCTGGAAATGCAAAACGAAGAACTGCAAAGCGCGCAGGCAACTCTTGAAGAGGCGCGGGACCACTATCTCGACTTATATGAATTTGCCCCAGTGGGCTACATGACCATCACGCGTGACAGTATGGTGAGTGAGATTAATCTGACAGGTGCCACAATGCTGGGTATTGACCGCACTAAATTATTGCAGCGCCGTTTTTCGCATTTTGTTGCAGATCAAGACAAGGATCGTTGGCATCGTTTGTTTATGCACATGATGACCACTACCCAAGATGAAAAAAAGGCGGTCGACATGCATTTGCTTTACCAAGACGGCTCAGCATTTTATGCCCACCTTGATTGCCTTCGGAATAGCCGTTTAGAGGCTTTACCGACGCTGCGGGTCATCATCACGGCTATTAGCCCAACCCCGCCAGGTGGAAACTGAAATTAAATAAGGTTTTGGGGAACGGCTCTAAAGACATTTGGAGCCGCAGCGTTCGAAAAACTACTTTTTTACTGGGGAAACAACGCTTCCGTTACATCTTTGCCAATACCACGATAGCCAACAAAGCCGACCTTCGGCTCGAAGATAGGCTCGCCACTGACCATCAAATATTGGCGTGTTCCATCATTTTTAGTGCGACTGTAGACAAAATCCAGAAAAGGTTTTTGGGCAACCAGATTAGCCTCCAGGATGGCCCGCTCCTCCTCATCCCAATACACGCCTTCATCTTCTGTGCTAACAGAGCAGCCGTCCAAACGGATACCCAGCATTTCAAAGACCGGCCCGTAGGTTTTAACGAATTCGCCATCACTGTTCTGCTCCCAATACCAATCGGACGACAGCTCAGTCAAGCGGCGGAAACGGGCTTCGCTGACCCGCAATTCGGCAGTGCGCTCGATGACTTTCTGCTCCAGCATCTGGTTGGTGTTTTGCAGCCTTTTGTATAACAGTTGTATTTCCAGCATGTTGTGTATGCGGGTCTGCACATCAAGGAGATCAAAAGGCTTGGTGATAAAATCTTTTCCACCCAGTGTCAAGGCTTTAAGTTTTTCGCTAGGTTCGCTGGTAATAAACAACACAGGAATATGAAACCCAGTACCAAGTGTTTGAAGCTTTTCCATGATCTGAAAACCATCCATGCAAGGCATTTGTGTGTCCAGCACGATTAAGTCATAGTCATTTTGTTCGTACAAACTGCAGACTTGATAAGGATCTGTGGTCGAGGCAACATGGAAATAACCCGCACTTTCGAGCATTTGTTCAAGCAAAATCACATGGGACGACTGATCGTCTACGATTAATATGCTGGCATTAAGGATTTCTTGTTTGCTTATCATGGGTGTTGTCCAGTTTTACTAGATTGAACGACGTCTGTTTGAGAAAACTCAACGCATCATTCAATGTATTTCGTAAACTCATTAAGTCTAGTTTAGTTGAGATTTAAATTAAGTGGCGTTAAAGCAAGAAAAAATGCTTGTAAACTATTTCCAATTTTGCTTGGCATGACAAAGCTACTGAGTGCGGCTACCGGAACAACAACACAATAAAGGGCTTCGCGCCCTCCTAAAGTCTCGATGCCGACGCAGCCCTCAGTCATTTGCTAGAAAAATAGTGGCGTCATAACGAATGGTTACACCATTTTTATCTTTATATGGCAGGTTGGCTAATCGCTAACGTGGCGCGACATTTCCGTTGGCATCGGAAAGGATAATTTCCACGCGACGGTTCAATTGACGGCTACCCGCATCGTCATTACTGGCGATCGGCGAACTTTCGCCATAACCTTGTGTGGCAATACGCCCGCGGTTAATGCCATCACTGACCAGTGCCGACTGCACGGAATAGGCTCGGCGTTCGGAAAGGTCTTGGTTATGCGCGTCACTTCCGGTGCTGTCGGTGTGGCCTTCAACAGAGACTTTGTATTCTGAATATTGCGAGAGAAAATCCGCCAGTTTTTGGACGTTACGGATACCGCCAGATTTTAGTTGCGCCTTGTCAACATTGAACAAAATATCGCTTAAGGTAATCACCATGCCACGGTCGGTTTTCTTGGCATTCAAGGCATCCAATTGGCGTTGCTGGTCGGCAATCACATCACGACCACGCTCTACCTCAGCGGTTCTGGCATTAAGCCGGACTTCATTGCGGTTGGCACTGGCGTTCGCCACCACCCGCTCTGCAGTTTTGCGTTTGGCGACTTGTTCGGCAATGCTGACTTGTTGGTCGCCAATATAAGCCAACTGATTGACAGCGCCTTCTTCCTCGTTAGCCAAAGCGGCATCTGCCTTGGCTAAGGTGGCACTGGCATCTTGCAGTTCCAATACTGCCAAAGTGGAGACTTCGCTGTTGCTGAGAGCCGTGTTGTAATGGTCATCGGCGGCATCCAAAGCGGCATTTTGCGGCACCGTGCTACAGCCGGACAACAGCGTGATCGCCATTAAGCGAACAGGTAAATACATATTTTTTTTCATGATAGGCTCGATGTGGGTTATTGCGCGCTACGGTCAATTTCTTGACGTAATATGTTATTGCCTTCCTGCAAGGCACTGGCTGCTTTTTGGGCTTTGGTGGAACGCGCGGTAGCCGCAGCAAGTTGGGCATCAACTTGTGCTTGCTCGGCCCATTGCCGGGCATTCAAATAGTCTTCTTGAAGCATGGCACGGTCGGCGGCATCCATTTTGTCCATTGCCGATTTCAGCAAGGCCGGTGCAACTTCGTTGCTGCCCGCCCTGGATGCGCTTTCTAATACCGCTTTAGAAACCGCCATCTGTTCAACAGGTGGCGGAAGGCTTGAGCAAGCATTAACCAGCAAGGCAATAGCGGCACTCAGGATCAAAAAATTTGCTTTTTGGGGTGTCAATTCTTTCATGATGGTTTATCCGTTAGATTAAATGTCGATTGAAACCATTAGCTGCTCTGATGATTTCAATGCTGATAGGTTGCTCATCAACTCGCCTTTAAAAGGCCTATGCAAAAAGTTGATTTCAATAACCATTCGTCATGATTAAACGCTGTTTTCCTACCTAAAACAGTACGGTAGCGTACATAAACCGTTTTGTGGGGTTAACAATACGCAGGGCGCCAAGCTATTTTTATCAGCTTAGCCAAGCCTTAGGCCGACAAAAATATCCCTTTCAGCTCTTCAGGCACTAACGCATAGTTACGCCAGATGCGCTCCACATCTTCTTGATGATGCGGGCCAAAACGATTCGGAAATTTCTTTAACAAAGCCACGCCATCCGCCGCTTGCGCACGATGCAAAGCCGCCACGGCTTGGATCACCAATAGCAAATTGTCATCGGCTATGGGCACGTCACGTTCCAAATAAACATTAATCATCGCGGCAAGCTCGATGGATGGCAGTTGCACGGGCAGGAACAGCAGCCATTTTTCAATTTCATGGTCGGACGTTGTCCGCATCACATCGCCGAGCATTTTATACATGGGTTTTTCGCAGCGGGAATAAGCCCAAATGTAATTCAGCACCCAGCCTCTGTCGCTGTCACTCAAATTGCCGGTATGCAAAATCGGTTCGGCTTGGCGGAGCAGCTCATCGGCAAGTTCAGTCAACTGGTATTTGCCGATAAAATCGCTGGCAAGGTATTTCAGGTTTTTGTGGCTTTTGGGTTCTATCCACGTACTGAGAATTTTGATGATTTCTTTCGGCAGCATTTTTACCAGCGTGTCGAAAAAAGCCACGCTTTCGGTAAAAGTACATTCGCCGCTATTGGGGCGTGCCGGATAGAGCAAGGTCGGTGTCTGGTCAATTTGGCTGGCAATTTCCTTCAATAACCGGAACACTTCCACGGGTGTCAGCACGTTATAGGCTTTTAAGGCTTGATAGACTTGCTCTTGGCTATCGTGCAACAAGTTTTTCAGAATTTCTTCACGGAACAGATGTGAGGTGTATTCGTAAGTCAAGCCGATAACAACCGCGACAATTAAGGCAATCGATAAATGCTCCGCCCAATTGCGCAAAACTTCGGGCAACATGGGCTGAAAATATTTTAAGAAAAACGCGCAAAGTAAAATGATTCCGAAAATGAGAAAAGGAATAATGGCGTAATTCTTATGTCCTGAAGAGGATGGCATGGTGTAGTCCAGAAAACCTGCAAACGGGAAAAATGTGCTGATACAAAAATCATCACGGATGACCACAAGCCCGATTGGCTAAGGCTTCAACCTGCCCGTTTTGGAAACACGCCAATGCCCAGAGCGGAAAATAGGTGTTGTAACCATGATATTTTAGGTAAAAGACGCGAGGAAAACCGGGGGCATTAAAGTTTTCGTCTTGCCAATCGCCATTGGCTTGCTGTGTATCCAGCAAATAATTCACACCCGCCTGCACTTCTGCGCAAGCCATTTCACCCGCAGCCAGCAAAGCCAAGACAGCCAGCGCCGTATGGAAAGCTGTGCTGCAATGCGCTTCGCCAGCCAGTTTGGCATTTTCATAGCTGCGGTTGTCTTCACCCCAACCGCCATCTTCCCGGTGTTTTGATTTTAACCAAGCGACGGCCTTGCCGACGCTGGGATCATCGGCGGGCACACCGGCACTGGCAAAGCCAGTCAACACTGACCAGGTACCGTAAATATAATTGCTGCCCCAGCGACCAAACCAACTGCCATCCGCCTCTTGCGTTTTCCGCAAAAAGCCGATGCTACGGTCAATCACGCGACGGTAGCGGGGATTTTTCTCCACCAGTTTGCTCAGTAAGAGCAGGCAACGCGCGGTGACATCCGCCGTGGGTGGATCAATTAACGCCCCGTGGTCGGCAAACGGAATGTCATTAAGATAATAATGGGTATTGTCGGCATCAAACGCGCCGTATCCACCATTACGGGATTGCATGCCAGCAATCCATTGGCCTGCACGGTCAATACTTTCAATAAATGCCCGCTCTTCACTTTGTATTAAGGCCAAAGCCGCAACGGCGGTATCGTCCACATCGGGATAGTAACTGTTACCAAATTGGAAGGCCCAGCCACCACCCTGCAAATGAGGCCGTTGCTTTCGCCAATCACCCGGTTCGTCACGTAATTGGTTGCTTTCCAACCAATGCAATGCCATTTCCAAACGCTCTTGGGTATCAGGCTGAGAATCATGACGCTCCAGTTCTTGCAGCACCAATATTGCCAACCCCGTATCCCAAACCGGTGACACGCAGGGCTGGCAGTAAGCGGAATCTGTTTTTATCACTAGCAAGCGGTTAATTGCCGCTTTGGCGATCCGTCGTTTTTTGTTATCGGCAGGCACACCAAAATAATCCATCACTTCATAAGCATTGACCATGGCGGTAAAAATGCCGCCCAAGCCATCGTAACCATTCAAGCGTTCCATAAACCAAGCTTGCGCTTTGGCGGTGGCTTTGCGGCGGATGAAATTTGGAATGAGTGGCTCCAGCCGTCGTCCGATCAGATCAAGCGCCAAAATGGCTTTGCCCAAAACGGTTTTGACAGGTGAAAAATAATGCTTTTCTTGCTCGGGCGGCACCACAAACAACTCGGCAACGCCAATCTGGGAAGGATTGCGGGCTTTAACTTTGTAAGTACAAAGAATAAACAACGGCACCATGACGGTCCGCGACCAATAGGCGACTTTATCCAAATGGAAGGGAAACCAGGTGGGCAGCAACATGATTTCCACCGGCATAAAAGGCACGCCACGCCAAGGCAATTGCTGGTACATCGCCAGTAAAATACGTGTAAAAACATTGGCCCGCGCCGCGCCGCCCTGCGCCAGTATCCATTCCCGTGCTTTTTTTAAAGGCTCGGATTGGCTGTCATCGCCCGCCAACTTCAAGGCGTAATAGGCTTTCACCGTGCAACTCAAATCCCCTGCCCCGCCGAAAAATAACGGATAACTGCCGTCAGCGCTTTGTTGCGAGCGTAAATAGCGGGCAATTTTTTCCTGCAAACTTTTGTCGATTTCGTCAACAAAATGCATCATCAAAATATATTCGGCAGGAATCGTGCAATCGGCTTCCAGTTCAAACACCCAATAGCCATCTTCGTGTTGCGATGTCAGCAGCTGGGTACGGGCCCGTTTAATGGCCAAACTTAACATTGGCTGTTTGCCGATTGGCGAGCCAAAAGTCGCCGAACCTACCTGTAAATCTGAGGCGTTTTCTCTAAACATACGGTGGATGCCTATGGCTGGATGTACAAAAAAAGGGGGTATTAGGGCAAATCATCCGATTATTTAGGTCATTACCGATTATTTGAATACACCCAAACTGTTCATCAGGGCGATGAGTTCAGGATATATAAAATAGAAACGCCCTTCTGTGCGATAACGCACTGACCAAAAACTATTTCGCGCTTAAAGTGAATTCAGTTTGGTTGTCCCAAACTTGGCAGCCGTGTGGTCTGATAGATCCATGAACATCTACTAACGGTTATTTGCTTATTTAACGCAATGAGGTGATTTTTATGAACACAACCGTAGTAACACAACAAAAAACCGACAAATCAGAGAAATTAAAAAATCTGGCGACAGCGGTTTATCTATGCCAAGCCCTGACCTTTTTTTTGGCGGGATTCCCCCTGCTACTGGGCGTAGCGATTAATTTTTATAACCGCAACGAAGCGCAAGGCACTTGGCTTGAATCGCATTTTGACTGGCAGATTAAAACCGCGTGGGTTTCGTTGGCAGGATTCGCCTTTGCCGGATTATTTTTTACCGTAAGCTTGGAAGTAAGTGTGCTTATTTTGCTGGTAACTTTGATTCTGCAAGTTTATAGAATCGTTGTCGGTTGGATGGCGCTGACTGCTGAACAACCCATAAAAAATATAGGCTGATTTTTTTGCGGCTGTTTTCAGATATATCTGTATCTGTTGAGGCTGCAAACAATGCAGGCTCAACATTCAATTAAAAGGAATTCCCTTATGAAACTAACTTGGATCGTGGTTGCCAACAACACCTCTGCACGCTTTTTTACCGCTGAAACCCCTTCATCCGACTTAGTGGAGATTGAGAGCATTAGCCATCCGGAAGGCTATTTGCATGATCGGGAAATCACCTCGAGCTTGCCGGGCAGAATTAAAAGTTCTGACGGCAGCGGACACGCGCTGGAACAAGCGACCGACCCGAAATACCATGAAGCGGATAAGTTTGCGCACACGGTCGGCGGAATACTCTCAGAGGCTCTCAATGAAAATAAATACCAGCAATTATTGATTATTGCCGAACCTTCTTTCCTCGGATTATTGCGCCAGTGTTTGTCGGAACAAGTTAAAAAACACGTCACCTTTGAGTTGGCAAAAAATATCACCACGCACAGTCTTAACGAGATTCGCCAGCATCTTCCCCACTATTTGCCGAATGAATAACAGATGCTACGCAGATATTTACTGACATTGAGAAATAATGATCCACCGCTGGCTTATCTCACCTGAAGCGAATCCATTATTTGCGCCCCTTGGGTTTTCCAAGGGGTGAGCCTATTTTTTACCTTATGCCGATGTATCAATCGCATCAACGCGAATCAGTTTTTTGTTGATGAATTCTTGAATGCCTAGATTAGAAAGTTCACGCCCGTAACCGGAATTTTTGATGCCGCCAAACGGTAAATCGGGCGTTGTCCAGGTCGGATGATTGATAAAGACCATGCCTGTTTCAATGCGGCTGGCGACAAATTTTCCCCATTCGATGTCTTGGGTAAAAATGGAGCCGCCTAAGCCGTAGTTGGAATCATTCGCCAGAATGACCGCTTCGCCTTCATCTTTCACTCGAAAAAACAACGCGACCGGGCCAAAGAATTCTTCGTTATAAGCGGGGTTATCGGGCTTAAGATGGGTGAGGATGGTTGGCTGCATAAACGCGCCAGTGCGGTCGATGCGTTTGCCGCCTGTTAACACAATCGCCCCGCCCGCCACGGCTTGATCGACTTGTTCTAATAGATGTTGCAAAGCCGCTTCGGTCGATAATGGACCCAATGTGGTGCTTGCTTCCATTGGATCGCCGGGTGTAAGCAAGGCTAATGCCGCGCTAAACTTTTCCAAAAACTGATCGGCTAATTGGTCGACAACAATAAAGCGTTTTGCCGCCACGCAGCATTGGCCGTTATTGTTCATCTTCGCCCAAACTGCCCATTCGACGGTTTTGTCGAGATCGGCATCATCAAGCACGATAAAAGCATCGCTGCCGCCGAGTTCCATGGTCGATTTTTTCAGATTTAGCCCCGCCCGTGCGGCAACGCTTTTGCCCGCTTCCGCGCTGCCTGTTAACGCCACGCCTTTGATCCGGGCATCATCAATCACATGGTTGACCTGGTCGTGGGAGATCAAGAGATTGGTGTACGCACCGACGGGCGCACCTGCATCTAACCAGAGTTTTTCAAACGCCAGCGCACATTGCGGCACACAAGAGGCGTGTTTCACCATCACCACATTGCCTGCCATCAAATTAGGCGCGGCAAAACGCGCGAGTTGGTAATAAGGGAAATTCCACGGCTGTACGCCGAACAATACCCCCAGCGGTTCGCTCACCACCATCGCTTCACCAGTGCTGGGAATGAGGTGTTCAGGTGCCAAAAAATGTTCGGCATGTTGGGCGTAATAATCGAGAATGTCGGCGCTTAAGGCGACTTCGCCACGCGACTGGGCAATCAATTTGCCCATTTCTAAAGTGACCAGCCTTGCCAACGATTCACTTTGCTCACGCATCAGTGCCGCCGCTTTGGCAACTACATCCGCCCGATGGGCAAAAGTCGTTTGCCGCCATTTCTCAAAACAAGCCGCAGCGGTCGCCAGCGCGGTTTCTAGTTGCCCGTCGGTTTGTGCATCGAAGCTTTTTAGGGTTTCGCCGTTATAGGGATTGATGCTTTGGTAAGCCATATGCGTTCCTCTGCCAATTGCTAATCTGGATGATCGCGTCGGTTGGCGCGGTGGGTAATGATTTTTCGCGTGATTAAAGAAGGTGTTCTTTTCCAGTCTTCTTTAACGACAAAACTTTTGCTAAAAATCAATCGGACTCATGGAATGAAGGCCCAAAATCCGATTGATTTTCAGAACATGTTGGCAAAGCGAGGGGTTTAAGCTAGCGCAGGCTGCTTTTTATCCAATGATTCATTATGAATATATGCTTCTTCGGCTTTGTTTTGCATCAGGACGGCTTTTGCTTGTTCCAATTCAACCACTGTTCCGTGGGCGATCAATAGAAATTTATGGGCTTTAAGGGCGGTTTCGTAAAGGATGACACTGTCTTTTGGAATGCCAATACTGGCTAAAGCGCCACCTAAAGCCGTTAGCCCGCCGGTAATGACCGCCGACTCAAGTACGCCCAATATCCAGCTGACCAAAGGGCCGCCGACCATCACCGCACCAATACCCGGTATAAGCAGAAATGCCGAGCCAAACAGCAAGCCCCACATAGTCCCCCAAAACAGACCAAATTTTCCCCAAGTTGCCATCCGATCACCGGTATTGTAATAACCGATGACGTTTTCTTTAGATTCGTAGTCTTTCCCGATGACCGACAACTTTTTCATATCGAAACCGGATTTTTCCAGTTCTTTAACGGCGCTTTCTGCATCGTCATGACTGCTAAACAAAGCAACAACGGAGTGATGACTTTGGGACATGGTATTTCTCCAAATTAATTTAAATTAAAAATTGCAATCCTAAGAATGGGGCAGAACAAACCCTAAGGCTTGTCCTGACACTTAACCCAAAAACCCAGTAAAGGTCGGGTTACTTAGGGTTTGCTAATTTTTCATGTTCGGCGGCGGTTTTTTCATATTCTTTTGCCAGCGCGTCTTCGTGCTTAGCAATGGCTTCATGTCTGTCACCTAAGATACGTTGACCGTTGCTTTGGTAGACCGCATCCAGTGAGCGATGGTGTTTAGCCAAACCTTTATGGTATTCCGCGTGTTTCATATTCAGTTCGGCAGCCGCTTTATGTTCAACAGGTGTTGTGGCTGGTGCAGTGACTTGCTCAGGTGCGACAGGTGCAGGCACCACTTCTGCCCATACCGATGCCGACATAACTCCCATAAAAACCGCCAGAACCAATCCCAAAAATTTATTCTTATTCATTATTTTTCTCTGAATGAAGTTAAAAAGCGATAAATCACGTCCACCCCAAATCCTTTCTCGGTTAGTGTGTCCGCTAGATTCATCAAAAGCGTTCTACAGATGAGCCCGATACTAACAACAAGGCTATTGCGCATCTGTGTCGCTATAATCTTCGTTCCCCATCAGACAGTCTGTTTGCCAACACACATAAGCAGGCCGCATCAAACCGCGCCTAATTTTTCTTAAGCTACGTGGGTTAACGCACCGATTAGATAACGCGTTGCTTGCACACTGGAACGCCCTACCCTAACCAGATGCAAGGATAACTATGAAATCAGATACGCAATTACAAACTGACGTTATTGACGAACTTAACTTTGAGCCTTCAATCAATGCGGCACAAATCGGTGTGGTGGCAAAAAATGGCATCGTGACTTTATCGGGCTGTGTGAACACTTATTCGGAAAAATGGAATGCCGAACGCGCCACCCTAAGGGTTTCGGGCGTCAAAGCGTTGGCTGTTGAGATGGAAGTCACCTTACTAGGCTTAAGCAAACGCACCGATACCGACATTGCACGGGCGGCAGAAAGTGTTTTGGAATGGACAAGCTTTTTGCCGAATAAATCGGTCAAGCTGATGGTTGAAGATGGCTGGATAACGATATCGGGTGAAGTTGATTGGGATTACCAAAGGGAAGCAGCGGCAGATGCCGTCCGCTATTTAATGGGTGTGACGGGCGTTAGCAACAACGTCACCATAAAAGCCAAGGTGGCTTCTGAAGTCATCAAAACAGATATTGAAGCAGCTTTAAAGCGTCGCGCCAGCCGTGATGCGCAAGCAATAGTGGTCGAAGTCCAAGGCAATAATGTGACGTTAAGCGGCAAAGTGCATAGCTGGTCAGAACGTGATTTAGCCACCCATTCCGCTTGGTGTTCACCGGGTGTGCATAATGTAAAAGACAAGATGGTTATCAGTTAATAACTCCTCAAGAGAATCCATCTACGAAGGGTTCTCTTTCAATTTAGCAGTGCCTTGCTTTTGATTTATCCAGCGACCCATTACAAATGAACGTCATCACATCCGAAAATAACGGTTTATTTGCTATTAAAACCTCGCAACTCACCCGCCAGTTCGGTCACTTGATTGCAGTTGACCACATCGAATTGACCGTGCCTTATAAATCCATTTTCGGATTGCTCGGCACCAACGGAGCGGGCAAAAGCACGATGATAAAAATGCTCACCACCTTACTGCCGCCAACCTCTGGCACAGCAGAAGTGGGTGGTTTCGATATTATTAAATCCCCAGCAAAAGTCCGTCGGCACATAGGTTATGTACCGCAATTGCTATCCGCGGACGGTGCGCTGACCGGATACGAGAATTTACTGCTTTCAGCCCGATTGTACGGTTTGAAAAGCGCCGAAACCCGCTCACAAATTAAAGATGCGTTAGCATTCATGGGGCTTGCGGAAGTCGCCACTAAATTGGTGAGAACCTATTCCGGCGGCATGATCCGCAGGCTAGAACTCGCTCAAGCCATGCTACATCGCCCCGCCATCTTATTTTTAGACGAACCGACCATCGGCCTTGATCCAGTCGCCAGGCATTTGGTTTGGGATAGATTGCGTGATCTCAGGCGTGACTACGGCATGACGGTACTCATTACCACCCACGACATGGAAGAAGCGGAAACACTGTGCGACACCTTGGCAATTCTCCAAAGCGGACGAGTTAGCGTAGTCGGTACGCCAGCCGATTTGCGGCTTGGCATCGGTGTGGATGCGACCATGGATGATGTGTTCATCCATTACGCGGGGAATTTGCAACACGAAGGCGACAGTTACAGCAATGTAGCCCAAAGCCGTCACTCTACCCAACGCTTCGGTTGAGTCCAACACATGAAACAATTCATTCTTGAAAGTACGGCGATTGCGGAAGTTGAGCTGATTAAACTGGTTCGTGACCCGACCGAGCTGCTTGCCCGCGCCATACAGCCCGTGCTGTGGCTAGTAATTTTCGGGCAAGTTTTAGCGCAAGTGCGTGGCATTCATATCGGACAGACCAGTTATCTTGCCTTTCTAACCCCCGGCATTCTGGCGCAAAGCATTTTATTCAGCGGCATTTTTTACGGCATCGCCATCATTTGGGAACGCGATTTAGGCGTGGTGCATAAGCTATTGGTCAGCCCTGCCCTACGAATTTCGCTGGTTTTTGGCAAAGCGCTTTCTGCTGGATTTCGGGGAATTATCCAAGCCATTATCATTTACGTGGTCGCATTTTTAATGCACGTCGAATTAAGGCTGGAGCCGCTCGCCATTTTAGCCATGCTCGGCAGCGTGATGTTGGGATCGGGCATCTTCGCCACTTTTTCCCTCATCATCGCCTGTATTGTCAAAACCCGCGAACGTTTCATGGGCATAGGCCAATTGCTGACCATGCCCATGTTCTTCGCCAGCAACGCCATTTATCCGCTAGACCTGATGCCACATTGGATACAAGTCATCGCCAAAATTAATCCGCTCACGTATTTGATCGACGCTTTACGCGGTTTGGTGATTATCGGCGGCGAAAATGTTTACAGCTACGCTGTAGATTTTGGCGTATTGGGTGGGACGTTCGTGGTTTTGCTGTGGATTGCGGTTTGGTTATACCCAAGCTTGGCAGAGTGAATCAGCTGAATAAATGGTGGGCAGAACCGCCTGCCCACATTACAGGGCTGTAAAAGTTTCAAACACTTTTGTACAAAGATTAGACGACTTATCTTATTAAATGGCAATAATATCAAACCAAGTTATACTCTGGCCTCATAATAAAACCTAAATTTACACTATCATTTTCCTGCCTATGTTTTCCAAATTTTTTCTTTGGTGTGCTGGCACAAGCCAAGAGTTGCTAAAAAAATGTCCTGAGAGTGACTGGCGCCATCAAGAACAATTGGGTGCACATGTTTTTGCTACCGCGCTGTTGGGTCTTGTTTCTTCTTTTGTTTCCTTATCTTATGCGTTTGGGGAGCAATCTGGGATTATTTTTGTATTTGCCTTGCTATGGGGCTTGTCAATTTTCCTGTTTGATCGCACTTTGATTATTTCCCCTATCCTCTCTGTATCTTCAAAAGCCACTAACGACGCATCTTCTAACCTAGGCGAACCCAAAATTGCATGGTGGATGCTTTTTATACGCCTGCTTATGGCAATTTTGCTGGCTCTGTTTATCGCTACCCCGTTTGAATTAAAGATATTCCAACCTGAAATTGAAGTTCTTATCATTGAGCAAAATCTTGCGGAACAAACGCAAGAACTCAATAAAGAAATTGCTGATTGGTTAGGAAAAAAAGGCCTTACCATACGGCAGTACGATGAAGCATCAAAAGCGCAAAAAAGTGAAGAGCAAACAAGCCTTGATACTCAGATAAAGGCTGCACAAGATCAGGTGAATAAACTTATATCGGCAAGAGAAGGTGAACTTAATGGCACGAGTGGCAGTAAGATAAAAGGTTATGGTGATTACACCCTGCATCTAAATTCAGAAATTAAGGAACAGGAGGATAAGATTTCGAATTTTCAGCAGCGCCTAAGTGAAATAGCTAAAAATCAAGATATTGTTTCTCGCGCTGAAAAGAAAAAGTTTCTAATAACCTTAGACGAATATCAGCGGGAGGTTGATGTTAGGAAAGAAAGGCTAAATTATCTAGCGACGGTACACACCGAAAAAGAAAAAAGCATTGAAAAGGAGAAGATAGATTTGGATTCAAACACCGCCATAAGCGATCCGAGTATTGACATGGCCGAAATTTTGCGTACAAAATCTATAAAAACCGACGCGTTGAATGGTATTGACTTGAAAGATGCCAGTAAGTCCTCACTTTTGGAGCGGATTAAAGCACTCAATGCGTTAAAAGACAAGCCTGAAGTCAGTTGGTCATTTTGGGTTATTTGGGCTGTTTTTGTGTTGTTTGAAACGCTGCCGATTAGCGCAAAGTATTTTTTCAAGAACTCTCCGTACGATTTGGAAGTATTGCAAGAAAAAGTACACGTTAAAATTGAGTACCAAAAAAGGGCTATTATAAACAAAGAGGAACTGACAAGACTCGTAGGCACTGAGTATACAAAATCCAGAACCCAAGATAAGGCCAATGAAGAAATATTGAAGGACGAAACCGGAAGTAAGATGGTGCGAGCCTATGTCACTAAATTATCACAAACCATAGATCGGTTTTTAGCAAACAACTCACTTGATCCAAGCAATGACGAAGAGATTAAACAGGGTTTTGAGGCTTATTTCCAAGACTTTGTCAATTTTTCAAAACATCAGACTGAACAACCCAACCTTCCTCTTCAGCCTCAAGCTGCCAAACCTTTTCATGCAATGAAATTTATGTATCTTACTGTTTTCTGTATTGCACTTTCTGTGATCCAGATAAGCATCGTTTTATATGTCTTGGATACAAGTGGCAGTTATGATATTCCTGTGCAAGCATGGGCAACAATTTTGGGAGCAATTATAGCTTCCGGTATAGGTTTCGCCGCGTTATTCATTAACTCGAAAAAACTGGAACACGATACTAAACCCTCAAGCAAATAGCGTGGAAAATCCCACCAGAAGGTAACTTTTATGCGTAACGAAACATCTTTATTGAAAAATGAAGCCGACTTGATAGCACAACTTCGTGCCAAAATTGTTGAAATTGAGGGCTTAGAAAGGGAATTGATCCAAAAAATCGAAATGCCGGACAACAATTCCCAAGAAGATCAAACTAGGCCTGCAACTTCCCGCAGTGACCAAGGGAATACTAAGCAAAAAAAAATCGCTTGGATGAACCACATGAATGGATCAATTGAAAAAATTTCTTATGGTGAATTGTTCAAGGTCGGAGTGACGGCTACTATTTTCGTTGCGATTACTATTTTTGTTGTTCTCTTAGTGTTCCCCGAAAAAAAGCCCAACATCCTATTTGAACAAAATAATTCAAAAATTGAGCCATCTACTCTGAGCGATGAGCTTAGTAAGCTCAACCAAAATCTGATGGATATGGAAAAACAGCTTGCGGAAAAAGATCAGGTTATAGAAGCCCTGAAACGGCGTGAGTTGGCTACCAAAACAACAGGTTCAACGAACGACATCCTAACAGTGTTGCCATCAAAAGCTAAAGTTACGATAAAGGCCAATGTTTCGAGTAAATACCGCATTAGCATCGACAAAAAAAATGGCAATCCCTTCGAGCCAGCATATGTTGATGGTATAGAGCTGGATCCAGGAAAATATAAAATATCCGTATGGGTTGATAGTAAGCGTATGAAAGAAGCCGAGTTGACAGTTGATGACAAGGACATAAACATCACTATTCCTTAGGGTTTTAGCTCAAACTTGATCTGGCAGTCACTGATTTTTATATTTGCCTTTCGAATTAAGCCTTTAGTATTTCACTTAATCAATACCCCAACTGCTCCAACGAAATCCCCAGCGCATCGGCAGCTTTTTGTAAGGTCGCTTTGCGTGGGCGTTTGGCGGCTTCTATTTGGGCGTATCCGGCTTGGCTGATGCCCATGCGTTCTGCCATTTCGGTTTGCGTCAGCATCAGGTGTTCGCGCCATGCTTGCAGCATACTCACTTCATCCATGATACGCCTGCCAACTACGGCATTAGGGATCGTACCTGCTGCTACCGCACCGGGTAGTTTGATGAAATCGGCGTAGGGCAAGACCACAAAAGCGGGTTTGCCGTCGCTACCTAAGATGGTTTGATAATTAGTAAGTGCGTTCATCTCGTTTTTTTACCTCTTCAATGCTGACAATGTGGACTTCGCCATTAAATTCAAAAAACACGCGGTAATCGCCAATCCGCAAACGGTAGCTGTAGTCGTGATTGACGAGTTTTTTAACGTTTGGGCAATTCGGGAAATCTGCTAAGGATTGGGCTTCACGATAAATCCGTTTGCGCTTGACCGCATCTTTAATTTTTTCAAGCTGTTTTAAGGCTTTAGGCTGCCAAGCGAGTGTGTTTGTCATAAAATATAAGTTTTATATAAGTATTGTCAAGGCACAAAGACACAACCCCCTAGGGGCACTGAACTATCGCTACAAGAGCAAATCCGACTCTGGCTTTTTAAGGCTAGTCACAATCGGCAAAGCCCCCAACTTTTTTTCATTTTCAAAGGTAAACAAAGTTGTCGCGCCAGCTTTCTGCGCCGCCCTTGCAATCAGGCAATCGGACAGGTCGACTGCGGCAAATTCCTGATAATCCAGCAAGGCACAGTTAAGCACCGCCCAATCTTCAAATTGGAATTTAGTATTGCTTGCCAGTTCGTGCAGCACAGAATGGATTTCTTGGCGAGTACAGGCAAACACGCTTTCCAACACCCATTCCATTTCGGCAATGACAATGGCAGAAACAAACACCTTATCGGCTTGATTGATGATGGCTTGAGCACGCGCCACTTGCCACTCTGGATTTTTGGTGTCGATGGGCTGGAACAAAAAGCGCAGCAGAACATTGGTATCAACTGCAATCATGGCTGAGGAATTTGTTGGCGGCGCGTTTTTTGATGGCGGTGCTGATGTCTTCGTCTGGTGGGAAATCGTTGCCTTTGAGCAGATGGCTGAATTTGCTCGCCAGATTATCCGTTTTCATTTTGACGATATGCGCCACACCGTCACGCGCAAAAACTTCGACATAATCGCCAGGTTGTAGGTTTATCGCCTGACAAACGGCTTGCGGCAATGTTACTTGCCTTTTGCTGGTTATTTTGTGCATGGGCTGTCTCCTTGGTATTACTACTATGTAGATGGTAATACCAAAGTGGGGGTAGGTCAATTTGGCAGGGCTGGCTTATTGAACATAGGGCTGTAAGGTGGATTCGCTGCCAAGCAATCCACCCATTTTTGGTTAACAACGGCGGTTTGCCTAACGGCGAAACCACCCTACGGTTCTGCCCACCACTTTTGTCAGTAAATCAAAGCCGTAAGGCTCAATAACCAACGGGCATTGCGCCGTGTGTTGGGTACTTCGTTTGTATAATGACACTATCAATACCCCAACTGCTCCAACGAAATCCCCAACGCATCGGCAGCTTTTTGTAAGGTCGCTTTGCGTGGGCGTTTGGCGGCTTCTATTTGGGCGTATCCGGCTTGGCTGATGCCCATGCGTTCCGCCATTTCGGTTTGCGTCAGCATCAGGTGTTCGCGCCATGCTTGCAGCATACTCACTTCATCCATGATACGCCTGCCAACTACGGCATTAGGGATCGTACCTGCTGCTACCGCGCCGGGTAGTTTGATGAAATCGGCGTAGGGCAAGACCACAAAGGCGGGTTTGCCGTCGCTGCCTAAGATGGTTTGATAATTAGTAAGTGCGTTCATCTCGTTTTTTTACCTCTTCAATGCTGACAATGTGGACTTCGCCATTAAATTCAAAAAACACGCGGTAATCGCCAATCCGCAAACGGTAGCTGTAGTCGTGATTGCCCATCGTTCCCACGCTCTGCGTGGGAATGCCGCCCGTGACGCTCCAGCGTCGCCTTACGCAACGCCGGAGCGTTGCAGGATGGGTTCCACGCAGAGCGTCAGTGCCATTAAGTTAAGGATTAACATTACCTATCAATGAGATAGGTTGGATGTGGCAGGATTTTTCCGTTCGTCCTGAGCTTGTCGAAGGATGAACGGAAAAATTCGTGAGCAAAGACTTAAACCATTCATGCTTCGACAAGCTCAGCACGAACGGTTTAAATCTTTGGTTAATATTATTTTTTCCTTAACTTAATGGCAATGACGCAGAGCGTGGGAACGATAATTCATCGCTTACAGTCAACATCGCAACTCAGCCTCACTGGCAGCCGACCCACATATCTTACGGCATCGAGAATATCGCATTCGGTCGCGCTGTCAGGTTGGAAGCGGCGGATTCTCAGCATTCCCTTTGGTCGTAACATCAACAGGTAGAAGTTTGGCCCATCACTGTCGGTTTCAACACCCCATTCAGTGATGTCAGTCCAAGGGAAAAACAATTCCCCCGTTTGCTCGGCTATCCAATGTTTCCCCATTCCTTCGGAAACGCCTTGCATCATGAGCAAGCTGTATCTGGACACAACCACCCCATCAGGCAGTATCTCGATCCGATCCATTTTGTTAGCAAATCGCACGGGGGCAATAACCGTGGGCGCTCCAATGGCGGGCACAACTCGCCCAGACTTCCATTCTTCAGCGATGTCGGGTGGCAACCGCCGCCAAACCAACCATCGCGATACCGCAATAAAGGTGAGTCCGGAGAGTGGCAACACTGCGAATAGCAGCCCGAAGATAAGCCCAGGGGCAGCAACTTTCCCAGCAATTGCAAAACCTACAAATGGGCTAAAAATTAGCCCCATGAAACAAAGCGCAAACCAACCGAGCGGTGTGCTTGCGCCTTTTGGTAGTGGAGTACGTCGGTATTCTGTGGGATTCATTATAGTTTTACCATTAGGAATTTTACTGTTTTGAAAGGATTAGTACGGTAGCGTGGGCAATGCTGTTTTGCCCACCACTTTTGTCAGCAAATCAAGTCCGCCATGGATGCGATGGCAGATCGGAAACGCCAATCACATCAACACCCGCTTTAGCCACTTGATGGTCGTTTTCTACCGAGCTACCGCTAACGCCCACAGCGCCAATCAAATTACCGTCTTTATCAACAATCGGCACGCCGCCCGGAAAGGTAATTAAGCCGTTGTTGGAATGCTCAATGCCATATAACGGCGCACCCGGTTGCGATAACTGGCCTATTTGCCCGGTGTTCATGCCGAAAAAACAGGCGGTCTTAGCTTTTTTGATGGCAATATCAATACTGCCCACCCAAGCCCCATTCATACGGGTAAATGCTTTTAAATCCGCACCGGAATCGACAACCGCGATACACATCTGCGTGCCTAATTTGTTGGCCTCGGCAATAGCGGCGGCGATGGCTTGTTCGGCTTGTTCATACGTTACGTGCATGGTTTTGCTCCTAAATTTTTTGGTTATTTAACTGATGTTACGCAGACATTTTCTGCGATATGAAAATAAATAATGATGAATCGCTACCGCGACAGTTTTTCTAATCGGGTTCTCGCACCCGAAGGCGAGTTACTTTCTTTTGCGCCGCCAAAAGCAAGTAGCCAAAGAAAAGGCGGCCCGATTGCCGCTAATGTCTTGCGCTCCTCGCATTTGTCGGGGGACGGCAGAATGGGCTTCCTGCCCATCTGCCGCCGTGCGGCATCCATGCCGCACCCCTTCGGGCTATTCACGACAAATACTCCGGTGCTCGACGCAGCAAACGGGAGAAAAGCGCGTTACTATTTAACGTCAGGAATGAACATTAATTAACTCGTCGCTTAAGACCTTATTTATAGTTCCCACGCTCCGGCGTGGGAACTATAGTCATGATTAGACAACTCGATTAACCGCCCTCTACTTCCACATCACATTACTATTTTCCTTTACCGCATCGTTAAGCAACTTGATGAGCGGCAATCCTCTTTTTGATAAGCTCACTTCCGGTTCTTTATCCTCTTTATCGGTTATTGGCGGCGTTGGTTTGATGTTGTCGAGCGCCGTTAGTAATCGATTTAAAGCCGCCGGTACGTCGGCGGCTAGAATCGCTCCCGGTACGTTTCCGCTGTGCCCCATCATTTTTAGCAAGGTTAAGGCAATATCACCAAATAAGGTGATGTCGGAATAACCGCGTGTTGAAAAGGTGACTAACATAATGCTCCTTAAGCAGATAAGTATAGGTAAATCAGTTGTTTAACATTTAGCCGTCAAGTTTTCGGTTTTGGGGTAGAGACGTTGCAATGCAACGTCTCTACAGTTCCCGAAAATTTGACCATTTGAAGTACCGATAAAATCTGACATCGGGCTAATGTTAGCTGGGCTGGTTTTTTAACTGCCGATACCGCTTGATTAGCGCATTTGTGGAGCTGTCATGATTTAGCGACGGTTCTTCTGCACTCATCAATTCGGCGGCGGTTTTTTGCGCTAAGGCTTTGCCCAATTCCACGCCCCATTGGTCGAATGAGTCGATATTCCAAATCACGCCTTGGGTAAATACGCTGTGTTCGTAAAGCGCGACCAGCACACCCAGTGTTTTTGGCGTTAATTGCTCTAGCAGCAGGACATTGCTGGGGCGGTTGCCTTCAAACGTGCGGTGCGGAATCAACCAATCGCTGACACCTTCGGCTTTCACTTCCGCAGCGGTTTTGCCGAAAGCCAAGGCTTCGGTTTGCGCGAACAGGTTTGCCATCAGCAAATCATGCTGATCGCCTTGCGGGTTTAAGGCTTGGCAGAAACCGATAAAATCGCAAGGAATCAGCCGCGTGCCTTGGTGCAATAACTGGAAAAAAGAATGCTGCCCGTTGGTGCCGGGTTCGCCCCAGTAAATGGGCGAGGTTTGGTAATCGACTTCCGCACCGTCCAAGGTGATGTGCTTGCCGTTGCTCTCCATGGTCAATTGCTGCAAGTACGCCGGAAAGCGTTTCAGATATTGGCAATAAGGAAAGACCGCCACCGATTCGGTGTTGAAAAAATTGTTGTACCAAACACCCAGCAAACCCATGATGACGGGAATATTTTTCTCGAACGGCGCGGTGCGGAAATGCTCGTCCATTTCATGAAAACCCGCCAGCATCGCCCGAAAATTATCTGCGCCCACGGCGATCATGGTCGATAGGCCAATGGCCGAATCCATCGAATAGCGTCCGCCGTCCCAATCCCAAAAACCGAACATATTGTCTACGTTGATGCCAAACTCAGCGACTGCGTCGGCGTTGGTTGATACGGCAACAAAATGCTGACGGACGGCAGTTTCATCGCCTAGCGATTGCAGACACCACGCCCGCGCGGCACGGGCATTGGTTAAAGTTTCTAAGGTGGTAAAGGTTTTCGAGCAAACGATAAACAGCGTTTCTTCGGGGTTAAGATCAATCAGCGCTTCGGTAAAATCGGTGCCATCGACATTGGAGATAAACCGCAAGGTCAGATCGCGTTGGCTGTAGTGCCGCAAAGCTTCGTAAGCCATCACCGGGCCAAGATCGGAACCGCCGATGCCGATATTGACGATGTTGCGGATGCGTTTGCCAGTGTGACCCAGCCATTCGCCGTTACGGACTTGCGCGGAAAAAGCCGCCATCCTATCCAACACCGCATGGACTTCACTGACCACATCCACGCCATCTAACAAGATATGATCCGCTTTAGGCGCGCGCAAGGCGGTGTGCAGCGCGGCACGTTGTTCGGTGACGTTGATGGTTTCGCCATCAAACATCGCGTTGATGCGCTGGCGCAAACCACATTCATCGGCAAGCGTGACCAGCAATTGCACAGTTTCATCGGTGATGCGGTTTTTGGAATAATCCAGATAAATACCCGCCGCTTCCACCACCAAGCGCTCACCGCGTGCAGCGTCATCGGCAAACAATTGGCGCAGGTGTAAGGGCTGTATCTGCTGGAAATGCGACTGCAAAGTTTGCCAAGCGGGCAGCTTTATTAACGGCGGCGCTGAAGAATAAAGGTTTTTTGTCACTTATCACTCCTGTTTTTAGGCTTTAATAGCAAGATCGGCAACACCACGCCGAACAAAAAACTTAGAGAATAGACCAATTCGCCAACCTCGTGAATGAAATACGGTCATTCCACTAAAGTGTGACAAGGATTTAATGATAAGCCCGACCTACCGATAAAAAGTTCGCCGCACGCCAATACGCATCGATATTTTGCAGAGATTCGTATGTTTGCACGTCAGTTGCCATTGTTTTACAGCCTATTATTTGGGGATTGCCGGAATGGCTTGCCGTGAAGTTAGCCGTATTTCTGTTTGCGCGGCGCACAGGCAAGCACCGAAGATAACAATGCCACCGGCGAGATAAATCCAAATCAGCAAGGACATGAAACCACCAAACGCACCATAAACCGCGTTTAATAAGGGTAGCTTTTCCAGGCAAATGGCAAAAATAATTTCAGTCAATTGTAAAAGCAGTGTTGTGCATAATGCCGCGCCCCACACTTCGCTAAAGCGTATAAGCCGAGCCGATGCCAGTCGATAGAACACGCTCAAACCAAGAAACACCATTAAAGTAGGAAAAAAATAGTTTCCGAGTAGATAAGCCCAATCACGCTTCCCATTCGCGGAAAACAGCCAGACCATGATTATTTTCGTCAGGATGGGAATTAGGATAATTAACAGCACCGAACCGACCAAAACGACTAACAAGCTCATATCTTTAAAAGGCAAGTGCCATCTTAGGGCTATTTCATCACCCCAAGCCTTGTTGGCGGCACCAATCAACGTCGTCAAAAACTGCATTGCCGCCCAAATCACTATCAGAAATGCCACGATGCTGACCTGACCGCCCGCATCGCTCACGCCGGAAATCGTGTCAACAAGATAAGTTTGCATTGCGCCATTAATGGGAACGAAATGCTGAAGATAAGCAATGGCTTCAATGCTGGCCTGATCCCGATCAAACGCCGAAGCAAGATTGACAATCAGGACGGTAAAGGGAAACAAGGAAAAAAACGCATAGTAAGCAAACGCCGCTGCGGACTGCGCCCCATCCATCTGCGAAAACTTCTGCATCGCCAACTTAATAATTGCCCAGCCTTGACTGGATTTTGGTTTAGCTTTGCTGGCATGATTTTGTGAATGCGCGGTTTTTTGCCACCGCGCATTTTGCACGAGTTTGACCGCTTCCAACACCAGCAACGGAATAGTGCCGATTGCCAGCAACAAAAAGGTATCGTCTAACGGCATGGCGGATGTCTTCAAAAAGCTGCCCAACATGGCGTTATGTTGGCTGAGCACTTGCAGGCCAAAGGAAATGCCCACGACAATCACTAAATTGGTATTGGTAAACAACGCGATACGCCAAACGGGCTTGGTTTCGCTACGCGCACCAAAAGACCGTAACAATTCGGCATAAACCAACACCGCGAAAGCCGATGTGCGTGCCGTCGCGGTTGTCCCGGTCTGCAAGCCGTAAGCGTAAACCGCAAACGCGACCCCAGCGGTGAGAAAGCCCGTTAAGAACATGGTACGCAGAAAGCCGCCGTCGGTAATTTGTTCGGAGCGGTGACGCGGGCGGCGTTGCATCACGTCGCGGTCAATCGGGTCAGTCGCCAAACACAGTGCTGGCAAGCCGTCGGTGATGAGATTAATCCACAACAAATGGATTGGCAGTAACGGTGTCGGCATTCCGGCAATCACGCAAACCGCGACCAGCAACAATTCACCCGTACTGCCCGCCAGCAGATATTGCAGGGTTTTGCGGATGTTGTCATAAATGCCCCTACCTTCTTCGACGGCAGCAATAATGGTGGCGAAATTATCATCGGTGATAATCATATCCGCCGCTTGCTTGGTCACTTCTGTGCCGGTTTTTCCCATGGTGATGCCAATGTCCGCACCACGAATCGCAGGCGCGTCGTTAACCCCGTCACCCGTCATCGCCACCACGGCATCATTGGCTTGCCAAGCGCGGATAATCCGTAATTTGTGCTCCGCCGTCACACGCGCATACACGGCGATTTTGGCGACCAGATCACGCAAGCCAGCATCGGAGAGCTTATCTAACTCAACGCCGGAAACTGCCAAATCATCAACGCTAGCAATGCCGATTTCACGGGCGATGGCGATGGCGGTATGCGGATGGTCGCCAGTAATCATTACTACGCGAATCCCGGCATCACGGCATTGAGCAACGGCGGCTTGGGCTTCTTTACGCGGCGGATCGTACATGCCAGACAGGCCGACAAACACCAAATCTTGCTCGACTGCCTCTGCACTCATTTCAGCTGTCGGCACGGTTTGGTCAAGATTGTCACGGTACGCAGACCCCAACACGCGTAAGGCTTGCTGCGCCATCGACGAGGTTTGTGACAAAATTTGTTGCCGATCCGCTTCGGTCAACGGACGGATGCCTGAGTCAGTGTAAACGGAAGTGCAGCGTTCCAGCAGAATGCCAGGTGCGCCATTCACGAACGCCCGCAGCTTGCCGTCTTGCATTCGGCGGATGACTGAACTGCGTTTGCGGTCGGAATCAAAAGGGATTTCGTATAGCTTAGGCGCTTCCCGCTCCAATCGCTCCCGATCAACACCCGCTTTCGCGCCTGCCGCCAATAACGCGCCTTCTGTTGGATCGCCTAGGGTTTTCCATAACCCATCTTCCTGAACCAGATGGGCGTTGTTACAACCGATGATAATCGTCGCCAACTCTTGCACCGCAATGGCGTTTTGTCCCTCCAAGGGCTTATCTTCAAAAAGGATTGCACCGACAGGCGCGTAACCTTCGCCCGTCACTTGATAGCTTCGACCTGCCACATAAAACATCCGCACCGTCATCTCGCCGACGGTTAACGTGCCCGTTTTGTCCGTGCAAATCACGCTAGTCGAACCTAAGGTTTCGACTGCCGCCAGTTTACGCACCAGCGCACGACGCTTAGCCATACGCAACACGCCAAGCGAAAGCGCTACCGTGACCACCGCGGGCAAACCTTCCGGCACAGCAGCCACCGCGAGGCTAATGGAAGTCATGGTCAATTCAACCAGCTTCGTCCCGCGCAGCAAACCCAATCCAAACAACAGCGCGACTATGCCTAGCGCCACCCAAACCAGAATCTGCCCGAAGGCATCTAACTTGCGCTGTAAAGGCGTACCGGGTTCGGCTTCCGCTTCCACCAGCAAACCAGCAATCCGACCTAATTCCGTATCCATCGCCGTTGCCACCACCACTGCCGTGCCTGTACCCACAGCGATGCTAGTCCCCATAAAGACCATATTATTGCGGTCGCCCAGCGGAATATCGTCCTTGGTTAACGCTAAGCTATTTTTGGATTGGGCTTTGGATTCGCCAGTCAATGCCGCTTCTATGCACTTGAGAGATGCTGCAGTTAGCAGCCTGGCATCAGCGGCGACCACATCGCCCGCTTCTAATAAGAGTATGTCGCCCGTGACAATCGCCGAGGCCATGATGGACATAACCCGACCATCACGACGCACTTTAGCTTGCGGCGTGGTCATTTTTTTCAGGGCGGCGATGGATTTCTCGGCGTTGAATTCCTGATAAAAACCGATGACCGCATTCAAAATGACAATCGCTAAGATGGCAATGGCATCCATGCCTTCGCCCAAAAAGCCAGAAACAGCACCAGCGGCGATGAGTATCCAAGTGATAAAAGTTTTGAATTGATTAAGGAAGATTTGAAACGGACGTATCCGCTGATCTTCTTTGAGTTGGTTCGGGCCGTTAGTGGCTAGGCGTTGTTTGGCTTCTGCGTTTGTCAGTCCATTTGACGACGATCCCATCGCCACTAAAATTTCGTCGGGCGACTGGCTGTACCAAGTTTTGCCTGCTGGCTGCCCGGCAACAGGGCGTACCGGATTCATTGAAAAAACCCCGCCTTAGCCGCTTTAGCATTATTTAACTTCTGCAACGACTTGGTTATTTTTCCTGAAAAACAGTGTGATTTTGTCATAGTGAGTCACTCTAAAGGCAAAGAAAAGTAGAGTCGGTTCGGTGGCGTACATTAGGTTTAGCCTTAAGGCGCAAGGGGTTAAAAACCCGATGTTGTTAATTTAAGCAACACAATCCGTTCGTATCCAAGGGCATAAATACTGAGCTTGTCGAAGCATGAGCGGCTTGTGTTGAGGCGGATAGATTTTTCCATTCGTCTTTCGACAAGCTCAAGACGAACGGAAAAATCATTTTATAGTTCCCACGCTCCGGCGTGGGAATTCATCCTACAACGCTCCAGCGTTGTTTACTACTGAAACGCAACGCTGGGGCGTCAGCGGCGGCATTCCCACGCGGGAGCGTCACTGCCATTAAGTTAAGGAAAAAAATTATATGAACCAGAGACTTAAACCATTCATGCTTCGACAAGCTCGGCACGAACGGAAAAATCCTGACACATCCAGCCTATCACATTGATAAATAATGTTAATTCTTAACTTAATGGCAGTGACGCTTGAGCGTGGGAACGATAGCCAATGGCAGTATCGCGTACATAAAATTTGGAGGAATTTAAATATTGCCAACAAAAGCGCAATAGCGCACAGACCGCCGCCTTACTTTACTGCAAGCTTCAGCTCCACCCAATTCCAATGGAAAAAACCATGATGAAAACCGATAAAGAAGTCCAAAAAGATGTGATTGCAGAGCTTAGCTTTGATCCTGCCGTTAATCAGGCGGAAATTGGCGTTGAAGTGAAAGACGGTGTTGTCACCTTAACAGGCCATGTCAGCAATTATTCAGAAAAATGGAATGCCGAAACTGCTGCGCAGCGGGTTGCAGGTGTAAAAGCCTTAGTGATTGATATGGATACCGTCCTACCGGAATTGAGCGTACGCAGCGATGCTGACATTGCCCAATCGGTAGAAAATATTTTGCGTTGGAAAACCTTTTTGCCAGAAAACGCCGTTAAGATCATGATTGAAAATGGCTGGGTGAAATTGTCTGGCGAAGTGGAATGGGAATACCAACGGCTATTGACCATTGAGGCGATTCGCCATATCACTGGCGTGACTGGCGTGAGTGACAACATCAAGCTGAAACCCAAAATAGGCTCAAACGCAATCAAAGCCATTATCGAAGCGGCCTTAAATCGCCGTACCAGAGATGTCTCGCAAAATATCCAGGTTGCCGTCCAAGGCAGCGAGGTGACGTTGTCGGGTAAAGTCCTGAATTGGTCAGACCGGTATTTGGCTATCCATTCCGCCTGGAACACGCCAGGAGTCAGTAACGTGAAAGATCACATCGTTTTCACCAACTGATCGCGGATTAATTTCCTATGGCTGCATTACGCCGGCACACCGAACGCCACCGCACCGACAGAATTGGTTGGCTGCGCGCCGCTGTTTTGGGGGCTAACGATGGCATTGTTTCCACCGCCAGTTTGGTAATCGGGGTTGCCGCCGCCGATGCCAGCCATAGCAGCATTCTAGTGACAGGCGTGGCTGGGTTGGTCGCGGGTGCCATGTCGATGGCGGCAGGCGAATATGTGTCGGTGTATTCCCAAGCCGATACCGAACAAGCAGACTTGCAGCGCGAACGCGCCGAACTCCAAAAGAACCTCACCGCCGAACAACGCGAACTGGCGGAGATTTACATCCAACGTGGACTTAAACCCAATCTAGCGACGCAAGTCGCCAAGCAATTGATGGCCCACGATGCCTTAGCTGCCCACGCCCGCGACGAACTGGGCATTTCCGAAGCATTTAGCGCGAAACCAATTCAAGCGGCACTTGCTTCAGCTGCCAGTTTTTCCGTCGGCGCAGCGTTGCCGCTGGCGGTGACGGTTGTCGTCCCCGACGCCAATTTGATCGCGTGGGTGGCAGGAACTTCATTGGCTTTTTTGATTTTATTAGGTGCAATTGCCGCTAACGTCGGCGGCGCAAATTGGCTGGTGGGTGCTGGGCGCGTAACTTTCTGGGGTGCGCTGGCAATGGCTGTTACTGCGGGTGTTGGAAGCTTATTTGGGGCGGTGGTTTAAGTTGAACATATTTGTCCGCTAGAAATATCTATCTGACTAACCAAGATTATCAGGCCATATTGAAAAAATGGCGCCGGGTAATCTTCATGTCAAGCGAACGGAAGCTTCATTCCCCGTTTCACAATTGGAAAACGGTAGCTTAGATGTGGTGCTGGGGTTTGAATCGGTGTTAAACCCGCCAGCGCATTTGCAGCGTGAATATTTATTTAGCGACAAGATGGCTTACGTGGTCAGACAAGATCATTCATTGCTAAGCAAGCCGCCTTCTTTAGAGGAGTTTGTGTCGGTTCCGCACATGCTTATTTCACGAACCGGCAGTAACGTTGGCATCATCGATCAAAAATTGGCAGAACTGGGCTTGGAGCTGCGTATCAAGCTCATCGTCCCGCATTTCCTTTCCGCACCGTTGATCGTTGCCAAAACCGATATGATTCTTACCTTGCCTTATCGAATTGCCGAACAGTTTACGAGGATTGCGCCGCTGGCCATATTCCCGCTCCCTTTCGAACTGCCAGACTACGATTTATGTATGATCTGGCATCCCTTAATGGATAAAGACCCAGCCCACCAATGGTTGCGGGATAAAATTTTGCATTTGGCGAGATTATTAACCCATCATCAATAACTAACGATTTCTGGAAGGTGTTGTAAAACAAATGATTTATTGTGTTTTATCACCTCAAAGGGACAGAATTATTATCAACGTTGACCAACCTTTTTCATTTCTGATGCCCAAAGAAAGCTTTTTGCTTATATTAAATTATTGGTAAAAAGCAGCCGTTGGCAATGATAGGGATTGGTTGGCTGGTGACTGCTAATTGCTGACAAAGAGCAGACCTTTGTCAATGACTGGAAATAGCTCATTACAGCCAATGATTTGGCGTGAATCAAAAATCCGATAAAACCTAAGCCGCTTATAAAAATAGCGGCGCTACGTTGCTACGTTTCCTGAATATTGCGTAGACTAAGTTTAGCTTTGAATGCCTAACTAAGTGATGTGGGAAAGGCCACCATATTATCCTAAAACAACTATTGCCACAGTTTGGATGATATACGGAAATGAAAAAATCCTGCAATTCAAAAAATTATTGCACCAATATGATTTTTTTGGTAGATGTACAGAAAACATCTAATTACTAGTTAAAGGTCTTCACATGCGCCAATTCCGTCCGCTTTTACGCAAGCGTGGGTCGAGGTCTGAATTGATAGTCTTTATCGGCTTATCCGTTAATGCCAAAGAAGACACAGTCAAACCGAAGAAGCATCCTCTCGAAATTGCCAAGGAGTCATTTGAATCTGCACGATCCATCGCCCTCAGTATTCTTATTTTCGTGGGTGGACTTGCTGCCACAGTTGCTATAGGAAGGGAGGTTTTCTCAAATGACATCTTGATAGATGTCACCGAAATATCCCAGCAAATTGCCAATAGCGGAGTTTCGGTTACCACTCTTGCTGCAGAGTTGGCTGCCAGGGTTCGCGCCCTGCAAGCTGAAGCTGAATCGCAGAAAGCACTTCCTGCAGCTGAGCTTGCCTATCTACTGCAGTCCGAGAACAAGACAAAAGCACTTCCGACACTCCCATCATCGACGCAAAAGCTACTTATCGACCACGCCGAGCCTATACCGGAGCTAATTTCGTCCGCTGCTGACTCAAAGGTACGAGCGGCTATTGATTACATTAGACACGTTTTCGGTCATCAAGATAATCGGCTATCAGTTGTACTTACTAGCACCGAAGAAAAACTCTTTGAGGCACGGTTGCGCCTTCGGCGTAAAGGTATCGACGAGGTTACAACCATTTCGAAAGGAACTGTCGACGAGCTATTGATTGAGATCCCCAGATGGCTGGCGAAGCAGCTCTTCCCGGAAGATTATATTGTCGCTCTGTTTGCCCGGGAGCGCAGAGAAAAAGATAGAAACTTCTCTCAGACAAAAGCCATAATTCAAGAACTAGGACGAACTCGTGGCGGGCTAGATGACATATTTCTTCGCACCATCCTTGGTGACATCGCATTTCATAAAGAGTCCTACGCCGAAGCATCAGCTATCTACCGATCTGTCATCCAGGATAATCCTCGCTTCAGAGACTTGGTCATATACAGGCTCTCGCAGGCGCTTATAGCCGATTCAAAATTGTACGAAGCGGTGTCTCTATTAAGCAAAGAGATCAATGACTTATCATCTTCTGCAAACTCCGAAAGGCCACTCACATACCTTGCCCTCTTGTACGCTCAGTCTCTACCGGACAGCCACGCGCGCAGTGTCTCAAGAAACTGCGAAGTGAGGGCTAACTGCCTTTCGATTGAAGCAGTGATAAAACGCCTTGAAGGAAACTCACCATCATCTGCCTCGTTAAGCAACGCTCTCGGTGTTCTTCGCTATCAGGACGGAGATATGGAAAATGCAGAGCGGCTTTTTGAGCTTGCAAGGAGGCTCGATCCGAGATACCCGTCGGCACTAAACAATCTTGGAATTATTCAGCTCAAGAAACAAAATGCCGGCGCAGCATTACTGCTGCTGCAGAGTGCCTCTGCGATAAGTGAAGACTCTGGGGTCATACAGCTGAATATTGGCAATACGCTAGAAAGTTTCGGTCGCTTCGAGGAGGCTGCACAGTATTTTGCAACTGCCGCGTCGCTTGACCGTGAGAATCTCGTCTGTCATACCTGTTGGGCATTGTCCCTTCTCAATAGCTACCGAATAGACGAAGCACTTTCCGCTGTAAGAAGCGGACTCTCCCTTGACCCTGGAAATGCCTCCCTACTTCTAGTTTCAGGCCTAATTTCATCAAAGCTAGGGTGTTATCGCGAAGCGGCAGAATCCTATGAGGCCACACTTGTGGCAAAAGATAGTCGAGTGAATATGGCGATGATTTACAGAAACTACGGTGATGCTCTTGTTCGGCTTGGACGGCGGAAGGAGGCAATCCAAATGTTCCAAAACGAAGAGCGGGCTCTCCGCTTCTCATCGGATACCGCCGACATATTGAACGAAATCATCTCGCGGATATATGCTGCGGGTAGACGCTACGATCAGGAAGCAATTAAAGAATTTTATGTATGGGCGGAGCGCGCCCAAATCGATGATCCCGGAACAAAAAGCGATGTATCAAGCGCATATGGGCGTCTTGCCGAAGCCCTACTTTGGATCGGTAAACCAGATCGCGCACTTGAAGCAGCCAGACGTGCGGTATTATTAGATGCGAAAGATTGGGAGAAGCATCACACATTAGGGCGTGTTTACTCTGCCATTCGGAAAGGATCGCTTGCGAGAAATGAGTTTCGTCTAGCTCTACTACTTGGCGGAGATAAAGACGTCAGGCTATTAGCTGATTGGAACAACAGCCTTAGAAATAATCATTTGCCAAGTGAAGTAAAGAGAGTACGCGCGGAGTTTAAGATTCATCCTCATACGTGTATAGCCAAAGACATATAATCAGCCGTTGGAGCGGACGACTAAGTACTACCCAATCAGGCACCGTCAACGGCAGGTTAGTTGATCGGCAGCTCATTGAATGGAGTCGATATTGAGGGGGAAGCTTTGAATGTCACTTTTGGGTCGGCATCCGCCGACCAATATGACATTAATTAATATCTTCCAGTGACTGCTTTGGGATAGTTTTATCTATGCCTGTATCGTTTCACGATCATAAAACTCATAAATACCACCATGAATATTCATCATTTAACACGCGTAATTGGATAGCGTAATGTGTTAACTGATTCATTTTCTAGTTGGAGATATTTATGAAAACATTACCTAAATTAGTGGCCATTAGCGTTCTATCCTTGTTAGCGATTGGGGTGGACGCTAAATCAAACTTCGATATCATCGCCAATCTTGATAATGGCCCCGGCAATGTGACTGTAACGGACACGGGTCGGATCATTATGAGTATGCATCAATTTTATCAGCCAAAATTTACCGTGGTTGAATATAAAGAGAACACACTCGTGCCGTTTCCGAATTGGGAGTTGGCGGATGTGGATTCAAAAGCGGCGATGAAACTGGATTCTGTGCTGGGCATTCGCTCAGCGAATGGGATCGTGTGGATGTTGGATAATGGTATGCGTAGTGGCGTTACGCCCAAACTCGTGGGTTGGGATATTAAGGCGGACAAGCTACATCAAGTCATCATGTTGCCAGCTCCGATTGCGCCAAAGGATGCCTTTGTTAATGATTTTGCCGTTGATACCCGCCACAATATTATCGTCATCAGTGATCCGGCGGGCGGGGCGAATGCTGGCCTGATCGTTGTTAACCTAAAAACGGGCAAATTAAGGCGTGTACTGGTAGGAGATAGCAGCGTGATTCCTGAAAATGTCGATTTAATAATCGACAAGGTGGCTATTCAAGTCAAGGATAACTCAGGCAAGCTAAGTAAGCCTCATATCGGTGTTAATCCGATTACTGAAGACTTGAATAATGAATGGGTTTATTTTGGGCCTATGCACGGCCTTAGCTTGTATCGAATAAAAGCGGCGGATTAATGAAAGGCAAATCGAAAGGCTTTAGAGAGTCGGTAGGTCATGCTTGAGCATCCTCTTCCATCTTGACATCGTATTGGCTGCGCCGCGCCGCTTGGTTGCATTTTGCCCGGTGATACAAAACGTGTTGCGCTGCCATGACGTGATCCGGTTTGCCAATCCACATGTCCAGAGCGGGTTGCTGGATGGCGCGGGCAAATGAAAACGCCAACGCCCAAGGCAGTTGGGATTTGAATCTTGCATTCATGGCATTCAAACGGGCCGTAGCCACTTCAGCGGCTTGTCCGCCTGACAAAAATGCAATCCCCGGCACTGCGGCAGGAACGGCCCGTAAGAGACAATTCACCGTCGCATCAGCTACCTCATCCATCGTGGCTTGCTGGGAACAAGTTATTCCCGGCGCCACCATATTAGGCTTTAGGATCATCCCCTCCAACATAACCCCTTGTATGTAAAGCTGGTCGAAAACCGTTCTCAGGACTTCCTCTGTTACCTTGCTGCATTGCGCTAGCGTGTGCGCGCCGTTCATCAGCACTTCCGGCTCGACGACAGGCACCAAGCCCGCTTCTTGGCACAACGCGGCATAACGGGCCAATGCCTGCGCGTTGGCTTCTATACAAGCCCGACTGGGAATGCCCGCATCCATAGCAATCACCGCACGCCACTTGGCAAAACGGATACCCATTTGTGCATATTCAGCCAAACGTTCGCGTAAACCATCCAATCCTTCGGTTATTTTTTCCCTAGGATGACCCGCCATAGCCTTTGCACCCGTATCCACTTTGATGCCAGGAATGATGCCTGCATCAATGAGAATTTTGACAAACGGCGTACCGTCTTTATGGTGCTGGCGGACTGTTTCATCATAGAGAATCGCACCACTGATGCTGTCACTCAGATTGGGCGTTGTGATAATCAATTCGCGCCAAGTGCGCCGCGCCTCCTCGGTCTGGGGAATATCCAACTGGGCAAAGCGCTTATTGCAGGTTGGATTACTTTCATCCATCGCCAATAAACCTTTGTCGTCGGCGACCAATGTCCTTGCGGTATCTATCAGCGTTTGTTTGCGCATCATTGATATTTCCGTAAATGATAATTAATGGATGAGCTAAAAGCCTATCGTATTGGCGAACTGGCAAAGCTGTTTCAGCAGACAGCCCCAGTCGTTTACCCTTTCCATTTCCAGTTACGGATTTCCGGCATATCTTGACCATGTTTGTTGATGTACTGCTTGTGTTCGATCAACTTGGCTTTCAGTTGCTCTTTAAGCAAACGGCCTTTTTCGCCAACTTTGGGAACTCGGTCAATCGTATCCATGACCAGGTGAAAGCGATCCAGATCATTTAGCACCGTCATATCAAAGGACGTAGTGATCGTGCCTTCTTCTTTGTAACCACGGACGTGAATATTGTCGTGATTCGTGCGACGGTAAGTCAGTCGATGGATTAGCCACGGATAGGCATGGAAGGCGAAGATGACGGGGTTATCTTTGGTGAAAAGCGCGTCGAAAGCCTCATCGCTTAAACCATGAGGATGTTCGAGTTGCGGCTGCAACTTCATTAAATCAACAACATTGACGACGCGAATTTTTAGATCAGGCAGATGCTCGCGCAGGATGGATACGGCAGCCAGCGTTTCCAGTGTCGGCACATCGCCACAGCAAGCCATGACCACATCGGGTTCACTGTTGATGTCGCAACTCGCCCATTGCCAGATACCAATACCGGCGGTGCAATGCTTGATAGCTTCCTCCATTGTCAGCCATTGCGGGGCTTGATACTTGCCTGCGATCACGACATTGACGTAATGGCGGCTGCGCAAGCAATGATCCCAGACCGACAACAGACAGTTGGCATCTGGCGGCAGGTATACGCGCACGACCGAGGCTTTTTTGTTGACGACATGGTCGATAAAACCAGGGTCTTGATGGGTAAAGCCGTTGTGCATCTGCTGCCAAACATGCGAAGCAAGCAGATAATTCAGCGAGGCAATCGGCTTGCGCCACGCAAGCCCTTTGGTCACTTTCAACCATTTGGCGTGTTGGTTGAACATCGAATCGATGATATGGATAAACGCCTCGTAGCAATTGAACAGGCCGTGCCGACCCGTCAGCAAATAACCTTCCAGCCAACCTTCGCATTGATGCTCGCTTAACATTTCCATCACCCGACCGTCATGGGCGAGAAACTCATCGTTATCTTGGGTGCGGGCTTCCCACTGACGTTCAGTCGCTTCAAACACCGCACCAAGGCGGTTGGATAAGGTTTCGTCTGGACCGAAAATTCGGAAATTGCGCTGCTCGCGGTTGAGTTTGATGACATCGCGTAGAAACACACCGAGTTCATGGGCGTCTGCAGCGTTAACGGATCCGGGCGACGGTACGTTAACGGCATAGTGACGAAAATCGGGCATGACCAAGTCACGTAACAACAGACCGCCGTTAGCATGAGGGTTAGCGCCCATGCGGCGGTCACCTTTGGGCGCAAGTTCAGCCAGTTCTGGCTTTAGTTTTCCGTGGGTATCGAACAGCTCATCCGGTCGGTAACTGCGCAACCAGCTCTCTAACAGCGTTAGATGTTCGGGATGCGTAGACGGATCGGAAAGCGGTACTTGATGCGCCCGGAAAGTGCCTTCAATTTGCAGGCCGTCCACCCATTTCGGCCCCGTCCAGCCTTTCGGTGACTTGAGGACAATCATGGGCCAGCGCGGGCGCATGCTGTTGCCATTGACGCGGGCTTCGTGCTGGATGCGTTGGATGTCTGCCACCACCATGTCCAGTGTCGCCGCCATCGCTTCGTGCATCAACAGCGGGTCATGCCCTTCGACGTAATAAGGTATCCAACCGTTGCCGCGCAGAAATTGATCCAGCTCTTCCGGCTCAATACGTGCGAACACGGTGGGATTGGCTATCTTGTAACCGTTGAGATGCAGGATGGGCAGAACTGCACCATCGGTGGCAGGATCGAGAAATTTGTTCGAATGCCAAGAGGTCGCCAATGGCCCCGTCTCAGCCTCGCCATCTCCGACCACGCAAGCAACAATGAGCTGTGGATTGTCGAATACCGCACCGAACGAATGGCTGAGCGAATAGCCCAGTTCACCGCCCTCGTGTATCGAGCCTGGACACTCCGGCGAGGCGTGGCTGGGAATGCCGCCCGGAAAGGAAAATTGAAGGAAAAGCTTTTGCAACCCCGCTTCATCCTGACTGATGTCGGGATAGATTTCGCTGTAAGTGCCTTCAAGATAGGTGTTGCTGACGACTGCCGGGCCGCCATGCCCGGGCCCTGAGACGTAAATCATGTCGAGATCGTATTTTTTGATAACACGATTCAAGTGCACATAAATGAAATTCTGCCCAGGGGTCGTACCCCAGTGTCCCAGTAACATGGGCTTGATGTCTGCAAGCAAGAGCGGTCGCTTTAACAAAGGATTGTCGAAAAGATAAATCTGGGCGACCGACAAATAATTAGAAGCGCGCCAATAGGCATCTATTTTGTGGAGCATTTCGGGTGTGAGTGTGTCCGTTTTCATGATTTATGTTAGTTTCCCGATTGATAAGTGTTGAATATCGCTAACTTCGAATTTACGGCACCAGCACCGCCGCCCCCACAAACCGACCTGCCCGTAAATCGGCAAGCGCTTGGTTGGCTTGTTGAAGTGGATAAGCGGTGGTTTGGGTGACTATGCCCATCTGGGGGGCGAGGCGCAGGAAGTCCAAGCCATCTTGGCGGGTGAGATTGGCGACTGACACAATTTGCCGCTCGCCCCACAATAACTGATAGGGGAAGCTGGGGATGTCGCTCATGTGAATGCCAGCGCAGACTACACGCCCGCCTTTGCGGACGGCTTTTAAGGCCAGCGGAACTAACTCTCCGACTGGCGCAAATATAATCGCGGTATCCAAAGGTTCTGGTGGCGTTTCTTCCGAACCGCCCGCCCAAACCGCGCTGAGTTGTCTGGCGAAATCTTGTGCAGCCACATCGCCAGTTCGGGTAAAGGCAAACACCGAACGGCCTTGCCAGTTGGCGATTTGCGCGACGATGTGCGCCGCTGCACCGAAGCCGTAAAGCCCCAGCTTTTTCCCCTTACCTGCCTTCAGCAACGAACGCCAACCAATCAAGCCTGCACACAATAACGGCGCTAAGGCTATATCACTGCCGACTTCACCCAAAGGGAAAGCAAAACGGGCATCGGCAATCACCTTGGTGGCAAAGCCGCCATCGCGGGTGTACCCGGTGAACAAGGGCTGGTCGCAGAGGTTTTCGTGCTGCGCCAAACAATAAGGGCAACTGCCGCAAACATGTCCAAGCCAAGGGATGCCGACGCGATCACCGATGTGAAAACCGTCAACATTAGCGCCGATGGCTTCCACGCGTCCGACAATTTCGTGTCCGGGAATAATGGGGAAAATGGGATTAGGCAATTCACCATCAAGGACGTGCAAATCGGTTCGGCACACGCCACAAGCCAGCACTTTGACGCGAATTTCGCCGGATTGCGGTTGCCGATCCGGCAGTTCTGTCCATTCCAACGCGGCATGGGCTTGCTTTAACACCATAGCAAACATGATAAGCGTTAAGTTTTCGGAAAATCAGCACCGCGCGTGACGGTTTCCCACGTAGCAAATTCTTTTTGCAAACTGGCGAGTTTGGCTTTTGCACCTTCGAAAGCATCATTACCCAATAATAAATGATGCGGCGGATTATCGGATTCGACCGCTTGCACAATGGCATGGACGGCGCGTATCGGATCGCCCGATTGTTTGCCAGAAATAGCGCGGATATTTTTGCGCCATTTGCCTGCGGTTTTCGCGTAATCGTCAATGATGTGCTTGCTTTCGTTGGCTGAACGGCCTGCCCAATCGGTACGAAAACCGCTGGGTTCAACTACCATCACTTTAATACCCAAGGGTTCGACTTCTTGTGACAGCGCGTCCGACAAGCCTTCGACGGCAAATTTTGTGGCGTTGTAATAACCTAAAGATGGCAATCCGGTCAGTCCGGCAATGGACGATAAATTGACGATAAAACCTTTGCGGCGTTTTCGCATGGTTGGCAAAGCCACATGAATCATCCGGCACAAGCCAAAGAAATTAACATCAAACATTTTCCGCACTTCGTCTTCTTCGCTTTCTTCCACTGCGCCGAAATAGCCGATGCCCGCATTGTTGACCAAAACGTCAATATGCCCGAAAGCATCTTCGGCGGCTTTGATTGCCGCTTCGGCTTGAACGTGATCGGTCACGTCGAGCTTAAGCACCAAAGCATCGCCTAATTCTGCCAAATCTTTCACATCATCAGGATGACGCGCGGTCACGACGGTGCGGTAGCCGAGTTTTAACACATGGCTGGCAAGCTCGCGCCCAAAGCCAGTGGAGCAACCAGTAATAAACCAAACGGGGCTTTCGTTATTTGTTGTCATTGCTGTTTATCCTTGTGGGTTATGCGGATGCGTTAATCGCATCAACGCGAATCAGTTTTTTGTTGATGAATCCTTGAATACCTAGATTGGCAAATTAACGACCGTCCTCTGAATGGCAATGTCCTGCTAGAAATTAATTATCATCAACGAAATAACCCTGATGATGACGAAACCAAAGAAGGCGCGGACAAGATAGAACCCTACCCTGCCTTCTATTTACAAGCCGTTGATAAAATTAATAAATAAGAAAATATGCTGAAGAGGGAGATACTGAATGCTCCCTATTGTTGAGGCTAAAAATACCCATTGCGGAAAATTTTTTCTGTACGTCACCGAACCAATGCAGCATTAAAAATGCTTAATTCTAAAATTCGGTTTTCCCAAGCCAATAATGGAATCCACACTTACCCCTCAAAAAATGGTCGAGTTTGAGCATGGTTTAATGAATGCAAACGCCCATCAAAATACGTAAAAGCAGCTGTTACATACTGTATAAATATAATCTACCGTCTAATATTTTTAATTATTTTTTTGAATAAAAAATTTAATCCATTAATACAAAAACCCAAAAAAACAAGAATTAAACTGATAATGATGGAAATAAAAATAATCGAACCTAATCCAGCAAAGACACCATTACCCATATCAACCCCCATAATTTCGTCAATAGCTATAGCCAACATGCCGAGAGACATAACTAGCACCGGGAGTATGAATGCTGACATAAATAAAAATACGCTAATTTTGTTTAAATCCCTAAGTGAACGGTATAAATCTCTGAAAAAAATAATAAGGCTGTATATTATTGCAAAAACCATTAATGCGTATAAAAAATAACAAATATAGGTGAATACCATTGCGATCATATTTAATTTAACCTGAAATTTTTGTAAAGGGTTGGCAGCTAAAAAAATAGCAACAATCTATTATTTAAATAAATAATTTCAAAGCCGTCAGTGGTCGGACGTAAATACGTTTCAATGACTGATTGTATTATCTTGTTAGGCAAAAAACCAAAAGTGCATAAAAAAACACTCAGTGTGATAATGGCTTTTTCTTGAAAAGGGTAGATATTACGATTTTCAACGCATCCGAACGCATAATGATTCAGTCGTTGGAATGGCTCCGTATATCACACGATTATTTCCACTGACGGATTGGTCTTTCGCATTGCCATCAAGTGGATAGTATCCAACCAATCCGGAAGCAATATCAGCATTAGCCGGAGATAACATCGCCGAAAGTGAAAAAAATATCAATCCGGTTAAAAATTCACGAATTTTCATAAAATCCTCATTGGGTAATTGTATTTACGGTAGTAATTTGACCTGCATTAATTAGGCATTCATATTGAAGCAAAAAAACGCCAACAGCTTGCCATAACTTTTTAATGATTTATACCGATTTTTCTTTTGCATACCAAAACGTTGCATTTTCTACAATACAAATAAGGTTGGTTTTTAAGCTTCTGGCAAGAATTTCGCCAACTATTGCCGGTATCTATGTTCTGAACTACCGAACATTTCACTGGCTTGTTTGATGGTGTTTTGAGGATTTTCTAGGTTAAAGCGGGGTTTTACGTTTTGCGGTGACAATCTTTTCAGGACTTAGTCAGAAGCGCTAAAGGTTCTTCTGACTGCCCAATTCGAATACTTGGCAAGCAACTGTTGGCGTGGGGCTTGGGTTAAACGCACCCCAGCTCATTGGCTTTGTCAGTTCGAATCATAAATTTCATTAAGGTATTGGGGCCAAAAGTGGAGCTGATGGCGACATCAGCGGCATCACGACCCCGTGCTATCAACACCCTTCCGATGCGCGGCGTGTTGTTGCGGGCATCGAAGGTATACCATTGCCCATCAAGATAAGCCTCAAACCAACCGGCAAAATCCATGGGGTCTGGGTTTGCAGGAATGCCGATGTCGCCCAAATAGCCAGTGCAGTAGCGGGCAGGGATATTCATGCAGCGGCAAAAGGCGATGGCAAGGTGCGCGTAATCGCGGCAAACGCCGGTGCGTTCATGAAAAGCTTCCCAGGCCGTTTTGGTACGTCGGGCATGTTGATAGCCAAAACTGATGTGTTGATTGACATAATTGCAGATCGCTTGCACCCGCCCCCATCCTGTTGGGGTTTTGTCGAACAATTGCCAAGCCGCTTCTGTAAGGCGATCGGTCTCGCAATAACGGCTACCCAGTAAAAATAGCAGCGTATTGTCGGGCAGCGCTTCCACGGGCGTTTGCCGCGCTTGCGGCATCACTCTATCGGGTTCTCCGTCATCTTTTATGAGTGATGATGAGGTCAATCTCAGCAGCCCTTGCGGAGCAACAATGCGGCTGCACCAATTTCCGTAGGTATCATGATAAGCGGTAATGGGTATCGGTGGGTCGGTCACCAACTTGTCTGGAATAATGAAATCTGCAACGCGGCTGTGATGGACGTTTAAAGTCAGGATCATAGGCGTCGGCTGGAGGCAGTCGTAAATGATTTCGTAGCCTAAGTGGATTTTTATCATGCGGATGCTCCTTGATTAACGGCTGAATGCTTAAACTTTGCCGTGCTGAGTGGTTTTTTTGATTCGCTATTGATTAACATATTTTTCTCCCGTTTGCCGCGCCGAACACCGCAGGTTTTGTCGGGATAAGCCCGCATACCCGAAGGGTATAAAGGGGCGCGGCAAGGATGCCGCGCGTCAGCAGGAGGGCAGGAAGCCCTCTCTGCTGACCCCCGACAAAACCGAGGAGCGCAGGATGAAGCGGCAACAGGGCCGCCTTTTCTTTGGCTACTTTCTTTTCGACTGTATGGATGCAGGAGGTAGAGCAACGCAGGAGCAGTTGCCGAGGCGGCGCAAAAGAAAGTAGCTCGCCTTCGGGTGCGAGAACCCGATTAACAATCTGTCGCGATAGTGACTCATCATCTGTTTTTATATCGCAGGAAATGTCTGCGTAAAATCAGTTAGCTAAAAAGCTACCAACTCTGGCTTATCAGCACGTTTTGCAACGATTCGATGATAGCCTTACGCAAGTCATGCCATTGCTGCCCACCTGAAATAACGTAGTGTTGGTTAATTTCCAGCTCGATGCCGATATAAGCCGATGCCGGTAACCGCTGCCGAAACCAAGCCGTTAAACCGTCATTCTTGCCGAGATACGGATAATTGCGGCGGACAACCAGCTCGGGCGCGCAGGCTTTCAGTGCCCACTGCCAATGCTTGCAAAAACCAAGTTCGCCTGATCGGGCCGGGTCGTAAAGCAGGCCAACATCGGCTGTGCGGCGGACGCCGTTCAATTCAGGCGTAAAGCTGTGCGAAGAAAGATGGATGACCTGGCCCTGTTCGGCTATTGCCTGCCTGACCAATTGCTCCACTTGCCCGCGATAAGGATGGTAATAATGCTGCAAAATGCTTTCGCGTAGATCCGTTGCCCGATGGGCAACCCAATCCGCATGCAAATTGGGATGACCGACAGACCGGTTCAAGTCAACCAACAGACGGCTAATATGGGAAGAAACCAAGGGGGCAGAAAAAGCATCAGCCAGCTCCCTTGCCATCATCAGCGCACCAAAATCAAAGCCTCGGTGCGTATACAACAATGCTTGACGGTCTTTAAACAAGTCGTGGTAAAGCTCAGGAATCTGATTGCCGCCATGCTCGCAAGTAATGACGATGCCAACATTTTTATAGGACGTCGTGTTTGCAGCTTGCATACTTGGCGGGTTTACCAATTCAGGTTAGGTATATTGCCCAGTATTTGACGTGTACCATCAGTCCACCGCTTGCCCAACGCGCTAAAATAGCTATCGCCCATCTCAAAACGCCGCCGCATTTTCACTTCTAGGCTGTCGTGCTGATAGCAAAGCAAATCAATCGGCATACCGACCGATAAATTGCTGCACATCGTCGAATCAAAAGAAACCAAAATACATTTGATGGCATCGGCTAAAGAAGTCGCCGGCGTAATCACCCGATCAATAATCGGCTTGCCGTATTTGGTTTCGCCGGTTTGGAAATACGACGTCTCCAAACTGGCCTCGATAAAATTGCCTTGTGTATACAACCGAAACAGGCGCTGTGGCTCGCCTTTAATTTGACCGCCGACGATGAATGATGCATTAAAGCTAATCGCACTGGCCGCTAAATGTTGGCCGTCACGCCTGTCTACATCGCGCATTGCATCCGATACCCGCATGGCCACCTCAAACATAGAATCTGCGCCCCAGAGATTAGGCACATCATTTTTCTCATTACGTTGTTTCAAAAGGCTGATGACCGCCTGTGTTCCCGCGAGATTACCCGAACTTAATAAGACGATTACCCGATTCCCTGCGCGTTCAAAAACCGTCATCTTGCAAAAGCTTGCGATATTGTCAACACCCGCATGAGTGCGTGAGTCCGAGGCAAATACTAGCCCCGTGTCGAGCATGATGCCTACACAGTAAGTCATAAAAACGTATCCCAATCATCCATTAAAAGCCAAGCCCGCATCATTGAACAAAGCTAGGGGTTGGTAACCATTCTACTTAAACGCCATGCCCGGTCTGTCTGTTACCGAACATAGCTAGACTTTTTTAAAAATTACCATCTTTCTCCCGCTACTGAAACCGCAAAGCCTCAATCGGCTTTAAATTCGCCGCTTTCCGCGCCGGATAAAAACCAAAAAACACCCCGACACTGGCGGCAACACCAAACGCCATCAACACCGAGCTGAGCGTCACCACCGCCAAAGTATCGTAGACTTGGCTGTAAAGATACGCGCAAGCAATCCCCAACACCGCGCCGATAAAGCTGCCCGCCAGCGAAATCATCACGGCTTCAAACAGAAATTGCAGCAAAATGTCACCGTTTCTTGCGCCAATTGCCATGCGGATACCGATTTCGCGTGTCCTTTCGGTGACCGACACCAGCATGATGTTCATGATGCCGATGCCACCGACCAACAGCGACACCGAGGCGATGGCGCCGAGCATGGTGGACATGGCTTCGGTGGTGCTGGCGGCGGCTTGGGCTAAGGCGGTGAGGTTGCGGACGGAAAAATCATTTTCTTTATCGGCATGGATGCGATGCCGCGTGTGCAGCAAATCCACCATTTCCTGTTCAGCTTTCGCCATCACTTCAGCGGACTTGGCTTTCACCAAAATCATCCGTACCATGCCGGGGAATTGGTTGCCGAACAATTGCCGTTGTGCGGTGGTGATCGGCACTAACACGGTGTCGTCTTGATCGCGTCCGTCCAGACTTTGGCCTTTTTGCGCTAACACACCCAACACCAAAAACGGGCTGTTTTTTACTCGGACGATTTTGCCGACTGGATTTTCATCGCCAAACAGGTTTTTCACCACGGTTTGCCCCATCAACAGCACCCGCGTCGCTGCGCGGGTGTCGCTGTCTTTAAAACCTTCGCCCGCGACCACTTGCCAATCGCGCACTTCAAGTACGGGTGGGGTCGTGCCTACGACTTGGGTACTCCAATTGTTAGAGGCGTAAATTAGTTGCGCGGAATTAAAAATATTGGGCGCGACGGCGGCGATTTCCGGCAACTCGCTGATCGCTTCAGAATCGGCTAAGGTCAGCGTCGGCACCGTGCCGGAACCTTGCCGCGTACCACCCGCCGAGGTAGAGCCGGACAAAACAATAAACAAATTGCTGCCCATCGACGCGATGGACTCATTCACCATCAATTCCGCGCCTTGCCCAATAGCCATCATCATAATGACCGCGCCGACACCAAACACCATCCCCAGCATGGTGAGCAATGTCCGCATCCGATTGGCGAGCATCGCCGCCCAGCCTTCGCCCAATAATGCGCCGACTATCATTTGCTTTTGTCGCTTTCGATTTGCCCGTCCTTTACCAAAATCATGCGCTTGGCGTGGGCGGCAATATCGGGTTCGTGGGTAACTAAGATGATGGTGATTTTCTGCTCTGTGTTCATATCGAGAAAAATTTTCATAATGTCTTCGCTGGTTTGCGTATCCAAATTGCCCGTCGGTTCATCAGCGAGGATGAGTTTTGGGTCGTTGACTAAAGCTCTGGCGATGGCGACGCGCTGTTGCTGTCCGCCGGATAATTGGTTGGGTCGGCGTTCGCCAAATTCTGCCAAGCCGACACGGTTGAGCATTTGCAGGGCTTTGTCGCGCCGCTCGGATTTGCTTTTACCTGCATACAGTAAAGGTAAGGCAATGTTTTCTAACAGCGAACTGCGCGGCAATAAGTTGAAGCCTTGAAAAACAAAACCGATTAATTGGTTACGCAGGTTCGCTAGTTCGTCTGAACTTAAGGTGGCGGTGTCGCGGTCTTGTAGGAAATAATGCCCGGCAGTGGCGGTATCCAAGCAACCGAGGATGTTCATTAAAGTCGATTTTCCTGAACCGGAATGGCCCATGATGGCGACGAACTCGCCGCTTTCGATGTTGAAGTTAATGTCTTTGAGTACGGGGACGTTTTCTAAGTATTGTTTGTAGAGTCCGCTGACGGAGATTAGGGGGCGGGTCATAAGGATCTATCGCAAAAGGTTAGGCCGCCATCTCGGCAGGGATTGCCGAGATCCAGAAGCCATGGATGGCAAACGTTGAATACATCCCTGTAATCTGGATTCCGGCAATCCCTGCCGGAATGACGTTTTCTATTTACTTTCACGTTGCGACTTTACTAATTTGCAAACCGCAGAGCTTAATAGAGTCGCACCAATATAATTTGGGCATCAAAACGCCTTAACGCGGAAGTTTTGTTTATCCGCAACAGCTTTGCCTTCCGCACTATTCGCATTCAAATCTTCAAGAATCACCGCATCACCCGCTTTTAAATCCCCGCCAATCACTTCACCATATTTGCCGTCGCTGATGCCGATTTCAACAGGCACGGCCACGGCTTTGCCATTTTCCAAACGGTACACCGTTTTTGCTATTTTTCCGGTCATGCTGCTCGTTGGATAAAACTTAAAGGCAGCTAGCGGGATTCTTAAACTATCTTTGCGTTCTTGAATAACGATATTCACAAAAGCCGTCATGCCGGGCAGCAAGATTTCATCAGGGTTGCTGACATCAATCACCACGTCATAAGTTACTACATTCTGCAAAACCGTCGAATCTAACCGAATGCGGCGGACTGCGCCGGTAAAAACGCGGTCTGGATAAGCATCAACGCTAAAGTTGACCGCTTGCTCTTTCCGCACCCCGCCGACATCGGCTTCAGCAACCGAGGTATCGATTTGCATCATTTTCAAATCTTTGGCGATGGTGAACAAAGTCGGCGTGGTAAAACTGGCGGCGACGGTTTGCCCAATATCGACACTGCGCGACACCACCACCCCCGACACAGGCGATTTGATAATGGTATAGCCGCGATTGGTTTTATCGCGCTTCAGCAATCCCACCGCCGCATCGACCAAGGCTTTCCCTACCGACAAAGCTTGCACGGATTGGTCAAGCTCAGATTTGGCGATGTAATCTTTCGCATACAATTCACGCGAGCGTTGCGCGTTTAATTGCGCCAGTTTCAATGAGGCTTGAGTGTTAGCCAGATTCGCTTGGCTTTGTTCGAGCTGGGCGTTAATCAACGACGGATCAATTTCTGCCAGAATCTGGCCTTGGGTCACGCGGTCGTTAAAATCGACATTTAGTTTATTGACCACGCCGGAAATCTGCGTACCGACGTTGACCAACACCACAGGATTTAACGTGCCGTTGGCGGAAATCAGGGTGGTGAGTTTGCCTTTAGCTAAGATTTCTGTGCGGTAGTTGGGCTTTTTTTCTGCCGTCCGCCAAGGGCTGAACCAATAGCCGCCCGCAAGGACGGCTATTAGCACAATCAAAATTATGGCGATGTGTCGACTAAACCAAGAGCGTTCCATAGGTTACCTGGATGGGATAAAAAAGTTGCGGCAAGGCGGCGGGAGGGAAACCAAAGCCTTCAAGTAAAGCAACACAGCCCCGTTCGTGCTCGACTGCATGGATGCAGGAGGTAGAGCAACGCCCCCAAGGGGGTCTAAGGACAGGTCAGTTGCCGAGAGCTTTGTCGAAGTATGAACGGCTGTGTTGCTAGGTCGGATTTTTCCATTTATCCTTCGACGACCAACGGAAGTCCCTGTGGGACAAGCTCAGGACGAACGGAAAAATCCGTGATCAAAATCGTAGGATGTGCTGAGGAACGAAGCGCATCTATCGAGTTTCATGCTGGTTCCCAAGCTCCGGCTTGGTAGCCCAAGTTTCAGAAGCTCTAGCTTCGAATACGACAAGAAGCTGGAGCTTCTGAAACCGCATTCCCAAGCCGGAGCTTCACTGCCATTAAGTTAATAATTAACAATACCTATCAATGGTATAGGCTGATTGTGGCAGGATTTTTCCGTTCGTCCTGAGCCTGTCGAAGGATGAGCGGAAAAATCCGTGAGCAGAGACTTAAACCATTCATGCTTCGACAAGCTCAGCACGAACGGATTAAGTCTCTGGTTCATATAGTTTTTTTCCTTAACTTAATGGCAGTGAAGCCGGAGCTTGGGAACGAGCGTCGAAACCTAATTTATCTTGACGGAAGCGAAGAATAATCCAACCTTCCCAAAGCCTGAGCCAATTGCGCCTTTTGCGTCAACCAAGCATATTGCGCTTGAATAACTTGCAGCCGCGCATTGGCATGGCTCCCTTGAGCAGTCAACACATCAATAATATTGCCCGCCCCAGCCTTATATCGCTCCATCGCCACGCGCTCCGATTGGAACGCACTCGCCAGCAAATCTTCGCTGCTTTTAAAGGTGTCATGGGCAATGTTTAACAATTGATAAGCCCTCCAGACATCCAAACTGACGGTTTGGTCGAGTTGGTCAAAATTGGCACGTTGCACTTCGAGCTGCTCTTTGGCGCTACGGACTTGATAAGTGATATTAAAACCCGTGAACAGCGGCACACTGATTTGCATCCCCACCGACCAGCTTTGGGTTTCGCTAGGCAAACTGGTATTGCTGTAACCCAAATTACCGACTAAAGAAATACTCGGCATATGCCCCGCTTCGGCGGCTTTTACGCTGGCTTCTGCCGCTTGAATATTGGCTTCGGCGGCTGCCAAATCGGGCCGTAGCGTTTTCGCCTGTTCAATCAATTGCCGCACATTGTTGTCTTGCTCAAGACTGGGTTTGGGTACCGACGGCGGCGCGATTTGCAAGTGATAATCGGCTTGCAGCCCCAACGCGTTCGCCAGACTACCGCTGGCAACCCTAGCTTCACCTTCCGTTTTTTGACGGTTCAGGCGGGCTTGGGCAAAAGCCGTTTGTGCCAGCAAGGCATCCGCCAACGCCGCTGCGCCAATGTCATGACGGGTTTTTGCCGCCTTCAAAGCTTCGCTGGTCGCGTTCTCCGACACTAAAGAGGCATCGGCGGCGGCTTGGCTAGCAAACACTTGGTAATAAGCTTGAATCGCCGAGAACATTACCGTTTGCAAAACCGCATCTTGTGTCCAATTGGACGCTTCCAAGGTTTTTTGTGCGGTCTCCAGCAAAGCTTCCCGTCCGCCAAAGTTATAAAGCAGATAACTTAAACTGAGTGCAGGCGTGAAGCGGTTGATGACTTGATCCGAATTGGAAGTGCTCGTATTGCTCGTAATGCTGGTAGTTGACGTCGATTGCACATTGCTGCCACTGGACGAATTTGCGCCACTAGAAAGCGAGGTCGTTAAGGTCACCGTAGGCAAATACGCCGCTTTGGCAATGCCGACTTGCCCAGCTTGATACCGCGCATTCGCCCAAGCCAGACGGGTTTGCGGATTAAAACACAGGGCTTGGTTAATCACATCCACCAACGTCCACGCCTGCTGGCTATCCGTGTTCAGGCGGCAAGGATCGTCCTCTTCGTGCTGTTTTTGGTCTGGGCTTTCACGGACTTGCTGATGCGTGTCGAATGGGTCGGCAAATCGGCTATCGGAATTGGCGGTGGCGATTAATGGGCAAAAAGCCATGAATAATACCGCCCATAAAATCGGTTTCATGGAAACACCTTCACCAAAACCGGAAACAATTCGCCCAATCCTTTGGCAATAAATTCCACGGCGATAGACGTTAATAGCAAGCCCATCAAACGCGTCACCACATTCATACCCGTGCGCCCCATGACATCGGCAATTTTCGGCGCGGCGAGCAGTGCCGCCAACACCAAAACACTCACCGACACAATCACGCTGCCCACTAATAAATAGTGGGCCAAAGAATGCCCGCCCTGACCATAAACAATCACCGTACTGATCGCCCCAGGGCCGCTTAATAAAGGAATCGCCAGCGGCACAACCGCAATAGAATCTTTCTCATACGATTCCGCCCGTTCTTCCGGCGTGTGGCGAATCGGGTCATTATTGGCATACAGCATGGAAATCCCCATCATCAGCATCAACAAACCACCCGCCACCCGAAATGACGGCAGGCCAATACCCAAAAAATGCAAAATCGGCTCGCCCGCCAATAAAGCCACCGACAACACCATCGCCACCGAAAACGCACACACCCAAGCTGTATGGTGACGCTCTGCAACGGGCCGATCCCTAGACAAAGCAATAAAAGTCGGGATCACGCCAATAGGATTAACCACAGAAACCAAGCCCACCGAGAGCTGTAAATAATCATTCCAGCTCAGCATGATTTATTGGCGATTGTTATCAAGTGTTAGTGGGGTTGGGTGAGGGTTTGGGCATAAATGGGCGTGGTTTGTTAACTGCAAAACCTGTAGATTAATTTGAATTGCTGGAGGCCGGAGTTTGTATGAAATAAATGGCTAAGTCTGTACGGTATCGCGCATTCGCTTGTTCCCAAACTAGAGCTTGAACGAACCAAACCTAGCCGACAAACTAACCACCTTTTTCTGAAGGACTTCGTTTACAAGGCTTAAAGAATGGCGCATTATCTGGCCTGTCCAAAAAAGCAAAAACAAAGCTGTTTTTTGATTTATTCGCCTGAAGTGTAATCTAGCTTTTTTAGGACATGCCAACTATTGATAAGCAATTGGAATTAAGTGATTTTTAATATTTTAAAAAATTATGAGCAAACTTTTAACGTGTTTTTTACGTCAATTAGGATGCCTAAGTAACGTTGGGCAATGAGAGTTTTTAGAAATATGTAGAACACAATAACTGAAAGGCATTGCGCTGAATGCTTGTTCACTGCATGACGGAATCAGCAGCGTTATTCCGTCCATAGACGAATTGGTTTAATAGTTGTAAGCCCTAGAAAAAAGCTTGTTTGGTATATAATACCCAACATTACACTCAAGCGTGACACTCCTTATTTTGGCGGTTTTGAAGGTTTGCTTCGGTGGCTTCGCCAATCTTCCCTGACAGGCACGCGTTGGAGGTTTTGCATGACAAATCGCATCACAAAGAGCGCCATAATTTCATCAGGTGCATTAGGCGCAGTGCACCTCATACTATTGGCAGCAAATGCTCTTGTTCAATATGCAAAGAAAAATATCAACACTGCAAGCGAGCTCGCCTACACAGCCATGGATTTTTTAACTCCGTTCATTCTTATAAGAGATGGATTGCTATTCGCTTCATTTCTATGTGCCTCTCTATCGTTTTGGCTCGTTTTCCGAAACAGAGAAAAATTACTGTCGAAGAAAGTCTTGGTTTATGTGATTTTTTCCCTTGCAGTAACAACATCCATCGCTACGGCCTTCTACGGATGCATTTTAAGTCTTTCCTTTATAGGTGAATTATGGAGAGAAAATATGTGCGAGACCTCTATTTATGAACGCTCGTTATCAGAAAACGGACGGTATATTGCTGAGGTTTCCATGACTGACTGTGGTGCTGTGAGCAGTTTTCATCGAAAAGTAACGATTTCTAGGCTTCCACTTACTTCATTCCCAATGACAGCGTTGTATTTGAAAGGTATTCCTTCTATAAATTTGGAATGGAAAGATAGGGTATTAGTTATTCATGGAAGCCGCCCTCTTGAAGAAATGGAACGTAGACCACCTGAGTACGCACAGATTGGTGGAGTTATGTTTCATTACGTAAATGATGTCGTAACAAATCAATGAACCAAGCCATCTCCCTAACCTGTCGCTCAAAATCAGTTGCCGCTACGCAAGCCCTTATGAAATTCAAAACATTATTCATATCACTATTATTTTTGCTTTCAAGCAGCATAGGCGCTGCTGCCAAAAATATAGAGGGTGACTATGAACATTCCATTTATACAGCCTGTTCACCCACATATGAAAACTACACTTCAAAAGGTTGCAAAGTCAAAGAAGGATTAAAAATTCAACGCCGCAATAAATCAAGCTTTAACTTGTGGATACATACTGAGGCGGATTGGGGGCATTTTTGTTCATTCCGTGGTGTTGGTCATTTTGAAAATGGTGTTCTAATGTCCAAGAATATTGGCTGTTCTGTTTCTATTAAATTAGTTGGTAATGTCGCAAGTGTCCAAGCGGTTGGTGAACATTGCTCCCCAAGTTATTGTGGCGCAAATGCCTATTTAGATGCTTCTGGCTTAAAGAAAAAAGTAAGGGTAATCCGTCACGGTGTCCATTAATTCAAACGTTGGGAAAATAAATGTTTAATATTGTACTGGCTAATATTGCACTTGCTTTGACCATAATACTGTGGGTTTTAAGCTCGTTATTATTTAAATCCGTACATGGGTGGTTTGCAGAACTCTCATTTTTTGGTGATGCCCTCATTTTATTTGCGGTCCTTCGCCTTACATTAGACAATCAAACCTTTAAGTTAAATAAAGTAGTTCACTTTATATTCGGCATTGCAAATATTTTATCGATTGCTGGTTTCGCCTTATTTTTTATAGGAACACATGAGGGAGCTAATGCTCTTGGAGCAGCGTTATTTGTTGGCATTTACTTTTATGTTCCGGCTTTAGCATTATATTTATGTGGAATAATAGGCCTTGCAGTCTACTTAAGCCGTAAAGTAATACCGAGCCAAAGTAAACCGTCATAGCTTGTCGGTCGAGATATATATTTGTGCAAACCAACAAGTAAGTCTTTATAAATAGACAAAGCGTCTTTTAATAAGCTCACCCCGCTACGACCACCTCCTATCTATATTAGAATTTCCGCAAAACACATGGTGAGTAACGCTATCCGCAATCGAATACATCTTGCTGCGGCTGTCATCTGCACCGTCGGCATTGGACTCGCCTCAAGGAAGTTTCCGGCGCTGTTTCCTGCCGTTCTGGAAAAGTACCCCGGCGACGCTCTTTGGGCGCAGATGGTTTATTGGCTGGTTTGCCTCTTTATACCAAGCGCATCGGTCATCAAAGTCGCCTTGTACTCACTCGCCATCTCGTACGCCGATGAAATTAGCCAGTTGTATCAGTCACCTTGGATCAACCACATTCGCGCAACAACGCCAGGTCATCTGGTGCTCGGATCGCGCTTCTCATGGCTGGACATGCTCTCTTACACTATTGGCATAGCCATCGTTGCGCCGTTCGACGGGTGGTTCTTTAAGGCAAAAAATGCATGTAAATCAAAGGAAAATGCAAGACTATGAGGCAAACGGTGGGCAAAAAAGCCTGCCCACCCTACATCTAATTGATCCCATTCATGCCATTCGTCAAGCTCAGTGCCGACAGGCATAAAGCCGAACGGTAACTAATTGATTCCGTTCGTGCTGAGCTTGTCGAAGCATGAGCGGAAGCGATTAGTTCAGCACTTCCTTAATTTATCAACGCGTTAAGCCATCGCGGCTGTTATTACCGATTCCCATGTAGCAAGTTGCCTGCCGATAAGTTTGCTCAACTGCTGCCCATCATCAAACAACGCACTTTTAGATGCGCCTGTATCAGAATTCGCCAGAAGTTCGGCAAGAAATTCTGGCAAACCCGCATCAAGCAATGCTTTTTTATACACTTCTTCTGGTAAATTGACGTAGGGAATTGTCTTGCCACTTTGCTTGGAAATCTCAGCGGCAAATTCGCTTAACGTGAAGGCGGTGTCGCCTGCCAGTTCGTATATTTTTCCGGCCTGATGGTCGCTGGTTAGCACCACAGCGGCGGCTTCTGCGTAATCAGCCCGCGCAGCAGAAGAGATACGCCCATCACCTGCACAGCCATACAAAGCACCTAGCGACAGTGCCGCAGGAATGCTCGCCGTATAATTTTCGGTGTACCAGCCATTCCTCAGCATAACAAACGGCACGCCAGAAGCTTGAATAGCGGCTTCGGTTTGCCGATGTTCGTCTGCGAGTCCAAGTACCGAGGTGTCCGCATGGAGAACACTGGTATAAGCCAGCAGCTTTACACCCGCTCGCTTAGCTGCGTCGATAACGGCACTGTGCTGTTTGACGCGCTGCCCGATCTCGCTCGACGAAATCAATAAGACTTTGTCTGCACCTTGGAGCGCAGTATCCCAGCTGGCTGGTTGATTGTAATCGGCGTAACGGACCTGCACGCCTAACGCGGCAAAGTCCTTAGCTTTTTCCTCATTGCGGACCGCAACGACCAAGCTGGCGGCGGGAACTTTTGTTAATAGCGAAGTGATAACGTGGCGACCGAGTTGTCCGGTCGCGCCTGTGATAACGATCATAATGTCTCCTTTTGTATTTACAGTTTCGTAGTTGGATTGTGCAAACGGAGTATATCTTTTACAATTACTTTTAGTAAGTACATACAAAAAGGTAAGTGCAATGGATGAAACAAAAACAGGTCAACTGGCAGAGATGATGCGCCACGGAAAAGTGCTCGCCAAAGAATGCCCTTCGCGCGAAATTCTCAAGCATGTCACCAGTCAGTGGGGTGTTTTGGTGTTGGTGGTGCTAATCGGCGGCACACACCGATTCAGCGAATTGCGCCGCAAAATCGGTGGCGTCAGTGAAAAAATGCTGGCGCAAACCCTACAACAATTGGAACAGGATGGCTTTGTTCAGCGGGTATCGTATCCGGTGGTACCGCCGCATGTGGAGTACTCGCTCACCCCGTTGGGTGATGGTATTGCTCGTCAAGTGGAGGCACTGACGAACTGGATAGAGACGAATCTGCCGGAAATCATCAAGGGGCAACAGGCGGTGTCAGATCAGAAATGACGGTTTATTTAAGTGTCCGCGCACTGCCTAAACTGAAAAATCTGCCTTTGCATTGGGGTTCGTTTACAAGGTTAAAAGATTAGGGCATTATCTGGCCTGTCCAAAAAAGCAAAATCAGAGCTGTTGTTTGATTGATTCGCCTGAAGTGTAATGCAGCGTTTTTAGGACAGGCTGAGTGTTGGTAAGTGAAGGATAAAAAGAGTTTTTATTTTAAAAAATTTATGGGCAACTTTTTGACGTGTTTTTTTTCGTCTATAAGGATGCCCAATTAACGTTGGGCAAATTTAGGTAATATATGGCTAATTTTTACAATCTAGTTTTTTATAACGACACAAATGGAAGCAAGCAAATCCAAAAAGAAAAAGTTAATTTTTCAGGGCTGCTATCCGTATGGATTGATGGTTTACCAAGACGGCTTTATAACGCCCCATTTATTGAGAATCGCCCTCATGAGAACTTAAAACTTGAAGCACTTTGGTTTGGAAATGACAAATTTGAGTCTAACGGAAATTACGAAATTGACGAGTTTTATGAAGGATTGACGTTAATTCTAATAGATGATCAGTTAGCTCCATTAGAGTTTGATGAAATCAATACTTATGCCGGAGCTTTGTTATTGGAAGGCGGGTTCACGCCAAAAAAACTAAATAAACCAAAGAATGTGAAAATATTTCTGAGCCACAAAGGAATTGACAAACCTGTTGTAAGAGATTTTTTCAATATTCTTAGGGATTTTGGCTTTAATCCTTGGCTTGATGAGGATGCAATGCCTGCTGGAGTTCCACTTGAAAGAGCGCTATTAAAGGGAATGCAGGAGTCTTGTGCGGCTGTTTTTTTCATAACCACAAGCTACAAAGATGAAGATTTTCTTGCAACAGAAATTAATTACGCAATAGAACAAAAACGGGAAAAGAATGATAAATTTTCTATCATTCCATTAGTTTTTAAAGACTCTAGCGGAAATAAGGGTGTTGTTCCTGAACTTCTCAAACAGTATGTTTGGAAAGAGCCGGGTAGTTACATAGAGGGACTACGCGAAATTCTCGGATCATTACCGATTGAAGTTAAACATATCGGATGGAAGCAAAACTAACCCGTTAATATATTAGTTCGTAGGTTAGGATAAATTTGTGAACCCCAACAACTGAAACATCTGCCTTTGCGTTGGGGTTCGTTCCTTTTATGCCCTTGGGTACACCCCAACCTGCAAACTAAGGCTAACAGCAGAGGCGTCAATCCCATTACCGTAACAGTAGACAACTGAAGCGCGAACCACATGAAAACGTACCATCAGATTCGTAAGTATCCAGCTGATTTCATCGTCAGGTACCGCCTCTACGCACCATCAGAAGGTGGTCGAAAGGTGACATACCAGCATCTGCGTTGCGACTTCATGTACGAAGGCGACGATCCGCTAAAAGATTCGATCTACATGATTCATCCAGAATTCCTAGACGAATCAGGAACGCCATGCGATGACGAGGTGGTTGTTTCACTTTCAGGAAGGGCGTCTATGTGGATTCTTGTTCCCGAGATGCGGGAAATTGTCCACCGATCGAGAGCCAAAGTCGGTGTTCGAGGTTATTTCATGGAAGGCTCCCGAAAGATCGGTGATGTAGAAATCGAAGAAATTGCAGGCCTGCATACGAACCCAGACACCTAACTTGTAAGGATTCGCGCTAGCAATCCACCCTTTTGGACTACCGATGGCGGTTTGCTAGCACGAAACCGCCCTACTCTCTTAACATCTGACCACAACATTGAGTATCGCCATGACTGATCCATCGTTTTCGAAATTGACAGAGTTCCTGAAAAAAGTACCCGCAATATACGGTGCAATCGGTAGCGGTAAAGGCGAGGACGGGCGTTGGTGGGTTAAATTTTCAATCGACATCAACCACCCGCTTGCGTGGCATACCGTTCAAGAGTTCGGTCATGTTCTAAACTACCTGTCGCTAGATAATAGATTGCCCACTTCATTTCAGCCCGTTTCACCCCCGCCTTATATGAATGGTGGGCCAGACGATTTTCTGTCATGGGTTATCGAAGGCCATGACCCCAACTTCGGGCCGGATGATTGTGCAGAATGGTTGTTGGGTCGCCTTCCTAAGCCAGTAGATGATGAAAGCCAATGGATAGACTCAGACGATTAGGATGCAAACGCCTCCTCATTTATTTGGTTTTGCAAAAATCACCCAAATTGCCGCCGAAACCGCCAGACCCCAAAATTAAAAAATACCAAACCCAGCACCGACAAGCCTAACAGCGAATCCCACACAATCTCTATACCTGCGCCTTTGAGTAAAATCGCGTAGCTCATTTCGTTGTAGTAATACAAGGGCGAGATGGTCATGCCCATACGCATGGCGGATGGCATGGCTTCGGGCGGTGTCCAGGCACCGGATAACAACAGGATTGGCATGAGTAACATAATGCCTAACATGGTCATTTGCGCCATACTTTTACTGATGGTAGCGATGAACAAGCCAATCCCAGACGTGGTAAAAACATACAAAGCCGTCACCGAGAAAAACAATCCGAAGCTGCCTTTTACCGGCAAATGAAACAGCGGGATGATGATGCAAAACAAACACACCGCTACGCCCAGCAAGATCACCAAACCCATTGAGATGACTTTGGGCAATAAGATTTGCAAGGAACTTAAGGGCGATACGGCGAGCTGTTCGATGGTGCCGCGCTCTTTTTCGCGCACGGCTGCGGCTGCGGGTAGCAACATGGACAGCAGGGTGATGACGGTCAGTAATTCCGAGATCGACATAAACCAGCCATCGACTTGATTGGGGTTGTAGAGAACCCGAAAGCGGTTTTCGATAATCGGCAAGGCGGCTGTTTCGGTGTTAGTCAAACCCAGCCGACTGGTGACAAAATCTTGCCCAAAATCAGCGGTGATTTGCGTGGCATAAGCCGAGGCCAACGTGCCTAACACCGTATTGCTGCTATCGACTTGCAATTGCACAGCGGTGGCTTGGCCTTGGAGCAAATGCTGTTGGAAGTTTTCAGGAATATCCAGCACCGCCAGTATTTTGCCTTTATTGAGCAAATCTTCAGCTTGGGTTTTGCCCGTCACTTCGCCTTGAAAATGAAAATATGGTAAACGGAAGCGGTAAATCAATTCCCGCGAGGCTGCGCTGTGATCATTGTCTATCACCATTACCGCCGCATTGCGTAGGTTTAAATTAATACCAGAACCAGCCATGTAAACATCGGCGGTAAAAAAATAGGCGATGATTAACAATAGCATCGGGTCGCGTAGCAATTGTTTTAGTTCTTTTAGGGTCATGGCGATGATCCTATCTAAGTAGGTGTGCATACATTTTTAACCCTTTTATGAGAAGTCGTCATTCCGGCAGGGATTGCCGGAATCCAGATGCCAAGGATGGTGATATTTAAAATTACTGACTGTTTTCAAGTGAAAAAATATCAAGTTTCAGTCGAATTACACGTCCATGTGACCTAGATTCCGGCAATCCCTGCCGGAATGACGATACTTTGAAGATATTGCGGTGAAAAATAATAGTCGGTTCATGACGACGGCCTTTTGTGGAAATTCAGAAAACCCACCACCCACAAAATCAACGCATATACCACCAAAGCCAGCACATCAAACCAAAGCTCCCTCCAACCCAAGCCTTTTAAAAAACTGCCCCAGGTAATCCGCAAGTAATAAATCGGCGAGAACAAATGCGATTCGATTTTGGTCGCGAGGCCCATGGATTCAATCGGCACTAACAAACCGGAATACAACATGGCGGGGACAAATGAAAACACGACAGTGAGCATCACAGCGGCGACTTGTGTACGCACCATCAACGACACGACCAAGCCGACACCCGCTGTGCAAATGACGTAAATCACCGAAGCCAGATAATAAAACAGCGGATCGCCTTTGAACGGCGTACCGAACACCATCATCACCAAGCCCCAGAGAATGAAAATGTTCAGGCAGGAAATCAGTAAATACGGTAGGAATTTGCCTAAAATAAACTCACTTCTGGAAATGGTCGAGGCATAAATATTGTAAATCGAGCCATTTTCCTTTTCCCGCACCACGCCTAAGGCGGTCAAAAACGGCGGCGTGACCATTAAAACTAGCATCATCAAGCCAGAAGAAATCGACCATTGGCTGCGTAAGGCTTGGTTGTACAAATAGCGAGATTCCAAACGCACGGGTTGCACTTGGCTGAGTGCTTGTTCCTTGGCAAGGCCGCGCTTCAAGGCGAGATAGTTGACTAAAGATTGAGCGTTGAAATTGGCGATAATCGCCGATAAATAGCCTTTCGCCACTTCAGCGCGGTAGGGAAAAACGCCGTCGATCAAACTCTGCACCGACGTGGCTTGACCCGCCAGCAACTGTTCCTGAAAACGCGGAGGGATGATGATGGCAAAACGAATATCGCTGTGCGCCAACAACGGATCAAGCTCACGCTCGCTTTGCACATGGCCTTTGTAAGCAAAATAACGCGAATCCATAAAACGGTGCAGGAAATCGCGGCTCATCGCCGAGCCGTCGCGGTCTAGCACGGCGAAGGAGATTTTTTCGACATCGAAGGAAATGCCGAAGGCTAAAACGAGAAAAATGCCCACGGGTAGGATAAATGCCATAGCAAAGAACAGCTTATCGCGGAAAATTTCTCGCCATTCTTTATAGGTGACTGCCCAAACGCGGTTTAGATTCATGGGTGCAAATTATTCACAATGTAGGTCGGGTTAGCGATAGCGTAACCCGACAAATGTGGCGACGGGATTGTCGGGTTACGCTGACGCTAACCCGACCTACGATTTTTTATTCTCAACCGCCAAAACCCGATAAACAAACACATCTTCCAGCGTCGGGGCTTGGGTTTCGGTACTTATCAATTTAATCGACTGCTTTTCCAACAACTCCCGAATCTGTGTTTCAGTGGCTTTAGCATCTTTCGCCAGCAAATGGATATGCTTACCAAATAAAGCCACGCCCTGAAATTTAGCTTCTTGCAACAAGCCCAAAGCGGCCAATGGCTTGTCGGTGTTAATCTCTAACAATTGCCCAGCTTCATCTTGTAAGGCTTGGATCATATTGACGGGCGTGTCGTCGGCGATGACACGGCCTGCGTACATCAGCACCAAATGATCGCAATGTTCGGCTTCGCTCATGTAATGCGTGGTCACTAAAATCGCCACTTTTTCGATACGGGCGAGATGCACCAGAATTTCCCAAAAATGCCGCCGTCCGACCGGATCAACACCTGATGTCGGTTCATCCAAAAACAACACGCTCGGTTGATGCACCAAAGCACAACCCAAAGCCAGCCGTTGCCTTATGCCCATCGGCAAGCTGCCTGCCAATTGCTGGGTGACTGCCGCCAAGCCAGTCAGTTGGATCACCCAATCGACACGCTGTTGGCTGATGTTTCGCGCCACGCCATAAATGCTGGCAAACAGGCGGATGTTTTCGATGACGGTCAAATCCAGATACAAAGAAAATGCCTGCGACATATAGCCGATGCGCTCTTTAATGGTTTGCGCGGCATCGCGCATATCGGCTCCGGCGACTTGGCCTTCGCCTTCGGTGGGCGGCAAAATCCCAGTCAGCATTTTGATGGCGGTGGTTTTGCCCGCACCGTTCGCCCCTAACAAGCCAAAGATTTCGCCTTGTTTGACAACAAAATTCAGATGGTCAACCGAGCGGAATTTTGCAAAATCGCGGGTTAATTGTTTGGCTTCAATGGCGATACCTTCGGTATTGGGCAAGGGCGTGTCGAAGCGGGGAATAGTGTCATCGACAACTTTGGTTTCGGCGTTGGGACGCAAGCGCAACAAGGCAATAAAGGCATCTTCCAACTCTGCAGCAAATGCACGGACATTGCTGATTTTTATGTCCTTAAGCAAATCGGTAACGGTTTTTTCCGCATCAGCAATGTTGCTGTGATCGACAAATACACGGATTTTTGCGCCGATGGATTCTGTTTGCGGATAACGGGCTTTTATTTGCTTTAGCGCTTCTAGCTCTGGTTCGGCAGTCAATTCCAACAAACAGCCAGGCGCTTTTTCGCTGATGGCATCAGGTTCGCCAGCGGCTAAAATTTGCCCGTCGTACATCAAAGACAAACGCTGAAAACGCGCCGCTTCATCCATGTACGCAGTGGACACTAAAGCGGTAATGCCGCGTTCGCGCAACAACTCCGCCAAGATAGCCCAAAAATCCCGCCGCGAAACCGGATCAACGCCCGTCGTGGGTTCGTCCAAAATCACCAATTCGGGTTCGTGTATTAAGGTGCAAATCAAGCCCAGTTTTTGCTTCATGCCGCCGGAGAGATTTTTCATCGGGCGACCTCGAAATTCATCCAAGCGCGTCATGGTCAGCAATTTTTCTTTGCGCTCGCTCAGTTGCTCGCGGGTGACTTGGCGGAGTTGGGCGAAAAAATCGATATTTTCTTCCACCGACAAATCGCCGTATAAATTCAGCCCCAAGCCTTGAGGCATAAAACCTAATCGGCCTTTGACCTGTTCTGCCGCTGCTTCCGAATTGATCTCCACGCCGAACACTTGCAGATTGCCTTTTTCAAACGACAATACGCCCGCGATGGCTTTCATCAAACTGCTTTTGCCCGCGCCATCGGGGCCGATCAAACCATAAATTTCGCCACGATTGACGCTTAGGTCAACCGTATTCACCGCCAGTTTCTTTTTATAACTTTTGCACAAGCCGCTGATCGTGATAACAGCGTCGTTTACCAGCGCGGCTTCGCCCACGGGGTTTGCTCCTGCCAGCGGATCACCGCATCGGCTGGCAAGCCAGGGGTGAGTTGATGACCGGGGTTTTCATTCAAATACAATTTAACGGCGTAGACCAATTTCACCCGTTCATCCGGTGTTTGCACTTCTTTGGGCGTAAATTCGGCTTGCGAAGCGATGTAGCGGATGACCGCCGGAAAGGGTCGATCGGGATAAGCGTCAGTATAAATTTGTGCGGGCAAGCCTAAACGGACTTTGCCGACTTCTTTTTCTGGCACATAGACTTTCAGATAGAGCTGGTTCAAATCGACAATATCAAATAAAGGGCTGCCAGCGGCGACCATTTCGCCGTTGTCGGCAATGCGCGTGGTAATCATGCCAGCGGCGGGAGCGAGGATAATGAAATCATCCAACACGCTTTGCGCTTCTGCCAAAGCCGCTTGCGCTTGCCGGACTTTCGCAGCTAAGGCATCTACCTCTTCTTGTTTGGCTAGGATTTGCTCGCCGCCTAATCCCGCTTCTGCCAAGCGTTTTTCCGCTTGTATCCGTACCGATAAGGCTCCGCTATGTTGGGCACGCGCCACTTTCCAATTTAAATAAGCTTGTTCGCTGCGCTGTTCGGCAACGGTTTCCCTGCTGAACAATTCACGGAAGCGTTCGGCATCTTTATAAGCTTGTTCTTGATTGGCTTTGCTGGCGTACACATCGGCATCAGCGCGGCTTAGTCCGGCTTTTGCTGTGTCTATCGTCAATTGGACATTCTTTTTATAAACCGATAAAACCGCAAACGCGGCTTGGTATTGGGCTTGGCTGATGTCTACCGCCGCTTGAGCCTGGCTGACTTTGGCAAGAATTTGGGCATCGTCCAATTCCATCATGGCTTGGTCTTTTTCGACCAAATCACCTTCATGTACCAGTAAAGAAACGACCCGCCCAGGCCATTTGCCGGAAACCGTGTAATGGTCACCTTCAATACGTCCGTTGGCTTGTACCAAACCTTCGGGGAAAGGCGGCACACGCCACCCAATCCACCAACCGGACATCATAATAAGCACGCCGCCGATAGCGAGGGCTGTGTAGGTTAAAAATTTAGATTTCTTTTCCATAATGGTTGCTTAAGCTCTGAGAGGGTTTGTGTCAACGAAAAGCACGAAAAACTTGAGCTTCTTAGCAGTAACGTCACTGCCCTGAAGAGTTTATGTAGGTGCGAATTCATTCGCACTGTGCGGATAAATCCGCACCTACAACTTGTACCCTTGTGTTATCGTCTCAAGGCCGGATTTTTCCGTTCATGCTTCGACTAGGCTCAGCACAAACGGAAAAATCCTCTCGGGTTACCAGGCTTCTGCTTAATGACCGAAGTCCCAGAAGTTCTCGCTCCGAGAAGAATCCTTATCTTCGTATTCTCTGTATTCTTCGTGGTTTTCGTATTTACAAAATCCCCATCGCCCGCCGCAAACGCAGATTAGCCAAAGCCTCGTCATAATGGGCGTTGTTGAAATTGTCATGGGTCTTCGCACGTAATTCTTCGGCTTTCAGTACTTCGGTGTTGGTCGTCAAACCCTGCTGATAAAGGTCAGTGGTCAGTTTCATATTCTCATCGCCTTGGGCAATCGCTTGTTGCGCGACGTGGATGCGCTCATGGGTTTCCTGACTTTCCAGCCACGCTTGGCGCACCTGCAAATGAATCAAACTGTTCAAATCGTCACGCTGTTCTTTTAAAGACATGGCTTGTTTAACCAGGGCATCGCTGTTGTGGCGAATACTGCCGTCGAACACTTTCCATTGCATCCCGACATTGACCATCCACAAACCCTGAAAAGCTTGATACTGGTTTTCCTGATACTGATAACCGCCATTGAGGCTGACTTGCGGCAAGGTTGCGGCTTTGACACTTTGCGCTTGTTGCTGCAACGCTTCGATTTGCTGAGCTAACACCAGTAATTCAGGCCGTTCGCTGACGGCGTTAGTGGTGAGCGCCACCAAGGTGCCTTGCGGAATTTGTGGAAACTGGGCGGCTAAATGCACGCTATCGGTCAGTTCACGAACTAATAATTGGTTGTAATGCGATTTGGCAAAATCGACTTGCTTACGTGCAACCAAGAGCAATTGTTGGGCGTTTGCCAATTCCACTTGAGCGGCTAGCAGGTCATTTTTCGCCACCACGCCTTGCTCAAACAGATTACAGACGTCTTTAAAATGAGCGCCAAGGCTATCCACATGACCTTGCGCCACTTGCAAACCGCCTTCGCTACGCAACACGGCGATATACACTTCGGCAACTTGCATCTTAATGTCCAACACCGAACTGCTTTCAATATGCTGGGCAGCCTGCAAAGCCGCTTCCGCCGCCTGAATGCCGTGGCTGATGCGCCCGCTGGTAAAAATCGGTAATGAAGCCATTGCTTGCGCTTTGACACTGCCAGCTTGCGCGGTAGTAAATTGCGCCGTTTGCCCCAAAAAATGGGCTTTCGCGGCAGGGCTTTCATTCAATTGCGTGTAGCCTGATGCGACATTCAGCTCCGGCAAACGCTGGCCTTGTGCTGCATACAATTGCTGTTCCGATGCGCGGGTATCGGCTTCAGCCGATTTGATCTGATGGTTTTTGCCCATTGCCGCATCCCAAGCCTGTTCTAGGGTTTCTGCCTGACAATAATCCGCCGCGAAAAATGGCGGGCAGCCGCTGAGCAGAACAATTATCAAGCGATGTTTTAACTGCGTAGGCATATAAGGCTTAATAAATTTTTACCCAGTATTGACCGGTTTGACCCATTGGCGAACAGCTTAAAGGCAAAGTTGGGGATTTTCCGTTCGGTAACGAACACTCTATTTAAGGTGGATTTTGCCCTGAATTTATGTGAGTCAACGCACCGACTTTGTTCGTTTTTGCGCTTACTATTTTTCCCAAGCAAATGGGAAAAGAGTCCTTTGCTTGACTGACGACGAATCTACGGAGGCGTGGAAGGTGGTTTTCAAAAGTACGCAGGTAAGGGTCGAATTGGCTTCAGTCATCCTTCAGCTTTTATCTGCGATTCAGTCTGCCGTCAATTGATGGCCCATGATGGAGATAGATATGCTTGAAAGTATTGCGATTATTCTCATTGTTCTGTGGATATTGGGGCTAGTTTCATCGTACACCATCGGTGGTTTTATACATGTCCTGCTTGTCATCGCCATCATTGTCATCATTCTACGAATAATTCAGGGGCGACGTATCTAGTACAAAAAATGCGCGGCCTTGTCTCTCAGCAACTGCCCAAACCTAACAATTTTATTGCTAATGTTCGATATATAACCACATTAAGGAATTATCATGAACCAAATGAAAACGCTCGAAAAATTGCTAAAAAACGAATTGTCTGCAACGGAAACCTACCAACAAGCGTTGGATAAACTCAAGGTAGATGTCGAAATGGGCGAAGCGGACGACTTAATGCCCCTTTATGAATGCCATAAAGAAGCTGTTTCTTCCTTACAAGCATTAACCACAAGACTTGGCGGAACACCCGCCGTCGATTCTGGCGCTTGGGGAGCGTGGGCTAAATTGGTTTTAGGAGGGGCTAATTTATTAGGTAAAAAAGCTGTCTTAACGGCTTTGCATGAAGGGGAAAAAAGTGGCGATGATGATTATAAAGAAGCCATGCTTGAAGATGAGCTACCGACTGATCTGCGTTCTTTAATTGAGACCAAATTACTGTCCGCCCAGACATCGCACCTAGCAAAATTAGACCAATTATTAGCGGCAGCCGCGTAAATCGCTGCTTTTATTTGAATTGAAGGGTGGATTCGCCGAAAGGCAATCCACCTTTTTAAGACCAACGATGGCGGTTTGCTATCGTAAAACAGAAGCCGGACGTCACAACACCTCAGCCCTGGCAATCTGCACAATTTTTTGAGCGATATTTTCCGGCGATAAGACAAAATCGATACAACCACTCGCCATTGCCGATTCCGGCATGTCTGGCTGAATAGCGGTGTCAAGTTTCTGGGCAATGGTGATACCACCCACTTCTTTGATGCCACAAAGAGCATCAGCCCCGTCACCGTCATAACCTGAAACAATCACCGCAATCAGCTGCCTCTGCCAGTGCTGGGTCAATGAGCGCAGGAAGACCGTGATGACATCCGGCCAGCCACGAGGCTTGGAGATTGGCCTTAAATGAAACTGTCCGTCGGTAAGATGTAAGTCCCGATTCGATGGAATGATAAATACGCAGTTAGGTTTAATTAGCAAACTTTCCGTGATTAACTCAACGGGCATGGCGGTATAACTTGGCAAAACTTCATGCAGCATAGTCGGCATCATCGTGATGTGATTGACAATAACAATAGCCACACCCAAGTCAGCCGGTAGATTTTGCAATAACCGGATATACGCATCCAGCCCGCCAGCCGAACCTCCTACACACACGACAGGAAAATCGTTCATCAAGCCAGCGCTTTCATTCAGTCGAGTGTCGTTTTCGTTCCCTAGACGGCCTGATTTTTGAACGGCCCTTTCTATCTTGTGGATCACTTTCACCTCTTTTTCAAAGCGGACGGGAGGTCTGCTGAAAGTTGCCGAAAAATGGCAGACAAACAACACTTAAGCTACTTATTTAAAAAATCACCTATGCATTGTTAGCGTTATTCAACATCCACATGCACTTCATTACGACGCAAAAACGGCAAAGTCCACGGTGGGTCATATGCTGCAGAGCGGCTCTCAGAGAGCTGTTTGAAATGGTTTTGCGCCAGCCACGCCAACAAAACTTGGCTTTTCTCGGCAATCCGTTCTTGATTTAAGCTGCCGGAATAACGCAATACCGCCACTTTTTTAGCCGGCATTTGTTTGATGATAACTTGATCGTCTAAAGGCTTCGGCAAAGTATCCAGCGTATAAATGGAGGACATCACAAATGTCATCACCCACTGATTGCCCTTTTTTTGCTGCAAAACCGGCGCAGTCATCGCAATAGTTTCGCTGGCGGCTTCGCGTAAAACCGGTGAGGTCATTGCCATTTGTTGCTTCTGGACATTGCCACCGAAAATATAACCCGCCAAGCGTTTAAACCCAATGCTGCCACTTTCCGCATAACTGGATTCAATCAATGTTTCCGCCACCAGCACAGGCGGATACAACCTGATTTGGATATTGCCGCTTTCCGACAACAAACTGTAAGGTGCTTCTTCGCTGCTACGTATGCCCATGACCGTACATCCCGTTAAAAATAAACTCACCAAAATTGTAATTGGGTTTTTCATATCATCCATCCCCTGTTAAATCTTTCTAAGGCATTAATATTAAATAATTTTATCCCGTTTGTATGTGCGTGTCCGCACAGAGGGATTTACTTGGATTGTATATAGTCACCGCACAGATGAATCATTTATCTGAACATCCCACCACATCCGCCCAGATCGGGCCAAGGAAAAATACAATGATAAATATCGACGAGATAAAACCTGAAATGCCTGTATTTTGCTCTCAAGACGGTCAGTTTGCCGTGGTTGACCACATGGAAGGCACAAGCACAATCAAGCTTAATAAAGACAGTTCTGGTCAACATCATTACATTCCACTGACTTGGGTGACGTCAACGGCAGGTGGCAAAATCAAAATTGACCGTCCTGGCGACCAAGCGATGCAAGAATGGTCGAAAGTGTCGCCAAACTACATTGCAGAATAACCAACTGACGTTACGCAGTAACGTGTTTTTGTTCCCGTTTGCTGCGTCGAGCACCGCAGCATTTGCCGGGAATAGCCCGAAGGGGTGCGGCATGGATGCCGCACGGCGGCAGATGGGCAGGAAGCCCATTCTGCCGTCCCCCGACAAATGCGAGGAGCGCAAGACATCAGCGGCAATAGGGTCGCTTTTTCTTTGGCTACTTTCTTTTGGCGGCACAAAAGAAAGTAGCTCGCCTTCGGGTGCGAGAACCCGATTAGAAAAACTGTCGTGACAACGACTCATCATTATTTGTTTTTATATCGCAGGATATGTCTACGTAACATCAGTAACCAACCCTCCACCGTCTACTCAACTCAAGGAAACTGTTATGGAAAATAACTTTGTAAAACCACAAACAATCACTCGGATATTACGGTCAAATTCGGGATTACTGGCTTTAGTAATGGGCTTTTTTGCCAGCCTCCCGATACAAGTAAACGCTGAAAATGACCATCCTAATTATCGCTATGTCGAATCCGTTAACGAAGCCACAACCAACTCAAAACCCGTTGAAAAGCCCAGCGACGGTAAAGGTGCTATGCCTACCTTCGCCGAGGCCGATGTGGATAGCAACCACTACATTACTAAAACAGAATTGAAAAATTTTCCGTATTTGCTGCAAGTGTTTGATAAGGTCGATGCCGGTGAAGATGGCAGATTGGAGCAACACGAATACCAAAACCTGAAAATGGAAACCAAACGTGAAGCAGAAGTCAGGTAAACCGCCCTGCCCTAAACATTCTGGGCTTTTTACCGTAACCGGCTAAAAAGCTTCAGATGTTGCTTAACTGCCCCGCCCCCGCTAAAAACAAAGCACCAAAGCCCTTTAAAATCTAGGTTCCCGAACGGCTAAGTAACTCTTCGGACATGTAATTACGGTCACCCAACACATCCAGCATTGGCCCGTACGGCCCGAAAGTGACAATGCTGACGGAGGCCGCCAGCGCGTTGATCCGATCACGGTATCGGCCTACGTCGATACCTAGCAAGCTGCAAAGAATGATACGAATGGTGGCTTTATGGGAAACCAGCAACACATTGCCGGTCGGGTGTTTCGCTTCAATTTCGGTAATCACTGGCAAAGCACGTGAGGCAATTTGGATAGCGGTTTCCCCGCCCGTCGGCGCATGCCAAGCGGGGTCGGTTTGCCAGTGCAAATAATCTTCTGCGTAGTGTTTTTGAACAGCGTCCAGTTCTTGGTCTTCCCAAAGGCCGTAATGGATTTCTTTCAGACCCTCCCTTAATTGTATGGGCAAATCCAAGGTGTCACACAAAGGTCGGGCCGTCGCCACAGCCCGCTTCATGGGGCTGCTGTAAACGGCTGTCCAAGGGAAACTGCAATACGCCGCTGCAAATAAGACTGCCATTTGCTTACCAGACTCGGTTAACGGCGCATCTAGCGACCCACAAAATGCCCCGCGCTGACTGTATTCGGTTTCACCATGCCGAAGCAGATAAATTTTTAAACTCATCGGATAATCTCCATTGCTTAAAAGGGTTGACCACGAAAAGCATTTCCTGCTTTGAACACGACATTTACAAAGAAGTTCGTGTCCTTCATGGCGGAAAACGCTAAAACCCTAGGTTTTCGCCGTTTTCGATGCATCAAAATGCCCCACTGCTTTTTTCATTACGCAAGTGTCCTAACCTTGGCTTCCCTATCCCATTGCCGGGTTTTAGCCGCTGCAATAAAACAATCCAAAGACGTTAAAGCGATGACACCGGCATCAACCTCTATGCCTGCTTTTTTCAGCAAAGCCAAACCGCCCGTATCAACGGCGATCGCTTTTAGATGATTGAAAGCATCACGGACAAAATCAATAGCGGCGGCTTCTTTACCCAATAAAACAACCGCTTCTTCAGACAGGACAATGGCAATGGCATCAAACAAAACCGACGGCGTACCCGCCAGCTGATTGTCAACGGGCAAAAGCCAGTCATCGGCAAGTTTGGCATCTCCCAGCTTCATCGCGATAATTTTCACTTTCGCGCCCGCATCGATAACGGCATCTTTAACCGCGTATAGCGTGTCCGACTCCGAGCCATCGGCAATCAAAATACCGATCACACGCCCGGCGAGCGTGTCCTTCATTTTGTCGATGAGCTGCAAGGCTGGCGATAAATCTAAATTTTGCACCACCCTAGCCGTAACAGGGGCGAGTGGTAATTTTTCAATACCCAAGCCCGAGGCAACGCGTATAGCCAGGTTTTCATTGATATGGCGTAAATGCCCGACCATCGCCACACGGATATGCGGATGCTCAACTTTTGACAATTCAAACACTAAAGCGGAAGCCAGATGCGCTTGTTCGTAAGCACTTTGGCTGAGATAAAACTGCCGCGCTTGGCTGTAATGGTCGGCAAAACTTTCTGCACGAATACGGCCTTTTACGCCTGTTTCTTCGACTGCCGCGCTACGAAAGCTTGTTGTCGCTTGTTCATGCGGAGAATTTGCCGCCAAAGTATTGGGTTCGTAAGCCACGCGTCCTTTCGGTTGCGCCATTTGCATGTGTCCGTCACGTTGGTGATTAGCGAACGGGCATTGCGGCGCATTGATGGGGATTTGGTGAAAATTAGCCGATCCCAAACGCGATAATTGTGTATCCAGATACGAAAACAAACGACCTTGCAACAAAGGATCATTGGAGAAATCAATGCCTGGCACGACATGCGACGGACAGAAAGCCACTTGTTCGGTTTCGGCAAAAAAGTTATCAGGCCAGCGGTTTAGTACCATGCGCCCGATCACTTGCAAGGGAACCAGTTCTTCAGGAATGAGTTTGGTAGCGTCGAGATGGTCGAACGGAAAACTGTCGGCTTGGGCTTGCGTGAACAATTGCACTGCAAAATCCCATTCGGGAAAATCCCCGGCGCTAATGGCTTCAAACATATCGCGGCGATGAAAATCGCTATCTGCTCCAGCAATTTTGACCGCTTCATCCCACAGCGTTGATTGCAAACCCAGCTTAGGCCGCCAATGGAATTTCACAAACGTTGATTCACCCGCTGCATTTATCAAACGGAAACTATGGATACCAAAGCCTTCGATCATGCGTAGCGAGCGCGGCAAGGTGCGGTCAGACATGATCCACATCACCATGTGCATGGTTTCCGGCGTTAGGGAAATGAAATCCCAAAAGGTGTCATGCGCCGACGCCGCTTGTGGAAAGCCACGGTCAGGTTCCATTTTGACCGCATGGATCAAGTCAGGAAATTTAATGGCATCTTGAATGAAAAACACCGGAATATTGTTGCCGACCAAATCCCAATTGCCTTCTTTGGTGTAAAACTTAGTGGCAAAACCACGGACATCACGCGGCGTATCCGCCGAACCCGAACCACCCGCAACCGTTGAAATACGTGTGAATAAAGGTGTTTGCACACCTACTTCGGTGAGCACTTTCGCCGTGGTGTATTTTTCCAAGGAATGGGTCAATTCAAAAAAACCGTGTGCGCCTGTGCCACGCGCATGGACGATGCGTTCGGGGATGCGTTCATGGTCGAAATGGGTGATTTTTTCGCGCAGGATGAAATCTTCCAACAAGGTTGAGCCTTTCGGATTCGCCCGCAAGGAATTTTGGTTGTCGGCAATCGGCAAACCTTGGTTGGTGGTCAATACGGGTTGGCCTTCGGTGGCGGATTGATGCCATTCGCCACCATTGCCGACGGTCATAGGCGGCGTTTGCGCGTCTAACTTTGCTGGACTGCCTGTCATCGTTTGTGCTGTGGTCATTATGAATCTCCAATAGTGTCGCTTAAGGAATCGGTGAACAAAGCCTTTAACAAGCTCCCGGCAACTGACCAGGATTCCTTAACGTTAAGGTAACGGAACGGGCTTTTGAGCCGCACCATTCGATTTTTCATCGATTAAGCGGCTTTTGCGCTCGGTAACGGTTTAACAGGCTTCTGTTCCTGAGGGATTGCGAACAGTAAATCAGCCAAGTCATCGGCATGTTCCTCTTCCACGGCAAGAATGGATTCCAACAGTCGTTTGGTCGTTGAATCATGGTCTCCGAGATATTGGATAAATTCGCGGTAACTGTCGATGGCGATACGCTCGGCGACAAGGTTTTCCTTAATCATGTCGGCTAACGTAACCCCTTCCACATATTCGGCGTGGCTGCGCGCCGTTAATTCTTGCGGTGAAAAATCAGGTTCGCCACCTAGCTGAACAATACGTTCGGCGAGCAAATCGGCATGTTCCAGCTCTTCATCAGCATGCATCAGGAATTCTTCAGAAATGGCTTGCGAATGGATACCCCGCACCATGAAATGATGGCGACGGTAGCGCAACATGCAGACGATTTCGGTCGCGAGCGCATCGTTCAATAGTGCCAGTACTTTCTTTCGGTCGGCCTGATAACCCGCCGTTACAGCCCCTTCTTCAATATGAAGACGGGCGCGTTCGCGTAGCGTTTTAACATCGGACATTACGGTTGGATTTTTCATGGTTGTCCCTTATGTGCGTGAGGTTGGCAGAGTGTGAGAAGACAAACAATAAGGCTAAGTCCAGCGGGCGTCGGTTCGTTGTGACACATAGAGCCCGCTATGGAGGCTGCAATCGATCGGACACGGGATGATTGTGCGATAGCGTACCGACTACGTTAATTTTGTTGGCTAGAGTACGTCCTGAGATTGTCGGGTGAATGGCTAAACCCAAGAGTAGAAAAGCCGAACCTAATCCGACACACCACCCGGTTTTCTATTTAAGCGGCAACGCCTTAAGTGGCTAGCCGCTTTTTTAAGCCCACCCGTTGCCAGCTCGGAGCATTCCATGAATCACTTAAGCCAATCTGTAGAAGCCATGCAAGCTTGTATAAAAGCTTGTTGCCATTGCCATAAAACCTGTTTGGAAACCGCTATGAACCATTGCCTGGAAACAGGCGGGGCGCATGTCGAAGCCAACCATTTTCGTCTGATGATGAACTGCGCCGAAATCTGCCAAACCTCAGCCAATTTTCAGCTGAGCAACTCCCATTTTCACCATCAGGTTTGTGCCGTTTGCGCAGAAATCTGCGAGGCCTGCGCCTTAGATTGCGAAAAAATTGGCGGTATGGATGATTGTGTTGAAGCCTGTAAAGCCTGTGCTGAAAGTTGTCGGCAAATGGCGGGCATGAAGCATTAAGACCCTTTGATGATAGCCGTGCGTAATGTTTGCTTATCCGCGCTAATAACGATAGGGCTAGTGGCGTGCGGTGAAGTGGCAGAGTTGCCGCTTTCAGCAGGTATGGGTAGCCATCCGCAATTGCCACCCCCGCGTCCAACCTTGTTTCCCACGGTAAACATCGCCCAGGCGGTAGGTTGGCCTGCGTATGGAATACCTACGCCAGCTCCGGATATGTCAGTCATCGCTTTTGCCCGTGGACTCGACCATCCGCGCTGGCTTTATGTCTTGCCCAACGGTGATGTCTTGGTCGCCGAGACCAATGCGCCGGCAAGGCCGGAAGATGGGCAAAGCCTCAAAGGCTGGCTTTTGGGACAGTTTATGGACAAGGCCGGTGCAGGCGCACCCAGTGCCAACCGCATCACATTGTTACGTGATACCAATGGCGACGGTATCGCGGATCTACGGACAGAATTTCTAAAAGGGCTTAACTCGCCCTTCGGCATGGCTTTGATCGGCAACGATTTCTACGTCGCCAACACCAATGCACTGATGAAATTTACCTATCAATCCGGTGCCACACAAATCCTCCAGCCAGGTATAAAAATTGTAGATTTACCCGCAGGGCCCATTAATCATCATTGGACGAAAAACATTCTCGCCAGCCGTGATGGCAGCCGCATTTATGTGACGGTCGGCTCGAACAGTAATGCGGCTGAAAATGGCATTGATAACGAGCTAAGCCGCGCCGCCATTTGGGAAGTGACATTAAAAAGCGGTAGCCATCGCATTTATTCATCAGGCTTGCGCAATCCGAACGGACTGGCTTGGGATTCGGATTACGGCAGCTTGTGGACAGTGGTCAATGAACGCGATGAGATCGGTAGCGATTTGGTACCCGATTATCTGACTTCAATTACTGACGGCAGTTTTTTCGGTTGGCCCTTCAGCTACTTTGGTCAGCATTGGGATGAACGGGTACAGCCGCAACGCCCGGACTTGATCGCCAAAGCCATCGTCCCCGATTACGCATTAGGCCCACATACCGCTTCATTGGGTTTGGCGTTTACAAAAAACACCGTCTGGCCCGCACCTTTTAACAATGGCGTTTTTATCGGTCAGCACGGTTCGTGGAACCGCGAGCCGCGCAGTGGCTACCGGGTTATTTTCGTACCGTTCAAAAATGGCAAACCTTTTGGAATGCCTTTGGATGTACTGACGGGATTTCTCAGTGCAGACGGCGAAGCTTTCGGAAGGCCGGTAGGGGTTGTGTTGGATAAGCAATCGGCGTTACTGGTTGCCGATGATGTCGGCAACACGGTCTGGCGGGTAACAGCACCCTCCAAACCCAGACAATCAAACTAAGTTAACAATCTAAGGAAGCCCCTCATGAGCCTATTCACCACCACAGACGGTACAGACATTTACTATAAAGACTGGGGAACCGGTTTTCCTGTCGTTTTTAGTCACGGATGGCCGCTAACGGCTGATGCTTGGGAAAACCAAATGGTTTTTCTTGCCAGCAACGGCTATCGCTGTATCGCCCATGATCGGCGCGGTCATGGACGTTCTAGCCAACCCTGGCAGGGTAATGATATGGATACCTATGCCGACGATTTAGCCGAATTGATTGAGAGCCTAAATTTAAATGACATGACGTTAGTCGGCCATTCCACAGGCGGTGGCGAAGTCGCCCGCTACATCGGACGTCACGGGACAAGCCGTGTCGCCAAAGTCGTGCTGCTGGGATCGGTGACACCGTTGATGCTGAAAACACATAAGAATCACGAGGGCTTAGCCATGAAAGTGTTTGATGACATCCGCAAAGGTGTTTCGACGGACAGGGCGCAATTTTTCAAAAATTTGACCAAAACGTTTTATGGCACTAACAGGCCAAACGCGGACATCAGCAAAGGCGTTTGTAACGCTTTTTGGTTACAAGCCATGCAAGGTGGCCTTAAGAATGAGTTGGATTGCATTGCCGCATTTTCAGAAACGGACTTTACCGAAGACCTTAAGAAATTTGATGTTGAGACGCTGATTATCCACGGCAACGATGACCAGATCGTACCGATTGATGCTTCGGCACACGCGTCCTTCAAACTGATAAAAAATGCGGTACTGAAAATATACCCCGACGCACCGCACGGCATCGCCGACACCCATAAAGCCGAGCTGAATGATGACTTATTGGCATTTCTCGGCAATTAACGGGAGTGGGCGACAGTGTCTGTCTTCAAGCATTTTAATATTGGGAAAGGGTTGGTACTGCTTACAGTGATGCTATCGCTTGCCGCTTGTTATCCCTTGACGGTGAATTTAAATGTGGTCACCGACAAACCGATTTCCCTTTACATGGTGGTTGAAAAACCGATTGAAGTAAAACTCGACACCCAAGTTGCCATCACCAAACTGCCCTCTATAAAAGCGGACGGCAACATTGGCATTACCCAAATGCCTGCGTTAAAAATCGGGCCTTAGCATTTTGGTGGTGATGGCTACAACGGCTAAATCATAGACGCGTAACGGTCACCCAAATTGCTTAGTGAACGGTCGTATTGCTCCGAATCGGAGTGATATTTTTCCACCTTCAATCATTTGGAGAGATTTCATGAACACATCAACAATTACAAGTGCCAACCCGCTCGGGTACGAACCGGCATTGCCCGAATTCCCGCCAGAAACGCTGCAAACCAGTGCAAATGCCGTTTCATGGGGAGCTATTATGGCTGGTGCTACAGCGGCAGCCTCTCTGTCTCTTATTTTATTAATGTTAGGCACAGGTTTAGGATTATCCTCAGTATCACCCTGGGCTTACAACGGCATTAGCGCGACTGCATTTGGTACGTCTACCATCATCTGGCTGACATTCACGCAAATTGTTGCCTCCGGTATGGGCGGCTTTCTGGCGGGTAGACTGAGGAAACGATGGCTTGCCGTGCAAACGGATGAAGTTTACTTTCGGGACACCGCACACGGTTTTCTGGCTTGGGCCATTGCCACACTGGCGACCGCCGCGCTGCTCACCTCGGTTATTGGCGCTATTGTCAGCGGCGGCATCCAGACGGGCACCTCCAAGTCGGGCGATACCGGATCAATGCGCTTTGATAGGATGAAGCCTGACAACGAATCCATGAAATATTTTGTCGATTCGCTATTTAGGAAGGAAATCGTAGTGGTTCCAAGCACGGAGAGTTTCACCGAAGGTGTTTTGCCGCTAAGGGCTAATGATCCCATCATTATCGAATCGAACGCTGAAGTTGCCCGTATCTTGAAAAATGCCCAACAAATAGGCGCGCTGCCCGTAGAAGATAAGCGTTACGTCGGACAACTGGTGTCACAACGCACCCGCCTGTCTCAGCATGATGCCGAAAAGCGGATAGACAACCTGTATGCAAGTTTGCAAGCCAAGCAGCTTGCGGAAGAAACGACCGCCAAAAACCTTGCCGAAACCACACGAAAAGCCTCTGCTTTCGCCTCCCTTTGGCTATTTATTTCGTTGCTCATCGGTGCATTTATAGCCAGTTTAGCGGCTATTTACGGCGGGCGGATGCGAGATTTGTAACCCCCCAAACTTTCCAATTTTCTAGGAGATCAATGATGCGCTCAATCCTTTTATATTTTCTCGGCATTCCCATTCCAATCATTATCTTGATTGCGTTGTTCGTGCATTAAGTGCTTTACATGCTGATCGAAAACCCAAAATAGGCTGTCGATCAGCAGGGTTTGGCCTTTTGTTCGTTAGCGTACCGACACTTTTAAAGCATACCGTTAAGCTGTTTCTCCATCCCTACCCTTCTGTTTTATGCAGATAACTCAGCCAAAATCACTGATAACGAGACCACCATGAAAACTAAAAACGAATACATAGAAAGTCTGGCGGCAGAGCTAAAAGAATGGTCCGCGCAGATCGACCTGTTGACCGCCAAAACAGAGGAGTCCGTCGGCATGGTGAAACTTAAGTACACGCAGGAGCTGAATTCCGTTCGCGCCCATCAGCAAGCGGCAACCATCAAGTTGCATGAGCTGGAAAACGCCAGTGATGACGCGTGGGATCAAGTGAAAATAACGGCGGATAAAATTTGGGATGACCTTAGAACAGGACTGACCAGTGCCTCCGCCAAATTCAAATAGATTGTCGCCTAGCGGCTAGCACAGGAAAACAATGACCCTTGCATTCGAACCATTACTGGCGTTAGTAATCGGCATCCTGATTTTGATTGTGCCCCGGTTTTTAAATTATTTCGTGGCGGTCTATTTAATCGTCCGAGGCATTTTGGGGTTAATGCCGATCACTTTAGTTTGAGTTAATGCCACTCTTATAACGAAACCGGCACTTAACCGGTTCTGCCTTTCTTTGCCATCACAGGAATCTAACCATGTCACTCGGCACTCTTTTACTCATCATAATTATCCTTATGCTTATCGGTGTGATCCCAGCGTGGCCTCACAGCCGTAATTGGGGTTATGCCCCCAGCAGTGGCTTAGGCGCCGTTCTTCTCGTTATTTTAGTCTTGATTGCGTTGGGCAGAATTTAGCGTTGTGCCATTCGGGTTTACGATGCCTTTGGGCTAAAACACCCTTACCTAAAGTCAAAAAAAATGATAAAGCGTAATGCTAAAAACCGACGTACCAGCATCATCCATCCTGGTGGCGAAGAACCGATACGCTTTGAACTGTTCAGCACCGAACGCTTAGAGCAACACGCGGTCAGCCTGGCGCAGGCGCAAAAAGTCAGCTTGCAAAAACAAGGCTTTAAACTGCTGCCGCGCGTTGATGACAATGCCCAAATCTTACTTGAAGCCTACCAAGCCGTCGCCAAGGCGGTGCGTGAGCAACATGCGATTACGCCAGCGGCAGAATGGTTGCTGGATAATTTCCATATCATCAAAGCCCAAGTCAGTGATATTCAAAGCGACTTGCCGGAAAGCTATTATTTGGAATTGCCAAAATTAGCCGACGGTGTGTTGGCGGGATTTCCGCGCGTTTACGGGATTGTTTGGGCTTTAGTTGCCCATACTGACAGCCGATTTTCAGCGGAAATGCTGACGCATTTTGTCCAGGCCTATCAATCGGTTGACCCGCTTACCTTAGGTGAATTGTGGGCCATTCCGATCACTTTACGCCTGTTGCTGGTTGATAATTTGCGACGGATTGCCGTGCGCGTGCTGGCGTCGCAAACAGGCCGGAAACTGGCGGATGATTTTGTCGATCACATCGAACAAATCGCCGCGCTCAACGACCAGCCGGAGATGGTTTTTCCTGCGGGGGATTTGCCGGAAGCCGCCTTGCGCCAATCTTACGCCGTGCAAATCCTGCAACGTTTACATGATCCGCATTCCGGCGCGATGCCATCGTTGGCGTTTTTGACGGAATGGCTGGATAGCAAACACCTCAGCTTAGACGACGTCGTGCATTTGGAACATGCCGAGCAAATTGCCGACAATGCCACGGTGCGTAACATCATCACCAGTATGCGTTTGATTTCCGCGTTTGATTGGTCGTTGTTTGTCGAAAACGTCAGCTTAGTGGATGCGTGTTTGCGTAGTCATCAAGGCTATACCGACATGGATTTCCTCACCCGCGACCGTTATCGCCATGCCATTGAAGATTTAGCCAAACATTCGCCGCATTCAGAATTGTCAATTGCCCAGCAAGTGCTTGCAAAAACGCAGCAAACTAGCGCAGAAGCCACCAGCAATCCACGCTTACAAGAACCTGGCTTTTATTTGCTAGGTTCAGGCCGTTATGGCTTTGAAAACTGCGTGAAATACCAAACCACTTTCCGGCAACGCTGCTTGCGGACGACTATTGCCCATGCCGAAATGGCCTATATGGGCGGCTTGTTGTTATTGACAGGTGCGTTGCTGGCTTTGCCTTTAGCCTTAAGTTTCGCCGCTGGCCTCAGCGAATTGCAGTTGGTTTTACTGGCGTTGTTTGGCATATTTCCGGCATCAGATATTGCCGTTAACCTCGTCAACCGCCTCATCAGCGTAGGCTTACCGCCTCGGCATTTACCGCGTTTGGAATTAAAAGACGGCGTACCAGAAGCCTTAAGCACGTTTATCGTCGTGCCAACCTTGTTCACCAGTGAATCCGGCGTGAAAAAGCAAATCGAGCAAATGGAAGTGCGTTACCTCGCCAATCCCGAAGGCCACGTGTTTTTTGCGTTGTTGTCAGATTGGACCGATGCCGACCAAGAAACCCAAGCTACTGATGAGGCATTACTTAATACCGCAATAGCAGGTGTGGATGCGCTGAACAACAAATACGGCGGGCAACGTTTTTTCGTTTTCCATCGCCAGCGTTTATGGAATGCCAGCGAAGGCAAATGGATGGGTTGGGAGCGCAAACGCGGCAAACTGCATGAATTCAATCGCCTATTACGTGGTGCGACCGACACCAGTTTTCTGCCGATTGCCGGCAAAGCCGCCGCTGCGCCGCAGGGCATTTGTTACGTCATCACCTTAGATGCCGACACCAAATTGCCGATGGGCGTGGTCACTCAATTGGTCGGTGTTGCCGCCCATCCGCTCAACCAACCGGTGTTTGATGCTGAATGCCAGTGCGTGGTCGAGGGTTACAGTATCCTGCAACCACGGGTCACGCCAACTTTACCGTTGCGCCAGGAACATTCGATGTTCCATCAGATTTTTGCCGGGACATCCGGCACGGATGCCTATTCCAGTTCAGTTTCCGAGGTCTATCAAGATTTGTTCGCGCTCAGCACTTACAGCGGTAAGGGTTTGTATCATGTCGATAGCTTCGAATCCGCGTTGGCGGGGCGTGTGCCGGACAATACCCAACTCAGCCATGATTTATTCGAAAGCGTTTACGCCCGTTGCGCTTTAGTCAGCGATATTGAATTTTATGAAGAATTCCCTTCGCATACTGACGTTGCAGCCTCGCGCGAACACCGTTGGGTGCGTGGCGACTGGCAATTATTACCGTGGATTTTTGGCAATGGCGGCAAAGGCATGCCGACTATTGGGCGTTGGAAAATGCTCGATAATTTGCGCCGATCTTTATCTGCGCCTGCCAGTTTTGTGTTGTTGGTGCTGATTTGGGCAACCCCAAACGCGCCGCTGACTGTGTTGATGGGTTTTGTCCTACTCGGTTTAGCGTTTCCGGCTTTACTGACCATCGCTTGCGAATTCACCTTACCGCGTCGTGGCATTACACTGTTTACCCACATTCGGGCGGCGGTGGAAAACATGCTTTGGGCGATAGTGAATAGCCTTGTCGCGTTAACCTTGTTGTCGCAACACGCGTGGCAAATGCTCGATGCCATCAGTTGCACTTTAATTCGCCTGTTCATCACCCGTCGGCAATTGCTGAAATGGGTTACCGCCTTACAAGCCAAAGATGCGGCTGGCAATGCGTTAAAAAGTTTGTATGCGCCATTGCTGGGTTCTTCGATTGTGTCGCTAGGTTCAGCGGCGGTGATTATGTTTTTTAATCCGGCGGGCATAGCAATAGCAACGCCATTTTTATTGCTGTGGTGGCTCGCGCCTTTTGCCGCGCGTGCATTAAGTTTGCCGCCGTTGTTGGATACAGCCGAATCCTTGTTCGCTGGCGATAGTGCCGAACTGCGCTTAATCGGCAGACGAATCTGGCGATTTTTTACCACCTTTGTCACCGCTGATGAACATTATCTGCCACCGGATAATTTCCAAGAAGATCCCGATCCCGTTATCGCGCACCGCAGTTCGCCGACCAATTTTGGCTTGTATTTGTTATCGGTGGTCGCGGCGCGCGATTTCGGCTGGTTGGGTTTGACCGATACCGTCACCCGTTTGGAATTAACACTGGCGACACTCAACAACTTGCCACGTCTGCACGGGCATTTTTACAACTGGTACGATACCCAAAGCCTGCAAGTGTTAGAACCGCGCTATATTTCCACGGTAGACAGCGGCAATCTGGCAGGGCATTTACTGACGCTTTCAGAAACTTGCCAAGAATTGCTTAATAGTCCGCTCGCTTTATCTAATGCCTTGCGCGGCTTGCTCGATAGCCAACAACTGTTGCTGAACGCACTGGCGCATATCACCGATGACAAGCGTACGCTGACCGTCACCTTAAAAGAGCTACAACAAAAAACCAGCCTGATTGGCGAATTGCTAGCCAGCCGTCCAACGGACAACAGTAGCTGGGGACGTTTGTGGCGGCAATTGACTTTTAACACCGAAAACCTCTACGACTTGGCGCGCGCCTTCGCGGTTGAGCGTGATGAAATGCCTTACAACGAAGTGCTGGCCTGTGCAAAACTGCTGCGGAATGACACCCGCTCCCATGTTATCGACATCAATGCCTTAGTGCCGTGGCTGCTAGTCGGGCAACGCCTTGCCGAAACTGAACACTCACCCATCCAAAAATTGACCTTAACAACGCCCTTACACGGCTTGGCGAATGCCTACCAATTGGTGTTGGCAGATTTAAAGTGCAGCACATCGCCAGCCGTGGAATCCAATCCACTGGCGGTATTATTAGAACAAGCGCAACCGGAAGTAGCGGCGCTGATTGTGCGCTTAGAAGCTATTGTCACGCAGGTGGAAAAACTCTTTCACGAGATGGATTTTGCTTTTCTCTACGATAAAGAATGCCATTTATTTTCCATCGGCTATCGCGTTAACGAAGGCATGCTTGATCCCAGCTATTACGATTTATTGGCATCGGAAGCGCGGCTAGCCAGTTTTATCGCCATAGCCAAACGTGATGTACCGATGCCGCATTGGTTTCATTTAGGCCGCCGCGTTACCCGTGCCGCCAAAGGTACGGTATTGTTGTCGTGGTCGGGTTCGATGTTTGAATACCTGATGCCGTCTTTGGTGACGTATACGCCGCGCTACAGTTTGCTCGACCAAACTTGCCGCTTGGTGGTCATGCGCCAAATTGAATACGGCGAAGAACGCGCTGTGCCGTGGGGGGTTTCCGAATCGGCTTATAACAGCCGTGATATGCAATTTACCTATCAATATTCAGCCTTCGGTGTACCAGATTTAGGCATGAAGCGCGGCTTGGATGAAGATTTGGTGATTTCACCTTACGCCACGGCGCTGGCGGCGATGTATCTGCCCCACGCCGCCGTGGAAAATTTCGCCCGCTTAAAAAAGAAGGGTGCAATAGGACGTTATGGTTTTTATGAAGCCTTGGATTTTACACCCAGCCGACTTGCCGAAGGCCAAACCGTGGCGATGGTGCGCTGTTACATGGCTCACCATCAAGGCATGTCTTTGGTGGCTTTTGATAATGTCGTCCATGACGGCATCATGCGCCATCGTTTCCACCGTGCGCCGCTGATCCAGGCCGCCGATTTGCTACTGCAAGAACGCATTCCACGCGGTGCCGACACCCAAAGTTTGCCGGTACTGCAAGCCCTTGCCGAAGTGAAAGATTCGGTGCAACCACCGGTACGCCGTGTGCCGTCGCCAACGTCCAGCATTCCGTCCGCGCATTTGCTGTCGAACGGACGTTACGCGGTGATGTTCACCGCCGCCGGTTCAGGCTACAGCGCGTGGCGCAATTTGGCAGTGACGCGTTGGCGGGAAGATGTTACCCGCGATAACTGGGGGAGTTTTATTTATTTGCGCGATATTGCCAGTGGCGACGTGTGGTCAGCAGGCTACCAACCAACCGTCGCGGTGCCTGATAGCTATGAAGTGTTGTTTGCGGAAGACCGCGTCCGCATCATCCGCACCGATGGCGATATAGTTTGCACCTTGGAGATTGTGGTCTCGCCGGAAGACGATGCTGAAATTCGCCGTTTGAGTGTCACCAACAACGGCTCGCGCAGCCGCGAAATTGAAATCACTTCTTACAGTGAAATTGTCCTCGCCACTATGGCAAGCGACATTGCCCATCCGGCGTTTTCCAATCTGTTCGTGCATACCGAACATCTGCCGCAAGCGCACGGATTAATGGCTTACCGCCGACCACGCAACAGCGGTGACGCTATCATCTGGACGGTACAAGTCTTGGCGGGGCGGCAAAACGGTCAAGGTTTCCAATACGAAACCGACCGCACGCGCTTTGTCGGACGTGGGCAAAATTTACGTTCCCCAATTGCGGTGATGGATGGCAGGCCGCTGACCAATACCGTTGGCGCGGTATTAGATCCGATTTTTAGCTTGCGAACCCGCTTGCGTATCGCCCCTGGGGCAACCGAACACGCCACGTTCACCACATTGATTGCCCATTCACGTACCGAAGCGGAAGACTTAGCCGATAAATACCATAATGTCGCCGCATTTGAGCGCGTCTCCGCTTTGGCATGGACGCATGCCCATATTCAGCTGCATCATCTGCGCACCAAAGCCGACGAAGCACAATTGTTCCAAGATTTGGCAAACCGTTTGCTGTTTACCGACCCGTCTTTACGTTCCGCCAGCAAATTGATGCAAATGAACACCTTGAGCGTCACCGGATTATGGCGGCACGGCATTTCTGGCGACCGTCCGATCCTGCTGTTGCGTATCATTGAATTGGAAGACCGCAGCATCGTCGAGCAATTGCTCCGCGCCCATGAATATTGGCGCATGAAAGGTCTGGCGGTGGATTTGGTGATTTTGAACAGCAAAGAAGTCTCCTACATTGAAGACTTGCAAATGCTCTTGGAAAACATGGTGCGCGAAAGCCAAGCCTTGTCGCAGCATCAAGCAGCGGAAAACCAAGGCGCGATTTTTGTCATGCGCCGCGACCAATTGACGCTAGAAGATAGCCAATTATTAAAAACCGCAGCGCGGGTGGTTTTAGTCAGCAGCCGTGGCACTTTGGCTGAACAATTATTAAGGCGACCCACGCCGATTGCCGCTTACGTCGCGCCGAAAATGCTTGCCGTTAATAAAACCGCCTCCGCAATAGTGATACCGCCACTATTATTTTTCAACGGCTTAGGTGGTTTCAGCGAAGACGGACGCGAATATGTCATCGTCTTAGATAACGGTCAGTGGACACCCGCGCCGTGGCTGAATGTCATCGCCAACCCTGATTTTGGCTTTACCGTCTCCGAAGTCGGCAGTGGTTGCACGTGGTCGGGCAATAGCCGTGAGAACCAATTGACGCCGTGGTCGAATGATCCGGTCAGCGACGCGCCTGGCGAAGTGTTGTACATCCGCGACGAAGACACGGGCGAATTGTGGACACCAACCGCCTTGCCAATTCGGGTCGAAAACGCCAGTTATGTCATCCGCCACGGGCAAGGTTATAGCCGTTTTGAACATGCCTCGCATGGCATCCACAGTGAATTGCTGCAGTTTGTCAGCCCTGATGACCCGGTCAAATTTTCGGTATTGACCTTAACTAACGTCTCCGGTCGCCACCGTAAATTGTCGGTAACAGCTTATATTGAATGGGTGTTAGGGGCATCGCGTAGCGTTACTGCGCCACACATCATCACCGAATTGGATGCCGTCACCGGCGCTTTGTTTGCTTATAATTCCTGGGATGCGGAGTTTGGCGAACGTATCGCCTTCGCCGATTTGCACGGTTTACAAAAAAATTGGACCTGCAACCGCGCCGAGTTTATTGGACGCAATAGCAGTTTGGAAGCCCCTGCCGCCTTGCTGACCACCAAGCCGCTGAAATGCCGTCTTGGCGCAGGCTTAGATCCGTGCGCAGTCTTGCAAACCATGATTGAACTCGCCCCCAACGCGCGCATAGAAATTGTCTTGTTATTAGGTCAAGGCAAAGACCGCCTCCAAGCCAGCGATTTGGTGCAGCGTTACCGCACCATCGCCGTTGCCGACACCTTTAGCCAAGTCACGCAATCGTGGGACAAGGTGCTGAATAAAGTGCAGGTAAAAACGCCAGACCGCGAGTTGGATATTTTGCTGAACCGCTGGTTGTTGTACCAAACGCTCAGCTGCCGGATGTGGGCGCGGGCGGCGTTTTATCAAGTCGGCGGCGCGTTTGGTTTCCGCGACCAATTGCAGGACAGCATGGCGTTGACGGTAGCACGACCTGATTTAAGCCGCGCCCATATTTTACGCGCCGCCGCACGGCAATTTGCCGAAGGCGATGTGCAACATTGGTGGCATCCACCGACAGGTCGAGGTGTACGCACGCATTTTTCTGATGACCGTGTGTGGTTGCCTTATGTGGTCGCGCATTATTTAACAGTCAGCGGCGATGTAAACGTGCTGGACGAAGCCTTGCACTTTTTAGAAGGTGCAGTACTGAGTCCCGAACAAGACGATGCCTATTTCCAACCCAACCCATCCACGCAACAAGCCAGTCTGTTTGAACATTGCGCCCGTGCTTTGGATGTGAGTTTAGCCACCGGAGCGCATGGCTTGCCACTGATGGGCAGCGGCGATTGGAACGACGGCATGAACCGTGTCGGGAATCAAGGCAAAGGCGAAAGTGTCTGGCTGGCGTGGTTTTTAATCGCCACCCTGAACGAATTCGCCAAAGTGGCAGACTTACGCAGCGAAAGCGAACGCGCCACGCGCTGGCGTGACCATGCCGCACAATTGAAAATCGCCATCGAAGCCGAAGCCTGGGATGGCGCTTGGTATCGCCGCGCTTATTTTGACGACGGCACGCCCTTAGGTTCAGCCGCCAATGCCGAATGCCGCATTGATTCCATCGCGCAAAGTTGGGCGGTATTGTCCGGTGTTGCCGATGATGACCGTGCACGGCGGGCGATGAATTCGGTGCAGGAATATCTGGTGCGCGACGGCGAAGAATTGCTGTTGCTGTTCACGCCGCCTTTCGATAAAACCGAACACGATCCCGGCTACATTAAAAGCTACCCGCCCGGCGTCCGCGAAAACGGCGGGCAATACACCCACGCGGCGGTCTGGTCAGTCATGGCCTACGCCCAACTCGGCGACGGTGACCAAGCAGCGGAACTACTGCGGATGCTCAACCCGATCAAACGCACTTCCACAAGAACCGGGGTTTATGCCTACAAAGTCGAACCCTATGTCATCGCCGCCGACATCTACGCCGAACCGCCGCATGTCCGCCGTGGCGGCTGGACTTGGTACACCGGCGCAGCGGGTTGGTATTACCGTGCGGGTGTGGAATCCATCTTAGGCTTGCAAGTACGCGATGGTACGTTGGTATTTAATCCCTGCATTCCTAAAGCTTGGCGCAATTACAGCCTAATTTATCAACACGAAACCAGCCGCTATGAAATTAACGTCGAAAATCCGAATGGCGTCATGCGTGGGGTGGTAATGATTGAAGTGGATGGAAAGCGGCAATTGGAAGCCAGTGTGGTTTTGGTTGATGATGGCTTGCCGCACGTGGTGCGGGTGGTAATGGGGTAGATAAAACATGCCTAAAAACGAATCGACCAACGAGCAACAAGACAAATCCGGAATCAGTAACGTCATCGAAGGCAATATTCGCACGATTATCCAGCTTCGTGAAAAAGCGGCTAAGCAACGGCATTTTCAAGACCGCATCGCCGATACCATTACCTCGTTTTCCGGCTGCATGTTTTTTGTCTACATCCACATTGGTTGGTTTTGGGTTTGGATAGTGCTGAACAATGGCTATATAGGTATCCCTCCTTTTGACCCATTTCCTTACGGACTGCTGACGATGATCGTTTCCTTGGAAGCGATATTTCTCTCGACCTTTGTTCTCATCAGCCAAAACCGTCAAAGCGAAGAAAACGAGCGCCGGGCGGATTTGAACTTACACATCGGCTTGTTGGCAGAGCACGAATTGACCCGAGTCTTGCAGATGCTGGATGCCATTCAAAAAAATCTGGGGATTGTCGATGATGAAGACAGCGAATTGGCTGACTTGGAAATGGAAACCCGACCTGAAGACGTACTGGCTGAGATTGAACGCCTACATCGCTTGGATTTTGAAAATAATAAACGGAAGTTTTTTAGGTAGTGGATTGTTTCTGGCGGAATGTAGGGTGCAATAGGCGATAGCCGTATTGCACCGCATGTTGGCTTTCAAACATCCGGCGCATGACGCTATCGCTAATGCGCACTACGCGCTCGAAGCTAGAGTTTATAGGATGTGCCGACGATAGGAGGCGCATCTTCGAGTTACCACTTCATGAACGGAGGTGGACTGAACGGATGTTTTGCAAACCACTCGCGTGCGCCTTTCATGAGAAATCGGTGAAAACCATTGTTTGGTATAGTCTTCTTGACATTACTGACATAGGCAGAAGGAATGCCGAATTTGAAAAAACCAAGAGAAAAATCAACCAAATCGCCTTTCCTGAAGAGTTCCACCAGCGGATAACGGTCATTCTTATAGGTGCGTACCTTGTGGTGCATCTCGACCATTAGGCCAATTTCCTCAGCCCATGCCTGCCGCTCCGTTTCTGTTAAGTACCGCTTTACTTCGGATGCAGAAGGCGGGATGTAATCTACGGTATGGGCGGACCAAAGACCAATATCGTGAAAACAGGCGGCAATGGCTAATTTGATCTTTTCTTCCTCGGTGCAGGGATGAAGCGCCAAACAGAAATTAAACATCCGATAGACATGCCCCTTATAGCCCAAGTAGTCATCTCCAATGCGATTTTTCCATGCAGCGAGAATCTCTTCGATGAGATCGTTCTTGGTCTCAATATTCATTCATACTCCCGAGGCGTATAGTGTTAGTTTATAGGATGGGCCGACGATAGGAGGCGCATCATGCGCGTTTGGACACCCGACAGATGCACTTCGTACCTTTTATGCCCTTTGGGTACAGCACATCCTATGTGGCTCATCTTATCGAGTTGCAAATTCATCGTAGAAAACATACTTGGCTTCTTGATTAGCGCTTCCTTCGAATGACATAGGCGTTGTCTGCAAGCGAAAAACCAACCTTTGGATAATAGGCCATGGCATCGGGTGCGGACATCAGAATAAGAGAGACTTCTTCTCCAATAATGACCTGGGTGCGTCGAATTAGCTCACGGCCAATGCCATGTTTCTGATAGGCGAGGTCAACTGCAAGATCGGAGAGATAACAGCAATAACTGAAGTCCGTCAGCGCCCGACTTACGCCGATTAGGCGGGCTCCGTCCCACGCAGAAATGACAACATTTGCATTCGCGAACATTTGCGCGATGCGCGGAATATCTTTCGTTGGTCTGGCAATGCCCGATGCCTCGAAGACACGAGCGACTTCGACAGGTTCAAGCGGTTGGTTCTCACGGTATTCAATCATTCGATACAAATTCCATTATCTGAAGCGTTGGGCGTGCCGAGGGACGTAGGTCACAATCACCAACGGGCATTGCGCTGAACTTAGCTAGTTCCCAAGCTGGAGCTTAGGAACTAGCGAATTCCGATGTGGTGCATGGCGCTTCGCTTATGCACCCTACGAGCTAGGGACGAATTGGTTTCTTCTTGCATTGAGCTGTGAATCGTGATCGATCCGCCTGCAGGTACTGATTGACGATCGGCTTGCCACCGAGTTCGTATTCCGCCGTATCGACAGAATAGATCTTCAACTCGCCGACCTTGCCACCGCTGGTCGTACATGAGCGCGACCATTGCTTCGACTGGCCGAGTGGGCATGTAAATGACTGGTACCTGAACTGCCCGACCACCGTGCAAGCGATCTCTTTCTCAGTTTCTCGACAATCGGCCCAACGCTCAGTTGATTGTGGTGCGATGTAGAGAGAGAAAAAGGACGCTCTGTCAGGATGTTTTGCAGATATGTACGCTTTGTACTCTGCACTGGCCTGAGGCGAACTTGCATCTGGAGCAACGGCGTCCGAGGAAATCGAAAATGACTCGCACGCAGGCAGTGCCAAAAAGTGGTACTCGGAGTAGCCTGCTTGGCAGGAGAGGCTTGTCAGGAATAGCGTGGTAGTTAGGGGGAGGATTCGCATTCTGATGCCTAATGTTACGGTAAGGGGCACGCCCCTTTGACTGACTTGATGGGCTTGGTAATGCTCGCCAAAGCCCAACCACTACCAACTAAAACATGATATTTGGCAAACACGAAACCTACCGATTCTGTGCGTTTTTTCTGAATTCCAGAGCTTCTTTACTTTCACCCTGACCAATTTCTTTGAGGGGGTTTCCATTAGGAGAAATAAGCCATAAATATAAATCCCGTCCTAGGCTATCACCATCTTTATCGAGTTTTATAAGTGCCTTATCAACGAGAAGAAAGCCGTTATATTCGCCTTTATTAGAGATTACCTCAAGTGTTACGCCGTCAGTAAGAAATTGAATTTTTTTAGTGTCAAGCTCAATTTTTTGAATCGAGCCTGATGTTGCCCAAGCTGCGCTAATGAAGTAAATCGATCGGTTGTCTGGAGAAAAACGAGGGGATTCAAAGCCCGCAAGCGTTTTTTCTATTTGCGCATCCTCTTTTCCCCTAACTAATAAGTCAGCCTTTTGAGTTTCAAGATTCAGCAACCAAAGCTCTGTGGCCGATACATCACCTGAACCAGTGCTAACAAATAAATTTAGTGTGTCCCGCACAAAAGCAATAAGTTTTCCATTTTGGGAAAGGCTTGGAGCATAATCTTGACCGGATGTTGTCACTTGGACAACTTTATCCTGATTGTCTTTAAAATAGACATTCCCATTTTTTGTGAAGACTTCCTGTGCCCATAAATGGGTAGATGCCAACAAAAGGGCGATAATTGACCATCTTATTTTCATCAAATTTTCCCGTGCTTTTGTTGCCCAACGTTAAGTTCAGCGGCAGGTTTTAAGTTGCAGTTTTGTGGAATAATGAGCGAAGCGAACCACAAAACTGCAACTTAAAACCTGTCCAGTGGAGGCGCGCAGCGCCGGAACGAGCTGCAACGCCTTGTTAGGCATGTTTTTTAAGTATGCGCCGAAGCCTACTTGTGTGCCTTTTAACTGCCGCCCAATTCCATAAAGACGGTGGGTCTATTTCACGGTTGGTATGTTCCCATTTGATGGCTCGAGCTTCCGAGTTTGCGTTCACACTCGAGGGTAAGCCAATTTCTGTTGATGCTACTTGAATTGATATTAATCCCCAGCCTTCCCATGTATACCTGAATTTGTGATTCGGAACTTTTAAAGGATTAAGTTCAATTTTCCTTTTAATTGCTTGACCTTCCATATCTGGGTAAACAACATATATATAAGCAAGTCCCTTAGGTAAAGCCAATTTATGTTTAATGTAATTAGACAATTCTGACGAAGAACTAAAATAAATCGGCTCTAGATCATATTCCGAATACGCTTCAACAACCTGCGGGTTTTCAACAACAAATACAGCCTCTGCTAAACAATCAATTCCACTCTCAGAAATTTGCATATTCACTATTCTTCATATGCCTAACGTTACGGTAAAAGGGGCGTGCCGCTCTGAGAACTTAAGCGAAGCCACCGAACCCTGATTTAAAACCATGCGCCAAACACCACTACGGGCGGCTCGTCCATTTGACTGACTTGTTATGTGCTATCCCTGCTACCGACCAAATGCTGCTTCAATTGCTCTACCGTCAATGCTGGTTGAGTTTTGTGGATTATTGCATGGCAATTTGGACACACAGGAATTAAATCTTTCACTGGATCTAACTCATATTCCTTTTTAATTTCAGACAAAGGAACAACGTGATGGACATGAATATAATTCTCACCAATTGCGCCATAGAACTTTTTGAAATCAAAGGAACAAACTACACAAGCGTAACCATGGTGTTTAATGCACTTTGTTCTGGCTTCGGCATTTCGCTCATAAGTATTGACTGACACTTTTTTGGATGCGCCCTCAAAATAATACTCCGGTGAAGCCACCTCTTCGGGAAGTATGCCTCTGATTGTATTATCAGTGGCATACCAGTTCTCTCCAACTTTTGCTAATGACTTAGAGCTTAAAGTAGGTTCAAAATCTTCTATTTTCGGGGGGCTATTTTCATCTTCTACAGCATCTGAGCGTTTCAGTTTCATTGGAAAAGTTTTTAATTGATACCCTTCCTCTTCAATCAGTCTAATGTGTTCTCTCGACTGATTGTAACCGAGCGGTTTCCTACCATTGCGAGGAACTTGCCAGGCTTCACTGAAAATAAGTCCATCTGTGTAGATGTCCCAAACCCCAAAAATAATTATTTTTTCTTTTTCATTTATGAATGACCAGCTCCACTGCCAATTACTGCATGTGGCACCTTGAGATTCAATGAATTGCTTTCGACTCATGCTAATAACTGATCCTACACATAACGTTAAGTAAACACCTTTTCAGATGTCATAGAAAACTCAAAAAACGGCGTATATTTTTACCCACAATTTTTTGAATCAAGAACATAACAGCTTAGTTTTCTGTTAACAACCTTTTTACCCAAAACGCTATACACCTAAAAAGTGCTGCGCTAACTATACAGTCATAATCTCCAAAAAATCCAATGTGCCTCATCCCAATTCCCACCTACGCAGGCATCCACCAACAACCGCGCAGCCAATTCCACTGCCGCGCACATTAGTACGCGTATTTTGGCGATACAGTCTTCCAAACAATCCTCGGCAGTTTCAAACGCCAGTTTGTCATGCACCTGCATAATCATTTTGGCGTTGGCTTGTACGGTTTGTAGCCAGCGAGGTTGGTCGCAATAACCATCGGGTATTGCGCCGAATTTAAATCCCATAAAGGCTCCAAAACCAATTGACCCGTGTTTTTTTGAATTCGACCAAAACGGTTTTTTGAACCTCTAAAACAGCCACGACATCAGGCTTTATTTTGCTGCCCCACCCGAAAACAAACGGTATGCCGGATTGAAAGTTTCTTCTTTATAAACAAAGCCTAAGTCTTGCAAACATTGCTGGAAAGCGGTTTGTTCGGCGGGGGCAATCTGCAAGCCCATCAAGACTTTGCCAAACGCGGCGCCGTGGTTGCGGTAATGGAACAGGCTGATGTTCCAGCGCCCGCCCAGCTCGGTCAGAAATTTCAACAGTGCGCCGGGGCGTTCAGGGAATTCAACGCTGTAGATGATTTCGTTCAGTTCGCAAGGCGCGTGTCCGCCGACCATGTAGCGGATGTGTTCTTTCGCCAGTTCGTTGGCGGTCATGTCGGTGATGGCGAAGCCGTGCTGCTGCAGTTGCCCAATCAGGGCGGCGCGGTCCGCTTCCAGACCGCTGCTGGAAACACCGACGAAGACTTGCGCGGCGGCGGCATCAAAATAGCGGTAGTTGAATTCGGTAATACTGCGTCCGCCCAACAGTTTACAGAAATTTAAGAAGCTGCCCGGCACTTCAGGAATAGTGACCGCCAATAAGATTTCCCGATGTTCGCCGACTTGGGCGCGTTCGGCAACATAGCGCAGGCGGTCAAAATTGATGTTCGCGCCGCTGTCGATAGCCACCAAGGTTTGCCCTTGCGCTTGTTCGCGTTCGACGTATTTTTTTAAACCGGCAACCGCCAACGCACCGGCGGGTTCGGAAATGGAGCGGGTATCATCAAAAATGTCTTTGATAGCGGCGCAAATTTCGTCGGTGTTGACGGTAATGACTTCGTCCACGTAGCGTTGCGCCAAGCGGAACGGTTCCTCGCCCACTTGTTTGACCGCCACGCCATCGGCAAACAGGCCGACTTGTTCGATGATGACGCGTTCGTTGGCTTGCAGGGCGCGGTTAAGGCAATCGGCATCGTCGGGTTCAACGCCGATGATTTTGATGTCGGGGCGGACAAATTTGGCATAGACCGCCACACCGGCAATCAGACCACCGCCGCCGACGGGAACGAAAATGGCATGCAAGTCGCCGGTTTGTTGGCGCAAGATTTCCATCGCCACAGTGCCTTGTCCGGCAATGACATCAGGATCGTCATAAGGGTGGATGAACACGCGCCCACTTTCTGCTGCCAGTGCGTGGGCATGTTGATAGGCATCGTTATAGGCATCGCCAAACAAGACCGTTTCTGCGCCCATGGCTTTGACGGATTTGATTTTGATTTCCGGCGTGGTGGTTGGCATGACAATTAAGGCATTGATACCTAAGCGTTTGGCGGCTAAGGCCACGCCTTGGGCGTGGTTGCCTGCCGAGGCGGCAATAACGCCGCAGCTGCGTTCGGCGGCATTGAGCAGCGACATTTTGTTGTAAGCGCCGCGCAATTTGAACGAGAACACCGATTGCAAATCTTCGCGTTTTAAGTAAACGTGGTTGTTGAGGCGTTCGGAGAGCGAGCGGGCAAAGTCCAAAGGCGTTTCGGTGGCGACGTCGTAAACTTTGGCGCGGAGTATTTTTTCTATGTAGGTTTGCGGCATTTGCTAAAAAATCGGCTGAAGAATGTGTGTTTCTGGGTTATTATCGCACACCCAATTTATGACTTTACTGAAATTACGGTAACTACTATGACCCAAGACGAGTTAAAACAAAAAGTGGCTTTTGCCGCCTTAGACTATATTAAAAATGTGCCTGTCATCGGCGTAGGCACAGGTTCCACTGTCAACCATTTCATCAATTATTTGGCAGACATGAAAGGTTCGATTGATGGCACTGTGTCCAGCTCAGTCGGCACTACCGAGCGTTTGAAAAGTTTGGGCATTCCAGTATTGGACTTGAACGAAGTCGGCGAATTGGAAGTGTATGTTGACGGTGCTGACGAAATTAACCCGAACAAACAATTGATTAAAGGCGGCGGCGCGGCGTTGACCCGTGAAAAAATCATTGCTGCCGCCAGCAAAAAATTTATCTGTATCGCCGATGACAGCAAACGCGTAGACGTGTTGGGCAAATTCCCGTTGCCTGTTGAAGTCATCCCCATGGCAAGAAGCTATGTGGCGCGCGAGTTGGTGAAATTGGGCGGTCAGCCCGTTTGGCGTGAAGGCTGCGTGACCGATAACCACAACCACATTTTGGATGTCCACAATTTGACTATTTTGGAACCCATTAATTTGGAAGCCGCTATCAACCAAATCACAGGTGTGGTTGCCGTCGGCTTGTTTGCCGCACGCCCTGCCGATGTCATCATGGTTTGTAAAGGCGAAGAAATTATTACTTACTAAGCGGTGCTGGGTGTAAACCCGATCTTGGCTTTTTAAAGACTAAGGCCCTTCAGGTTTTGAAAACCTGAAGGGCCTTTTTTTATGCCGATTAACGACGGTAGTAGCTGGTGGTGGGGCGGGTGTCGTAAATGCCCGTCAATTTGCGTTTGAATTCATCAGAAATCAGACGCGAATCCTGTTTGCTTTTCACCACCCGTGGGGTAATCAGCACCACCAATTCGTTGCGGTCATTTTTACGTGTGGTTGAACCAAATAACGACCCCACCCAAGGCAGTTCTTGCAAAAACGGAATGCCATTTTTTGTATCGGTGTCGGAGTTGTCAATCAAACCACCCAAAACAATGGTTTCGCCATCTTGAACGGCGACCGAGCTTTCAATCTCTTTCTTATTGATGGTGGCGGTACTAGTAACGCCTTGGCTTTGTTCGACCACGTTACTGACGATTTGCGTGATTTCCATAATCACCATGCCATTGGCGTTGACACGCGGTGTGACTTCCAGCGTTACCCCGGTGTCTTTGTATTGTATGGAAGCCGTTTGGGCTAAGGATGCGCCATCGGTACTGCTGGAGATGGGTACAGAAGTGGTGCTGGTTTGGATAGGCACTTGGTCACCCACGTTAATTTTTGCTTCTTGGTTGTTCAGCACCATTAATGAAGGCGATGAAATGACTTTAACGTTATTCAGATCCGATTGCGCGTTTAGCAAGGCTTTAACTGTGCCGGAACTGTAGACGGTACTGAGGCCACCTGTTGATGCGGCTGCGGCTGCGGCAGCTACCGATGTTAATCCGGTTGAATCGGCCTTGTTGCTGCCAATAGAAGAGTTTCTGTTGGATAAATACCAAGAAATACCGTATTGCAAATCATCTTTCAACTTGACTGAAACAATGGTGGCATCAATCAGCACTTGTAGCGGCAAGATGTCCAATTGTTTGATGATGGGCAAAATCACTTCGTACTCGCGCGGTGTGGCAACGACTATGATGGAGTTGTTGGCCTTGTCGGAGATGATCCTGACGTTATCAACATTGGAAACTTGCACATCGCCGCCCGTACCGGACGAAGAACGGCGGCTACTGCCACCAAGCGATGCGCTTTTTTTGCTTCGGCTGGACGACAACGACGAGCCGGTACTGGCATTGGAACTGCCGCCTGCCGCGTTATTACCGGTATTGCCGGCATTGCCAGTGGCGTTGTTATTGCTGGCAGATTTATTGGACAACTGGCTAGAGCGTTGGCCTGGCGAGACTTTTGCCGAACTGTCGCGTTTTTGGGTGCCGGTAAAAATTTCGTTTAAGGTGTCCGACAATTCTTCAGCATCGGCATGTTGGGCTCGGTAAACATAAACGCCGCCACCGGTTGCCGAACTGGCTTTATCCAAGCGATGCACCCAGGTTTCAATATCGTTTAAATAACGTGCCTGATGGGTAATCGCCATCACGGCGTTCAAGCGTTCAATGGCTATAAAACGGAAAAATTCCGATTCATCGCCTTTGCCGTCTTTATCAAAAACCGCTTCCAGTTCTTCAATAATGGTGTCGGGTTCGACATGGGCCAATGGGAACAGGCCAAATGAACGGCCTTTGAGCACGTCAATATCGAAAGTGGCCACCATATCCAGCACCCGTGCGATTTCATCGGCGGTGCCGGAAGCCACCAAGATGTTGCGTGCGCCATCGACAGTTAAGATGGTTTTTTCGCCCACCAAGGGTTTGATGACTTCAACAATGTCCTGCACGGCAACATTACGCACCGGCACGACACGGGTTTGGTAACCAGGTTGGCTGGTTGAGGTGATGTCGGAGGTTAGCAAGGCATCGGAAGCCGGTTCGATATGATAAATTTTTCCGACTTTGACCAGCGCGGCATTGTTCATCCGCAACACCATTTCCAAGGTGGGCAGCAGCTCTTCTTTGGCAAGCGAGTGCGTGGTTTGTAAAGTGACTTTACCAGTCACTTTGGGGTTGATGACGTAACTTTCACCCATGATTTCGCCTAAGATGGTTTTGGCAACTTCGGCTAAATCCGCTTCAAAAAAATCCAAGCCGTAACTGCCCGTTTTGCTGGCATCGACTTTCCGGTAGCCAGGGGTGTTGGTGATAAAACGGTCGTTGCCAGGAAACAGTTCGCCTTTTAAAGGCTGGGCGGTTTTGCTGGTTTTATTCTGGGTGTCGATGTTTTTATAGGTGTCCGACGCTTTAGCGACAGGTTCCAGCGGCAGAAGACGGGAAGGTCTGGGGCTTAATAGTTCACAGCCGGTAAGCGTTAAACCCATCGTGACCAAGCACGAGGCGGTTGCTAGTTTTTTTAAGGTTTTCATAGAGGCCATTGTCAAGTCAGTCTTCAATAAGTTCTTCTTCAGGTTGAATGTCGGGCGTTTCCGGTTGCGGCTCTGCGCCAGGTGGCGGTATGGCAGGCAAGTTGGGCTGCGTTGTCAATTTGGGTTTGGCTTTAAATAAAGGCAGTTCTTTTTTGTTGTCGGCAAGCGTAAGGACGACTTTATCTTTGGTAATTTCCGCGAGCTTCCAGCCATCTAGGTTGCCGTCAAGTGTAATACGACGAAAGTTGTCTTTAGGCACTTTGGTGGTGGCACGGTTAAATAACGCGGCGGGACCTTTGGGGGTAAAGTAGACGCCACTGAGCTGCCAGTCAAAATTAGCCTGCACAATGGCGTTTTGGCTGGAATCGGTTGCCGTTTCTGGAACGGGTCGGCGGCCTTTAAGAAACAAGGGGCGGCTGACCAATTGGTCATAGTTTTCTTCGTTAGAAGCGCTTAAGTCTAAACTGGGCATTGCCGAGGGCGCTGTGTTTTTGATGTTGCTGGCTTGGCTGGATAAAGCCGCTTCCCGGCTGTGCATGGCGAACAGCCATTCCACCGTGATTATCAAGACTAACGGCACGCAGACGGCGAGCAAAAGACTGAGGAGTTTGTTGTTCATTCGGGCTTTTTCCTCATGAAGCTGACGGCTTGGAAATTGACGCTCAGCGAATTGCTCAGCTCCAATTGGCGCGTGACAGGATTGCGGGTGCCACGTAAAGGACGCAGGTCAATTTGGTCGATCACAATAAAAGGTGCCGTCGTTTCCAAAGTGTGTAAGACCGTGCGCAGGACTTCGCTGTTGGCAGTCATTCTGACCCTGACATTAATGCTGTCAAAATCGAGTTTGTTGTTGGTCGATGGCACGACTTGCGTACTGCTCAGCTGACCGCCGGCTTCTACAATGGTTTTTTTCAGCAATTCCTGCATTTCTGCCGAAGCTAGGGCATCGGTCTCTTGGTTGATGAAATAACCTTGTTGGTCTTGCTGGCCTTTAAGGCTCTCAACAGCAGCCATGACGGTGTTTTTGGTGGCTAAAATGCGTTGGTACTGCGCCAGTTTAAACTCCAAAGCTTCTTTTTCTTCGCTCAGCGCCAAATACTCACCGACTAAAGGCACGAGTACCGCACTGCCAAAGATGGCCACCACCAGCACCAGCAAACCGACTGCCAGCCAGCGCTGCTTTTGTTTGTCGTTATTGTTTTGCATCAGGGTTTCCGGGTTTGGTGACATCGACAGTAATTTGGAAGCGTTCGAGCTTGCTGATGTTGTCTTGGGTGACGGGCGAGACAAAACGGGCATTGGCGAACAATTCGGAGGCTTCCAAGATGGAAATCAGCGTCGATGCTGAAGGCGATTCACCTTGGATTTGCAGATGCCCATCGGCATATTGGGCATAGGCCAGCCAAGTGTCGTCTTTTATCAGCGTACTCAATTCGTTAAGCATTTGTACCATGGGCGGCAAGGCGTTTTTGTGGTCGATGAGCTTTTGGGTTTCATCGGCAGCGGCACTGACTTCGGATTGCAAGGCTTTGATATTTTTGGCATCTTTTTCAATGTCTTTAACTTTTTCTGCCAAAACCTCAACCGTTTGGCTTTCCAGCCAGATAGGCAAAATCAGCGTGCCTGCAAACAACAGCAACAGCAAGGCCAGCACGCCGGAGTAGATCAGCTGCGGCGTTTTGGCAACTTTTTGCCGGAAGGCGTCGGGCAGCAGATTGTAGTGGTGGCGGTTGTCGTCCAAGTCGTTGGGCTGGTCGCTGCAATCGGCAAATACAGGAGCAATGCCCAGCTGTTTGAGGTCGTCGTAAAGGCCATCGAGCTGTTCTTTGGGCGTCATCACCAATAACACATTGATTTGCCCGTTTTCATTGTGGCTGTTCGGCAATGGTTTGACGGCAAAATAGACTTGCTCGGCTTTAAATGGCGAGTATTTGTCCAGCTCGTAACTGACCACTTGCGCAAGGTTTTCTTTAACCGCGGATGGTAATGTTAAAAAAGTGTGGATGGCTTCGTGCTTGCCAAGCCTTAAGATGGTCGTGGCTTTTGCCAAGCGTTCGTCTTTTTCCAGCAAGTCTTTATACTGCGCCACACCTAATTCATTGCGCTCCAGCAAGGCCAAGGTTTCGGTGTGCTGATGGTTGTAAAAGCTTAAGGCCAAGTGGTTGTTTTCGGCGCTGATAATCAAATAGCCTTGCTTGTCATTAATAAGCCGTTTGATGCGTTCAGGCACAAGAAAACCCAGCTCGCGCTGCCACCAACGGAAAAAGGCTTTAACATCCAGATCAATTGTTGAATTTAGGTTCAGCATATTGTTTAACTAAAAAATCATCCATTGCCTCGCTAAACAGCGAGGTGTCCGTTGTGGCGTTACGCTGCCACTGTAAAACCGTAAACGGCATTGTTCCTGCATTGGCTTTGCTGACGACAACGTTGACGGTTGCGCCAAGCGGCGGTTCGTCATCGGTATCTGGATCGGTGCGGTCGGCAATCCAGATGGCTTCAGCCAAAATACTAATAGTTTCTGTTTTTCCGCCGCCTCCTTGTTTCGCCGATTTGACCGGAAAAGCGGGGGCTGGCAGGTCATTTCTGGCACTGTCCAACCTTGCCAATAAATAATCATTCATTTGCCCAGGGTCGATGTTGCCTAAAGTTTGCAACATTTCCGGCGCGGCTTTTTGCAAATCCACTTGAGCAAGCCCCGAATGCACGGTGGTCAGTGGCTCCAGCCAGCGGTAAAGGTCCGTATTCATACCCATGACCCAATTCAATTCCGCTTGCGTTTGGAACGGTTGGTTGGCGGGTTTGTAAGGCAGCCCGGCTTTTTCGTAGTCTTCCTGTTCGGCGCCGTTTAAATGGGTCAGGTCATCGGCATCGCGCCAATCGATGATTGCTCCCACCAATTTGTCTTGGTCTTCGCGCTCTATGGGCGCGGTTTTGAACAAAGCTTGCAAGACTTTTTCATCGGCAGTGTTCAAATCGACTTTGCCCGTTTCCGATTGCAAGCGAATCCTTACCCGCCATTCGCTGATGCCGTCAGCGCTCGGGTAGAGCATTTCGTAAAGGCTTCCGTCGGTGCGCCAACGTTTTTTGCTGTCGGGGTCTAGCAGCATCAGTTCGGCGATGGCGATGCCCGATTCGGCGACCGCCGCCGCTTGGATGTTGTCTTTTTCGCCCGCGACAATACTGGCTTCACGGCGCATACTTAAGGCAAAGCTGCCACCCATAATGGTCATCAGGCTAAGAATCCACAGCACCAAAACCAAGGCCATGCCGGTTTGCCGGTTGCTACGCAACATTATTGGCTCGCCTCGCCTTCAGTTTCACCATCACTATTTTCCTGCCCCGCCAGTTCGGCTTCGGTGGGTTGGCGGGTGATTTTCATGGCGATTATCATGTCGGGCCAACTATCGCCGTTAGCCATCGTAATGTTGATTTTTACCAAGCGCGGCAATTCAACTTTATCCAGCCATTCGTCTTGCCAAGTGTAACCGTTGCCGGTGACAAGGTCGGTACCAAAATACGACAGGGAAATGTCGTCAACATGGTTGAGCAAGATGACCTCTTCGCTGGGTATCGCCGGGCCTTTTTTAGCGGGGGCGATAAAGGGCGTTAGCTTGACTTGCAGGTAACGGCTGTCTTCATCTTCCTTACGTTCGATGGTGAACAATTGCAAACCAGTTTTGGCGGCGCTTGCCGGAAATGCCGATACAAAACTTAACCGGTGCCGCCCGCCTTGAAAGGCGAATTTGCTTTCTGACGGCTCCAAATTGTTAGTGAGCGGTTCGGCGGTCGCCAAATGCCGCTTAAAAAATTGGTAGACCACGGCGGTTTCGTTGACGTTGGCAATTTTGCGTTCGCCTTTTTCCCAGCTGTCCGCCCCAGTTTTTAAGCTGGCAAACAGCAAAACCACCATAATGCTCAGCAAGGTCATGCCAATCAGCACTTCCATCAGTGTAAAACCGTAGGCGGCTTTGGACGTTTGCATGTTTATTGGACTTTACCGAAGGCTGGCTGGCTGGCTAAACGCAAGGTTTGTAAATCCAATCGCCGTGGGTTTTGTTCGTCTTCACCCCATTCCACCGCAACACTGATTTTAAACAGCTGCACCGTGCTGAGCGTCAGCGGGTTGCCGTTGGGGTTAAAATCAAACGGCTCAACGGTGACTTGCCAACGGTATTTGTCCGCTTCAGTGCCTTCGCTGCGTTGTGCCGCCAAATCGGTTTCCACGCCCACTCTGTCCAGCAAAGATTCGGCAATCTGCATGGCGGCGCTGTAATCTTCGGCGACTATCGCGGTGTTGACCCCACCGGAAAATATCCGCAGCAGAATGCCTAGCGATAAAGCCATAATGGAAAAGGCGATCAGGATTTCTAATAAAGAAAAGCCTTGTTGCTTATTTGCTTTCAAGTTCAACGTGACCGGTCAACCAATTTAAATCAATTTGCCTGATGGCTGCGCCACGGGTCAGGGTGATCCTGCCGCCGGTACACGAACCATCGGGAAAAAACCGCACATTCGCTTGCGCTTCGCCGGTCAATTCGCTTTCGGCGGTGACGAGGGTCAGTTCAATGTCAGGGTCTATGCGGTAGTTTTCGTCACGGTTGCTCAGCTGGTAGCTGTTGTCGTCCAAATCGAAAGCCAGCGTGGTTTGCTGCCGTGTCATCAAAGCCTGACCACGGGCATAGCGCAAGGCCGAGACCATATCCCGCGCGGTGGCGTTCAGTTTTGCGGTATCCGTTCCCGAAGAAACACTGAACGCCAGCGCAGTAAACCCTAAAATCATAATAAACAGCACCACCAGCAATTCAATCAGGGTAAAGCCTTGTTGTTTTCGGCGGGCTGTCATGTGGGGTGGCTTATTGCCAGCTGACCAAGTCTTGGTCTTCGCCTTCGCCGCCTTCTTTACCGTCCGCACCTAGCGAGTACAAATCGAATTTGCCGTGTTCGCCGGGTGATACGTAGTGGTATTCCTGTTGCCAAGGATCCAGCGGCACTTTTTGTTTGCGCAAATAGGGGCCGTTCCAAGGTTTGGAGCTGTCGGGCGATTCAATTAATGCGCTTAAGCCTTCTTCGCTGGAGGGATAACGGCCTAAATCCAGTTTGTACATATCTAAAGTGGCGGCGAGGTCTTCAATTTGCACTTTGGCGGCCTTGGTTTTCGATTCGCCCATGTGTTTCATGACTTGTGGGCCGACAATGCCTGCCAGCATGGCGATAATGCCCAAGACGACCAGCAATTCGAGCAAGGTGAAACCCGTTTGTTGTGTTCTGATATTTTGTTTCATGGTGGTTAGGTATGTTTAATTAAAAAGCCAAGTCGTTAACGCTTAAGATTGCCAGCAGAATTGACACGATAATGCCGGCAATCATCAGCCCCAAAGTAATAATTAAAGCCGGTTCCAGCAACGCCAGCATCCGCGAGATGGCGACGCGCAGCTGTTTGTCGTAAATGGTGGCGACGCGTAGCAGCATTTCTTCTAGGCGACCGGTTTCTTCGCCCATTTTTATCATTTGCATCGCCATTTTAGGGAACAGGCCTTTGTCCAACAAGGCATCGGACAGGTGTTTGCCTTGTTTAAGCTGTTCTTCAGCCTCTTGGATGGCGGCGGCAATGACCAAGTTGTCAACAGTTTCGCGAACGATCACCATTGCCGAAATAATGGAAACACCATTACCCAGCAAAGTTCCCAGCGTACGGCTGATGTTGGCGGTTTCTTGGTTAAGGAATATCGTGCCTAACAAAGGCATTTTTAAAAAACGGCCATCCCAGACGATTTTGCGGCTGGCTTCTGCCATCTCGTAACGCATAAAGCTGGAGATGCTGATAACCACCAACAATAAGGCCCACCAATAAGCTTGCAGCCATTCGGCAAGGCCGACCACGATTTGTGTCGACACCGGCAAGGCTTTGCCGGCGCTTTCGAACATTTCGGTAAACTGTGGCACGACAAAAGTCAGCATGATAAACAGCGAGGCCAATGACATCACCAGCAAAATAGCGGGATAAATCAAGGCGGTACTGACAGTGTCCTTGAGTTCTTGCGAGCTTTCCAAATACTCACCCAGCCGCGCCAGCACTTCACCCAAGTTGCCACCGGCTTCACCGGCGCGGATCATGTTCAGATAAAACTTGCTGAACACGCCAGATTGCATTTCCAAGGCATCGGCAAGCGATGTGCCGCTTTTGACTTTTTCCAGCACTTTGCCAATCAGCTTGAGCAAGCGTTCATTGTCATCCGCCAATTCTTTTAACACCAGCAAAGACTTGTCTAGCGGCAAGCCCGATTCCAATAAGGTTGCCAATTCGCCGGTGAACAAAATGATTTCTTTTTGCTTCAGCTTGTTTTTGCTTGCGCCCAAACCTAAAAACGAACGCGGCGAAGCTGGGCTGACTTTAATCGGCATATAGCCTTCCGCTTGCAAGGCGGCGACCAGCTGCTTTTCGTCGGCGGCATCACGGACGCCGTCTTCGGTCTCGCCCAAGGTGTTGATGGCTTTGTAGGCAAATAAAGTCATTAGCTTTCGGAGGTCACACGCAAGACTTCTTCTAAGGTGGTGATGCCTTGGGCAACTTTCTCCAAGCCATTTTCGTACATGGTCGTCATACCTTCGGCAATGGCGAGTTTATGGATATTACCGGATTCTTCGTGCGCCATAATTTGTTTGCGGATGGGATCGGTCATCGGTAAAAACTCGATAATGGCTAGGCGCCCGCGATAGCCTAAACCGCCACAAGCTGGGCAGCCGACCGGTTTGTAAATAGTGGTTCCGACCGGCACAAAACGCCTGAAGTGTTCATCTTTCAGCAAGCTATCGGCAGGCGGCATGGCTTGTTTGCAGGCGGTACAGAGTTTTCTGACCAAGCGTTGCGCCAAGATGCCGTTAACAGTGGAGCTGAGCAAATATTCTTCCAAACCCATGTCCAGCAAACGGGCAATACCACCGGCGGCATCGTTGGTGTGCAAAGTCGATAACACCAAATGACCGGTCAAGGCCGATTGCACAGCAATTTTTGCCGTTTCCAAATCGCGCATCTCACCAATCATGATGACATCAGGGTCTTGCCGGACGATGGAGCGCAAAGCGGAAGCAAAGGTCAGGCCGATTTGCGGTTTGGCTTGGATTTGGTTGATGCCTTCCATCTGATATTCGACAGGGTCTTCAACCGTGATAATTTTGCGCTCGGAGGTATTGAGCTGTTTTAGCGCCGCATAGAGCGTGGTGGATTTACCGCTACCGGTCGGCCCGGTGATGAGGATAATGCCATGCGGTTGCGCCAACACGTCAACGAATTGCTGCAAATGGCGTTCGGAAAAGCCCAGGGCGACAAAATCGAGTACCGTGCTTTCCTTATCTAACAAGCGGATCACCACACTTTCGCCGTACATGGTAGGAATGGTGGAGACCCGTAAATCCAGCTCTTTGCCCAACATTTGCACTTTGATGCGCCCGTCTTGCGGCAAGCGGCGTTCGGCAATGTTGAGCTTCGCCATGATTTTGATGCGTGAAATCACCGCTGCGGTGGATTTGACCGGCGGCGCGTCGATGGCCTGCAAGACACCATCTATGCGCAGCCGCACCTTAAGGCTTTGCTCAAACGGTTCGATATGAATATCGGAGGCTTTGGTTTCAATGGCCCGCTGCATAATCAGGTTGACCATCTTGATGACCGGCGCTTCGCTTGCCAAGTCTTTCAAGTGTTCCAAATCTTCTTCGCCGCCTTCGTCCAAAACCAAGTCATCGACGATTTGGTCCATTTGCGATTTACCTTCGCCGTACTGCATTTCCAAGGCGCTGTCGATTTCGGAAAGCAGGCCGACTTTGACGCCGATGTTTTTGCCGGTTGCCAAACGCAAAGCGTCAACCACAAAGTCATTTTCAGGGTCCATCATCGCCACTTGGCAATCAGCATCGCTTTGGGATAGGCCAACAACGTGGTAATGCTTAAGAAAGCGCAAGGAAATGGCATCGGGAAGCTGGCTTTCCAACGGAATGTCGCTGGCTAGGATGCGTTCAAACTGCCCCGATTCGACAAAGGCATCGGCGACATCATGCTCGGAACACAACCCCAATTTAACCAGTAAATGCGGCAAGCTTTCGGAAATGGTGGTTTTTTTCACGCGTTCCACTTTTTTTAATTCCGAAGCCGACAGCTTGCCTTTTTCCTGAAGGTTTTTTAGCAAAGATTCATAAGCCATATGCGTTTTGATTTATCCGTAAGGCAAGGTGCGGTTGACTGGCAATCTGTTTAAAGCCTTCTATCATGACAGTTTTTAAGCGGGATTGCCATTTATGCAGCAAGCTTTATAGGGGCATTGCTATGCGTTGGATCCTTTAAAAATAACATGATTGAATGAAATTAAAAACAGGTGATTTGCCATACTGTAGTGTGTGATATGCCCTAAAAATCGGTTTTATCCGCAACAAAAAGCCCAATTTAGAATAACTATCAATTTTCGTGCCATTACCTTGTTTTTCAAGTTTGCTAAAACGGCATAAGAATTGACCAATCTCTTTCATAATTTCGTGGGACTTAAATGGCTTTTTTGAATAGGTGCTTGATCCTATGTGGTTTGGTAAATGTTAAGGGGTAATATAAATCAGTGCTTTCACAAGCCTGACATCGGTAGCCGGTGGTTTCTTCTGCTACCCTATGATGAATTATCTATCATCACTATAAATTTAACCGCTACTCCATTTTTTACGCCTTTGCATCGGTAACTTATTTTTCTAAAGGCTTTTTTTGATAATGACCAAATGCATTTGGGCTACGGTATATTCGAAAGGTTTTTCCTAAACAGCCCATCCAAAGCTACGATCATTTTTTGATTTTCCTAATAAAGACTAAAATAGCTGATCAGTAAAACAACAATTCCAACCACAATAACAACAGGGGCAAGCATGAGTTATAAAACTCGTTTAATCAAAATGGCGGTCAAATGGACACCAAAATCAATGGTCGTTTGGGTAGCCAACAAAGTGCTTAAGGGCATCGCCGAATTAAGCGACTTTAGTGTCGATCTGGACACCCGCAAAGTCTATGCAAAAACCACGCTGTACGGGGAATCCGAAGCGATTGAAGTCTGGCTGGAAGACTTTTCCATCAGCACTGACGGGGAGTCTTATCATTTCAACCTGCAACACGCTCGTTCTAACCGCCCTTGGTTAACCAATATAATGGCGTATGTTGTGGGCAGGGCTTGGAAAATTCCAGTGACCCCGCAATTGCAGGCTTACGTGGCGTTGGTTGCTGATTTGCTGAAAGCCGAGCAACCTGTCGTTGAAGAGATCGCTTAAAGGTTGTTATCCGCGCTGGACTGGCATCAGGTCCAGCGCATCCCTATCGCCACCAATCGAGTAGAGGCAAGCACAATGTCCCAGGCAACTATTTATAGCTTACTCATTTGCATAGCTTTTACTGCCCTAATGGCGGCTTGGCGAATTTATAAACAAGGCCGTGAATCCGTCAATGTGATGCTGTTGCTGTTATGGGCATTTGGCTTTTATGCCGGTCAACAAGCACTTGGTTTTCTGTTTAAGTCAAATCCAACCCAGTTGTATTGGGTTCAAGAACGCGATCCTAATAGCCCTGTCACTTTCCAATTGGAAAGCAGCACATCCCTTTACGGCCTTGCCGTCACGCCTGATGGCAGCACAGCGGTCACCTTGTCAACGGCGGGTGTTGATGTTTGGGATGTCAAAACAGGCAATGGACGCTGGTCTGTAAAAAACTTGGAAGGCAAAGCATCGCTCAGCCGTTCAGGGGATTTGCTTGCTGTCAGGGAAAAAGGCGAACGCTTCGAACACACGATCAAAATCTATAACCTCGATAAGGGCGCTTTGCTGGCAACCCTTACCGGTGAACCCGCTTCTGCATGGACAAAGTACCAAATGTTCAGCCCGAACGGAGCTTATCTTTTAGTCGGCAGCGAAGACATGAATGTTGCCATTTACCCTTTAGGCACGCTGGACAGCGACCCTGACGCTGCCGAACAAACCATCCAACCGATTATTGTGCCAAGGGAAATACCGGCTTCTGGCTACGGCCTGCCCGCCAGCTACCAGCACATGGGCTTTGACGGCGATAATGAAAGCCTTTTCGTACACGCCTACGACCGGCTGGAACAGTGGACGCTTGGCGAACAACCACAAAAGCTGAACGACTACCTTTTTGCCGATACCATTAACTTCAAACCCTCGCATTTTTCCGACGACGGCAAACAGGTGTTTTATTGTGGTACGTCCACAATAGAGCTGGCAGGCACTTACAGCTCCACCGAAAAGGAAGTGCTTAAACTGGACGTTCCGCAAAAACTGGCTCCAGGCAGCCATTCCATTTCCAGCCACTGCGCAACCAGCCCTGATAATGCGTGGTTTGCCTTTGGCATGGAAGAGTCTGGCGGCAACCAAAGCATTGTCTATACACTCCATATTTGGAAAAATGACGGCACGCTTGCCACGACCGACACCGACACACAAGCCACCAAAGTTATTGCGCCGCAAGTGGCAAACTTAGCATTCAGCCCCGATTCCAGCACTTTATACGTCATGGATGACTTTTTGCGTCTGCATGTTTATGGACTGGGCGACAATGTAAAAACCGCCATGCTGACGCCCGACCAATTTGGCTGGGCAACCGGCCCGTCAGCATTACCTTTGCTGGCGGCAGCCGACAACGGCGTGCTCTTGTCTTATCACAATGCCAATAAAGCCGTTTGGATACCGCATAGCCTATCCAGACCCGACCACTAAACACCACAGGTTTTCCCTTTAGACCCAATACCACTCACAGGAACCCCCTGTCGGGTATTTCACATTTATTTTGCAGTAACACAAGAATATCCGTACCATCATCCAACAGATTTGCAGCTATAATTCATCCATATATCCATGATTTACCGCATAGCGCTTACTTTGGACCCTAAAAACCCATCATGACCCTTCCCTGTAAAGCTAAGCATTGGCTATGGCCTCTTTTGTTGCTACCGTTATTCAGCCTACACAACAGTTATGCGCAAACAAAAACGCCACACGCCGCAAAACCCATGCAGTGTGTGGCGTTTAGCCCTTATGTCGGCACACTAAGCCCCGACTATGGCCCAGCCCCTTCAAAACAATTGATCGACCAGCTGCTGGATACCCTAATAAAAAAAACACCTTTCCGCTGCATTATGACTTACGGCGTGCTTAATGGCCTCGATTACACCTTTGCCGCCGCCGAAGCCCGAAAAATCAAAGTCATTGCCATCCTTTGGATCGACAAAGACCCCGCCGTCAACTCGCAATCGATCAGCAAAGGCATCGCCGTTGCCAAAGCCTACCCAAAAACCATCATCAAATTAAGCTGCGGTTCGGAAGTCAGGACACGCCATGATTATGCGTTTGATGGCGAAATCAGCCGCTGCCTGGCAGGTTTGCGGGAAGCGGGCGTCAAGCAACCTGTCACCACTATTGATACGTGGTGGGAATGGTGCAACCGCTCGCAACCTTGCGGACAAACCCAATTTGGCGCGCAAGTCGATTGGATAGGCATTAACATCTTTCCGTGGTGGGAAAGCATCCATTCCAGCCTGCACACTTGTGTACCCGCCGAAAAAGCCGCCGATTTCCACTTGGCCCGTGTTGAAGAAGTGCAACGCGCCTATCCAGGTAAAGAAGTTGTCATTACCGAATTTGGCTGGCCCAACGGCCCGGATGGCCTAAGCGTCGCCAATAAAAACAGCGGACAGGCCTGTGTCAAAGCCAGCCAGAAAAACCAAGCGCTGGTAGTGCAGTCCACCTTTAAAAAGTTACAAGCCAAAGGCATCACCGGTACCGTCTTTGAAGCTTTTTCAGAAAACTGGAAGCCAAACAGTGAAGGTGATGTCGGGCGTTATTGGGGGATTTGCGAAAACAATGCCCCGTTTGCCTGTCATGCCCTGACCCATAAACCGTAAGCTTTTAAAAAACAGAGGCTTCCGCCTACTGAAATACAGCCTTTTGAAAAATTAAAACCTTAGATAAAACTGGCTTGTGCCTAGCCGTTTGTTTTATCTTCACAAACCGATTTTGTAATTCTGCTCTTCCGCACTGCCACCACAGTACCCACACGTAACTGTATATTTTTAATTTTGACTTTATTTCCATCCGTCAATGTCGAATCTTAAATCCTTCCTGACTATTGTCCTGACCGCTATCTTCCTCACGGTCTCTACAAGCAGCCACGCTGCCCATCATGCCGCCATTTTGATTGACGCCAGCGATGGCAGTGTCATCTACGAAACCAATGCCACCCACGCTTGGTTTCCGGCCTCGCTGACCAAAGTGATGACGTTGTACATGACTTTTTCGGCACTGAACGACGGCCTGATTAGCCTGAACGACCGGATGACCGCCTCGCCTAACGCCGCACGGCAACCCAACAGCAAGCTAGGGTTGCGGACGAACGAAACCATCACTGTTGAAGAAGCCATCTTGGCCTTAATTACCCGCTCAGCTAATGATGCCTCTGTTGTGCTCGCCGAACATATCGGCGGTAGCGAAGTGAATTTTGCCGTCAAAATGACCGCAAAAGCGCATGATCTGGGTATGTTCGACACCCATTTCATGAACGCCACGGGCCTTCCTCATGACTGGCAAGTAACCACCCCGCGCGATATGGCGATGTTGGCTTGGAAAACCCAACGCCATTTCCCCAACTACTACCCTTATTTTGCCGCCCATAGCTTTTACTTTAAAGGCCGTGAAATGCCCGGCATCAACAAATTCACCGCCAAATATCCCGGCGCAGAAGGCATGAAAACCGGCTTTACTTGCGGCTCTGGCTACAACTTAATTTCTTCGGCTTCACAAAATGGCCGGCACTTGATTGGCGTCGTCATGGGCGGTATGACCAGCGCAGAACGTTATCAGTTGATGACGCGCATGATGGATAACGGCTTCGCCAATCCTTACGGCATAGGCAAAAACATCACCAGCCTGACCAGTTCTTATGCCGGATCAGCACCTTATCTGCTGGGTTGCGGCAACCACGCCTCCACAGTATTGGTAAATCGCCCAAGCCCTGCCAGAAGCGCAGCCCATCATGTAAGAAAAGTATCGGCAGTTAAGCACTCTGCAAGCAAACACAGCAAAGCAAGCAAACATTCTGTCAGCCATTTTGCCAGCAGTAAAAAAGCGCCCAGCCATAGCCATAAAGCGATTGTCAAAACCAAACTAGCCAGCAAAGGCAAAGCGTCAAAAACCCGTTATCGACGCAGTTAACCCCGTCCATACCGTGCGGCAGGCTCCAAAACCTGCCGCTACCGCCCAAACCTAAACCTAAACCGGTTTGCGTTCCATACAGCTTGCGAAAGCAAAACGTATCATCAACAAAGTCATCATCACCGGAAAAAGCAAATAGTGTTCAGTAAACGCTAAGCTTGCCAACACACCCGGCATCACCAACCAAGGCTTCAGCAACGTGGTATAGCTAAGATAGCCTTGCATGTAACGCAAAGTTTCCTTATCGATCTTATCGACTTGCGCCAACAGGTATAAGGTCATAAAGCTGCCGACAAAAACAAAATACAGCGGAAAGAAAAAGAAAATCGGCGAATCATCATTAAAATCCGGCTTCCAATAGGCAAACCACAGCACCAACGCCGCCGCCGAAAAACCATCGTAACAAAGATAATTAGGCAATTTTTTTGACAGCTCCCCTAAAAAGCAAAGCAACGCAACGCCCAAGCACGCGTACATCACCAGAGAATCCTGCAAATAATCCAAGAATGGACTGCCTATTTGCACCAAGACACACAAAACTAAACTCAACACAATAAAAATTAACATGGCTTTGGCTTTATTTAGAGGGGAAAAAAGATAAAAAAGACTTGCAAAACGTACTAATCCCTTTTGCTTATGCACAATGGTGAAATTCTTAGATCAATGGCTTAGCAACGCCATCATTTTCTTCCGTGAAACCAGACAAACAACACAAGCAATTGATTTTTATAACTTAAAAAAACGTACAAAAAGACTACAATCCAAGAATCCCTTAACAGGAACGGACACTTAGCAGCCTTATCCAGATGTTATGCACACACTTATCCACAGCCTGTGTGGAAAACGACATAAGTGCTTGAATTAAGCCCCCACGGATTGATTTTCTAATGTTAAAATTAGCCAATCGCCGAAGTACCTTGATACGGATAATGCCCGCATTTAAGCCCCACATCAATATTTTGGCTAGAACAAACCTAATTAATATAAATGCTAGCCATGCAGGGAGTAAAAATGTTGCGTATTAACCGCCCCCACCCGCTATTTTGTAGCCTGATCGCCGCCGCGATTTTACAAGGCTGCGCCGCCACGCCCAGCGCAACTTACGAAGACCAACACTTTCAAGGATGGAACAAAAATCTACAGGCATTCAACGACAGTGTTGACAGAACGGTGCTTAAACCGATTGCCCAAGGCTACCAAAAGATCACGCCTAGTTTTGTTGACCAAGGCGTCAGCAACCTGTTCAGCAACGTCAATGACATTGGCGTCACCATCAACGACTTCCTGCAATTAAAATTCAGCCAAGGCAGCGCCGATGCCGGACGTTTGCTGATTAACTCATCACTGGGCTTGGGCGGATTGATCGATGTCGCTGATGCGGTTGACCTCACCAAACACAACGAAGATTTCGGACAAACCCTTGCCGTTTGGGGCGTACCCTCCGGCTCCTATTTTGTCTTACCGTTTTGGGGGCCAAGCTCCCCGCGTGATGCCGCCGGCTTGGTTGGCGACGCCATGTTCAACCCGCTCACCTACGTGTCCATCTTTGGCGGCACAACAGCCAATGCCGCCGTCTACGGGGCAAGAGCCATTGAAATCATCGACACCCGCGCCAATTTGCTGACCACCGAAAAAATCGTCAATGAAGCCAGCGGCGAAGACCATTACGACTTTATTAGAAGCAGCTACAAACAACGCCGCGAATTCTTAATTAACGATGGCAATACCAAAGACGACCTTGATCCGTTAGATATTGACACCACACCCGCCAAACCTTAACCAGCCCATTCATCCAAGCTATTTTTCCCTACAAAAATAGCTTGGAAACAAGCCCAAAACAACAACGGCTTAGCGCAAGCCCCGCAACAACCGCTTCACTGTTAAGCGGTTCGCCCAACCCAAATCGGCATCCACTATCCGCCCGCAACCCGCCAACAACGACACCATGAATATCTACCCGCTGCTTCGCCCATTATTATTTTCGCTAGATCCCGAAACCGCGCACGAAGTCACCTTAAAACTGCTCAAAACCGCGCATCAAACCGGCTTAAGCCGCTTGACCAATCCCCCATTAGCCGACAAGCCCGTCACCATCATGGGCTTAACGTTAAAAAATCCCGTCGGCTTGGCTGCAGGTTTGGATAAAAACGGTGATTATATCGATGCGCTCGCCGCTTTAGGTTTCGGCTTTATCGAAATCGGCACCGTCACACCACGCCCACAGCCGGGCAACCCCAAACCGCGCTTGTTCCGCCTGCCCGAACATCAAGCCATCATCAACCGTATGGGCTTTAATAATTTGGGCATCGACCATCTGCTGGAACAAGTCAAAAACTCACCATACCAAGGCATATTAGGTATCAACATCGGCAAAAACTTCGACACGCCCATCGCTAATGCCGCCGATGATTACCTGATCGGCCTACGCAAAGCCTATCCACATGCCAGTTACATCACCATCAACATTTCCTCGCCCAACACCCAAAACCTGCGCCAATTGCAACAAGGCGATGAAATCAAAAACCTCATCGCGCAATTGAAGGAAGAACAGCTCAAACTGCAACAAGAACACAGCCGTTATGTGCCGCTAGTGGTTAAAATCGCCCCCGATTTAACGGATGAAGAAATCAGCCACATCGGCAGATTATTATTGGAATACGCCATAGACGGCGTGATCGCCACCAACACCACCATCGCACGCGACGCCATCGCCAACCACCCGCTTGCCAACGAAACGGGCGGCTTAAGCGGTGCGCCTGTCAAAGAGAAATCGACGTACGTGGTTCGCGGCTTGGCGGCGGAATTGGGCGGAAAAATCCCCATCATCGCCGCTGGCGGAATTTTAACGGCTGAAGATGCCCAAGAAAAAATCGCCGCTGGTGCGAGCTTGGTACAGGTTTATAGCGGCTTGATTTATCGCGGGCCGGAATTGGTGGCGGATGTTGTGCGGGGCATCCAAGCTTAACAGGCCATTTGCTTATGAATAAGCTGTTCGATGACGCTTTTCTGGCGCAATGGTGTGAACTGTATGTGCGTTTTGTCTGCAAAGACAGCCAGCGGTTGGCGGAAAGTGTCAACCGCTGCGCCCCCAAACAACTACAAACCCATCTTCTACCGAAACAACCTAACATCAAGAAATTATTGACGAAAACCCAATTTTCCGATGACGATTATTTGACTGCCTACGGAATTTTGCTCGATTGGGATAAGCGTTTTTTGCAACAACCTCACCCACATTTGCTTTCAGGCCATATCGAACAGACGCTTAACCAATCACGCTTCCTACTGGTTCGACAAAGCAACAGCCCGATAGCCAATGCCATACCTAAAAATCGACGCTTTAAACCCAACTATAGCCTTGGAACGCAAGGCATTTTAAGCTTGCGCCACCATTGGCAAGAGATAGAGCTATCCACCGATCTACAGATAAGACGCAGCGACATTTTCGATACGCTATTTTCAGAAAAACAGCTAAAAATCGGTCTATCGCCTTATGCGGGTAAGAATGATATGGATTGGGAGCATAATACCGAAGCCGGACGATTGGACGGCAGCATTCCCTTTTGGTGTAGCGGCGCAAAAAATGCGGAAGAATTACAAGAACGCATCATTTCGATATTAACAGCCGCTCATCAACACGGCGTGCATATCCTCATCTTCCCTGAATTGGTGATGACCAAAACCTTGCAAACCACCATCAGCCAATGGCTTTTGCAAAACAACGCCTTCAGTCGCGTTATCCATTTGGTCATCGCTGGCACTTGCCATGTGTTTGAAAACCAAGAAAACAGCCATTACAGCAACCGCTGCACAGCCTTCAACCACATGGGCAAAATTGAATGGCAACAAGACAAACGCCAACGTTTTACATTGACTGCCGATGAAACCTACAAACTTTTCAAGCTTAAATCGCCAGCGTTTGAACCAACCCAGCTCGCCAACCATTTAGTGATCCGCCATTCCGCTTTAGGCAAAGTGGCAACACCGATTTGCTTGGATTTTTTGTGTGATGGGCTTTGGAAAACTATGCCCATTGAGCTGTTTTTAGTGCCTGCCATGTCCGCAGGTTTAAGCCGCTTTATAGATAATTGCCGGATAGCAGGCAATGAACACAGTTCAGCAGTTTTTATTTGCAATACTGACGGTAACAAAGAACCGCTGGTTGCCTATCGCCCCGAAAAACACGATACCTTGCAAATCCAAAAAATAAATCCATTATTGTTCATAGTAGACGTTGATATAACAATGAACCCTGCGTAATATACAATTTCAATTCACACTAATTTTTATAAATAAGTGAACAATGGACAAAATAACAGAACATTGCGATAGCTATAAAAAAGCCCTGCAAAATCAAGATGAAGCCACTTTACACCGCGAAAAGGCTTGGTTAACCGCAGCAGCCACTTCGGCCTTATTGCAACAAGATGCCCAAGCCATGCAGCGTATCAAAGCCTGTTGTGGCGAGTTGTCAGCATTAGCAGACCATTTTGATAATACTGGCAAACCGGGCGACCGTTGGCGGGCATTGGGTGACGTAATGACCTTAGCCTTAGATAGCGGCAAACCGTTGGAGCAATTGCGCTTGGTATTGCCATCAACCGTTTCGGGCTTATTGATGACCCATATCCAAAAAGAAGCTGGCATCACGCCAACGAAATTATCCGAACGTTGTGGCAAAGAAAAAAACCATGTTTCCAATGAAATCAAAAAATTGGAAAGCGCTGGCCTGATTTACCGCTTCAAACGCGGTAGAAACCATGAATTATTTTTGTCTGCTTTAGGCGCAGAAGCTTTGGCGGATGTCGCGCCAATGAAAACTATTATCGATAACCCAAACTTGCAAAAACAAAAACGCGAGTATCCATACATCGATAACAACCGCATAGCGCAAATGGGCAAACCACAACTGGTATTCGCGACAAACAACAAATGACCCCTTCCACAGAAAACCTCCCCAATCTCACCCGCTTCGTCGCCTTTTATTCCTACAAAGGCGGCGTGGGGCGCACACTGGCTTTAGCCAATTGCGCCAGAGCCTTAGCCGCTGGCGGTAAAAAAATCGTGTTGATGGATTTGGACTTAGAAGCCCCTGGCTTACTCAATTTTGATGCCTTCAAACCTAAAAGCGGCGAAAAAAAGCCTGCCGGATTTAGTGAATACATCAAAACTTGCTTACAAGAAGGCCCGCCAGAAACCTTAGATGGCTACATCCACGAATGCCGAGGCGAACCCAACGATGAAGGCAAAGTTTGGCTAATGCCCGCAGGCCGCCATCTGGATGCAGGTTATCTGGATTTTCTTAACGGCTCAACGTGGAACGATTTTTACACCCAACAAGAAGGCTACAAAATCCTCGAAAACCTGCGCGGTCATATCATTAACTGCTTTGAACCGGATTATGTGTTCATCGACTCCCGCACAGGCTTATCAGAAATCGGCGGCATCGCCACCCACCAACTTGCCGACATTATCGTGCTGGTGTTCAACTTAAACGGGCAAAATTTGGACGGTGCCAAGCGCGTGTTTGATTCCATCCGCAAACACGCACCGCTAAACCCGCAAGTGATATTAGTCGCCTCGCCGGTGCCTGTTGTACCGACTGAAAAAGGCACGCCGTTTTTCGACAAAATGCAAAAAATCGCCAAAGATTTTAAAGGCGCTGTTAACCACGAAAAGCCCTTGGTAATTCCTTACCATCCATTATTGGCATTTGCCGATCGCTTACTGGTCGACGAAGGCGATCTATTTAGCACCGATGCACCATATCGACAATTGGCTAAAACCATCCAAAAAATATCCGACGATGCCGATATTTATCTGCAACATATTGGTAAATCGCTGCAACGCGGGGATTTTCAGGAAGTTATAGCCATTGCCCAACAGGGGCTGCATAAAACTCCGGCAAATTTTTATTTATTAGGGAATTTGGCAACGGCCTATTTTGTTAGTGGTTCATTAGAAAAAGGCATCACAGTTACAAATGAATTACTGCAACATCATGGAAACAACAAAGAACCACGTCAGCTTGAATTAATATCACACTCTATGTTCAACAAAGGCTTTGCTTTGGGTCAATTGCAACGTCTTGAGGAAACGATTGCAGCTTATAACGACCTAGTGGAACGCTTTGGCGATGCCACAGACTTAGCTTTACAGGAAGATGTCGCCGCCGCATTAGTCAATAAAGGCGTTGCCTTGGGGCAATTGCATCGGCCTCAGGAAGCCATTGCCACTTATGACGACCTGCTTGGACGCTTTGGCAATACCACAGCGGTGGCTTTAAAGGAACAGGTCGCCAAGGCATTAATCAACAAAGGCGTTACCTTGGGGCAATTGCAACGGCCTCAGGAAGCCATTGCCGCTTATGACGACCTGCTTGGACGCTTTGGCGATGCCACGGCGGTGGCTTTACAGGAACAGGTCGCCAAGGCATTATTCAACAAAGGCTTTGCTTTGGGACAATTGCAACGGCAAGAGGAAGAAATTGCTGCGTATGACGACCTGCTTGGACGCTTTGGCGATGCAACAGTGGTGGCTTTACAGGAACAAGTCGCCAAGGCATTAGTCAACAAAGGCGTTACCTTGGGACAATTGCAACGGCAAGAGGAAGAAATTGCTGCGTATGACGACCTGCTTGGACGCTTTGGCAATACCACAGCGGTGGATTTACAGGAACAAGTCGCCAAGGCGTTAAACAGTAAAGGCTTTATCCTGCTATTAGATGCAAAAAAACACCGTAACAATCTGGAACAAAGCAATCAGCTATTACAAACAGCATTAAGTCATTTTGAACAAGCCATCAATCGTTCAGCACACGAAAATAAAGCGATAAAGCTTGGCAACCAAGCCTACACATTGTTTTTGCTGGGAAAAATAGAAGAAAGCGAAGCGATTTTGAAAGCTGCCTTAAAACAAGGCGGTCAAACACTTTACGATGCTGAATTGGCAGACAGCCACATCAATGAAATCCCCGAAGATGAAGCCTTCCGGGCTTTGCTAGAAAAATGTTGGCAGGCAACCAACACGGATAAACGCGCTTAAGTTAGATGGCGCTTGTACGGCAAATCAAAACCCATCTGGGATTATTCAATAGCGATTGTGCCAGGCTCATTTAATGCGGCTTGCAACAACCCCAGCACTTCTTCATTATCAACCCGGTCATAAATTTCAGCCACAGTCAGGGTCATGCCGACAGACTCAAAACTCACGCTATCGCCCCAGAAATAATGCTCAGACACCCAGCCTTGGCTTTTCCGGCACACTTCCACATCGACAAAATCTTGCTCGATCAGCACATATTCTTGCAAGGTGGGGATGCTTTGGTAAGCCATGCGTTTGGTGGTTTCATCCATACGCCGTGAGGTTTTCGACAACACTTCCACGATGAGCGTAGGCGATTGGCTGTAATAGCTGTGCGGGTTGGGTTCATCACAAACCACCATCGCATCGGGATAGAAAAATTTACTGCCGACTTTGACTTTCAGGTCAGAGCTGAACGGTTCGCAGGGTTTGCCTTGTAAATGGTTGCCTAAGTGACGATAAATATTGCCCGCAATGCGTTCATGGTTACGGCTGGCGCCCGCCATCGCGAACACTTCGCCGTCGATATATTCATGCTTGGTTTCGCTGATTAACTCACCTTCCAGGTATTCCTCTTCACTGATCCAAGTAGCTTTAGCTTGTAAATTGACGGACATGGTTTGCTCCAAATCTTGAAAATTTATTCCCCCGCCACCGACATTTTTTCGACCAATATCGAACCAGTGCGGATATTGCCGCGATAATCCACATCGCTGCCGATAGCGACAATTTGTTTGAACATTTCTTTTAAGTTTCCGGCGATGGTGATTTCTTCAACCGGGAATTGGATCACGCCATTTTCTACCCAAAAACCCGCCGCACCGCGCGAATAATCGCCGGTGACGTTGTTAACGCCCTGCCCCATCAGTTCGGTCACCAGTAGGCCGGTATGCATGTGTTGCACCAAAGCTTGAAAATCCAACGCGCCGGGCGTAATCGTCAAGTTACGGACACCGCCGGCGTTGCCTGTACTTTTTAAACCCAGCTTGCGGGCAGAATAACTGGCTAGCACGTAGCTACGCAGGATGCCATCGCTGACCAGATCGCGGGTTTGCGTGGCGACCCCTTCGCCATCGTAATTGCCGCTACCTAAGGCGCCGCGCAGATGCGGCTGTTCGTAAACATGGACAAAATCGGGAAAAATTGGCGTATCCAATGCATCCAACAAAAAGGAAGATTTACGATACAAGGCACCGCCACTGATGGCACCAATCAGCGACCCCAACAAGCTGGTGGCAATTTCGGCACTGAACAGCACGGGACATTGTTGCGTGGGCAAACGTCTGGCTTCCAAGCGGCGCAACGTGCGTTCAGCGGCTTTTATGCCAACGTCGTTGGCGCTTTCCAAATCGGCAGCATTGCGGGCGACGGTAAACCAGTAGTCGCGCTGCATACTGTCGCCGCGTTGCGCCAATACCGAACAGCTAAGCGAGTGGCGGGTCGATTGATAGCCTTGCAGAAAACCCAAGCTGTTGCCTAAAACGCGGATACCTTGGTGGGTGTTGACCGTCGCGCCTTCGGAATTGCTGATGTCGGCATGGTAAGCGCGGGCGGCATTTTCGCATTCGATGGCAATGGCGATGGCTTCATCGGCATGAATGCCCCACGGATGGTTAACGTCCAAATCGGGAAATTCCGTTGCTAGCAGTTCGGGGTCTGGCAAGCCGGCAAAACTGTCTTCGCTGGTGTAACGGGCAATGCTGCACGCTGCGCTCACGGTTTCTTTGATGGATTCGGGCGACAAATCACTGGTACTGGCAGAACCTTTGCGCTGACCAAAATAAACGGTAATGCCCAAACCTTGGTCGCAATGGTGTTCGATGGTTTCCACTTCGCCCAAACGCGCAGAAACCGACAAGCCGTCCTCTTGGCTTAATCCCGCTTCGGCGGCGGTTGCGCCTTGTTTTTTGGCCTCGTCCAACAAGCTTTGGACCAGGTTTTTCAGATGATTGATGTGTTCTTGGTTTTGCACGGTGTTCCCTTTGTGTAGGTTGGGGTGACGAAGGAACCCCAACACGTCGATGCGGCAATCGTTAGGGATCCTTCGTCACCCCCCGACTGAGTTTTCTCTAAACGCCTGTTCCGCCCACGGTAATATTGTCGATTTTTAAGGTCGGCTGCCCTACCCCGACTGGCACGCTTTGCCCGTCTTTACCGCAAGTACCGACGCCGGTATCCAGTTGCAAATCGTTGCCGACCATCGACACTTTGGTCAGCACATCCGGGCCGTTGCCGATTAGGGTTGCGCCTTTGACCGGGCGGGTAATTTTGCCGTCTTCAATCAGATAAGCTTCGTTGGCGGAAAAAACAAATTTGCCGGAAGTGATGTCCACTTGTCCGCCTGCAAAATTTTTCGCATACAGGCCGTTTTTGACCGATTTGATGATTTCTTCAGGGTCGTGCTGGCCTGGCAACATATAGGTATTGGTCATCCGTGGCATCGGCAAGCAGGCGTAAGATTCACGGCGACCATTGCCGGTGGGCTTGACGCCCATCAAACGGGCGTTGAGCTTGTCTTGCATGTAGCCTTTTAAAATGCCGTTTTCAATCAAGACCGTATTTTGTGTTGGCGTGCCTTCATCGTCCATGCTCAGTGAGCCGCGCCGACCCGCTAACGTGCCGTCATCCACCACGGTGCATAAGCTGGAAGCCACGCGTTCGCCGACGCGTCCGCTAAACGCCGATGTGCCTTTGCGGTTGAAGTCGCCTTCCAAACCGTGACCTATCGCCTCATGCAACAAAATACCGGGCCAACCAGAACCCAGCACCACAGTCATATTGCCGGCGGGCGCTTCACCCGCTTCCAAATTGACCAAGGCTTGTCTGACCGCTTCGCGGGCATAGCTTAAAGCGCGGTCATTTTCAAAGAAGTAGCTGTAATCGCTACGCGCGCCGCCGCCCATGCTGCCTTGCTCACGTCGTCCGTTTTCCACCACGATGACGCTGACGTTCATGCGCACCAAAGGCCGGATATCCGCCGCCAATGCGCCTTCATGGTTGGCTACCAGCACCTGTTCGTAAACGCCTACCAAGCTGACGATGACTTCTTCAATGCGATGGTCAAGCTTGCGGGTTTCCGTATCGACATAGTTCAGCAAGTCAATTTTTTGCTGGTCTTGCAGTGACTTTAACGGGTTGAGCGGTGCGTAATAGCTGATAGGACTGGCTTGCGGGTGTAGTTTGACGCTGGCGTTTTGGCCTTGGCGGACAATGGCTTTGACATTGTTGGCGGCTTCCAACAATACAGGCAATTCAATGCGGTCGCTGTAGGCAAAACCGGTTTTGTCGCCGGACACGGCACGCACACCGGCACCTTGTTCGATGCTATGGCTGCCTTCTTTAATGATCCCGCCTTCCAACACCCAAGATTCGGCATGGCTGGATTGGAAATAAATGTCCGCCACATCCACCGCCGAGCTGAGCAGGCAGTTCATAATTTGTTCTATATCGCTGTCCTGAAGGCTGGCGGGTGTAAGGATGGCCTGTTTGGCAAGTGTCAGTAGTTCCATTTTGCAAATAAGAAAGTGTTCCAAGAAATCAGTCTTACAACCGCAGGGCGGTGAAAACCGGACGTTTTACTCTTCTTTTAAGTCGTCGTGCAAAGTTTCGTACAGGTCACGCAATAAGGATTCTTGGTCGCTGGTGGCAAATCCATCGGCCTCATCCCGATCGGACACGGTAACGGGGATTGCCTTCACTTTCACGAGTCCGTCTTCCGGCTCTACGGTCAGCATGACATTGGCATCATGATGTTCGTCTTTACTGGCAAGCAACACGCTGAACAAACCTTTTGAACTGTAATAGACATAATATAAACCGCGTTCGCGATTGTGGTCGGTTATCTTAATTTCCCTTTGCTTAAGGGCAAGGCCGATGCTGCGCCAAGCGGTTTCGTAATCTTGCCGTATCGTAATGCGCATTGGTTCCGATTCAACAAACGCCACCGCATCACGCAAACCGGGTTTGCTGGATTTTTTAGGGATGACGCTCACATCGGGTTCAACGGCGGGTTCGTCGATGCTTTTTTCAATCGCCAATGTGGGTGGGCGTTCCAACAGTTCGGTATCGCGATAACGGCTGTCTTTACCGCCGCAAGAAGCTAAAACAAGGACGATGACAACAGCTTTCAAGATCAATGGCATATTATTCACAAAACAAACGACGGTGGTTTAATACAGGGAAACTGGCGCGGACTTTTGCCACGCGCTCCCTATCAATATCGGCACAGGCAAAACCATTGCCGGTTTTATAGCAATCCAAGACAATGCCCCAAGGGTCGATCACCATGCTGTGCCCAAAAGTTTTACGGCCATTTTTATGGAATCCGCCTTGGTTAGGGGCTATCACATAGCAGAGGTTTTCCACCGCCCGCGCCCTTAGCAGCAATTCCCAATGCGCCGCGCCGGTTTCGGCAGTGAACGCCGACGGTACGACCAAAATTTCCACGCCTTGTTTACCCATGTTTCGGAAAAACTCAGGGAAGCGCAGATCGTAACAAACCGCCACGCCCAACTTACCAAACGGGGTGTCAATAACCAAAGGCTGGTCTCCTGCCTCGATGGAATCCGATTCGCGGTAGACTTCTTCTGTGCCCGGCACATTGACATCAAACAAATGCATTTTGTCGTAACGCGCCACACGTTCGCCTTGATCGTTGTAGATCAGACAGGCGGCGCGGACTTTATTGGGCGCATCACCCGCTATCGGCATGGTGCCACCGACAATCCAAACACCGTATTTTTTGGCGGTGCTGGCTAAGAAATCTTGGATTGGGCCGGTGCCGTCCGCTTCTTTGACCTTAACTTTGTCCAGTTCATGATCGCCCATTAAGGCAAAATTTTCCGGCAATGCCACCAAGGCGGCTCCAGCTTTAGCTGCTTCGGCAATTAGCCGCTCGGCAATCAATAAGTTGGAGCTAATTTGTGGGCTGGAAGCCATTTGGATCGCTGCACATTTGCTCATTGTTATCTCCCTGTTATTTTTTATTGGCTTCGCCTAACCAAGGAAACGTGGTAATACCTGACCAAGTTTTTTGGAGTAGGCCATCATTCTCGTGTTCGGGGATCACCACCAGATTATCCCACTTGCCTTTGACCTCATAGTGCGAGCCAAAAAACCAGCCTTCTTGGTTTTTACCGGTCAATGTGCGGGCCAGGATAGATGTCACCTTGCCCATGATTGTACCAGCAATGGGTAAGGCATCGGCACTTTTCGGGACGACTTCCACCTGATAATCCATGATGCGTTTTCCAAAATCGGTGTCGCCTTTTAAGGTGATTTTTGCCGGCACGGCATCGACCTGCAAATTGTTGCTGTAGGCTTTCCCTTTGACCATATCGAAATGTCCGCTGATAACGTTAAAAGTCAAGCCTTCGCCAAAAACGTCGCTAAAATCCAGCTGCAAGCGTTTGGTCCATTGTTCCAAAGCCAAAATGCCCAAAATGCGCCCAAAACCGGGTTCAACACTGAGCAAACGCCCTTCCTTAAGTTGCACATCGATTTGCCCCATCAATTTTTTAACGGCAAATTCATGGGGTGCGGCGGCCCAATTGAAAGCAAAATCGAGTTTGCCGCTGGTTTCAGCGACATCTTTGGTGATTCCCAAATCTTTCAACAATTGCCCGACTTTCGCGCTTTGCAATTGCCCACGCCATTGGCTCTGCGATTGTCCGTTGTTAATTTTCCAATCGCCGGTCATCGCCAATTGCTGGCGGATGCCCATCAAATCGGCTTGAGTGAAAGCCAAACCGTCAGGTAAGCGTTCAGTTTCGACTGACAGGCTACCCAAATCTAAACCCTTCCATAAAGTTTGCGCACTTTTAATGCTGATGAGCGGCAAATTTGCCGGTGTAAAGCGGGCTTGGCTGGTCGATGAAGAAAAGTTGGCTTGAACATTAGGCGTTTGCAATTGCTTTAAGGCCGATAAGTTGAGCATGTCCAAATTTAGGCTGACTTTTTCGCTACCCTGAAAATCAACCGGCAGTTTGGCAGTGCCCGAGCCAAAAGCACTTTCAATTTGCGCCGACCAAAAAGAGCCTTGTGGCTGCAACAACATATCCAAACGGCCTAAGGAACTGTCTTGCCATTGCACATCTTGGCTGCGGATATGGATTTGTTTGATGATAGGCAACAGCGCTTTGCCATTGGCGGCATTGTTATTGCCCTCCTCCACATCATTCGGCGACGGCTTTAACCATTCATCCATTTTTAGTGGGGTTTGGTTGAAGGCAATCCAAAGGCCGTCTTTTTCTGGCAGGCGGGCTTCGCCTTTACCGACAAGGATATGGCCTGATTGTATGGTTTGCCCTGGCATGGCAAGTTTGACAGCCGCTTTTAAACGCTGGTCGTAGTTGACGGCAATCGGCAAGACTTGATCCTGATCGAGATCAATCCGTAACCACAATGGTGTTTTTTGGGTACGGGTCTTTGCCAAATCGCCAGGCAAGCGCAGATCCACACCTTGCAGATCCGATTCAATCGTCACACTGGCGTGTGTCGGGTTGGTCTCGCCCACAGCACTATCGGGCAACAGCAACTGCAACTGGTAAGCCAATTCGCCATTCGCCAATTCCCAGCCCGGCATTTTAAATTGCTGCTGCAATTGTTCGATGCCCGCCGAACCTTTGGCATTGATTAAAATACTGTCGGGGTTGGGCGTGCTGAATTTGATCTCGGTGGGCTGACCAAACACTTTGGCGCGGATGTTATCGCTGCTGACGGCATCGCTGGTAAATTTCAACTCACCGACAATGTGTTCCAACCATAAATCCACCGGCTTGACTTTGAAAGCCGCGCCGTTCAGTTGGGCGTTGACCGCTACGCGGTGATCGCCGATACCGCCTAGCGGTATTTCCAAATCGACATTGATGTGGGTGTCGCCTTTAGGCGTTAAGGCGTTGACAAACATGGCGGTCGTGTCTTTCAACTCGGAGTCTTGCAAAAAACCGAACACATCGGTGATGGCCCCATGCAATCCGCCTTTGATGGTGATGGTTTTGCTAATCCCCATATTGGGGTTGACCATCGTAGACTTTTCCAAGCTTAATCCGTGGCTATTGGCGGATTGCAGCTCGCATCGGAGTATGCGATTGTCGATAAAGACGCTGCCGACAATGTCGGTCATGACAGGCCATTCCGGCGCATAAATCAATTGTAATTTCTCAACATCCAATTGCACATGGAACAAACCTTCGTCGGGTTTATTAGGGAATTTGTCCAAATGGCTGGCAAACTGCAATTCGCCGTTTTTAACCACACCGCTTGGAAAGGCCCGACCAAACCAAGTAATGTCATCTTCTTTCATGATTTTGATGGGCAAATAATCCCTCAGCGGGCCGGTGTCATCGCTGGCAAATTGCATTTTGAAATCTAAAAACGGTGGTTTATCTGTTTTTGGCAAATGCAGCCAAAACCGGCTTTGGGTCGTCAGATGGGGTAAGACCAGTTCCATTTCGGGTGTGGAGATTTGCCAATCGTGGGTTTGTTGCCGCCAATGCAGACGTGTTTTCAAATGTTCCAACGGCAACGGTTTTGGCAAAGCGGCAGGAATCGACAAGCGGGTTTTTTCCATAGCCAAGTCGATAAAACCGGCTTGCTCGGTACCCTGCAACTGACCGGACAAACTACTAAAGCCTGGTAGGTTTTCAGTAGCCGTCATTGCCAAACCGTTAAATTGACCGGTCACGGCAAACTGGGCCTTTTCAGCATCCACAAAAGCGCGGACTTGTTGCAGCAGGCCAGTCGGTTGCGCCTGCGCCAAGACGGCTTGATAAGCTTCAGGCAAGCCATCGGCAAATTGCGCCATAGCCGCCAACGCTTGTAAATCTAACTGATCGGCAACCAAAGCCAGTTGCCGCCAACGTCCATCCTGCGGATTTTGCGCCGCGCCAATACTGAAACGGGTTTGAAAGCTTTGGGCTGGCTGACCGACGTCACTCCATTGCAAATCCTTAAAATCAGCCCGCTGCCAATGGCCTTTATGCGTCCATTGCAAACCGGTATGCAAGCTACTTACAGGCAGCAACACATTATTTTTATTGATTATTTTCAGCTTCTGCAAATCGACTTTGGCCTTTAAGGTCACTGCTTGTGAGGCTTCCAGCTTTAACCACGCCTGCAAACTACCCACGCCCGATGCCACCTTGACCGATTCGGGCAGATAGCTTGCCAACCATTGCGGCAAATTCAACTGGTCGCCATCGACAAACACCCGCCCGGTCACCGCTGCTGGCTGGAAGAAGTTGCCGTTTAGCGACATGCTGACCCGTAAAGACTTTCCCCATGTTTCCGGCAAGCGCATCAACATATTGATACGGTGTTGGTCGCCATCGTTAAAGATCGCCATATCGACCGGTTTGATGGTCAGCGGGCGGGCATGCAGCTTGGCATCCAGCCAAGTGATTTCACTGTGCAACAGCTCGTATTGTCGGCCTTGTAGAAGCCAGAGAGGATCACCTTCGGAGGCTTTTAAACCGGCAACACCGATGCTGCCGTCGGCTTTGCGGATGATGGTGAGCTTGACACCCACTAAAGAAACCCATGTGGACGGCAACAAAGCGCGGGTTTGCAGCACATCCCAAACATTAATGCCCAGACGGATTTCTTTCAGCTGGATAACGGGTTTATCAGCTGCATCGGCGAAGGTGATGTCTTTCAGCAAAAGCTCGGGGTTGAAACCGCGCATTTTTGCGCTTAAACGCCCAATTTTGACCGGCAAGCCGACTTTTTCGGACACCTCTTCGGCAAGCAAGGCTTTGTAACTTTCGATGCTGGACAAACTCAGGCGCACCGCCGTCAGGCTGATTGCCAGAGCCAATAAAGTCCAAAAAATGAGATGCCGCGTGGCACGCGTTATATGGTGGATCACTCAGAACAAAGGCAATGGACAGAAGGGCAAAGTTTAGCCCAATTCGAAAAGGCGGGGAATTTACAGCAGCACAACATCGTATTGCTCCTGGTTGTACTCGGCTTCCGCCCGAAACTTGATTTGCACACCCAAAAAAGTCTCCAATTCAGCCAGCATATCGGCTTCTTCATCCAGCAACATCTCCACAACGCCATTTGAAGCCAGCACCAACAGGTTTTTGACTTTATACAAACGCACTTCGCGGATAATTTCACGGAAAATTTCCAGACACACCGATTCAGCAGTCTTCAACACGCCGCGCCCGCCGCAAGCGCTGCACGGTTCGCAGAGAATATGTTCAAGACTTTCGCGGGTACGCTTGCGGGTCATCTCCACCAAACCCAATACCGACACTTCGGTGATCTTGGTTTTGGCGCGGTCTTTTTCCAAGTTGCGTTCCAAGGCCTGCAACACTTGGCGTTTATGCTCATCGCTTTTCATGTCGATGAAATCGATGATGATAATGCCGCCCAAATTGCGGAGGCGCAATTGCCGGGCAATGGTTTGCGCGGCTTCCAAATTGGTCTTGAAAATCGTTTCTTCCAAATTGCGCCCGCCGACATACCCACCGGTATTGACATCAACCGTGGTCATCGCTTCTGTTTGGTCGAACACCAAATGCCCGCCAGACTTGAGCTTAACTTTGCGTTCCAAGGCTTTTTTGATTTCATCTTCGACACTGTAGATGTCGAACACCGGACATTCGCCGGCATAATGCTCAACCACCGGCACAATTTCCGGCACAAACACCTCGGCAAACTCCAGCAAACGCAGGTAAGTTTCGCGTGAGTCGACCCGTATCCGCTCAATGCCTTCTTTGTACACATCCCTTAGGGTTCTGACGCTTAACGGCAAGTCTTTATGGATGAGCTGTTTGGGCTTGGCTTCTGGAATTTTGGCGAAAATAGATTCCCATAATTTGACCAGAAAAGTCATATCCGCCAGCAATACCGATTCTTCCACACATTCGGCAGCGGTACGGGCAATAAAACCGCCGCATTGGTTTTCTTTACGGAAATTGTCCAGACAAGTCCTCAGGCGCAAGCGCTCGGCTTCTTGTTCAATACGCTGCGATACGCCGGACGAGCTGGAGTACGGCATATAAACTTGAAAACGCGACGGGATGGAAATTTCTGTCGTCAGGCGCGCGCCTTTGCTGCCCAGCGGGTCTTTAACCACTTGCACCACTAAGTTTTGACCTTCGTGCAGGTAATGCTCGATATTTTCCGAACCTTTCTTTTCCAAATCTTTGGCGCATAAGTCCGACAAATGCAAAAACGCCGCCCGTGGCAGGCCAATATCGACAAACGCCGCCTGCATCCCCGGCAAAACTCGGCACACCTCACCTTTGTAGATGTTACCGACCAAACCGCGTTCGCGGGTGCGTTCGATAATCAGCTCTTGCAACACGCCGTTTTCAATGACCGCAACGCGGGTTTCCGGCGGGGTGACGTTGATTAAAATTTCTTCACTCATGCAATACGGGAATACCTTGTTGGGTTAATAAAGCGGCAGTTTCAAACAGCGGCAAGCCGACCACACCCGAAAAGCTCCCTTTAATGGATGCAACAAATAAGGCGCCACGACCTTGGATGGCGTAGCTGCCTGCTTTATCGGCCGGTTCACCGGTTTGCCAATACGCCAGCATTTCGGCTTCAGTTAAAGTTTTAAACGTCACCTCTGTGACGCTAACAACTTGACCATGTTCAAGTCCTCGTAAAGAAACCGCCGTGTAAACCTGATGGCTTTTGCCGGACAAGCGCGCCAGCATAGCCAAAGCCTCGGCTTGGTTTTGCGGTTTGCCCATTATCAGCCCGTCTTGTACAACGGTGGTGTCCGCCGCCAGCACTGGCAAATCGCTGCCGATACGCATTTGGCAAGCCAAGGATTTTTCTGCCGCCATGCGTTGGACATAAGCCAAAGGTGGCTCGCCAACCAGCGGCGTTTCGTCAATATCGGCGACATGGACGCGGTAACGGACATTGATTTGTTCAAGCAGTTCACGACGGCGGGGCGAGGCGGAAGCCAAGATAATCTGTGCGGACATTAGCGATGATAAGGATGGTTGTTAAGTAGGCTCCAAGCGCGGTACACCTGTTCGGCAACCACGACCCGCACCAAAGGATGCGGGAAGGTCAGACGTGACAAGCTCCAAGATTGCCGCGCCTTATCTTTGACGGCGTCAGCCAATCCTTCAGGGCCACCCACCATCAGGGCAATGGGTTGGCCTAGGTTTTGCCAAGCTTGCAGGGCTTGCGCCAATTCTTCGGTCGTCCACAACTTGCCCGGAATATCCAGGGTGACCACATGCGCAGCGGACGGCATGGCAGCCAGCATGCGTTCGCCCTCGTCTTTGACAATGCGTGCAACATCACTGTTTTTGCCGCGCTTACCGGCAGGTATCTCTTTTAATACCAGTTCGCACTCGCGGGGCAAGCGTTTGGCGTATTCTTCATAACCGGACTGCACCCAGCTGGGCATACGGTTGCCGACTGAAATCAGATGTATTTGCATGGCTAGGGAGGATACAGACAAGCGTTGCTGTATGCAATCTGTACGACAACGGTTATGGCTTTAACTGTAAGTGGCGCGGTCATGATGACCGCAGCTCACAACTGGATAGGCAGTTGCCGTGGATTACCCAACGGCAAAACAAGGGTAATTTTAGGCAGGTTGGACAGGAATCGCCGAAGCGGAACGGACGACTTCGTTTTTCTCGTTAAAATAAATCAGTGTCGGCGAGTGGCTATCGGCCTCTTGCTGATCTAATACTGCATAAGCACAGACAATAATCAAATCGCCAGGACAGGCCAAACGTGCCGCCGCACCATTTACCGAAAAAATGCCTGTACCGGCTTCGGCACGAATGGCATAAGTGGTAAAACGCGCACCGTTGTTGATGTTGTAAATTTGGATTTGTTCGTATTCTCTGATGCCTGATAAATCAAGGATCGCGCTATCAATCGCGCAAGAGCCTTCATAACCCAACTCCGAACGGGTTACGGTTGCCCTATGTAATTTTGCTTTAAGCATCGTAATTTGCATAATAAAACAATATAAATACGTTAAAAAACGCGTAATTATCCATTAATTTACGCACTGCATCAACATTTAGCCTTTTTATGTGATGGGTTTTGCATCAATAAGTTTTAGCGTTTGCTGATGCTTGCCTACAAAACGACAAAAATAATTTTTTGCAGCTCCTTAATAATCAACCGCTAAAGCACAAAATGCGCCAGTATCTTAAGTTTGGGCAGTATCCGTTAATTTTATGTGTCATGCCTTAAGCAACCCTGCAAAACACCCGACTTTTAGAAAGAGCAGCTTTGTCTTAAGTCAAAAACGGATAATCGGTATAACCGTGTTCGTCGCCCCCATAGTAAGTTGATGCATCGGGCTTATTTAACGGCGCATTTTGCTTGAATCGTCCGACCAAATCAGGATTGGCAATGTACAACTCGCCGTAAGCAACGGCATCGGCTAAGCCGTCGGCAATGGCCTGATGGCCTCGCGCCTGGTCATAACCACCGCAAACCAACAAACAGCCTTGGTACGCGGCGCGCAGTACCGCCAAATCGACCACTTTGGCACCGTGGCGGATGTCCGATTCCAGCGCGTCTACCAAATGCAAATAAGCCAAGTTAAAGCTGTTCAATTGTTCGACCACGTAAGTGAACAACGCGGTTGGATCGGAATCGCTCATATCGTTAAACGTACCGCTGGGTGAAAGGCGCAGGCCGACCTTATCCGCACCCCACACATCCACCACCGCTTGGGTGACTTCCTGCAATAAGCGGTAGCGGTTTTCGAAAGAACCGCCGTAGCTGTCTGTGCGCTGGTTGCTGCCATCGCGCAGGAATTGGTCGAGCAAATAACCGTTGGCACTGTGGATTTCCACGCCATCAAAACCTGCCGCTTTTGCCAATTGAGCCGCGTAACGATATTGGTTGACGATGCTGGGCAATTCTTCCAAAGCCAAAGCGCGTGGCGTTACAAAAGCTTGCATACCATTGAATGTGACCGCTTGGCCTTGCGGGGCAATGGCAGAAGGTGCAACCGGCAGTTCGCCGCCGTGGAAGTCGGGATGGGAAATGCGTCCTACATGCCAGAGCTGCAAAAACACCGTGCCATTTTCGGCGTGGACAGCCGAAGTGATTTTTTGCCAAGCGGCTACGTGTTCTTCGGTAAAAATGCCAGGAATATTCGGATAACCAATCGCTTGCGGCGAAATGGCGGTGGCTTCGGTAATGATTAACCCGGCACTGGCGCGCTGGCGGTAGTAAGTGGCCATCAAATCGGTCGGGGTCGCTTGCGGCGCGCGCATACGTGTCAACGGCGCCATGATGATACGGTTGGGAAGTGTATACGCGCCAACTTGCAGCGGGGTAAATAAAGTGTTTATCATGTTTTTACCAGTGAAATAGCCCGTTTTATCGGGCTGTTATAGGAAATTTACTAGGGGATAGAGCGGAAATCCTATGAAAAGTTTACATCGCTGCAAACAGATTTCCGATCACCCGTCACGCTTTGCCAATTGCCATGATTTAACTGAAGGCTTCTGCTTCATCGGTTGTACCCTCATCCTTCGGCAAGGTATGGGCAGAAGGCCAACGCCAGTTGCGGATTTCAGGCATATCTTCGCCGTATTGGCGGATGTAATGCTTATGGTCGACCAATTTATTCCGTAAAGCCTGTTTCAGATAAACCGCTTTATGCTGCAAAGCCGGAATGCGGTCAATAACATCCATTGCCAGATGGAAGCGGTCCAATTCGTTCATGACCACCATATCAAACGGCGTGGAAGTGGTGCCTTCTTCCTTATAGCCACGGGCATGGAGATTGGCGTGGTTGTTGCGGCGGTAGGTCAGGCGGTGGATCAGCCACGGATAGCCGTGGTAGGCAAAAATGATGGGTTTGTCCAAGGTAAACAAGTCGTCAAAATCGGTGTCGGACAAACCATTGGGATGCTCATTTTTGGGCTGCAATTTCATCAAATTGACAACATTGACGACGCGGATTTTCAGTTCCGGCACTTCACTTCGCAGCCAATCGACCGCCGCCAAGGTTTCCAAGGTGGGTACATCACCCGCACAAGCCATGACCACATCAGGGGCTTCACCAGCATCATTGCTGGCCCAATCCCACACACTGATGCCCGCTTCGCAATGCTTGACCGCCGCATCCATATCCAGCCATTGCGGCGCGGGTTGTTTGCCGGCGACGATAACGTTGACATAATTGCGGCTGCGCAAAACATGGTCGGTCACTGACAATAAGGTATTGGCGTCGGGCGGTAAAAACACGCGGATCACTTCGGCTTTTTTGTTGACGACATGGTCAATAAAGCCAGGGTCTTGATGCGAAAAGCCATTGTGATCTTGCCGCCAGACATGCGAGGTCAGTAGATAATTCAGCGAAGCCACCGGCCTGCGCCAAGGGATGCGGTTACAGGTTTTCAACCACTTGGCGTGTTGGTTGAACATGGAATCGACAATATGGATAAAGGCTTCATAACACGAAAAAAAGCCGTGCCGACCCGTCAGCAAATAGCCTTCCAGCCAACCTTGGCACGTGTGTTCGCTTAAGATTTCCATGACCCGACCGTCGTTCGCCAAACTGGTGTCATCGCTATGGATGGCTTCCATCCACGCGCGGTTGGTCACTTCAAACAAGGCATCCCAGCGGTTGGAGGCGGTTTCGTCCGGGCCAAAAATACGGAAATTGCCCTGCTCCAGATTTTGCCGCATCACATCGCGCAAAAACCGGCCCATGATCCGTGTCGCTTCTTCGTCGATGGCACCCGGTGCGGGAATCTCAACAGCATAATTGCGGAAATCAGGCATCCGTAAATCACGCAATAACAAACCGCCGTTGGCATGAGGGTTGTCGCTCAGGCGTTTATGGCCTTTCGGCACCAATTCACGCAATTTGGCGGCAGGTGCGCCGTATTCGTCAAATAACTCATCGGGACGGTAACTTTTTAGCCAGTTTTCCAATAAGCCGACATGCTCGGGCTTTTCCGCCATATTCGCCAACGGCACTTGGTGCGAACGCCACGAACCTTCGGTTTTTTTGCCATCCACCACCACAGGACCTGTCCAGCCTTTGGGCGTGCGCAAAATCACCATCGGCCAAGTTGGCCTCGGTGTCACTTCGCCGCTGCGGGCGCGCAATTGGATGGCTTTGATTTCTTCAATGCATTGGTCAAGCACGCTGGCTAGGCGGGTGTGGACAATTTCAGGATCATGGCCTTCCACCAAATACGGGCGGTAGCCGTAGCCGTCGAACAAGCTGATAAGTTCATCTTCGTCGATGCGGCTGAGGATAGTTGGATTGGCAATTTTATAGCCGTTCAAATGCAAAATCGGCAACACCGCACCATCAACGGCAGGGTTTAAGAATTTATTGGAATGCCAAGCCGCCGCCATCGGGCCGGTTTCGGCTTCGCCATCGCCCACCACACAACAGGCGATCAGATCAGGGTTGTCGAAAACCGCACCAAAGGCGTGGGAAAGTGCGTAGCCCAATTCGCCACCTTCGTGGATGGAACCGGGCGTTTCCGGTGCCACATGGCTGGGGATGCCGCCTGGGAAAGAGAATTGCTTGAACAGCACTTGCATACCGGCCTTGTCCAGCGACACGTTCGGGTAATACTCGCTGTAAGTGCCTTCCAGCCAAGCGTTCGCCACCATCGCCGGACCGCCGTGGCCTGGGCCACAGATGAAAATCATATTAAGGTCGTAAACATTAATCAGGCGGTTGAGATGGACGTTAATCAGGTTAAGCCCTGGCGTGGTTCCCCAATGCCCCAGCAGGCGCGGTTTGATGTGTTCCAAACTTAAGGGGTTGTCCAGCAAGGGATTGTCCAGCAAATAGATTTGCCCGACCGACAAATAATTGGCGGCACGCCAATAAGCGTCCATCGTCTCTAACATTTCAGCCGTTAACGTCTCTTCCATCATATATCCTCTTGCATGATTAGGCCTGCGCCTGAAAAACCTGGATTTGTCTGGCAATTTCGCGCTCTTCTTCGGCGCGGATCACCAAAATCCGGATTGTACCCGTGTGAGTGCTGATGTCACTGTTATGGCGGGCGACGGCATTGGCTGCCTCATCGAAGACAAAGCCCAACGGCTCCAAGCCCGCCAAAACTTTAGCCCGAATTATAGGCGCATGTTCGCCGACACCGCCAGTAAATATCAGGGCAGAAACCTCGCCCAATACCGCGCAATAAGCACCAATGTATTTTTTGATGCGGTAACAATACATCGCCAGCGCCAGTTTGGCAGCGTCATCGTTTTGTTCGGCACGGTCGATAATGGCGCGCATATCGGTTTCCCCGCAAATGCCTTGCAAGCCGCTTTGCTGATTCAAAAGCCTGTCAAGTTGTTCCGCAGACCAGCCCTGTTTTTGCAAAGCCAAAACAATGGCGGGGTCCAAATCACCGCAACGGCTTGCCATCACCAAACCTGCCATCGGCGAAAAGCCCATCGACGTATCCACGCTCACGCCCGCCTTGATTGCCGTTATGCTGGCTCCGCCGCCCAAATGCAAAACAATCAGGTTTAACGACGACACGGCACAGCCCAAACGTTTTGCCGTCGCCGACACGCTGTGTTGGCAAGAAATGCCATGAAAACCAAAGCGATGGAAATCCACCGTCGCGGACAGATGCGCCGGAATGGCATAACGGCTCGCCATATCCGGCATACTGCGATGGAAAGCCGTATCGAACACGGCAAATTGCGCAACATCAGGGAAGGTCTTATGCGCAGCCACCATGCCCAAGCGATTGGCTGGATTATGCAGCGGTGCATACGCATCCAATGTCGCCAGCTTAGCCAAAAAGCCATCATCAATCGCCGTCAACTGCCGGAACAAACTGCCGCCGTGCACCACCCGATGTCCAATAGCCGTTAAGGCAATCCCGGCTTTTTGCAACAAACATCGCCAATTGTGCAGGAAACTGGCGACAACATTGGAAACCGGCAGCAAAGCCGACTGGCTAACCGCAACCGGCAAACCATTCAAGCCTTGCCCGTCGATGTGCCACACGTGGCTATCATGGCTGGCATTAAGTGCGGCTTTCAGCTGTAAATCATCGCCAAAAAGTGCTGTTTTAACTGACGTGCTGCCAACGTTGATGACTAATGTCCAATTCATTTTCGCTCCGAACGCAACTTTCTGATTGAGTCAAGTGTAAAGGACATCCGCCTGCAACGCCATCAGGTCGCGTAGCTCGTAGGGCGGTTTCGCGAAGCAAACCGCCATCATTAATGGAACATCAAGGCTTCGAAATGGTGGATTGCTGGCGCGAATCCACCTTACGCGTTAGTGCGTCTTGGCTTCGATTGCATTATTCGGATAACCAATCAACCTTTATCTGTCCAAAAACTTCTAAATATCCACCAGTTATACGCAATATTAAACGTTGCTCATCTGCGTATGGGTGGATACTTCCATCCTCAATAGCACCTGCAAAATGATTTTTATTGATTTCAAAAAAATCCCCTATTAGAGAAATCCTAGAGCAATTATTAATAGTGATTACGCACTTGGTTCGATTCTGTACGTCAGCATTTTTGTACAACCCAAGGGTGACTTCACAAATAGATACGTTATCAAATCCCGATATTGAAATAGATACGAAATTACCGTCGTGAAAATATAAATCATCAGTCATATTTGTTTTCTCTGAAATGTTTGGGTTATGGTGCTATGAGTGTTGCAGCGCATACCCAAATAATTACGGTAGCTCCAGCTCGTAGGTTGGGGTGAGGAACGAACCCCAACACATCTGGATGCATCAATCGTTGGGGTTCCTGACGTCACCCCAACCTACGGGCTGACGTGCTGCCAACGTTGATGACTAAAATCCAACCCATTTTCCGCTCCGAGCGCAATTTTCTGATTGAGTCAAGTGTAAAGGACATCCGCCTGCAACGCCATCAGGCCGCGTAGCTCGTAGGGCGGTTTCGCGAAGCAAACCGCCATCATTAATGGAACATCAAGGCTTCGAAATGATGGGTTGCTGGCGCGAATCCACCTTACGCGTTGGTGAATGGGCATTTTGGCTCGTGCATACGGTTTTTGGTTTATCAATTGTCGGCGACCGATTACCGTTTGATTGATATACGCTCGACCATCGAAGCCGACGATGCGGAAGACCGAAGTTTGTTCCGTGCCAATTTAATCAAAGATTGCCATGTGTTGTTTGTGCAATCCATCGGCGGCCCGGCGGCGGCAAAAGTCATCCGCGCCGATATTTACCCGATTAAAGTACCGGATGTGGTTGATGCGGTTGAGCAGTTGAAAGAATTTCAAAGCGTGTTTGCCGCGCCACCCCCTTGGTTTGCTAAGGCGTTAGGGCGTTCGGCAGAGGAAAGCGTCAGGTTTACGCATGATGCGGGGTGTTGAGCAGATAGGCATTTGGTCCAGAAAACCACCCCAACCTACAAGCTAATGGAATATCAAGGCTTCGAAATGGTGGATTGCTGGCGCGAATCCACCTTACATTCATCCGACTTACGGGTTATTGCGCCTACAGCCTTAAGGCTCTGTCTGATTCTTTATATTCTGTAAATGCTCATGTAGACGTTGAGGGGATAAAGGGTCTAATTCTGGGCAAATATCCCCAATATTACTAAGTACGTCGCATGCAGATAAGTAAATGTTCCCCCAAAGACGACGATGTTCCTTAGCTTGCTTTGGGTCTAAGTTTGATGCTCCAATCACTGCTGCGGCCGCATTGAAGCATTCAAGTACTTGCTCGGCAATTTGAGCCAGCTCTGCTAATTCATTTTTTTGGTTCACTTTCACCTCGAATAATTGCAATCAAAAGATTCGGCACATACTGCTATACAGTTCTTGATTGCCTCGTTACCGTTGCTTCCTCCCCACTTTTGAACAAAAAGTGGGTCATCTACCCACTCGTCTACACATCCCTGCCGACATCCGCGTATGATCGTTTTGCACCGTTCCTCCTCATCTTCAGGAGGTGGGCAACTTCCGGATTGAGTTGATGGAGTCGAAATGTCTCTTCCTCTCTCATCATTATCCCTTCCCCTTCCTGTTCTGCCTCTCTGTAATCCATCAAGATCAATATAATTTACTGGATTGCCATTAACATACCCATAAGTATTAATCCCCCCCGCCAAGCCAATCGGGTCACTTTCAAGGTACCTGCCAGTGTTCGGGTCATAATCCCGGAAGTAATTGTAATGCAGGCCGGTTTCTTTGTCGTAATACTGCCCGGGGAAGCGCAGGTTGTTGGTGAAGGCCACGCCGTCACCGTCGGGGGTCTTCGTTGGGCTGGGCAAGGCCGAAGGCGTCGCTGTTGTCCCAACGCCAGACGGCTGTGTTGGCAGCGTTAAGGATAACACGCGGGGCGTTCAGGTGGTCGGCGTGGATAGGGAAGAAGCTGTATACCCCCGCGCTTTTCCTAACAACCGCCACCGGCAGGTCGCCCAACCAAAGGGTTTCTTGGACAACGGCGTTGCTTTTGTTGTATTCGCCGATCAGGTGTCCGGCGGGGTCGTAGAGATAACGGAAGGGGCTGGCTGTAAAACTGGTGCTGCTTTTGATGACCCGTTCGCCGCTTCCGTTAAAGTAGTAGTTGTGGGTGTTTGCGCCAGTGGTCACTGTTGATAGGCGACCATTGGCATTCCAGACGAAGGTTTTGCTGCCATCGCCCAAGGGGTTGCCGGCGGCATCGTAGCTGTAGGTTCGGGTGGCTGGCCCTGTTGTGCTGTTAAGGCGGTTGTTGGTGAGGTCAGTCAGGTAGTTGTAGTGGACATTGCCAACGGTGATGCCGCTGCGGTTGCCGTTGGCGTCGTATTCGTAGCCTTTGCTGACGGTGGTGTCGGTTTCGGTGTAGCCAATTAAGCGGTCATTGTCATCGTAATCAAAGATGCGGTTATTGGTTGTGCCATTGGTGCTGTAGCCGACAATGCGGCCTGCGTTGTCGTAGTTTACAGTACCAAAACTTGATGGATCAAACTATCGCCAACAGTTGACGGGCAAGTTCAACAATGGCCTGCTCGGCAATCTGTCCAATCGAAAAATCCTGCTTATCCAGCTTGTAGGGGTTGACGTGCGACGGCGATTTCAGCACTTTGTTGATGTCAGTTGTGTAGACGCGGCTAACCGGCGTTGGCCCAAACAAGGTAATCGACGGCCTGTTCAAGCCCCAAGCAAAATGGGTGGGGCCGGTGTCGTTGCCGATCAGCAAGTCGGCATGGGCGATCAGGGCTTTTAGGCTGTTCAAATCCAACTTGGGCAAGGCGATGATGTGGGGCGATTGCGCCGCCATCCATTCAGCGGTTTGCCGTTCGCTGTCGTTGCCCCAAACCACCAGGCAATTTTCTGCCAAGGTGTTGGCAACATTCACATATTGTTGCGCCGGATAATTGCGGCTTGGCCAGGTAGATCCGACGACCAACACGATGTTTTTGCGGTCTTTGGCGAGGTAATCGTAAAGCCGGACATCTTCGTTGGCGTAAAACAAAAACGGCTGTTTGGCGAGGATTTGCGCGGGGCTGATGCCAAAACCCAAGGGGGCAGACAAGATTTTGGCGTTGCGGTCGATGGTATTGGCATCGTAGGGGCTGGCGATTTTATCTTGATAAAACCACGCGGCGGCGGCTTCGCGGACAGATTGCTTATCAAAACCGGCAACCCGTTTACCGATCAGCCGCGCGGTGATGGCAGATTTCAGCAAGCCTTGTGCGTCAATCACTAAATCATAGTGGTTATCGGCATAGCGTTGGGTTTTGGCGATTTCAGAAAACAGTGCTAAGCGGTTTTTTTTTAAGGCTTTTAGGTTAACGGTGAGGATAGTGTCGATGTGCGGGTTATGCCTTAACACCTCGGCAAAACCTTGTTCAACCACCCAATCAATTTGGCAATCTGGCTGCTGTGTTTTGATAAATTGCAAGGCCACCATCGCGTGGACGATATCGCCCAATGCGGAAAGCTTAACGATAGCAATTTTCATGCGTGCGGGGTGCGGATGGTGATTAAATCCAAGACTTGCTGCGGCGACAAATCGACCAAACAACGGGTATGGCCTAGCGGACATTCGCGTTTAAAACACGGCGAACAGTCCAGATTTAGCGACAAGATATGCGCTTGGCTGTTAAGCGGCGGTGTAAATCCAGGATCGGACGAGCCGTACAAGGCAATCAGCCGTTTGTTGAGTGCGGCGGCGACATGCATCAGGCCAGAATCGTTGCTGACCACAGTATGCGCCAGCGACAGCAAATCGACCGCTTCGCCCAGCGTCGTCCGCCCAGTAAAATCTTGGCAAAAGCCGGAAACGTCGTGATTGATTTGTGCGGCAACGGCTTGGTCTTTTTCGGAACCGAACAGCCATACTTGCCAGCCTTGGTCGAGCTTGTGACGGGCAATTTCGGCAAAATGACTGGCAGGCCAACGCTTGGCGGGGCCATATTCGGCACCCGGACAAAGGGCGAGGATTTTCGGATGGACGGTATCAAGGTCAAACGTGTCGATAACCGCTTGTTGTTGCGCGGCACTAACGGTGAGCGCAGGTGTCGGGCATGTCGGTGGCAATGGGGCATCAGGCGCTAAGGCCAACGCGACAAAACGCTGCACGGTCATCGTCAGAAGTTGCTTGTCGAGGCTGCGGGCATCGTTCAGCAATCCCCAGCGTGCTTCGCCCAAATACCCCGTGCGTTTAGGAATGCCTGCAAAAAACGGCACTAAGGCCGATTTCCAAGAGTTGGGCAAGACAATGGCCTGATCGTAAGCCTCGGCGCGTAATTTTTTCCCTAAACTAAAACGCTGCCCTACCCCCAATTGCCCATGCGTCAGCGGCATGGCAATGGCTTTACGCACTTCGGGCATGCGCTCCAGCAGTGCGAATGACCAAGCCGGCGCCAACACATCAATTTGGCAATCGGGATCAGCTTGTTTTAAGGCAAGAAACAAACTTTGCGCCATCACCATGTCGCCCACCCATGACGGGCCAATAACTAAGATGGTGGGGGCGGACATGGTGGGCGCGTACTATTAAGCGATGTAAGTCAGCCAATCTTCATGGCCTGGCAAACGTCCATGAACAGCATCGAAATACAAGGTTTGCAATTGTTCGGTGATTTTGCCACGACTGCCACAACCGATTTTGCGGTTGTCCAATTCCCTGATCGGCGTGACTTCCGCCGCCGAACCAGTGAAGAAGGCTTCATCCGCGCAGTAGATTTCATCACGGGTGATGCGTTTTTCAACGACTTCGTAGCCGCATTCCCTGGCGATGGTCATGACTGTGTCACGGGTAATACCTTCCAAGGCGGATGTCGTTTCTGGCGTGTAGATTTTGCCGTTGCGGATGATGAACAGGTTTTCGGCGCTACCTTCGGCGGCAAAGCCTTCGTGGTCGAGCATCAAAGCTTCGTCATAGCCGTTCGCTAAGGCTTCCTGCAAGGCCAAAATGGAATTGATGTAATTGCCGTTAGCTTTGGCTTTGCACATGGTGCTGTTGTGGTGGTTGCGCGTGTACGATGAGGTACGGATGCGGATGCCTTTTTCGATGCTGTCCGCACCCAAATACGCGCCCCATGACCAAGCTGCGACCATGACGTGGACTTTTAAGTTATCGGCACGCAAGCCCATGCCTTCGGAGCCGAAAAAGCACATGGTGCGGATATACGCAGCATCCAAGTTGTTTTTACGCAAAGCGTCAAGCTGCGCCGCATTGATTTCTTCCTTATCAAAAGGCATCGGCATATTCATAATGTGCGCCGAGCGGAACAGGCGGTCGGTGTGGTCTTGCATTTTGAAAATGGCCGTGCCTTTTTCAGCATGATACGCACGAATGCCTTCAAACACGCCCAAACCGTAATGTAAGGTATGCGTCAACACATGGACTTTAGCTTCACGCCATTCAACCCATTGCCCATCCAGCCAAATAGTGCCGTCTCTATCGTCCATCGCCATCGTTTGTTCTCCACCTTGCAGTAGTCAAAGTCATAAAACGGCGTAGTTTACTATAAAGTGCAGGCAAGCAATACCGCGTTATCTTGTAAAACGGTTACGGTAATGCGATGGATGCCACTTTTTTTAAGGCATCAGGCTGCCAATGTAAAATAGCCCACGCCAACAACTCAGCGACCGGCGCTTGTTGTAATTCATCGGGTGGATTTTGCCTTAACCATTGCAACAGCCTAAAGATTGTCAGTTGCGGCACAAACTCATCAACGGGTGCCGCCAGTGTCTGTTTGCTGAGCTTTTGGCCTTGCTGGTCGACAATCACCGGCACATGCATGTAACCAGGCAAAGGCAAACCCAGCAATTGCTGCAAATAGATTTGTTTGGGGGTGGCATCAAGCAAATCGACACCACGGACAATATGGTTAATTTGCTGGCGGGTATCGTCCACGACCACGGCGAGCGGGTAAGCGATGATGCCTTCTTTACGTTTTAAAATGAAATCGCCATGTTGGCTAGCCAAATGATGGCTGACCTCGCCTTGTAGCAGGTCGTTAAAGTGGATTTGTCGGTGGTCGGTTTTGACGCGCCAAGCGAGTGGCTGGTCGGCGCTGTAGTTTTGGTTGCGGCAAATGCCGGGATAAATGGCAGACGATGATATTGCTGCCAATGATTTTCGGCTACAGACGCAGGCATAAACCTGCTGTTGAGCGCGAAGCGTTTCTAGCGCAGCTTGGTAGTCTTCCAGATGCTGGCTTTGGTAATCGACCGCACCATCCCAATGCAAACCAAAGTTATCCAGCGTTTTTAGGATGCGGTCAGCCGCACCGGCAACATTACGCGGTGTGTCCAAATCATCAATGCGGAGCAGCCATTGGCCTTGTTTTGAATGGGCTTGCAAGAAGCTGGCAAGCGCAGTGTACAGTGATCCGAGATGCAAGGGGCCGGTCGGAGATGGGGCAAACCGGCCTCGGTAGACGAGAGATTCAGGCACGGCAAACGCTTAGCCCATTTGTTTTTCCCTAATTTCATCTAAGGTTTTGCAATCAATGCACAGCGTGGCGGTTGGACGCGCTTCCAAGCGGCGGATACCAATTTCGATACCACAAGATTCGCAATAGCCGTAGTCGCCCGATTCGATTTCTTTCAAAGCGTCATCAATTTTTTTGATGAGTTTGCGTTCACGGTCACGTGTGCGCAGCTCTAAGCTGAATTCTGACTCTTGCGTGGCACGGTCATTAGGGTCAGGAAAATTAGCGGCATCGTCTTGCATATGATGCACGGTACGGTCAACCTCATGCATCAATTGGGCTTTCCAATTTTTTAGGATCGTTTCAAAATGTTTTAATTGAGGTTCGTTCATGTACTCTTCGCCTTCAACTTCTACATAAGGTGTAAAACTGAAAGGTGACGCACTCGATTTAGAACTTTCGGTCATCCATTAACTCCTGAAACAAGATTAAATAAAACCGCGCATTTTTAGCAGAATAGCCACCGCATAGCAAGGATTATTGATATGATTCTGCTTTTTTTGAATTGTTGTGAAAAATGGACGAAAAAACGGCAAATAGAATCGAAAACATTTCCCCATTCCATGTCATGGCGATACTGGAACGCGCCGGTCAATTAGCCGCCCAAGGCCGTGATGTCATCCATATGGAAATTGGCGAACCGGATTTTCCAACACCGCCTACTATTATAAAAGCAGGCATCGAAAACCTTGCCTCAGGCGCGGTCAAGTACACCCCGGCAGCGGGTTTACCGGCCTTACGCGAAAAAATTGCCGATTTTTACCAAAAACGTTATGGTGTGGCAGTCAACCGCCAAAACATCTTCGTGACACCGGGCGCATCGGGCGCGTTGCTATTGGCCTTAGGTGTCAGCCTGAACCCTGGCGAAGGTGTCATGATGGCGGATCCTTGCTACCCGTGCAACAGCAACTTTGCCAAATTGTTTGACGGCTACGCGCAAGGCATTGCCGTTGATGCCAGCAGCAATTACCAACTGACGGCAGAACTCATTCGCCAACACTGGACAACCTCAACCAAAGGCGTGTTGATTGCCTCGCCCTCCAACCCAACCGGCACCGTCATCGATGGCGGACAGCTTCAGCAATGCTTGCAAAGCATTGCTGACTTGGGCGGCTGTTTTTATTCCGATGAAATCTACCACGGCTTGGTTTACGATCAACCTGCCCACAGCGCCCTGCAATACAGCCGCAAGGCATTTGTCATCAACAGTTTTTCCAAATACTTTGGCATGACCGGTTGGCGCATTGGCTGGTTGGTTGTGCCTGATGCCTATATTGAAGCCACTGAAAAGCTGGCGCAAAACATCTTTATCGCCACCGCCACACCCTCACAATACGCCGCCCTCGCCGCTTTTGATGCCGACACCTTAGCCGAACTGGAAAACCGCCGTGCCGAGTTTGCCAAAAGGCGGGATTATCTCTACCAGAATTTACTCAATTTAGGCTTCAGCATTGCCAACAAACCCGAAGGCGCGTTTTACTTGTATGCCAACTGCGCGCGTTTTACCGACGACAGCTATCAATTTGCGCTCGATTTATTGGAAGCCGAAGCAGTTGCCATCACCCCCGGTAAAGATTTTGGTAGCCACCAAGCCCAACACTATGTGAGATTTGCCTATACCCAACCCATCGAACGCATGGCGATTGCCATGGAGCGCTTACAACACTTTCTAAAAAAGGGATAAACCATGCCGATCAAACAACTCACCGCACCGGAACTGCAAGCAAAACTGGCGCAGCAAGAGCCACTGCTGCTGTTAGATGTACGGGAAGCTTTCGAATACAATTACGCCCGCATCGAAGGCAGCGTGTTGATACCGCTTAACCAAATCCCGCAGCGCATGGCGGAATTGGACAACGAACAGCCAATCGTGCTGATCTGCCACCACGGTATGCGCAGCCAGCAAGCAGCGAATTTTCTTGACCATCACGGCTTTCAAAACTTGGCGAACCTAGTCGGCGGGATTGACGCCTGGTCTTGCCAATGTGACCCTTCCGTGGCGCGCTATTAACGCCCGTTAGGCGCAAAGCCCAGCACCAATCATGCAAACCCAACACTTTAGCCCCACCGACAGCGCGCTGCTTAAAGGCATCAACTTGCTCGAAGCCAGCGCCGGCACCGGCAAGACCTACGCCATCGCCATGTTGGTGCTGCGCTTTGTGGTCGAGCAAGGACTGCCTATCGACCAAATTTTAGTGGTCACGTTTACCAAAGCCGCCACGGAAGAACTCAAAACCCGTATCCGCGCCCGCCTTGCCGAAGCCAAAAAAGCCTTGCACGGCGCAACGGAAAACATCGACGACAACGTCTTGGCGTGGCTGGAGCGGCTAGAGTTGGAACCGGAAACCATCCAACAGCGCTTGGACTTGGCCTTGCTGGACATCGACCAAGCCGGTATTTTCACCATCCACGGTTTTTGCCAAAAAGTGCTGCGTGAACATGCGCTGGAAAGCGGGCAATTGTTCGATGCCGAACTCACCGACGACCTCAACCGCATCAAGCAAGCCTGCACGGACGACTTTTGGCGGCAACAGATTTATCCGCGCAATGCCTGGCAAGTCGCCGTGCTGACCGCCCACACGCCCACGCCCGATGCTTTGCTGGCGAACGTGGGTGCAATTGCCGCACAAATCGAGATCGTGCCGCCCAACCAAGCCTTGGACACCGTATTACAACAACTGCAACACGCCGCCGACCAAGCCCAAGCGGCACTGTCAACTTGCACCAGCGCCGTACAAGCGGCTTTAGCCGATCAAACCTTTAAACCTGCTTACGGCGCGGGCTTTGCCGTTAACAGCCAACAACTGCACGCTTGGTTGGCGGGCGAAACCTGCGAGCTGCCCAGCAGCGATGCCTTAAGCTGTTTAACCGCACAAGGCTTGCAAGAAGGATTGAACGGCAACAAATTCCGCACTACCAAAGCCATCAGCGGCGAGCAACGCAAGACCGATTATTTGGCGCAACTCAACATCAACACCGTGCCTTTCGATGCCTTAGTACAGGCGCTCAAGCAAATCCCCATCACCTTGCGCCGCAATCTGCTGGAAACCTTACGCCAAGATTTGGACAAGCGATTGCAACAGCTGAATGTGTTGTCGTTCGACGGATTGATTGCACGGCTTGCCGAAGCCTTGCAATCCGATAAAGGCGAGTGGCTGGCGGCGATGTTGCGGCAACGTTTTGCCGCCGCGCTGATTGACGAGTTTCAGGATACCGACGAGCAGCAATGGCTGATCTTCTCGCGCATTTTTGCTACCGACAGCCATTATTTGTATTTGATTGGCGATCCGAAACAAGCCGTGTACAAATTTCGCGGCGCGGACATTTATGCGTATCTGGCTGCCCAGCAACAGGCCGAACACACGTTTACCTTAGGCAAAAACTGGCGTTCGCATCCGCAATTGGTGGCTGCCGTCAATACCCTGTTTGCACGCGAACAGGCTTTTTTTCTTGATGATTTAAGCTTTCACCCCGTCGCTGCCGCCCGCCATGCCGAAGATGGCGAGCTGTATTTTAACGGTCAAGCCGTCGCGCCCCTGCAGCTTTGGCAATTACCGCCCAGTGACAGCAAAAACGGCTATTGGTCTGCCGGAAAAGCCGCCAATGAAATAGCCCTTGCCGTCGCCAACGAAACCGTCAACCTGCTCAACAACAACTTCCGCCTGCAACCGGATGGCAAAAAAGTGCAGCCGCACGACATTGCCATCCTCGTCCGCAGCAATAGCCAAGCGCGTGATTACCAAGAACTGCTGCGCCAAGTCGGCGTACCAGCGGTGCTGAACAGCACCGAATCGGTATTTGCCGCCACCGAAGCGTTCGACCTGTACACCCTGCTGCAAGCCATCGCCCATCCTGGCGATACCGGTTTGTTAAAACAGGCATTGGCTTTGGACTGGTTTGGTTTGGACGGACACACGCTACACCAGTTAAGCGAAGACGAAACCGCGCTGGACAGTTGGCTGACGCGCTTTTTGGATTATTTTCAGGCCTGGCAACAACATGGCCTGATGGCAATGATGCAAACCCTGCTCAAACACGAACACGTCAAAGCCACGCTGGCAAAACTGCCGCTCGCCGAACGGCGGCTGACCAATCTCCATCATGTGTTGGAGCTGGTACAACAAGCCGTGGTTGATGAGCATTTGGGCATCAACAAAACTTTAAATTGGCTGCAAACCGCCATCCACACCAACAGCAGTGCCGAAAGCCAGCAATTGCGCTTGGAAAGCGACGCCAACGCCGTGCAGATCGTCACCATGCACCGCGCTAAAGGTTTGGAATATCCTATCGTGTTTTGCCCTGTGCTTTGGCATCGTAACAACCGTATCGCCAGTGAAAAGGATTTGCTGATTTGCCATGTGAACGGCAGGATGGTTGCCGATTTAGGTTCGGATGATTTCGAAAGCCATCGCCAACAAGCCCTTAAAGAAGAGCTGGCGGAAGATTTGCGCTTGCTCTACGTTGCCATCACCCGCGCCAAAGCCTGTTGCTATCTGGCTTGGGCCGATGTCCGCAGCAATGACAAACCTAATGATTCAGCCCTAGCCTGGTTGCTGGATTTTGCCGATGCTGACTTCGCCGCCCAACAAAACCACCTGCAAAGCTTGGCGCAACAAACCGATACTTTTGCCTATCAACTGCTAACCTCGCCCGCCGAACTCGACGGCCTTTATCAAAAACCCACCAACAGCGCCGAACTGCGCGCGCAAAACCGCCGCCGTTCACTCTACACCACTTGGCAAATGAGCAGCTACACGGCCTTGTCGGCATTAAGCTTACAAGACACCCCCGAACTGCCCACCGACAAAGCCCGCGAAGCCGAACGCCCCGAACCTTCCATCGACGACTTGCCCAAAGGCGCGCACACCGGCAACGTCGTCCATGAACTACTGGAAACCATTGCTTTTAGCGATTTGGCAAGTGGCCTAGACATCAGCGAAGCGCGCGACAAAGCCTGCCAACGCTACGGCCTAAAGCTGGAACAACCCGCCGTGTTGGATGTTTTGCTGCAAACCATTGTGCAAACGCCACTCTCATCAGACGACCTTAATTTTTGCCTGAAGAACCTCAGCGCAACGCAATGCCTAAAAGAAATGCCCTTTTACCTGTCCATGCAAACCCTCGATGCCAGCCACATCAACGCTATTCTGCAAGACCAGCCCAGCTATCAATCATTAACCGCCAAAACCATGAGTGGTTACTTGACTGGCTTTATCGATTTGGTCTGTGAACACCAAGGCCGTTTTTATGTGATGGACTACAAAACCAACACCCTACCCGACTACCAACCCGACACCCTAACCGCCGCCATGCGCGAACATAACTACGGCCTGCAATATTGGCTGTACACCGTGGTTTTGCACCGCTACTTACAAAGCCGCGTGACCGATTATGATTTTGACCAACATTTTGGCGGAATCCGATATTTGTTTGTGCGCGGTATGCAAGCCGATGAACCGATGAGCGGGGTTTATGAAGACAGGCCGGATTTGTTTAGGGTTGAAGCGCTGGCGGGATTGTTTGGTTAATAATGCTCTTAAAGTTTTGTAGGTTGGGGTGAGGAACGAACCCCAACGCAAAGGCTGATGTTTCAGTTGTTGGGGTTCACAAGTTCACCCCAACCTACCTAACTGGCAATCAAACGCTTCACGCCTGCCACCACATTCAGCCAAGCCTCATTTTCATTCTGCCACTGCTTATCCAATACAGGCACACCCTTATTCGGCAAAGCGTTGTATTTGGCAAAATTCAATTCAGTCCAATCGCAAAAATCGACAATCACAGGAGCCAGCTTACATTCCTCAGCCTGACAACGGGCTTCAACCAAAGGCAACTCGACATTTTGAATATAATCAGTCGCCATGCTATGCGCGGAAACCAAATACAAAACCACATCCGCCTTGCCCAATTCTGCTTTAATCCGCGTATCCCACTCTTCCCCAGGCAATAAATCCTGATCGTTCCAAGTGATAATCTTGCCGCGCAAGCCAGATAAATGTTTGAGCAGCATGTCTTTGTGCTGCACGTCGTGTTTGGAATACGAAATAAAAATCTTCAAAGGCACTGTCATCGTTTCCCACTCCCCGTAAAATTTACTACGCTGTCTCAATTCTGGTCGTTTCACACCAGACACGCCAAAAATTTCATCAATCGGCACATCTTCACCGCTCTTTTTGCATTCAGAAGTCACCTTGCCTTTATCAATCCGTTTTTGCAAAGCATCAAACTCATGAAAACCAGGCTCTTCAGCCTTGGCGCACTCGACGCAAGGGCAAGGCACTAACTTTTCCACCTGCAAATTATCATACTTACTGTCCTTGTTAATGTCGTCCATCGTGCGGATGACTTCGTTCAGCATTTCTTCCCGCTTCTCGCCCGCCGCCCGCAATTCAATAATGTTTTCTGCATAAACTTCGCGCACAAACACGCGGCCTTTGTTGTTGGGCAAAGTGAAAATCACCGCATCCCGCCACACCCGCTGCCCCAGCGTCGGTTCGTTTGCAATGCGCGGATGCAAGCGGCAAATAAGCCGCGTCAAAATGCCCTTGGGCATGAATTTATATTCATAACGCACGGGCGTGTTGCCCTGATTATCCCAGCCATAGCTTTTGTTCTCGCTGGGCAGTTGTTGCGGCAGGATGAAAGTGTGGCTCTCGCCAGTAACGCGGTAACACAGCTCAAACTCTTCCATCATGCGGACTAACAAACTGCGCATACCTTGAAATTTCTTGCCCTGCCATATTTCAAAGGTGTCGTTTTCGGTGAAATGGCCGCGTTTGGCTTCCATCGTAGGATGCAAGAGTAAGGAAAACAGTGCGTCGATAATCCACTTCGGACGAAGGAACACATAATCACGTAAACTGGCATCATGGGGGAAATACTGGCACACGCCCAAAAAAGTGAAAGCATTTGCATAATCGCGCAGCAGTTCTTCGGACAGTTCCGGCATCAATTGCAGATAATCGCCCCAGCGCAAAAAATTTTCTTCCTTATCTGCCAAGGCTTCCAGTTGCTTACGCAATTCTGCAAAAGAAGCCAAATATTCGCGTTCAACATGCGGCAGCAGCGCAGCTTGGTGAACTATTTCTTTGTGTAAGTCGGCAAATACTTGCTCAGAAGCGGCTTGTGCCAAGTCAGTTTGGAACACCCGATTATGGACATTGCCAAAACGCGCCCGAATCGCCGCTTCGTTCAACAATGGCTGGCAATGCCCGCCGTCTTTGTTTTGCACCAATATCACCGGGCTTTTTTTGCCCAGCATTTCGATAATGTTCAGCCAATACGGCAAATGCACCGCGTCTTGAATGCGCTCATTAGTCACTAAGGCATAGAGAGAATTGCCCGTGAGGAAAAACTGGTGCGCGTAATGCTGAATGTCCTGCCCGCCAAAATCCCAGACATTGATACGCAAAGGTTCGCCAGTTTGTGGCATGGTCTCGTCCAAGTGGCTGATGACAATGCCGCGTGTGCTGTCGCCCGGTGCTGGCAGTTCGGCGTGAGGGTCGTGCAGTTTGCGTTTTAAAGTAGTCTTGCCCGCCTTGCCTTGACCGACTAAAAGCAACTTGGCTTCGCGGACTTTGATGGTGCCGCTGCGTTCTTTTTCGGCGAAATAACGTAGGATGGCTGCGTTGCCTTGTCGGACGATTTCTACAGGTGGGTTGGTGAGGGGGCAATCTTCAACACAAATACCGCCTTCCCAACTATCCCATTTTACGGGTATACCTTGTTTGATAAGTGGTAGCAGCGGGGACAAGTCGCTGACTTGCGTATGCGAGACATAAAGCGTTTGCAAAGCCACCAAGCCTTGCAGCGGGGACAAGTCGCTGACTGGCGTAAACGAGACATCAAGCGTTTGCAAAGCCGCCAAGCCTTGCAGCGGGGACAAGTCGCTGACTGGCGTAAACGAGACTTCAAGCGTTTGCAAAGCCGCCAAGCCTTGCAGCGGGGACAAGTCGCTGACTGGCGTATGCGAGACTTCAAGCATTTGCAAAGCCGCCAAGCCTTGCAGCGGGGACAAGTCGCTGACTTGCGTATCCCAGACTACAAGCGTTTGCAAAGCCGCCAAGCCTTGCAGCGGGGACAAGTCGCTGACTTGCGCATGCGAGACATTAAGCGTTTGCAAAGCCGTCAAGCCTTGCAGCGGGGACAAGTCGCTGACTTTCGTATTCGTGACATCAAGCGTTTGCAAAGCCGCCAAGCCTTGCAGCGGGGACAAGTCGCTGACTTGCGTATCCAAGACTACAAGCGTTTGCAAAGCCGCCAAGCCTTGCAGCGGGGACAAGTCGCTGACTTGCGTATGCGAGACATAAAGCGTTTGCAAAGCCACCAAGCCTTGCAGCGGGGACAAGTCGCTGACTGGCGTAAACGAGACATCAAGCGTTTGCAAAGCCGCCAAGCCTTGCAGCGGGGACAGGTCGCTGACTTTCGTTTCCGAGACATCAAGCGATTGCAAAGCCGCCAAGCCTTGCAGCGGCGACAAATCAATGACTTGCGTATGCGAGACATCAAGCGATTGCAAATCCTCCAAGCCTTGCAGCGGGGACAGATCAATGAGTTGGCTAGATTTTAGAGTGAGAGATTGCAAGGCAGTCAAACCTTGTAAAGGAGATAAGTTAGAAACTCGGGGATAATTTAACCAAAGTTTTTTGAGATTGCTTAGTCGCCTTAAAGAACTCAAGCCGCGGAAGGAATTAGCTTTACCTTTATTTTGAGATTTATGTTTATTGCCTTCATCCTTCCATTCGCCAGAAAACGACAACTCCTCCAACCAAACCAATTCGCCCAACTCTTCCGGCACAGAGGTCAAACCACAATTACCCAAATCCAAAAACTTGGCTCTGGTCTTTTTGTTTTCTGCAATTAATTTCAGGGCAAGTTCTGACATGGCGGGCTTTCCGTTGTGGGTTTAGGCCAGCCATTATAGTGACTATGCCCTTGGATCGCGACCATCTTGGTCGCCAGTCGCAGCTTTCAAACGTTCTGCTAGTTCCCAAGCTCCAGTCCCCTAAGCTCTAGCTTTTATCGTTCCCACGCGGAGCGTGGGAACGATAAAAACCAACACCCTAACCGCCGCCATGCGCGAACATAACTACGGCCTGCAATATTGGCTGTACAGAGTCGTGCTGCATCTTTACCTGCAAAAACGTGTCGCCGATTATGACTTTGAACAACATTTTGGCGGCATCAAGTATCTGTTTGTGCGCGGCATGGAAGCCGATGTGCCGATGAGCGGGGTTTATGAAGATAAGCCGGATTTGTTTAGGGTTGAGGCGTTGGTGGGATTGTTTTGTCAGGAAAATGGATAAGCGGCAAATCTGTTCGATCAGCGCCATTTCGCCAAGCCAAAATGGCGCTGATAACAACGCATGCTTTACATAATTAAATACTTAAGGCTTTTTCGCCCGATACGGTGTCACCACCACTCGCCGGTTCGAGGCGTAATCTTCATCGGTAGTCCCCATAGTGACCGGATGGGTTTCACCATACCATTTGATTTCAAACCGTGAATCTTCAACCCCTTTAAAGCTTAAATATTGCTGGATGGCGCGGGCGCGGTCTTTGGTGAGCTTTTCGTTAAAACTGAAGTCTGCCCGCTGGTCGGCGTGGGTTTCGATCAGGTAGTTGTAGTTTGGACAGTTTTTCATGGCCTCCGCCAGCTTATCCAAGACAAAATACTTTGACGGCATGATGTCCGATGAATTGGTTTTGAACATTTCGATATACATCATCAATGACGTGTTGCATTCCATATTGCCGGTTTCAGCGGGCGTAACCGCCGCTGGGGCTTGCGCCGGCGTTTGGGGAGCAGCCTGGGCGGTGCCGGTGGCAAACTGATCGCCTTTTTGTTTGTCGGCAATAAAATCGTCTACGGTTTTCAGCACAACCGAACTTAGCCAATTGGCAATATCAGTGCAATCGGTCGTGTCATGGCCTTCACCCCAAGTGGCTGATTTAAAGCGTGTCAACGGTGCACGTAAGACGCTGGCACCTTGCGAGAATGACGTCCAAATTTTGGCAAGGCAACAATCCGCCCGAAACGCAGGCACAGGCTCGTCTTTTTTGAACGGCCCCAAGTGTTTTGGATAACTGGGGAACATCCCCATTTCCGGCTGGCCTGGCGTTTTTTCCATTTCTTCCTTACTTAGCAGCCTTATCCCCGCCGCATTTAGGCGACGGGCTACTTCGGCCTTAAGATTTTCCTGTAATTGCAAATTGTGGCTTTTCGCACCTGCCAGCACGTCATCAATATTAATGTAAACGCCCTTCAATCCTTTCAGGGTTGCCACGTTCTTTTGGTAATTTTCTTCGCCAACCCGTAACGGGGTTTGGCTGGGCAAAGGATAATAAACAGGTTTGCCGCTTGGCGGTTGCGCTGCCGTTTCAGCAGCAAAACTAGCAGCTTGCCAAATCACTAAGAGTCCTGGCAAAAATAAAAATATGCTTAGCTTGATAAATAACGAGTTCATGTTAAGTCCTAAATTATTAAAGATTTAGCTAATACTAGCGTTGTTATACCAAACGGTAAAAAGATTTCGTAAGCCATTAGGTGATCGGGAAAACATTTTCATCACTTGCTTATAAGCCCTGGCTTTTCTTTGCTATATACTTAATCAACATCCTTACAGCTCAGCAAGATTACTAAAACTAAAAATAGACCTATCAACTAATAGGCAGTCACATTCGGGGAAGCTATCCACATGAAAACAATCGCCACATTTTTAACCATTGCCGCTCTTACTGCCTGCGCACCTATGCCAAACCGTGATTCGGCAATGACCCTCCAGTCCGGCGCATTTACTATGAACGCAGAAATTCCCAGACAATACACCTGCGAAGGCGCCAATATTTCACCACCACTCACTTGGAGCCACGTACCCGCTGGCACAAAAAGCTTCGCCTTAATTATGGACGATCCCGGCATCGCCCAAGCAGGCGAACCCGCCTTTAATTTTGTCCATTGGGTGCTGTATAACTTGCCAGCCAATACCACAGAGCTACCGGAAGCCATCAAAGCTTTGCCCAGCGGAACCGGCGAGGGGCTGAACGGCATGAATGCCACGGGTTATGGCGGCCCTTGCCCGCCTTCTGGTCGCCATCGCTATTTCCACACACTTTATGCTTTGGATATTGAACTACCTAAATCCATAGGAAAACCTACCAAAACAGAACTTGTCACTATAATGAAAGGACATGTTTTAGCCACCGCGCAACTGCTGGGTACTTACGAAAAGCAACTCAAATAGCGCCCACAGAATGGCTGGAATTCGGAACATCATAGAAACGTAAGGTTGAAATTATGAAAGGAATGGTCTTCACAGAATTTTTGGAAATGGTTGAAAACACCTTTTCTGCCGAAATGGTCGATGACATTATTGATGCCGCCAACCCGCCTTCAGGCGGCGCTTACACCGCAGTCGGCACCTATGACCACGCAGAATTGGTGTCAATGGTGATCGCTTTGTCAGAGCGTACCGGTATCGCCGTACCGGAACTGATAAAGGTATTCGGCAAGCATTTGTTTTCGGTGTTTTCGCAAAACTACCGCCAATTTTTTGAACATGTCCCTGATGCCTTTACCTTTTTATCGGGCATTGAAGACGTTATCCATGCGCAAGTCATCAAACTCTACCCCGATGCTGACTTGCCTAAATTTGAATGCCAACGTGACGGCAATGTGCTTTTTATGACCTACCATTCTTTGCGGCATTTTGCTGATTTGGCGGAAGGCCTCATCTTAGGATGTGCAGAGTTTTTTGCGGAAGATCTCAGCATAGGACGTGAAGAAATCGATGCCAACACCACCCGCTTTATCATCACCAAGCAATAGTGCTTATGAATCTGCAAATGGCTGATGACTTGGCAACGCTGGAAGCGAGATGGCAACGCCGTTTCGAGCGCGAGCGCAAGGCGCGCAAAGAAGCAGAGCAATTGCTTGAACAAAAAAGCATGGAGTTATACAACAGCAATATTCAACTGCGGGCTTTGGCAGATAACTTGGAAATGATGGTTTCCCAACGCACGCAACAGCTGGCGGTGGCCTTGCAACAAGCACAAAAAGCGACAGCGGCAAAAAGCGATTTTCTTGCCACCATGAGCCATGAAATCCGCACCCCCATGAGCGGCGTATTGGGCATGACCGACATACTTTTAGACACCGAATTAAACGAAGAACAGCTTTATTACACACGGGTCATCAAAAGTTGCAGCCAAACCTTGCTGACCATCATCAACGACATTCTCGACTTCTCCAAAATTGAAGCCGGTAAACTGGAGCTGGAACGCATCCCCTTCAACCCGAAAGAGATGCTGGGGGAACTGTTGGAAGTTTTTCGCCAGCAAACCCGCAACAAAGGCATACAGCTGCTGACCGAAATTGATTTTAAACTGCCTGAAACCTTGCTGGGCGACCCCACGCGCTTACGGCAAATTTTCTTTAACCTGCTTTCCAACGCCATAAAATTCACCAATAGCGGGCATATCCGCATTAGCCTACAAACCACCAATACGCCTGATTTAATCCAAGCAACCATCCAAGATACCGGTATAGGCATTGCCAAGCACGTACAAGAAAAATTGTTTACCGCCTTTAGCCAAGCCGATGCCTCCACCACACGCCAATATGGCGGCACTGGCTTGGGTTTGGCCATTTGCGCCCGCCTGACGCAAATGATGGGCGGAAAAATTTGGGTTGAAAGCGAGGAAGGCCAAGGATCAAGCTTTACTTTCAGCTTTATCGCGCCACAATCCCGGCAGGCCGCCTCTTCACCGGCTCCCAGCCTGGCAAGGAGTTCCTTGGCGCATTTGCGGTTGCTATTGGTTGAAGACAACCTCATCAACCGCACCATTGCCAGCAAAATCATCGAAAAACTGGGCATCATCCCCGACACCGCCAATGACGGCCTTCAAGCCCTGGAAAAAGCGCGGCAACACCGCTACGACATCATTTTGATGGACATGCAAATGCCCAATATGGACGGGCTGACAGCCACCAAACATATCCGCGCCATGGATATTGAACAGCCTTATATCATTGCCCTGACCGCCAATGCTTTTTACGAAGACCAACTCGATTGCCGCCAGGCAGGCATGAATGATTTTTTAAGCAAACCCATTAATTTGGATAAAATTGTTGAAAAATTAAGCTTTTACAACAAATCGTCTCTAAATCGATAAACAACAATGGCTATTTTTCAACCCTATTACACTTCCCCCATTACCAATTGACCCATGAACAAACGGCATAGCGCAACCCAGCAACTCAACCGGCGATTTTTGCTGTCGTTGTTGATGATTAGCTCAACCATATGCTTCGTCGAAGTTTTGGTTATGTTGTTTTTGGATTTTTATAAAGAAAACATAGGCACCTTATCCCCTTACCAAGAAGCCGGAATAGACGCACTATTAATGGCCTTGCTGAGCGCACCGCTGCTATGGTTTTTTGTGCTGCGCAAATTGGTTGTACAAATTGACTTGGAGCAAGGTTCAACGCTGAAACAAACACGACTAAACGCCGAATTACGGAATGCATTGGACAGCCATGCCTTGGTCAGCATCGCCAACGCCAACGGCCGCATCATCCACGCCAACCCTAAATTTTGCGAAGTGTCGGGTTACACCGAAGAAGAACTGATCGATCAGGACCACCGCATCATCAATTCCGGATACCACGACAAAGCCTACATCCGCAACATGTGGCAAACCATTAGCGAAGGCAACATTTGGCACGGCGTGTTTTGCAACCGCCGTAAAAATGGCGAACTCTATTGGGTGGACAGCACCATTACCCCTCTCAAAGACGAATACGGCCTAATCTATCAATACATTTCCATCCGCCAAGACATTACCCCACAAAAACTGGCGAATGAACGGCGCATTATGTTGGAGAGAGCCGTCAACGCAAGCGCCGATATGATCCTGCTTACCGATGCTTACGGCAGCATCCAGTTCGTCAATCCAGCCTTATGTCTCCATACTGGCTGGACGGAAGCCGCCTTAATCGGCAAAAACCCTGATATTCTCGACAGCCCCAATTGTGATAAAACAGCTACCGCCCAATTGCAAGATGCGCTGGTTCGTGGAGACAGCTGGTCAGGCCGTCTGTTACTGAAGCGTAAAGGCATATCGCCTGTTAACATCGCCGGACAAGCCACGCCCCCTAACCCCTTGGAGTTTTGGGTAGAACTCAACATCAGCCCAGTACGCAACTTCGACGGCAGTTTAGCGGGCTATGTGCAAATCCAACGCGACATCAGCGAACAAGTACAAGAAGAAATCGCACAGCAGATGGAAATTGCCGACTCTGCCGTCCGCCTTGGCATTGCCAGCATCCTGCAACAAGAACAGCCTTTGGCAGTCCGTTTTACACAGGCATTAGATATTCTCTTTAGCCTGCAAAACCTCGACCTGCAATGTAAAGGCGGTATCTTTCTGCGTTCACAAACAGACAATTATTTGGAAATGTTTGTCTTACGCGGCGAATTCAGCAAAGAATTCATCGAAAAAGAACAGCGTGTCGCTTTGGGGGATTGCCTATGCGGACGGGCAGCTGCCTCGGGTGAATTGCTGATTTCCGACGACTGCTTCTGCGACCCACGCCATGAACATACTTTCGAGGGCATGAAAGCACATGGGCATTACATTGTCCCCATTGTTGCCGCTGGCGAAGTTTTGGGTATCGCCTTTTTGTATACCATGCCCTACCCCACCCATTCATCAAAGCGTATCGGCATGCTCAAAGAAGTCGGAGAAATGCTGGGGCTTGCCGTATTACAAGACCGCGCCAAAACCTCATTAGAAAACGCCCGTGATATGGCGATGCAAGCCGCCCTATCAAAAAGCGAGTTTTTGGCCAATATGAGCCACGAAATCCGCACCCCGATGAATGGCGTTTTGGGCATGCTGGACTTGCTGCGCGACACAGACATGTCCAACACCCAATGGAATCTGGTGGAAACCGCTTATGATTCGGCAGAGGCTCTGTTAGCCATTCTTAATGACATTTTGGATTTTTCCAAATTGGAAGCCGGTAAAGTTGAACTGGAACAAATTGACTTTCACTTACTGGGTTTAGTGGAAGATGTCTGTTCATTATTGGCAAACCATGCCCATGCCAAAGAATTGGAACTCACTTGCTTTATCGCCAATGACATACCCTGTTTTTGGCAAGGCGACCCTGCCCGTATCCGGCAAATACTTACCAACCTAATCGGCAATGCCATAAAATTTACTGAACAAGGCGAAGTTTCCATCACCGTAAAACACTTGCGCGGCCCTAACGGATACAGCCGAGTGCTATTTGAGGTTTGTGACACGGGCATAGGCATTACCGAAACGGCGCAAGCGCAACTGTTCCAGGCTTTTTCACAAGCAGAAAGCAGTACCTCAAGACGTTTCGGCGGAACAGGCCTGGGCCTTTCAATTTGCAAAAAAATGGTTGAATTAATGGAAGGTGAGATTGGCGTGCAAAGCACCTTGGGGAAAGGCTCTTGTTTTTGGTTTTCCTTGCCTTTGACTTTAGGCCAAGCCATTGAAAACTACAGCACGCCCATAGACATAATTGGTAAGCGTGCGTTAATTGTCGATGACAACGCTACCAACCGCACTATCTTGCACCATTACTTAACGCACTGGGGTTTCATCGCCACAGAAATGGACGGCAGCCTTGCGGCTCTGGAAGAATTGCACTATACCCTCGCGAAAGACAAGCCCTACGATTTAGTGCTGATGGACATGCATATGCCACAAATGGATGGCTTAGCATTAGCGCGTACCCTTTCCGAAACGCCACTGTTAAACGAAATTCCACGCATTATGCTAACTTCCGGCAGCTTGCTCAGCGAGAGCGACCGCCGTCGCTTAGGTTTAGCACAAAGCCTGTTGAAGCCTGTTAAGCAAAGCCAATTGTTTGATGCCATCCTCAATGCTTTAAACCATTCAGAACAACCTATCACCGCCAGAAGCAAGCACCCGCCCATCAGCACAAAATATGAAGGCAAAAAAGTACTGGTGGTGGAAGACAACAAAGTCAACCAAAAAGTCATCATCGGTATGCTTGCCAAATTCAACTTGGTGCCAGAAATTACCGACAACGGTCAGTTAGCTTTTGATTTATTGATTCAAAACACTTACGACCTGATCCTAATGGATTGCCAAATGCCGGTTATGGATGGTTACCAAACCACGCGTGAACTGCGGCTAATGGAATCAGGATGTGGTTTTCCGCGTCAGATTGTGGTCGCTCTGACCGCCAACTCGAATACGGGCGAGCGGGAAAAATGTTTGGAGGCAGGTATGGACGATTACTTATCAAAACCTTTCAACCAAGAACAATTGGCAGCCAAACTGGAACGTTGGTTTAATCCGAACAACGCACCAGACCAAGAAATCGTCGCTGACAACTCTGCTGAACCAGTTGCACCATTAGACACTCTGGTTTGGGATAAGGCCGCCGCACTGGAAAACTTAACCGGCGATGAAGAGTTGTTACAGGCCATGCTGGGGGCGTTTCTTGAAGAAGCGCCAGGACAGTTGTCCGATGTTCAAACCGCTGCCGCCGCCCATAACTTACCGGAACTGGCGAAAGCTGCGCACAGCTTAAAAGGATCGCTCAGCTACCTGGGTTCAGAAACAACAAGAGCATGTGCCGCCAATATCGAAGCCCTTGCACGAACAGCCGAAAGCGCCGACTACCCACAATTGGCGGAAACTTTACTAAACGAAACAAATAGCTTAATGGCCATTTTCAGGCAGTTTTTAACTAACAAAAATAACTAAATTAAAAACGCCCCCAATCCTAGGGAATTGGGGTGAACACCTTAACCATTTATTGAGACCCGTTTATATGCGTATATTAATAGTCGATGATTCCGCAATGATTCGGACGATGTTAGCAGGCGCTTTAAAAAAATGGGGGTATGATGTCCTTAGCGTTGACAACATCGACAAAGCAACCGCCGCCATTGTGAATGAGAGCTTGCAGTTTGTGCTGACGGATTGGGTAATGCCCGGCGGCAACGGCCCGGAATTGTGCCAACGTATCCGCGACTTGAACCTCCCCTTCTATGTTTACATGATTCTTATCACGTCACTAGAAGGCTCCGAATCCCTCGTTGAAGGTATGGATGCTGGGGCAGACGACTTTATCCACAAACCCATCCAAATGGAAGAATTGCTGGCACGCATCCGTGCCGGTGAACGTGTCTTACAATTGGAGCGATTCTTACAAGAACGCAATGAAAAACTGGCGGAACTTAGCAATAACTTGCTGACGGCACAAAACCTCATCAATGCCGATTTAAAAATTGCCGAACGTATCCAACGCCGGCTTTTACCAACCGTCTACTCCAGCCTTTTAGGCGTCAAAATAGACGGTTTATTTTGCCCTTCCAGCCATGTTTCCGGGGATATTTACAACTTCTTCCGCCTCGACGAACACCATATCGGCTTTTACAGCATTGACGTTTCAGGACACGGTGTTGCCGCCGCCATGATGTCGCTTACCTTAAGCCAACTGCTGACACCCGAAATAAAACCTGGCAACCCACTAAAATACAGCTTGCCCGTATCGCCTTACTATGCAATTACCTCGCCGCCTTCATTAGTTTTAGATAAACTTAATGAACAATTCCAGACCGACACCACGAACACCTTGTATTTCACCATGGTCTACGGCGTTATCGATACGGAGGCGCAGACCTTGGATTTATGCCAAGCCGGACATCCCAACCCCATTTACTTGCCTAAAAACGGTCCAGCCCAGTTTTTTGGCGATGGCGGATTTCCAGTCGGCATCACCTTAATGGCTCAATACGAAACCCTGCACATCCAATTCCAAGCGGAAGACCGCTTCTATTTTTACTCGGACGGCATTACCGAATGCGAAAACAACGAAGGGGAAATGTTCGGGCAAGAGCGGCTGCTTCAATTTATTGAACAAACACGGGCATTACCGATAGCCGAGGTATTATCGGGGCTTGAAGAACATATCGCAGCATGGAGGGGCAACAAAAATTTCGATGACGACATTTCAATGCTGGCAATGACGATGGCTAGTAACTAACACCATTGTCAAAAATACCAATATTTATGGATACATTATTAACAAACAGGGGATTTTATATGCAAATGACAACCATCAATTTAAATGGCGTTTTGATATTAGCTATCGCTGAAAGCCGTTTAGATGCCAAACTTGCCGTCACATTTAGGGAAACACTGGAAAAACTGATTGATGAGGGTCAACATGCCATTGTATTGGACATGACCAAAATCATATTTATTGATAGCAGCGGCTTAGGTGCAATCGTTTCTTGCCTGAAAAAGCTAGGGCCAAAAGGAAAACTGGTGTTGTTTGGCATCAATGCCCCTGTTGCGTCCATGTTTAAACTAACCCGTATGGACAAGGTGTTCACTATTTGCCAAAACCAAGAAGAATCACTGCAAACTTTTGAAATTTAATTCCATCACGTTTATTTAACGGAATCTATGTTGCTCGCGGCAAATAGATTCCGTTAGGGTGGGCATCACTTTTTAGGCTTGCCGCTGGCGTGTTTGGGTTTCTCTGCTGGCACCGCCATTGGCATTACCGCTGGCGAAATTTTAGACTCGGCAGTGTCGTGGCTATCGCTGTAAAGGGCCAGCAGCTTGCCGTATTTTTTAAAGCACAATGCCTCCAAAATAATAGCGTTGGTATTGGCGGTAATCGCATCGTTAGCTTTTTTGCTCGTTTCAAAGACTCCCGAATACCACCCTTTTGCCGGATCGTATAAATTTTTAACCGCATCAATCAGATTGTTGCGGTAAGGCGTTTGATATAACACGCTCCAACCTAAAGCCGCTTTAGTGCTGATGGTTTTGTATTCGGATGCGTCCACCCCTTCTTCCGTGATGGCATTCCACACCTTACCATCGGTGTACACCGTGTTATAAACAAAGTATGGCGCGCCATTGATGTTATCTTCGCTAACCGCAGTAACTTGTCCGGTATTCTTAAAGCGCGCTTCTTGGGCTTGGTAGACGCGATAGGCAAATTCTTTAGAAATGGAATCCCAGCCATATTCCAAGCCGTCCAAAATATATGATTCACTGACTACATAGTTATGGGCATTAAATTGTTCGGGTGAGCGTTTGTCGATAGGAATTTTTAAGCCATACAATTCAACATAAGCAAGATAATCCTTATAGCTATTGGATTTTCCGACATCTAAAGCCAGCAAGTTAAATGATTTTGCACTGTACTCTTCGTACCCCAAACGGCCTTCCTGAACATAAACCGTTTTAGCCGCCGCATCCACCGTTGCTCCGTGTAACTCTCCCTCTTTTAAGGCTTTGGAAAGTTGCCAACGATTAAGAATGGCTTTTACTTGCGGCATAAATTTAGGGTAATTCCAAGTGATGATATTCATGGGAACCAAAATGCGCCCAATGTCGATGGCAGACCAACCAATACCACGTTCGGTAGCGACGTTTTTTAGCGTGACCATTTGTAGGTTTAAGGTGTTATAAGCCTTGTTGGGCAGCTGTCCATCAAACAGCGGCAGTTTATCCAATGCCGACAAGGCTTTACCCAATTTGTCTTCAAATTCTTGGGTACTGATAATGTCCAATCGGTAAGCGGAAATGATCGCCATCAGGTAAGAAGCGGTATCCCACATGGTAGAAACAGGGTATTTTTCCACCGAATCGACTAAACCGGTACTGGCTTGATAGTTGTTGGCAAAATACACCCAAGCAGTTTTGGCCCATTGCTTTTCTTCCTCGGTCAGATCACCATGTAAGGCTTGCGGAATACTGGGTGTTACGGTGATTTCTTCTTGATTAGGTGCTTTCAATTCAAGTTCTGCCGTTTCCAGCTTGTATACCAAACCGAAAGCGGCAAGCAATCCTAAAATGAAAATAATATGGCCACGGGCGCGGATTAATCCTTGTGTAAAAGTCATCGTGAGTCTCTCTCGCTAAAATTGATAGGTTTAACCAGCATCCGTGTCATCAGGCTTCCAAAACGCCGCCATCACTATGCCACTCATTGCTAAGACATTATTGAGCCCCCAAAAAGTATTGGTCATGACACCACCCAAGTTAGTGATGGTGCCAAAATAATAACCCAAGCCTGCATAAATAATACCCAGTAACGTCAATACAATAATTGCAAATTGTGGGATAACCAAATGGAAGAAGTTACCTTCTTGACGCTCTTTGGGTGTTGTAGGGAACTTGATTTGCTTACCGCGCAACACCGTCCAGATGGCTTGAAAATTGACCGCAAAAAATGACAGGTAAGACGCTTTGGCCTGATAGCCTGCAATTCCCCACATGCCGACCATCATACTCAGCTCGTTCAGCACCAAAAAAGGCAAAATGTGTTTGACGAAATCAAACGTGTAGCAAGAGACGGGGGAGGCTTGGGTAAACAGGAAAATGATCGGCGAAGTCAGAAACAGGAAATTCCAGATACCGCCAAAATATGACCAAAAAGTAGCGGTGTACATAATACGTTGCTTCCAATCCAGACCTTTTTGGAACACCGGATTATCGTTTAAACAAATATCCAAAGAGCCGCCGGCATATTTGAAGCGTTGTACCGTCCAAGTCTGTAAATCTTGTGGCGACAGCATCTTGCATTCCACCGTAGGGTGCATAACTGATTTCCAACACCTTTCGGTATCGGAATGTAAGACGATGGAGGTATAAATATCTTCGGAAACATGAAATTTATACGGTGTCATTTCTATTTCATGAATTATTTGGGTAGTCGCCACTTCGCGGATACGGTCTTTTAGGCGCATGTCAGCATCTTTTTTGCCCATGACCTTGGAAATCTTCGGCATGGCTTTGGCAATTTCCCCCATCACCTCGTCAACCGCTTTGTCGATGCTTTTGGCATAGGCTTTTAAGGCCGATTCCATAACCGCCTCGCGGCGATGGACAGAACCTGCGCCACAGCAGAAAGACGCGTTAGCCCAATTCCGGCGGCGTTGGATAATGTCGTAAAACATTTTTGGATCATTAACAAAAGGGTCTGCGCCGACATTAATCGGGCCACAGACTTTTTCCATCATCCAACCAAAAGCAAACCCCGGATACCACAAGTATTTTTTCAGCACGTCCCGTAAAGGCTTGCCTTCGGGCAAATCAAAAAACCATTGTGGCGTTTGCACCCAAGCCACTTCAGGGTCGCGGAAATAGCCTAAAGTATGCTCCAGCAAAGTAGGAAATACCCGTGTATCGGCATCGCAAATGACAATAAATTCACCGCCAGAGCGTTCCATGGCATTACGCATATTGCCAGCCTTAAAACCCACATTGTTATCGCGGGTGATGTAATTTACGCCTTCTTCTTCCGCTAATTGCTTCATAGAAGCCCGTTTGCCGTCATCCAAAATATGGATTTTGATGTCAATCGGATGCGGATACGTTAGCTTTTTAGCGTCAAGAATGCTTAATCTAACCAACTCCTCTTCTTCGTTATAGGTAGGAAAGAACACATCAACCGTGAGTGGGCGGTCTTCTGGCAAGGGGTAATCAAGGGTTTGCGATAAAAACTCTGGTGGTGGCTGTTGTGGGTAATCTTTGGTTTTCCATAGATTGACAGTGAATAATATCAGGCCAATGTAAGCGTAAGTTTCTGCCAACGCTAAGGGGATCGAAAACCATAAGGCATCAAAGTTTAAAGAATGCATCCAACGCCAGCCAATATACCAACCCCCAACCACCAGTGTGATGGTGGCAAGAAATTGGTATAACGATTCTTGTATGGGTGAATAAGGTAATGGATCGGGTGGTTTACGATGTTCAAATTTATCAAAATAGAATGACATGCTATTTTTCCCCTTAACTGATACGTTAGCTATTCCGTTTGAATTATTGTTTAGATCAGACATACCCTAAACTCATCTATTAGTTAGTATAGCTAATGATTACGGATCGACATTAAAAGTGTGGGTGTTGATACCTAAAGGCTTGCCATCGGCCTGCTCCACTTTGGCGACCAGCTCGTAATGGCCGGCGGGCAAATGTTGCCATGCCAAATTTTTTACCAACCGTCCACTATCATCGGCAATATCAATCTCCAATGTGGAGGTTTCCAACAAGGCTTTTGCGTTGCGCAGACTGTAGATCAAATGGGCATTCGGGAATGCCTTATGCAAATCGTTAATGACCCATAACCCTAAACTAACCACCTCCCCTTGCTTGAAATTTTCTTGCTGCCAAGCGATGCTTGGTAAAACCGGTTGATAAGCTTGTTGCAACGCGTAATAACCCGTTTTAGGCATTCGCCAATAATCCACCACACCCCAGTTCATCGATGGCCAGTCTTCCACAAACATGAATTGGAAAATACTGTTGACAGGCTGGTAACGCTGGCGACGGTAAGATTCTGCCGCCAATTTGATCACTTTTACTTGATAAGCTTGGGTGTTGTTGACAAATTCTGCAGGTGTTGCCCCCATTGGCACTTTGGCAAGCTTGAATGTCTCCTTACGTTGGAAATTGTGGTATTCCCATTTTTCCCACTGCGCTTCCTTTGTCGGCCATAACTCTTCTTCGGTAAAAATTTTGCGTAGCGACATCAGATTGGGTAAGGCTTGTGCGCCGTATTCGGTGATGATGTCGAAAGCGGCAGGTTTGTTGTAATCTTGCCAATCGCCCGAATACCAACCCAACCAAGGATGCTCCAAGGTTCCCGAAAAGGCGTGGACATGGCGCGTCCTATCTAATGGTTCAATAGTTGAATAAAGCTTATCAGTCAATAATTTGTTGTAATTTTCCGTATAGCTTTTGTATTTGTATTTCATCCATTTGGCATCCCAAGCAGGCTCGTTGATGAGGCTCCAAGCAATAATGGACGGATGGTTATAGTAGCCGTTGACCATATCTTTGGCCTGGCGTACGGCATTATTGCGGAATTCGGCGTCATCGACATAACCCCATTGCAAAGGGAAATCTTGCCAAACCAACACCCCTTCCTCGTCGCAACGGCGGTAAAACGCTTCGCCGGTAATGTGGGCATGGATGCGTACGGTGTTGATATTGGCAGCTTTCATCATCGCGACATCGTTAGCATAGCGGGATGGATTCATCTCGCTTAACCATTGCGTAGCAATGTAGTTGGTGCCCCTTAAAAACAGCCTTTTCCCATTAATCAGCCAAATTTTTTGCTTGGCATCGTAAACCACTTCGCGGAAGCCAAAGGTCTCGATTTTATTGTCGATAACCTTATCGCCCACCAGCACGGCAATTTCCAAAAGATAAAGGTTGGCATCGCCATGCTCCCAAGGCCACCACAACTTAGGTTCGCTAACGGTGATCGGCAGGCTTAGGTAATTGTTACCCGGCTTAAGTGTCTGTTCGCTTTGGCTGGAAAGGATGTCGGTTGCAGCAAAATTATACGGCTTGAGTGTCAAGCGCACTTTTGCGCCCACCGGGGCGGCTTGCTGGACATTGATTTGCAATGCCACATTCGCAGTGGCTTGGTGATGCGGCAAATCTAAAACCGGGCTGACTTTCGCTTGGCTAATGCTAACGGCGTCGTGGATTTGCAACGCGACTGAAGCCCAAATGCCGCCGGTATTATGTTCTTGCCCACGCGCCGACCACGCGCCGCCAGGACGCGTATCGTGATGACTAAAAATGCCTTTTATCAGGCGCTTATGCAAAGACCAATCTTCACCCGCCGCTTCCAATGGGCTATTGACCTTCACCGTCAGCACATTGTCTTTAACAAACAACGCCGCATCGGTGGCATCAAACTGGAAATGCTGGAAATAGCCTTCATGGAAGCCCAAGTAGCGACCGTTAAGCCAAACATCAGCCTGATAATCAACACCGTCAAAGTTCAGGCTAATACGCTTGCCTTTTAAAGTTTCGGGCAAACTGAAATGCTTTTTGTACCAAGCAACGCCGCTTATATCATAGCCTTGCAGATACCAATTGGCGGGGACTTGAATATCCGACCAACTCTTGTCCTTAAAAAAAACATCGTAGCGTTGCTCGCCTTTTGCCTCACCCACCTTAAATTTCCACGTGCCGTCCAGTGGAATTGTTGTGCGCACCGAACGCACTTCGCTTTGGAAAGGCTCACTGTGGATATTAGCAGCGGCTGAGGCCAGCAGCGGCAAGCCTAAGCACATACCCAACATTAAGAATTGGTATTTTGCCGCCCTTTTTTTACGATGTTTCATTTGTTCTCTCCTGATTAAGACGCGCTTTCCGCTGGCCGATATTTGACCAATATCCAACGGTTCTGATCTTCTGTATTTTGATAATGCACTTCATCCATGCAGCTTTTTATAATTTTTAATCCCATCCCACCTTCAGGCAAATTATCAAAATCCGTCGGATCAAAATCAAAATCTTTTTCCAATCCAAGCAAATAATCTGCCTCCAAAACCTTACCGCTATCCGATACCTCAATAGAAAGGCGGTCATCCGCCAATAAATAAGCAATGGTAATCTTATTTTCTTCCGAACCGGCACAAGCGTGTTCTATACAATTGTTGACGGTTTCAACCACTGCCACTTCAATTTCCGCCAAAGCTGTTTCATCGAAGGACGGACTGGCAATTTCCCTGGCGCACAACGCCGCTAATCTGGCATTAGCCAATTGGCTCATAATCGTAAGCGTTATTCGGTTCATTAATTTTACCTATATGGTTTAGCGATTTAGCCCGCCCTTAAGTCAAAGCAATATGCCGACATCGGCAAGTGCCAACCAATATTACCTTCACTATCTGCTAGATAATAGCTACACCCTAGAATTTTTCACGCTTTTGCCGGTATTTTATTCAATCCTTGTGCATCCTTTCACATCAAGGAGGACTTTGCCGGCAATCCGTGAATAAAGCCCGAATTTATCCATGCTGAAATTGATTTCCTAAGGGATGATGACTAAACTCAAGAAAGATTGCTGGTTTACCTTGAGTGCGGGTTGTTTAAACGGCTAAAAAATCTAACACTGTCGTTTCAAAAGACAAACAAATCCGTAAAGATGTATGGGAAGACCTGTAACCCACAATGTGCGGCTTCCCGCCGCGCCCCATTCAACCATCTCAATCGGGGACATTCATGAAACTAAGCCATCTCACCGCCATAATCGTCAATTCACTGGCAATTGGTGCGGTCGAAGCCAATAGCATTGCAGTCAACCAAGTCGGCTATTTACCCGCTTGGCCTAAAACCGCTTTGCTTATCAATCCCGACCAAAAGGCTAAAGAAGTCGAAATCATCAACGCCGACAATAAAAAAAGTGTTTTCAAAACAACCGTCGGGGCAGAACAAAAAGACCTGCAAACAGGTGACCGTATCCAAACTATCAACTTTTCAGCTTTCAACGCCAAAGGACGCTATTGGCTCCGTGTCGGCAAATTAGAGTCTGCACCTTTCCAGATTGCTGATGATGTCTACCAAGAACCCCTCAAACTGCTATTGCGATCCTACTATTTACAGCGTTGCGGCGTGAAAATTGACGATGCGGCAACCGGTTTGCGGCACGAAGCCTGCCATTTGCACGATGCCCGCATTAAGCACGATGACCCAATCCACAAAGCCGGTGACGAAGTTGGCAGTGTCGGTGGTTGGCACGATGCCGGGGATTACGGTAAATATGTCGCGACAACGGCGGTAGTTGTCGGGCGTATCCTTGCCGTTTATGAAGCCCATCCTAACTTCTTCACAGATATGGCGTTAGATATTCCCGAAAGCGGTAATAAACGAGCCGATGTCCTGAATGAAATGCAGGTTGGACTCGATTGGCTGTTGACCATGCAACGTGCCGATGGCGCGGTTTACCGAAAATTATCGGGCGAAATCTGGTCTAAAGGCTTAACACCCGACCAAGACCAGCAACCGCGTTTCATCTACGGCATTACCACGCCAGAAACCGCCAAAGCGGCAGGCGCATGGGCAATGGCGGCACGTATCTATCAAGCTAGCCAGCCCGAGTTAGCGGCGCGTTATATCGCCGCCGCCGAAAAAGCTTGGCAGTATTTGGCAACGGTAAAAGACCAGCAATTTGATTTTAAAGAAGGTGACAACAAAGGCTCTGGGCCCTACATGTACAACAAAACCGACAATGACGAATCGTTGTTGTACGACTGGGATGACCGTTTATGGGCTGCCAGTGAATTGCTGATCACTACAGGTAAAGATGTTTATAAAAGCTACGTAGCCGAGGTGTTGCCGAAAGCCCCGCTCACACCGTTTGAATGGAAAGACCCCTCCAGCATGGCATTTGCCCATGTTTTGTTCCATCCGGCGATGCCCAGTAACGAAGCTTGGCGTAACGATGCCAAAGCGAAAGTTTTGGAACGCGCCAAAGCCACGTTAGCCAACGTAAAAAACAGCGGCTACCGCATCGCCAATGCACGTTTCGTGTGGAGTTCCAATAAATTGACCATTGAAGAAGGCGTCATTTTGCTGTATGCCTATCGCCTAAGCGGCGACCGCGCTTATTTGGATGCTGCCATTGAGCAACTGGATTACATTTTTGGACGCAACCATTTCAAACAAACCTTTGTGACCGGCATAGGCACGAATCCGGTCAAGCATCCTAGCCATTTGTTCTTATCAACCATCAACGGCAAATTACCGGGATTATTGGTGGGTGGCCCTAACGAGTTGGAGCAATCGGGAATTGGCCCTAGAAATCAAGGCCCGTTAAGTTATGTGGACGATGCCCGCTCTTATGCCACCAACGAATATGCCATTGATCTGAATGCCTCGTTGATTGGATTGATTAGCCTATTGCTATCAACACCATACCCCTTATCACACTAACAGGGAGTGATTATTATGAAATTGTTCCCTAGCCGTTGGGCTTATCCAGAAACTGCCGCCACCCGAGATTTGCGCTTGGATTTAATGCGCGGCTTCGTCATTCCCTTATTACTGATTTCCCATTTCGACTATTTTTCCTTATACATGTACATCGGCTGGGAACGCATAGGCGTAGTGTCCACCGCCGAAATTTTCGTCTTGCTTTCAGGCATGGTCGTCGGGATGGTTTATGGCAAAAAAATGCAACGGGATGGCTTGGGGTCTTGTATGACGGCATTGCTTAGCCGGGCATCCCAGCTTTACCGGGTGAATGTGTTTATGATCTTGCTGATCGGCCTATTGCGTTACCAGCCGTTTTTGAATATGACTGCGGTCACCAGTTTCCATGATCCGTACCGCAATATTGACTATCCGTTGTACCCTCCTGTCACTGACAACATCTTCCATCTGCTCAGCCAAGCCTTGTTGCTGCGCTGCGGGCCCCATCAGTTCCAGATTATCGGGCTCTATGTCGTGCTGTTCGCAGTGGTCACACCGCTCGTGTTTTTCATGTTGCAGAAAAAACAAACCCCGCTACTCTTGGGCATCAGCTGGATACTTTACCTCATCAATTTTGGCACGCCCGACTCGCAACCCTCCACCGCGGAAATCCGTCTGACCGGTGCGCAATTTGAATACGCGTTTCCGTCAATTGCATGGCAATTGCTTTATGTCCACGGCATTGTCGCCGGTTATTACAAAAAAGAACTGTTGGATTTTTTCGCCACAAGCCTTGGCAAAAAACTCATTTATGCGTCGATAGGCTTGTCTTTGGCATTCATTGTCTTTACCTTGAACCATCCGATAAAAGATTTTGCCGAATGGGCGAAGCTTTCCTTCATCCCACCCAACCAATTCGAGCATCTGTATTTTAATTATTTCCAAAAATACAAATTGGGTGTGGGGCGGTTGCTCAACATCATCGTACTGTACATCAGTATTTACAGCTTGCTGACGGTTTATTGGCAGCCCTTGCAACGGGTCTTCGGATGGTTTTTGATTCCGCTGGGGCAAGCGTCTTTGTATGTGTTTTTTATCCATATTTTTTTATTGCTGGCAGTCAGTAACACGCCTTTTCCTGCCTACCATAATTTCTGGATCAATACCGCCATCCATACGGTGGTTTTGGCAACGGTTTGGATCATGGTCAAACAAGAATTTTTATTTAAGTGGATTCCTCGCTAACATCGGGCAAATGGAAGTTAACCGCTAACCCAAACAAAAGGCTCATTTTATGACCAGACTGTATCGAATCATGTGGGTGACAACCCTGGTATTGGCGGCAGACGCTGTCATTAGCCTGGAAAGGCATCTGCCTGCGATCTTACGCAGCACAACGGAATCGCAACAGGTATTGACGCCACTACAAGCCCAACTGGATAAACAACAAAAAACATTGGACGCCTTGCAAGCCGAGTTGACGGCTTTCCATAAGGAAGTCAATGAACGCATCGCCAAAGAAGAAAAGCAAAAGCTCGCAATAAAATCCGTGCAGGCGGCTTTGGCAAAAATAGACGAGGCCGAAGCCTTACGTAAAGCCGGTGATTTGTTTAAAGCACATACCACGTTGCTCAGCACCAAAGAACTTTTATGGAAAGCCGGTGATTTTTTTACTTCGGAACAAGCGCGTTTTCGTGGTTTGATGACACCTATCGATGCAGTCTTAGGAGCTTGGAAAAACGGCAACGGCAGCGTTGATGTGTCAAAAATCACCGTCATCCTCAAACCGCTGCTAGACTCAATCTCGCATGATAACTAAGCGCAGGCTCTCCCATGGCAAATAATCCCAATTCCGAACAAGACTCGCCATCGTCAACTGGCAAAAAGTTAGATGCTTATATCAAAAACCGTTACGCCACCTACAAAGGTGGCATGGCCTTGCTATTAAAACGGCGTTGGTTTTCGACAGCACTCACCTTACTGGCAGGCTTATTATTGGCGTTGCTGATTATTTTTGCTTCTGCACCGTCTAAGCAAACCATCGCCTACCAATCACCAAGCACTCAAACCAATGCTACAACCACCTTGTTGGCGTGTCCGGTCTATCAAAACCCGGCAAAAGCCTGTTTGGGCGCAGGCAACCCCTTGTGCGAACAAGATATGGATAAAGCACGGATTGCTTGGAAATACTTCGAAAACAATTACCAGAAAAAAACCGGGCTGGTCAATGCCGCCGACCGTTACCCGTCTACCACCATGTGGGATACTGGCTCGACCTTGGCCGCCACCATCGCGGCTTTCGACCTGGGCTTAATTAACCAAAAAGAATTCGATGATCGCGTGGTCATCATGCTGGGTACTTTGTCGGAAATAAAGCTGTTCAATAACGAAGCCCCCAACAAAGTGTACAACACCGAAAACGGCGACATGGTGAACTACAAAAACCAAGTCTCTGAAGAAGGCATCGGCGTTTCCACACTGGACTTGGCACGTCTCAGCTCATGGTTGAACATATTGGCCTGCACCCATCCTAAACATGCTTTAGCGGCGCGTAACGTCATTACCCGTTGGAAATTTTGCAACCTGATAAAAGATGGGCAAATGAATGGCTTGGCGCGTGATCCTGTCACTAAAAAAGTCATCATCTTGCAAGAAGGGCGTTTGGGTTACGAGCAATATGCGGGAAAAATGTTCCAGCAGTTTGGCTTTGACCAAAGCATTTCCGCTACCTACAAAAACCAATTCGCCACCAGCATCAATATTTACGATGTGCCGATTGCTTACGATATGCGCGACCCGCGCAAACTCGGCGCTTACAATTATGTCGTCACTGAATCGTATGTAATGGATGTGTTCGAACACGGCTTCGACGAGGAAAATACCCAACTCACCAACAATATTTTTGAAGTGCAAAAACGCCGCTGGCAACGCACCGGACAAGTGACCGCCGTTTCTGAAGATAACGTCGACCGCAAACCGTCATTCGTTTACAACACCATTTTTGCTGCCGGATCACCTTGGAACACTATTACCGACACCGGATTGGATATGGACAAGCTGAAAAGTGTCTCCACTAAAGCGGCCTTATCAATGGCTTTGTTGTATCCGCAAGATGAATACAGCGCGGTACTGGAAGACACTATTAGCAGCGCTTACGACCCAGAACGCGGTTGGTATTCGGGCATTTATGAAAAAGGCTTGGGCTATAACGACATTATTACCAGCAACACCAACGGCGTCATTCTGTCTGCCATGTTGTTTAAAAAATACGGCTCGCTAAACCGGCTTTGCCGCAACTGCAACCAAGGTCTGACTTTCCCTAAAGAAGTCTTGGAAGACCCTGCCAACAAAGATAAATGCCTGCCAGGCTCCAACACCTGCACCAAGCAATGTAAGCCATAAACGACAGTTAAACTTATGGAGAGGGGGAAAAGGCATGGGGTTCTTGGGTTAACAGTTGCGTTCGCCATTGCCGCCGGAACTTGCCAAGCCGACACCCAGCAATCAGCCTTGCTGACATTGGCGCAAAAATTGGAATGTGTACAAACCGAGCAAGAAGCGGCTGTTTTACTTAAGGAACTGACAGCCTTATCATCCCAACCCTTTGGCATTCCCAGCGAAAATCTAAAAGCCGAACAACATGCGTTACTGTATGCAGCATCGGTCGATATTCTCCTGCAAGTGCTTTACAACACCCTACAACGCTACCCGAGCTTACAGGAAGCGGCGGAAATCCCTGTTTTGCAATGGAACTATTGTCAAATGCTGGTGAATGGCAAAATCCATGACCTCATCCTTGATAGTGACGGACATGTCTCCCAATTAGAAGCAATAGACCCGTTTCCGCTCAAAAAACACGGGTTTGGTATTTGGGGATTTTTAAGTACCGACCCACACAACCGCTATATTCCAAAAACGCTACAAGACACTGCCATTTGGCCGCGTCTACAAGAAGAGCTGGTATTTAGGCTTTACCAGCAACAATGTTTTCCCCATCCTGACACCGGTAAATTGTACGAAGAGGACAACCGTTCAGGACTGCCCGCGTATGGCGAACTGCAAACACGCGACGAAGCAACGCCCTCCAGCCATCCTTACCCTTACCAATGGCAAGCAAAATGCCAACCAGATCAGCAAGCCAATCAAAGCCTGTCCAAAATTACCCGTGCGGAACAGACCGCCCGACTGAGTAAGGCCAAAAATCCCAGTGTGCCAACAAGACAGGCCGCCAAACCATCCTCAGCAAAAACAAATCTTAGTGGTATTGGCAGCGGCGGAAAAAAGCCGGCATCCGTAGCAAACCCCATCATTCTGCCAGCACCACCCTTACCTTCTTACAACCAACAAATCGCGCAAGCCCAAATACCTTCTACGCCAATCCCACCCAAAACCAGCAAGCCAGCATCGAAACCTAAGCCAGCCAAGGCAACCAAACCGGCAAAAATCACGCTTTTAAAAATTGCCTTGGATACTTACGAGCCGCCACCCAAGCAAGAAGCCGAAACAGTCTCGCCCGGCTTGGGTTCCGCCAATGCCAATGCTTCCGCCCCCCTGCCTTTACCTAGCAAAAATGGCTACGGTTTGGCGGGCAACTTTTATCATCGTGCCAAATTAACGGGGGCAATGGCGGTCGGTGGCAATATCAGCTGGCAACCGTTTTCACACTTTTCGGTACGTGGCGGTGCCAATTACGGTTACTACCCTGGCGATGGACAGTTTAGTTATGCGTGGGGAATTGGCTATGATGATTGGCATCCAGGTACCTTCTCATTACAGCTGAACAACTGGGGGCCTATCCTTCCTAAGGATGGCTTAGGCTTTGATAAAGCCAGCCTTAACTTAGGTTATAAATTTGTTGCCGACTTTTTAAAACCCTATCATCTCAACGGTTCGGCGGCAGTCACGCTCCCTATTAAAGGCGATCCTTCCATCTCCACCACTTGGGTTTGGTCGCCAGTAGAGCATTGGTTTATCCGCGCAGGTTTGCAAAAAAACCTGCTCAGCAGCGACGGTTTAAACTGGTCTTATGGTTTTGGATATGCCGACTCGCGTCCCTTTAAGTTCTCACTGACCTATGACAATTGGGGCGTCAACCCCATTATCGGCGGCGATAGCAAAAGCAATCTGTTTAACTTTCAGGAAAATGGCGCGATCACCTTGTCTTGGAGCTGGGTTTATTAATCGTCACCAAAATTTGCACATAGTATGATTAGGGTACTGTGTGCAAATTTTGGTGATGATTAATAATCCAATCAATAAGTTATTAAGCCCTGCGCATCTGCCAACGCTTAAACGCTTGACGGACATCATCCGCCACCACATACAAAGACGGAATCAGCACCAGTGTAATCAAGGTGGCGAAAATGCTGCCAAAGCCGATGGAAATTGCCATCGGGATCAGCGTTTTAGCTTGGCGCGAGGTTTCCATAATCATCGGCCCCAAGCCGCCAAAGGTAGTTAGCGTAGTGAGAACAATTTGCCGGAAACGCTGGGTGACAGCTGCGTGGATGATTTCTATTGCCGGTTTGTCGCTGGTGGCGCGCAGATAAATGGCGTGGTCGATCAAGATCAGCGCGTCATTCACCACCACGCCCGCCAAGGCGACAATGCCGAACAAGCTTAAGATGCTTAAATCGTAACCCATAATGAAATGCCCGATCACCGCGCCAATCACGCTAAACGGAATACTGACCATGACAATCAGCGGCAAGCTGTAACTTTTGAAAGGGATCGCCAGCAAGCCGTAAATCACCACCAAGGCCAGCAAGAAACTGCTGCCAAGCGTCGCCACACTTTTGCTCATATCGGCTTGACGGCCTTCAAAACTGTAATTCAGCCCTGGGTATTTCGCCGCCAAACGCGGCAGCGCATCCATTTCCAAATCGTTGCGGATGTCGCCCGCCTTGCTGCGCGGTGTGCTGTCGGCTTTGACCTGCACATTGCGCCGACCGTTACGGCGGTTGATTTCGGTATCGGCGTGGCTGCGGCTGATTTGCACGACTTCGCGCAGCGGGATTTCTTTGCCGGTCGGCGTCCAAATCAGCAAATCTTCGATATTATCTTCGGAAACCCGCTCTTCAGGCGGCAAACGCACCAGCACTTTCAATTCATTACGTCCGCGTTGTTGGCGCAACACTTCCGCGCCATAAAAGGCATTCCGCACTTGCCGCGCCACGCTTTGCGCCGTCAAGCCCAAGCTTTTGCCTTCCGGCAGCACGGTAAAATCCAATTGCTGCTTGCCCAAGCTGAAACCGTTATCAACATCTTTAACCATCGTGTACGAACGTAAAACATCCGCCAGTTCATTACTGGCCTGTTGCAAGGTTTGTAAATTGCGATGGTTCAATTCAACGGTGATCGCCGACCCCGAACCCGGGCCACCGGAATCGGATTCAAAAGTCAGCGAATCCACACCGACCACTTCGCCGGTGGCGTCACGCCAGCGGTTGGTAAATTCGTCGGTACTCATAATATCTTGGCGCACATCGGGCGGTGCCAGATACACACGCACTTCCGCCAAATGGCTGCCTTTTTTGGCAATTTCGGCAAAAATGCCTTTCACCAACTGATCACCCTCAGGCACAGCGGCTTGCACCGTGCGCGCCGCGCCCACCAAACGTTCAACCACGGCTTTGGTTTTGGCGATGGGCGTACCGTAAGGCAAGGTAACAGTGACATTGGCATAATCGGCTTCGGTTTTGGGGAACAACGTCATGCCCATGCGCCCGCTGATGAGATAGGAATACACACACATCAACAGCACCACCGCAGCAACAATGGTCAGATAACGGTGCTTAAGCACGTTATTGAGAAAACCGCCGTAACTGTGCCGCACCCAATGCACAAAGGCGCGGCTAAAGCGTTGCTGGTGTGTGTATACCCACAAATACACACCACGGCGTTCGACATCTTCCTGCAGATGCCCCAAATGGTTGGGCAAAATCAGCAAGCTTTCCACCAAGGACATTGCGAACACGCTGATAATCACCAGCGGAATTGCGTAAAAAATCTTGCCGATTTCGCCCGGCATAAACAATAGCGGTACAAAAGTGGCGATATTGATAAGGATACTGAAGGTCACCGGCGCAACCATCTCTTGCGCGCCTTTAATCGCAGCTTGCATAGGTGACATGCCTTGCTGGCGGTAATGGTAGACGTTCTCGCCAATGACGATGGCATCATCCACGACAATGCCCAACGCGATAATAAAGGCAAACAGCGACACCATGTTGATGGTCGCCCCCAGCATTGGCAAAATCAAGAACGAGCCAAAAAAGGCAATGGGAATACCCACCATCACCCACAAAGCCAAGCGGATTTCCAAGAAAATCGCCAGCATCACAATGACCAGCACCAAGCCTTGCAAACTGTCGTTCAGCAAAAAATCCAGACGCAATTGGTAATCGACCGAGCCGTCATAACGGATTTCCGCGTTGATGCCTTTAGGCAATTCCGGCTGCACGCGGGCAATCTGACGCTTCACGGCATCGGACACGCCAATCGGGGTTTGTTCGCCCACCCGATACACCTGCACCATTACCGCCGGTTGCCCGTTGTAAGTGGCGTGGTAATCGGTATCGTCATAACTATCGTCAAGGGTGGCGATGTCGCCCAACAGCACTTGGCTGCCATTGCTGGTGGTGATGATGGGCAGACGCGCAAATTGCTGACCGAAATCTTTGCGCTCTTTCATGCGGATGAGGATTTCACCGGTACTGGTCTTGACGCTGCCGCCCGGCAAGTCGAGGCTGGCGGCATTGATGCGCAGGGCAATGTCGTTCAGCGACAGTTTGTAGCGGCGCAGATTTTCTTGCGGCACATGAATGCTGATTTGCTGCGGTCGCACCCCTGCCAGCTCGACACGGGTCACGTCTTTATCTTGCAAAAGCTGGTCGCGGAATTGCTCCGCCAATTCTTGCAGCACCTTATCGGACACTTGCCCGTACAACACCATCGACACCACCAAACGCTTCAGCGCCATGATGGTCACTTTGGGTTGCTCGGCATCCTCAGGAAAGGTGCTGATACGGTTGACTTCGCTTTGGATGTCTTGCGCCAATTGCTGAATATCACTGCCGCTGACCACATCAACCAACACCTGGCCCTGGTTTTCTTTAGCAACGCTGTTGACCTCTTCAATACCATCCAAGCCGCTGATGGCGTTTTCTATCGGCAACAGCACACCGCTTTCAATTTCCGCAGGACTGGCACCGGGGTAAACCGTGGCAATGCTGATTTTGTCCAGCGAGTAATCGGGCATCACCTCTTGGCGGATGCGCGTGGCAAAGAGCAGACCGCCTAAAATGCACAGCAGCATCAATAAATTGGCCGCCACCGAATGGCGCGCCATCCAGCTGATAATGCCGCGTTTGGCGGAAGGGCTGAGTTTTTCTTCACTATTCACTGACTTAACACAACCCTTTCTGCGGTTTGCAAAACATATTGATGATTAATATAGATAATTTATTGGAAAATAATATTTACGTAGACGGGTAGGTTGGGTTAACAGCTTTACCGTTAACCCAACACCTCGAAGCCCTTGATGTTGGGTTGCGAAAAGCATGCAACCCAACCTACGATACTCGTACCCTACCCGGCTCGATGAAATAAATGCCGAACAATGCCCAGGAGCCATCTTGGTCAATCGCCGCCAAGGGGATTTCGCCCATCCAGACGCTTAATTCAATGGTGTTAGCCGCCACATGGGATTTCAAATTCGGCGCAATGCCCGTTGGTTATTGCGCCTTACGGTCTTACATCACAAACACTAAATGGAATGGTATTCGGTTTTCCGTCCAATACTCAGCTGCCGCTAACCAGCTAGTCACGAAACGCCCCAGCACATATGAACTTTGAGACCAGCCTTTAGCACCATTTCGCAGAACCAACAAATAACCACCCGATGGCAACCACCATTCCATATCAGTCAGACAATCGTTAAGAGCATCCCAGTTATTTCCAAAATAGTCTGGAAACTTCATGGCGGTTGCAACAACAGCAAACAACTCTAGGTTTGTCCTTACATCCGCTACCGATCCCTCCATTACTTCCAATCCTAGAGAGGCCAGACCAGTCGCGTTAACTTCCTCAGGAAGAACAAAGTGAATTGAAACTGCTGACGCTTTTTTTAAATCGATCAGACGCATCGTTATTACCTCCTCTTCGGATCAATCTGAGTCGAGTAGGTTGGGTTAACAGCTTTATCGTTAACCCAACACATCGAAGCCCTTGATGTTGGGTTGCAAACAACCCAACCTACGCCTGCCTCAATCATGTGCGGCTGCCGTCCGTAACGCCATGCCCTGCACCGGTGCGGACAAGTCGCTGATGATGACTTTAGCACCTTCAGGCAATTGGGCTTTGCTGAGGTAGATGTTGCCGTGGTCGTGCCAAAGGGGTTGGATGGGATGGATGTCCAAGGTTTGTTCGGGAGTGAGCAGCCATAAATATTGCCCGTCATGGACAATCGCATCGGGCAGTTCAATGGCGTCTTTTAGCACAGTACCCGGAATATCGACGCGCACATAAGTGCCCAGCATCAGTGGTGGCAACTTTTTATTGGCGGCTTTCAACACCAGCGGATCATCGATTTCGATAATCAATTTTGCCATGCGGCCTTCGGGTTCCAGTTCCGCTTGCAGGCGTTTGACCACACCATCGCGGTAGACATCTTTGCCCCAACCGGTTTCGTAGCTGATTTTAACGGGCGAGCCTTGCTGGCTGTTGATGCCAGGAATTTTAATCCAGCGCAATTTATCAACCGGCACGGATACATTCACCCAAAACGTGTCGGTACCCACCAATTTAGCCAACGGCGTACCGGTTGAAAACGCCGACATCCACGCGCCAAGGTTGGCGTTGCGGGTGGTGATGATGGCATTGAAAGGCGCGACCGGTTTGGTGCGTTCCAAATTCAGATGGGCTTGTTTAAGCGACGCTTCGGCAGCAGCAACCGCCGCTTGGGCGGCTTGCAGATGCGGTTTGCGCAGCACCAAATCCTGCTCTTGGGCTTTCAGGTCTTGGCCTAGCAGCTGAAACTCGCGCCGTACAATGGCTTGCTGGCCTTGTTCCACTTGCAAGTTGTAGCGCGCTTTGGCAAGGTCATTTTCGCTTTGCTTAATCGCCAATAGAAAATCGGTCGGGTCTAACTCGACCAGTTGTTCGCCTTCTTTCAGCAAGCCACCTTCAATAAAATTGGCGCCGATGCCAATTACCATCCCGCTAATGCGGGGCGTTAAATTGACGCTTTGCGAAGCAATAACGTTGCCCATAACCTCAATGGTGGTTTGGAAGTCTGCCGCTTTGGGTTGCAACACGTCCACCAACGGCAAGACCGCTTTGACAGGCGCACGTTCGGCACGGGGTTTGTGGCTTAGCCAATAGGCGGACACCGCGCCCGCCACGAGAATTATCAGCAATGCTGGCAGCAGTTTTAAAAGGTTCTTCATGCAGGATTTTGGTTGATCGGAAAGCCGCCCGATAAGGCGCGGTAGAGGGCAATTCGGTAGTCAAGCAGCTGCCGTTCGGCAGTAATCAGGCTGCGTTCCAAGCTTTGCTGGCTCAGCAAAGCCGATAGCCAGCGCAAATAATCGCTTGCGCCGTTGACATATCGCATATTGATTCGTTCACTGGCGAGTTTGGCGAACTCAACTTGCTTGCCTAGGTTCACCACCAGCAACTGTTGTTGGCGTTCTTGTACCAAGGCGTTTTCGACTTCCTGGACGGCGGTCAATAAAGTGTTGGCGTACAGATTCATGGCTTCGGCGGCAACAGCTTCATTGCGCTGGACTTCTGCAACCCGAAAACCACCATCAACCAAAGGCGTCAGCAAATTTCCGGCAATCGTTCCCAACCAATTGTTGAACAATGGCTGCAAATCCGTGCCATTGGTAGACACGCCAGCCGACAAACTCAGCTTGGGCAAGCGCTCGGCAATCGCAGAGGCAATCCGCTGGTCGGCAGCTTGCACTTGCAGAGTGGCTTTGCGGACATCCGGGCGGCGTTGCATCAAGTCGGCACTTAAGCCGGTGGCTGGTAACGCCGGCAAAGCAGGGAATTGTAAGGCTTCGGCAAATTCAATCGTGCCGGGGGCAACACCCAGCAAAACAGCCAGCTGGTTTTCCAAAACCTTAAGATTGGCAACCACCGTCAAGCGGCTACCTTTGACCGATTCCAACAATTGCTTTTGCTGGAAGACATCGGCAGCGGTGGCTTGTCCGCCCGCAAAACGAGCAGCCAACGATTTGACGTTGTTGTCGTTGACTTGAATTTGCCGATCCAACAAAGCCAATTGCTGGCGTTGTTCGATAATCTGAAACCAAGTGCTGCTAATGCTGGCGGTGATGGCAATGGCGGCGCTGGTGACATCTTGTTGCGAAGCTTGTGCATCCAGCGCAGCTGCATTGCGGGCGCTACGGATACGCCCCCATAAATCGAGTTCATAACTGGCTACCCAGCCGATGCTGGCATTATTGCCGCTGGGTTCGGTCAAGGTTTGGCTGTCGCTTTGCGAGGCGCTCAGCTGCGGCACCAAGCCAGACCCGCTTTTTTTGGCAATCGCCCGTGCCTGCTCCAGCCGGTTGAACGCTGCCAACAAAGAAAAATTGTGCGCCAACGCCTGTTCGCACAAATGGTTTAAGGCATCGTCGTGAAAGGCTTGCCACCATTTTTCAGCAACCACCACTGTGCCGGAAGCGGAAAAATGGGCTGGCACGACAACAGGGTTTGCAATAGGGGTGATCTGTGTGGAACACGCCAGCAAACTGCCGGCGACACTAAAGACAACGGAGGTAATGATCTTGGAAATAACACGAACCATGTGTGGCCTACTCAATTATGCGCTTGCAAAAACAGCTTCGGCTATATCCTTTGGTGGTTAGGGTTTAGGGCAACATTAACCGATGCACCCGCTTTCGCGGAACAACAACGGTAACGGTAAAGCTTGAATGAAATATACATGACAAGCCCAATGCCGACAAACAATAAATCCCTGCACCAATGGATAAAAAAGCTATATTTAGGTATTATCATTTTGTATAAAAGTTCACAATTTTATCGCTTAGAAGGATCATGACAGCCGAGTCATTGCTGGTGCTTGTTATTGATGACGACCAAACTCTGCATTTATGGGCAGAACGGCAATTGTCGTCAGATGGATTTAAGCTAATCTCCGCCTTTAACGGCCAGGAAGGCGTCGACGCGTTCAAAATCCATTTGCCCAGCATTGTATTGGTCGACATCGACATGCCCGATATGGACGGCTTCACCACCTGCTCAACCATCCGCAGCCTACCGGAAGGCAAAAGCATCCCCATTTTAATGGTCACCGGCAATGAAGATGCCGATAAAATTGCCTCATCCTACGAAGCCGGCGCCACCGATTTTGTTGTCAAACCCGTCAACTGGAAAGTACTGATCCACCGACTGCATTATATGGTGAAGGCCAACAGCGTCCTTAACCAATTAAAGCTCAGCCAAGCCCGCTTAAGCAAAGCCCAGCAAATGGCCAAGCTCGGCAATTGGGAATGGAACATGCACACCAACAGTTTGTATTGGTCGGATGAAGTCTTCGATATTTTCAAGCTTGAAGCCCATGACAACCACCCCGACTTGCTGACCTTTTTGGGCATGATCCACCCGGATGACCGGCAATTGGTCGAACAAGGCTTTGACTCAGCCATCAAGAAAAGACAAAACGTCAGCATTGAATACCGAATCATCACGGAACACAAGCGGCTCAGTTTCGTTGAACAACAAATTGAAATTGTCGTTAATCCGCAAGGCCAATTGACGGGGCTGACCGGTACTTTGCAAGATATTACCGACCGCAAACAGCACGAAAACCAAGTCCGCCAACTGGCCTATTACGACACTATCACCAACCTGCCAAACCGCAGCTATTTTTTGGAGCTGCTGGGTAAAACGCTTGAATCAGCCAGTCTTAAACAAAAGCAATTTGCCCTGCTTTTTTTGGACATGGACGGCTTTAAAAGCATCAATGATTGCTATGGACACAGCTTTGGCGACGCCTTCTTGCAAGCCTTTGCCAAACGCCTGACCGACGGCCTGCGCCGTGCCGATGTCAGCTCGCGCTATGTGCTGAATGTCACCTACGATGCCGAAGTGGCACGCTTGGGCGGTGATGAGTTTACCATTCTGCTCAATGACATCAACAAACCTGAAGATGCTGCAACCGTCACTGAAAACATCCAAAAATGGTTGCAAGAACCCTTTTTGGTCAATGGACAGTATATCTTTAGCGGTGCCAGTATCGGCATTGCCCTTTATCCGCGAGATGGCGAAAGCGCCAGCAGCTTACTTAAAAACGCTGACGTGGCAATGTATCACGCCAAAAAATCAGGCAAAGGCCATTACCAATTTTTCCATGAGTCCATGATTTCCAAAGCCCAGCTGCGGCAAACCATGGAAAATCTCATGCACAAAGCCGTCACCAATAATGAACTAAGCCTTTATTACGAACCGCTCATCAAAGCCAACAGCGGCGAAATCATCGGCATTGAAGCATTATTGCGTTGGGAAAACGCCGAATTGGGCTTTTTGCGTCCCGATAGTTTTATTCCCTTAGCCGAAGAAAACGGTCTGATCGTAAAATTTGGCGAATGGGTCATCCGTCAAGCATGTTTGCAATTGCAAGCGTTTGAGCAAGAAGGCTTAGGCCATCTGACCATCGCCGTCAACGTCAGCGCCCTGCAATTCAGCCATGCTGAGTTTATCCCCATGCTGGAAGGCATTTTTGCCGAATATACACCCTCCCCCGGACGTTTGGTGTTTGAATTGACCGAAAGCACCATTATGAGCCAAAGCGTCAAAATGATGGCGACTTTACTGGCGTTAAAAAACCTAGGTATCAAATTGTCTTTGGATGATTTTGGCACCGGCTATTCGTCATTAAGCTATTTAAAACAATTCCCTTTAGATAGCCTAAAAATCGACAAATCGTTTGTCCGCGAATTGCCCGGTAAAACCGAAGATATTGCTATCGTCAACGCCATTTTGGCCTTAGCGCATACCCTCAATCTTGAAGTGATTGCCGAAGGCGTAGAAACCGAAGCGCAACGGCAATTTTTTGAAATCAACGGCTGCCAAACCCTGCAAGGCTATTTTTTCGCCAAACCCATGAGTATGGAAGATTTTTACCGTTTCTGGCACAACCATTCTTCCAGATTGTGATTACCAGCTTCCGTGATGCCCCCATGCGTAGCAAGCTGATCGCCGTGATCAGCATCACCACGCTATTGACCTTAGTTTTTTTCGCTTCCGCCATCTCAGTCAACGAATACATTGTCCGCAAACAACAAGTCCAGCAAGACCTCGCCTCTCTGGGCGACATGGTGGCTTGGAACAGCAGCAGCACCCTGACTTTCTTAGACAGGCAAGCCGCCGTAGAAGCTTTGGAAATTTTAAGGACACAAAACACGGTTGACAGCGCCACGCTTTATGATGCCAACGGCAATGTTTTTGCCCAATACCATGCCCAAAGCCAAAACAAAGAAACCCAACGCCCGTTGCCTGGGCAGTTGGTTATTGAAGCCATTACCGTCAGCGACAATAACCTTATCCACCCATCCAATTGGCTGGAATACAAACTCAACAAAACCTTCCAAGAAATTTTAGGCTTTTACTCCAATACGCCGATTAACGGCAACTTTTACCAAAAAATCTATTTTGACAACAATGGCAACATGCACTTGTTGCGTCCAGTATTTAACGGTCAGGAATGGATTGGCTGCCTGCACATCAGTGAAAACTTAAGCCGGCTGGAGTCTTTCCTTAACAATTTCTATCTGATTGTTAAGCTGATTGTCCTGTTTACATTGTTGATGATCTTTTACGTATCGTACCGTCTACAAAAAATCTTCACCCTGCCCTTGCTAGGGCTGATGCGCGCCATGCAGACCGTCGCCAGCGAAAAAAACTTCTCGGCACGCGTTCCCATCATCAGCCAAGACGAAATCGGGCAGCTGGTTGATGTCTACAACGACATGTTGGCGGAAATTCAAGTTCGCGACCAAGAGCTGGACAAACAGCGCGAAAACCTGGAATGGCAAGTCCAGCAACGTACCGCCGAATTGACTTCAACCAATATTGAACTGAACCATGCCGTTACCGATGCCTTGACCGCCAAGGAAGAAGCCGAAGCCGCCAACCGCGCCAAATCGCTATTTTTGGCGAATATGAGCCACGAAATCAGAACTCCGATGAACGCGGTCTTAGGGATGGCGGAATATTTGGCGGACAGCGAACTGAACAGAGACCAACGTCAATCCTTGGACATTGTGAGGCAATCTGCCGCTTTATTACTGAGCGTCATTAATGACGTGCTGGATTTTTCCAAAATAGAATCGGGCAAACTTAGCTTGGATATCCATCCGTTCAGTTACCAAGAATTGGTCAAAGACAGTTTTGAATTATTAGCCTCTCAAGCCAAGCTTAAAGGGTTGGCATATCGGCTCGATGTTGAAGAAAGCGAATTGCTGTTATCGGGCGACCACATCCGCCTAAGCCAAATTTTAGTTAACTTACTGAGCAACGCCGTTAAGTTTACCGAACGCGGCGAAGTGGTTTTAACAGCTTCCCAGCAAAACTTAAGTAAAAAAAGGGTACGTTTGTATTTTGAAATTACCGATACCGGCATCGGCATCAGCAAAGAAAAACAAGCCGCCATTTTTGACTCCTTCTCGCAAGCCGACAATTCGATGACCCGTGCCTTTGGCGGTACTGGATTGGGCCTTGCCATCGCCAAGCAACTGGTCAGGCTGATGCAAGGTGAAATCGGCATCAAAAGCCAGCCCGGCAAAGGTTCAACGTTTTGGTTTTGGATAGATCTGGAACAATGCGACAGCAAACCACCCAAGGTCACCCTATTGCCTAATTGCCGATTTAGGGCGCAAATCTTAGTCGCCGAAGATTTCCCCGCCAACCAAGTGCTTGCCAAACGTTTTCTGGAAGGTTTTGGCTGTGAAGTGGATATTGCCAACAATGGTCAAGAAGCCATTGATGCCCTAAAACACAAAGCTTACGACTTGGTGTTCATGGATTGCCAAATGCCCGTGCTGGACGGCTATTCCGCCACCCGGCAAATCCGCTACTTTGAAGCCGATCTGCAAGTCAAAGACAAAACGCCGATTGTCGCCCTAACCGCCCATGCGCTGGTCGGTGACAAAGCCAAGTGCTTAGCCAGCGGCATGGATGATTGGGTTCCCAAACCTTTTACGCGCCAAGACATTAATCAAGTTTTGCAAAAATGGTTGCCGGAACACTTAATTATCACGCCGCTGCAAATTTCCGAAGCCCATCAATCCATGCCGGCGCATGAAGCGTATTCTTTCAGCATTCCAGCAATTGACATCAACTTTATTAAACAAAACTTCAATTTGGACAACCCTGAAGACCTGCAATTTATCGCGCGCTTAAAAGACCTGTTCCAAGCCAACGCTGAACAAACCCTGCACAGCCTGCACGAAGCCATTAAAATCAACGATGCTGAAAACATACGTAAATTGGCACACGGTTTAAAATCGATCAGCGGCAATGTCGGCGCAACCCAGTTGTCGGGTATTTGTAAAGTCATCGAAGAAGCCGGTAAAACTCAACAGTTACAAAACATCGAAGCACAACTGCTGGCGCTGGAAAGTGAATATGGCAAAGCCGTACAAAGTTTACAGGCTATTTGCGACCAACATTCCAGCAGCACAATCTAGCCTTGACTATGTCCATTTCTGAAAAACCACATCCCCTTTTAAGCTTATTGGCAGACGGCAATTTCCACTCCGGCAGCGAGCTTGCCGAGCAACTGGGCATCAGCCGTTCAGCCGTCTGGAAACAAATGGCGCTCTTGGAAGAGCTGGGCTTGCCATACGCTGCGGTGCGTGGCAAAGGTTATAAGCTGGATCGGCTCCTAGAATTTTTAGATGCCGAACTCATCCGCCCTGCCCTTAAACCTGACAACCAAGATCTGTTGCAAAACTTAACCATTTTCCAGCACATCCATTCGACCAACAGCTATTTGGCAGACATAGGCCAGCAATCGCCCGCCAGCGGTTGGGCGTGTTTTGCCGAACAACAAACCGCCGGCAAAGGTCGGCGCGGCAGGCAATGGGTTTCGCCTTTTGGCAGCAACATTTACTTATCCGTTTTATGGCGCTATGAACTGATCGGCCCGGCAGGCTTGTCGGGCTTAAGCTTGGCGGTAGGTGTGGCGGTGATCCGGGCATTAAAACAATGTGGTGTTGATGGCGTCGGCTTAAAATGGCCCAATGATTTAATCTGCCAAGGCAAAAAACTCGGTGGCATTTTGATTGAAGTCTCCGGCGAAAGCGCCGGTCCTTGCACAGCGGTGATTGGCCTTGGCTTAAATGTATTTTTAGCGCCCGCAGAAGCAGCGGTTATCGGGCAAGCATGGACAGACTTGGCGCAATTGTCCGCACACGTATCACGCAACCAATTGGCGGCGTGCTTATTGGATGAACTATTGCCAGTCATCGCCCATTTTGAAAACACCGGCCTGGATGCCTATTTGGCAGAATGGCGCAGCTACGATTGCCTTAAAGGCCAGTCCGCCCAATTATTTATTGGTAACCAACAATGGGCAGGCGAAGTCTTAGGCATCGACGACAATGGCTTGTTGTTATTCAAAAAAAGCGACGGCAGCCAGCAGGCTTATGCTTCTGGGGAAGTCAGTTTCAGCAGTGGAAATGTGGCATGAATTTGCTGATTGATATGGGCAATAGCCGCATCAAATGGGCTTACGAGCAACAGGGCAAATTAACCCGACAAGAGGCGTTAAGCAACGCACATCTTAACGAAGATGCGCTGATACAATGCTGGCAAACACTGCCAGCCCCCCAACAAGTTGCCATTGCCAGCGTTTCTTCACCGCAAGGTTTAGCCAGCGTACTGACCGTTGCCAAAATGCTTTGGCCTGCCAGCCAACTATCGTTCGCACAGGCACAAGCCCAAGGGTTTGGTGTTAAAAGCGGCTACTTACAACCCGAAAAACTCGGTGTCGACCGTTGGTTAGCACTCATCGCGGCAAGGCAAGGCAAGCAGGCCACCTGTGTGGTCGATTGCGGCACTGCCATCACAGTCGATTTGTTGGATGGCGAAGGCCAGCATCTGGGTGGGCTGATCTGCCCTGGCTTAACATTAATGAAACAAGCGTTAGCGGCTGGCACACAAGCACTGGGTTTTTATCAACAGGACTTTGCCTTACAACCCGCCCAATTTACCGAGGCGGCTATCGACAGCGGCACAGCATTTGCCGCCATCGGCTTAATAGAGGCGATCTTGGCAAGGCAATCTGGCAACTTTCATTTATTGCTAACCGGCGGTGATGCCGAACGAATTGCCGAAGGTTTACAAATTGACTATCAAATCGATGCCGACTTGGTTTTACGCGGACTCGCCCTGACTTTAAAAGGCCAAGAATGAAAGCGCTGTGCTTGCTGTTAATAACCGCCAATATCGGCTTTTTTATGTGGGAGCTAAACAACGGCAACGGGCGACCTAAAGCACTCAAACCTACCATTGAGATGGCTGGCGGCGAACCGATATTGCTGGTACGGGAAAAGGCAAGCAAGCGCACCATCAACACGATGCCCCCCCCCAAACCCATTACAATAGCACCCAGTTACCCCTATTTAAGCTTACCTACCACCAAACTTGACCCCTGAAAACAAAAAAGGGATGTCCCAGAAACAGGACATCCCTTTTGTTAATCAGCAGCCATTAAAATTAAAGATGTACTCTAATCGTACGCACCGTATCTTTGTTTAAGCTGGGCAAAGCGGCAATCGCTTCACGCAATTTACCTTCCCAACTACGGCGCAACTGCACCATGTAATCGTCGTCGTCATCAAAGCAGTAGTAATTTTCAAGACTAAAGCTGTCTTTGTGGTAAATCAGCATTTCTACTGGCGGCCCTACGCTGGCGTTACTGCGGATGGTGGAATCCATCGATACCAAACAGCAACGTGCTGCTTCATCGATAGACGTACCCAGCTTTAAGAAGCGGTCCAAAATGGGTTTGCCGTATTTGCTTTCGCCAATTTGCAAAAAGGGGGTATTGGCTGAACTGGTAATGCTGTTGCCCTCGGCATAAACCATGTATGCACCGTGCGGCTCATCACCGATTTGACCGGCAATAATAAACGTAGCGGACGGATTAAAAGCCGATTGACCTTTAGTGTTGACGTGTTGCTTTTGTTTTTCAACACTGATGTGGCCCAAATAGTCAGCCGCTTCGGACAAGCATTCGACGGTATTGAGATTGACCGGCGCATTTTTGATTTTATCGCGGTGCAATTGTTCCAACACGGCTTGGGTGGTCGCCAAATTACCTGCACACATCAAAATGATTTTACGGTCAGCCGTTGTCTCAAACGGATGCATCTTGCCGTGTGTGCTAACGTTATCAATGCCGGCATTGGTTCTGGAGTCAGAAACCAAGATAAGGCCTTCGTCAATAGAAGCTGCAATACAGTAAGTCATGGATTAGTTAAATATTTTACAAAAACGTCAGCCATTTTATCCTAGCTGCCAACTCTTATCCACCAATACACGGATGATTTGCTAATAGTTATCCAATAACTCAACCTTTACGTCCATCTTATTCAAAATGCAACCATAGCCAAATTGATGGAATACCGAGACATCCGCCGCATCGCGACCAAAAGCCACCACCACGCGACCACCTTGCAAGCTGTATTGGGTGGGGTCGAAGGTATACCAACGCCCACCGACATAGGCCTCAAACCAAGCGTGCAAATCCATGGGCTGCAAATCTTGCAAATAGCCCACGGCAATCCGCGCCGGAATGCTGATGCTACGGCATAAGGCAATGCCTAAATGCGCCAAATCGCGGCAAACACCGTAGCCTCTGCTATGGATTTCGGTAGCTGACAATGGAAAATCGCTTGAACCCGGCACATATTGCACGTTAAAGCGTATCCACTCGGCAATGCGGCTGACTTGATCGTAACCCGGCATGGCATCGGCAATAATATCCAAAGCCAATTCACTAAAACGGTCAGATTCGCAATAACGGCTGGGCAACAAAAACGGCAAGACATCGGCGGGCAAGTATTGGATTTCCACAAACATGGCACCCGGAGCAGCTTCGGCAAAACCATCCGTAATCACCTCCGCCGAACTATGTACCAAAAAATTACCTTTGGGCGCGACCAAGCGCTGGCAGGAGTTGCCATAGCTGTCGGTACTTTCCAGCACCGGAACAGCAGGCTTGATGACATAGGTTTCGCGGATAATCCACTGGCGAATGCCACGATAAGGGCGCAACATGAAAATCAACGCACTTTCGTCGTCGATAAAGAAACGTAAATTACAACTGACTCTAAATTTCATCGTTTGCCGGTTGCTGACAGAATTTTACACACCCACCATTGCCAGTTCTTCATAAGCGTGCTTCAGCCACATTTTTACACGTTGCCGTTCCAGCAAGCCTAAAGCGTTAGGATTGCCGATGTCTTTATTTTTTGCCGCCCAAAAACTGGCGCTGTTGCCGTCAATTTTAGTCATCACCGGGGTATGCAGACGTTTAAGTTTCATAACTTTAGCGTTCAAATCCAAAGCCCGTTCCTTAACGCCCGAAAACTCCAAGATTTTAAAATCGTCATCGCGCAATTGGTTTTGCACCAGCACATAATCCAAGCGTGACCCAAATTGATCGAGCAATTTGGCAAGCAAGTCCACGCAATCTTTGCCAGAATCCATCACATTCCAATAACACAAACCGATGCCCATTTCCTGTGCCAACTCCAATACGCCGGAATCCTCTATCCATTTCGCCAATGGATGATGGGTTTGTGCCGCCAAATCAACCAAAATGCGTTTGTCAGGATTTTCCACTGCCGTTTCAATAATGGTGTCGAGACTTTCATAATTGTCGATCACCGTGGGGGAGGCAAAATCATTATAAAAACGCAGCAAGTTGCCATGCGAACGATCCGTGTCAAAACCAATAAAAGGGATGTCGTGGTCTATCATGTATTGTGCCAGCAGGCGCGCCAATACCGACTTGCCTACGCCGCCCTTTTCGCCGCCAATAAAATGTACCGTTGTCATGAGTTTTCCTTTAAACAGAAGTTTGTTAGCCAAAGAAGATGTTAAGCCCACCGAAGTGGGGTTGCCTTTTAGCCCCAAAGCAGGCTTGTTATTCCAGTCGTAAGACATCGACTGATACCGATAAAGCATGTTGACCGCCACCAAAGGCAATACCTTTTAACGGCGTGACGTCGGCAAAATCGCGACCCCACGCCAAGGTAATGTGTTGGTCTAAAGGTAGTTTATTATTGGTTGGGTCAAATTCCAGCCAACCGCTGTCTGGAATATAAACCGCAAACCAAGCATGGGAAGCATCAGCCCCCACCAAACGCGGCTTACCGGGTGCGGGTAAGGTTTCGATATAACCGCTGATGTAACGCGCCGCCAGTCCAAAGCTACGCAAGCATCCAATTGCCAAATGGGCAAAATCTTGGCAAACACCGCGCCGGTGCGCCAAGACATCGGACAAAGGCGTGGCAATGGTGGTAAATGCCGGATCATACGTAAAATCGCTATGGATGCGCTGCATTAAATCTTGCACCACTTCAACCAGTGGACGATTGGGGACAAATGAAGCCTGTGCATAATCCGCCAATTCCACTTCCGCTGAAATCATCGGCGAGTCCAACAAATATTGGCGTGCCTCCAAAATTTCTTCAGGATTGTCTTGCAAAGAAGCATTTTGTAGCCACTCGCGCGCCTCCTCCCACGTGATTGGATTTTGCAAGCTGGCGTCATGGGATTTAGGCATGACCGACACATCACTAATCACCGAAACCACCAGGCGCTTGTGGGCTTGCTGTATAGCAAAATAAGCGACGCGGTTGCCAAAAAAATCAACGCGTTCTTTAATGTCCATGGGCGTTGGCTTAATCTCAAAACGGCTGCTTTCGCAATGCTGCCGCCAGAATTCACGCGGCTGCAAACGCGCTTCGTTTTGGCACAGGCCAACCGCTTGGCTGTAACTATATACCGTGGTGTGGGTGATGCGGTATTTCATAGCTCATCCTCAACCGGCGTGTTCGCCATCATCAGCTGCGACGTTTGCGAATGGCTAAAAAACGCTTCGGCGATCACATCGGCAAGCCGCCACAAATCATCGGTCAAGTCAGCCAACAACGTATCCAAGCCTTCATAAACGCCACAATCATCGGAACATTGCAATAAATCGGCAATTAGGCTTAAGCGTACATCCGTATAAGACTTTAATATCAAGCGTTCTTCTTGGCTCAACTGACTACCACGGTCTCTAGGAAAGGCGCTGATATGTGCCGACAATTGGGCAAGCTGGTAGGCAATCGAACGGGGATGGGTTTCATCCAACAAAAGCAAGGCCAAAACCATTGGCAATTGGATGCTGGAGCGGTAACGGCGCAGATAAATGCTTAAGCTATCGGTAGAAATTAATACCGATTCCAGCAATTGGATCATTAAGGCATCATCATGACGCAGCACCAGCGTTGCCCGCAGCAAGGCGATCAATACCAAAGCCCGTTCCAAACGGCGTCCGCTATCGAGCATTAACCAACCGGCTTCGCGGGTCAGGCTTTCGGTGATTAAGCCGCTGAATGCGACAATCCCGGTAATCAGTTCGTCCAAATGGCTTTGCAATTGTTCGGCACTGACCTCGGCGGCTATGACTTTTTGCTCCCAACGACGGTGAATACTATCAACGCTGCGCCAAGTATCTTGCGACCACAAATCGCGAATACTAAATGCCGACTGGAAGAATCCGTTGATATTTGCCGTTAGGGATCCCATGCGGTGGCTATCTTTTGCCAACGACAGCAACTCCGGCTGCGGCGCTTTTAATAGCTGCTCGTCTCCACCCACAAAACCTGGGTAAGTGCCGGTCACATGCGTGAGGGTCTTCAGCAACATCGCTAAACAATCGGCATCGAGTTCTTCTTTAAACTCAGAGACATCACGTAATTTCAGCAATATGGTACGCAATAAACGCGTTCCTGCTTCAGCGCGTTCCAAATAACGCCCGACCCAAAATAAATTATCCGCCGCACGGCTGGTCAGCGGTTCGACCACCACATCAGCCACCGGATTACGGTTGGATTGCGTCCAAATAATGGCAGGTTTATCCAGTTCCGGCGATTGCCCCAAAATCCAAGTATCTTTGCTGATGCCACCGGCTTGGTTGGAAACAACAAAATCGCCTTTGTCTTTGGCGATACGGGTCAGGCCGCCGGGCATGACCAAATAATCTTCACCATTGGCAACCACAAAATTACGTAATACCGAGTTGCGGTGTTCAATTTGTTTGTCGATAAAAGCGGGGGCAGTAGAAAAGCTGACTTGCTCTTGTCCGACAAACAAATGCGGCTTGGCTTTAATAAAACTGCGCAAAGCGGCTTTTTCTTCATTACACAAACTGTTACCGAAGATAACCCCGTGGCCTTTGCGGTTGACTTGCTTGATGACCAGATGCTCTAGGTTTTGCAGAACAAAGTCACGTTCCCTCGCCTGCCCGCACCACCAAGTGGCAACTGAATGGAGGATCAGTTCTTGGCCTAAAAAATGTTGCGCCAAGCGCGGCAAAAACGCCAACAAACCAGGATTTTCCAAGACACTGCTGCCTAAAGGGTTGGCAATGGCGACATTGCCTCGGCGCACCGCTTCCAAAAGACCCGCCACGCCTAAGCGCGAATTGCTTTTCAATTCCAATGGATCGCAATACGAATCGTCCAAGCGCCGTAAAATGACATCAACTGGCTGCAAGCCTTCTAAGGACTTTAACAATACGCGCCCATCGCGCACCGTCAAATCATCGCCCTGCACTAAGGTAAATCCCAGATACGAGGCCAAGTAAGCATGTTCAAAATAGGTTTCGTTAAAAGGTCCTGGCGTCAGCACCACAATACGTGGGTTGTCTTTGTTTTGCGGGGCAATGCTGGCAAGGCCTTTACTGAAGGTTTTAAAAAAACCGGAGAGGCGGCGCACCCGTGTTTCGCGGAAAATTTCCGGCAGGACGCGGGTAATGGCAGTGCGGTTTTCGAGCGCATAACCAAAACCAGAGGGTGCTTGGGTGCGGTCATCTAAAATCCACATTTGCCCGTCGGGGCCACGCGCCAAGTTGGCGGAATAAATGGTGAGATGGCGTTTGAGGTTTTGCAATGTGCCGACACAAGGGTGCAAGAAACCTTCGTGTCCGAATACCAGTTCAGCAGGCAGCAAGCCTTTTTTCAGCAGTGTCTGCGGACCGTAAATGTCTTTTAAAATCAGGTCGAGCAAAATGGCGCGTTGCTTTAGCCCAGCTTCTATCCTGCACCATTCTTCGCTCCCAATCAGTAACGGTACGGGGTCTAGTCGCCATGAACGCGTCAGTTTTTCTGAATCGCCGTAGACATTATAAGTGACACCGTTTTCGCGCAATAAACGTTGCGCCTCACGACGGCGGCGTTCCAACTCATCGCTACCCATCGCTTCCAGCGATTTGATAAAACGTTCCCAATACGGCAACACCTTATGCTCGGTGGCATACATTTCATCGTAAGTACCGAGTTGGGTGGCATAGAATTGTGTGCCAATATCGCTGGCGGCATTCTCAGGGGTTGACGCTAATTGATCCATAAGCAGCCATTTATGATTTTAAAGTGTTAAGGCACATACTTATTATATACGTCAGAAGCTAAAGAAGGACTGCTATAGAAATGCTAACCACACCACTGAAAGAACTGACAACAGGAGGCGCATCGCCCGCGTAGATCACGCAAACAATGCGCCTGTGCTTTCATACCATCAACCAACGATCAACGATTTTTACGTCGTAAATCTAAGGTAAATGGAAACTCCAAATCAATTTCTTCGGCGGGCGGCGCCATCGGCCTTGGCGCGTATTCGCTCACATTAAAGCGATTCATAAATGGCTTTTCTGAGGCCTCATCATAAGTACCGGATAGCGGTGGCCTGATGACCGCACCCGGTGTATGCCCATAATCCCAGAAGCGGGTAATGCGGCGGGCTTCGGCTTCAAAACTATTGACTGGGAAGCTGTCATAACTGCGCCCACCCGGATGGGCGACATGATAAGTACAACCACCAATCGCATGACCGTTCCAAGTGTCGATCACATCAAACACCAGCGGCACATGCGGGCTAATGGTCGGATGCAAAGCTGAGGGTGGTTGCCAAGCACGGTAACGCACACCCGCCGTATATTCGCCTTTGCGTCCGGTATTGCGCAGCGGCAAACGACGTCCGTTACAAGTCAACACATAGCGGCCTTCGGTAAAGCCCGTCACTTTTACTTGCAGACGTTCAACCGAGGAATCAACATACCGCGCCGTACCCGTGCTGCTTACTTCTTCACCTAACACATGCCAAGGCTCAATCGCAAAACGCAGCTCCAATTCCATGTCGTCGATCATGGTGGTGCCATAACGCGGGAAGCGGAATTCGATAAATGGCTCCAGCCACTCCAGTTCAAATTCATAACCCGCACGCTGCAAGTCTTTGACGATACTTTTCATATCTTCGCGGACGTAATGCGGCAACATAAAGCGGTCATGCAATTCCGTACCCCAACGCACCAATTCCTGCTTGTAAGGCTTGCGCCAGAACCACGCGATTAAGGAACGCAACAACAGCATTTGCACCAAAGACATCCGCGCGTGGGGCGGCATTTCGAAAGCGCGTAATTCCAAAATACCTAAACGTCCGGTTGAGCTATCGGGCGAATAAAGCTTGTCGATACAAAATTCGGAACGATGGGTATTGCCCGTAATGTCGGTCAGCAAATGCCGTAACAAACGGTCAACCAACCACGGCGCAGGCACTTCGCCTTCGGGCATTTGTTGGAAGGCGATTTCCAACTCGTACAGTTTTTCGTCACGACCTTCATCAACACGCGGTGCTTGGCTGGTCGGGCCGATAAACATACCGGAGAACAGATAAGACAAGCCCGGATGATGCTGCCAATAGGTCACTAAACTGCGCAGTAAATCAGGGCGGCGCAATAATGGACTATCGGTCGGCGTTGCCGCACCCATCGTGATGTGGTTACCACCGCCGGTACCGGTATGGCGACCATCGATCATAAATTTTTCAGTACCCAAGCGCACTTGGAACGCTTGTTCATACAAGATGTTGGTTTTTTCAACCAATTCTTTCCAGTCTTTAGACGGATGGATGTTGACTTCAATGACGCCAGGGTCAGGCGTAACCATCAAGCGTTCTATCCGGTAATCACGCGGCGGCTCGTAACCTTCGATAACCACGGGCAGAGACAACTTTTCAGCCGTGGCTTCAATCGCGGCAATCAAGTCCAGATAATGTTCCAGCAACGACAAAGGCGGCATGAAGATATGCAAGCGACCATCACGCGGTTCAATACACATTGCAGTATGCGGCACTTCAACATGAATGGTGGGAGCATCACCGACTTCTTGCTCAACAATTTCAGGATGTTCGTTCAGCTTTGGGTCAAAATGGCTGTAACGGCGACAGACTTGACCGTAATAATCGCCCAGTTCCGGCAAATCTTTAAACAAGCTTTGCGGTTCTTGGGTGTCGCGTTTGTCAGGGGCAACCCATGGCAAACTGTTCAGCGGCATCCGCATACCCATTGGCGAATTGCCCGGGATCAGGAACATATTGCCACGGCGGAAATCCCACGGGCCACTTTGCCAAGTCTGCGCGTACCAATTCCATTTCAGCGGCAAGGCAAAACCGACCGGAATACCCAAATCGGCATCCAATACTTTGGTAATTGTCTTACGTTCAATCGAATCTTTCAGATCGTATTTCAGCGGATTGACATTGGTCGGCAAATTGCCTTCTTGCCACAAATAATAAAAATTGTCTTCAAAGGCCGCCGAAATATAGCGATGCGGTACGCCCAAATGTTGGGTCAATGCACGGGTGAAACGCTCGGCATCTAAAGCCGTGTGTTTGTAATCTTTGTTGATGTCGGCAAGCAATTCGGGATTACGCCACATTGGCACTTCGTCTTTACGCCAGAAAATGCCGTATTGCCAGCGCGGAATCGGTTCGCCCGGATACCATTTGCCTTGTCCGTAATGCAGCAACGCGCCTTTCGCGAACACGTCGCGCAGGCGTTTGGTCAATTCCTGTGCGCGTTCGCGTTTATGCAAGCCATCGGCTTGGGTGTTCCATTCCGCACCTTCCATGTCATCTACAGAAACAAAAGTCGGCTCACCACCCATCGTCAGACGTACATCGTCAGCAGCCAATTGGCGATCCACTTTTTCGCCCAAGGCGTTGATGTAATGCCATTGTTCGTCGGTGTAAGGTTTGGTGACGCGAGGGTCTTCATGCAAGCGTTCAACACTGTTGCTGAACTCAAACTCGACTTCACATTTGTCAGTTGCACCCGTGACCGGCGCGGCACTGGCAGGGTTGGGTGTACACGCCAACGGGATATGACCTTCGCCTGCCAACAAACCGGATGTTGGATCAAGGCCAATCCAACCAGCGCCCGGCACATACACTTCAGTCCACGCATGCAAATCGGTGAAATCGGCTTCTGGGCCTGAGGGACCATCGAGGGATTTAATGTCAGCAGTCAACTGAATCAAGTAACCAGAAACAAAGCGCGCTGCCAGCCCCATGTGGCGTAAAATCATCACTAACAGCCATGCCGAATCACGGCACGAACCACTCAGCTTAGTGAGCGTTTCTTCGCAGGTTTGGATACCCACTTCCATGCGGATGTTGTAACTAATGTCGAGATAAACCTTGCGGTTAACATCCACTAAAAAGTCGTTGATATTTCGTTTGGTGAGATCGAATTCCTTCACCCATTTCGTCAACAGCGGACCTTTTTCCGTGACTTCCAAATAAGGCTGCAATTCTTTCAGCAATTGCTCTTCATATTTGAAAGGGAATTTTTCGGCATATTCTTCAACGAAAAAATCGAAGGGGTTGATGACCGTCATATCGGCGATCACTTCCACTTCCACACTCAAATGTCGGGTCTTGTTAGGGAACACCACCCGCGCCAAAATATTACCGAACGGGTCTTGCTGCCAATTGATGAAGTGGTCTTTCGGCTCGATATTTAAAGTGTAACCTTTGATGGGCGTACGGCTGTGTACCGCAGGACGCAAACGAAACACGTGCGGCGACAAGGAGACTGCGCGGTCAAAAAGGTATTTGGTTTTGTGGTTGATGGCCACTCGAATAGTCATAATTTTGCTTCCTATAGCCTGTTGAACTGGACGCTGTTGCCAGCGTTGACAATAACTTAGTTAACCAAGGTTGCCACCTACGCCCCCACCGGGGGAGCAACCTTTGCAAATCAATAATCTTGGCGGCCACCTTCAATTTGCATCGCCATCAACGCCTCTTCAATGCCCGCTGCATGCGTCAATTCGGCGACATTGTCGGCATGAAAATAGCCATGAAAACCACTAAACCTTTGCACATATTCAATAATTAGCGACGAATGTTCAGATGCGCTGGAAAAAATTTGTTTTAAGCCTTCTATCTTAGAACCGATGATGTCCAGCAAAAAACTTTTACCTTCTTCACGAATGGCATCAACCACATAGTCGATATTTTCAACGCCATGTTGATTGCCATCTTTAACCGCCAGTGCCAAATGATGCAGCCTTGGCCCGTAGTTTCGCACATAGTTCTCGGTGGGCGATGGAAATATCTTGAAGTGGTTGACGAAATACGGCGTGTTATTGGCAGTGAACACTTTCGCGGGGCTGCGCAATTCGTCTGGAAAATGGATGCTTTTGGTGACATTGGTCGAAGAGTTTTGGTCGACAATATCAAAAGAACCCCAATAGTAATAACTGGATAGCGACAACCACTCCAAAATAGCGACTTCGCGGTTTTGGCTATAAATGCGTGTCGCCAGATGATCGACCGGCAAAATCAAATCAGCAATGCCCAATTGCTGCTGACGAAGTTTGGCCTGCTGGCAAACTTCGTAGGCACCGGGATGGATACTGCTGACACCCAAATCATAACGCCTGTCTTCCCCTGCCGCGCGTTGGCAATAGGCAACGATGTTATGGGTGTATGGCGAAGGCTTGGTGATTGCCAAATTGCCGGGCAATTCCAATTTGCTCATTTCCTCCGGCGCGAAAAAGCTGATGTCACGCGCCTGCTGGATTTTGACCACTTCCGGCAAATCGGTCACCCGCAAAATTTCGCCGATGTAGCGGCTGTGCGGCTTGTTGGAGCCAATGGGATAAACTTCATTAAGGCTGCGGAAGATACCACGGATGCCGTCATGCTTGACTTCGCGCACGATCAAGTCGGGACTTTGCCCATCAACCCGCAATACATGCGTCCAATGCGACTCGCTTTCCAAGGTTTCCAGATATTGGTAAGGCGACATCAGGCACAGCTCGCCAATGTATTCGATGGCATTACCGGGTTCCACCGTCAGCATCATCGCGTCGATCTCTTGGATCATATCGCTTAAACCCAACTCGTCGCGTTCCTCCAGCAATTTACCCAAATATTCGTTAAAAAACGCTGAGTTTGATATACCGCCATGGGCAGCGAAAGCTAATGATTTTGAAACAGTCTTCATAAAAGTTGCTCGAGAAGGTATCCCCTACCCGAAAGCAATATTGATACCAACATATAAAATACTCCAATAAAAAAATAAGCACTTGTTATGCATCGGCTTATCAAACCAGTGACATCCATCCAATGTACCGCCATAACAAAACCTACCGCTCGAATAATTACAACGCACATAATTGGTGCATTTTTGCACAAAATAACACACAACCAAGCCGTCCAAAAATGCAGCTGTTAATTCCATTTTGCAACAAATTGCAGCTTGCAAAGGTAACAGCATCCCGACAAAGCCCTAAAACGAACCAATAACAAAAAACTAATAGATTGATTTAAAGAATAAAACAAAATAAAAAACACAAAAAAACAATAATTGGCATTAAATATGCTTTAAATATATTGCATATTATTGTTTCTCCTTCCTCGTCATACCACCTGCTTTCTTATAAGCACTAACGCGTTAACCATTCTCAAGTTAACGCGTTTTTTTGCCTAAAATCTGCATAACAAGTAAAAATCCTGTAGGTTTCTTGCCCTTGTAATAAACATTTTGTAACCCATATTGTCTACCAGCCGTGTTTAACAACTCCTGGAAAGCCGATAATGAAGAATCTATTTGTAAAACGCCTGCTAGCGACAGCCTTTTTGCCGGTATTTTTAAGCCTACCCCACTACGCCACCGCTTTAGGATTACCTTCTTTTACCGAAAGCCAGCCCCTGCCGTCTTTAGCGCCCATGCTGGAGCGCAGCATGCCGGCGGTGGTCAACATATCCACCACAACCATTACCAACGTACAAACCCCACTGTTGCAAGACCCGTTTTTCAGGCAATTCTATAACCAGCCTCAACAACGCCAGCAACAACAGCAACAGCACAATAGCTTGGGTTCAGGGGTGATTATCGACAGCAACGAAGGTTTGGTGCTGACCAACAACCACGTCATCGACAAAGCCGATAAGATCATGGTGACACTGACCGACGGCCGGCAATTGAATGCCCAATTGATCGGCACCGATCCTGAGGCCGATGTCGCGCTGATCCAAGTACCCGCCGACAACCTGACTGCACTGCCCATTGCCGATTCCAGCCAGCTTAAAGTGGGCGATTTCGTCGTCGCCATTGGCAACCCATTTGGCTTGGGGCAAACCGTCACCTCCGGCATTGTCAGTGCGCTAGGCCGTTCCGGATTAGGCATTGAAGGCTACGAAGACTTTATCCAAACCGATGCGTCCATCAACCCCGGCAATTCCGGCGGCGCCTTAGTCAATCTGCGTGGCGAACTGATTGGCATGAACACCGCCATTCTAGCCCCTAGCGGCGGTAATGTCGGCATTGGTTTTGCCATTCCTACCAACATGGCGATGACCATTAAAGAATCTTTGCTAAAACATGGCGAAATACGCCGTGGCTTGCTGGGCGTGGTCACACAAGATTTAACGCCCGATTTGGTGAACGCCTTTAACTTGGAAAACAAGCACGGAGCCGTCATCAGCAGCATTGAAAGCAACTCGCCTGCCGCCAAAGCGGGGTTGGAGCCTGGCGACATTATCGTGTCCGCCAATGACAAACCGGTGAAAACCAGCCATGACATCCGCAATATCATTGGTCTGATGCAAGTAGGCGATAACGTTAAAATCGGCTATTTCCACGGTAATGACAAAAAAGAAGTGATCGCCACCATCGCCAAACCGGAGCGCCCGCAACTGGTCGGTGATAAACTGCACCGCAGCTTGACCGGCACAATGCTCAGCACGTCCGCCAAAAACCAAGTGGAAGGTGTGCTGATCGAAAAAATCGACATGTCATCTTACGCTTGGCGTGTGGGTTTGCGCCCTGGTGACGTGATCGTGTCAGCCAACCGTTACCGTGTCCATGACATCAACGAATTGCGCCAAGTGGTCAACCCCAAAGGCGGTTTGCTGATTAACATCCAGCGCGGACAAGATGCGTTTTTTGTCATGCTGAAGTAAGCTTGCCCGCATCAGTACCCACAGGCTTTGCTACCCTAAGCAAAGCCTGTTTTTTTTCACCAGCCTAGCCCCGCCATGAACCCAGAAAAACATTTCATTCCGTTGAATATCGCCGTCTTGGTGGTTTCAGATACCCGTACCGAGGCCGATGACGTTTCCGGCAAAACCTTGTTGGAGCGCGCCATTGAGGGCGGGCATAGCGTGGTCTCGAAAAAAATTGTCCCCGACAACATTTACCAAATCCGCGCGGTGGTCTCGGACTGGATTGCTGACGACGCCGTCAATGTCATCATCAGCACTGGCGGCACTGGCGTAACCGGACGTGACGGCACGCCGGAAGCCATCGCGCCGTTATTGGACAAAACTCTCGATGGCTTTGGCGAAACTTTCCGCCTACTTTCTTACCAAGACATCAAATCCTCCACCATCCAATCACGCGCGCTGGCTGGCGTTGCCAATGGCACTTATGTGTTCTGCCTGCCCGGTTCGTCAGGCGCATGCCGCACAGCTTGGGATTTAATCATTAAAGATCAGCTTGATTACCGCACCAAACCTTGTAATCTGGCGCAACTGATCCCGCGTCTACTGGAAAAATAAATGCACAAATTCTTAAGCTTCGGCGCTGCCGCTGCTGGCCTTGCGGTCGGCTTCGGGGCATTTGGCACGCACGGCCTCAAAGCGGTATTAAGCGCGGAAATGCTCGCCGTTTGGCAAACCGCCGTGACTTACCAAATGTGGCACGCACTGGCCTTGATACTGGTGGCGCTACTACTGCAAAACCGTAACGACAAACTGTTGCATCGGGCCGGCTGGCTGTTTATTGCCGGCATTGCCCTATTTTCCGGTAGTTTATACGGGCTTGCCCTTTCCAATCTGAAATGGCTGGGTATGATTACCCCTATCGGCGGCGTTTGCTTTTTGGCGGCGTGGTCACTCATCACTTTTTCTAGTTTAAAAAAACACTAAACAGGTCAACATCATGTCAGTTGCAAACCCCAACACCATTTACCTTAAAGACTACACCGTACCACCGTACCTGATCCATGATGTCGATTTAAACTTTAATCTCGACGAAGAAAACACCCGCGTCATCGCGCGCCTGACCTTAAGCCGCAACCCCGCCAGCAACAGCAAGGACAATGCGCTGGTATTAAATGGCGAAAACCTCAGCTTAATCCGCGTGGTGTTAAATGAAGAACACGAACTGTCCAGCAGCGATTACCAAGTCTCTGCCGACAGCCTGACTGTGTTCAATGTGCCGCAACAACGCAGCTTCACCTTAACCATCGAAAACCTTATCAACCCCAAAGCCAACACTGCTTTGGAAGGTTTGTACCTGTCCAACGGCATGCTTTGCACCCAATGCGAAGCCGAAGGTTTCCGTAAAATCACTTATTTCCTTGACCGCCCCGATGTCATGTCGCGCTTTACCACCACCTTAACGGGCGACAAAGATAAATATCCGGTACTGCTCTCCAACGGCAACAAAATCGCCCACGGCGATTTGCCCAACAACAGGCATTGGGTCACCTGGCAAGACCCGTTCAACAAACCGTGCTACCTGTTTGCCTTAGTAGCGGGGCAACTGGACTGCTTGGAAGATAGCTTTATCACCCAATCCGGTCGCCCCATCAGCTTGCAGATTTTTGTGGAAGCGCACGACTTGGACAAATGCGGTCACGCCATGCAATCATTAAAAAATTCCATGCGTTGGGATGAAGAAGTATACGGACGCGAATACGATTTGGATTTGTACATGATCGTCGCTGTCGGACATTTCAATATGGGCGCGATGGAAAACAAAGGCCTGAACATATTCAATACCAAGTTCGTACTAGCGCGTCCTGACACCGCCACCGACGCCGATTATGAACACATCGAAGGCGTTATCGCCCACGAATATTTCCACAACTGGACCGGCAACCGCATCACTTGCCGCGATTGGTTCCAGCTGAGTTTAAAAGAAGGTTTTACGGTATTCCGCGATCAGGAATTTACCGGTGACCGCACCTCCAAAGCCGTCAAGCGCATCGAAGATGTCAACATGCTGCGCACCCGCCAATTCGCCGAGGACGCAGGCCCCTTGGCGCATCCGGTGCGGCCCGATGCCTACATTGAAATTAACAACTTCTACACCGTCACCGTTTATGAAAAAGGCGCGGAAGTGGTGCGGATGATCCGCACCTTGGTCGGCAACGAAGGCTTCCGCAAAGGCAGCGATTTGTATTTTGACCGCCATGATGGTCAAGCCGTAACGTGCGAAGATTTTGTCAACGCCATGGAAACCGCCAACGGCATCGACTTAAGCCAATTCCGCCGCTGGTATTCGCAAGCCGGAACACCGGTTTTAACCGTCAAGCACACGTACGATGCCGAACAAAAAACACTGACCCTCACCATCCGCCAACATTGCCCGCCAACACCGGGGCAAGCCAGCAAAGAACCTTTGCATATTCCTGTCAATGTTGGCTTGTTGTACCCCGACGGCTCGGCGGCACCTTGCCAATTGGCTGGCTCGGAAGCGCGCCCTGAAGTGACCTTGCACGTCACCGAAGCCGAGCAAGATTTTGTTTTTGAAAATTTAACCGCACAGCCCGTGGTCTCGCTATTGAGAGGTTTCTCAGCACCGGTCAAATTGGTCATGCCACACAGTTTGGAAGAGCTGGCTTTTTTGCTCAGCCACGATAGCGACACCTTCAACCGCTGGGAAGCAGGCCAGCAATTGGCAGCACAAGTCATTTTGAGTTTGGTCAGTGATTACCAACAAAACCGCCCGCTCGTGTTGCCCGGCATTTTAGTGGATGCGATAGCGCAAGTGTTGGCGCAAGACTGGCAAGACTTGTCGTATTTCGCTTTGTTACTAGGCTTGCCTTCGGAAACTTACTTGGCAGAAATGATGGAAGTGGTCGATGTCGAAGCCATCCACAAAGCACGCGAATTCGTCATCACCGGCCTTGCCAAAAAACTGGAAAACCCGCTGCGGTCACTGTATACGCAAAACCATCGCGACGAATCAGGGCAGTTTGATGCGGGCGCAATAGGCCGACGCCGTATCAAAAATATCTGCCTGAGTTATTTGGGCAGACTGAACGACATAGAGTCGCAACAATGGGCCAAGCAACAATTAAACAGCGCCAAAAATATGACCGACCAATTGGCAGCACTGGCGGTCATCGTCAATAACCAGCATCCGTTTAAACAAGGCTGCCTGACCGCGTTTTACCAGCAATGGGAAAATGAAGCCTTGGTGATCGACAAGTGGTTTGCCCTGCAAGCCAGCAGCCCCTCGCCTGATGCCTTCGCCACCGTCAAAACGCTTTTGGCGCATCCAGCATTCTCGCTGACTACGCCCAATCGCGTACGCTCATTGATCGGTGCATTTAGCCAAGGTAACCCTTTGCATTTCCATGCTGCTGACGGACAAGGCTACGCTTTTCTTGCTGAGCAAATCATTGCCCTGAACACGCTCAACCCGCAAGTTGCTTCGCGCATGGTGAGCGCCTTAACAAGCTGGCGACGTCACGACACTAACCGGCAACTATTGATGAAAAAACAACTGGAACGGATTATGGCAACGGAAAATATTTCTAAAGATGTTTATGAAGTCGCCAGTAAAAGCTTGGTGTAACCCAACCACTTTTAACAAAAACTAATCCCTATCAAAGAGCATCCCTTAGGGCGGCAATACCAAAAAAAACAAATAAATGCCTACCGTTGCCGCCTAAGAAGATGCTTAAACAACAATAAAACTCATTGATTTTATTACATAAATAGTAGAATTAAGGACTTTGGCTATCAGCAAGAAATTGACAATCCTTAATAATTCCGTGCTATTATCCAACCCAAGTTCACAAGTAGTTCCGGCTTAACATTCCGGTTTCTTTTTAAGAAATAGTACGTCGCCCGTAAATGGGCTTAGAACTTCAATATTGTCATATTAGTGTGATTTAATCAGAAGCTTGTACAACAAAACCCATTATGCAAATAAGCCATTTTGTCGCAACCTAATGCCGACAAGACATCGCTAAGTCAGCCAGATAAAAACGGGCATCTGCCCACCCCTAGCTCTGCAAACAAAACGATTAATCCAAACTTAGGCTCCCTTTTATAGTTTTTTGTGCGCCAAGTTTGATTTTATTTGCTTACACATCAATTTTTTTTTATAGAATTAAATATCCTACATTTAAGCTAATTGGCAAAACCATGCTTTGGAACAACGCATTTCAAAAGCGCCAGACAAAAGTTTCCATCCTAAAATTTTCATTTTCTTCAAGTCATCTAGTTGTTAAGGAATTTAAGTAGCAATGGCAAGTTCAAAGTCCCCACTACCCAAACCAACCCCTCCAAGTTCAAGCGGCCAAGAATCTAATGGCGAAGAAAATCTGGACATGCAGTTTTATAAAACATTCTATGCTGATCTAAAAAAACTGGATGATGAAGGCTTAATAGCACACTGGCTTAGCCTAGGCAAAACAGAAAAACGCTTCCCTAATTTCTCGGAATTATTATTAAGCAAAAAAATTGACCCAATGGATGCCGAGAATGTTGACGTTGATGTTGACTTTTATACGTTCTACTATCCAAATCTTGCCAAGTCGGGAATTAACAACAAATACAAAGCCAAATTGCATTACCTGCAAAACGGCAAAAGGGAGGGAAGATTCCCCAACCTATTAGAACTACTAAAAAGCAACAATACCCATTTAATTGAATTTATTGACACGTTTGTTGATTATGATTTTTATGCCAGCGAATACGATGACCTAGTTTCTGCCAACATCAAAAATCATATCCAAGCGAAAGTCCACTATCTAATCTATGGTCGCCAAGAAGACAGATTGCCGAACCTAAAAGCTTGGATGGATAAAAAACTCTTCCCGAGCAACCTTATTCCCATTGATTTTAGCTTTAGCACCATTCTCGATTTGAACAAAGAAAATGGTGTTGAAATTAAATTAAAAACCTTCCAAGAATTGCTATCTGGGCGTTCAGCTTACCCCGTAAAAATAAGCCCGTCAGCTTCCGTTAACGCCAATTTCTACTTCGAAATGGCCAAACACTATCTGACCAACCATCACCGGGAACCCGCTAAAAATTTACTAAAAACTAGCTTGGCATTTGAAAAGCGTGGTGAGTTTTTAGAACTGCTCGGCAACATCTATTTAGAAGAAAACGACCACGAAACTGCTTCATCACATTATGAAGAAGCAATTGAAATAGAAGGTATCAGCAAATGGCTATTCACAAACTTGGCCAATTGCAAAAAGATGCTCTCGAAACCTAGACAAGCCATTGAAACATTAGTTACCGGTATTGAACGCAATCCAGAGTTTAGCTTTGCCTATGACCGGCTAGAAGAATTCGTCCATGAATACTGGTTAAAACAGCAAGGTGGCATGGAGGCTTTCGGCGTTGTTAATGACAGGCACGCGTTGACCATAAAAACCAATGATGTCGCATCGTTTATCTACAAAACATATTTACGGGTCTATGGCGTTGTAAAAGTTCCAGAATTTGTTGGAAGCTGTAATTTGGACCGCGTATTAATTGTCGGCGATTTCCATATCAAACAGTGCGTCCGATACCGTATCGACCAAAAAATAGAGCAATTGGAAGCCGCAGGCAAAACAGTGACAGCCATTTCATGGACTGATCTGGAACGCGAACAAAACGCCCTCGCCATGCATGACGTGGTTATTTTTTATCGTGTGTCGGCACAACCACAAGTCATTAAAGCCATTGCGCAAGTGAACGCTACCGGCAAATTGTCTATCTACGAGATCGACGATCTGCTGTTCGAAAACATTTATCCGCCACCAATAGAAACTTACGGCGGGTATGTCGACATGAATACCTACATCGGCTTAACCAAAGGCATGGCCTTATTTAATGCCGCCGCCCGTTTATGCCGAATTGGCTTGGCATCAACCGAATTGCTCGCGGAAAAACTGCAGCCTCTCGTGTTTGGCAAAAAATGTCTTGTCCACCGCAACGGCTTGGACAAACTCAATACCTTCAAACAACCTAAGTTATCGCAAAAACCAGTCGTCAATATTTTCTATGGCAGCGGCACGATGGCACATAACAGTGACTTCAGCGATTTAGTCCTGCCTTCTATCACCCAAATATTGATGGAATTTGAATCGGTTCGCCTAGTCGTTGCAGGCTACCTGAACTTACCCAGTGAGTTTTTGGCTAAGTTTGGCAACCGTATCAGACAAATTCCTATGATTACCAATATGCAAGCCTATTGGTCTCTGCTCGAACAAGCTGATATCAATTTAGCTGTCTTGCACGACGACGTCATCAATGGTTGTAAAAGCGAATTAAAATGGTTTGAGGCGTCAACGCTTGGCATCCCCACTGTTATGAGCACCACTGCCAACTACCGCGATGTTATTAATAATGGTGTTGATGGGTTGATTGCCACCACCCCAGAAGATTGGTATAACCATCTGAAAACATTAGTAGAAAGCCCCGAAAAAAGGTTTGCTATGGCTCAAAAGGCGCAAGATCGGGCAATGTCTGATTACAGTGTCAAAACGCTATCAAACAACATCAAAAAAGTACTGGAAGACGCCTATAAACATTCACAACCTGCAACGCCTGCAAAACGCAAAAAGATTGCCTTAGTTAATGTGTTCTTCCCGCCGCAATCACACGGCGGAGCGACCCGCGTCATTGCAGATAACTTTGATTTATTGTTACGTGACTACGGCAATAAATTCGAGCTTTGTGTCTTTACGACCGATTAAGAATGCAAAGCGCCATACCAAATGTCAATTTACAGCCACCAAGGCGTTAGGGTTTACCGGTCAACTATTTTGTGGCGGGAAAATATGGATTGGCATCCAAAAGATGACAAAATTTTGGACATCTTCAATGAGTTTTTAGAAGTCGAAAAACCAGACTTAGTCCACTTCCATTGCGTACAGCGCTTAACGGCATCTTCGGTTGAGGCTACCCGTAAAGCAAAAATCCCCTACATCATCACATTGCATGACGCTTGGTGGATTTCCGACTACCAATTCTTGGTTGACCAAGAAGGTAAAATATACCCAGAAGGCCACCCAGACCCTTACGAAGAACATGCTTTGCCTAACAACGTCAGCATGATCGAATCGATTGAGAGGTCATTGTATTTAAAAGGTTTGCTACGGGATGCCGAAGCTGCCTTATCCGTTTCTGAATGTTTTGCCGAAATTTACCGTAAAAATGAAATCCCATTAGTGGACGTCAATAAAAATGGTATTTCTGAAAGCGTACAATGGCGTCCAAAAGACACCTCTTATGCAGAAAAAGTGGTTTGCGCACATATTGGCGGCATGGCAGAGCATAAAGGCTACTTCCTGTTACAAGACACCATCATGCAACTGCAACCTAAAAACATCGAAATGCTGGTCGTTGACCACTCAAAATCGCCCGGCGATGTAGTAAAAGCGTTCTGGGGGAAAGTGCCAGTCACATTCATTGGCCCCATCAAACAAAATAAAGTCGTCGATTTATACAATAAAATAGACGTACTTTGTGCCCCCTCCAAATGGCCGGAAAGTTATGGCTTGGTGACTAGAGAAGCCAGTGCATGTGGCTGCTGGGTTGTCACCAGCAACAAAGGTGGCATTGGTGAGGACGTCATAGAAGGAGAATCGGGGTTTGTCTTAGAACCCAACCTGCCTTCACTGGTCGCCTGTTTGGGTAAAATTGACAATGATCCCAAGACATATAAAGACCTTGCCAAAGCGAAAAAGCCTCGACTTGCCTCCGAACAAGTCAAAGAGCTCACGAAATTTTATGCAAACAAAGGACAGAAGAAATGACACAATTTGTAATCGGAATAGGCTCACAAAGAGCCGGATCAACCTTATTACATAGAATTTTAGAGGAATGCACCACCATTTACATGAATCCTGTCAAAGAACTGCATTACTTTGACACGCTTTACAAAGTGCGTAGCGAACAAACTTTACGTACTTTTTCGCTGCGCCAGCTTGAACGCGAAATATCAAATATTTCAGCAGCTACTGACTTTTCATTTATCGATAAACGCTATAAGAATTTTTTACGGACCAATATGTTATTGGCTGTAAAAAAGGTTAACACGATTGATTACATAGATCTTTTTAGACCCTGCGTGATAGACCATAACATTTTGGGCGAAATTACGCCTGAATATATGGTTCTACCAGAAAAAGGCATTAACAAAATGCGTGAAACCGTCGGAAAAGATACAAAGATAATTTTATTGGCAAGAAACCCGGTAAAACGTTTTATTTCAGCATTTAAACTCATGATGATTAATCTGCCGGGTGCTGACATGAGCCAATTTGAAAGCAATCTTCTGTCTATATTAAAAGATGAAAACGAATGGCTCGATATACAAGATTTATTTAACGACTATGAGCTGTCATTAAGCAAATTCCAAAAACATTTTTCGAACGTATTATTTTTAAGCTACGACGATTTATTTGGAAATGTTGAAAAAACCGCCGATAGTTTGTCAGATTTTCTGGGTATATCCGTATCGCTACCGCAATACTATAAACTTATAAATACAAAAGTGAATGCTTTGGACGAAACAAAAGACCTCAGCAGAGAAACTGTAGCTCTATTAGAAAACCGTTATTCGAAACAACAAGCCTATCTTGACAAGGTTTTTGGCGATGGCGGATGCTCTAAATAGCTAACATTTATAAATTCTGAATACTTCTTAAAACTTATGACTACTCCTAAACTAGAAAAACTTCTTGTCTGCGTCGGCGCACAAAAAGCCGGGACAAGTTGGCTACATTCAGTATTAAGTGAAGACAATCGCCTTGCAAAATGCCCTTTTGTCAAAGAAATCCACTATTTTGATTATATTTACAACAATCTTAATCATATAAACAGTTGGCGCGCCTCAAATATCGTTAAACTGTGCAAAAGCCAAGACGTAATCACGACATTTATGTTTGAAGCTTGGTTTTCGGGGAAACGTGAAAGTACATTCATAGACTTCTGCATCCAACATGACATATCACCCATGTTAGCAAGAAGATTCACCTTATTAATGGGTGATCTTAATGATGAATGGTATACCGAATTGCTGAGTTTGCGTAAAAACCAGCTGTGTTCTATAGACATCACACCAGACTATGCGGTCATCGGTTCTGAAGGTTTTAGCCATATGGCAAATATAGCCAATGAAACGTACCTTCTTTTTATTTTAAGGAACCCCGTAGAACGCGCGTGGTCTGGATTACTACAAGGCAAAAAAAGAACCCCTGGAGGGGTTGAAGGCTTTTTTGATAAATACGGCAATAATATCGACCTGTTATTTGAACGTTGCACTGAGCAACTTGACGTAAAAAAGAGAAATAACTATCTAAAATCGCTACAAGATATTCATGAAGCAGGCCTAAAGGACAAATTGCTCATCAAATTCTACGACGACATTAAAGAAGACCCCGCCAAGTTGATCGGCGATATTTATGCGTTTATCGATGTTCCTGCACCCGACATGGAAATTTTTTCAAACACATTGGGCGCAAGAGTTTACGAAACCAAAAAAGCACCTATGCCTGAAGAGCTTGAATTAAGGCTAAAAGCTCATTTTAAAGAGATGGTAGCAACCATTAATGGCAAATTTATTAACGTACCGAATGCATGGCTGGAATATTTCGAACTTTAGCCAAAAGTATTTATTGTTACTAAATACAATATTAATTTAAACAACTAGGAATTCTTTTACCGTAACACCATAAACCTCTTACAAAAAACTCGGTTGTAGATGTATAAGTATGCCAGTGAATACGCCCTATAAGCGAGTTTCTTACATGATGACTTATTGCTAAGCGTTTATCATTATTAAATAACCTAACCGACAACCCAAAGGCTCGTCGCATTTTAACCTAAGCCGAAATAAAATAGCCTGATGAGCCAATTAAAATGCCAAAACTTCAATTAGCGCGCTACGTTTTTCCGTTTATTGGACTATTAATGCCCATCAATGGAAAAACCGTTTTAGCCGCACCTCCAAAGACTCCAGAAACCTTCCCAGCGGCGATGACTTTTCGTGCCTTTGATAACACAAAATACGGCAGCATAGCGTTTGAACAACGACTAGAAAATCAAGCACCCTTTTCTTTTATCCATGCTCCAGGCAATGAAAAAAAAGCCAAAGCGGTACACGATAGATGGCCCGATAAAATCGTGACTGTTCAAGATGCTTATGGCGGCATTAATGAACATGATTTTTCCGAAGTATGGCCTGGGCATTTGCTTTACAAACAAGGCACGCTGCTCAGCCAAAACATATCCCCAGAAGATACTGTCTTCACCGTAACGGCCCCCAATCTTATCGCCAATAACCAACAAATAATAAAACGCACTAACAAAAGCTTTCCGTATGCATTGGTTATTTACGCGCTGAACCCATCCGGAAAACCAGACTGGTCAAAAGCTGAACACGTTGCTCTCACAGGTATGGACGGCAATAAAATCAGGGTAGAGCGAGGCCAATGGAACAGCCGCCGCCTAGCCTTTAAAGCCGGACAAACCGTTGTTGCCGCACACATGATGTTCTGGACACAACAATGGCAACTCAACTTCAGCCTACACTGCCCCCGTGGTGGTCCGCAAAACCTAACGGCAGCCGAATGGTTTGCCCAAAAAGCAGCCCAAAAAGTCATCAATTCAAAAGCAGATGGGGTAGAGTTTGATGTCGCGCGCTGGACATGGGGCTTTCCTTTAGCCAATCCTATGGATGTCAATAACGATTTGATAGCGGATTATGGCTATATTGATGGAGTAAACAGTTTTGGACTGGGCGGACAAGTTTTTTTCCGTGAATTACGAAAACAACTTGGAACTGAAAAAATCATCCAAGCTGACAGCAACGACGCACAAACAGGTATGCGCGGCTGGCAATTTTTAAATGGCGTGCAAATGGAATCTTTCCCTGCCGCTAATGACTTCAACCGTTTCTCACAAGCATTCGGTCATTTGCGTTTATGGGTTGAAAACGCCGGCATGGCCCCACATCTAAGCTACCCCTTTACAAAAACCCCAACAACCCTATTCGCCAACGACCATACCGGCAACAGTGGGAATGCCGATTACCGCTTCCGAATAGGCTTGGCATCAGCATGCCTATTAGGAATGCCACACCCTTTTGCAAACCTAAAAGACATCGGTTTTGATCCAGCCAATGCCAAACATGGCGGCGGGCGCAACGAAGAGTTTGGAGTCTTTAAATGGGACGAATACCATGGTGGTAACTTACAAAATTGGCATTGGCTAGGCCGCCCGATAGAAAACGAACAACAGCATTTGAGCGATTTAGACAAAACGGACTTGCTGTCCGAACAAGATTGGCAATGGTCTAACCAAGAAGGCTTTAAGGCCGAATTCAGTCAGAACAAAACGCTACATTCCGCCAAGGTCACCTACATTCCAGACAATATATTGCCCGAAAAAAGATTTTTTGGAACCCTACTTTCAACCCAAAACGGGGTTAAAAACTTAACACCAGGGCAAGAGTACACACTAGAATTCGATGCCCGTGGCGATGACACTTGGCAGTATGCAGGACAAGTTTTTGAAAAAGTACCCCGCATGTTGACCATTAGCGGCGCCGAACCATCGGGCAAAAACCAACACCCTCTGTCGGTATTAGTTGATTCAAGACCAAGGCATTACCGCGTAAGCTTTGTTGCCGATGGCTCACCTGCCGCTAAATTTGGTATCTCAGAGCAAATCGGAAGCACGGAAATAAGCAACATCAAACTTTATAAAGGCAGTGCGGAGAGATGGTCACGCGAGTTTGAAAACGGCATGGTGCTACTCAACATGACCAAAAACCCTTGGATATTCAAGTTAAAAAAAGACACCTTTCAACATCTAAAAGGTGATCAAAATATCAATATAAACAATGGCAAACCCATTGAAGATGAAGTCATTGTCCCCGCCCAGGATGCTGTTTTTCTGGCAAAACACTAATATTTCACAAACAGGCTTTGCATTTTCAGCCCCCCTTTATTTCCAAATCAAACCCTTTCAAATCTTTCAAATAACGTCCGAAAAAAATTAAACTCCTGTAAAAACAAGCCCCATTTTGGCATCGGCAACCATAAAGCCGGACGGCAGCTGCATTCCCCTCCCATAGCAAACTAAGCACCGCCTTTCCTTAAACGAATAAAGCATGCTTGCCAAAAAACCCAACACTACTACAACTCGCTATTGGCTAGACATAAGATTTGAAAAAGTTAATCTTTGCTTTTTATTAAAAAATAAGGCAATATATTGCCCGAAAACAAGGAAAAATTATGCATTTTCGTATTAGAAAAAATGTCATCCAACTCATACGAGTAACGTATGACAAAAGCAAAAAAAAAGGCAGCAATGCCATTATTGGAACCGTGCCATTGGCGGAAACCACGCTTTCGGAAGATTTGCAAAAACTGCTTAGCCAAGACGAAATTGCCGCTTACGAAAGCTGGGTACGCAAGCACAATCGGCTCGATATATTAAGGGCGGAGTTTGCGGCATTAACGTTAGCTGAAAATTTGGCAACCGCAGAAAAATGGTTTGAACGTGAAGGCAACTCAAACCCCATTGCCAAAACGACTGCCACCGAAATTGTCCAACAATGGCATTCCATGAGAAAAATATTTGTAAAAATGGGACTACTTGACTAATTGCCCGTATTCAAGAGCATTCTTCAATTTACCGAAGAACGATGAAAAACCGCAAAGACAACAAGCGTAAAAACCAGAAACCAAAAACCACCAGCAATACCAACCAAAGGACACAAAATGAAACCTATCGAAATCGTAGAACTTATCAAAGCCGAAAACCCAGAATTGCTTGGCAAAATGACCGACAAAAAAGCAGCAAGCATTGTTCGCGCAACATTGGCACAACTGAAACAGCAAATTAATGAAGTTGAAGAAGGCCCGTTAAAAGTGGGTGGCTTTGGAAGATTCCAAGTTCGTAACAAAGAAAAAGAGAAAGACGGCGAAATGGTTAAAATCAAAACAGTAACCTTTATTGCCAGCAAACCCAAAGCTGCCGAGTAATCCCTCTCTTTTAAAAAGCCATATCAAACAGGTAGTGCCGATTTTCTTAATCCAACACTACCTGTTCCCACCCTCAAAAAAAGAAGCTTCCGCCAACGCTTGGCAGCTTTACTGCTAGACCTCACGCCGCCAAGTGGTTGTACCATTTGGCGCATCCTCCAAAATAATGCCTTGCGCTTTCAATTCATCGCGGATTTGATCTGCCAACGCCCAATTCTTCGCTTTTTTAGCATCAATACGCGCTTGGATTTGTTGACTGATGGCTTCATCGGCATCACCTTGCAGGAAACTATCGGCATCTGTTTGCAAAATACCTAGCAAACCGCCCAGCTTGCGCAAAGTTGCCGCCAGTCCGGCGCATTTTTCGGTTTCATTGGCTTGTTTGGCGGTATTCAGTTCACGCGCCAAATCAAACAGCACGGATAAGGCGACGGGGGTGTTGAAATCGTCGTCCATCGCTTGTTCGAAGCGGCTTAAATAATCGGCATTCATCGGCGCATCATCTGTTTCCAATCCACGCAACGCTGTGTACAAGCGTGTCAATGCCACACCAGCTTCATTCAATTGTTCGTCCGAATAATTAAGCGGGCTGCGGTAATGGCTTAATAAAATAAAAAAGCGGATGACTTCCGGTTTGTATATTTTCAGCACTTCGCGCACGGTGAAAAAATTACCCAAGGATTTGGACATTTTTTCTTCGTTGACGCGGACAAAGCCGTTATGCATCCAGACGTTTACAAACTTTTCACCCGTCGCGCCTTCGGATTGGGCGATTTCATTTTCATGGTGCGGGAATTGCAAATCCATACCGCCACCGTGGATGTCGAAATGATTGCCCAAACAGCAAGTGGACATCGCCGAACATTCGATATGCCAGCCAGGACGACCCAAGCCCCAAGGTGATTGCCAGGCCGGTTCATCGGGTTTTGCCATTTTCCACAAGACAAAATCCAACGGGTCTTGTTTGGCGTGGTCAATATCGACGCGCTCACCAGCTTGCAGGTCTTCCAAATTTTTACCGGACAATTGCCCGTAATTGGCAAATTTGCTGACCGAATAAAATACGTCACCATTGCCGCCTACATAAGCCAAACCATTACCAATTAAGGTTTCGATCATGGCAATAATGTCGGGGATGGATTGCGTGGCTTTGGGTTCGTGGTCAGGCGGCAGCACCGACAAGGCGCGCTCGTCTTCGTGCATGGCATCGATAAAACGCTCGGTTAAGGCGGTAAATTCTTCGCCGTTTTCATTAGCACGATGGATAATTTTGTCGTCAATATCGGTGATATTGCGGACGTAGGTCAGCGCATAGCCGGAATGGCGCAAATAACGCGCCACCGTGTCAAACACGACCATGACGCGGGCGTGTCCGATATGGCAATAATCATAAACCGTCATGCCGCAGACATACATGCCGACTTGTCCCGCTACGCGTGGCTGGAACGGTTCTTTTTTGCGGGTCAGGGTGTTATAAATTTTCAACATAAAGGCAATAATCGAAAGGGCTGTCGTTAAACCGCACAGGGATAGCGGCAAATGGCAGCCAATTTACCAAGCGTATACTTCTCTTTCAAGCTAAAAACACCTAAAATCTTGGGTCTTTCATTAAAGTGCAAGGATCATTTATGCGCGCTCCCATTTTGGGCCTGCTGCTCGTCTTTACATCAACCCTCTCTTTTGCAACGGAAAACAAAATGTCACAAACAAACACACAAGTTAAATTGACCACCACATTAGGCACAATCGTCATCCAATTGGATACCGAAAAAGCGCCTGTGTCATCGGCAAACTTCTTAACTTATGTCAACGAAGGCTTTTATAACGGTACGATTTTCCATCGCATCATCCCAGGCTTTATGGCGCAAGGCGGCGGCTTTGATAACAGCTTTAAACAAAAAGCCACCCACACCACCATTAAAAACGAAGCGGATAACGGTTTGACCAACAAACGCGGCACTATCGCAATGGCGCGCACATCGGATCCGCACTCCGCCACCGCACAATTCTTTATCAACTACAAAGACAACGGCTTTTTAAACTTTACCAGCCCAAGCGGCAACGGCTGGGGCTATGCTGTATTTGGTGAAGTGGTTGAAGGCATGGATGTAGTTGATGCCATGGCCAAAGAACCCACCGGCAACCGTGGCGGCCACCAAGACGTACCCAAAACGGACATCGTGATCGAAAAAGCCGAAGTCGTCGAGTAAGCTCCTCTAAGGCGTGCAGCCACTGCGCGCCTTTTATCCCCTATCCTTTATGAATCAAGACATCCTGTTCATTTCCGATTTACACTTGTCGCTGGACAAGCCCGACATCACCCGCCGCTTCCTTAATTTTCTGCAAACCCGCGCCACACAGGCCAAAGCCGTCTACATTTTGGGCGATTTGTTCGATGCTTGGGTTGGCGATGACGATTTCACGCCACCGAACGGAAAAATCCGCAAGCAGCTAAAAAAGTTGACCGGCGCCGGTATTTTTGTCGGCCTGCAATTGGGCAATCGAGATTTCTTATTAGGCCAACGCTTTTGCCAAGCAACGGGAGTAACGCTTTTGGATGATGAGGTGGTTATCGATCTGTTTGGCACGCCCACCTTGCTGATGCACGGCGATTTGCTCTGTACCGATGACCTGCCCTACCAAGCATTTCGGGAAAAATCCCATACGCCGGCGTGGCAAGCAGACGTTTTGTCGAAACCGCTGCTGGTCCGGCTATTGTTTGCACGCTGGTACCGGCTAAGAAGCTTTTTCCATAAACGCAACAAAAGCCAAGACATTATGGACGTCAACCCGCAAACCGTCGTTGCCACGATGCAAAAACACCAGGTACTACGCTTGATTCATGGGCACACGCATCGCCCGAATGTCCACGACATCAAGATAGGCCCGCAAGACGCGCAACGGTTTGTACTGGCAGCGTGGCGCAAAGAGGCCGGAGAAATTCTATGCTGGTCTGCTGACGGGTATAAAATTGAGGTTATTTAGCAGCTTAACAAATCGACCCGAACAGGCAAAAGGGCTGCAAACAGATTCAGCTTGGATTAACACTTATTAAATATTGACATTTTAGGCAAAATCATTAAATCTAGGCACTTGGCATGAAAAATTCCTGTATACGAGGAATGTTAAAAATCAGCCAAAAAACTAATATTAGTCTAAAAAACATAAATCAGTATTTTGTTAAACGACAAAGTACCAGGAGAAAAAAAATATGAAGAAGCCTTTACAAAGTTGGTTGCTTGCTTCTAGTGTAGCTGCTTTATTGGCCGCGCCAGCAATTTCAACCGCTAACAGTGGTGTTGAAAAATTAACCCAAAACCCAGCAAACTGGGCAACTTGGGGCGGTAACTACGCAGGTACCCGTTACAGCGAATTGAAAGAAATCAACGCCAGCAACGTAAAAACCCTGCAACCAGCTTGGTCTTTCTCCACTGGTGTATTGCGTGGTCATGAAGGCGGCCCATTGGTTGTTGACGATGTACTTTATATCCACACACCATTCCCTAACACTGTTTACGCTATCGATCAAAGCACCCAATCTGTTATCTGGGAATTCACTCCACAACAAGACGCTGACGTAACCATCCCTGTGATGTGCTGCGACACCGTTAACCGTGGTTTGGCTTACGGCGACGGCAAAATCTTCGTACAACAATCCAACACCGTATTGACAGCTTTAGATGCTAAAACTGGCAAACGCGTATGGAGCGTACAAAACGGCGACCCAAAATTGGGTATGACCAATACTAACGCCCCTTTAGTTGTTAAAGACAAAGTCTTAACCGGTATTTCCGGTGGTGAGTTTGGTGTTCGCGGCTTCTTGGCTGCTTACGACATCAAAACCGGCAAATTGGCTTGGAAAGGCTATAGCATCGGTCCAGATAAAGACACTTTAATCGACCCTAAAAAAACCACTACTTGGGAAGACGGTAAAGTCACTCCAGTTGGCGCAAATTCTTCTACCAGCACTTGGGAAGGCGACCAATGGAAAATCGGTGGCGGTACAACTTGGGGCTGGTACAGCTACGACCCTAAATTGAACTTGGTTTACTACGGATCAGGCAACCCATCGACTTGGAACCCAGTACAACGTCCTGGCGACAACAAATGGTCTATGTCATTGTGGGCACGTGATGCTGACACAGGCGCCGTAAAATGGGTTTACCAAATGACTCCACACGATGAGTGGGATTTTGACGGTATCAACGAAACCGTTTTGGTTGACCAAGAAGTAAAAGGCAAAATGCACAAAACTATCGTGCATTTCGACCGTAACGGCTTTGGCTACACTTTGGACCGTGAAAATGGCGAATTGTTAGTTGCTGAAAAATTCGACAAATCTGTTAACTGGGCAACTCACGTTGACATGAAAACAGGCCGTCCACAAGTCGTATCTAAATACAGTACTGAACAAAACGGTGAAGACGTCAACACCACTGGCGCTTGCCCAGCGGCGTTAGGTTCTAAAAACCAACAACCTGTTTCTTACTCTCCACAAACTGGCTTGTTCTATATCTCAGGCAACCACCTGTGTATGGACTACGAACCATTCGAAGTGTCTTACACTGCTGGTCAACCTTACGTAGGTGCTACGCTGAGCATGATGCCAGCCGGTGCTGACGCAATAACAGGCAAACCAGACGACACTACCAACTTGGGCCAATTCACTGCGTATGACGCTAAAACAGGCAAAATTGCTTGGTCAAACAAAGAGCAATTCTCAGTTTGGTCGGGTTCTGTTGCTACTGCCGGCGGCGTTGTATTCTACGGCACACTGGAAGGCTACTTGAAAGCAGTTGATGCAAAAACCGGCAAAGAATTGTACAAATTCAAAACCCCATCAGGCATCATCGGCAACGTCAATACTTGGTCTTACAACGGCAAACAATATGTTGGCGTATTGTCAGGTATTGGTGGCTGGGCAGGTATCGGTATCGCGGCTGGTTTGGACGACGGTACAGATGCATCTGGTTCAGAAGGTCTGGGTGCCGTTGGTGCATACAGAAGCTTGAACTCTTACACCAAATTGGGCGGTACTTTAACCGTATTCGCTCTGCCTAACTAATCACAACTGATTAATTAAGCTTTGGTCAAAAAGCCCCGGTTGAGCATTCAACCGGGGCTTTTTTTTGGCAAGCATTTGCAGTTAACAAACGCATCATCGACTATGAAACTTCCACTGACCCTTTTATTGCTAATCTGTGGACTCAACCACCCCACACAAGCCGACACCGACGAGCAAACACCGTCAACACCCGAAAACCAAGCGGTTACCATCAACAGCGCAGCACAACAACTCTCCGGCATCACCACCCTCACCTTAAAAGCCACCCAGCATCAGCAGGAAGTGAATGGTTATGGCAAAGCCATCAGCCTGCAACCCTTGCTGAATTTACGTAACCGTTACCGTAGCGCACTAGCTGCGGCAAATTTCGCCAATGCCCACCTGAAACAAGCCGAACAATTCCTTAACCGGCAACAAGAACTCTACAAAAACGGCATATCCGCACAACGGCAGCTACAAGACCAACAATTACAATGGCAAAATGCCCATGCCGAAAGCATTACCGCCAGCCAGCAAATGCAAGCCATCAAAGAAGAAGCCCTTATCGGCTGGGGCAAGGTTTTGACCGAGTGGGCGTTAGCCGATACATCAGCACACTTGGATGACTTCATTACAGGTAAACGCAGCCTGCTGCAAATCAGCTTGCCCGCCAACACCTTGCTGAACAATGACCCCACCACCATCGCCATTGGCGTAACCGGTGAACGCAACCAAGCGCAAACCGCCACGCTCATTGCCAAAGCCCCGCAAAGCCTGGGCAACGAACAAGGCAACAACTATTTTTACCAAACGAATGGCGATAACATCCGCATCGGCATGAAAATCAGCGCCTGGCTACCCACGGCACAGTATCAGACCGGCGTTGTCATTCCCCAATCATCCTTAGTGTGGTCGCAATCACAAGCCTTGGTCTATATCAAAAACGACCAACAACAATTTAGCCCGCGACCTATCAACCAATATACCGCCAGCAAAGACGGCTATTTTGTCAGCGACAACCTGGCTGCGGACGAGGAAATCGTCGTCACCGGCGCACAAATGCTTTTGTCCGCCCAGCAAAAACAAGCGCCAACAGGCGATGACGACTAAAACCTAAGCAAATCCCGACAAGCAATTGCCACTCAAATTGCCAAAAATGCTACCCTAGCCTTTTCCCTTTTTTAGCTGACCGACTATGCCCCAAGACACCACTAAACGCCTCATCCTGGTTGATGGCTCATCGTTCCTGTTCCGCGCCTACCACGCCATTCCGCCACTGACCGGCCCCAGCGGCATTCCCACCAACGCCATTCACGGTGTGACCAACATGCTGCGGAAACTGATTGCCGATTACCACAGCGATTACATCACCGTGGTGTTCGACGCGCCGGGCAAAACCTTCCGCAACGACTTATACGACCAATACAAAGCCAACCGTCCACCGATGCCAGATGATTTGCGCGTGCAAATCGAGCCGTTGCACCACATCATCCGCGCCATGGGTTTGCCGTTGATTATCGAAAAAGGCATCGAAGCCGACGACGTGCTGGGCATCTTGGCCTGCCACGCGGTTGAGCTGGGTTACAGTGTCATCATCTCCACAGGCGATAAGGACATGGCGCAATTGGTCAACGAGCAGATCATCCTAGAAAACACCATGACCAACACCCGCCTAGACGTGCAAGGCGTGATCGACAAATTCGGTGTCAGGCCGGATCAGATCATTGACTACTTGGCCCTGATTGGCGATACCGTTGATAACATCCCCGGCGTACCCAAAGTCGGCCCGAAAACCGCTGCGAAATGGTTGGAAGAGTATCAAACCCTAGAAAACCTCATCGCCCATGCCGATGACATCAAAGGCAAAATTGGCGAAAACCTCCGCAACAGCTTGCCGCAACTGCCGCTCTCCAAACAACTGACCACTATCCGTTGCGATTTAGCATTGTCGTACCACATGGACGATCTAAAACAACAACCGATGGACAAGCCGGAGCTGAAACATCTGCTCAGCGATTTAGGTTTTTCCTCGTGGATCAAACAACTCGACAGCACACCTGCCTACAACCCGAAACCCGTACCCGCTCAAGCCGACTTGCTCGACGAACCCGAACAACCGGAAACCCTCGTCAGCGATTACCAAACCATCCTCACCGAAGCACACTTCAACGACTGGCTGGATAAACTGTCACACGCCGACTTGTTCGCTTTTGATACCGAAACCACCAGCCTCGACTACAGCAAAGCCCGCATCGTCGGCGTATCGTTTGCGGTAACACCGGGCGAAGCCGCCTACCTGCCCTTGGCGCACGACTACCCCGGCGCACCCGACCAGCTCGACCGCGACCAGTGCCTAGAAAAATTGCGCCCGCTGTTGGAAAACCCCGCCCAAGCCAAACTAGGGCAAAATCTGAAATACGACAGCCATGTCCTCGCCAACCACGGCATTGCCCTGCGCGGCATCGCCCAAGATACCATGCTGGAATCCTATGTGGTCAACAGCACTGGCAGGCACAACATGGACGATCTGGCGAAAAAATATTTAGGCGTTGACACCATCCACTACGAAGACGTGGCGGGCAAAGGCGCGAAACAAATCGGCTTTTCCGAAGTGTCCATCGAACAAGCCACACCTTACGCCGCCGAAGATGCCGACATCACCTTGCGCCTGCATCAGGTTTTGCACAGCCAACTGCAACAACAACCACGTTTGCTAAGCCTATACACCGACATGGAAATGCCGCTGCTCAGCGTCTTGGCGCGCATTGAACGCAACGGCGTATTGATCGACACCGACATGCTCGCCCAACAAAGCCTCGAACTCGCCAGCCAATTGATTAGCATCGAACAACACGCCCACCACTTGGCGGGGCGGGTGTTTAACCTTGGCTCGCCCAAGCAAATCCAAGAAATTCTCTACGACGAACAAAAACTGCCGATACTGAAAAAAACCCCCAAAGGCCAGCCGTCCACCGACGAATCGGTGCTGCAAGAATTGGCACTGGATTACCCTTTGCCCAAGCAGATTTTGGAATACCGCAGCTTAAGCAAACTGAAATCCACCTACATCGACAAACTGCCGCAGCAGGTCGATAACCAAACCGGACGCGTGCATACCTCGTACCACCAAGCCGTTGCCGCCACCGGACGCTTGTCGTCATCCGACCCCAACCTGCAAAACATCCCCATCCGCAGTGAAGAAGGCCGCAAAATCCGCCAAGCCTTTATCGCGCCTGCGGGCTATAAAATCGTCGCCGCCGACTATTCGCAAATTGAACTGCGCATCATGGCGCATCTATCCGCCGATGCTGGCTTGCTGAAAGCCTTTTCCGACGGTGAAGACGTGCATCGCGCCACCGCCGCCGAAGTGTTTGGCGTTGCCCCCGACCAAGTCACCAACGACTTGCGCCGCTCCGCCAAAGCCATCAACTTCGGGCTGATTTACGGCATGTCCTCGTTCGGCCTCGCCGGACAACTCGGCATCACCCGCAGCCAAGCGCAAGCCTACATCGACCTGTATTTCGCCCGTTATCCCGGCGTAAAAAACTACATGGACACCATCCGCGTCCTCGCCCGCGAACAAGGCTATGTCGAAACCCTGTTCGGTCGCCGCCTGTACCTGCCGGAAATCAACGCCCGCAACGCCGCCCTGCGCCAATACGCCGAACGCACCGCCATCAACGCCCCCATGCAAGGCACCGCCGCCGACATCATCAAACGCGCCATGATCGCCACCGACCATTGGCTACAAACCGACCAACCCCACGCCAAAATGATTATGCAAGTGCATGACGAACTGGTGTTTGAAATTGCCGAGGACTGTTTGGAGGAGTGTATTGCTAAGATACGCGGGCTAATGTGCGCTGCGGCAGAATTGGCTGTGCCGTTGGTGGTTGATGTGGGAGTTGGCGGGAATTGGGATGAGGCGCATTGAGTTTTTGGGGTTTTTGATTGACTTGTTAGTATGGGGAGTTTTGGTTTGTATAAAACAGGCTAATATAATTATTGATTGTGTCGAATTATTTTGCTATTTTCTTGATTCGAAAACTAGCGGAATAAGTTATACACCGATTTTTGAATTTTCATACGCATCTTAAGGTGTCTCTTTAACGTTAGGCAATAATAGCAATCTTTTTCTATAAAAAATAATGCTCTTAACCAAATCAATTAAAAAAAATATCGTTCTGTATTTGTTAGTGGTAACTTCAGGGTCAGCATTTGCCATCACTGAACAAAAGCACGGTGTTCGTTATCTTGAATTCATTCAGAAACCATGTGCGGAATTAAGTAAATTATTGGGTGATATTAATCTAACAACAGATTTTGATGCTAACGGTAATATCTTGCCTGATGATAATTCCTTTCGGCAGTGTTTCATTTCTTCAATCGACCTAAATGAAGATGGTATTGATGAAATTATTCTTAATTTCGTTCATGGCTGTGGTTCTCATGGCTGTCTTATTAGCGTCCTTCAGAAAAGTAAAAACTTTGGTTTTCATAACATCATTGATGGAGATTCAAGCGGAATTATATCTAACAGCAATATTCAAATTTCTTGTAACAAATCGGAAGGCTACCATGATTTACTTTTCTACGATGCAAACAAAAAATCACGTTCGATTTGGCAATGGAACGGTAAATCATATGAGTATTCCAAATCAATTAGAAAATAGGAGAAAAAAATATGTCAAAAACATATCAAAATTTGTTAGATGCCATTGGAGATAGGGAGTCCGCTGGAAGAGGTGGCTACCAAGATCAAAACAGTTATGGATTCATAGGAAGATACCAGTTCGGTGAATCTGTTCTTAAAGATATAGGGTTTTATATAGAAAATACAAACCCAAACTATAATAATAATGATTGGTCTGGATCATGGACTACAGCATCAGGAGTCAGCAGTAAAGCTCGTAGGGTGTATAAGCGAAGCGTCATACACCACATCGGGATTACCAACCAATCACTGCAAACGGATTTACCGCTCCCCGTTATTCATTCCTGCCATAAATTGACCCTACATGGCGCGTTATCTATTCACAATTCGGTGTATGGCGCTTCGCTTATACACCCTACTTTGTTCTTTGGGGATTTATGTCTAACTATGTCCGCTACCGCGTTCCGGGTGGATGTTATTTTTTCACTGTTAATTTGCTGGATCGAAAAAAACATCTGTTAACTGAACACATCGACCTATTGCGCGATTCCTTCCGCACGGTTAAACAACAACGCCCCTTTCATATTGATGCCATTGTGGTATTGCCCGAACATTTACATTGCATATTGACTTTACCTGAAGGCGATGATGATTTTTCAGGCCGTTGGCGGGCGATTAAAAAAACCTTTTCCAAGCAATTGCCGATTACTGAGCATCGTTCTGATGTGCGTCTAAAACGTCATGAGCGCGGAATCTGGCAACGCCGTTTTTGGGAACATGCCCTGCGCGATGAATTGGATTATGCCAGACATGTTGATTACATCCATTACAATCCCGTAAAGCATGGTTGGGTGGAACGGGCAGCCGATTGGCAATATTCCAGCTTTCACCGCTTCGTTTAGCGGGGCATTTATCCGCCGGACTGGGGGTTATCTATTGATTTGGATTATGATTTTGATAAATCCTAGTGCGTAGGGTGTATAAGCGAAGCGCCATACACCGCATCGAAATCACCAATCACGGCAAACGGATTTACCACTCCTCTTCATTCATTCCTGCCATGAATTGACCCTACATGGCGTGTTGTCTATTCACAACTTGGTGTATGGCGCTTCGCTTATACACCCTACTTTGTTCTTTGAGGATTTATGTCTAACTATGTCCGCTACCGCGTTCCGGGTGGATGTTATTTTTTCACTGTTAATTTGCTGGATCGAAAAAAACATCTGTTAACTGAACACATCGACCTATTGCGCGATTCCTTCCGCACGGTTAAATATGATACTCCCCATATTTTAGACCAGCAGTTAAGATAGAAAGCCTTACCCAAAAAGGCAAACTAAACTATGGCCAATGTACGCAAGAACCACACAATGGAATTTAAAACCCAAGTGGCCGTCGAGGCGATCCGCCAACAAAAAACGGTTAACGAACTGACCAGCGAATACGGTGTCCACGCGACCCAGATCAACCTCTGGAAAAAGCAGGCGTTGGCGGTGATCCCGGAAGCCTTCAGCGGGAAAAAGGAAAAGGCACGGGACAATCAGCAACAGGACATTGACGAGCTGCACCGCCAGATAGGCCAGCTCATCGCCGAACGGGACTGGCTCAAAAAAAAGTCCTCGGCCAGCCATTAGCGACAAGGCAACTAGGGATTGACCCGCAAGACCCACAGTTCAGTGTTCGGCAACAATGCGGCCTGCTGGGGCTGAACCGTTCATCCCTGTACTACCAGCCTGCGGGTGAAAGCGAGGAAAACCTAGCCCTGATGCGGCTTCTGGACGAACAATACACGCGGACACCCTGTTATGGGGTATTGAAAATGGTGGCGCATTTGCGCAACCTGGGGCATGAGGTGAACGCCAAGCGGGTCAGGCGTTTGCTGCGGAAGATGGGGCTGGAGGCGGTGTACCAGAAACCCAACACCAGCCAGCGGAATCCGGAACATCAGGTCTACCCCTACCTGTTGCGCGGGCTGGTGATTGACCGTTGCGACCAAGTGTGGAGCACCGACATCACCTATATCCGGCTGGCATCAGGCTTTGTCTACCTGATGGCGGTGATTGACTGGTACAGCCGATACATTCTGGGCTGGGCGTTGAGCACCACCTTGGATGCGGATTTCTGCATTGAAGCCATCGGCACTATAACCGAACGCCAGCAATGCGAAATCTTCAACACCGACCAGGGTTCGCAGTTCACCACGCCCCGCTTTACCCAGCCGCTGCTGGACAAAGGCATCAAAATCAGTATGGACGGGCGTGGCCGGGCATTGGACAATATTTTTGTTGAGCGGTTGTGGCGCACAGTCAAGTATGAGCATGTGTACTTGCAGGATAGGCACACCGTCCAGGAAACCTGGCTAGGATTGAAGGATTTCTTTCATTTCTACAACCATCATCGTCTACACCAATCGTTGGGCTATCGGACACCCGCCGACGTGTATTTAGGGAAGTGTTATGAGAAGGATGAAACAACCCATTTTTATCAACCGGCTTCTATCTTAATTTTATGAGATTTTGGTCTAGACAATGGGGAGTACCTTAAAACAACAACGCCCCTTTCATATTGATGCCATTGTGGTATTGCCCGAACATTTACATTGCATATTGACTTTACCTGAAGGCGATGATGATTTTTCAGGCCGTTGGCGGGCGATTAAAAAAACCTTTTCCAAGCAATTGCCGATTACTGAGCATCGTTCTGATGTGCGTCTAAATCGTCATGAGCGCGGAATCTGGCAACGCCGTTTTTGGGAACATGCCCTGCGCGATGAATTGGATTATGCCAGACATGTTGATTACATCCATTACAATCCCGTAAAGCATGGTTGGGTGGAACGGGCAGCCGATTGGCAATATTCCAGCTTTCACAGCTTCGTTGAGCGGGGCATTTATCCGCCGGACTGGGCTGTATCTACTGATTTAGCTTATGATTTTGATAAATCCTAGTGCGTAGGGTGTATAAGCGAAGCGTCATACACCACATCGGAATTGCCAATCACTGCAAACGGATTTACCGATCCCCGTCATTCATTCCTGCCATAAATTGATCCTACATGGAGTGTTGTCTATTCGCAATTCGGTGTATGGCGCTTCGCTTATACACCCTACTTTTCATCGTTCCCACGCTCCAGCGTGGTAACGCATCTAGCAACGCTCCTGCGTTGCATGAAAATTTTTAATTACGTTAGGCGGCAGATTGTGACTCGCAAAAAAATACTCACTGTTACTCCAGGAAATGTGGTTCGGCTGTTCTCCGAAGAAGAATCTGCACAGTTGGTAAATCTTTGGATATCGACGTTTGGCAAAGATCACAAGGGACTGAAGGATGAGCAATTCCTCTGGCACATTTTCAGTTACAACCACTACCCAAGTACTGAGGGAGACGAGGCGCTCAAGCAATACAGTGCACAGTTCGGAACTGAGTTCATCGTTCTGTCGAACGATCGCAAGATAGCATTCCTCACCGACCAACTGCCTGACTCGACTTCTCTGTACGACTACTATGTATTTCCACCAAATTTTGCATGGACCATGGCATTCACTCATGAAGCTGGCTGGCTTGGCCCGTACTTTGCCCGTCACCCTGATCCTAATGCGTTGGACAGAGCCAATGAGGTAGCTGTTGGCAAAGCCATGGAAGCAGAGTTGGCGCGCAAGAATGGCTGGGCATAGCTCGTAGGTTTTCATCACTCCCACGCTCCGGTGTGGGAACGATATAATTTTCAAGTGTTTACGATAAATAAAATCACCAAAAGGTACGCAATGCGTACCCTACAACACTTCAATTTATTGCTCGTAAGTTAGGGTTCATATTCACACCAACCTGCAAAATCAGACTAAAATTTTGTTGGAGCTACCACACTCAGGAACACCAATGGCCTCACCCGCAGAAAAAGAAGAATACACACGACTTCTTCGCTATCTTGAATACACATTGCACGAACTCCCTGCCGGTGTCCTTTATGATGCCAATGCTGCAAATGAAAAGAAATGTGCAGAGCTGATGAAAGACACTTATCGGCTAGAAGCGCTTGCCGTAGCGATAGGGGTTGATTTATCTGAGTTTATCGCCACTTGCCGTTGGCACTACGAACGATACCCGCATTATCTGGGGCGGCAAAAGCATTTTGGCTGTTACGCCAACTACATGGAAAAGCACCATGCCCCCCGTTAAGGAACAACGTCATAAACCATTCTATCCCGCTGTTCAAAACGCGATCGGATAGCCCTTTACCATCACCTTAAACGGAGAGGACACATGGCATTCGATTTGACAGTGGGCAAGCCCAGCAAAACCAAAGGTACATCTGAAACGGTGGGCTGTATTGACTACAATGAATTGCCAGCACTTTCGGGGCTGCTTGAACACACCAATTCCTTCTTCTTGCATCGGGTGTCAAACTTGTTTGTAGACCAGGCGTTCTCCGAGGAAGAAGTGGCCCAAGCGCTCACCCATCTGCTGCCTTTGCTGACCCAACCACTCAAAGCCGACGAGCGTGCCTTGCTGCACAAACTCATCGCGGCGCTCTCCTACGCACAAGAAAAGCAGCTTGGTCTTTACGGGGTTGCGGACTGATACTAGCGGCGTCTGATTTTTGGAAGCAAAAATAAAGTTAGCCGGAACTCCCCAACAATCAATGAACCTACCAACCTTACCCTGCCCGTTCAACCGATAAATCAGACAGAATAATCCGCATAAAAACTTGCTTGCAGCACGGTAACCAACGGCTTTGCGCCGAATTTGAAATCCCATACGACACATTACCCTAATGCAATTGCGCCATACGCGATTAAGTTTCAATTGGGCAGCAAAAAAATAATCAAAAAAAATTTCAAACACGTTGTAAGAAATCCGCTTTTGCTGCGACTCATCATACAGGAAGGCGATTTAACCAAAACGCTGCTCCTAAACCTTATTTTTTAAATTATTTTTGAGATCAAAACCATGAACAAAAAATCTTTGACATTCACTATTGGCAGCATTTTCGCAACCGCTTTAACCACTGCCAGCATTGCCCATGCCGACAGCAATCCCTTTGGTATGAAAGAAATCAGCCAAGCGACGGTGGTTGCCGAAGCCGATAAAGCCAAAGAAGGCAAATGTGGTGAAGGTAAATGCGGTGCGGAAAAAGCCAAAGCCGCCACCGAAAAAGCAGCCGAAGGCAAATGCGGCGCGAAAGGCGAAGAAAAAATGAAAGAAGCCAGTTGTGGTGCCAGCAAAGGCGCGGATAAAATGAAAGAAGGCAGCTGCGGCGGCGACAAAAAATAAGCCGCCGATAAACTTGCAAGCCCATGCTTCCGGGCTTAAGTCCGGAAGCTTTCATTTTAAGGAGAAAAGATGTCCGATGCCCAATGCGCTTGCGTCATTTCGCAAGTTAAAAAATTAACCGCACAAACCGAAACGTGGTTTAACCAACAAACCGGCGGCTATGCGCCCATCTTCTTAAGGATTTTGCTGGCTTACGAATTTGGCGAAGCGGGCTACGAAAAGCTGGTCGGCGACAATTGGTTTTCCGGTTTGGCCTTCCCAATTCCGTTTAACCTGTTATCCGCCGATGTAAACTGGCAATTGGCAATGTGCTTTGAAATTATCGGCCCCATTGCCTTGGTGCTAGGCTTGGCAACCCGTTTTTTCAGCGTTGTGCTGATGTTGCTGACCGTTATAGCCATTGCCGTCGTACACTGGCCTGCCGAATGGCATAGCTTGGCGGAATTATGGCAAGGCTACGCCATTACCGACAAAGGCTTTGGCAACTACAAATTGCCCTTGATGTATTTGCTGATGTTGGCCTCGCTGTTCTGCAGCGGTGCGGGAAGTTTGAGCTTGGATGCGTGGTGGGTGAAGCGTGGTCAGGAAAACTGTGGCGTATAAAAGGAAGCCAGCATTAACCCCCAACGACAAGACAAGTTTTACACAGTTTATCGCTTTATTTTTTCCATTGTTTCAGCTGTTCAATGCGGGCTTTTGTAGAAGTTGCACGGCAACTTTCAAATAACAAAGGCCACATTGAACCACCCTCGGCTTCTTCATTGGCTTCTTTCTTACAGTTGGGATCACGTTCTTTTAGCCAAGCGCGTTGTTCTTCCAAAAGAACCCCCTGTTTTTGTCGCGTTAAAGAATGCTTCAACCCTTTATAGACCCGATTTAATTCCGCATCCTCAGTTTCAAAGTCTTGCATGGCACAAATGTTCATTTGGGTTTGGGTTCCAGAATAGTCACACGCATCATGGTTTTGTGACCAAGCAGAATAACTGGCAAGCATGGATACCACCATAGCCGCTAGAGAAAAACGAAATTCCACAGTTTTGATTCCTAATTTTTATTGGTCATCCACCTGCTTAACCTTTGCCAATTGTTCTTTAATACGTTGCTTAACGTTGTCGGGCAATTTTGCTGCGGGGTTTTGTTGGTCGATTTGCAATAAAGCTTGTTGCATAAAAGACAGGTGTTGGCGGTAGCGACGGCAACCTTGGCATATGAACAAATGCAGTTGCATTTGCAGGCGCGTCAGCCTGGGCAGGGGGGATTCGAGGCTGGCGGAAAGCAGCTCGGTCATGTTTTTACAATGGGGCATGGTCAATCCTTATCAAACCAGTGGACTTCCAGACATTGTCTGAGTTTAAAGCGCGTCCGTGACAAAGCGACGTTCAGCTGGTTAGTCGTTTCCATTGCCAAAAGCTTACAACATTCTTCGGCGGCAAGGCCGTCAACCGCTCTGAGCATAAACAAATCTGACATCGCTTTGGGCAGACGCGCCAAGCAGCGGTGGAAGACTTGCCAAAATTGGTTGTCGGAAAAGGCGCTGTCCGGCGTTCCCCAACTGATGAGCTTGATTTTCCAATGCCCGTGGTCATCAAAAGCATGTGCCATCAGTGCATCGTCATCGGCGAATTCGTCTAAAGAATCCGATTCGCGATAATTTTTGCGGTAGTGGTCGATGATTTTGTGTTTCATGATGCCAATCAACCAAGTGCGTTCGGAAGATTGACCGGTAAATTTGTCAAACGCTTGCCAAGCTGCCAAGAGCGTTTCTTGCACCATGTCTTCGGCAAGCTCTTCTGAATGCAAGCGGTTAAGGGCAAAGCGGTACATGGCATCGCCGTGTTCGTCTAGCCAAGTTGAAGGGTCGGATACGAAAGCATTTGCCATGGGGTTTGCCTGGATAATGAACAGATAAAGGAGTACACAAGGCGTGTACTCCCAAACATCAGCTTATTCGATAATAATTTCGGCACCGCGACGGATAACGCCCGGAGTCAGCACTTTGGCGTAAACGCCAATACTGGGCAGGGCTTTACCGGCAAAAGGAACCAGCACTTTATTGTGCATGATGCCGTTTTTAAAGATGGCAGGGTCGTTCGGCAAGTCGCCTTGCGCCAAGGTTGGCATCACGCAACGTGGGCATGGGTCGGTGATTTGCAGACGCACATCGCCGATACGGATGGTTTTGCCCACCCAGTCGTTTTCAACAAAACCGCTTTGGCCTTGGGTATCGACAACAATGTTGGGGCGGAAACGGCGCATTTCAAAACGGCCTTCGGGGTACAACGACTGCAGTTTTTCGATGGAACTGGTGGTGATGATGTGCAAGGCCGCGTAATCAAAGAAAGTGCCGGAAGGCGCGTCGCCTGCAATGGCTTCGTTGCTGATTTCGTTGCTGTCGCCTTCGTATTCGGGCCAGTATTGTTCCAGATTGGGTTTTTCCGGCGCCAAATTTTTTAAACTGACTGAACGCGCCAAAGCAGCGGATAAAACTTCATTAATATTGGCATCATCACTACGGACAACCGTGCCATCCGCCAAGGTGATCCAAACCGGCGGCAAACTGCCGGCTTGAGGCGCTTCACAAAACGCCGCGCGGTATGCAAAAAAATCAGGCCATTTTTTGGGATTTTTGGCACTGACAACATTGCCGTTTTCATTGTCGATACAAGCGAAAACGCGGTCACCCAAAACACCGTTAATGGTGATTTCAGAGGCGTTAAGTTCTTCGCCCATCATGGATTTTACGGGGTAACGCCAAAGGGTGGCGATGGTAGAGTCGGTCACGGACAATCTCCTGGTAGTTATTATTGTGGTTTGTTACACCGCCCGATTTTAGACGCTGCCTGCTGGGTTTACAATCAGGCGATGGACATTAAGCGCCATCCTGCTGAATTTAAACGTATCCGGCAATGGCTATGCTAAGCTAATCACCCCGTTTGACAGCACCCATTTATGCCCAATCTTTTCAATTTTTTCCAAAACCATCCCCATCCGCGCTTATTGAGCGCCTTAGTATTGGCTTTTGTATCAGCCTTTTGGCTGCCCGATACTTGGCGAATGACGACCAAAATCTTGGTTGTTTGGAACTGCATGGTTTGGTCGTATTTATTCTTAATGGCTTGGCTGATGCTGCGCGCCGATCCGGCACGAGTCATCAAAATTGCCAATCAAGAAGATGAACACGGCGCAACCATCGTGGCGTTGTTTTCTACCGCAACCGTTGCCAGCCTAGTCGCCATTGCCTTCGAACTATCCAGCTCGGCTTTGGCAGGCCCAGACAAAACCCTGCACTATTTATTGACCATCGCCACTATTTTTGGCTCATGGCTGTTCATTGGCGTGCTGTTTACCTTCCACTACTCGCGCCTGTACTACGCGTCGCCCAAATCTCAACGGGCGTTGAAATTTCCTGATGGCGAACAACAACCCGATTATTGGGATTTCCTCTATTTTGCCTTCACCATCGCCGTTGCCGCCCAAACAGCCGACATCTCGGTCATGAACCGCAACTTGCGCAAAATGGTGCTGGCGCAGTCGATGCTAAGCTTCTTGTTCAACGCCGCCATCATTGGCTTATCCATCAACGTCACCGCCAGCTTGATCCACTGACGCACCATTTGGAAAACTATTTCCAAGCACAGAGCTAAACCGTCGTTTTTTTTGAATGGCATGGCTTTGTTTGTTGGGGCTGGGGAAGCAGGCAGCAACTAGAGCCAAAAAAGATATAATTTTTCGTAAGTTATGAACAGAACGCCACCAATATCCAATTGGACGTTTCAAATCATAGTTTTAACGACTAAACTAACTCAGATATTAATTTATTAAATAGAAATAGCACTTCGCTACCAATCAAAGAAAACCTTATGCCGCTTAGCCAATTAGCCACCGCCAGCAAACAACTATCACAAGTTGAAATATCCAAAGAATTATTGCTGAGCAATTACTTAGCAGATAACCGCCCTTGGGTAGTGGCCTATTCCGGTGGTAAAGACTCCACATTAGTTCTGCAATTGGTTTATGAATTAATCAATTCACTCTCGCCAGAACAGCGTAAACCTGTTTATGTGCTTGCTTCAGACACGCGCGTTGAAGCACCAAATGTTGAAGACTATCTGTCGCGCCGCATTACCGAAATCAGTGCCCACGCGTTAGCCAATGGTTTACCGATACATGCCGAATTGGCGCAACCCACCATGGAACAAAGTTTTTGGGTAAACCTGATTGGCAAAGGATATCCACCGCCGACGCGCTGGTTTCGCTGGTGTACCTCCAAGATGAAAATCAAACCCATGCAAACCGCTATCGAAAATGTCATCAAACAGTACGGTAGCGTCATTTTGCTCTTGGGTACACGCATGGGCGAAAGTATTCAACGCTCACAAACCATGAGCAAACGCGAATTGAGCAGCCGAAAATTGAATCCGCACACGGAAATGGCAAACGCCTTGGTGATGTCACCTATTGCTGACTGGAGCAGTGATGAAGTATGGGAATACCTTTTCACCAACAACCCACCACCTTGGGGTGGCAGCCATGATTTTATGCTCAACTTGTATCGGCAAGTGAATGTCCGGTGGCAATCGATTTGAACACGACCTCATGTGGCATAATCATCTCGGCGACTATGCCATACCTTTTTATATCTAATATTATTGATTGAAAGACAGTTTTCTCTGATAGCGACAATGGATTCCTATGTCCCGAACAATCACTTGGCTCCACCTCTCCGATTTCCACGCTCGCAAACGCGATAACTGGGATGCCCGTCAGATTACCGATGCTCTTGTTCGTGATCTAAAACTCATGCAGAAAGACCATGGCCTTCGTCCAGATTTCATTTTCTTTACGGGCGATTTAGCTTATGGAGCTGTTAATGGCGAGAGTTTGACTGACCAATATCAATTGGTTCGTAATTTCTTAGAGGCTGTTCGAAAAGCATTTGATCCAGAAATTCCTATTCGTGATATGTATCTGGTTCCTGGAAATCATGATATAGATCGCGGCGAAATTACTCCAGATCAAACGTCATGGCTCAGACATCCTGACCGCCAACTTCCCGAAATTCTTGAAGCAATGCGGGATGAGAAAAAGCAATGGCGAACCTGGATGGAAAGATTACTCAGCTACCGTAACTTTCTTCACAGTTACGGACTTCTTCATCTTACTCCAGAAGATTCTCGGCTTATCTGGGCAGACTCCCGCGAAATACATGGTATTCGAATTGGGATTGCAGGGTTAAATTCCGCTTGGTCTTGTGCTGATAAGGAAGATAAAGCAAAACTCTGGTTGGGAGCTGAATGGCAGATTGCAGAAGTACAAAAACGCATGGGGCCGGTAGATTTTTCGTTAATCCTTATCCATCATCCGGGCAATTGGTTTACAGCGCATGAAGATCCTTCAGTCATGCGTCGATTAAAACAAGAGTTCCAGGTTGTATTACATGGTCATGAACATCAAGAATGGGTAGAACCAAATTATGATGGAAAGTTGGTTATATCAGCAGGTGCCTGCTACGAATGTTCATGGATGCAAAATGGTTATAGCTTTGGGTTTGTTGACCTTAATAACCAACACGGGGGAATTTATCTACGCCAATGGGATTCCGTTGGTCGTGGATGGGTGCCGCGAAATATTGCGGGTAAAACTAAAGATGGTTACTGGCATCTAAAGAATCTGCCTTGGCTCCAGTTTCCAAACAGCATAAACACAGAAAACTTACTTGAGCCAACCATTACTGGGAATCACACCCTACCCATACAAGAGTCGGTAGAAGCACACTACACCCAACAATATTGTGAATTTGTCATCAAAGAATATGACGTGTTGGAGCTTTTTGGTTGCGACATTCCTCGTGAGCTTAAAAGCCACCAGCTTTCCGTTGCTTATGTGTCACTGAATCTTGCCGCTGAAGATGAGAATCGGTCTTCGGATAATCGTCCACAATTGAAGCGCCAACAAGAATCGACGTTTAGTCAAATGGAATTAGAGGGTAAAGAACTGCAAAAAATCTCAAAGGTTATTGATGACTCTAGTGGCTCGCTTGAAATTATTCTTGACAAAATTTCAGTAGAAACAGGACGTCTTCTGATCAGCAGGGAGTCGCTATTTTTGCGAAAGATTGCTTCGGCCTCCGTGCCGGTCAATCAGCAAAAATCACGCGACCGCTCTTGCCTTCGGCTGCCCCAGCCGTCCTGCTTCTCTCGTCTGCCTACCCAACAAGGGGATAGGCGACATCGTTACCGCAATGACTCGACGCGATTTCGGACAGCCTGCATTTTCACTACGCAAAAAACGCTTCGTGAAAACACAAGCACTATCGCTTCTGGGGACTACTCGACTCCTGTCTCGCAGCGATGGCCCGGCTGGTGCAGGAAAAAGCACACTAATGCGTTGGTGCGCCATACAAGCCGCACAATATATTCTTGACAACCCTTTAGCCCAACTACAGCCATTTGCAGCACCCAATGCACCCTTTGGCCTCGCTTCTATAAATTTATCAGACAGCTCCAGTTCCTCTTGTAATGCAGGTAATTGGCGGAAAAAAATTCCGTTTCTAATTCGCTTACGTGATTGTCCGAATGGAAAGCTACCGGCAGCAAATCAGCTATCAAGCTTTCTAGCCAAACATTTGCCTTCTGCACCAAGCAACTGGGTGACAAATATTCTAGGCTCTGGGCAAGCATTGGTTTTGTTTGATGGGGTGGATGAAATTCACCGCGACAAACGTCGTCAGTTGTCAGCAGAAATCGGCGAATTGATACGCACTTATCCAGATTGTACTTATGTGGTTACGACACGGCCAGGAGCTGTTGAATCTGGTTGGCTATCCAGGTTGAGTTTTACTGAAGCCCGTGTGGAGCCTATGAGTCGTCAAGATCGGGAGGAATTTATCGACAAGTGGTATCGATCCGCTGCTTTAGAATTGAAGCAACGGCCACGATTCGGGGAAGACCTATTACAAACAGCAACCAAACTAAAAGAAGAATTGGTAGAACAACCAGAGCTTGGTTTGTTGGCTACTAACCCATTACTTTGTGCAATGATTTGCGCCCTGTACCGGGAAAGGCAGGAAAAATTGCCCGAAACCCCAGCGGAATTATCAGAAGCACTCTGCCACATGTTATTACACCGTCGAGAACGTGAAACAGTCGGATTAGAAGATAAACACTTCTTGCCTAGTTGGCGGGCTTTGCAATATTCGCAAAAAAAAGGATTACTAGCTGAACTTGCTTGGCGCATGGTCAGTAAAGGTAGTTCTTCCATCGAAAGTAGTGATGCGAAAGTGCTAGTTGCTAAAACGCTGCACTCGATTCCTGGACGTGCCCCAGAAGAAGCGGATGATGTCGTACAAGCATTAGTCGAAAGGAGCGGTATGCTGAGGCCTGCCGGGATTGATCGTATCGATTTTATCCACAATACCCTCAAAGAATATTTGGCAGCGGGTTGTGTGGTAGAAAACGGTGATTGGAATGTCTTGACTAAAAATGCGGATGATTCTGCTTGGCAGCCTGTTATTTTATTTGCCCTAGCTTTAGCACCCGAAGCATTCAGTTCAGGATTAGTTAGAGAGTTGCTGGATCGCTTGGAAACAATTAAAAATCCAGGCAATAAAACCAGCGCTCTAACAAAATCGGAGCGTAAAGCTTTGGCTACTATCAAAGCCCGCCAATTTTTTCTGGTTCGTTGCCGATCAGCGGCAAAACGCTTGGCCGCTGATTTATCGGAAATCATTGACGATTACTTTTTAGATTTGTTGCCACCTTCCTCTATGAACGACGCCGAAGCACTTGCTCAACTTGGTCCCCGAATTTTGAATTATGCTTCATCGACTTTGGAAAATGGTGTTTGGTGGGCGAATCAAAATAGCTATATGGCTATTCGCTGCTTGCGCTTGCTGCGTCTTGTTGGCGGACAGAAAGCCAAAGCTGCTTTACAGATAATTTATAATCTTCCTTCGACTTCGACACAGCTTAGTAACGAATGGGTCCTTGCTTGTAATGAGTTGAGTTCTGACAAGATTCTAAAATGGCCTTTTCTTGGAACTGACGTTTATCTGTCATCTCACAGGATCACTGGCTTAAGTCCATTGGGGGAGTTAACAAATCTGAGAAAACTTTTCTTGAATAGAACTCGTGTGACTTCTCTAAATCCACTGATTAAAATGACTTCTCTTGAAAGACTAAGCATATGGGACTCATCAGTTAACGATCTAACGCCTTTGGCCGAGTTAACGACTCTCAAAAGCTTGGGAATCTTTTTGACTAATGTGAGCGATCTCAGTCCACTATCCGAGCTAAAACAAATAATAAATCTTGATTGTAGTCTAACTAAAGTGTGTGAGTTATCCCCGATTGGCAGCCTGATAAACCTTGAATATTTAGAGTTGGATAGGACTTTGGTTAAGGATATTGGGCCATTGAAGGGATTGATTAAACTCAAGCTGCTTAACTTAAATAAAACTCAAGTAGTTGATTTAGAACCATTAGAAAATCTGTGTACCCTACAAGCTCTTTACTTGGCAAGCACCAAAATTACCAATCTCAAACCAATAATTAGTATGGATTCGCTCAAATCCTTAATATTAGCCAATAATGTTGATATGGAGGATTTTTCTGATTTGGCAAAGTTAAGTTCGCTGCAATATCTTGATTTATCCGGTACGAAAATTACCGATTTAACACCATTATCTAATTTAAGTTCTTTAAGGTCTCTCAATTTACAGCACGTTTTAATTAATGATCTTGCTCCACTTGCAGGCCTACAGTCACTAGAAGAACTACATCTTTTTCAGATAAACGTGACAGACCTCAGTCCATTAATTGAAATAAAGTCACTCAAGATACTTAATTTAGGAAAGACAGGAGTACTGGATCGTGACTTGGAAGCTTTTAAAACCTTAAGACCTGATATACGGACAAAGTCAATTTCCTATCCGAGTTCGTTAGGTAGATATAGCTAAATTTATGCTGCGATAAATAGTTGGATATGCTGAGGGCCTTGTATTCCGATAGCAGCCGGTTGTTTGGTACCCCAATATTGCCCACTATAACTTTGTAAATCTCAGGAGCATGCAATGGATAACCTTTTTATCTATGAATTCAAACCGCTGTTTTTAACGCTGGATAAAATCGCATTTTTTCAGAACATTTATTCCGTCGATTTCACTGATGACAATAATCGCCCCAGCAATTTTTTTATGATAGCGTCGCCCAATGGCTTGGGTAAAACCACCGCCTTGGAAATTTTTTCATCACTGATGGCGTTGTTGGATAAGAAAACCATCGACAGCTATGGGCATGAAGATTTAGATAAACGCTATGGACGGGCGCAATTGGATTTTTGGGTTAGGTTACATTGGCAAGGCCGTAATATCAGTATCGTATTGTCGGTGTTGGCGGGAACTATAGGCGCGGAAACTTTTTTGAACCCTTGGTCGCCGGAACAACTGGAAACCTATAATGCTGTAAGTTGGCATCAAGCCGGATTCCGCAGCCCTGTTTTAGGCCGTTATGAAAACATTGCACGTAGGGACGATGACTTGCTGCAAGATTTGCTGGCAACCATCCGTGTTGCGGCGGACACGTCGCCAGAAGATAGTTTTTTACAACCCTCTTTCCATTTACCTACGGTGCTGTATTTTTCGGCTTATCGGGACATTCCATATCCGAACAATGATAACCATGATTGCATCCCGCATTCAAATACAGGTATTAGTGAACGCAGCATTTCCACACCTAACCACTGGAATTATCTGCCTTTACATGCTTTTGAAGCCCACAGTGCTTATTGGAAAAACTCCTTAGATAACTTGTTGGTATGGCTCAAATGGCTGGAAAATGGTTCTTTTGAAAAAGCTCAAGAATTGATAAACGAACAATTGTTTGTGGAAACGCCCAAATTATTAAAAGGCGTGCGTAAAAATCCGCCAGAAGCCATTATTGATACTGGCAATGACCAAACCCATCGGCTGGATAGATTAAGTAGCGGCGAAAAAAGTCTGGCTTATTTATTCTTGCGTATCGGTGCCCACGCTACCCGCAACACCATCATTTTAATTGATGAAATGGACATTCATTTACATATCCGCTGGCAACATCGCCTGTATAACGCGCTTGAGCAAATGGTTAAAGACAACCCAGGATTTACCATCATGATGACGACCCATTCTTTGGAAATATTACAACGGTTTACGGCAACAATGCCCCAAGAGCGAGAAGGTATTTATATGGCAGGTGAATTGATTGAAACGGATTTGAGTTAAGGTTATGGCGAGTTTTAAACAAGCAAAATCACCCGTAGATGCAAAATATGATCGTCGCACCAGAGTGTTTTTGGAATCCGCTGAAGATGTGCGGATATTTAACGACCATTGGTTTAGCAATAAGCAAGATAAGTTGAAATTTGTCAGTGCCGAAGGCGATAAGTCTGGCGGCGGTGGCTGTCGGGTGGTGATCGCCAAAGTGGAAGAAGAAGCCAGTCAAAATATTAAGGTTCATGGCATTGTTGATAGGGATGTGCTGTTATCGGATGCTGATGCGTCGAATAACGACTTATTTTGGGAAACAGACGATGCCATTTTTCATGCCGCCAAACCTTATGGCGACAATATTCACGTCTTGCGCCGTTGGGAATTAGAAAATTATCTGTTAAAACCACACGCGTTTGCTGAGGAAGTCGCCAGGAGAATCGCCCGATCACCTGCTCCTCCGGTTTCTGCTGACATGTTTTTAGAGCAAGCTGAGGATATTATTCAGGTGACTGCATTAACGACCTATTCCGTTTCTAAAGGCAAATCATCACCAAAACCAGCGTTTGGAACGAACATCCCTTCCGGTTCAGATTTGTCACAAGAAATTGATAAATTCCTGAAAACTCAATTTCCAAGCCAAGCCAGCGACATTTCGGTACACATAGAAAAAATTAAAACTTTCGCGAGAGATGGTGTCGATTTTGAAGAAAAATGGGATAGTCTGTCGCGTATTTTGGACGGTAAAAAGAGCTTGGTTAGGCTATGTAAACATCTTTCTAATTATTCAGGGCTAAATAGCATCAGTCATTGGGAAGAAATGCGAGGTTGCCTTGCAAACATTATTGCCTCAAAGAAAAAAATAGACGTTGAACTATTAGAGCTTATTGACAAAATCTCAGTGTCTTAAATGTTCCCAAGCTCGATGTATCATTTAAAACTTCTCCAACTCGCCCTCAGCTTCTACACCCGCCTCCCCACACCCCAAAACCTCGACTACCAAAAACTCCCGCAAGCCAGCACTTACCTGCCCTTGGCTGGCTGGCTGGTTGGCGGCGGTTGCGCGTTGGTGTTTTATCTGGCGGCGTTGTTGTGGTCGCCGTTTACAGCGGCGATACTCGCCACCATCGCGGGCATTTTCATCACGGGCGCGTTCCACGAAGACGGTTTTGCCGATGTCTGCGACGGCTTCGGTGGCGGTTGGGGTAAATCGCGGATTTTGGAGATTATGAAAGACTCGCGCGTGGGTGCGTATGGCGCGATTGGCATTGGTTTGTTGCTGCTTTTAAAAATCAGTGTGTTGGCGGATTTGCCGATTGCCGCCACGCCGTTGGCGTTATTGGCGGGGCATAGCGTCAGCCGTTTGCCGCCGTTGCTGTTGATGTGGCGATACGATTACGCGCGGCTAGAAGACAGCAAAGGCGCGGCGGCGGTGTTTAAACCCAGCGCGAAAGATTTGGCGTTTGCGGCGACTTGCGCGGTATTGCCGATGTTGCTGTTGCCTGCCGTTTGTTGGTGGGCGATAGCACCTGTGTTGTTGGTCAACTTAGGCTTAGGCCAGTATTTTCATCGCCATATCGGCGGTTACACGGGCGATTGTTTGGGCGCAAGCCAGCAAGTCGCGGAAGTGGTGTTTTATTTGGGCGTGGCGGGATTATGGACATTTATCTGATCCGCCACAGCAAAACCGTCGCCACACCGGGCTTGTGTTACGGTCGCACCGACATTGCCCTCGATGATAATTTTGCCGACGAACTGACGAAAATTCGCACCAAACTGCCAGAACTGCACGCCGATTGCCGCGTGTTTTCCAGCCCGTTAAACCGTTGCACCCAACTTGCCGAACAGCTCAGCGAACGCGTCGAAACCGACGACCGCTTGTTGGAAATCAATTTCGGTGACTGGGAAAATATCCCGTTCGATGCGCTGGATAGCGACGCGCTGCACCATTGGACAGACAACTTCGTCACCAGCCGCGCGCCCAATGGCGAAAGCTTTACCGATTTGTTTCTGCGTGCTGGCGAATTTTGGCAGGATTTAGTCCAGCAAGACGCACCACAAGCGTTGGTCATTACCCATGCTGGAACGATTCGGGCGTTGCTGGCGCACATCCTCAAGCTGCCGCTCGCCAACGCCTTCCAATTCCGCGTGGCCTTAAGTTCGGTGCATAAACTGCACTACACGCCTGATTACACTTACATCGATTATTTAAATCACTGAGGTTTCTTATTTGTCCACGAAAAACCGAAAAGCTTAAGTCTGTTGACAATTAAGCCAAGGAAATGAAGGGGAAGCCGGGGCAGAATGCCTAAAAAAAACCCCGTACAGCCTTGCACTGCACGGGGTCGGTGTAGCTTTGCTAACGTTGCGTTAACGATGGGGGATTACTTGGTTGCGCGTAACGCGTTGATGAAAGATTTTGGGTTGCCGCTGCAAACGCCAGTTTTGATGTATTGCTTCAATTCGTCTTTATTACAGACAGGTGGCACAACATTAGTCAGGTCAAATTGCCATACTGCATCGCCGAAACCGTTTGGCACCGAGGTCAAGCTGGTGCTGGTTGGATGCTGTACAGAAATCACGAACTGGGTTGGTCTGATTGGGTTGAAGATCATACCGGTGGCTTCTGAACCGTTGACTTGCAAGCTCAAGAAGTGATCCAACGACTCGGCCACGCCGTCGTTGTTGGTGTCACGGACGAACCAAACGTCACCGCCGACGTTGCCACTGTTAGGGGAATCTTCGATGATGTAAATATTGCCCAAGGCATCTTGCGCCAAATTGTCAGGCGAGTTCATCACGCCAGTAGTGGCAGGGTAGCCCAAGTTTTTTGGGGTGGCGGCTTCAGTGGCGAACTCGCCAACTTTGACTTGGCTGTCGCTCAACACTTCAAACGAATAGATGATGTTTTCAGAAGTCATGGCAATGTAGAAGACTTCGTTGCCGTTGGCCAAGGTGGCCACTTCCATGTCTTCAGGGCGACCATAAGGCGTGCCACCGACTTCATCAGCTGCGGCGCGGCCACCTAGTGAAGCAGAACCGGCGCTGCCGTTTTCAAATGGCGAGGCACTGGTCAACGGATTGCCGTCAACATCGGTCAAAGCTATCCAAGTCGCCATGCCAGTGCGTGGTTGACCAACGTTGCTGGCATCGTTGTAGTTGGCGGCAGGGTTGCCGGCAAAGGCATCTACTTTCAACACGAAAGTCTGGCCTTTGGTGTAGTCGCCAGGGGTGGCCATAACGAATTTATAGATGGAGCCGGAGTTCCATTCGTCAATGTAGTAAATGGTGTTGTTGAATTTTTCGCTGAAGTTGATGCCTTCGTGTGAAACGTTGGCAATGCTGTTCAATTCACGAATGTTGATATTCTCAGGGTCAGCCAGCGGGTTCAACACCTCAATGACACGGCCTTGGCCTGACCATTCTTCGGCAACGATGACTGTGTTGTTGGGAGTCCAGCGGGCAGGGTCAAACGCGCCGTAATCATTGGCCCAGTTGCCGCTCGCACCTTGTTGGTCACCGGCAAACAACACCTGAGTGTTGCCGTTTAACATATTGTAGCGAGTCAGACCAGCACCGAATGGTGTCTCATGTGGCAGGAACAAAAAACGACCGTTTGGACTGAATGCGCTCATGTCGATCATAGAAGCAGATGTACCGGTGCCAGGAACGCGGACGATCGATTTGTTAACATCGGCTTCAACAGATGAAAGGCTCAACAAGTTTTCTGAAGCGATACCCGCCGGCGCTTGCCAAGGTGATTTCAATTCGTTGATGTGGTTGCCAACGGAAGCCACAGCTGCAGATTGGGTCAATGGGTTGAAGAACAGGTCAGTGCCGGCACTGGCTGCTTGTGACAAAACGGCTGCAACGGCTGCAGCCAATATTTTGCTGGTCATTTTCATTTGGTTATTTCCCTTGTGATAATAATTTGAATTTAACTAAAAGCAAAACCTCCGCAGTCAGCAACTGGGCGGTCTTTAAAATTATCAATTGCCAACGTTAAAATTTAACGACAAGAATTGGCTTGTTCATCAAATGGTCATGGCGACACGTTAAAATCGCCATCGCAAATGAGATTGATTTTTATTTAAAAAGGATTCGAATTATGTTAAAATGCCGCTATTTTTTAGTTTTTGGCTTTTTGGCCTATGGGGCGGCCGGTGCCGAAGAAGCCAAACCGCCGCTTTACCAGCAAGTGCTGGACGGGTTGCGCGACAAACCATTTGTGTTGCCGGCCATGCCGTACGATGTCCACCCCGTACACACTGTCTACAATCCCGAAGCAATCATCCCGCCGCAGTGCTACACCCGCACCGAGCAAAAACACAACCCTTGCTATGCCTGCCACCAGGAAACCATCCCGGGCCGTGAAAACGCCATGAACGACGGCATCCAGCAGCGCGCATACTTGTTCAGCGAAGTGGGTGTGACCAACCATTGGCAAAACCTGTTTGAAGACCGCAGCGCCCGCGTGGCGGCGATCAGCGACGCCGCCATCTTGGCGTGGGTGGCGCAGGACAACTACTCGGAACTGGCACCGCGCCTTAAGGGCGTGAAATTTCAAGGCTGGATACCCGATTTGCAAAACTTGCAACAAGGCCGCGCCGCCTTCGACGAACACGGCTTTGCCAAGGACGGCAGCCACTGGGTAGCCTTCAACTACAAGCCGCTGCCCAGCACCTTCTGGCCCACCAACGGCTCGACCGACGACGTGATGATCCGCCTGGCAGAACCATTCCGCACCGATGCCAAAGGCCAGTATTCGGCTGACATTTATAAGGCCAACCTAGCGATTGTCGAAGCCAAAATCAAAAACCTCGACGCCATCAGCACATTGCCGATTGATGAGAACGCCGTGGGCATTGATCTCGACGGCGATGGCAAGCTAGGAGCCATTGACCACATCACTGTGCTCGACCACTACGTCGGCGCCGCGCAAAAGGAGTTCATCGACACCTTCATGTACCCGAAAGACACGGAATTCTTGCACACCGTGCGTTATTTGGCGGTCGATGATGGAGGCGGAATCATGCCTTCCACGCGCATGAAGGAAGTCCGCTATATGCGTAAATGGCAGGTCTACAGCAAGACCATGTACCGCCGCTATTACGAAGAAGAGTCTTTCGAGAAGGATGCCGGTGCCTTACCCCGTTACACCGATTTGGGCCAGCATGGGCTGGACAACGGCACCGGTTGGTCGGTGCAGGGCTTCATCGAGGACAAAAATGGTCGCCTACGCGCCAGTACCTTCGAGGAAAACATGTTCTGCATGGGCTGCCACGCCTCCATCGGTTCGACCATCGACCAAACCTTCGGCTTCCCCCGCAAAGTGGACGGCGCCAAGGGCTGGGGCTACATCAACCTGAAAGGCATGGTCGACGCCCCCAATTACGGTGAGCTGAAAGGCGAAATACTCACCTATCTGGAGCGGGTCGGCGGCGGTGACGAATTCCGTAACAATGGGGAAATGTTGCAGCGCTGGTTCAAGGCAGACGGAGCGGTTGACCACGAAAAAGTCAAGCAGGCCAAGGACGTGTACACACTGGTGACACCTTCCAAAGAACGCGCCCTGCTGCTCGACAAGGCGTATAAAAGCATCGTTGAAGACCAAGACTTTATTTTTGGACGTGATGCCACCGTCACCCCGGTGCGTAATGTTTACGACAAAATAGACCCGAAGACCGCACCGACCTTGCCCGATGACAAAACTTACCGTTGGGACATCCGCCTGAAATGGTGAGGCGGACTTCTGCATCATTTTGTTTAGGTTTGACCCTGTCGTGCCCACGCTCCGCATCACCGCCATTAAATAGATAATCATCAATGGGATAGGCCAGTAGTAGCAGAATTGTTCCGTTCGCTCTCTTACAATCAAGCTATCCTTTTGATGAGTCATACAAATTTTTAAATTAAGGCTGTGGTGTTCCAGCGTGGGCACTACAATTCCTGTCTTTTCGTGCCGTTCGTGGACAATATCCATGTAGCCAACCCCAACCAATCAATGAAATCACTCGCCGTTTTTGGCACCAGCTCCGATGCGGGCAAAACCACTATCACCATGGCTTTGTGCCGGATTTTTGCTGACCGTGGCATCAAAGTCGCGCCGTTTAAGGCACAAAATTGCTCGAACAATTCTGCCGTTACCCAAGAAAATCTGGAAATCTCCCGCGCCCAATGTCTGCAAGCCGAAGCGGCGCGGGTTGAACCTAGCGTGTTATTTAATCCGGTGTTGCTGAAAGGCCACGGCGGCAACGGTGTGCAAGTTATCGTTAATGGCAAAGTCTATCAAAACCAATCGGTTGCTGAATATTACGACCATATCGGTAACTTGGAAAACGCGGTCAGCTCGGCGTTTACCCAGTTGCAGCGCGATTACGATTTGGTGATTGCTGAAGGCGCAGGTTCGCCTGTCGAACTCAATCTGCTGGATAAAGATTTATCCAACACCTTCATCGCCAAAACCTTTAACACCCAAAACATTCTGGTCGCCGATATTGAACGCGGTGGCGTGTTTGCGTCGATTTACGGCACGTTGGCGCTGATGGATCCGGTCATGCGCGGCAATTTGGTCGGCGTAATCGTCAACAAATTCCGTGGCGACCGCCGCTTTTTTGCCGATGGCGAAACCATCATCCGCGAACGCTTTGGCGTCCCCGTGCTGGGCGTGATTCCCTACCAGCCGCTGAACATCGACATGGAAGACTCGCAATCGCTGGGCAATTACCAACAACGTTTGGGCGCGGTGAAAATCCGCATTGCCGTCATCGCCTACCCTGGCCTAAGCAATTACAACGACTTGGACGTGCTAATGGCAGACGAAGAAATCGAAGTGGTGCTGGTGCAAGCCTTCCGCCCGCTGGACGATTTCGACACGGTGCTATTGCCCGGCAGCAAAACCGTCATCCGCGATTTGCATTGGCTGAAAGCGCAAGGTTTGTTTGCTGCTTTGCAACAATTTAAGAAACCAATTTTTGGCCTGTGCGGCGGTTATCAGCTGCTCTGCGAAACCCTGCACGACCCCGATGCCTTGGAATATCACCAAGCCAGCACAGCAACAGGCTTGTGCTTAATTGCCGATAACGTCAGCTACCAAAACCCGAAAATCTTGGCGCGTGGCACGTATCCGCTGTTTGGCTACTCGGCAATTCAAGGCTATGAAATCCATTGCGGACGCATGGCAAACTACCCGCTGTACTACCAACAAGGCCGCATTGCTGGCACGCATGTGCATGGCGTGTTTGATGATGACGCGTTCCGAGGAGATTATTTTCGGGCGATTAATCCGGCGTATGGTGGTTATCAATATGGCGAATATCGCAATGCGGAGATTCAGGGGTTTGCTGATATGGTGAGGGAAAATTTGGATATGGAGAGGATTTTGCGGGCTGTATTAATTTAATCGTAATACATTGGGGCTGATGTTACGCAGTAACGTAATGTGTTCCCGTTTGCCGCGTCGAGCACCGCAGTATTTATCGGGATTAGCCCGAAGCACCCAAGGGCATAAAGGGTGCGGCATGGATGCCGCACGGGGGCAGATTACCCACAGGGCATAAAGGGCAGGAAGGCCCTTTTGCCATCCCCCAGACAAATGCGAGGAGCGCAAGACATGAGCGGCAACCGGGCCGCCTTTTCTTTGGATACTTTCTTTTGGCGGCGCAAAAGAAAGTAGCTCGCCTTCGGGTGCGAGAACCCGATTAGAAAAACTGTCGCGGTAGCGACACATCATTGTTTATTAGCAATCCTTAGCAATCATCTGCGTAACATCTGATTGGAGTACAAATCATGTTTTGTACTCCACACCAGAAAAATTAGGAACTTCATCATGAAAACCCTCTTTATCGGCGGCGTAAAAAGCGGCAAATCGCGTTTAGCTGAAGCCTATATCTTGCAGCATTATCCCAATCAAAAACCGATTTATCTGGCGACCACCGAATGGTTGGATGACGAAATGCGCCAACGCATTGCCATACACCAAGCGCGGCGGCAAGAACAATTTATCACCGTTGAAGAACCTGTAAATTTATTGGCAGCCATCCAAAACGCCGACTGCCCTGTGCTGATTGAATGTGTAACGATGTGGCTGAACAACCAGCTTTATCACGGCAAAACCGAAGCGGAAATCTTAGCCGAGCTGGAAGCAGTGTTGCAGTGGTCTGGCGATGTGGTGCTGGTGCATAACGAAGTGGGCTTTGGCATTATTCCTGATAATGCTTTGGCGCGGCAGTTTGTGGATTTGTCCGGTAAGGCGGCGCAGTTGATGGGGCAGTATTGTGACCGGGTGTATTTTTGCAGTGCGGGCTTGATGTTAGCGATGAAATAATGATGCCCTTTTAGGATGTGCTGAACGAAGGGAAGCGCATCTTAATTGTTCACGTTGATGGGCTTCCTGTCGTCAGCCCATCCTACGAATAATCAGCAGCATCAATATATTGGAATGAAAAAACATGTTTTTCACTCCCAAAAGCCTAGCGCCGCGCTACCAGTTACTGGCATTTCCACACTCAAGCTCCCAAGGTTTTATCTAAAAATTGCATATTTCTTACACAATTGTTCCCCATAATGTCTTAAACCACGGAGAAAGCTTGTGTTCAAATCCATACGGGTCAAGTTATTTTTGACGTTGCTGCTGGCGGCTTTGCTGGTGGTGACAGGCATGTATGGCTTTATGCGCTTTTCGTTTGAACGGGGCTTTATGGCGTTTGTGGAATCGCGCCAAGAAAAACATCTGGAACGAATTGTTAGCGCCTTAACAGAGTATTACGATGCCCACGGCACTTGGCAAAGCCTCGCTGACGACAAGCAAAAATGGCTGGAAATCATCTGGCAACAAGAAGGCCACAAACACCCACCACCGCCTTGGCTGCACGAAACCTTAAGCAACAAAGACACCCGCTGGCCGCCGGATCTATTAGACAAGCAACCCAAGCACCCCGCACATCATCCAGATAACGACTTCAAACCCCGCTTAATCCCCTTTGAAATGCGCGTAATGTTGTTGGCTGCCGATAAAAGTCTGGTGTTTGGTCGCAGCGAATTGGTCAGTGAATTGACCTTGCACCCTATCCGCAGCGCCGGAACGATTGTCGGCTATGTGGGCGTATTGCCCGGCAAACCCTTCAATCAATTGGGTGACATCCAGTTCATGGAAAAACAAGGTCGCGAGCTGATCGGCATTGCCTTGTTAATGGTTTTGTTTTCGGCGGGTTTGGCGTTGTTGATTGCCTATATTTTGGGCAGGCCGCTCAAACGTATTACCGCCGCGTCCAAGGCTTTAGCCATTGGCTGTTACGACACGCGCCTGCCGGTGGATAGCCATGACGAACTGGGGCAATTGTCGCATGACTTTAATGCCTTGGCGGCGGCATTGGCGCAAGCCGAACAGACACGGCGGCGTTGGGTTGCCGATATTTCCCATGAATTGCGCACGCCGCTGGCGGTCTTGCGTGGCGAATTGGAGGCGTTACAAGACGGTGTGCGCCCGCTGACGCCAATGGCGGTCGATTCTTTGTACAGTGACGTGATGCGCCTGACGCGCCTTACAGAAGATTTATACCAATTGTCGTTAACCGACCAAGGTACTTTGAGTTACCGCAAAAGCCCTCTCGACCCGGTGCTGGTTTTACAACAAGACTTGGCAGCGTTAGCGGACGAATTCCGCCGCAAAGCTTTGACGGTAACACTCGACAACGCACTTGGCAAAACCATTTTAGTGTACGCCGACGCCGACCGCTTATCGCAACTGTTCCGAAATTTGCTCACCAACACGCTGCGCTACACCGACAACGGCGGTGAGTTGCAAATCACTATCAGCAAAAGCAAAGAACACCTCTTAATGGTATTTTCTGACAGTGCACCTAGCGTTGCCGATGCTGCCTTGCCCCAACTGTTTGACCGCTTCTTCCGCGCCGACCATTCTCGCAACCGCAACTCCGGCGGTGCGGGTTTAGGCTTGGCGATTTGCCACAATATTGTCGAAGCCCATAACGGCAGCATCACCGCCAGCCATTCGAACTTGGGTGGCCTGACCATGACTCTCTCGTTCCCCATTTCTTCCTGATTCTTGGTTATGAAAGCAGAAAAACACATTTTGATCGTCGAAGACGAAGAAAAATTAGCGTATGTGCTGGAAGATTATCTCCATGCCGCCAATTTCACCACGCACTGGCTGGCGGATGGCGCAAAAGTGACCGATTGGTTTAATACCCATCCGGTCGATTTGATTTTGTTGGATTTGATGTTGCCGAATGTGGATGGCTTGGAAATTGCCAAAACGATCCGTAAAACCAGCAAGGTACCCATCATTATGATAACCGCACGCATTGAGGAAATTGACCGGCTGCTGGGTTTGGAATTAGGCGCGGACGATTACATTTGCAAACCTTTCAGCCCACGTGAAGTGGTCGCCCGCATCAAAGCCGTCTTGCGCCGCACCTACAACGAAGACGTGGACGCGCAAACGCCGACAACTTTATCTGCGCCCTTGCTCTTGGACGGACACAGCTTTTGTATATCGGCGAATGGGCGGCAAATAATGCTCACCCACGTTGAATTTCAGCTTTTTCAGGTTTTGTACCAACAGCCCAACCGGATTTTTTCGCGCGTGCAATTGATTGACAAAATCTACCAAGACCACCGCATTGTTTCGGACCGCACGGTCGATAGCCACATCAAAAAACTGCGCAAAAAATTGGCGGGCTTGTTGCCAGAAATTGAGTTGATCCATTCGGTGTACGGCGCAGGCTACCGCTATGCCCCGCAAGCCAAAAGCGCAGAAACCGCTTTGCAAGATTCATAATGTTTGCACAATGCCGCCGTAATGCTTACCCATTCGGTGTTTATAGTATTCTTCAAGAAAGGCGATACGCGTTTCTTTATCCCTCTTAACTTAACAAGGAAACACCATGAAAAAGATCGTTATCAGTTTGTTATTGGCGGCGTGTTTGCCATTGGTTGGATTTGCCGGTGCAGCACCCGATGGTCAACCACCCGAAGGCGCACCTGATTTTAAAAAGCATCATGCCCATAAAATGGAAATGATGGTGAAGGAATTAGGCTTGTCGGCAGAACAAAAAACCAAAGTCGATGGCATTTTTGAAGACCAAAAAACCAAATTTAAAGCGATACACGAAGAAACCAAAAACCGCTTAAAAACGGTGCTGACACCTGAACAATTGAAAAAGTTTGAAGCCATGCGCCCGCCGCACGACAAAATGCCGGAACCACCCAAACCTGAATAAAGCCGCCTAAATCCCCTTTGCTTCTGGCGAACAAGACTTAACTTGTCCGCCAGAACGCCCCTCCCCTTAAGCAAATCCCCTCATCGCCGCCATACCTTCTACCCAAGCTGGGTATTTGTCCATAACGGCTGCAAACAACGCCGAATCCAACCATTTTTGTAGCCACTGCTGTACGGCGGGATAATCCGCCGCCGCAAACCATTGCTCATCAACGGCGGCAAATTGGCGGATGAAGGGGAAGATTGCCGCATCGGCTAATGTGCAGTGGTCGCCCAATAACCAAGGCGTAACCTGCAAACGGCTTTCGAGTTCTGCCAAAAAAAATTCACCTTGGCGGCGGTAATGGTCTGCGGAGTATTCGGGATGGCGGTCGGCGTATTTGTAGCGGTCTAAATAGTATTTAAAATCGCCGTCGTTCCAAGTGATTAAGGTTTTGGCGCTCTGAATATCCGCCAACCAGTGGGCAGGGTCGTGTTGCGCTAAGGCCCAGTGCATGATGTCGAGGCTTTCTTCCAATACCTTGCCGTCGGGCAACTGCAACACAGGGACAGTGGCTTTAGGGGAAAGGTCGCGCAGGGCTTGGGGTTTGTTTTTTAATTCAATTTCGCGGATTTCGACGCTGATGCCTGCATAGGCGAGCGCCAATCTGGCCCGCATCGCATAAGGGCAGCGGCGGAAGGTGTAGAGGATGGGGAGCTTGGGGAGCTTGTTCATGCGTTGGCTGGTCGTGCAAAGCCAAGTTTCTGGCGATTGTTTTGAGTGTTTGGATTGGATCGGTTTTGCGGAATCCAAAACTTTGGACTCCGCAGTTGTTTTCTGAAATTTACAAGCGGCTTAACAATTCTGCTTTTTTGCTGCTGTATTCGGCATCGGTCAGTAAACCTTGATTCCACAGCACCGCCAATTTTTCTATCGCGGTAAAAATATCGCCACTTGGGCTGCTGGTGTTATGGGTTGATACGGTGGGCTGGAACGCCGGTGGTATTGGCTTTTGAACAGGCACATTATCAACCGAAATAACCGGTAAATTGCTGACATCAACCACGCCGTATTGGCTGGTAAAAGTAATGGAACCGCCCACCGATTGTTGCTGCGAAAAGCCGCCAATGTGGTGATCAAGCGTGTCATACAAGGTGACATGACCATTGGCATCAATCGCCAAACGGTTAATGGTGGCAAAATAGGCGTAACGGACATTGTTTTGCGCGCCCGTACTATTCGGGAATTGCAAGCCCGCAGGCCACCAATTGCCGGAACTGCCTGCGGGTGGCGGAACAAACAAACTGACCGGCGCGTTGCCGCTGACGCCATTTTGTTGCTGCTGATTGCCACTAAAATGGGCCTGTTGTTGCGAACCTTGGTTTTGCGATTGGAAACTGCCGGTTTGGATGAGATTGGGCTGGCTGGCAATCAAGTTGGAAAGTTCTTGGCACAAACCGCCCACGGAATTTTTCAAGCCGTTGTTAAACATATCGCCCAGCATAATCATGCCGCCGCGCATCCATTGCCCAGAACCACCGAATTCGGGGTGGCTGAATTGTGCCATTGAACCGTTGCCATTAATAACGGATTGCAACATGCTACATACCGCATCAAAACTAAAGTGGTAACGTTGGGCAATGTTGTTGATTGTTTGCTGGCCTTCGGGCGTAAACTGCATCATGGTAAAACCTACTAAGAATATTAAATAACAGACGACGGCATGTATCAGCCCAATCGCCTGAACGAATCACCTAGACAGTTTACCCGATTAGAAGATTTAACGCTTTGATTATTTTAAAAAAACAGCAAGCTCTCGTGTTTTTGACTGTCTTTATCGGGCTAGAATTTGCAGGGTCAAATCGCTTTGCGGGCGCAATGTGATGCGGCATTCGTGACCCACTTTTTCGCCTTTGGGCAACTGCAATCGGAACTGGCTGGACAAAGCCGACAGACAGATCGCTGTCACCGAGCCGCCAAAAAACTGCGCCAGCGGCTCGCGCGCGCCGGCGTTGAACGGCAAATAACTAAAGGCCAGAATGGCAGGCGCATTGGGCAAAAACCGCTCCGGCATGAAATGGTCGGGATTTTGCCAATACAGTTTATGCCGGTGCAACAACCAAGGCACAACCAGCATGATGGAACCGGTGGGGATGTCACGCTTGCCAATTTTGTCATCCACTTTAGCTTCCCTTAACAAGATGGGCATGGGCGGATACAAGCGCAAGGTTTCTTTGATGATGGCATGGCTAAAAGGCAGATTGTCGGCATCGGTCACACGGGCAGATGGGTCTGCCATTAAGCTTGCGGCTTCCTGATACAGTTTTTGTTCCGTTTCGGTACACTGCGAAACCAGATACCACGCCCAAGATAGGGTGTTGGCGATGATTTCATAAGCTGCCATAAACAACAGGATCAGTTCATTGCGGATTTGTCCGGCACTTAAGGTTTCGCCTTGGCGGGCAAGCAACAAAGCCATTATGCAGGAAGGGTCGCTGTTGTTACGGCCTTCGGCAAGCAACACATCCAACAGGCGGTGGATACGTTGGGCGGATTGTTGGACTTTACTGGCACCAAAACTAGGCAACCAATTGGCAACGCCTAAAAAGGAAACGATGCCCATTTGTTCGATGGCGGCTTGGTATGCAGAAAAACTTTCGACCAATTCGTTGACCTGTTTGTCGGTGATGCCTTTGCCAAATAAGCAACGGCTGATAATGCCCGCACCCAGCTGGCGCATTTCAGGCAGCACCTTTATTTTTGCCCCTGGTTTTAATGCCGACCATTGCTGTATTTGGGCTTGGGTAGCGGCATAGACAATATCGTCAAAATACTGTGCCTGTTGCGGGTCTAACCATAAGCTTTGCCAAATTGAGCCATCGCAAACATTGATGCCCTCACCCAATAATGGCTCCAACGCCTTACGCAGTAAGGTGCTTTTGGCTTCGTATTTGGCACTTTGGGTGTCCAGGACATGCTTGACCCTTTCCGGACTGTTGGCGATAAACACCCAAAGGTTAATGATTTTAGTGGAGCTAAATTGCTGTGAAAAAATGGTTTCAGGCCAGATTGACAACAAATCCCGACGGGCATATTTAACGGTATCAAGCGGCCCTAAATCTTTAGCAGGCCGGTGCGGATAAGGAGGAATGAAGTTTGCCATAGGGTTTAGAGGAGCCTTTAATGGAAAGTTTGGCTAGATGGGGCCATTAAGAACAAAGATTGCCTAGCAAGTCAGAAACAGCATGATTGGCAACGCCATGAACCTTGATATTGTGTTTGATGATGCGGCTGTAATTTTCATGGAGATGCCCATGGAACAACTGCTTGACGCCCATAGCCACTGCCAATTCGGTGATTGCCTGAAACCCGTGCCGATGCGAACCCGGTGCTTCGTGGGTCACTAAAATATCGGCGTTCAGGGCTTTGAGTTGCTGAAATTCATCAGGCCAGATGGCGGACAAATACTTTAAGGTCATCCCCCCGTTTTTTAAGCCTTGCGGTTGGTTGACCAAAAAATGCTGCTTGTCTGTCCATTTGGGTTCTTTGGGCGGATACCAAACCCTACCCAGAAAAATGCCTCCTAAACCGGCAATTTTTAATCCGGCAATTTCGGTCACTTTTAAATGCAAACTATTGTCTTTGAAGGCCGACTGGAACAAGTTGCGGTGCTTGCAGGGTGATTGGAAATCGTGGTTGCCAGCAATCCACCAAATTTGCGTCATTTCGGCAATTTCGCCCAGATAATCCTCAAGCGGTTTATCCAAGTCGTAATCACCTAATAAGATGACGGCCTCAGGTTGGTGTTTATGGACGGCATTAATGAGGGGCTGGAAATTACCATGAGGGTCGCCCGCAAATAAAATTCTGTCATGTCGAGTCATTGTTTGGCTGTGTGTAATTATTTTTGCCTCATGACAGTGGAAAACCTGAAAACAGGTTTTCCTTCTTATCTGCTGGTTTTAAACGATGCTTCTAGCTTGCGTAAAGGCTTGCCTGAAATCTAAATACAAAGGCGTTTCAGTTGTTAACATCAAAGCCAACATGTTGTTTTGCAATTGATATTTGACATTACCGACCGCCAAGGCACCGACGCCGACCGCATTTTCGCATTGGCTGGCATAAATTAAAGGCTGGCCCAAATCGTTGCGTTTAATGCCTTCAATGCCCATTGGTGGCACAGCGTTGACATCGCCAGCCACTTTTAACTGCTTGGCTGCCGCCAATACTTTCGCGCTGAGCACTTGGATACCGGCTTTGGCCGTACAGAAAACAATATCGGCATCGGCAAGCAATTGGGCTTTTTCGTCATCGTTGCTGCCCACCGCACCTTTTAATGTGCAAGCAAAACGGCGGTTGTAGGCATTGGCGACATCTTGCGCGGTATCGGCTGACAAATGGTCAACCAACGCGGTGTCTGCACCCGCCAAAGAGGCAATGACACCGGTAGCAATGCCCACCGGCCCCGTTCCGCCAAACACCAAGGCTTTACAGTCTTTCAGTTCTTTCCCATGCACCGTTTGCAATTGCTTTTCCACACAGGCGACCAGCGCAGCAGCCGTCGTGAAAGCACCACTGGGGTCTGCAAATACCGACACTTCGAACGGTGGCACCATGGCTTGGCGGCTGGCATCCAGCATATCCATCGCCAAACCTAAATCGCGACCGCCAATAAAAATGCCCGTACGCTTAACACCCGCAGGGCCACGGGAGAAAATGGCATCTTGGGTCAGGCCGTTGACTTTATCCAATTTGACATTGCTATAAGGCATCAATACGTCAAAGCCCGCATCCAATGCCATGTTGACATCAAATGGACTGTTATGGGGCATCGGGTCAAACATATGCAAGATACTGCGTTTCTCCATTTGGAAACCTCAAGTTAGGCGGAAAATTAAAGATGCTTAAGCATTAGCCTTAACATACTCTCTAGCCACTTCGAACGCATGTTCAAAATGCAGGTATTCGGGTTTTTCAGCCGTAATCATTCTTTTCAGCAACATGTTTTGCGCTTGGTATTTCACGTTGCCAATCGCCAATGCGCCAATACCCACTGCACCGCTGATCGAACCTTCAATTGGCGTGCCGTTGTGGAAAGCATCGACACCGGCGATACCGGCAGGTGGTACCGCATTCACATCAGCAGCCACTTTTAATTGGGGTGCTGAGGCAATCAATTCCGCGCTAAGCAATTCAATACCTGCTGCGCCGGTAGCAAAAACCACGTCAGCTGTTTTAATGTATTCAGCTTTGTCGGCATCGGCGCCGGCGGTGACGGTAATTTTGCCATCGCCAAATTCGTTGCTGCACAAATCGGCAATCAGCTGGGCTTTTTCCAATTGTCTGCCGATAATACGCACATTAGCGCCCGCTTGGGCTGCGATAACCGCCGCCGCTTGGCCTACAGGGCCTGTACCGCCCAATGCCAAAATATTTTTACCTTCCAAAGTGGTGTTAAATTTTGCTGCCAATTCACGTTCAACCGCAGCAACCATGCCGGCGGCAGTAGTAAATGCACCGCTAGGATCAGCAAACACGGACACTTCAAACGGTGGCACCATTGAGCGTTTGGCCATTTTCAGCATGTCCATGGCTTGTTTGGTATCACGTCCACCAATGAAGATGCCCGTCCGTTTTAAATTTTTAACGCTACGGGAAAAAATCGCGTCTTGCACCAAGCCTTGCACTTCGCTGGCTTCAACATTGGTGTAAGCCAACGCAGAAACCCAACCGGCGTCCAATGCCATGTTGACATCAAACGGGCTTAAGTTTTTGGCAGTGGTCAGCATGTGTAAAATGAATTGTTTTTCCATGATTGCTCCTTATTAGTGTTATCGGGCAAGTATAAAAGAATTCAACTGAGATTAATACCGTCCAACCCAAGCCAAGGCTCGCATTTATAAAACTTTAATGGTCGCATCGAGCTATTTTTACGGACAAATCAATGCTAAAGATTTATGATAAGCAATTTATTAATTTAACCAGAAGGTTTTTAAATGCAAGTTGCTGACAATACGGCTGTTTCCATCCACTACACGCTTACCAACGATGACGGCGACGTTATTGACAGCTCAATCGGTGGTGCTGCATTGGTTTATTTACAAGGTGCCGGCAATATCATTTCCGGTTTAGAAAAAGCCTTGCATGGCAAAACCGCTGGCGAAAAACTGAACGTCCGTATTGATGCGGAAGACGCTTACGGCGAATTTATGGAAGAACGCGTACAGGTGATCCCGCGCGCCATGTTTGAAGGCATTGACACCGTTGAAGTGGGCATGCAATTCCATGCCGATGTCAGCGACGGCCCAGGCGTTGTCACCGTAATTGGCGTTGAAGGCGACGACATCACTATCGACGGCAACCACCCGTTAGCGGGCATGGCGTTAACTTTCGATGTCGAAATCGTCGATGTCAGACCTGCCACGAAAGATGAAATGGCGCACGGACACGTCCATGGCGAAGGCTGCCATCATTAATTAAAACGGAAACTCGTTTGCCAAGGATGGCGGATTTTTCCCTAAAAACTACCGGTTTTTCCGGTTAGCAATAATATCCTTCACCACCGACGGGTCTGCCAAGGTGGAAATATCCCCTAAATTTTCCAACTCATTTGCCGCCACTTTGCGCAAAATACGCCGCATAATTTTACCGGAGCGGGTCTTGGGTAAAGCAGGCGCCCACTGGATCACATCAACGCCCGCGATAGCGCCAATTTCTTGCCTGACTAACACGACCAACTCTTTTTTCATTGTCTCGCTAGGTTCAAAACCTGCGCACAACGTCACATAAGCATAAATGCCCTGCCCTTTGATGGCGTGCGGATAACCCACCACTGCCGATTCGGCAACCGCTTCATGCAAATCCAAGGCGGCCTCAATTTCCGCTGTCCCCAATCGGTGGCCTGAGACGTTAATCACATCGTCAATGCGCCCTGTAATCCAATAATAGCCATCGGCATCGCGACGTGCGCCATCGCCCGCCATGTAATAACCCGGATAGCTTTTAAAATAAGTGTCGATAAAGCGCGGATGATCGCCATAAACTGTACGGGCTTGCCCAGGCCACGGATGGCTGAAAACCAAAATGCCTTCAGCCTCACCTTCAAGGCGGTTGCCTTGGTTATCGATGATGTGGGGTTGCACGCCAAAGAATGGCAAGCTTGCCGAACCCGGCTTCAAATCGGTCGCACCTGGCAAGGGGGTAATCAAGATACCGCCCGTTTCGGTTTGCCACCACGTATCGACAACCGGACAACGGCCTTTGCCGACGCGGTGGTAATACCACTCCCACGCTTCCGAATTGATGGGTTCGCCGACGCTGCCCAATATCCTTAAACTGTTGCGCACGCTGCTGTCGAGGTAATGGTTGCCTTGCGCCATCAATGCACGGATGGCGGTGGGCGCCGTATAAAAAATATTGACCTGATGCTTATCAATCACTTGCCAGAACCGGTCTGCCGACGGATAGGTCGGCACGCCTTCAAACATCAAGGTAGTGGCACCATTGCATAGCGGCCCGTAAACCACATAGGAATGACCGGTAATCCAACCGACATCGGCGGTACACCAATAAACATCGCCGTCGTGGTAATCAAACACATATTTGTGTGTCATTGCCGCATAGAGCAGATAACCGCCGGTGGTGTGCAAGACCCCCTTAGGTTTGCCGGTTGAGCCGGAGGTGTAGAGAATAAACAGCGGGTCTTCGGCTGCCATCGCTTCCGGCTCACATTCGGCAGCGGCTTGCGCCATCGCCTCGTGATACCAAACATCGCGGGGTTCATGCCAATCAACGGGATTGCCGCTGTGCCTGACCACCACTACTTTTGCCAGCTTCGGACAATGCTTGGCAGCGTTGTCGACCGTGTGTTTTATAGGGATGCTTTTACCGCCGCGAAAGCCTTCGTCGGCACAAACCAAAAAACGGCAATCGGCATCCAATAAGCGGTCTTTTAAAGACTCTGCCGAAAAGCCGCCAAATACAATCGAATGAACCGCGCCTATGCGCGTACAGGCAAGCATGGCAACTGCCGCTTCGACAAGCATCGGCAAGTAAATACAAACACGGTCGCCTTTTTTAACGCCCAAATCTTTTAGCACATTAGCAAATTTACAGACTTGTGCGTGCAATTGCCGGTAAGTAAGGCGCCTATCGTTGTCAGGTTCGTCACCTTCCCAAATAATTGCCGTTTGCTCGCCACGTTCTGGCAAGTGCCGGTCTAAGCAATTGACGCTGACATTCAGCTTGCCGCCTTCAAACCAACGGATATGGGCTTGTTGGTAATCAAATTCCAAAACTTGCTGCCAAGGCTGCATCCACATTAAGAACTGCTCGGCCTGCTCCGCCCAGAATTGTTCCGGTTGTTCGATGGATTGCTGATAAAGACAGCGGTATTGCTCGGCGTTTATGTGCGCATGGGCAGCCACTTCGGGTTTGACAGGATAGACGGTCTGGGACATAAGCAGATTGATCTTTACGGTGGGTTGACGGGCTACAACACGCTGAGGACCAGCGCGAACACAAAGGCAAAAATGACATATAAGGCAAACTTGGCCTGTGGCGTTAAGCTTTCTTTAAACGCATGCCATTCTGCCGACAGCCCTTTTTTAATGCTGCCAGAAGACAAGATGCGCTTAAGCCGTCCTTGGAAGGTTTGCAATTCTTCTTCAGTGGCTTCCTGGTCGATCAGCTCCAGCACTTTCGAATAAAAACCGCCGCATTCGGGGCAGCGCATTTCATTATTGGCATTGACAAAGCCGCAAGATGGGCAAGTAGGCATAATGGCTCCTGATGTCTGATGGTAGTCAATCGGTATTGATGCGGTAAGGTTCCATGTAGATGGAATCAACACGCGCCCCCAACATGGTAATGCGTCCGTTATAGCGGTCATCGCCGGTTGAGGTAAATTCAAAACTGTAGTCGCGTCTCAGCTGCCTTTTGCCGTTTCTGCCGCGTTTAAAAGAAAAGCATTTGAAAGCAATGTAATCATCCAGCATCAGCACTTGCATGGCATGGCAATGGTCGCGGGTTGCCTTTATGGCAATTTCTTTAATTTTTTCAGCTTTGTTCCAATGGATTGCCGCCAAAAAAATGACTAACGTTAACAGTAAAGGAATAGACATCGCTTGCACAGAAAAAAGGTGAATTTGAGTATTGTACCTATATTTACAACAATTCCTTACTTGTCAAAACAGTTCCGGCATTGCATAGTAACTGCAAACCCAATTCACCCAAATACCCAGCCCTTGGAATCCGCAATGCAAACGGCATTAACGACTGTAGAAATACCACCACGCTCAACCCATCTTTATTCGGTCATCTGGCTGCACGGGCTAGGTGCCGATGGTCATGATTTTGAAGGCATCGTCAGTGAGCTGAACCTGCAGGCGGCTGACAACATCCAGTTTATTTTTCCCAATGCGCCTATCCAGCCCGTCACCATTAACGGCGGCATGGAAATGCGCTCTTGGTACGATATTATTGAATTACACCAAGACGGTCCGGTTGATTTACCGGGCATTGAGCAATCTTGCCAAGCCATTGGCAAACTCATCCAGCGGGAGATGGACAAAGGCATTGCCTCGGAAAATATTTTGCTGGCAGGTTTTTCACAGGGCGGGATGATCGCCTTGCATACAGGCTTATGCTTTCCAAAGCGTTTAGCAGGCATTTTGGCGTTATCGACTTATTTGCCGACCTTAAAGCAAGTGGCAAAAACAGGCAGCGAAGCCAACCAATCCTTACCCATTTTAATGGCACACGGAATTTTAGATGCGGTTATTGCCATTGAGGTTGCCAAAAACGCCTACCACGGACTTACCGGTTTAGGTTATAGCGTGCAATGGCACGATTATTTGATGGGTCACTCGGTATGCGTTGAAGAACTGGAACATATCTCCGCCTTTATCAACGGCATTTTTAAGCAGGCATAAAAAAAGGCGTATCGTCGGATACGCCTTTTTTAACTAAATAAGTATGGGCAATTAAGCTTTTAGCGATTCTGCAATGGCATTGAAAGCTTCTACTTTTGTTTTGCCAGTTTTTACCAATTCAACACCGGTCTCAACCACCATTTTGCACAAATCGGGTGTTTTGTAGACCATCATGCACAAATACCCCACCACAGGGATGGCAACTAAAGCACCGATAAAACCATGCAAGCCAACGAAGCCCATCAGTTTTATCAATAAGGCAATGGCATCCAAAGGCAACAACACCATCGCACCGAAATAGGCGATTACCATAAAAGTGAAAAGTACAAAGACAACAAACTGGAGCAGCCTTACCAACGCAACGTTAACTTTTTTCATATTATTTTAATGTCCTGAATAACTGAGGTAGCTTTTTGTGGATATTTTTGTAGAAAGCCCCACTTTTTGAAGCGCAGATTATACCTGAAAGCCTTTAAAAAACTTTAATTTTCTGCTGGGTTTTTGCGCAGAAAAAACGGATATAAACCCGATCCGGCAATAAATCCCCCAAGATGCGCCCACCACGCCACGCTAGCCATACCCGACTCAAACAACAAGGCTGTCGTGGCGTTATGCAATTGGAACAACACCCACAAACCCAAGAATGCGATAGCCGGCACATGGATCACAATCGGCAAAAACAGGATCGGCACCCAAACGATCACCCGCGCTAACGGATAAAGGAAAAAATACGCCGCCAACACACCGGCAATGGCACCCGAAGCCCCCACCACCGGAATGGTCAAGGTGGGATCAAAGCGCCACTGCAAAAAAGTGGCTATTGACCCGCACAACAAATAAAAAACCAAAAACCGCAGCCTGCCCATGCGGTCTTCGACGTTATCGGCAAAAATCCACAAAAACCACATATTGGTGATTAAATGCAGCCACGTGCTATGCAAAAACAAATTGCTGAAAAATGAAAAATAATAGTCAAACGGCAAGCCCTGCAAACCTTTCCAACCGTTGGAATAGCGTATGGGGATCATGCCGTACAATTGGATCAACCGGTTGCTTTCTTCTTGGGGCATAAAATACATCACCACAAAGACCAGCACACAAACCGCTATAATTGACCACGTGACAATCGGTTTTGAATTGCAGGGGGCTGTATCTCTAATGGGTATCATAGTCCTACCTTTGTTACTTTTAGGGTTTACACGAGTTAATCATAGCTGGGTTTGCAAACAGTTTATAATAAACGCCATCATCCCTTACCATTATCTGCAAGACGCTCTTAAATATTCATGCCTACCACTTCAAACGAAAACCCCATTAGCTTTGCCGACCTTTTACTGGCTGACGAACTGCTCAAAGCCATCAGCCAAATGGGGTTTAACCAACCTACGCCGGTACAAGAACAAGCCATCCCTGCCGTCATCGCCGGTAAAGATTTATTGGTCAGCGCCGAAACCGGCAGCGGCAAAACCGCCGCCTTTGTATTGCCCGCCCTGCAATTTTTGCTGGACCACCCAACCAGCCTTTTCGGCACACGGGTATTGATCCTAACCCCAACACGCGAATTGGCCAGCCAGATTTTGGGCCAATGCCACGCTTTGGCTGAATTCACCGACATCAAAGCCAGCTTAGTCATCGGCGGTGAAGATTTTAAACAACAAAAAAGCAGCATCCGCCGCAATGTCGAAATATTGATCGCCACGCCCGGACGTTTACTGGAATTGCTTGAACAAGAATCCCCCGATTTTCTGCATTTGCAAATGCTGATTTTGGATGAAGCAGACCGCATGTTGGACATGGGTTTTAGCGATGCCGTCATGAGCATAGCCAGCCATTGCAACCCAAAACGCCAAACCTTGTTGTTTTCCGCCACCTTAACGCATTATGGCGTGATAAAAATGGCGGACAAACTCTTAAACAACCATCAAACCATTGCTTTAAATAGCCTGCATGATGGTCACAGCAACATTCAGCAATCGCTGATGCTTGCAGATGATTTCGAACACAAACAAAAGCTGCTTGCGTGGTTGCTGCAGAATGAAGATTACGAAAAAGCCTTAGTATTCACCAACACCCGCATAAAAACAGAAGAACTGGAAAATCCTTTGCGTGCATTAGGGCTGCGCGTCGCAGTGTTGCATGGTGAAATGGAGCAAAGGGACCGCAAACGCACGATGGGCTTGCTGCACAATGGCACGGTTGCCATCATCGTCGCCACCGACTTGGCGGCACGGGGTTTGGACGTAAAAGGCATCAACTTGGTCATCAATTTTGACGTGCCCAGAAACGGTATCGACTATATACACCGCATAGGCCGTACAGGGCGCGCCGACGCGACCGGACAAGCCATTACATTGGTCAACCACAGCGAATGGAACGTGATTTCAGGCATCCAACGCTTCTTAAAACAACAATTTGCCACCCGCTTAATCAAGGAATTGGCAGGCAGCTACAAAGGCCCCAAAAAAGTGAAAGCATCTGGCAAAGCCGCCGGTGTTAAAAGCAAGGTCGAGCCGAAAAAAGCACCGGTAAAAAAAGTTAAAATTCGCGAACGCGACAGGAAAAACATTGGCAAACGCAGAACACCGGTAAGCAAAACTTCATCAGAACCGAGTTCAGACTGACCTCTTTTGGCTTACACCCTTGTTTGGGCATTAACAAATCTGCAGCTTACCCAGCGTTTTTCGGGGCATGGTTATCCACAGTTTCTGTGGATAAAGCTGTTGATTGTGATCTTGAAAAGCAGGTGGGTTCTAGGCTTTGCTTAGAATGGCTAAAAATTACCCTGAAAGAAATCAAGGTTATATTTATTTGTCATTTGTATATCAACAACCTGCAATCAGCAATTGGATTGGCATTCAATGAAATGGGATAAACGACCTAACCATCTAATTAAAAAGATAAATTTTAATTGACGGCGATAATTGCCAGAAAGGCCAGACCCAATGGATAAACAGCTAAAAACGTAATCGCCATCAATAATGGCTAGTTTGAAAAAGCGGGAAATACGCGGCTAAACAACGCCGGTAAATTGTGGATATGTCTAAAATGAAAAACGTCCAAGGCGAATGCTTTGCCTTGGACGTTTTTAGTTGGATGGCTTAAAAGCCCAGTGGAAAACTGTTATTGTTCGCATGCTACATGACCGTCATCATCCTGTTTACGGTTCATGTTGACATTGCTGGCAATCGCAGCTGTCGCAAATAAAGTTGAAGAAATGATGAACTCACCGGAAATGAAGCCGAATAGCCCCAGTAAAAATACTGCGCCGGTTAAAATGTCTTTGTAATAGTTGTTCATGGTTGAATCCTTATAAATAAATTTAATGGTGTAGCTCAAACTACGGTTAAACTATACATAAGGTTTTATTGATTAACAATAATCATAAAAATAGACTTATTGTTTCTTAATAATACTCAAAAAATTCATGAACTATTAAGCCACTAAACAATCACGCAACAACTTGTGCAATAACCGCAACAATCTCCTTAACCGACTCCTCTTTCAGGAACGGGCAAATCGGCAATGAAAAACATTGCGACGCAACCGATTCCGTCGCAGGCAACGTCAAACCGGCGCATTCTTCCTTAAAAGCATTTTGTTGGTGGAGCGGCACGGGGTAATACACCGCACAAGCAATTTGTTTAGCTTGCAAGGCTTGCATGATGTCGTCGCGACGTTCTGACAACAAGGTATATTGATGGTAGACATGCACGCCCAAACCATCTTCAAACGGTGTGGCAATCGGCAAATCAGCCATCAGCTCAGAATACCAATGCGCAACGCGGCGGCGGCCTTCATTATATTGGTGAATCCGCTTTAGCTTCGCACGCAAAATAACCGCCTGCATTTCATCCAAACGGCTGTTATAACCAATGATGTCGTGATAATAACGGATATTCGAACCATGATTTCTCAATTGCTTAAGCATGGCTGCGGTCTCATCAGAATCCGTCACGACCAAGCCGCCATCGCCAAATGCCCCCAAGTTTTTGCTAGGGAAAAAACTGAAACCTGCGGAATGACCAATTGACCCAGTCTGCTTACCGTTGACGCTCGCACCGAACGACTGGCAGCAGTCTTCTATCAATTTCAGGTTATGTTCCTTGCAAAGGGCGGCAATGCTGTCCATATCGGCAGGTTGCCCAAACAAATGCACCGGCATAACCGCTTTCGTTTTCGGTGTAATGGCTTTAACAATGGCCTCGGGTGAAATATTGAAACTGCGCGGATCAATATCGACAAACACCGGCACAGCACCCACATATTTAATGGCTTCGGCGGTGGCAATAAACGTAAACGGCGTGGTGATAACCTCATCACCCGCACCAATGCCTTCGGCAATCAGAGCCAAATGCAACGCATCGGTACCCGAAGCCACGCCAAAGGCGTGCTTAACACCCAAATACGCAGCGCATTCCTGCTCAAACGCCTGTACGTTCGGCCCTAAAATAAATGAGCAATTTTCAATTGTTTGCGCCAAGCCCTGTTCCACTTCATCTTTAATTTCAGCGTATTGGGCTTTCAGGTTTACCATTGGGATCATGTATTTTCCTTGTTTACAGGGTTTTGAGGAGTGTTATTAATTTGTGGTTGGTAGATGTAGGGCAAGAAAACTGATGCCCAATAAGCATTTCGCTATTTGTCACTTAGCCCATTAATACCTTTTGAAATCACCCAACGGCTCAATGGCATCATCGGGAATCGCTTACTTTTTTCGGTGATGATAAAAATCAAGGTGATGTTGTTTTTCAAAGATGGCATCAAAAAACTCACTTGTCGCCCAACAACTCCGTAATCCGAATCGCCGTCGCCAACGCCCTGCGACCCGCTTCACCAGACACCAAGGGCTTATTGCCCGTCTGGATACAATCGACAAAATGCTGGATTTCCGCCAACAAGGCATCGCCGCTTTCAAACACCGATTCTTCGGTTTCTATCTCAGGAATGCCTGGGAACATTTCTTTGCTGCCAGTGCGGTGTTTGGTGAGGGTTTTGTTTTGGAAATCGACGGCAATGTAAGAGCTGGGGCGGAACAGGCGCATTTTGCGCTCTAGCTTCATGCTGATGCGACTGGCGGTCACGTTGGCGACACAACCATTTTTGAACAACAAACGCGCATTGGCGATGTCCGTGCCTTGCGTCAATACCGCTGTGCCGCTAGCGTCGATGCGTTCCACTTCGGAATCGACCAAAGCCAAAATGATGTCGATGTCGTGGATCATCAAATCCAACACCACGCTGACATCGTTGGCGCGGGGGTTAAACGGCGATAAACGGTGCGATTCAATGAATAGCGGTTTTTCGTCTTTATCCAAACCCAGCACCGCCGGATTAAAACGTTCCAAATGCCCGACTTGCAACAGCACATGATTGGCACTGGCGATGGCGATCAATTCGTCGGCTTCAGCAACTGTCACGGTAATGGGTTTTTCCACCAACACATGGCTGCCCGCTTCAAGAAACGCTTTTGCCACTTGATGATGCAAGGTGGTGGGGACGACGATACTGACGGCATCGACAGTACCCAATAGGCTTTGGTAATCGGTTAAAGCTTGTGCGCCGTATTGGTCAGCAACGGCTTGGGCGGCGGCTAAATTAATATCGACCACAGCTACCAGTTCGCAATCCGGCAATCCGGCGTATTTTTGGGCGTGGAATTTGCCAAGATAACCGGTGCCGATGACAGCGCATTTTAATTTTTTCATGAATAATCAGATAACTTGAGGAGTGACCGTATAAAAGGGGAAAAGCGTGGAGGGTTATTGTAATCGATTGGCCAGCAGACATAAAACCCAGCAACAGCTAGGTTTATTCACTTGCTTTAAATGAAGGCAGTGTCCAGTCGCTTATAAACAAAAAAGCCCCTAAGTTGACTAACAAAGGGGCTTTTTTGACGGATTCAGGCTTGTGTTTGCACAAACCCGAACAGTGTACCTGCTAAGGTGTCAGTCCTTGTCCAACTACGATGACTTTAAGGGCGTTGGTGCCGCCTTTAATGCCTGTCAAATCGCCTTTGGTGATGATGAACTTATCACCGTCTTTGGCAAGATTCCATTTTCTTAACTGCTTAACGATGTCACGGTTGACTTCAGCATGGTCTTTTTCGATATTTTTAAATTCAATCGGGAAAACACCACGGTATAAAGTCACCCTGCCCAACGCTTCTTCTTCGCCGGTAAAAGCAAAAATCGGAATTGCAGAACTGATTCTGGACATCCATAAAGCCGTTGAACCCGATTCTGTCAGCGTCACAATACCTTTAATTTTGGTATGGTTAGCCATATACATAGCAGACATCGCAATGGCTTCGTCAACACGATCAAACTGATGGTCGACACGATGGTCTGAAGTACGAACCGCAGACTGTTTTTCGGCTTCAATACAAATGCGGTGCATAGCTTCAACGGTTTTGATCGGATATTTGCCCGAAGCCGTTTCTGCCGACAACATAATCACATCAGTACCGTCATAAACCGCGTTGGCAACGTCACAAACTTCCGCACGGGTTGGAATCGGGTTTTCAATCATCGATTCCATCATTTGTGTGGCGGTAATTGCCACACGGTTTAATTCGCGCGTACGTTTAATGAGTTTTTTCTGCACAGCCGGCAAGTTGGCATCACCAATTTCCACACCCAAATCGCCGCGCGCAACCATCACGGCATCCGATGCCAGAATGATTTCGTCCATGACAGGGTCAACAATGGCTTCAGCACGTTCCACTTTAGAAACAATACCGGCATGGCAACCTTCTGCTTGCAACAAACGACGGGCTTCATGCAAATCTTCTGCGCAACGCGGGAAAGAAACCGCCACATAATCGCATTTGATTTTGCCGATAGTGATGATGTCTTCTTTGTCTTTTTCCGTCAAAGCGGCAGCCGAAAGGCCGCCGCCCAACAAGTTGATGCCTTTGTTGTTCGATAACGCGCCACCCACCGCAACAGTACAGTTAACACGCATGTTTTCAACGTTAACCACATCCAAAACAATACGGCCGTCGTCCAACAACAAACGGCTGCCTGGCTTTACTTCTAAGGCCAGAGGCTCATAAGTGATGCCGACTTGGGTATTGTCGCCTGCTAAAGGATCAAAATTGATGTCCAGCGCAAAAGCTTGGCCTTCTTCCAAAATAACTTTGGTATCCTTAAAGCGGGCGATACGGATTTTAGGGCCTTGCAAATCCGCCAGGATACCAACGCGACGACCGGTTTTTTTGCTTAACTCACGGACGGCGTTGGCTCTGGCGATGTGGTCTTCAGCAGAACCATGAGAGAAGTTCAAGCGTACAACATCAATTCCTGCCTCAAACAATCCCTCAAGCACACCAGGTTGATCTGAAGCAGGACCTAATGTGGCTAAAATTTTGGTTCTTCTTAACATGACGGGATTACTCGGCGTTAACTAAAGCGATTGACGTGTCCAACATACGGTTTGAGAAGCCCCACTCGTTGTCATACCAAGACAAGACTTTGACGAAGTTGCCGTCGAGAACTTTTGTCAATGGCGCTTCGTAGATAGAAGACGCTGGATTGTGGTTGTAGTCAGAAGACACTAATGGTTTTTCGTTGATTTCCAAAATGCCTTTTAATGGGCCAGCCGCAGCGGCTTTCAAGATTTCATCAATCTCTGCTTTGCTGGTGCTTCTTGCGGCAGTGAACGTCAAATCGACAACCGATACGTTAATGGTCGGTACGCGCATGGCGAAACCGTCCAACTTGCCTGACAATTCTGGCAATACCAAACCAACCGCTGCCGCAGCGCCGGTTTTGGTTGGGATCATTGATTGGGTGGCAGAACGTGCACGGCGTAAGTCGCTGTGGTAAACGTCGGTCAACACTTGGTCGTTAGTGTAAGAATGGATGGTGGTCATCAAACCATGAACCACGCCAATGGCATCGTGCAAAGGTTTGACCAAAGGCGCCAAACAGTTGGTGGTGCAAGAAGCGTTAGAGATAACGGTGTCAGTTGATTTTAAGGTGAGGTGGTTGACACCGTAAACGATGGTCGCATCAACATCATCGCCGCCTGGTGCAGAAATGATGACTTTTTTAGCGCCTGCACCAATGTGGGCAGAAGCTTTGGCTTTGCTGGTGAAGAAACCGGTACATTCAAAGACAACGTCAACATCCAAATCGCCCCAAGGCAATTTTGATGGGTCGCGTTCTGAAAAAACTTTGATGCTGTCGCCGTTGATTACGATGCAATCATCATCAACTGCCACTTCAAAAGGAAATTTGCCATGCACGGTGTCGTATTGTGTTAAGTGTGCGTTGGTGTTCGCATCACCTAAGTCATTGATTGCAACGATTTGGATTTCGTTAGTACGACCTGCTTCGTACAAGGCGCGGACGATGTTACGCCCGATACGGCCATAACCATTGATTGCAACTTTAATTGGCATAGAGATTCTCCAGTTTGACGAGTGGTAAAATGATTAGAAAGGGCTGATGCAATAGCCATAAAGCCTGCGACTATACCAAAATAGTGGGCATTTAGTCTATCCAACTTAACTGTAAACGCTGCCTTGTTGTTTTTTAAGGACAAAGCGAGCCAAAAACCATGCAAGTTTTAAACCTTTATAGTTTTCAGGGAAAACCGGCAGGCGTTTTTCGCCTAACACCGCACAAATTGGGCAATTTAACGCTATTGGCGGGGCGAAACTTGGCATCACAGTTGATGCCGACGCATCAAATTTGTTCATTTTTTATTGGAACGGCGTTGCTTTGCACTGGTTTTGCCCAAACCAACATTTTCATCGGCTAGCCTTTACATTCTGTAGCCACCCTCGCAAAACTGCTAGACTATAAGGCCGTTAAATACGCATTGCCGCTTTAGGTAGGCGTTAACCTGTTATCCTGTTTTTTGTACAAATTCCGCATGGCTATTGACGACCACAATCTCAGAAGACAAATTGCATGGGCTTGTTTTGAGCCTCATCTCACCGAAACCCAGCTGATTGGTGCCATTGACCTTTTGGAAAACCACTTCAAAGGCGACAGCATCAGCCACATCATCCACTATGTTTCTGCCGTTTGTGCAGAATTTGGCATTGATGACACAACCCGCAAGGCGCTTTACAACCAATTTCACCAAATGTTGTTCGATCATCAGCGCCAATAAGCAACAACCCGCTTGATAGGCTCGCCCTGTAAGCGCTTCATGTATAATCCCGCCCCACAACAGTGGACACTTGGGCAATCCGGACATGGGCATTATCAGCAAACTTGCGTCACAAACCGCCATTTACGGGCTAAGCAGCATCTTTGGACGGTTTATTAATTACCTGTTGGTGCCACTTTATACCTATCATTTTTCGGCGGCTGAATACGGCGTAGTATCGGAGTTTTACGCGTATGCCGGATTTTTGTCGGTATTTTTACTGCTGGGTTTTGAAACTGGCTACTTCCGTTTTCGCGATAAAGACTGCAAAGGCCCTGATACTAGCTATTCCACCGCCTTGATTTTTGTGCTGCTGCTCAACCTGCTGTTTTTGGCAGGCATTGTTGCCGTCAACCCGCAATTGTCCGCAGCGCTCCATTACCCGCAACACCCCGAATACGCGCTCTGGTTTACTGTGATCTTAACGCTCGATGCCATCGCCGCCATTCCCTTCGCCCGTTTGCGGGCAGAAAACCGCGCATTCCGCTTTGCCGGCATTAAGCTTGCCGAAATTCTTATCACCGTTTTGCTCAGCCTGCTGTTTATCGTGGTTTGCCCAAAATTGTCCGTCCCGCAACCACAAAGCTGGCAAGAACAGGCTGCCGCCTGGTTTTATCAACCGGCGGTTGGTGTCGGCTATATTTTCATTGCCAACCTTATTGCCAGCAGCATTAAGTTTTTATTGCTGATCCCGCAACTGATGGGCATCGTTTGGGGTTTCGACCGCCATTTATTTACCAGAATGTTCAGTTATTCTTGGCCGATGGCTGTCATCGGCTTTGCCGGCATTATCAATGAAATGCTCGACCGCGCACTGCTCAAACACCTGTTGCCGGGTGATCCGCAGACCAATTTGGCTCAGCTTGGCATCTATAGCGCCTGTTACAAGCTGTCCATTTTAATGTCTTTGTTCATCCAAGCTTTCCGCTACGCCGCCGAACCCTTTTTCTTTGCCTATGCCGACAAATCCGACGCTAAACGGGTTTATGCCTTGGTGTTGCGCTATTTTGTCATTTTCTGCGTGTTCATCTTTTTGTTGGTGACGCTGTACCTAGATTACTTCAAGTATTTTTTGGGCGAAAACTTCCGCAGCGGCTTGCCAGTGGTACCCATTTTGCTGTTTGCCAACTTATTTTTGGGGATTTATGTCAACTTATCGGTTTGGTACAAACTCACCGACCGCACCTCTATGGGGGCATGGGTTTCGATAGCGGGCGCGGTGTTGACGGTTGCGCTGAATATTTGGTGGATTCCGCAATGGGGTTATGTTGGCTCGGCGTGGGCCACGTTGGTCTGTTATGCGTTCATGGCTTTGTTGTCGTATTGCCTTGGGCAAATTTATTACCCCGTGGCTTACGATATAAGGCGGATTGTCGGCTATATTGCCTGGGGGGTCACGTTGTATGGCCTACACCTACAAGCGCAGGCAGCGGGTTCGGCACCGGTTTTGGTCAATGCCAGCGGCTTAATGCTGGCCTATCTTTTAAGTGTTTGGTTATTTGAGGGACGACGAAAACTAAAAAATTAACACGCGTCATTTCTGCTATTTTTTGCAACCTATAACGATAACGACAACGATGACAAAAAATCCTGAAGACAAAGCGCGGCTAATTGGCGGCTTAATCCTATTTTTATTGGGCAGCTGGATTCTGCACAGTTTCTTCCCGTTGCTGGCTTGGGTGGTCATCCTCGCCATCACCACCTGGCCTCTCTACCAGATGCTGCTCGTCAGAATGAAAGAGCAACACGGTAAGATGACCTTCAGCGCTTTGCTGATGACCTTACTCATCGCCACCATTATCATCACGCCATTGGGTTATGGTCTCAGCCGCTTTAGCCAAGATGCCCAAGCCTTGGGGCAAGTGCTTAACCAAGCGCAAAACACGGGCATACCCGCACCCGTTTGGTTGGAAACGGTTCCGGCTGTCGGTGGTTGGTTAAAAGAAAGCTGGCTAAATGCCCTAGGCAGCCCCGATGCCGCCAAAGAATCCCTGCATTGGCTGGGAACCGGCAGCGCCATCGGCTACACCAAAAACTTTGCCGGTGAACTGCTACACCATATATTTACCTTCTTAATCATATTGTTGGTCTTACCATTTGTATACCAACACGGTGATTCATTAAGCAAACAGATATTAGCCAGCTGCAAAAAACTATTCGGCGAAGTCGGCTCCCGCTATGCCAGCCATGCCGCCTCGGCGGTGCGCGCCACCGTGAACGGCATGTTGCTGATTGGTATCGCCAAAGGCTTGTTGTTGGGCTTTGCCTATGCGGCGGCGGGCTTAAGCCACCCTGCCCTGCTCGGCGCGTTGACCGGCACCTTTGCGCTGATTCCGTTCGCCGCCAAAATTATCTTTGGTGGCTGTTCGCTGGTGCTGATTGCACAAGGCCATATTGCCGAAGCCATCGGCCTGTTCACCTACGGCATGGTCTTTACGCTGATTGCCGACAATTACGTGCGCCCTTGGTTAATCGGCAACGCCGTCAAGCTTCCGTTTATTTGGACATTGCTGGGCATTTTTGGCGGTATGGAAGCCATTGGCTTATTAGGACTGTTTTTAGGCCCGACTATTTTGGCGGTACTGATGTCGATTTGGCGGGATTGGATTCGCGATATTGATAAGGTTTAGGTAACTAATGTTACGCAGTCACTTTTTCATGATAAGTCGCTATCGCGACGGTTTTTTTGATCGGGTTCTCGCACCCGAAGGCGAAATACTTTCTTTTGCTCCGCAAGCCACAAGGATGTGGCGAATGCCGAAAATGCAGGAGCATTTTTCGGTCAAAAGAAAGTATTCAAAGAAAAGGCGGCCCGGTCGCCGCTTTTGTCTTGCGCTCCTCGCATTTGTCGGGGGGAGGCAGAATGGGCTTCCTGCCCATCTGCCCCCGTACGGCATCCATGCCGTACCCCTTCGGGCTATTCCCGACAAATACTGCGGTGCTCGACGCGGCAAACGGGAGAAAATACGTTACTGCGTAACGTCAGTTAAGTAAAAAAATCAAAACCCATTTGCCCGCCTGCTTCAGGCTTGCGGAACAAGTCCGTCCTTGGCGCAGGCAAGCCAGTGTCCAATTGCAGGCGTTTGGCAATCAACCGAAAACGTTGGGCGATCAGATCGGCGTAGTTACCCGTGCCGGTCATGCGTTGTGAATACGCGGGGTTATAAACTTTACCGCCGCGCGCTTCTTTGACCAGATTTAGCACATGCTGAGCTTTCAGCGGGTAATGTTGGTTCAGCCATTCTTCAAACAAATCGGCCACTTCCAAAGGCAAGCGTAAGAAAATGTACTCGGCACTTTGTGCGCCCGCCAAGTGGGCAGCTTTGGCAATCGCTTCCAACTCATAATCGTTTAAGGCCGGGATGACCGGCGCAATCAGCACGCCCGCCGGAATACCTGCCGCCCGCAGCGCCGCCAAGGCCTGCAAACGCCGTTGCGGGGCGGCGGCACGTGGCTCTAAAGTGCGCGCCAATTGCCGGTCCAGTGTGGTGATGGACAGATAAACCGACACCAATCCTTGTTGCGCCATGGCGGAAAGCAGATCAATATCACGCTCAACCAAGGCTGATTTGGTGACAATGCTGACCGGATGGCGGGTTTCCGCCAACACTTCCAGAATTGACCGCATGATTTTGTGCTGGCGCTCCAGCGGTTGGTAAGGATCGGTATTGGTTCCTAACGCCAAGGTCGCGCATTGGTAACTGCGTTTGCCCAATTCTTGGCGCAACAACTGCGCCGCATTGGGTTTGACTAAAATGCGGCTTTCAAAATCCAAGCCTGGCGACAAGCCCAAATAAGCATGGCTAGGCCGCGCGAAACAGTAAATGCAGCCATGTTCGCAACCACGATAGGGATTGATGGAGCGGTCAAACGGCACATCGGGCGAATCGTTGTAAGTTATCACCGATTTGCTGCTATCAACCAACACTTCTGTTTTCAACGGAGGCAATTCGGCATCCAAACTGCCCCAACCGTCGTCGATGGCAACGCTGTCTTGTTTTTCGAAACGGCCTGCAGTATTGCTGATACTGCCCCGACCTTTATAAACGAGGGGTTTGTCCATTGCTTAAAGCCTCTGGTGACATGGCGCGTACGCCCAAACAACACATTGTAGATAGCCATTTTAATATTTTGGCTTATACACTTCATTCAGGAAAAATAGCTGCCAAACGGTCAGCAGATACTTTACGATACAGGGTAATCATCAGCAGGAGCATCCGCCATGCACGCGCAAGCCATGCAACAACTTAAGCACGACCATGATTTCCAAGCCCACCACACCAAAGGCGAAAGCCGGACCCGATGGGTATTGGCTATCTCATTTCTGACCATGCTGGTGGAAATTGCCGCCGGTGTCTATTTTGGCTCGATGGCCTTACTCGCCGACGGTTGGCATATGGCAACCCATGTGGCGGCTTTTATGATTACCTTATTTGCCTACCGTTATTCACGCATCCATGCCGATGACCAAACCTTTGCCTTCAGTTCCGGCAAAGTCGGCGTGTTAGGCGGCTTTACCAGCTCCATTACTTTGGGTATGGTTGCCGTGATAATGCTTGTAGAATCCGCCAGCCGCTTTTTCAATCCCCACAACATCCATTTTGACGAAGCCATTATGGTCGCCTGCTTGGGTTTGTTTATCAATGTAGTTTGCGCGGTATTGCTGAAAGAACATGACCATCACGGACACGATCACGATCACGATGACCATCATGCACACGGACATCACGACCACAATTTGAAAGCCGCTTACTTTCACGTCTTAGCCGATGCGCTCACCTCCGTTTTAGCCATTGCCGCGCTGCTGGCAGGCAAATATTTCGCGCTCAACTGGCTAGACCCAACGATGGGCATCGTCGGCGCACTCATCATTAGCCATTGGGCGTATGGGCTTATCAAAGAAACCAGCCCGTTGTTGATCGACGCAAGCGCACCCTTAGCCTACAAAACCGCCATCCAACAACTGATAGAAGATGATGCCGACAACCGTGTTGCCGATTTGCACATCTGGCGCATTGGCCCCGGGCATTTTGCCGCCATCGTTTCTGTGGTCTCGCACCAACCGAACACGCCTGATTATTACAAAAACCTGTTGCACAGCGCCCGCCACCTGGGCAAAGGCAACCAGCTTTCGCACATAACGATTGAAGTTAACCGCTGTCCTGGCGACAGTTGCCCCAACACAACCCAAGGAGCCACTCATGATTAACACCATCGGCTATGCCGCGCACAGCCATAACACCTCACTGGTGCCTTTCACGTTTACCCGCCGCGATCTGAACACCAACGATGTGCAAATCGACATCCTTTACTGCGGCGTTTGCCATTCCGACATCCATCAAACCCGCGACGAATGGGGCAACGCCACTTTCCCAATGGTTCCAGGGCATGAGATTGTCGGCAAAGTCACCGCCATTGGCAGCGCGGTCAGCCGATTTAAAGTGGGTGATAGCGTAGGCGTTGGCTGCATGGTCGGCTCCTGCGGACACTGCCCCGAATGCGACGACCACCAAGAACAATACTGCAACCAAGCCGAATTCACCTACAACAGCCCTGACCGCATCAGTGGCGGCAGCAACTATGGCGGTTATTCCAAGCATATTGTCGTCAAAGAAGATTTTGTCCTGCGCATTGCCGGCAACTTAGACCTAGCCGCCGCAGCGCCCTTGTTATGCGCAGGCATCACCACCTATTCACCGCTGATGCATTGGCATGTCGGCGCGGGCGACAAAGTCGGCGTAGTGGGATTAGGCGGGCTAGGCCACATGGCGGTCAAGTTTGCCCACGCCCTAGGCGCGCACGTCGTACTGTTCACCACTTCGCCCAGCAAAAGCGAAGATGCCAAACGTTTGGGGGCAGACGAAGTGGTCATCTCTAAAAATCCTGAAGAAATGCAAGCGCATCTGGGCAGTTTCGATTTCATCCTAAACACCGTTGCCGCGCCGCATAATTTGGATGCTTATACTTCGCTACTTAAACGCGACGGTACCTTGTGTTTAGTCGGTGTGCCCGACCAACCGCATCCATCACCATCGGTCGGCAACTTGATCTTTAAACGCCGCAACTTGGCGGGTTCACTGATTGGCGGCATTCAGGAAACCCAAGAAATGCTCGATTTTTGTGCCGAACATAATATTGTTTCCGATATTGAAACCATCCCTATGCAACAGATCAACGAAGCTTACGAACGGGTTTTGAAAAGCGATGTGAAATACCGCTTTGTGATTGATTTGGCAAGCTTATAAAAAAATAAACGGCATCAAGTTTGGGCTTGCCGCCCGCGATAAAGCCCAAACTTATCAATGGCTGGCTATCCTAGACGCCGCAGACAACCTACAATCCACCTTTTTTTAACCACCTAAGGCAACCATCCCATGGCAGAAGCAGAAAACGTCAACGAACAATTTTTACACCGTGCAGATGCACATATCGCATTAGCTAACGAACAACTTAAAACCGTCGCTAGGGAAAGTGTCTGCGCATCCTTTATGTTCGGCGTGGCACGTTTTAACATTTGGACACACGCTTGCGATATGCAATCCAGTGAAAAATTGGCAGCCACCCGCAACGAAGCTATCGCCTTTTTCGCCGACCAATACCGTGCCATGCTGGAACAGCATATGGAAGATTATGTCATCAACTTTGATAAGTATATGAACGGGGAAAGCACAGGGGAATAATCCCTATTTTGCTATATTTATATTGCACGCATCAATAAAACCAAAGTGCGCCAGACGTGCTGTCGGATAACTGAAGAGGCCAGCCAGAAGCCTTTCTGGCAAGGCCTCTTCTTCCATCACCCTTACAAACTGTCACCGGCAATCCGCAATTGCATTCCTGTTTGCAGGCTTGGCTTCCAGTAGTGAAGGGACATCAAGACCCCAAAAAATGGCGGGCAATCTATTTTTTTTGCGGTATTTGACGCAAATAGCCAATCGCTTGGCTTTATCAAGCCAGCAACCCATCAAACAAAAACAAAATAAACCCATAAAAAACAATTGCCTATAAAAAACCGGCATCGACATTAGTTTTTTAGTAAATATTTCACAGCGATTATGTGAACCAGTTAATTGCAATGTGACGGCAAAGTTGCTTACTATAAAGCCGTCCGTCAGGGTAAGCCGTCGAAAATTCTCAATTCGATTGTTTACCTTGCAGACCCTACGCAGATACTCCCCTGCTGGAAGTATTTTTGCAATCTTCCTCTCTTGATGAGCAATTCATCTTTCTGTCACTCGGCATTAGCCAGTCAGCAGACTATGGATGGAACGCCGGTGGTGATTGTTGATGGTTCCTCGTCCGTCAATGTCTTTAACCGAAGAAAAGGACATTAGGATTGCAGAAATACGGATACTGTCTGGGGCGGCTCTATACCGCCCCAGACTTTTTTCCCAGCCCTACTCGCCCGATACCGCCTCAATAGCCTCGACGCGCTGGAATCCTCTCGGTAGAAAAGTGCCGCGATTGGCACGGCTTCCGGAATAATGTTCAATATCCGCGCCTTTCAACGTCAATTGGCGCTTGCCTGAGCTAATTCTTAACAAACCTTTTCCAGATAAGGCGGCAGCCGCCAACAGGCTGTCTTTGCCGGAAGAGAAATCAGAACCCGTGATTTGGATCAGCTTATTGCCCTTGCCTTTTGCCAAAGCCGGTAACTCGCTGACCGGAAATATCAGCAAACGGCCTTGTAAGGTAATCACCGCCAATAAATCCGTATCGCTACCCATAGCCACCGGCTTCAGCACTTTCGCGCCTTCCGACAAACTCAGCAAAGCCTTCCCTGCCTTGTTTTTGCTGGACAATTCGCCCAATTGCACCTTAAACCCATAACCTGCGCTGCTGGCGACAATAATCCAATCCTCCGCGTTACCGGATAACAAATGCTTAAACACTGCGCCAGCTGGCGGGTTTAAACGTCCCGTCAGCGGCTCGCCCTGGGTACGGGCAGAAGGTAGATCGTGCGCCGATGTGCTGTAGGCGCGGCCTGTCGAATCGAGGATATAAACTGGTTGCGTAGAACGGCATTTGACGGCATCCAAGAAGGCATCGCCGGAGCGGTAGCTTAAGCTGGCGACATCAATATCATGGCCTTTGGCGGCGCGTATCCAGCCTTTTTCGGACAATATCACCGTCAGCGGTTCGTTGCTGATGAGCGCAGTGGTGTCTAAAGCTTGCGAAGCTTCCCGGGCGACAATTGGCGAACGGCGGTCATCGCCAAACTTGTCGGCATCTTGTTGCAGTTCTTTTTTTATCAATTGCTTAAGCAACTTTTCAGAACCCAACGTTTTTTCCAATGCTGCCCGCTCTTGCTCCAATTCCGCTTGTTCGCCACGAATTTTCATTTCTTCCAGCTGTGCCAAATGACGCAACTTCAATTCCAAAATGGCTTCGGCTTGTGTGTCAGAAATGCTGAAACGCGCCATCAAGACCGGTTTAGGTTTGTCTTCGCTGCGGATAATGGCAATCACTTCGTCGATATTCAGATAAGCAATCAGTAAGCCATCCAAAATATGTAAACGGGCGATGACTTTATCAAGCCGGTATTGCAAGCGCCGACGCACAGTTTCGGTACGGAAAGCCAGCCATTCCACCAAAATTTCGCGCAAGCCTTTGACTTTCGGGCGACCGTCCAGACCGATCATGTTCATGTTGATGCGGTAGCTTTTTTCCAAATCGGTGGTCGCGAACAAATGCGACATCACGGCATCGACATCCAGACCGCGTTTAGTCTTGGGGATAATCAGCAAGCGGGTCGGATTTTCGTGGTCGGATTCGTCACGCAAGTCTTCGATCATCGGCAGTTTTTTCGCCAACATTTGGGCGGCAATCTGCTCCATCAGCTTGTTGCCTGACACTTGGTGCGGCAAGGCGGTGACGACGATCACGCCTTCTTCCAATTCGTATTTGGCGCGCATTTTTACCGAACCGCCGCCCGTCGCATACATTTTTTGGATGTCTTCGGCAGAAGTGACAATTTCGGCATCGGTCGGGTAATCGGGGCCTTTGACGTGTTGGAAAAGGCTTTCCAGCGGGCTTTCCGGCTCGTCCAACAATTGGATGCAAGCGTCGGCGACTTCGCGCAGATTATGCGGCGGAATATCGGTCGCCATGCCGACAGCGATACCCATCGTGCCATTGAGCAAGACATTGGGCAGGCGGGCGGGCAATAGTTCCGGTTCTTCTAAAGTACCGTCGAAGTTGTCCGTCCAATTGACCGTGCCTTGGCCTAATTCGCTGAGCAAAGTTTGCGCGTAAGCGGTCAGGCGCGATTCGGTGTAACGCATGGCGGCGAAGGATTTCGGATCATCCGGTGATCCCCAGTTGCCCTGCCCGTCAATCAGCGGATAACGGTAGGAAAAACTCTGCGCCATCAACACCATCGCTTCGTAGCAGGCAGAATCACCGTGCGGATGGTATTTACCCAACACGTCACCAACAGTCCGCGCTGATTTTTTGTATTTGGCAACTGCCGTCAAACCCAGCTCGGACATGGCAAAGACAATGCGCCGTTGTACCGGTTTTAGGCCATCGGCAAGATGCGGCAAAGCGCGGTCGAGGATGACGTACATGGAGTAATCCAAGTACGCCTTTTCGGCAAAATCCTTAAGCGGCAATTGCTCAAAATTATCTTGTACCGCAGCCATTAAAGTTCGTCCTCTTCGTCCAAATCCGCTTCCAGTGCCAGGCTTTTTGCCAAACTTTCCTGACGCATTTGCTTGCGTTGTTCGGCAGCGGCGTAATGTTTCCTTTCCAATTCGGTTTCCAATTGCAAGCGCGGCACTTCCACCGACTTGCCTTGCTCATCAACCGCCACCATTGTAAAAAAACACGAGGTCGTGTGGCGTTTGGCATGGGTGCGTAAATTTTCGGCAAACACCCGGATGCCAATCTCCATTGACGAGCGCCCGACGTGGTTGACGCGGGCGGAAAAAGTCACCAACTCGCCAACGTTAACGTTTTGCTTGAAGAAGACCTGGTCAAGCGCAGCGGTCACTACATAATTTTTGCAGTATTTTGCCGCGCAGGCATACGCCACTTGATCCAGCAACTTAAGCAAAGATCCACCGTGGACATTGCCGGAAAAATTCGCCATGTCCGGTGTCATCAACACGGTCATGTTTAGGGTTTTATCTTGTTTGTTCATTAGAATTATTTATCAATCCGATACATGCTTCGTTAGGCCACTACGTTAAGATTTGGCTTGTGCTTAATTAAACAATATCCGCCAAATTGCCCTTCGTTTCTAGCCACGTTTTTCGGTCACCTGAGCGTTTTTTCGCCAGCAGCAAATCCAATTGGTTGCGGGTTTCGTCGGCTTCTTCAATGGTCAGCTGTACCAAGCGGCGGGTGTCAGGGTTCATGGTGGTTTCGCGCAATTGCGAAGGGTTCATCTCACCCAAGCCTTTAAAGCGTTGCACGTTGATTTCGCCTTTTAAGTTTTCGGCTTTGATGCGGTCAATCACGCCTTGGCGTTCCGATTCATCCAGTGCATAAAAGACTTTTTTGCCGACATCAATCCGGTACAGCGGCGGCATCGCAACAAACACATGCCCTGCCCTGACCAGCGCATTAAAATGCTGGTAAAACAAGGCGCAAATCAAGGTGGCGATGTGGTTACCGTCGGAGTCGGCATCGGCAAGGATGCACACTTTGCCGTAGCGCAAATGCTGCAAATCGTCTGAACCGGGCTCGATACCCAAGGCGACGGCAATATCATGCACCTCTTGCGAGGCCATCACCTGACCGGATTCCACTTCCCACGTGTTCAAGATTTTGCCGCGCAAGGGCATGATGGCTTGGAAATCGCGTTCGCGCGCCTGTTTGGCAGAACCGCCCGCCGAATCACCTTCGACCAAAAACAATTCGGTGCGGTTAATGTCTTGTGCCGAACAATCCGCCAATTTGCCGGGCAAGGCCGGACCTTGGGTAATTTTTTTGCGGATGATTTTTTTGTTGGAACGCAGGCGTTTTTGCGCGCTGTCGATAATAATTTCGGCGATTTTTTCGCCTTCCGCCGGATGCTGGTTCAGCCATAAACTGAACGTATCTTTCGCCACGCCCGAGACAAAAGCCACGCATTCGCGCGAGCTGAGCCGCTCTTTGGTTTGCCCTGAAAATTGCGGGTCTTGCAATTTCACCGACAAGACAAAATGGCAGTTTTCCCAAACATCTTCCGGCGCGACTTTCACACCGCGCGGCAAGATATTACGGATGTCGCAAAACTCGCGCATGGCTTCAGTAAATCCGGCGCGTAAGCCGTTAACATGGGTACCGCCTTGTGCGGTCGGGATCAAGTTAACGTAGCTTTCGTTCAAGATTTCTGGCGGATTTTCCACTGCCCAGACCACGCCCCAATCGACTGCTTCATGATTAGCCGATTGGCTGCCCATAAACGGTTGTTCGGGGTAATAATCAATATCGCCAACGCGATCCAGCAAATAGTCTTTTAAGCCGTTTTGGTAACACCAGACGATTTCTTCTTCCGGCTGTTCGACTTTCAAGGTGATTTTTAAGCCCGGACACAACACCGCTTTGGCGCGCAGATTGTGTTTAAGCCGCGATACCGACACCTTGTTGGAATCGAAGTATTTTTCATTGGGCCAAAACGTCACCGTGGTGCCGGTATTGTTTTTACCGACGCTGCCAATTTCGGTCAAATCACTTTGCTTTTCGCCATCGGCAAAAACCATTTGGTAGATTTTGCCGTTGCGTTTGACATCCACCACCAAGCGCGCCGACAAGGCATTGACCACCGACACGCCCACGCCATGCAAGCCGCCGGAAAATTGGTAGTTTTTGTTGGAAAACTTACCGCCAGCGTGCAGCTGTGTCAGGATCACCTCAACGCCGGGCATGCCTTGTTCGGGATGAATGTCCACCGGCATACCGCGCCCGTTATCGGTCACTTGTACACTGCCATCTTTAAAAATCACCACGTCGATACTGGTGGCATGGCCTGCCATCGCCTCGTCAACGCTGTTATCCACCACTTCTTGCACCAAATGGTTGGGGCGGGTGGTGTCGGTGTACATGCCCGGACGTTTCCGTACGGGTTCCAGGCCGCTTAAGACCTCAATGGCGGCGGCGTTATAGTCGTTACTCATGTTTCACTAAATTCAAGCAAGTTTTGTACACAATGTGCTAATGCCTCACATCGTAACATTAATTTATTCTGATTTTATAGGCTATCCATTAAATGCTTGGCAGATAAGCATTTTATTTACCGCGTAAATTGTAAGTTAATTGTTTTGCAAAGCTATTAACTTACAATTAGAATGGAAATAGAATCCATCCATTTGAGGGTTAGGCAATGCAACCATTATCAGAAGAAGAACGGCAACAGATTCTCGAAAGCTCACCCGTCGGCACTTTTGCGCTCATGGCCTTTGTAATCGGCGGCATGGTCGTCGCTTGGTTATTTTTGTATTACGGCGTGTTTTTGCCGCGCGGCTAGGAGCGAACCATGCAGACCGATTCAACAAAACCCAAAGCCTATTTAGCCTTGGTAAAAACTTTTTGCGCGCAGCTAGGCGCGATTCATGTTGATAAACTGGAACAAAAATGGATTGCCATTTCGTTGGCGGTAGTCGCTTTGTTCGTTGGCATTATCACCCTCGACGCGCTTTTCCACGGCATTAACCCGCCCAGTAAAGTGGAAACCATTAATTCCGCCAGCCTGCATTTAAGCAAGGAATTTGCCGAAGACAACTTGGGCGTCCATTTAGAAGACGGCAAAGTGGTGGTTAGAATGGTCGCCGGACGCTACTCGTTTTTCCCCAAACACATTGATGTACCGGCAGAAACGCCGCTGACTTTCCGCTGGGTCAGTATGGATGTGCTGCACGGGGTGCATATCCCGATGACCAACATGAGCACCATGATTGTGCCGGGCTATGTGGCGGAAATCACCACCATCTTCCCCAAACCGGGCGAATACCCGCTACTGTGCAATGAATATTGCGGCTTAGGCCATAACCATATGTGGAGCAATATTTCCGTGATCGCCAAAGAAGATTGGCAAGCTCCCGGCAAACTGACCGCGACAGGAGAGCAACAATGAACGATGCCGCCGAAAAAAAATTAGCTTTATTTCACTTGTGGGTGGCGTTTATCGCCTTTGTGATCGCCTGTTTGTTGGGCGAATACCAAGTGCTGGAGCGCAGCGGTTTTATCCCCGCGCTCGATTCCGCCAGCGTTTATTTTGCCTCGGTCAGCACCCACGGCGTGTTGATGGCTTTTGTGCTGACGACTTTTTTCATCATGGGTACGGGCTATTACTTTGCCGTCACCAGCTTAAAGCAACCCATCTGGAACAAACCACTGGCTTGGGCAGGCTTTTGGATTGCCTTGACCGGTACGGTGATGGCGGCTTTGCCGTTACTGACCGGTAAAGCCTCAGTGTTGTACACCTTTTATCCGCCCATTGTCGCCCACGTGGCCTTTTACATGGGCGCGACTTTATTGGTGATTGGCTCGTGGCTATGGTGCGTCATCATGCTGATGAGCTTTGGCACCTGGAAAAAAGCCAACCCCGGTCAACCGGTACCATTAGCCATGTTCGCCACCACCGCCAATGCGGTGTTATGGTTGTGGACCAGCGCGGGCGTGGCGATCGAAGTATTGTTCCAACTTATCCCGCTGTCCTTGGGCTGGATTGACACCATTGACCCTGGCCTAGCCCGAACCTTATTTGCCTGGACCTTGCACCCCATCGTCTATTTCTGGCTGATCCCCACCTATACCGCTTTTTATGTGTTTGTACCCAAACAAGCGGGCGGCTATTTGTTCAGCGATGAAATGGCGCGCTTGGCGTTTATCGTTTTGGTGGTGTTTGCCTTGCCGATTGGCTTCCATCATTTGTACATGGATCCCGAACAAGGCCAAGGCTGGAAACTGCTGCATGGTGTTGGCACCTTTGTCGTGGCGTTACCGACTTTAGTAACAGGTTTCACAGTCATTGCCTCCTTAGAAATAGCCGGACGCTTACGCGGCGGCAAAGGTTTGTTTGGCTGGATTTTAACGCTGCCGTGGACCAACCCAATGATTTTGGCGGTGATTCTGTCCTTGCTGATGCTGATCTTCGGCGGCTTTGGCGGCATCGTCAACGCCAGCTACGCCATGAACGCGATGGTACACAACACCGCTTGGGTGCCCGGTCATTTCCACCTGATTTTTGGCGGCACCACCGTCATCATGTATATCGCGATAGCTTATTACCTATGGCCCATTTTGGTCGGCAAACCCTTGTTTTCCAAAAATATGGCCTTAATCCAGCTATGGACATGGTTCATCGGCATGAGCATCCTCACCACACCGTGGCATGTTTTAGGTTTGTTGGGGCAACCCCGGCGCATCTCCACCGTGGTCTACAACAACTTGCTGACCTTGGCGTGGAAACCTTATGAATTCATGATGATTTTTGGCGGCTTGATCTTATTAGGCTCGGCCTGTTTGTTCATCTATAACTTAGCGAAAACCCAGCTTGCACCGGCAACCGAAGGCTTCAGCGCAGACATCGAATACGCCGAACCCATTCACGCCGTCACCACGCTGCCGGAATTCCTCAACGGCTTTACGCTATGGAACAAAGTCATCGCCGTCTTAATGGCGATCAGCTTTGGTTTTCCCATCCTGCAATTCTTCTTTATGGACACCTTTGGTTCCAGTGCCTGGGGGTACTAACATGGCGATATTAACGATAAAACGGCTATTGATCTTAATGGCCCTAAGCACGTCAATGCTGGCACACGCACAACCCGCTTCGCACGTGGCGTGGACACCGGAAACGCTTAACTTGGTGAAACAAGGCAATGCCGAGAAAGGCAAACAACTGGCTACAACCTGCCAAAGCTGCCACGGTGACAAAGGCCAAGGCTTAAAAGCCGAGGTGCAAGACGACGAAACCATCCCCGCCGTACCCGCCTTGGCAGGCCAACTGGCTACCTATACCTTCAAGCAATTGCGCGACTACGCCGTTGGCGACCGTGCCAATGACACAATGACGAATATTGCCAAAAACCTCAGCGAGCAAGACACCGCTGATTTGGCGGCATGGTTTAGCACCCTGCCCCGAGCAGCCAGCACTACAAGTAAAACTAACTTGGATCGCGCCGAAAAAATGGTCAACCTAGGCGACGGCAAACGCATCTTGCCGCCTTGCTTCACCTGCCACGGCAACAACGGTCAAGGCGAAAAAATGGACATCCCCGCCTTAGCAGGCCAACAAGCCGATTATTTCGCCAGCACCTTGTTAGCCTATAAAAAAGGCGAACGCCATAACGACATCTACAGCCGTATGCGCTTGATTGCCCAGCAATTGAGTGAAGCGGAAATTAGGGAATTGGCGGATTATTATCAGCAATACAAGTGATAACATTTGAAAAAATGAGGCCGGAGCCCAACACACGTTTTGGACTCCACATGAAGCACTGTAGGGCGCAATGCCCTTTGGTTATTTTGCCCTACCTTACTTATCCGGCCAGTTGGCGGGCAAACAAACTCGCCAATGAAACGGTGTTTTGGTTGTCGGCGGCAATATCCGAGCCTAACATGAGGACACAATTGCCTGTTTCGATGTTTTTGACCAGTTTTTTTAGGTCTTGGTCGTTGAGTCCGTTTATAGCACAGTAGGGCGGAATAGCGTAGCGTATTCCGCCGGATGATAAGTCTCTACCATGCGGCGCAATACGCCCCACGGATTGCGCCTTTCCGCATTTATGGATTAAAAGCCGCCGTCACGCTTTTAGCAACATCCATCATCACCGTACAACTCGCAAATGTTCCAGAACACGCGCCACCCCAACCAGTGAATTTTGAGCCGATGACGGGTTTTGCGGTGAGCTTGACCAGCGTACCAACCTTATAGCTACCGCTACAAAGCGCTCCGCAGCTGATGCCTAAACCAGTGACATTGCCATTGCCAGTCTTGCTTATATCCAAGCTAACTTTAGGAATGAAATTGGCGCTGACCGCTTTAGCTG